>PBLO01000015.1 GCA_002721785.1 Halieaceae bacterium
CCAGTAACGAACACATATCTCGTCATGGATTCCACCAAAACGAAAAACAGCCCGGACGCCTATTTTGGCGCCTCTCGGGAACGTCTCTCCGATGGACGATCAGTCTAACAGGAAGCCCGGCGGGGCTCAATTCAATCGTGGGGAAAAAGCTGCCAAACGGGCTCTAGGCCCTCGTCCGACCGGCTGATCTCGGGGGGGCCCTGTACGGCCAGCGGCCCTGCATGAAGCATCCATACAGGATCATTTTCGGCAATCAAAACAGGGAGATATGCTCGCCACCAGGGGGGAATTCTCAGCTCCTGTAGCCACTTCACTACAGGCTTTACCGGGCGATTCACCAAGGCGATTGATACCAAGTCACCCGACAAGCCCACGCGCAAGCGCGTACCGGCCGGCAAGCTGGCCCCGTCACGGGTCGGCACCCAGTCCAAGCGGCCCCATTCCCCTTCAGCCGGCTCACCCACTACGACTTCTTCGGGCAGCGAGTGACTGATCGCGGGGTCGATCACCCGCACAATGCAGCCATTCCAAACTCTGAGGCAATAAGAACCCCAGGCCAACTCGGGGCACCGATCTTGACTGGCGGTCAGCGCCTGACGCGCGAGTTCTGCCAGGCGACTCTGGTCGGGTGATTCAATCGCCGATTCAGTCAGCCATTGATGAATCTGCGCCGCCAACGCCGGTGGACCCAACGTGCGATCTACCACCAACGCGGGCTCGCTCAACACGGTGGCGGTGCGCTCGAGGGGTAACGTAGCGAGGCGCTGCTGCGCCACCGCCTGCAAATGGGCGGCGCGCAGAACCGTGTCACGATATCCTGGCCAGCGCTGGGCGATTAACGGCAATACGGTCTGTCGCAGGTAACTGCGATCTTGCTCTGTCTCGATATTGCTGGGGTCAATCGCATAGTCGAGTTCAGCCGCCTCAACCGCCGCGCGAAGCGCCGATGCAGGCACACTCAGGAAAGGACGAAAGATCAAACCTTCGCCGCAAGCGCGCTGCTCGGGAATTCCCGCAAGTCCGCGTGGACCAGCGCCACGAAGTAACCGCAAGAACAACGTCTCGACCATGTCATCGGCATGGTGAGCCGTGAATAACACTTCATCTGCCGACAATACCGACTCGAAGGCGCTATAGCGGACGCTGCGGGCGTCGGCCTCAAGACCCCGTCCGCTCGGCGTCACCTCGCAAGCGATGACCTCTATGGGTACACCCAGCGTGTCAGCGTGGCGCCGACACAATGCACTCCATTCATCCGCCTCGGACTGTAGCCCGTGGTTGACGTGAACAACATGAATCGGTGGCGTTTCGTGGTCCTTGGCATAGCCGCATAAGGCGTGAAGCAAGGCAACGCTGTCAGCACCCCCCGATAACGCCACCCACCAGCGGGGCGCCTGCATCACGGCATGGGGGAAAGGTTTTAGGAAGTCGCGCACTGGGTGTGCACCCGGCATTAGTTGCCGTAGGACATCAGCCTGCGGTAGCGGGCCTCGAGCATCGCATCAGTGTCCATTGATGAGAGCCGATCAACCTCCTTTAGGAGGTGATTTTTGAGTCGACTCGCCATCTCGACAGGGTCACGATGCGCGCCACCAAGCGGCTCGGGAATCGTCGCATCGACAATCCCTAATTCCTCAAGCTTCGAAGACGTCACACCCATGGCCGCTGCCGCATCGGGCGCGTACTCGGAACTCTTCCAAATAATGTTGGCACAGCCCTCGGGCGAGATCACAAAATAGGTCGAGTACTGCAACATCGCCAAATGATCACCCACACCGATCCCTAGAGCACCGCCTGAGGATCCTTCTCCGATCACGATACATACCAAGGGGGTTTTCAAACGCGACATCACCGCCAAGTTCTGCGCGATCGCCTCACTGATACCGCGCTCCTCTGAATCAATACCCGGGTAGGCTCCGGGTGTGTCAATCAGAGTGATCACGGGCATCTTGAATCGCTCCGCCATCTCCATCAGACGCATGGCCTTGCGATACCCTTCGGGTTTGGGCATGCCAAAGTTTCGGTAAACCTTGTCTTTGACGGCGCGACCTTTCTCCTGACCAATCACCATCACCGGCTTGCCGTCCAGGCGGGCGACGCCCCCCACAATGGCTTTGTCGTCGGCGAAGTGGCGGTCACCATGGAGCTCGTCAAATTCGGTGAAGATTTCCGGAATGTAATCCAGCGAATACGGACGCAGAGGGTGCCGCGCAACGCGCACGATATCCCAAGCACTCAAATCGGTGTAAATCTTCTCAGTCAGCGCCGTCGACTTTTGACGTAACCGCTCAATTTCCTCGCCGAGGTTTAGGTCGGCATCGGCACCCACACCCTGCAACTCTTCGATCTTCATCTCGAGTTCCGCAATGGGCTGTTCAAAGTCGAGGTAATTTGGATTCATAGCATTAAACCAACGAGGTGTTCCGCAGGGGGAGGCCCGAGAGCGCGAGTCTACAAAGCGCAACGGTCGGCGTCACGCCCACTGTTAAAAAGTTAGCTATGTCGTTACCCTGCCGGCCATGACAGACACCGCGCCCCTGCAACCCCGTCTGATACTCGCCCCCATGGAGGGCGTTGTCGATGCGGTTATGCGAGATCAGTTGACCCGCGTTGGCGGTTACGAGCGCTGCGTCACCGAATTTGTGCGTGTGTCTCAAACACTTCTCCCAAAGCGGGTTTTTATCCGTTATAGCCCCGAGCTGCAAAGCGGCGGACATACCTCCTCAGGCGTACCCGTCTACCTGCAACTGCTCGGGTCAGACCCCGAGCTCATGGCAGCCAATGCCCAGCGAGCAGCCCGGCTTGGCACACCGGGTATCGATCTGAACTTTGGCTGCCCCGCCAAAACCGTTAACCGGTCACAGGGCGGTGCGGCCTTGTTACGAAGCCCTCAGCTGATTAGATCCATCTGTGAAAGGGTTCGCGAACGGGTGCCCAGCGAGGTGCCCGTGACGGCGAAGATCCGCTTGGGTTTCGACTCTGACGACCGCTTTGATGAAATCCTAGAGGCCCTTGCCGCAGTCCCTCTGACAGAGGTCACCATCCACGCACGAACGCGCAAACAGGGCTACCGCCCGCCCGCCCACTGGCATCTCCTGCAAAAAGCGCGTCAGCGGCTTCCCTTCCCGGTGATTGCCAACGGCGAACTGTGGACGCCCGCCGACATTGCGCGTTGCGCAGAGGTGAGCGGCTGTAACGCTTTCATGCTGGCCCGAGGGGCGCTGTGTCGACCGGACCTCGGTGCCGCAACCCAAGCGCTCTATGCGAGTTCACCCGCACCCGATTTTGGCTGGGAACAGGCGCGCGCCATGCTGATGGATTTCCTAGAGACCAATCTCAGGCTTTACGACACTCGCTACGCTATCAACCCGGTTAAGCAGTGGTTGGTCTACCTCAAAGTGTATTACCCACAGGCCGCCGCATTGTTCGCCGAAGTCAAACGGATTACCGATCCCGATACGATGGCGGCAGCCTTGGCGGGCCATGAGCCTGTGCTAAGCGCAGCGTGATCCGCTCCCTCCGCCAAGTCCACGCCACCAAGAGGAAACGTCATGACGCAGTCTAAGACAGCACAGCTTTCAGGCGACCTGTGGGGACATCCTAAGGGCCTGTATATCTGCTTTGGCACAGAGCTTTGGGAGCGCTTTTCTTTTTACGGGATGAAATACCTGCTCCTGCTTTACCTCACCAAGTACCACCTTTTTTCAGACACCGCCGGCCTTGGTGTATTAGGTAGCTATGCCTCCTTGGTCTATGCCATGCCGGTGCTCGGCGGACTCATCGCTGATCGCTTTATCGGCATGCGCAAGGCCGTGACGCTGGGAGCCCTCCTGCTCGTAGCAGGGCATCTGGGCATGGCATACGAGGGCGAGGCCGCGCGCCAGACAGCTGAAGGGATTGAGCGAGACGAGCAGGCCCTCTCTGTCTTCTATCTGTCACTCGCGCTCATTGTGGTAGGCGTGGGATTCCTTAAGCCCAATATTTCAACCGTCGTGGGCAAACTGTATGCTGAGGGCGACCCGCGGCGGGATGCCGGTTTCACCATTTTTTACATGGGAATCAATGTGGGGGCCTTCACTGCGACCCTGCTCTGCGGCTGGCTGGGTGAAGTCTATGGCTGGTCATGGGGTTTTGGGGCAGCAGGCGTCGGCATGTTGCTCGGGCTGATATTGTTCCAGTGGGGCCACAAGTACCTGCTCGGGCATGGTGAGCCTGCGGATCCGAAGCAGCTCGAGCGTTCGATCGGGCTGCCCGGCCTCACTATCGAACGCGCTATTTATCTGGGCTCTCTCGGCATGGTGCTGGTCGTTTGGCAGCTGGTTCAACTCACCAGCGCGGTCGGCACACTGCTCGACACGCTCTCGCTACTGGTCCTAGCGGGCTTGGGATGGTTCCTGATCTTCCACTGTAATCAGGTCGAGCGGCAACGCATGTTCGTACTCATCGTGCTCACTTTATCGACCGTGGTGTTTTGGGCGCTGTTCGAACAGGGTGCGGGATCCATGACGCTTTACACCGATCGCGTAACGGACAAAGCCCTTTTTGGGATCGAACTGACTGCAGCACAATTTGGCGCCGCCAACTCTTTCTTCATTTTTACACTCGCACCGTTGTTTGCCGTGCTCTGGACACGTCTCAATCAAAAGGGTTGGGAACCCAGCACTCCGGTGAAATTTGCATTGGGCATAGCCCAAGCTGGGCTGGGTTTTGGCGCGCTGGTCTACGGCGCTCAGTTTCCGGATCAGGCGGGCCTGGTGTCGGCCTGGTGGCTGATTCTGGCTTACCTGTTGCACACCACCGGTGAGCTTTGCTTAAGCCCGGTGGGGTTATCTGCCGTCACGAAATTAGCCGTACCCTCTGTTGTCGGCGTCATGATGGGCACGTGGTTCTTAGCGTCTGCCTATTCGTCCTATGTGGCCGCTCAGATCGCCACCTTGGCGGCGCGGCCAGAGGCTGCCGACGCTATCGACTACGGCGCCGCACTCGCCAGTTACACAGAGCTCTTTGGGCAGTTACTGATAATCGGTGTAGCCGGTGGCGCCGTGCTGTTGCTGATATCGCCGCTACTAAAGAAGATGATGCACGGCGTGCACTAGCTGGCCGCAAGCTCGGACGCAGGCTCACTCCGCAACTGGGCCTTGCGCGCCTTCCGCGCAAGGCGCCATTCCCGCCAGTCGTAACCGATCAAATACATCGCCGGCACTAATAGCAAACTCACGAACAGCGCAAAGAACACACCAAATGCCAGCGACAACACGGCCGGCTTCAGGAATTGAGCGCTAGTGGACTGCTCGGCCATGATGGGGATCAGTCCGACAAAGGTCGTGACCGTCGTGAGGAAAATCGGCCTGAACCGACTGACTGCCGAGGCAATCACCGCCTTGGGTGGCGCCATTCCCTCTCTCTCGAGTCGCCTGATGTAGTCGACCAGCACAAGATTGTCGTTGACCACCACGCCCGCAGCGGCACCAATGCCAAAGTACGAAAACAGCGCCATCGGCAAGTCGAATATCAGATGACCGAATACTGCACCCATAAATCCGAAGGGCATGGCCGTCATAATCAGTAACGGCAGACTGTAAGAGCGGAAGGCCACCGCGATGAGCGCATAAATGACAAACAAGGCGATGGTGTAGAGCGAGGCAATTTCGCCGAAGAATTCGGCTTCGGCCTCCTGCGAACCCCCTTTCAACACTTGCAGGCCCGGGTACATCTTGAGGAACTCGGGCAGGTAGCCCTCTTTGACTGCTCGATTGATCTCACCCAGAGACTCAGGTTCAACCGTGGCACGCACTGTCACCACCCGGTCGCCATTGCGGCGGGTAATACGACGGGTCGCAAGCCCTGCCTCGACCTCGGCGATCGCCAACAGCGGTACCAGTCTGCCGTCGGGCGTACGGATCCGCACGTCCTCAAAGGACGCCAGTGACTCGCGCGCTGCCTGAGGGTAACGCACCATGACCCTGACATCGCCATCAGCACGAGGCAGCCGTTGCACCTCCTCGCCATAGAAGGCCTGGCGCACTTGGGTTGAGACGTCACCGAGCGTAATACCTAGCTTTTCCGCACCGGGCAACAGATTGAATCTCAGCTCGGGCAGAGAGCCCCATTGATCATCGCGGATGAAGAACGTTTTGTCATAACTGGCGAGGTGCTGCTGCAACACCCGGCTGGCTTCATTAAGCGTCTCCAGATCTTCGTGCTTGAGAAGAAAGGTAATGCTCGCTTCCTCGTCACCGAAACTGTAGTTGACCTTGACCTCATCGGCATCGGGGATATCACCCACCAGCTCTGAAAAACGGTCGGCTGTCTCGCGGGCACTCAGCGCTCGTTGATCGGGTGGCGCCAACTGCACAATGGCGATCACATCACCGCGCCGAGCGCGCGTATACCAGCTCTCAATGAGCTCTCCGGTACCCCGGCCGGCTTCTGCCTCAGCGTTCACCTCTGCGGCCAGCTGTTTTTCAGCTTGCTGCAGCTGGCCCAATACCTCGATGGAGCGGCTGTATGGTGTGCCCGGGGGCAGCCGCACATTAATGTAGACCTCCTCACTCTCGACCTGAGGTGAGAAGAAGAACTTTACCCAGCCGCTCGTAAAGAGACCCAGCGAGACGAGAAAGAGCGAGAAAAACACCATGGCCGTGGTGTAGCGCCGAGCGAGGCACTTCTCGAGAAAGGGTCGATACGTGTTCTCGGCAAAGCGCACGATGCTGTTTGCGATGCGCTTCTGTCGCATCATCCATTTCGACTTAGACTCAGTCGTTTTCAGGTTTCGCAAGTGGGCCGGAAGAATGAAAAAAGCTTCAATCAGTGAAAACAGCAGCGCGAGGGAGATCACGACAGACAGCTGTCGGGTAAATTGCGCAGTGACTCCCGATAGAAATAACCAAGGCGCAAAGGCCACCATCGTGGTCAGCACGGCAAAGATCACCGGTCGGCTGACCGCAAAGGCACCTGCAACTGCCGCATCCTCGCCCGTCATACCTCGCTGATGAACATGGTGGTGCACGCTCTCCCCCACCACAATGGCGTCATCGACGACAATCCCCAGCACCAATAAAAAAGCAAACGTCGACAGCAAGTTCAAAGACACATCGTTAGCGGGGAGTAACGCAAAAGCGCCTAAAAAACTGACGCCAATACCCACAGTGACCCATAACGCCACTTTTGGTTCCAGCGTCACAATCAAGACACAAAAGACCAGTATCAAGCCGAGAATGGAGGATTCTGCAATCAACTCCATGCGGTTTTCATAGACATCGGCATTGTCAGACCACAGCTCAAGATCAACGCCGACGGGTAAAGTGGGTTGGGTTTTCTCGATCCACTTCTTGACCGCTTGGCTTGCCTTGACCACCTGCATGTCGTCGGTGGATTTGACCTGCAAGAGCACAGCCGGCTGGCCATTAAGTGTCGCCAATATCTCGTTCTGTTCAAAACCGTCGATCACCTTGGCGACGTCGGCAACCCGAACCTGCCCACCGTCGGCGGTTTGTCTGATAACAATCTGCTCAAAGTCGGTCTGGTTGTCAGCGAGATTTTGGGCCCTTAACTGAACATCGCCCGTTTGCGTGCGCACTTCGCCCACCGACACATTCATTGAATCCCGGCGAATAGCCGCAGCGACGTCGGAAAAGCTCAGTCCGTAGTTGCGCAGATCCCGCTCCGATAGCTCAATGGTGACCTCTTCACGACGCGAGCCGAATACATCCACTTGCGAAATGTAGGGCAGTCCTGCCAACTCATTTCGGAGACGATTGCCCAAGCGCGTCAGTGCTTTCTCCCCCACATCGCCGGCCAGCGTGACTCGAATCATTTCCTGTCGCCATTCCAGTCGACGAACGTGGGGGTTTTCAATATCGCGCGGGAACGACGTCACGGAGTCGACCGCGTTCTTAACGTCATTTAAAAAAGCATTGAGATCAACCGCAGGAAAGGTCTCGACCGTCAGCGAGCCCGAGCTCTCTCGCGCTTCAGACGTAACGCGATAGACGTTGGAGACGTTTTTAAGGACCTCCTCGATACGCTGAACAACCTGCTGCTCCATTTCCTTTGGAGAAGCGCCCGGCCAGATGACCTCGACCTGAACAATGTCTGGCTGTACCGAGGGGAACGCTTCCTTCTCGATGGTACGCAGGCCCAACCAGCCCGACGTGACAATGATGAGCATTAGCAGATTGGCAGCAACCGGATTGCGAACCCACCATCGGATCAGACCTTCCATGTCGTAAGTCTCAGGCGTCGTTATCGTTTAATACGGGCTGGTTGCCCACGCTATCGGCTACCGTTTCGGTGTCCACAGCCTCTAGCCGCATACCGCGAACCGGGTTTCGGATCGCCGAGACAATCACCTGCTCACCCGCCTCGACGCCAGAGGCGAGCAGCGCACTGTGTCGGCTGCGATGAATGACTTCGGCCTGACGAACGTCCAGCAAGCCCTCACCATCCAACACGAATATCATATCGCCTGCTCGCAGGCCCTCGGCGGCGATTTGAATACCATCCGCCACGAGCCGGCCCTCAATTTCCGCGTCAACATAGAGACCGACAGCCATCGGCATACCGGAATTTGACTGCGCCAAACCATATGGATCTTGCACCTGCACCGTGCCATAAACCGTCCGAGTAGTCGGATCGATCGCCGCATCTAGCCGCGTCAGCGAGCCCTGCCAGCGGTGAACATCGCCGCCCAATGATGCAGACAAGGTCGTCGGCAAACCACCGGTCTCACCACCGTCAAAGCCAATGGGAATTCCCAGAGCCGACAACTGACCGGTTGTGAGCGCCAATCTGACCTCGGCAATGTCAGTGCCAAAGACACTGCCCAGCACCTTACCGGCATTTACATACTGGCCCAAATCAGCGGCCTGACTTTCGACACGACCCGCAAAAGGTAGACTGATGCGAGTTCTCTCAAGATTGGTTACCGCCAGAGCCAAGGCTGTCTCTGCGGCTTTCAGCGCCGCCTCGGCCCTAGCCACCTGTGGCTTTTTCAGTGCCAGTGGCGATGGGGACTTTTGACCCGCAAGCTGCTTGCGCGCGACATCGGCATCTGCCAGCGCCTGCTCTAGGTCGACCTGTGCCGCCGCCACCCGCGCCTGACGCTCGTCGACCGCAGCGCGATAATCGGTGTCTTCAATGGTCAACAGTATGTCGCCAGGCTCGAACCGTCCGCCCTCTATGAACGCGGGCGCAATCGATGTGATTTTGCCCCCGACCTGCGCCACCAGTTGGGTTCGTACGCCAGGCCGTACCTCTCCGAATGCCACGACTGTAGGTCGGGTGGTAGTCCGGACAGCAGGAACGACTTCGACACTAATGGGCCGGGGCGGCTGAACGCTCGGTGCAGGCTGTGGCTTGGTCACCTGCAACAGCGCATAAACCGCGATGCCGGCCACACCCACACCAACAGGCCAGGCCGCTCGTTTCAATCTGGCAATCATTTTCATCTCCGTGATCTAGCGACAGCGCCGCAAGCTGCTGGCGCGCTGCACCAACTGCCTTCCGTAGCGTAAAAAATTGCGAGGCAACATGTTATCGCGTGCGCGCTCATGGCTCTATGGGGATAAGTCGCATTTGATCTGCGGAACTTTCTGCGACCGCCATAAGAGCTCCGTTTTGAATGAATCCGATCGCTACACGACAGGCAAATCGAGTCAGATGCCGCCTCGAGATATGCAATAGCCCTCAATTCAACTACTCATAACGATCGTGCGCATCTGCTCGAGGTAATGAAGCCATGCCTTACGCCCGACATCGCTCAGCGCGTAAACCGTTTGCGGCTTTCTGCCATTGAACCCCTTTGTGACGCAAAGATAACCCGCCTCCTCAAGCTTACGGAGATGCACCGAGAGGTTGCCGTCGCTGGTATCGACTGCTTTTTTGATTGAGGTGAAATCTGCCTCGCCTGCGCCCGATACAAAGGCCATGGCCGCCAGCCGCACTTTGCCGTGTATCAAGTCGTCGATGTCGTCCGCAGACAACAGTGAGGATTTGCTCATTACGGAGGTATCTGACACTTACTTTGTTCGAGTCAAAAATCCGGGGATGACTGCGCTGCAAAATATTCCAGCCGCCATCACCAAGAAAATTTCATATGTCCCTATGGTGAACAGGCTGCCCAACGACGCAGCGACAGCCGTGCCTGCAAAAAGATAGAGCCGACGATCCTGAGAAACTTGAGCCGTTGTGGAATAAGCGACCGCGTATAACGCAAAAAGCGTGACTTGAAGCGACCCCAAAGCGACAGTCTCACTCAAAGTGAGGAAGCCCAGCGCCTTGGCAGAAATCGCGAATGAGTAAAGCACTCCGATAGTGACCCCCACTGCAGTCCAGGCCGCTGCGGAGGTTTTATTGCCGAAGCTGAGTCCGACGCTGGCCCTCATGCCAAGAACCCACGTGAAAAACACACCAATCGGCATCGGAGCGATAAATGCTGCTGCGATCGTCCACGGCGCCAGCGGGATGTAACCTGTGAGCACAGCGTAAGCATATAGTGCTGACGCTGTGAACATCCCCCCCCAAATCACACCATGCTCACCGCCCTCTAACGGCGCTTTTTGCCCCTGCTCCGCTATCTGTTTCAAGTAAGAAATGTCTGCTTCTAACTCCGCGCTCACAAATAATCCCTTATTTCAAAGTACTTTAAAAAATAAAGTATCATGACTGTGCCCGCCATGCCAAGCGGATAATGCTCTAACGCAGCAAACAATATGACCTAGCAGGAGCAGGCGCCTTCGCGGCAGACTGATGCGTCGAGCCGTTTCGTAACCCAGCCGCACGAGGCATGTGCTGGCTCTCGCCTCTACCCTCCACCGACAATGACACCTGATGGCTGCTGGACTAACAGGCCTTGCGACCGCATCCATGACTTCGGCACCACTAAGGCCGACAGCCGGTAAACCCAGTCATAATTGATCTGCAAAGAAGTACCAGCCTCTACCTGCCGTAACGGTCCTCAGACTTGCTACCCTGCCCCGGTCAAACAGGCGGAAATAAGCGATGACAGATCGGCGATTTGAGATTGTGCTGTACGGCGCGACCGGATTCACAGGCAAGCTGGTTGCCGAGTACCTGATAGCTGAACACCCCCAGTTACGCTGGGCCATCGCCGGGCGAAACCAGCAAAAACTGGAGCAAGTGCGGCGCGAACTGGGCGCCCCCGATCTGCCGATCGTGATTGCCGATAGCAACGACGCCTCGCAGCTAAGCGAGATGGCCAGACAAACCCGAACGCTGATCAGCACAGTGGGCCCCTATGCTCAATACGGCACACCCGTTCTCGAAGCCTGCGCCACGGAGGGGACCCACTACTGCGACCTCACAGGAGAAGCTCAGTGGATGGCGCAGGTTTACGAGCGCATTAACCCGATCGCACAGGCCAGTGGTGCACGTCTCATTCACTGCTGTGGCTTCGACTCTGTACCCTCTGATTTGTCGGTGTTCTTCCTCCAAAAGCACTTCAAAGAACGCTACGGCCATTACGCAACGCAGGTTGCTGGTCGCATGGGCGATGCCGCAGGTGGCGTAAGCGGCGGCACGGTTGCCAGCCTGATGTACGTCGCAGAGCAAGCATCAAAAGACCCCGCCATCCGCAAAACCGTCATGGATCCTTACGCGCTCTACCCGGCGGGCATCGAAAAAGGGCTCGATGGCCCAGATCAAAGCGGTATTTCATGGGACGACCATTTCGAGTCATGGACAGGCCCCTTCGTCATGGCGGCTATCAACACCAAAGTGGTCAGACGCTCCCATGCACTCGCGGGCTTACCCTACGGAGCGGATTTCCAATACGACGAATCCCAACTGTGCTCGAGCCGCGCCAAAGCGATTTTGAGCGCAGCTGGCCTGGGCACGGTGATGGCGGGAACGTTCTTTTCACCCACTCGGGCTTTGCTCAAAAAATTACTACCCGACCCCGGTGAAGGACCCAACCAAACCACTCGCGACAATGGCTTTTTCGAATTCTGGGCGCACGGCACCGACGGCACCCACTCACTCCGAGTGAAAGTGGCAGGCCAACGTGATCCGGGCTACGGGGCAACCTCTCGCATGCTCGCGCAAGCCGGGCTGTGTCTCACACAGGACGAGCTCAGTGTGGGTGGTGGTATATGGACGCCAGCGAGTGCACTGGGAGACGCACTGCTCGCTCGATTACCCAGCGTCGATATTCATTTCTCGGTTGTAGAGACAGCCTGACTCCGCTGGCGGCCGGGGCTTTGAGCCCGGGAGACGCCCCCCCGCAAACCGGGCGCCGAAACACCGGTGCGGCGTGCATAAAGTGACACAAACCAGAAATCTGTAACCTCACCAGGGGATTACTTCGCCCTGCCAATCCAGATATGAGAGCTCGCTGTCGATCGTTAAACCTGCCATCACCTCATCGAGGGCCTGCGCAGCGCGTTGCGGTTTGAATAACTTCTCGGGAGCCACACTGGCCTGGAAGGGTTTGGACAGGGGGGTGTCGACAGTCCCGGGGTGATACGCCAACACCTTCGCCTGAGGGTTCACGCGACGCAACTCGAGCGCGGTGCACTTCAACATCATGTTGAGTGCCGCCTTGCTACCGCGGTAACTGTACCAGCCACCCAACCGGTTATCCGAAATGCTGCCCACCCGTGCAGACAACACCGCAATCTTTGGCGACCGGCTCCGTTTGATGACCGGCATCAGCGCGCTCAATACCCGCATGGGGAGAAAAGTGTTGAGCTCAAACACTTGCCGCATCGCGGTGCCCTCTATCTGGCCTACCGCGCGCTCGGGTCGATATCCCTCCCCTTGCAACACACCGTTGCAGATCACCAACCTGGCGACGTCTGCACCGCGCTCGAGCAATCTGTCAGCCAGACTCGCCAGTTGCTCGTCGCTGTAGTCCGTTGCCTCACAGGTGACACCAGGCAAATCGGCTAGAGCCAACAGCCTCTCGGTCGAACGGGTAATGGCGAGCGACGGCCTCTCTGCTGCACGCTGCCATCGCTCGATCAACGCCAGGCCAATACCACTGCCCGCGCCGATCACCACATCAAGCGCGTTGTCCTCATTCATATTCTTCTCCCAGATGATTGCGTTACTCTGCGCCCCTTCTTTTACGGCAGGGAACGACGACAGATGACATCAACAAAACGCGTCGCGTTTATTGGACTAGGCTCAATGGGCTATCCCATGGCGGGGCACCTAGCCACTGCGGGCCATTCGGTGACCGTTTTCAATCGTACTCAAGAACGTGCTCAGCGCTGGCAAGGCCAGTACGGCGGCTCGGTTGCCGCAACGCCCGCTGAAGCAGCCGAGGGGCAGGATGCCGTGATGCTCTGCGTGGGCAATGACGATGACGTGCGCGAGGTCACCTACGGCAGTGAGGGCGTATTGCATACCCTAGCTCGGGGCTCACTACTCATCGACCACACCACCACGTCGCAGGAACTGGCCGTTGCCATCGCCGAACAGGCCGCCACCTCGGGTGTCGATTTTTTAGATGCGCCGGTATCTGGCGGGCAAATTGGCGCCGAGACGGGCGCGCTCACGATCATGGTCGGCGCGAGTGAGGATGCCTACGCGGCCGCCGAACCGTTGATGGCCTGCTACGCCAAAAGCATCCGTTTGATGGGGGGTGTGGGCAGTGGACAGCTCACCAAGATGGTCAATCAGATCTGCATCGCCGGTTTGCTTCAAGGTTTATCGGAAGGCCTGCACTTCGCCGAGCGCGCCGGCCTCGATGTCGCAAGCGCAGTCGAGGTCATCGCTCAGGGCGCTGCGCAGTCTTGGCAAATGAATAACCGCGCCAGCACCATGATTTCGGGTGAGTTCGATTTTGGTTTTGCCGTCGACTGGATGCGCAAGGACCTTGGCATCGCCATCGAGGCTGCACAAGCCGTGGGCGCTCCCGTGCCGGTCACAGAATTGGTCGACCGCTTCTACGCCGACGTTCAGGACTTAGGCGGACGTCGTTGGGACACCTCGAGTCTCATCCAACGACTGAGGTCGCAAGCGCCTGACTGAGGCAACCCGGGGTTTAGGGGCGCCGGCCGATTTACATCGCGCCGGGGAACGCACCCCCATCGAGCAGAATGTTCTGGCCAATCACAAAGCCTGCTTTGTCTGAGCACAACCAGGCACAGGCCGCGCCAAATTCTTCGGCGGTACCGAACCGCCCGGCAGGCACCGTTGCGGTTCTGGCCTCGCGAGCAGCCTGCTCTGTAATGCCCCGCGCCGCAGCGTCTACCTTGTCGAGGGTGAGCAACCGATCGGTATCGTGGAGCCCAGGCAGAAGATTGTTGATGGTGACGCCACTGCCCGCCACCTGTCGCGAGACACCAGCCACATAACCGGTCAGACCCGAGCGCGCTGTGTTAGATAAGCCGAGTACAGGAATCGGTGCTTTAACGGCAACGCTCGTGATGTTGACGATGCGGCCCCAGCCGCGCTCCATCATGCCGGGCAACAGCGCTTTGATCAGCGCAATCGGCGTCAACAGATTGGCATCGAACGCCGCAATAAAATCGTCACGGTTCCAATCGGTCCACATGCCCGGTGGCGGGCCACCTGCATTGGTGACCAGAATGTCGATCGATCCCGCCGCGGCCAATACCTCTGCCTGACCCGTCTCGGTGGTGATATCGGCGGCTACAGCGATCACGTCAACACCATGGGCCGCTCTAATTGCGTCTGCGGTTGCCTCGAGCGCTTCCGCGCCGCGGGCATTCAAAACAAGGTCGACGCCCTCCGCTGCGAGCGCTTCCGCGCAGCCCCGGCCCAAGCCTTTGGAGGATGCACACACCAGTGCCCTGCGGCCTTTGATTCCCAAATCCATTAATTGCTCCCGTACAACATGGCTTGAATCGCTCCATTATCCGCTATCCATGCGCATGGGCGCGAGTCACGAGCCGCGACGCCAGGGATGAGTAATTCCCGAGGGCTAGCGCTACACTACCGTCAACCCGTCGAGACGCTAAAACGCGAGAGTATCTAGATCCGATAGATAGACCCTTCCGCGCTGCCCAGTCGGCCAAGCTCTGATCACAATAAACGCCAAGCGCCGCACCCAAAGCCAACAACGAGAGAAAAGCCTTTTCCTATGTCCACCACCCGCTTCTGGGAACGCAAATCCCTCGATGATATGTCCGACGAGGAGTGGGAAGCACTCTGTGACGGCTGCGGTCAGTGCTGTCTGCACAAACTGGTGAACGATGAAACCGCTGATGTGTTCTACACCCGCGTTGCGTGTCAGCTCCTCGACGCCGAGACCGGGCGGTGCACACGCTATGCGCAACGGCTCGAGGTGGTAGAGGATTGCCTCGATGTGCGGAAAATGCGCTTATCAGAGCTCGCGTGGATGCCGCGCACCTGCGCCTACCGTCGACTCGCCGAGGGCAAACCTTTGCCCGACTGGCATCCATTACTGACAGGTGACCCCCAATCAGTGGTCGCCGCCGGCGTTGCAGTAGCAGGCCGCACCATCAGTGAGAACGCCGCAGATCTCGATCATCTCGAAGCCGAGATTATCGAATGGGTCGTTACCTGATACGCGTCTCTTACGCGCGCTGGTACGCCCCGTGGTAGTGTTGCCTCAACGCATTGAGCTCTGAGGGAAACACCATGCAAGACGAAACCGCAGCGAGTACCACATCGGGCTACCCTATGCTGGTTGTCCTACCCGTCACGGTCCTTACCGGCGTCGCCGGCGCGGCATTATTAAGCGGTGTGGCCATCAAGATCCTGTCCTTGGTCGTCGCAGTCCTCGCGCTCATCTGCCTCGCGGGCTTTTATATGGTGGCGCCGAATGAAGGCCGCGTGCTCCAACTGTTTGGGCAGTATGTAGGCACTGATCGCGCCTTGGGGCTGCGCTGGGCCAACCCGTTCTACTCCAAGCAGCGCGTGTCGCTGCGTATCCGCAACTTCGAGAGTGGGCAACTCAAGGTCAACGACTCATCCGGCAACCCCATCGAGATTGCTGCCGTTGTCGTGTGGCGGGTCGTCGATACCGCCGAAGCGGTATTCGAGGTCGATGACTACGAGGACTATGTCGCCATCCAGAGCGAAGCCGCGATCCGCAACATGGCCACCAGTTACCCCTATGACGACCACGAAGGCCAATCGATCACTTTACGCGGCAGTGCCAACGAAATCGGCGACATCCTCAAAGATGAAGTGCAGGAGCGACTGGGCAAAGCCGGTGTCGAGGTGCTGGAGGCCCGCATTAGTCACCTCGCCTACGCGCCAGAAATCGCCAGCGCCATGCTGCAACGCCAACAGGCTTCAGCCATCGTGGCAGCGCGCAGCAAGATCGTTGAGGGTGCGGTGAGCATGGTCGAGACAGCATTGGGGCAACTGACCGAACGCGAAATCATCGAGCTCGACCCTCAGAGTCGAGCGTCGATGGTGAGCAATCTATTGGTGATCCTCTGCAGTGATCGCGCGGCTCAACCGGTCGTCAACAGCGGCACATCCTCCGGATAACAGCGCGCACAGGCGGCTGGCACAATGCGCCGGCGGTCCTATTTTTGTTGAGCGCGAGTGAGTATCCGATCCAGTTGGTCAGCAAAAGCTTTCCGGTCAGTTTGATTCAAGGGCAGTGGGCCACCCGTGTGCTCGCCCGAGGCGCGCATGGTTTCCATAAAATCGCGCATTTGTAGTCGCTGGCGAATGTTGTTCTGCGTGTAGCGCTCACCCCGCGGCGTGATGACTAGCGCCCCCTTCTCCAACACTTCACTGGCAAGCGGGATGTCCGCAGTAACGACGAGATCCCCCTCTTCCACTCTGGCGGCAATTTCGTGGTCTGCCATATCGGGCCCCTTGGCCACCTGATACAAGCTGATCCAAGGCGAAGCAGGCACCTGAAAGGACTGGTTCGCAAACAGAGTGAGCTTAAGCTCACGTTTTTGCGCGGCACGGTAAAGGATGTCGCGGATCACCACCGGACACGCATCAGCATCGACCAAAATCTGCACAGCGACTCAGTTTCTCCTGGTTGATTTCGGGCGGGACGCTCAGAGCGCCCAGCACAAATTTTTTCCTGGTGGCGTAACCCGCCAGCCGCTGGCGGGCGACCGACAAGTGTGTATACTACGCGGCCTGCGGGCTCCAGCCTCGCCGGATATTGCGCGGAATTAGCTCAGCTGGATAGAGCGTCGGTCTACGAAACCGAAGGTCGCAGGTTCGACTCCTGCATTCCGCGCCACTTTACCGCCGATGTGAAGTAACAGCGCGGAAAACAAACCTCACCATGATGCCTACCGGCACCCACCGCTGGTTTAGCCTCCATCTGCCTTTTTCCGCTTGGCTCTGCGGTCGTAAAAGAAGGCCATTGTGAAGAAGACAAGAAAGCCGACCTGCACTATTAACGTGCCGTCGTAACCGAAAGAGTCAGCCGCTACTTCAACCACGTACAGCAAAACTGCCAGCGGAATGATCACCCATCCATAATGACGCAAGGCCCAATTCATTCTCTTATATGGGTCAGGGTTGCTCGGGTCGAAGTCCGTCATGCGCTCTCCCGTCCGTCCGCGTAGCGCAGCGCCGCGGCTAGCGCGTAACCGCCGGCAATAACTCAATCTCGGGAGCGGCGGCCACCAAGCCCGCGAGGACTTTGTTCGCCTCGCGGAAATGATCACTCTGACTATGCGCCTCGAGCGCTTCCTGACTCGCGTACTGTTCCATCACCTTGTACACCTGCGAATCAGTGCCGCTCCGATGCAGCGCATAAAAATGATTGCCGGGCTCGTTGGCCCTCACTTGCTCTGCCAAATCCAAAAAGGCTTTTTCAAATTCTTCATTCATACCCTCACGGACGGTAATCGTTGCCAGTAAACCAATGGCCATGGTGAGTCTCCTGTTGACTGCATCTGAGTTAAGCCGCGAGTGTACCGGAGGACATCGTTGCCTGCCCCGGATCACTGACCCAGAGCACCCTGATGGCGTCATACCGATTGATGGATTTGCTAGTGAGCGGGGATCGGCAACGCACGGACATATCCCATAAAGCATTCACGTCGCCGAGATCAGTCATACTGGCGATCTAAACACAGGAGATACCGCATGAAAGCGTCCGCCGAACTCAAACCCATGGGCACCATCACTGCGCAGCTTGGCCAGCGCGTCGAGGTCGGCGATGGCCCGAAAGGATCACGCCTCTTGGTCGACGTCACCAGCGTCGAGGTGGAAGGCGAGCGCATTCGTGCCAGTCTCGCAGCGAACGACGCGGCGGACTGGCTGACCATGGCTGCAGATGGCTCGGTGGGTGCGGTAGACGTGCGCTTCACACTCAAAACAGACGACGGCGCCTTCATTTACGTTGAGTACGGTGGCCGTGCCGACCTGGCAAACGGCCTCATCGCCACGGCGCCCACATTCCAAACGGGTGATCCGCGCTATACCTGGCTCAATCACATCCAAGCAGTCGGCGCAGGCGCGTTGGGTGAAGATGGCATACTGATCTACACCCTGTACGAGGTTGTGCTGACTAGAGACTGAGTCCAAGCACACTTCGCTAGACTGCCGGCATGCCGCGCAGAACCTATGAAGCAGATGGTCGACGTGTCGAGGTTGCTGAAGACCTCGACGAGCTCGTGTCGGACAAACGCGAAGGATGGCGTGCGACGCCGGCTAAAGCCCGCAGACGCCAACGCCGCTATGGCAAAAGGCTCACTAAAACCATTCTGAGTGCGGATCTAGTCCGCGACGACACATAGCCTCGCGCGAAACTCCACCATCCCGCGCTGAACGCAAATCCACCCGGGCGCTGCACACTCGCTTTCCAAGTCAGGTAGGTAAGAAGAGTCGAAAAAAAAGAAAAGGCCCCGTTCAAGCCGCCGGTGTGGCGCTTGGCTGGGGCCAGCACAGACTTTTGGTCTGACAGTGTGTACGCCATGCACCGATACCAGATCACTGAGCGTCCGACAGTTCGATGCCGACCCCCAACAAATGCCAATCTTCGAAACAAGAGCCGGAGTCGATTTTTCTGGCGCGGCCCCGGTTTTTGCGGTATCTCTACGGTGTTTTTCGACCCGGACTATAACAGTACCGGGGAGACGCTGGCCGGCTTTAGGGGGGGACCTGACGATGGCGAGACGTGCGGGAGGCAGACAGGCGCGACATGCTCAGCGCAGCGCGCCTCTGGAACAGTCGATGAAGCCTGTGCGGCCCGGTGAACGCGGCGGCCGCTACCATCCTTTTACCGATCAAGATCTCGAAGCCATCGTCGAGAATATCTATCGCATTCTCGGGGAGGTCGGCTTTAAAGACGCCACTCCCCACTGCATTGAAACCTGTGAGGCGGTAGGCGCGGTAATGGGGGACGATGGCCGGTTACGCATGCCCCGGGCTGTCGTAGATGCCACGCTCAAACAGGCCAAACGCAATCTCACGCTTCACGCCCAGGACTCCGAATTTGATCTGGACCTGTCGGGATCTCGCGTGCACTTCGCCACCGCAGGCGCCGCCGTCATGATCGCCGACTCGGTCAAAAACGAATACCGCGACTCCACGACCCGCGACCTCTACGATCTCGCGCGCATCGCCGACAACTGCGAACACATCCATATGTTCCAGCGTATGTGCGTGCTGCGTGATCTCGACAACACCTACGAGATGGATCTCAATACGACCTACTGTTGCGTAGCCGGTACGCGCAAGCACGTGGGGGCGAGCTGGAGTAACTGCGACCACTTAGGCAAAGCGCTGGAGATGCTGCACATCATCGCCGGTGGCGAGACCGCTTGGCGCGCAAGACCGTTTGTCAGCCAATCGAATTGCTTCGTTGTGCCGCCGATGAAGTTCGCGCAGGAAGCGCTGGAGTGTCTCCGCGTTGCGGTGGAAGGCGGCATGCCCGTACTACTGCTATCAGCAGGACAAGCTGGTGCGACCACCCCCGCAACCCTGGCCGGCGCAGTGAGTCAGGCCTGGGCAGAGTGCATTGGCGGGCTGGTGTATGTGAACGCCATCGAGCCCGGCGCGCCCGCCATCATCGGCGCCTGGCCCTTTGTGTCGGACCTCCGCACCGGCGCCATGAGCGGCGGCTCGCCCGAGCAAGGCTTGATCTCCAGCGGCTGCGCCCAGCTGGGGCTCTACTTTGATCTACCCTTCGGCACTGCCTGCGGCATGACCGACGCCAACATGCCTGATTTTCAAGCAGGTGCAGAGCGGGCCCACACGCTGATGCCACCCGCTTTGGCCGGCTCTAACCTGATCTACGAGGCGGCAGGCATGTACTCAAGCCTGCTGGGCGTCTGCCCCGAGAGTTTGATTCTGGATAACGATGTCTTGGGTGCGACGCTGCGCGCAGTGCGGGGTATCGAAGTGAATGAAAAAACGCTGGGATTCGACGACCTGGCCCAGGTCTGCCTGGGTGACAAAGGCCACTACCTCGGTTCAGACCACACGCTGGCGGTGATGCAGAGCGAGTACCTCTACCCCGAGGTGGGCAACCGGTTCAGCCCCACGGTGTGGGAAGCCTCCGACAAGCCTTTGGCGATCGACAACGCCATCCGCACCCGTGACCACATACTGGCGACCTATGTGCCGACGCACATCCCGCCCGAGGTCGACGCCGAAATCCGCGCCAAGTTCCCGATCCGTTTAATGACCGAAGATCTGGTCGAGAGTGCTTGAGGTAGCCGATCCCTAGCAGCGAATCTTGGCGTTGTCGGGGTCGTACAGCGGCCGCAGTGAAACGGCTGCGGAGAACCGCTCGCAGGCGACTTCCACTTCATAGGCATCGCCCAACACCGAGTCAGCCGGTGCACCGGGTTCCGCGGTGACGTAACCCAACCCCACTGAGCCCCCGAGGGTGTGCCCATAGGCCGCGGACGTGATGTGACCCACGATCTTATCGCCCCGCCAGATCGGCTCGTTGTGATAAATGAGCGGCTCGGTATCATTGAGCTTGAGCTGCACCAGATGTCGCGCGACACCCTGCTCCTGTTGCGCAAGAAGCGCCTCGCGCCCGATAAACCCGCCGGGCTTATCGAACTTGATCACAAAACCAAGCCCGGCCTCCAACGGCGAATCCTCGTCGGTGATGTCGTGACTCCAGTGCCGGTAGGCCTTCTCCAAGCGCAGCGAATTGAGCGCGTGGTAGCCCGCGTGGGCAAGCCCAACTGCCTCGCCCGCCTCAACAATGCGGTCATACACGTGCTGCATAAATTCGGTGGGTACGTAGAGCTCCCAGCCCAGCTCCCCCACAAAGGTAATGCGTGAGGCGCGCACCATGGCGTAACCGAGTTCAATCTCACGGCTGGTGGCAAAGGGGAAGCCCGCATGACTGATGTCGGCAGGCGTCAGTGACCGCAGCAGATCCCGTGCCTTGGGCCCCATGATGGAGAGCACGCCCATGCTCGATGTGACGTTCGTCAGCACGCAGTGCGCGTCATCGGGAATCTGTCGTTTAAGCCAATAAAAGTCGCGCACCTCGGTCTCGGCGCCACCCACGATCATGAAGGCCGTCTCGGAGAGGCGCGTGACGGTGAGATCAGCCTCAATGCCACCGCGCTCATTGAGCCATTGGGTGTACACCACTCGACCCGCCGCGACATCAACGTTGTTAGCGCAAACGCGGTTCAATACCGTGACCGCGTCGCGGCCCTCCAGACGAAACTTGCCAAAAGACGACTGATCGAACAGCGCAACGCCCTCGCGCACCGCGCGATGCTCGGCGGCCGAGTGCTCAAACCAGTTTTGCCGGCCGTAGCTGTATTCGTATTGGGGCTCCACACCTGCCGGGGCATACCAGTTGGGTCGCTCCCAACCAAAGGCCTCGCCATGGCAGGCACCGATCGCCGCGAGTCGGTCGTGGATCGCCGACTTGCGCACGCCGCGGGCGGTCTCATATTGGCGGAAAGGGTAGTGGGTGGCGTAGAGCAAACCGAGGCTCTCACTAACGCGGGATTGCAGGTACTGACGGTTGCCCTGAAACGGCATGTTGCGCCGGACATCGACTTCCCACAAATCCACCGGTGGTCTGCCGTCGCGAATCCACTCGGCGGTGACCTTGCCCACACCGCCCGCCGACTGCAGGCCGATCGAGTTGAGCCCCGCCGCAACAAAACAGTTTTTGAGTTCAGGCGCCTCGCCCAGGTGATAACGCACATCGGGGGTAAAGCTCTCGGGGCCGCAGAAGAATTTCTGGATGCCCGCCTGCTCCAGCGCGGGTAGACGCTTCATGGTGTCGTGCAGCACCGGCTCGAAGTGATCAAAGTCACCGGCAATCTCATCGAAGCAGAAGTCCTCGGAGATACCCTCCATGCCCCAGGGCTTGGCCGAGGGTTCGAAGGCGCCGACGAGCAATTTGCCAGCGTCGTATTTGTAATAGGTGCAGGCGTCGTAATCCCGCAGCACGGGGAGCTCAGGATTCAACCCCGCTACCCCCTCAAACAGCACGTAGTAGTGCTCGCAGGCGTGGAGCGGCAGGTTCACCCCCACCGACGCCCCAAGATCGCGCGACCACATGCCACCGCAGATCACAACGTAACGGCTGCGGATCTCACCCTCAGCCGTGCGCACACCGGTGACCTCGTCTCCGTCTCGGAGAATCGCCTCGACCTTGGTATCAGTGAATATGCGGGCGCCGCGACTCTTTGCCCCCTTGGCCAGTGCCTGAGTGATGTCCACCGCGTTGGCGTAGCCGTCAGAGGGAATATGGATGCCTCCAAAGAGATCGTCGGTTTGGATCAGCGGATATTTCTCTGCAATCTCTCCTACCGACAGCACATTCACCTCAAGCCCAAACACCTTGGCCATGGAGGCACTGCGCTTAAGTTCTTCAAACCGCTCGGCGGTGGCCGCGATCGAGATCGAGCCGCACTGGCGGTAACCGGTGGCTTGTCCGGTCTCTTCTTCGAGGCCCCGGTATAGCTGGCTGGTGTAGCGCGCGAGTTGGGTCATGTTGATCGAGGTACGCAACTGCCCCACCAAACCCGCCGCGTGCCAGGTCGTACCGCTAGTCAGCTCCTTGCGCTCAAGGAGCACCACATCCTGAATGCCGGCCTCGGCGAGGTGATAGGCCACAGACACGCCAATGACGCCGCCACCGACGACAACCACCTCACAGCGATCGGGTAACGCCGCCATCAGCTGGCCAACCGCTCGTTGCCCGGGTCATAGATGGGCTCAGCCAGCACCGTGGCGCGACAGCGCGCATCGAGTAAGCCAATGTCGATCACCGAGCCCGGCTCAGCCTGCTCGGGAGGCACGTAACCGAAGCCCAAGCTCTTCTCGACCGCATAGCCATAACCACCGGAAGTGGTCACGCCCACGCAGGTATCGCCGAGGAAGATCGGCTCACCACCGCGCACATCAGCGTCTTCTGCCTCGACCTCGAAGTAGACCAGACGCAATGGGCCGGCCTCATTAGTTTCGGTGGCCGATTTACCCACGAAGTCTTCTTTGCCACTCGCGTAAAAGCGCGCCATGTCCGCCTCGAGCAGGGTCACCTCATTGGTGAGCTCCGCACCCCAGCCGCGGTAGCCTTTTTCCATACGCAAGCTGTTCATGGCATAGAGCCCGAAGTCCGCAACGCCGTGGGCTTCGCCTGCCGCCCACACCGCCTCATAAAGCGCTGGCAAATCCGCCATGGCCGGGTGGAGCTCCCATCCCAGTTCACCGACATAGTTGATGCGCAGGGCCAAAGTGGGAATCCCTGCAATCTCGATCTGCTGGGCAGTCCGCCAGGGGAAATCCGCACTCCCCAGCGAGGCGTCGGTCAGACCACTCAGCACATCGCGTGCCTTCGGCCCGGCCACAACGATTACCCCGCGCTCCTCGGTGGTGTTGCGAATCTCGACCTGCTCACCTGCTTGCACCTGCTGTACCAGATGATCAAGGTCTCTGAGCTCGGCGCTAGCAGCGGAGAGGAGATAAAAGTGATCGTCAGAAATCCGTGTCACGGTGGCCTCGCCAAGGATACGGCCGTTTTTGGAAAGGAAGTGTGCCAGTGCGATGCCACCGTCACGTCGCGGCATGCGATTGGCCAACACACGATTCAGGAAGGCCTCGGCATCAGCGCCGGTCACGTCGTATTTGGCAAAACCGGTTAAATCGATCAGCCCGACCCGCTCACGTACGGCCTTACATTCGTCTCGCACCACCTCGAACACATTGTTGCGTCGGTAGCTGTACTCCTCTTCATGACCATCGAGAGAGAACCACTTGGGTCGCTCCCAGCCAAAGGCCTGGGTGTGCACCGCGCCCTTGGCTTTTAAGGTGTCATGGAGCGGCGTCAATCGACAGTCTCGGGCCGCGGGGAACTCCTCGCCGGGCAAAGGCGTGGCATAGGTCAGTCCATAATCCTGGAAGCCTTTTGCGTGCATGTAGGCGCGATCCGCAAAGTCGCCGAAGCGCCGCGGATCAAAGCCCGTCATATTGATTTCCGAGTCCCCGTAAATCATCCACTGGGCGAGGTACTTGCCGCAGCCAGCGCCCTGGGCAATGCCAAAGGAAGAGCCGCAGCAGAGCCAGAAATTCTCTATGCCGGCTACCGGTCCCAAAAGTGGCGGTCCGTCGGCCGAGTGAGGGATAGCACCATTCACGATGCGCTTGATGCCCGCCTCTAACATGGGCGGCATGCAGTTCATCGCGCGTTCCAGCCAGGGCATGAGGCGGTCGAGATCATCGGGGAACAGCTCACTGTCGGAAGACCACGGTGGCAAGCCATCGGGGCCCCAGGCCTCGGTCAGCCCCGTCGACTCATAAATGCCAATCAATCCCGACTTTTGCTCCTGGCGGATGTAAGCCGAGGCATAGGGGTCGCGCATCACCGGGAACTCCTCGTCCCGGTCGATAAATTCCTGAATCGCACCAGTGACGATGTAGTGGTGTTCCATATTGCAGATCGGCAAATCCGCACCCACCATCTGCGCCACCTGCCGCGCAAAACTGCCCGCCGCATTCACCACGATTTCGCAGGTGACCTTGCCCTGCTCGGTATCGACCTCCCACTCCCCCGAGGGCAACCGGTTGATATCCATCACCCGGTTATGGCGCGCGATGGTCACGCCCATATCAGTGGCGCCCCGGGCCATGGCATTGGTCAGACCCGAGGGGTCGGCATGCCCGTCATCCATTGTCCACGCGCCGGCAATCACGCCGTCGATGTCATAGAACGGGTTGAGCTCTTTGATCTTGGCGGGGTCGATAATTTCCATGCGGAAACCGACGTTATCGGCGATGCCCTTCATGGAGTGAAACCAGTCGAGATCTGCCTGCTGGCGGGCGATGCGAATACCGCCCGAGGCATGCCAGCTCACATACTGGCCGGTCTTTTCTTCAAGTGTCGGATAGAGCCGGTTCCCGTAGTCATGGATTTTGGCGAGATTGTAGTTACCAACGAGGCTCGGACACTGGCCCGCCGCGTGCCAGGTCGAGCCCGAGGTTAGCTCGCCCTTTTCGATCAGCATGACATTAGTTTCGCCTTCCTCGGCGAGGTGATAAGCGAGGGCCACACCCATGATGCCGCCCCCCACAATCACGATGCGGGCTTGAGAATCGATCGACATACCACCCCCTGCTTTCTTAGGTCATGGAGCCTAACCCTCCCCGTAAAAAACCGTCAATTCCTTTCACTCGATCGGCCAGAGGGGGCACACGTAACGAGTGAAAACAGTGCCGGAAGCAGTGCACAACATTTTCAGTTTTTGATGTCGCTTTTGGTCTGATGTGTGTCGGTTTAGGCCAATCCTGTTTGCCGCAATCGCTCCACAGTAGCGCCCAGAATTTGAGGGTGCACAACGGCAAAAAAAGTACCGTTCTTCAGGCTTTGTCAGTAAAATGAACGGACGCTTGCGGGGGGTGTTTTGGCCCGGCAAGATTGAGCGATAACGCCCGCAGAGGTGGCTTGATTGGACCGGAACATGAAGCCAGAGGTAAACGTTACCTCGTGATGGAAGTAGCGCGATGAGTGAACGTGCGAGCAGACGCAAAGGCGGGGGTCGGGCCGGACGACGTGAGGCTCGGGGACAATCTGCCACTGCGGCCGCGCCGTTCATCGAACGCAACATCCCCTACGTCGAAATTCTAAGCGAAGAAAACCTGCAGCTGATCGAGCAAAATGCCGATCGCTTGTTGGCTGAGATTGGCATCGACTTTCTCGACGACCCCGAAGTCCTCGACCTGTTTAAAGTGGCCGGCGCCGACATCGACGGCACCCGGGTGCGCTTCCCCACCGGCATGTGCCGGCAGATCATTCAGGCCACGGCACCCAGTGAGTACTTGCAACACGCCCGCAACCCGGCGCGCAGTGTCACCATCGGTGGCAAGCGCACGGTGCTGGTCCCCGCCTACGGCCCACCCTTTGTGCACGACCTCGACAAAGGCCGCCGCTACGCCACGATTGAAGACTTCCAAAACTTTGTGAAGCTCGCCTACATGGCGCCCGGCATCCACCACTCGGGTGGCACCGTGTGCGAGCCCGTGGACCTGCCGGTGAACAAGCGTCACTACGACATGGTCCACAGCCATTTCAAATACAGCGACAAGCCGCTGATGGGCTCGGTGACGCACTGGCGTCGCGCCCAGGATTCAGTCGACATGGCCAAGATCGTTTTTGGCGATGAGTTTGTCGATCAGAACTGCGTGCTCACCAGCCTGATCAATGTGAACTCGCCGCTGGTGTTCGACGGCACCATGCTTGGCTCGCTCAAGGTGTACGCCAAGAACAACCAGGCGACGGTGGTCTCGCCCTTTATTCTGTCTGGCGCCATGTCCCCAGTCACCGTCACGGGTACAGTCACGCAGATTCTGGCTGAGGCAATGGCAGGGATTGCCCTGACACAGCTGATTCGCCCGGGCTGCCCGGTCATCTTCGGCACCTTCGCGGCGGCGGTCTCCATGGCCACCGGCGCACCGACCTTTGGCACGCCGGAACCCAGCATGGTGATTTACGCCGCGGGTGCACTGGCTCGCCGGCTGGGCGTGCCCTTCCGAAGCGGTGGCGGCCTCTGTGGTTCCAAGTTGCCCGATGCGCAAGCGGCTTACGAGGCAGCGAATACCTTACAGACCTCCGCCCTCGCCGGCGTCAACTTTATGCTGCACACCGCAGGCTGGCTCGAGGGCGGGCTGGCCATGGGCTATGAAAAATTCATCATGGACTGCGACCAGGCCAGCATGCTGGCCGTGCTTCTGAACGGCGTGGACGTCTCCGAGAACGGTCAGGCGATGTCGGCCTTTGAAGAGGTCGGCCCGGGCAACCACTTCTTGGGCTCAGCGCACACTCTCGCGAATTTCGAGACCGCTTTCTATCGCTCCACCGTAGCGGATAACAACAGCTACGAGCAGTGGTCTGCCGAGGGCAGCCTCGATGCGGCGCAGCGCGCCAACACATTGTGGAAACAAATGCTGGCCGAGTACCAGGCTCCAGAATTGGATCCGGCCATTGATGAAGCACTGCAGGCATTTATGACCGAGCAAAAAGCGTCATTTGCCGATCGGGATTACTGAGAGGGGAGATCCTGAAATGTCAGACGAAGAAGACGATATCGTTCTGTCAGAGCTCTCGGACGAGGACCTTGTCCAGCAGATGCACGACGACCTGTACGACGGCCTGACGGAAGAAATCGTTGAAGGCACCCAGACGCTGCTGGACCGCGGCTGGGGAGCCGAAGATGTACTGGGCAAGGCACTCGTCGATGGCATGACCATCGTCGGCATCGACTTCCGAGACGGCATACTGTTCGTCCCCGAGGTACTGCTCGCCGCCAACGCCATGAAGGGCGGTATGGCGATCCTGCGGCCTCTTCTCGCAGAAACCGGCGCCAAGCCAATTGGCACCATGGTCATCGGCACCGTGAAGGGCGACATCCACGACATCGGAAAGAATCTCGTCGCGATGATGCTCGAGGGTGCGGGCTTTGAAGTCCACGACATCGGCATTAACAACGCCGTCGAGGATTACCTCGCCGCACTTGAAGAGCACAAGCCGGACATTCTCGGCATGTCGGCCCTGCTCACCACCACCATGCCTTACATGAAAGTGGTGATTGATACGCTGGCCGAGAAAGGCCTCCGCGAGGATTACATCGTGCTGGTCGGCGGTGCGCCACTCAACGAAGAGTTCGGTCAGGCCGTGGGCGCAGATGCCTACTGCCGCGATGCCGCCGAGGCCGCCACCACCGCCGTGCGCATGGTTCAAGAGCGCCGGCTGGCGCAGAGCGCCTGACCTTCACGGCGATGCCCGCCTCTGTTCTGGTCATCGCCTGCGGAGCTCTTGCGCGGGAAATCGGCGCACTGAAAACGGCTAACGGCTGGGAGCATCTCGACATTCAGTGTCTGGACGCCGCGCTACATAACCGACCCGAGGAGATCCCGGGGCGCGTCGAGGCACTGCTCGAGCGTTACGCCGAGCAATACGATCACCGATTTGTGGCGTATGCCGACTGTGGGACCGGTGGACGACTCGATGCCGTGCTGGCGCGCTGGCATGTTGAACGCTTACCAGGCGCCCATTGCTATGAATTTTACGCAACGGCCGACGTCTTTCACGCGCTGGCGGACGCCGAGCCGGGCACATTTTATCTCACCGACTTTTTGGTGCGGCATTTTGATCGACTGGTGATCGAGGACTTACAGCTGAATACGCATCCCACACTGCGCGACACGCTCTTCGCCCACTACACACGTGTGGTGTACCTCGCGCAAACCGAGGACACCACGTTAGTGGCTGGCGCCCAGCGCGCAGCCGACCAGCTTGCCCTGCCACTGGAGGTCATTCAGACCGGTATGGGAGATCTGCAGTCAGCAATGACGAGTCAGGTACTGCGTTGGCAGGACGCCCACGCGAATCCGAGCACGGCAGGAGCGGCCCATGCAGCGCATTGATATTTTGTGGCGCGACATCCCCTCTCAGGTGCTGATCAAGCGCGGCCGTGACCGCGGCAAGTACATGTTGGCCGCTCGTTTTCAGGAAGCCATCGACCGCGCGGCCATGCGCGCCGGCAAAGGCGGCAGCGACGCCTATCTGGAAGAATGGCGCCGGGTCACCACCTCCATCGAGGCAGAGGGTGCGCTCGAGGAGATAGCGCAACGACTGGGCGAAGAAATCGAGTCGCAGGTATCTGACGAGCAGCTCGCCGCGCTGGTGAAACAAAAAGGCTTTGCCGAGGCGACCGAATGAAAGCTGTTCGACTCTGGTCTATCCGCAACGCCGGCTGGCTGAAAAAGTGCTACGCGGCGCTCGAGGGCACCCTTGCCCTATTCAACCCACTGTTGAAAGCCATCGGCCACGAGCGGCTCGACAAGCCCTTCGCCGCGGTAGAAGGCGCCGTGAAAGGCTTTTTGTTTGATTCCCAATCCTGCGGGCAGTGCGCGCTGGGTGAAACCGGCATGGCTTGCCCCATGAATTGCCCCAAAACCCTGCGCAATGGGCCCTGTGGTGGCGTACGCCAGAACGGTGGCTGCGAGATCAAACCCGAGATGACCTGTGTGTGGGTCAACGCCTGGGAGGGCAGCCAGAAAATCGGCGCCCCCGAGGAGACCATCAAAATCATTCAGCCGCCGGTGGATAGCCGCCTGAAAGGCCGTAGCGCCTGGCTACGCGCCCTGCGACTGCGCACGGGAGAGTCCGCGTGAAGTTCGACGACGAACCCACTCCCGGCGAAAACCTGCCGATCCTGCCCGGGCATACCTCCCCCGGCCGCTTTGAGCGCGTGCTTCGCGCCGGTCAGTTCGCGGTCACCGCTGAGATCGCGCCGCCGGACTCAGCAGATCCCGAGGATGTTTACGAGCGCGCCGCCTTATTCGACGGTTACGTAGATGCCATCAACGCCACCGACAGTTCGGGCGCCAACTGCCATATGTCGAGCATGGGGATCTGCTCGCTGCTAACCCGGCGCGGCTACGCCATGATCCTGCAGCAGTCCTGCCGCGACCGGAACCGCATCGCCATGCAGGGCGACATTCTCGGCGCGGCAGCGATGGGGGTGTGCAACATCCTCTGCCTGAGCGGCGACGGCGTGCAGTCCGGCGACCATCCCCAGGCCAAGCCCGTATTCGACATGGACAGCATCTCGGCATTGGGCATGGTGCGCCACATGCGCGACGAGCAGCAGTTTTTAAGTGGCCGCGCCATCAGCTCACCGCCGCGGCTGTTTCTCGGTGGCGCCGCGAACCCTTTTGCGCCCCCTCTGGATTTTCGGCCTCACCGGATGGCCAAAAAAATCGCAGCTGGGGCACAGTTCATCCAAACCCAGTACTGCTTTGACATTGAGCGCATGAAGACTTTCATGGCCCAGGTGCGCGACATGGGCCTACTGGAAAAAGCCTATGTGCTGGCCGGCGTCGGCCCCCTCGCTTCCGCCAAGGCCGCTGAGTGGATCCGCAAGAATGTCGCTGGCGTGCACATTCCCGACGACGTCATTGAGCGCCTCGCCGGGGCCGAAGATCAAAAGCAGGAAGGTGTGGATCTCTGCGTCGATTTGATCGAGCAGGTCCGCGAGATCGAAGGCGTGAGTGGTGTGCACATCATGGCCTACCGAATGGAAGACCGAATTGGCGAGATGGTGACCCGTTCCAATGCACTCGGCGGGCGCGAGCCGTGGCGACCGGCGGCTTAAACGATCTCCCTTAACCCGATAACGAACCCTATTTCACTAGCGATAACATCAGGCAACACTCATGACCACGACCACCATCAGCTCCGCCACCCGGGAAGTCCACATCGGCTTCGATCAACCCTTTGTCATTATTGGCGAGCGCATCAATCCGACCGGGCGCAAGATCCTCGCGGAGGAGATGAAAAACGGCGACTATAGCCGGGTCGAGGCCGACGCATTGGCGCAGGTTGAGGCTGGCGCCCACATGCTCGACGTGAACGCCGGTATTCCACTGGCCGATGAGCCCCGTATTCTGGCCGAGGCAGTACAACTGGTGCAGTCGATTACCGACGTGCCACTCAGCATAGACTCTTCCATTGTCGAAGCTCTCGAGGCAGGCCTGGCCGTCTACCAGGGCAAAGCGCTGGTGAACTCCGTGACCGGAGAGGACGAGGTGCTCGAGCGCGTGCTGCCCTTGGTGGCCAAGCACAAAGCCGCGGTGGTCGCGATCTCCAACGACGAGACCGGCATTTCTGAAGATCCCGACGTGCGCTTTGCAGTGGCCAAAAAAATCGTCGAACGCGCGGCCGACTACGGCATTCCCCACAGCGATGTCGTGGTCGACCCGCTGGTGATGCCTATCGGCGCGATCAACACCGCGGGCGTTCAGGTGATGGCGCTGGTGCGCCGCCTCCGTGATGAACTCAAGGTGAACACCACCTGTGGTGCCTCCAACGTTAGCTTTGGTTTGCCCAACCGTAACGGCATCAATTCCGCCTTCCTGACGATGGCGATGGGTGCAGGGATGACGTCAGCGATCACCAGCCCGCTCCACCCTGAAGTGATGCAGGCCGTGCGCGGTGGCGACGTGATGATGGGGCACGACCCCGACTGCACGAACTGGATTCGCGCCTACCGCGAACCCACGGCAGAAGGTGAAGGCCGTGGTGGCCGTCGCTCAGGCCGCGCCGGACGCCGCAGGAGCGCATGATCCTTGGCTGAGGGCGACGTCAAAGTCCTGTTTATGCCCTCAGGCCGCCGCGGGTTCTTTCCCCGCGGCACTCCCCTACTAGACGCCGCACGCACACTGGGTGTCGATATCGACTCGGTCTGTGGTGGGCGGGGTCTCTGTGGCCGCTGCCAGATCAGCTGTGTCACCGGTTCCTTCGCCAAGCATCAGATCGAATCCGACGTCGACCACCTGTCCGCGTTTTCCGCGACAGAAGAGAAATTCGAGGAGCGCAAAGGCCCGCTAAAAGAGGGTCGCCGCCTCAGCTGCCACACCACACTGCTTGATGACGCAGTGATTGATGTCCCGGCGGAAAGCCAGGTGCACCGACAAGTCGTGCGCAAGGAAATGGAATCCCGTGATATCCGGCTCGATACCGCGACGCGGCTCTACTACGTGCAAGTTGCCGAGCCGAGCCTTGAAGACCCTCGCGGCGAGATGCAGTTTTTATTTGAGGCACTCGAGCGCGAATGGGGTGTGACCGGGCTTACGCTAGCCAACTCTCAACTCCACGCACTACAGGCAGCGCTCACGCGTGAGGACCGCGGTGTCACAGTGGCGGTGTATCAGGAGCATCTAATTACCGGCATCTGGCCGGGCCTGTTCGACCAGCCCCGCGGCATTGCCATCGACGTCGGCTCTACCACCGTCGCGGCGCACCTCTGTGATCTGAATTCGGGTGAGGTACTGGCCTCAGCGGGCGTCATGAACCCGCAGATCCGCTACGGTGAGGATCTGATGAGCCGCGTCTCCTACGTGATGATGCACCCAGAGGGGGCAGAGCTGCTGACCAGCGCGATTCGCGAAGCGATTAACGGTCTGTTCGTGGAGCTTACAAGCGAGGCATCGAATCAGGTCGAAGACATTCTAGAGATCGCCCTGGTAGCGAATCCGATCATGCACCACATCCTGCTGGGCATTAATCCAGTCAACCTCGGCACAGCACCCTTTGCGCTGACCACGAGTGATGCCATCGATACCCGCGCCGTGGAGATGGGTCTGAACGCACACCCCGAGGCACGGCTCTACTGCCTGCCCTGCATCGCGGGCCATGTGGGTGCGGATGCGGCGGGTGTGATTCTGGCTGAGGCGCCTGATCGCAATGAAGACATGACGCTGGTCGTCGATGTCGGCACCAACGCCGAGATCGTTCTGGCCAACAATCAGCGCTTACTGGTGTGCTCGAGCCCCACAGGGCCGGCCTTTGAGGGCGCACAGATCAGCAGCGGCCAACGCGCGACGATCGGAGCGATTGAGCGCGTGCTCATCGACCGCGATACGCTGGAACCCCGCTTCAAATGTATTGGTAGCGACCTCTGGTCTGACGAGCCTGGCTTTGCCGAGGCGATGGCGGGCACGGGCGTGACGGGCATTTGCGGCTCGGGGATTATTGAGGTGGTCGCCGAGATGTACCTCGCCGGCATACTCTCCACTGACGGCGTCGTAGACGGGGCATTGGCTGAGCGCACTCAGCGCATCAAAGCCGACGGCCGCACCTTCTCTTATGTCTTGCACGCATCGAGCGATCCCGAGGTATCGGATGTGCTCGTCACCCAGAATGACGTGCGCCAAATTCAGCTCGCCAAAGCAGCGCTCTACGCCGGCATCAAGCTGCTGATGGATGAAATGGGTGTGACCACAGTGGATAAGATCCGCCTCGCGGGCGCCTTCGGCAGCCACATTAGCGTGAGCCACGCCATGGTGTTGGGGCTCATCCCGGACTGCGACCTGGAGCAGGTCACCTCGGCAGGCAATGCCGCCGGGGCCGGGGCCCGCATGGCACTCTTGGATCGTAACGCGCGCCTCGAGATTGCGGCGACCATCGCCAAGGCCGAGCGCATCGAGACCGCGGTAGCAGACGATTTTCAGGCTCACTTTGTGGGCGCCATGGGGCTGCCGCACCAGAGCGACCCGTTCCCGAACCTCTTTTCGGTCGTTGCGCCTCCCGAACCCAAGGTGGTTGAATCTGCTGACACGCCCAAACGACGCCGTCGCCGCAGCTCCCGCGCCAGCGTCTGAATACTGCACACCCCGAGTTCACCATGACCGCGACCGCCAACCCGCTCCCCTTCCCTGCCGGCAGACCGCCAGATTACTTCCCATTGCAAGATGAGCCGGTCTTCGATGCGGGCAAGCATCTGATGCTCGAAATGCCCACCGAAACCACGGATCTGGC
>PBLO01000016.1 GCA_002721785.1 Halieaceae bacterium
CTGATGGGCTCCTCTTCCTGTCCATCGTGCCAGAAACCTACAACTATGCGTTGAGTGCCGGCTTGGCTACTGGTCTGCCCATCATCGCACTCGACGCCGGCGCAATTGGCGAGCGGTTACAGGGCGTCGCAGGTGCGAAGGTGTTGCCCATGGATGCCACAGCGGCAGAGGTACTGGCCGTTCTGCGCGACACTGCAGGGCCTTATACATTGGCTGGAGAACCACTGCTGCGCGATACGGTGGAATCTAATCAAGCCCCCTACCTCAGGCGTCACAATCAAGCGGTTGCTGACAGTGAAAAAGCAGCGTTTCAGGCCAGAGAAGTGCTACCTCTCCTGCAAAAAGTGACTCTAGAGGCGCCCGCCCTACAGCGCATCCAGCGCGGCATGGCAGAACTACTTGAGCAATCGCTGGATTGCCATCTGTCGGAGGCATCCTCCCAGCTGCGAGAGCAGGCCATACAAAACGAACGCCAGCTTGATGAGCGCAATCGGCACGTCGACGCTCTGGGAGAGGAGCTCAGCAAGCTTGAGATTTTGGTGGGCGAGTTGAAAGCGGCGGAGGCGGCTGAGACTGCGCACCTGAAAGTGACGATTGAAGCGCTCAAAGCAGCTCAGATCGAAGAGGTTGAGCACCTTAAGTCAGTGATCGCTGAGTTGAATGGAAAGCTCGAATCGAATGACCTCGCTGCGGCGTCTGGCAGCGAGAACGTAGCCGAGATCAAGGTCGAGCTTGAGAGGGTTCAAGGCGCTCTGCAGCAGCAGGCGGAGCACTTGGAAGAGCGCGAGGCCCTGGTTGTGACACTTGCTGACCGCATTCGTGAGCTGGAAACCAGCACCTTCTGGCGCCTCACGCGCCCGTTAAGAATGGCTGTTGATGCGAGCAGAGTCACCGTTGAATGGGTAGCCGCGCGAATTGAATGGCTGCGACGCGCGAGCGTTTTTATCCGCTATCACTACGGGCGCGGGGGATGGCCTGCACTGAGCGCTGCGATCCGGCGAAGGTTAAAAGCGAGACCTCACTACTCAGAAGGTCAAACAGACTTCGCATGGGCGAGCGATGTTGATGTCGTAGGCGCTGACGAGCTGGTGGTGCTGAATACATCGCGCCAGCCTCATGTCTCTATCGTGATCCCGACCTATGGCGAGCACGAAGTCACACGGCGGTGTTTGGCCAGTTTGGCAGCGCATCCATTGGATATGCCTTGCGAAGTCATCGTGATTGACGATGCCTATGCTGAGCCGCTGGATCTGGCGTCGATGCGGGTTGAGGGCGCACGACTCGTCCGTCATCAGAATAATCTGGGGTTCCTGCGGACGTGTAACGAGGCGGTCGCGTCTGCCGAAGGCGACTACGTACTGTTGCTTAACAACGACACAGTTGTTCACCCCCGTGCGATTGACGCGCTGCTGGAGACGTTCACACAGTTTGAGGACGTAGGCGCAGCCTGTGCACAGCTTCGTTTCCCGGATGGCACGCTTCAGGAAGCGGGGGGTATTGTCTGGTCGGACGGCTCGGCCTGGAACTGGGGGCGCGGAGAAAATCCGCTCGACCCGCGCTTTGCCTATCCCAGAGACGTCGATTACGGCTCTGCCGCTGCATTAATGGTGCGGCGTTCGCTGTGGAACGAAGTAGGCGGTTTTGACGAGCGCTTTGCGCCTGCTTATTACGAGGACACTGATCTGTGTTTTGCACTCCGCGACGCGGGTCATCGCGTGATGTACCAGCCCCGCGCCATTGTCACGCACTTTGAGGGCGTGTCACATGGCACCGATACGGGCTCAGGCATGAAGGCGCACCAGGTCTCCAATCAAGCGCAGTTCACGGAAAAGTGGCGACGCGTCCTCGCGCACCATCGTGCAAACGGTGTAGAGCCCATGCTCGAGTGTGATCGCCATGCGACCGCGCGGATTCTATGGGTGGAAGCCTGCATGCTGACACCGGATCAGGATTCCGGTTCGCTCAGGACGATTCGCTTGCTGCGAATTCTGGTGGGTATGGGCTGCAAGGTCACTTACGTTGCAGACAACATGGACGGTACTGATCCCTACCGCTCGCAAATAGAGGCAGAGGGTGTGGAGGTGATTCACGCACCCTTCTTTAAGTCTGTTGGTGAGTATTTGCAACAGCACGGCCGGGAATATGACGTCATCACGCTGTGTCGTCATTACATTGCCATTCAGCACATTCGAACGGTGCGGGAGGTGAACCCGACTGCGCAGATCTGGTTCGATACGATTGATCTGCACTATCTCCGATCGCGGCGGCAATTTGAGCTGGATGGCAAGAAAAGCACAGCCGATCGCGCGGAGCTCGCCTATCGAGAAGAGATGGAGGTGATCGGGCAATCTGACTTGACCATTGTGGTCAGTGAGGTGGAAGTCGAGGAGCTGGGCAAAGAGGCCCCGGCCGCACGCGTGGCGGTGGTAAGCAACATTCACGAAATCAGTGAAGTCAGAGTAGAGCGACAGGGGCGTGAGGGAGTCGTCTTCGTAGGCGGGTTTCAGCACCCCCCGAACATTGATGCGGTGGAATTTTACGTGGAGGAAATCTGGCCTCTTTTCCGTGAACAGTGCCCTGGCGTGCCGACCTACATCATCGGTAGCCGCATGCCGGACCGCTTGCGCAAGCTCGGCGAATCCCATGGCCTAAATATGCTTGGCTTTGTCGAGGATTTGATGCCGTATTACATGCAATCCGTCCTATCCATTGCGCCACTGCGATACGGCGCCGGCGTGAAGGGAAAAGTGAATCAGGCGCTGAGTTATGGCCTGCCCGTTGTAGGCACTTCTGCCGCGCTGGAGGGCATGGGTCTGGAGCACGGACGCCAAGCCATGATCGCTGATAGCGCAGAGGCATTTGCGAGCGCAATGATCGAGGCTTATTCAGATCAAGCACTGTGGCGTGCCTTGTCAGAGAATGGCCAACAGTCCCTGCAAGATCGATTTACGCCGCAGGTTGCTCGAGATGCATTGGAAGACGCACTTCGGGCAGGCGTGCCGGGTTGGGCGGATCGCAGACCTTAGTTGCCCAGGCGCTCGCAAACAGACTCCCATAAAGCGAGATCTTGTTCGTTAAACCAAAGCAAACGCTTCCAAGTGTTAGCTGCCACTTGCGAACGAAGGTTGTCCAATTGATCTTCTGTGCTCAGTGAAAAGTCTGGCGCGCCAACATTCTCAGAAACCGGTTCCTCGATTCGAAAGCGCAAGCCGTGGGCTGCAAGTAGCGACGGAAAGCGCGCCACGTCCTGTTCAAAGTGCTCCACGCGTCCCAGCAGTTCCACCGACGCCAGATTCTTCATGGCATTGTCGAGGTCATACAGGGGTCTGCCATCTTCGTTATGGCCTTGGGGCGGATGGTCCGCTTCCCGGCACAGCAAGTTAGTTTGAAGGTTGCAGATTTGCAGTTGATTAGGATGACCCGCGGCAAGTTCATCGAACCAGGCGTCGAAACCTGCCATGACATCTACCCCTGCTTGAGTTGGGTCATCTCTCATCTCGTGCAAAAAGACCGAACGAATCCGCAGTAACGGGTGCCTGACCATCACCAAGGGCAAAATCTTGAGGTCAGGCAAGTTTGGAGCGGGCAGTGCGATCTGATGAGAGGAAAACGTGCAGGCCTTGGGATTGTCTCGGATCGTGCAGGTGAGACTTGCTTGATCGACCGAAGAGGCGCTGGTTGGCCCGTCAAAGGAGATGTGCCCCTCGCCGTAATTCTGCCTGAGCAAGGCTTCTATGCTAGTGCCGGCTGTTTTGAAGATATGGTAGTGGCAGATGATGGTGCGCGCGGTCATGGCTTAAATACAATCGGGCTCGATGGCCGCCCGCTCACTGATCCGAGTGCGGTGAGGATAGCAGGCATTGAGGAATGCGTGTTGTCACCGGCCCTTTCAGTTGTAAGGGGGTCGGGCGAGATGTGAAAACTACGCCCGAGGCGGGTTCCTCAGAGTGGTAGAGTGCGCAAACCGGCATTCTTACTAGGAATAAGCGCGAAATGCCGCGCGTCAATCAACTTGCTGGTCCAAAATCATACTGAGGAGCGCTCTTGGAAGCCGCCGAAGTGACAGAACATCAAGCGCCACCCACAGGTGTGGGGGAGCGCCTCGTTGCGCGTGGCCTGCTGAGCGAGCGAGACCTCGAGCGCGCACGTATCGCGAAGCGAGAAATGGGGTGCATGCTAGGGGAGGCACTGGTTCGTCTTGGTCTGGTTGCCGAGAGCAATCTCGTGACAGCGTTATGCGAGGAGCTGGATGTTTCCTTTGTCTCAAAAGAAGGTTACCCGGAAGAGCCGGTCATTCTGGATGACCTGCCAGAGCAGTTTCTGCTGAACAACGATGTAGTGCCGCTCTCAGCCACCGATGACCATTTGGTTCTCGCCGCACTGAAACCGCAGGACCCCTTTATTAAAAAAGCCCTTCACCTCGCAACCGGAAAGGCTGTGGAACTCCGGTTGGGGCTGGCGTCTGATATCGAAGCGGCATTAGAGCGATACACGCAGGACGACGAGGAGGACGATCTCGATACCTTTAGCGGCTTTGACGCGTCTGACGATGAATTCGTTGAGCATCTGAAAGATCTCGCCAGCGAGGCACCGGTGATTCAGCGGGTAAACCAGATTATCCAGCGGTCGCTGGATATTGAAGCTTCCGACATCCATCTCGAACACTTCGACGACGGTCTGCGCTTACGCTACCGGATCGATGGGGTATTGCAGGAGTCGAGTCAGATTGGTGACGCCAGTCTCTCGGCGGCCGTGGTGTCGCGCATCAAGCTCCTCGCGAATTTGAACATTGCAGAGCGTCGCTTGCCGCAGGATGGCCGCATCATGATGCGTGTCAAAGGCCATGAACTGGATCTTCGTGTGTCCACATTGCCCACCGTGCATGGTGAGGGGATTGTCATGCGCGTACTGGACCGCGAGAGCATTCGGTTGGACCTCGCCGACATGGGTTTCAGCGAAGATACTTTCGAGTCCTACACCGAGCTGTTGAAGCGCCCTCACGGGATCTTGTTGCTCACCGGGCCTACCGGCTCGGGTAAGACCACGACTCTTTATGCGTCGTTGTCCAACATGGACTCGGACTCACTCAAGATCATTACCGTTGAGGATCCCGTGGAGTACCAGCTCCACGGAATCAATCAGATACCGGTGCACAGCCAGATTGGTTTGACCTTCGCACGAGCGCTGCGCTCTATCCTGCGTCAGGACCCCGATATCATCATGATCGGTGAAATGCGTGATACGGAAACCGCGCAAATCGCTGTGCAGTCAGCACTGACCGGTCACCTTGTCCTTTCCACGCTCCACACCAACACCGCCGCGGGCGCGATTACGCGTCTCGAGGACATGGGTGTAGAACGATTCCTGATCACGGCTGCGGTAACCGGTGTCCTGTCACAGCGGTTGATTAGAAAGCTGTGCAGCGATTGCAAAAAACCCCTCGAGCTGACCGACGAGATCATCACTTCTATGGGCATTGCGCCTTTCATGGTCGCGGGAAACAAAACCATCTACGAGCCTGCGGGTTGTGAGGCCTGTAAAGGTACCGGCTACCGTGGCCGAATGGCGATCCATGAACTGTTTGTGTTGGATGCCAGCGCGCAACGCGCCGTGCTGGATGGTGCCGACGCCCACCAGTTACGCGAACATGCCCGCGCCCGCGGTATGCGCACGTTGTACGAGGATGGCTTGCGCAAGGTGGCACTGGGGCAGAGCTCGCTTGATGAGGTGTTGCGCGTGACTCAGGATCAAAATGAAGACATTGAGGACGCACTTGATGCGTGATGATTTGCCTTCGAATCCGGTGCTGTGGTGATCGATGCCCGCTTTCAAATACAAAGCGGTAGGGCCGGCTGGTGGCATCGACACGGGCACACTGACAGCTAAAGATGTCGCTGCCGCACAGCGGCAGTTGCGAGCACAGAAGCTCACGCCGCTGTCTGTAACGGCGACCAACGAGGTGCCAACGCAGCGCACCTCCAGCGAGACGCGTCCAGTTGAGGCTCCCGATATTGAAGTGGCACGTGCCTTGCTCGACAAGGTATCAACGAAAGCGAAGCCAGCCCGCATACAGAAATCGATTGGTCGCGAGGATGTGCTCCGGTTCACGGGCGAGATGGCGGTGTTGTTGCAAGCAGGGCTGCCCCTCGATCGCGCCATGCGAGTACAGATTGAATCGGCTCCCGAGGGCGCGCAGAAGGCATTGTTACAAGAACTGCTGGATGCATTGAAGGGCGGAAAGGCATTGAGTGCAGGACTCGAGAGACGCCCCGACGTATTTTCTCACTTTTATATCAATATGGTGCGATCTGGTGAGGCGAGCGGCCACCTGGCCGACGTTCTGGCTGAGCTTGCCGCCTACCTCGAGCGCTCCAAGACCGTTCGAGCTTCGGTCGTGTCAGCGCTGATTTCCCCCGCCATTCTGGCGGCGGTCGCCGCGATATCTGTCTTTATTATGTTGGGTTACGTGGTGCCTGAGTTCGAGGCGCTGTTTGAGGATATGGGTGAGTCATTACCGTTGCTCACGCAGGCTATTGTAGGGCTGGGGGATATCGTCTCAGCTTGGGGTTGGCTGTTGCTGATGGTGTTTGCCGTTGCTTTCTGGTGGGTGCGGCGGTGGGCCGCGACGGCCGCAGGGCGGGAGTGGTTGGATCTCAAAAGCCTGACCCTCCCTCTGGTTGGCTCCATTATGTTGAAGTATGAAGTCGCGCGTTTCGCACGCACCATGGGCACTTTGTTACACAATGGTGTGGCGATGTTACGTGCGACCGATATCGCGGTGGGCACCGTGGGCAACGGTATTGTGCGAGCGTCTTTGGGCGATATGCCCAACACCATCAAGCGGGGTGGGCGCCTTTCACAGGCTCTGGACGCTAGGGTGTTCTCGCCGGTCGCATTGCAAATGGTCCGGGTTGGAGAGGAGTCCGGCAGCCTCGATAAGATGCTGCTTGAACTGGCGCAGGTTTATGAGGCCGAAGTCGAAGACGAGGTGAAGCGCGCGCTGACGTTGCTGGAGCCTGCTTTGATTTTAGGTATGGGCGGTATCATCGCTGTGATCATCATGGGCATACTGATGGGCATCCTGTCGGTCAATACGCTGGTTGTGTGATGCATGGCTATCAAAGTAAAGCGAAGGAGAAATCGGGTGAAGGCGAGACTGAACGCGCGCAAGCGAATGAGTGGCTTTACGTTGGTCGAGTTGTTGGTGGTCCTGGCGATTCTGGGCATGCTGGCGGCTCTTGTCGGGCCGCAGGTGCTGAATCAGCTGGGCGGTGCGAAATCAAAATCCGCAGCGATCCAGATCCGCGATTTTGAGCAGGCGCTTGAGCTCTACAAACTCGATACGGGGCGCTTTCCCCGGCAGGGCGATGGCCTTGAAGCATTGGTGCGCAAACCTTCAGGGACGAAGGGCTGGAACGGGCCTTACCTAAAGAAAGATGAGATCCCCGAGGACCCCTGGGGCAATCCCTACGAGTACCGCGTTTCAGGCTCCAATATTGAGATTACTTCATTGGGCGCGGACGGGCGCCAGGGCGGATCAGGCGAAGACGGCGACGTCTCCAACTAACATGAAGGCGACTCGTGCCGCGGGCTTTACCCTGCTGGAGCTTGTGGTGGTTCTCGTGATCGCTGGGCTCCTATTCAGCCTCGGCGGCCCTTCTGTCGGTGCGCTGTATGACACTATGAAGTACCGCGATGCGGTGCGAGAGATTGTTTCAGCTGCCAAAAACGGACGGCGCGGTGCGTTTGCCAGTGGACAGCCCCTGGATCTATTGATTGACACGGACCGCAACCAGTTTGCGCTCACCAACCAACCACAATCAGTTGATCGCCTTGAGTTTGCATCTCTGCCTGAGTCCCTAGACATTACCGTGGTCTATGCCGCCGAGGTCAGCCCGAAGCCCGGACTGGCGGCTATTCGCTTTTACCCTGCGGGTGGTTCGTCGGGTGGTGAGATCACCATGGCGCGACCCAACGGTAGTGGTGTTCATCTCACCATCGATTGGCTGCTTGGCGATGTGACGCAGGAAGGCTTGTAGTGGCGCGCAACGCAAGTCGCCTTCCGGTGCAGGTATCGGGCTTCTCATTAATAGAGATGCTTGTGGCGCTGGTAGTGTTATCACTGTCTTTGGGCGTGCTGTATCAGGCCGCAACCGGCGCCACACGCAATGTGAGGGTGGCCGCAGAATACACCGATGCAGTGATGTTGGCCGAATCCATGCTCGCTGAGCACAGCTACGTCACGGAGGAAAACCTATCGGCCGCCGGTCAGTTTGAGATCTTTCAATGGACTGTATCTTCGTGGCCTGCACTCTATGACGATGGGCGGGACCCCGAAGAGCGGGCGGTTGCCGCCACGCCGCTTCAGTACCTGCAGGTAGTCGTTAGCTGGCCGGGGCGCAGTGGGTCGCCCCGTGAAATCGATCTCATGACAGTCGTTCCTCTGAGAGGGCCGGCGTCGTGAAGCGGGAAGCCGGTATGACGCTGGTCGAGGTTACGGTTGCCTCAATGGTATTCGCCATGATCATGTTGGCCGTGGTGACTGCCATGCGGACCCTCGGCCAAAGCTACTACCGGTTGCAAGAAACGACAGCACATACCAGTGCAAAACGCGAGGTCGATCGGTTTTTGCGGCAGGCGCTAAAAGACGCGCTGGGTGAGGCTGGTTATTTTGAGGGAACCTCGCGCGAGATTTCGTGGGTCGCGCCGCTCGACCGGGTGGGCAGCGCCGGTGGCTTGCAGCACCTTCGGTTACAGGCACGCGGCGATCAGTTGATATTGAGTTTTGCGCCCTTTGATCGTGAGGCTGAACCAGACGCGACACCGGCATGGGGAAGCGTGGTCGAGGCTGTCTCCTTAATTGATGGGCTGGAATCGTTTCGGGTGTCTTACCGGGTGCAACCGGAGGAATCCTGGGGGCGTGGAACAGAACAAAAAAATGATGACCTCTCGGGACTCCCGTGGGGTGTTCAGCTGGAAATTGAGACCGAGGCGGCCATTTGGCCCCCTTTAATTGTGGCATTTGAACAGTACGAGCCGCGATTATGAGCAGTCGCTCCCCACAGCAAGGCTTCGCGATCGCGTTACTTTTGTGGATGATTGCCGGGATGTCTTTGATGGTCGCGGCCGTCATACACTTTGCCCGCGCAGATATTGCGATGGCGGAATTGAGGCTGGACGAAGCGCGTGCACAGGCCCTTGGGCGAGGTGCCGCATTGTTGGCGGTCCGCGACAAGGCGATGGCGTCGCAACAGGCAACGCTGGATCCAGCTGTCGGAGAGAGGTCGCAGGCTCAGGGTGAGGGGAATGAACGGTTTAAAAAGACCTATGATTTTGGCGGAGATTGGCGCACGCGCGTGCATTTGGGCCCCGCAGCTGGCTTGGTCTCCCTCAATAATGCGAGCGATATTGAATTGAGTTTACTGTTTAAACATGTAGGCAAGGCTTCTGAGACGGATGCTGCAGATTTAGCCGCAGCCGTGCTCACGTATCGCGAAGCATTCCCCGGTTTTCGTTACCCCGAAGAGCTCCTTGCGATAGAGGGCGCCTCCCGCGATGTGTACGACAGGGTCAGGGGTGTGATCCACCCATACAGAACCGGTGCGCTCTCGCTGGCAGATTTGCCCCCAGAGATCAGAGAGCCCCTTGGCGATCTGCTTGAAGAGGAGATCGCGAGTAGCGAGGGCGCCGGCGTCCCTGGCCGGGCAGCAGAGGGACGGTTGACCTTTGACTTGATTGCAGAGAGGAAACGCAATCCCGGCGGTACCGCTGACCGACGCATCCAGGTGGCAGAAGTGTCTACGGTGTCGGCCTCGGGTCATACACTAAAGCAGAAAATATGGCTGTCACCCGACAATGCCGGTGCAATTATGCGTGCAGATGCTCCCGGACGTGTTAGTTCGGACCGAGTGCAGCGATGAGTAGCAATAACCAAATGAATCTCTTTGGCCTCGATTTGGAGCAGGTTCTTCGACGAGTGCAATTGGGTTGGAGTCAGTTGTTATGGGGTGACGAGTCGGGATTACGAGCGTGGCTTGCCGACCCTGTAGAGTTGTATGACGTTGCTGAGGCTTCCGCTTTGTCCGCGTCGACGGCGCCGGATGTGCTATCCGTGGCGCTGCCCGACAGTGATTGCCTGGTGAGTCAGATCGATCTGCCTGTAGCGGCAGAGGTATTTTTAGCTGAAGCAGTCGCAAGCCATGTGGACGAGAAGTCACCGTTCCCTGCCAACGACGTCGCATGGGGCCATGCGATCACGTCGCGTTCGGAGGCTTCTTTGAGGGTGGCGGTGGTGATGATTGCGCGATCGACCGCTAACATGATTCAGACGCAGATCGCAGAGAACGCTGAGCTTGGCAGCATGCCAATTGAGTTGTGGGCGCGAGTCGACAATGCGCTGGTGCCCATTGAGGGTTATCAAAGCCCGACCCGACAAGGCCGATACAAAGATCGCCTTAGACGCGTTATCGGTTCGATTGGATTGGGGTTGGTTGCCGTAACCATCCTACTCGCCATGCCCGCGGTATGGCTTTCACAGACGGCCGCGCAAACCGAGGGATTGTTGGTTGCGACCCAAAAAAGAGTGGCTCCGGTTGTCTCAACCCGCGAAAAACTCGTGACTTTGCAAAGTCAGAAAACCGAGGCGGATACTTTTTTTTCAAGCATGATTGACTACGCCCCATGGCTGCATCGGGTCGCTGAAATTACCCCCGATACCGCGCATCTGAATCGCCTTGCGCTGGACGGTCGCCGGCTGACCATCTCGGGGGTCTCAGACAATGCGGCGGATTATCAAGCGACCTTAGTGTCAGCTGAATGGGTGCGAAACCTATCTGCTCCCAGTGCTTTTACGCGCGATAAACGCTCCGGCCGTGAGCGGTTCACCCTCACGATGACATTAGTGGACGGTGCCGAGCAATGAAAACGTGGTGGCGCCAATTACCCCTCGAAGCGCGGGCCGTCGGTGCAGCCATCGCAGCGTTGATTGCGGCAGCAATGTTCTTCACGTGGTTGAAATTGTTGTCGGTTGCCGTGCTGAGTGCGCAAGACATCAGTCAGATGAAGCCCAGGATTGCGCGGCTGCTCGGCTATGAAATGACCGCAGCGGAGCTTTCTTCCGCGGTGGAAATGCAGCGACAGATGCTTTCAAGTCTCACCTATGACCCCCAGCAGCAGAGCGCGCGCGCAGGCGCAGCGTTACAACAGACGCTGCGTGGCTTCGCAGAAGACGCGGGCGCGACAGTCACGGGTAGTCAACTATCGGTCAATACGCTGGTTTCTGATGAAGACAGCGACGAAGAGACTGATCCGCAGTTTGAGGTGTTGGCTGTTGATTTGAGCCTGGAGGCCGCGCCCATCGCGCTGGATGCGTTTCTTGTGGCTGTCGCTGCGCACCAACCGAAGCTCGCCGCCAGAACAATGGAGATACAGCAGGTCAGGCAGTCACGACGTAATCAGGACAAAGCGGAGCAGGGCATCCTGAATGTCCGCTTATCCATCGTAGGTTTGAAGGCGGTGACTCAGTGAGTGCAAAAGCCCTCGTTCTGTGGCCGATCGAGCACCTGCGGTTTTTTGCGGTGGCGGCCGTCGTTTGTGTGTTGTCAGTGGTGATCAATGCGGTCTGGCCGCCGTCGATTAACCCAATCTCCCCCGCCGAGCTCGCCGTCACGGGGATTGACGAATCAATGATGACTTCTCAGAGCGTTGAGACTTTAGATTTTATCTTCAGACCCTTGTTTCGCCCCTCCCGGAAACCACCTGCGCAATTAGAGTCAGCGCCGCCCGTCGCGGTTCAGCAAATGCCTGACGTAGCGTCAATGAAAATTCTCTCTGGCTATATTTTGCTGGGCGTCTTCGCCTCTGGTGAGACAAGCGGTGCGATTGTGGCGACAAAGGAGGGGCAGCGGCAGCGTCTGTACGTCGGGGATCAGTTGGATGGCTGGCGGCTCCAGGGAACCTCCCTGAGAACGGCTTATTTTGAAAATGCTGCAGGCGCCGAGGCGGCAATAGAGTTAGCGATAGCGAGCTCGCTGCCCAGGCTGCCCACTGTCGCAGCGGCACCATCGGATGCATCAACCTCCGCGATTGCAGTGGGAGGCGAATCGACTGGCTCGGGCCAAAATGCGGTGGTGGAAACCACAAAACGCCCACAGCGCCCTAGTGGCCCCGTTACCTTTGAATCGATCGGAGCACGCAAACGTGCCGAACAAGAAGCAGCCCGAAAAAAGAGCGAACAGAAATGAAAACCGAATCTCTTAAACAAACGTTACGGAGTGCTGCTGTGTCAGAATTATCACGGCGGGACCTAACCTGCTCCGTCGCTGCATGCTCTCATGCTGTCAAGTCATTAAGTCTGAGGTCAATGACCCTTGGCGCCCTGGCCTATGTTCTGGTGTCTTGCGCCACCGTTCCCGAAACAGAGCGGTTGGAGAGTGCTGGTGCGAACCCTATTACAGACACCAAGAGTGGCGTCTTGTCTGAGCAGACCGCGGAAGCTCAAGAACCTGTTGCCGTTCAGTCTGCCCTCTACCTTGGAACAGACCAAGGTGTTCAGCTTCCTACTGCAAGGCCACCGATTAGGCTCGATGGCGATGCAGTCATGCTCAATTTTGAGCAAGCGCCTTTAAATGAAGTCATCCACACCATCCTGGGCGATACGCTAGGCCTGGATTACGTGATCGAAAATCAGGTGCCGGGAGAAATCACGCTCCGCACACGTTCCCCTATCCCCCGGGCACAGCTATTACCGATTCTAGAGTCACTCCTGAGAAACAATAATGTGCTAATGATCCGGGGCCCCAACGACCGGTTCTTCATCAGCGGATCGGCGAATATACGCTCAACGGTCCCGAGTTTCGAATCCTCCCCGGCGGAGGGCTACAGCAACGTTATTGTGCCGTTGCAGTACATCAGTGCCACTGAGATGGCTGAAATTCTCAAGCCCGTTGCTCGGGACGACACCTTCGTGCGAATTGATCAATCGCGAAACCTGTTGATTCTGGCAGGTACCCAGATACAACTGGAGGGTTGGCTGGATATCGTTAGCACCTTTGACGTAGATCAGCTGGCGGGCATGTCGGTGGGCATATTCCCTCTACAAAATGCCACGGTCGAAGAGGTGGTAAAGGAGCTGGGTCATATCATGTCCGGTCCGGGCGGAGAGGGTCTGCCTGGGATTGATGCCATGGTCAATATCATGCCAATCGATAGATTAAACAGCTTAATGGTCGTCTCGCCGCGGGCGCACTACATCGAGGCGATCCGGGGCTGGGTAAATGAGCTGGACACGATCGATCAGGCAGGGGCCGAACCCACGTTGCAGGTTTACCCGGTTCGAAACGGCAACGCGGGTCAGCTGGCAGGCCTGCTGAGCACGATATATGGCGGCAACGCCAAGGGTGGCTCGACCAAGCAAGGGGTAGCGCCTGGTATGGCGCAGGCGCAGAGTGGTAGTGGAATGTCATCGAGCATGCCCTCACGAGGTGGTAAAAGTGCAGCCACGGGCGGCACCTTCGATCTGGGTGACGATGTGAGAGTGGTGGCGGATGAGTACAACAACTCATTGCTGGTCTATGCCACACCCTACGAGTATCAGAAAATTGAGCGCATCCTGACCAAGCTCGACGTCGTCGCTACCCAGGTTTTGATTGAAGCCAGTATTGTTGAGGTCACTCTCAGAGATGATCTTGAATACGGACTCGAATGGGCTTTTGATAATAATCTTGGGGGTGGCGATACCGGTTCAGGTCTTCTGAACCTCGGAGGCAATTTGCAGCCGCAGGCAGGTTTTTCTTACACCATCACTAACTCAGCAGGTGCAGTTAAAGCAGTGTTGAACACGCTGGCGGAGAAGTCGCTCATCAATGTGATATCGACGCCGTCTGTTCTGGTACTCGACAATCACACCGCCGCAATTCACGTCGGCGATCAGCAACCGATCCAGAGTCAATCAACGGTGACGAATGGTGGCAATGTGCAGAACTCCATTACGTACAAAGACACCGGCGTGAAGTTGCAGGTGACGCCAAGCGTGAATGATGGTGGCCTCGTGACCCTGGATATTGACCAGTCTGTGACTGATGTGGGCCCTGTCGATGCCGCAACCCGTCAGAGGAGCTTCCTTGAGCGCAATGTTAGCTCGAGGGTAGCGATCCGATCCGGGGACTCAGTGGTTTTGGGAGGACTGATCCGCGACAACGAGACTGAGGGTAAAAGTGGTGTCCCATTGCTCATGGATATCCCCGTGGTAGGGGCACTATTTAGCACGACGACGCAGGCCTCTACTCGCACAGAGTTGCTGATCTTCATTACGCCTAGGGTCATGGAAGGTGACGAGGATTTGCGGGACCTGAATCGTGAGATGCGCTCGCGAATGCGAGGCTTGACCAATTTTGAAGATCTGCCCGTAGATTTCGAGCGCTAACTGGATCCACGTTACGGCTATAGCAATGATTTGTTTGTCCGCTGACTAAAATTGAATTGATACTGAGGTTACTTTGAAAATTCAGGCTTTGTTCTTAATGGTTCTACTCCTTCCTGCCTGCAGCATCTTGGACACAAGAGTCCCTGAGGACATTATTGCAGAACGCGCGCAGGCCAGGTTGGATACGCTAAGAGCACGCGATTTCGAGGCATCCTACCAGTACACGACACCAGGCTATCGTAGTACCGAGAATGTGGGGCAATATGGCACTCGGTATTCTGGGTCGTCGATGTGGACTGGCGCTCAGGTGGTGCGTGTTGAGTGCGAAGACATAGAGCCACCCCAGTATTGCAAAGCCGTGGTGAGGATAGACTTCAAGGCACCCCAGTTCGGCTATTCGCATACCCACACTTTCGAAGACTGGGTGTGGATCGGTGGCGACTGGTACCTATATCAAAACTTATCTAATTAACGCTCTGACGACGGAATAAATCTGCAGTGTTGCTCGTCACATAAATCAGGGGCAGCGAATCCAATGTTTGTATCCCAACAGCGTTAAAAAGTACCAATCGGTTGCTTGAAGCGCGTTCGATGCATGTGTTACGTTTCCCCTGTTGTCTTGGCCCGAGGAGCTTCGGTCCTGCGTATGCTGTGGCCACGCGACTCGCAAGACTGACGAGCTAGCTGAGCTAGGGTTACTGGGCTCTGACAACAGACTCAAACGTTTGACAACTTTTAGGAGTGATCAATGAAGAAGAAGGTATTGCCACTGGCAGTGGGCACAGCCACTGCCGTCGTCATGTCAGCCGCTAACGCTGCCATGTACGTCAACGACAAGGGAATGGGTGAAACACTTATCTTCCCTTTCTATTCCGCTGAAAACGGAAATTCAACTAACGTAAACATCGCAAACACCACGACCGGTACAAAGGCCGTTAAGGTCCGTATCCTCGAAGCGCAAAACTCTCGCGAGGTACTTGACTTTAACCTGTACCTGTCACCCAAGGACCACTACTCGTTTGCGGTACTGGCTGACGCTGCAGATGGCGGCGGCATGCTGAAGACGAACGACAACTCTTGTACCGTCCCGGCGATTCCCAGCGACGGTGTTAAGTTCCGCGATTTCCTCTACAACCCTGCGGATTCAGCTGAAGACGACGCTGATACAGAGGCTGACGAGTCTTACGACAACACCAGCATTACCCGTACGGCTGTGGGTTACATCGAAGTCATCGAAATGGGTCAGATCGATGCTGACGCGACGCCCGTCCTCGATACAGCGACGCAAGGCGCGATCAATGCTGCTGCAGCGATCAAGCACGGCTCAGATGGCGTTCCCGCGAACTGTGCCTTGCTGGTTGATGCATGGTCAACGGCAGCAGACGGCTCGAATGGCCAATGGCTTGCCGAAGCAATTGCTGGCACTCCAAAAGTCGGCACGTCGGAGTTCCTGGCCTCATGGGCCGGTGGTGGTTTGTACGGTTACGCCAGCGTAGTGAACGTTGACATGGGTACGTCATTTGGCTACGACGCTATCGCGATTGCAGACCACGTAGCCAGTAATGCTACCGGTTCAGCAATGCACTACGAGCCCGGTGACATTAATCCAAACTTCACCAACTCAGCGTTCGATACGAGTGCCATTGTTAACAACGCAGGTACCGCGACAACCGTTGATTTCACTGCTGGCGGTTCTTACGCAGAAGGTGTCGCACAGGTACAGGCACTGAACGCTACGATGATGGCAGCAGCCGTTCATAACGACTACGTGACTGATCCCGGTCTGGCGGCGACCACCGACTGGTTGCTGACCTTCCCGACCAAAGCCTTCCACGTAAACGGCACTGAGCCCATTGAGCCCTTTAGCGAGCTGTGGACTGGTCAGAGCGCGTGTGAGTACGCGGCCATGGACATGATCGACCGTGAGGAGTCAACGGCTCCGCCGCCCCCATCAGTTGATCAGTCTGGCGGCCCGGACTTCTCTCCGAAGCCTCCTCCCGGACCTGCACCTGCTGATCCTACCAACGGTGACCTCACTTTGTGTTACGAGTCAACGATTGTTCAGTTCGCTGAAGAGTCTGCTGTCGGTACAAGCTCTGTTGCGGTCGGTGTGAATGCCTTCCTGGATTCGTCAGATGGCTGGGGTACGATCTCGTTTGACCCCGCTGACCTGTTCGGTGGCGGTTCCGACGTGAGCCTGTGTGGTCGAGATGGCGATGTAACGACTACTGGAGATCAGAAGGCGATCTGTGACCGTAAAGTCTCGGCTGACGCCCATACGTTGACGGGTCTACCGGTTGTGGGCTTCGCTGTACAAAAGTACGTTAACGGCGAGCTGGGTTCTGGTACCCTGGCAAACTACGCGATGTCGACCGTACACAAGACAACGATTGATATTTCTTAATCGCGTAAATCCAGCGTTTTGCGCTGGTAAGAGGGAGCCTTAGGGCTCCCTTTTTTTATGCAAAATTATTGTTGTTCCGAACGGAATCAACTCTGGTTAATAACCGTCGTATGGTAAACTTGAACAATCTTTTCACTGGCATGGGGGCCGGAAGACCATGTTCTCTAGGCACCTTAGATCTTCAACACTGCTGTTGGTGACGTTAGCTATTGCGAACGCTGGCACTTCGGTGGCGCAGGACACCAAAACACTTACGATTAAAGGCAGCAACGCGGACTCTGGCGATACTATCGAGATTCCCAGTAGTGCCGAGGTCAGTGTCGTGGTGGGAGAGAGTGGTATTGTGCTTACCATGCCGCAGCTGGACGTGCGTTTGCGGTGTTTGGGTGAGGCTACGGCTAACGGGTATTGCTACATTGCTGCAGGCAGCGGCAGCGGCGGTGCGCTTGTCGACGGCGACGGTGACAACGTACCGGACTCCTGGGACACCTGCCCCAACACCCCATCCAGTGCAACGGTGATCAATACCAGCGGGTGCGCTGACATCGATGGCGACGGTTACTACGAAAACAATGATGATTGCCCGAATCAAGGCGGTAACGTGGACACTACTGGCTGCCCGGCTTCAACCGGAGGTGCGAGTTACACTGTGACGGCCAGCGCGGGTGCGGGTGGCACGATCTCGCCGTCCGGTGCTGTCACGGTGAGTAGCGGTGCTACACAGGCTTTCGAAATATCACCGTCTTCTGGCTACCAGATAAACGATGTAACCGGCACTTGCCCGACAGGTTCTTTGGTTGGATCGACGTATACGACGGGGGCTGTCACTGCAGACTGCACGGTTGTCGCAAACTTCTCTCCGTTGACCGATTCGACCAGTTACTGTTCGAATATTCCGACTGCGTTGCAGGACACTGTTATCTGTAGCCCCAATGCGTCGGGGTTGTTCGGTTCACCGGGCGGAAACATGGACAATTGGAGCCAGTACACGGGCTACATCGCAGAGGCTCAGATACCCGCCCGTAAAATCGTTGCCTATCCGTTCACGGCTAATGCCGCAGGTCAGACTGGCAGAATTGAATTCACAACGAATTCAGGGCGGGTAAGGGATAACATGACATTTAAGGCATGGTTCTCTGAGACACCGGGGGGAGCGGTCTTGGATACTGCAGGCGGGTGCTCGAAGACTGTCGTTGAGCCGAATCCGCTTTACTTGGGATGGCAACAAAATAATGGCGACAGCAGTCTGTTCACGTGCGGCCTAGGTGCAGCTGAACGAACACTGTACATGAACGTCGAATTGGCGTGCCATATCGCCTCGTTCGACTGCGGCTTCGGCGATCGGTATCCATATACTTATTATGTTGAAATCGCCAATGGACGCTAGAGAAGCGTCTTTCTTGGCGATCCGCCAGGCGTGTGGGCGCAATCTGATCGGTCTCACACGACTGTCGGTTGTCTCTCTAGTGCTTATGTCACCAGTACAGGCACTCACTGCCGGTGAGAGTTTTCTTTTACCGTATGACCAGGCTGTCACGCGGAGTGAGCTCAAGTATTACTTGAAGGAAAGGCTGGTACCCGAAGCGATAGAGTCCGCGGTTGCCAAGCCCGATGCGCTCAAGAACGCCATCGTTAACCTATATGTCATGAAGCGGGCGTCCAGTATCGCTGAAAGTGAGGCGCTGGTTTCTCCCGGAGAGCTCGAGTATCGCCGTGGTGATGGCGGCCGGAGGTTGGGTCTTCAAGCGTTCGTCACAGATAGAAGCACCGAGGTATTGGGTGCGACGGACTGGACTGCACTTGCAGACGAGCGCTATCTGGCTGAGCAGGCCAAGCTGGGTGAGCGGGTACAGGTTAACGTTGATCACATATTGGTGAAGGCCGAAGGGCGCACGTTCCTTGAATTGGTCGCTCGCGTCGCTGAGGTGCAGGCCGAGGTCGAACGGGGCGTTCCGTTTCAAGATCTGGTGGCAAAGTATTCCGACGATACCTCCGCTAGCCGGAATGGCGGGAGCCTTGGCTTTATCAGTCAGGGGCGCACGGATCCGGCTTTTGAGGAAGTCGCATTTGCAATGACTGAGATAGGTGCGATATCTGATCCGGTACTGAGTAGTTTTGGAGTGCACTTAATCAAGTACAACGGTCGACGCACGCGTTCGGCGACGCCACAGGCATCTGTTCAGAAAAACCTCATCAGACAAGTAAAGCGCGAGCGTTCAGAGGCGGTGCGCGGGGAAGTGCTGGCCCAGTTTCGAGGTGAAGCATGGCCGTACATCGAGGATTTGGACGAGGCCGCCCTTGGCGCTCAAATTCTGGCTGAACTGCGAGAAGAATTTCCAGACCTGAAGAAATAAAGCGCACCACTCTGTACCGTGGCCTCAGGGTGAGTGGAAGCGGCCGGCTAGATAATTGAACGCGCCACCGCTGCTATCAGGCAATCGCTCCTTACAGGGTGGGGTATGAGCAGTCTATTGTGAATCATGCTGTCCATGGACTTCGTGGAGTCGCTGCACTATCGGTGGTGCTCTTTCACTGGTATCAAATTTTTCCTGTGGCTGCGGTGCAACTGGAGGTGCTTTTACCCAGTGAGCTTGTGATAAATCCCGCGACACCGTTGAGATTTGGCTGGCTGGGCGTACCGCTGTTCTTTGTTTTGTCCGGCTATATTTTAGGTGCACAAGTAATTCGACAAGAGTTGACCCCTGAGTCGGTGGCGCGTTTCTGGCGCCGACGGTTCCTTCGTATCTACCCGGCCGTCTGGTTCCACTTGATTTGGCTGTTGCTGGCGTCACTTTACGTGCCGCGTCTCGTCGCTCCCGACATGTGGGCAACGCTGCATTGGCAATTTTTATTATGGATCAACATGCCGCCCATCATGCAGGTGCCGATTAGTAATGTGATGTGGACCTTGCCGATTGAGTTGAGCTTTTATCTGGTGCTGCCGTTCATTGGTTTTCTCACCCGTCGCATAGGGTGGATCATGATGCTGGTAGCGTCGTTGGGCATCACCTTGACATGGCGCTTTTGTGTCATGGATTGGCAATCCGTTCCGCATTACGCAGCCGCGTTGCCCTGGCTGGATTTGCTGCCCGGGACGTTGTTCACCTTCATGGTGGGCTACTGTTTGAATTTTTTGCCCACACATAGCACTGCGCAATGGCGTGCCCGAGGGCTGGGCCTGGCAACGGCGATGTTTGTCCTGTTGCTGCAGTGGCAATTAATTGTGGGTGAAGCATACTGGACAGGGCACTGGGCTCTGGCGGTTTGGCCTCCATGCATCGCTGCGGCATTGGGCGCTATGGTCTACTTCTGCTCGCAACCCGGGGCCGCTATTCGTTGGCTTAGCCATCCGGCCATGATTTGGTTGGGGAATATTAGCTTCGGTATTTACCTCTGGCATTACCCCATCATGCGAAGCATGTTCTATTTGTTTAAAGACGAGTGGATGTCGGTATCGATGAGCGCGCTGGCGTTGCCCATTGCGCTGCTGGTGACCCTACCAATCGCCACTTTGAGCTATCGACTGATTGAACGGCCTTTGATGGGTTGGCGCTGAGTCGAGCCTTACTTAGCTGAGCATCTGAGGTCGTTTTGCCCTATTGCCGAGCTCGAACCCGCTGCCGGTTGGCGACGAGAACCAAGGTAATGACGAACCGGTGCACTAAGCGTAGTGCTCAGCACGTTGCCTTCGCGATCTGTAAGGTCTCAGGAGTGATAGGCCCGTTCGCGGTGCTCAAACTCCAAGATCGCCTAGTCAACTGCCTTTTCCGGAATTACCGCGCCCATCGCTTACGCCCGATGTAAACTTGAGCGCGTTGGCCTCGGGTCTTCAGGGTTGAATCAACTGAACACTGATACTGAAATGCATTGGCGGCACAGGTTCTTGAACCGACGAATGCTGATTTGCGTGATGACGGGCTTAGCCTCTGGCATGCCACTGTACCTTTTAATCCAACTGGTACCGGCCTGGCTGCGTTCCGCGGACGTCTCCCTTGCCGAGATCGGTTTGTTCTCTCTCGTTGGCTTGCCTTACACCTGGAAGTTCCTCTGGGCGCCGCTCATGGATCGCATGTCGCCGCCACTCGGACGGCGCAGGGGTTGGATGCTGCTGGCACAAGTGGGGTTGATCGCCAGCATCGGTACGCTGGGGTATATCGATCCCCTGAATCAAACTGCTTTGGTTGCCATCTTTGCATCTCTCATTGCGTTTCTGAGTGCGACGCAGGACGTCGCGATCGACGCGTACCGCCGCGAAATCTTGCCGGACGAGGAGCTGGGCCTTGGCAACGCGATCCACGTACAGGCCTACCGCGTCGCCGGGCTCGTACCCGGTTCATTGTCGCTGATACTGGCGGATCTGCTGCCCTGGGTATGGGTGTTCTGGATGACGGCAGGTTTCATGGGAGTGGGCGTGGTGTTGTCCCTCACTGCGACCGAACCCGAGAATCTGAGTCCCGCCCGTCAATCCTTTCGTGAGAGTCTGGTTACGCCCTTCAGTGAGTACTTTGGCCGGGTAGGGTGGCGTGGTGCCTTGCTCGCACTGTTCTTCATGGTCGTCTATAAGTTGGGTGACAACATGGCGACCGCACTGGCAACGCCGTTTTACTTGGACCTCGGTTTTTCCATGACCGAAATCGGGTTGGTGGCCAAGAATGCTGCGTTGTGGCCTGCGGTCGCAGGAGGGTTGCTGGGCGGCCTGATGATGTTGCGCTTGGGTATCAACCGTGCGCTCTGGGTGTTTGGCTTTGTCCAGATGATCAGCATTCTTGGTTTTGCGTGGCTTGCAGGCGTTGGCGCCCAGCTTTGGGCACTCGCAGCCGTCATCGCGTTCGAGTACTTCGGTGTGGGTTTGGGGACGGCGGCTCTCACCGCATTTATTGCCCGGGAATCCAGTCGCGCTTTCGCCGCCACCCAGTTCGCCCTGTTTACGGCGTTCGCGGCCCTTCCGCGGTCCATCGCCAATGCGTCGACCGGCTTTATTGTGGAGAGCACGGGTTGGGTATGGTTTTTCTTGCTGTGCACGGTGTTGGCGATCCCGGGCATGGTGGCGCTAATCTGGGTTGCGCCATGGCGGGGCGAGGCTCCTGAACAGCAGGCAGGGGGCACCGCCGAGCCATCGTCCTTGGACTCGGTTGCTGAACGGCGGGCATCGGAATGAGAATTGCACTACTGCTATACCCCCTGCTCGAGCTCTGGAGTTTGATCGAGCTGGGCGCGCAGACCAGCGCAGGGATCGCTGTGCTGTGGGTGCTCGGTGCCGGGTTCTTGGGGATGACCGCAATTCGCTTTGCCGGCGCCCAGGTCCTGTCGCGGTTACAGGCGGCCCAGCGAGAGGGTGCGTTGCAACAGCAGTTGGTGGCTGGCGACCTGTCGCTGGCTATTTCAGGGCTGATGCTCGTTATTCCCGGGCTACTATCCGACGCGTTGGCGGTGTTGGTGCTGATTCGCTCTTTCCGACGCTTGCTGGGTGCGCTGTTTGCTGCCAGTTGGTCTCGAGGCGGAAACTATGGTGCCAGCGGCCACAGACATCACGACGCACACGGTCACGCAGACCATGGGGCCTATCAGGACGCGTCCCATGCCGGGCGAACTCACGACCGTGGGGGCCGACAGGATGACGGCGTCATTCTGGAGGGGGAATTTCAGGAGCTCGATCCCGAAGCACAACAACTTCCTCATCAAGAATCAGAGTATCCAGACTCCCGATCTCCCTAGCTCCAATAAGGGCACCAACGCATCTTGAAACCCGCCTCAAAAGGTCGATAAGCCTTGTTTTTCCGTTTTTTTCGCGCTGAGAGCCTTTTTTTTAGCAGTCTCCCTTGCAGAGTGCTAAAAAATCCCTTGAAATGCGCGTCCGCGCCCCCATACAGGGGGTAAGCCCGGAAGGGCGAGCTAGCGAAATCGTTAATCTTGGAGAATTAAACCCATGAATATTCGTCCGCTGTACGACCGCGTGGTCGTTCGTCGCAAGGAAGAAGAGGAAACCTCAGCAGGTGGCATCGTCCTGCCCGGTTCAGCCAAAGAGAAGCCCAACCAGGGCGAAGTCGTTGCCGTTGGCGATGGCAAAGTGCTGGACAACGGCGAGCAGCGTGCGCTGTCTGTGAAGGTCGGTGACACGGTTGTGTTTGGCCAGTATGCCGGCAGCAACACCATTGAGGTGGACGGCGAAGAGCTGATCCTGATGAGCGAAAGCGAAATTTTTGCGGTCGTTGAGTAAACGCACCGTACTGACTTGAGAGAAAGGAATACTAGACATGGCAGCTAAAGACGTATTTTTTGGCGATAAAGCCCGCGCCGGTATGCTCGAGGGTGTGAACATCCTCGCCGACGCTGTAAAGGCGACACTCGGCCCCAAAGGCCGCAACGTCATTTTGGAGAAGTCCTTCGGTGCCCCCACCGTGACCAAGGACGGTGTTTCAGTCGCGAAAGAGATCGAGCTGAAGGACCGCTTTGAAAACATGGGTGCCCAGATGGTGAAGGAAGTAGCGTCACAAGCTTCTGACGCAGCCGGCGACGGCACCACCACGGCAACGGTTCTGGCTCAATCTATCGTGAACGAGGGCCTTAAGGCGGTCGCCGCGGGTATGAACCCGATGGATCTGAAGCGCGGTATCGACAAAGCCGTAACGGCTGCGGTCGAAGCGGTCTCTGGCATGAGCACTGCGTGTGAAGACAACAAGGCGATCGCTCAGGTTGGCACTATCTCTGCTAACAGCGACACGTCAGTGGGGGAGATCATTGCCGAGGCGATGGACAAGGTCGGCAAAGAGGGCGTTATCACCGTGGAGGAAGGCTCTGGCCTCGAGAACGAGCTCGATGTGGTTGAGGGTATGCAGTTCGACCGTGGTTACCTGTCGCCTTACTTCATCAACAATCAGGACAACATGTCAGCTGAAGTGGAAGATCCGTTCATTCTGCTGGTCGACAAGAAGATCTCTAACATTCGTGAGCTGCTGCCCGTGCTTGAGCAGGTAGCAAAAGCGTCGCGTCCGCTGGTGATCGTTGCGGAAGACGTTGAAGGCGAAGCGCTGGCGACATTGGTCGTGAACAACATGCGCGGCATCGTCAAGGTTGCGGCGTGTAAGGCGCCGGGCTTCGGTGATCGTCGCAAGGCCATGCTGCAGGACATCGCGATTCTGACAGGTGGTACGGTGATCTCTGAAGAGGTCGGCCTGGATCTTGAGAGCACCACGCTCGAGCACCTGGGTAATGCCAAGCGCATCACCATGGACAAGGACAACACCACTATCGTTGATGGCTCTGGTGATGCCGAAGCGATCAAGGGTCGCGTCAGCGAGATTCGCGTCCAGATCGAGAACACTTCTTCCGATTACGACCGTGAGAAGTTGCAGGAGCGCGTTGCGAAGCTGGCGGGCGGTGTCGCCGTCATCAAAGTCGGCGCTGCGACTGAAATCGAAATGAAGGAGAAGAAAGCCCGCGTAGAAGACGCGCTGCACGCGACCCGTGCCGCCGTTGAAGAAGGCGTTGTTGCAGGCGGTGGTGTCGCACTGGTCCGCGCAATTAGCCAGATCACAGGCCTGGAAGGTGATAACGAAGACCAAAACATTGGTATCGCGGCTGCACTGCGTGCAATGGAAGGGCCCCTCCGTCAGATCGTGACCAACGCTGGTGACGAAGCGTCGGTTGTGCTCGATAAGGTCCGTCAGGGCGAGGGTAACTTCGGCTACAACGCAGGTACCGGTGAGTACGGCGATATGATCGAGATGGGCATTCTCGACCCTGCCAAAGTGACGCGCACGGCGCTTCAGGCTGCAGGTTCTGTTGCAGGTCTCATGATCACCACGGAAGTGATGATTGCTGAGGCGCCCAAGGACGAAGCACCTGCACCGGCTATGCCCGACATGGGCGGCATGGGCGGCATGATGTAAGCGCTTCCCACGCTTGAGAGAACCCGGCCACTGGCCGGGTTTTTTTTACCTTCGATTCCGCCCTTGCGATATACTCACTGCCGGGCAGGGCCTTTGCGCCGTCAATACAAAAATCGGGAGACGCACCCATGTATTACGTAGAGTTTTTCTTTCGTTATTTCCATGTGCTGGCCGGCATCGTCTGGATCGGCATGCTGTACTACTTCAACTTCGTTCAGACTGAGTACTTCAAGGAAGCCGAAGCCGGCGCCAAATCGGATGCGATGGCCAAGTTGGCGCCGCGCGCACTGTGGTGGTTCCGCTGGGGCGCCATGCTGACATTCCTGACGGGCGCTTATCTGTTCCACAAGATTGGCGCGCTGGGCACGACCATGCCCGCTATCTGGGTAGGCGCATTGGCCGGTACGTTCATGTTCCTGAACGTCTGGCTGGGGATTTGGCCTAACCAGCAAATCGTGTTGGGCATGAAAGAGGGCGATGGTCCCGCAGCGGCCGCTAAGGCCGGCCTCGCGAGCCGCACCAACACCCTGTTCTCTGGTCCGATGTTGCTGGGTATGTTGGGCAACAAGTACCTGGCGGTACCGATTGCTGAAGGCGGTTCTGCTACGGGTCTGTATGTGGCGCTGGGTACCATTGTGGTCCTTGAGATCAACGCACTGTTCGGCGGCATGGGTCCCATGAAGTCAGTGATGGGCGTGATTCACAGCTCGCTGGCGCTGATGCTCGCCATCCTCGGCATCTTGCTGTACCTCTGATTCCCTCGCTTAAGTGCGATCGACAGCATGAGAGCGGCCTGCGGGCCGCTTTTTTGTGCCCGGAGATGGGTGGCCGCTACTCGATGCTGGCCGCGTGATTGACCCCCATTCGACAGGCGCCGCTCTCTGGTATTGTCCGCGCCGTTGGGAATAGACCGGATCCGTTTGCGACCCCATAGATTGATGCCCCGCCTGCTCATCACATCACTTTGCCTGGCCGCTGCACTGTGGAGTGCGGCGAGTGCTGCACGCACTTTGGTGTTGGTCTCGATCGACGGCTTCCGCTGGGACTATCTCGATTGGCCTCAGGCGCGGCAAATGAAAGCGATTGCTGAGCAGGGCACGCGCGTCACCAAGCTTCGCACGGTCTATCCCTCTAAAACCTTCCCCGGACATTTGTCACTAGCGACCGGTTTGCACCCTACTGGCCATGGCATTGTCGACAACTACTTCTGCAGGGACTATCGCCCCGATTGCTACAGCATGGGGTCTGGGCGGAAGGACCCTTCATGGCTGGAGGGCACGCCCCTTTGGACATTGGTGGAGCAGCAAGGTGGCCGTGCCTCAACCTTTTTTTGGCCCGAGTCCGACGCGGCCATCGACGACACGCTACCCACTGATTACCGTGCCTACGATGGCCGGGTACCGCATGAGGCGCGGGTGGATCAGGCCATCGAATGGCTGGCCTTGCCCGACGCCGAGCGACCTGAGCTGGTCACCTTGTACTTTTCGGCCGTGGATTCCGCGGGACATACCTTTGGACCCGAGGCACCCGAGACGCTCGCTGCCATTACCGAAGTCGACAAGCAGGTGGCGAGGCTATGGAAGGCGATCCAGCGGTTGAATGTGAGGACCGGCGCAGAGATCAGCCTGCTCTTGGTATCTGACCATGGAATGGCCGAAGTAGACCCAGACGTCTTCATCGATACCAATACCTTGCCCCGGCCTAGAGGCTTCAAGCGCGTCAATGGCAGCACACGGGTGACCTATTACCAGCGGGACCCTGACGCAGATATCGACAAGCTGGCTGACTCGTTGACCGAGATGAGCGATGGGCGTTTCTGGATTGTCTCGGACGAGACGCTCCAGAGTCGTCATTTTTTTGATCATCCCGCGGTGGGTGCGCTGGTCATCGAGACGAGTCCGCCGCGGATGTTTCGTCGGGGTGGCGGCAAATATGCCGATTTGCGAGGGATGCACGGTTACCCGGCCTCAATCGAGGACATGGCCGCTTTTTTGGTGGCGGTGGGGCCCGGATTTCAGTCGGGCAAGGTCATACCCGAGGCGCACCAGTTAGACCTCTATCCCGTCGCCGCTGAACTCCTTAATCTTAAAACGCCCGCCAATATCGCGAGTGATGGTGGGGCGCTGCGCGCTGCGTTGCGAAAACCCTAGACGCTGCGCGCGCGGCGTTTTACGCGGCTTGCAGCGCCGGCGCCGAGTCACCGTCATGAGCGGGAATAATGCCTCCGGCCAACGCCAGCCCTGCGAGCCGCGATATACTGGCGATGGCGACTGAACCCTAACTTTGAGTGACGACTATGTCGCGCGACGACTTGAATGACATCCCCTCGTTTGCCGCTAACCGCGATGAGGCAGTGAGCTCGGCGCCCCGCGGCGCGATCCCTGCACGCGCGCCCCGCGGCGAGGCTGCGATGGGATTGACCGCCCGATTGGTACTCACGATTGCGCTGGCGGTAGCCGGTATTGCCTGCGGCTGGGCTTGGCAGTTGCAGACCCTGCTCGATGAGTCTCAGCGCCAGCAAAAGATGACTCAGGGTCGGGTTGCTGATCTCGAGGCCTTGCTCTCGGACACAGACGAGACCGTCAATAAATCTGCGGCGGCCATGGGTGCCCAGCTTCGGTTACTCGATACCGAAGTACGCAAGCTATGGGACGCCCGCAAGATCAGTAACGGCAAGTTAACCAAACTCGAAAAAACCGCCGTCACGCAGGAAAAACAAATCACCAATCTGAATAACAAGACGTCAACGCAGACGGAGCAACTGAGCTCGATGCAGTCCGAGCTGGCCGCGTTGACCAAGGTGGCGGGTGACCTAGAGCGTCTTGCTGCCAGCGCTCAGCGGGCACAAACCGATGTGGAGCGGTTGGCCGACGGGCTCAACAAATCGAACCTAGAGCGCTCGGCGCTGCGTAAGCAGGTCGAGAGCAATGCAGAGTGGATCGAATCTATTAACGCCTTCCGACGGCAGGTGAATGCGAACATGGCTGAACTGGAGGCCGATGTGGCGGCGCTGAGCGCGCCGGCCATGCAGTAGCGTCAACACAGGGAGTTTTTGATCGACATGACGGTCATCAAACAGCAGGACCTCATCGACAGCGTCGCAGACGCACTGCAGTTTATTTCTTACTACCATCCGCTGGATTTTGTGCAGGCTGTGCATCGCGCCTGGGAGATGGAGCTGAACCCTGCCGCCAAGGATGCGATGGCGCAGATCCTGATCAACTCTCGAATGTGCGCCATGGGCCATCGCCCGATCTGCCAGGACACGGGAATCGTCACGGTATTTATCGAGATCGGGATGGACGTGCAATGGGAAGCAACGCAGTCTCTCGATGAGATGATCAACGAGGGCGTGCGGCGCGCCTATACCCACCCCGACAATACCCTCCGCGCGTCGATCCTTGAGGATCCTGCAGGCCGGCGTCAGAACACCAAAGACAATACGCCCGCCGTCATCCACACCCGGCTGGTACCCGGCAAGACGGTGAGTGTGCATGTGGCGGCAAAGGGCGGTGGCTCAGAGAACAAGTCGAAGCTGGTGATGCTGAACCCCTCTGACAGCATCGTCGACTGGGTAGCTAAAACGCTCCCTACCATGGGGGCAGGCTGGTGCCCTCCCGGCATTCTTGGCATTGGCATTGGCGGCACCGCCGAAAAAGCGATGGTGCTGGCCAAAGAGTCCCTGATGGCACCGGTCGATATCCATGAACTGCGCGCCCGCGGTCCGCAGAACCGAATTGAAGAACTGCGTCTTGAAATTATGGACGCCGCTAACCGTACGGGTATCGGCGCACAGGGCCTCGGCGGTCTGACCACGGTGCTCGACGTCAAAATTAAGGATTACCCCACCCACGCGGCCTCCTTGCCGGTGGCTATGATCCCCAACTGCGCGGCGACGCGACATGCACACTTTACCCTCACGGGTGAGGGCCCTGCACTGCAGACACCGCCGGATGTCGACCAATGGCCGGATATCAGCTGGGAACCGGGTGAAGCCGTGCGACGGGTGAATCTGGATACCGTCACACGCGAGGATATTCACACTTGGAAGCCCGGCGAGACGCTATTGCTATCGGGCACGATGCTCACGGGTCGCGATGCGGCACATAAGCGTATGACCCAGATGCTGGAGCAGGGTGAATCCTTGCCCGTTGATCTGGCCGGGAAGTTCATCTACTACGTGGGGCCGGTAGATCCTGTGCGCGATGAGGCGGTAGGGCCCGCCGGGCCGACTACCGCGACCCGTATGGACAAGTTCACTGACTACATTCTCGATCAGACGGGGCTGGCCGGCATGATCGGCAAGGCCGAGCGGGGCCCGGTAGCGGTTGAGGCGATTAAAAAGCACGGGGCTGTCTATCTCATGGCCGTTGGCGGTGCGGCGTACCTGGTGTCACAAGCGGTGACCAAGGCCGAGGTGGTGGCGTTCGAAGATCTCGGGATGGAAGCCATTTACGCGTTTACCGTCAAAGATATGCCGGTCAGTGTTGCGGTTGATAGCCAGGGCGAGTCGGTGCACGTGACGGGGCCGCAGATCTGGAAGGCGCAGATCGAAGAGCAGGCGCTTGAGCTCATCTGAGTCTTTCTACTGGCACGACTACGAAACCTCAGGTGCCAACGCGGCCGAGGATCGCCCCTGGCAGTTTGCCGGTATACGAACCAATGCCGATCTGGAAATCATCGGCGAGCCGTTAACGCTTTACGCGAAACCCACACCGGATCGCTTGCCCCATCCTGCGGCTGTCAGAGTCACGGGCATTACCCCTCAGGAAGCGGAATCCAAAGGGCACCCCGAAGCGGAATTTATCGACCGTATTCGCGCTGAGCTGGCACAGCCTGGCACCTGCGGTATCGGTTATAACTCCATTCGGTTTGATGATGAAATCACTCGTTTCGCGCTATGGCGGAACTTCCATGATGCCTACGCGCGCGAGTGGCAGAACGGTAACAGTCGCTGGGATTTGCTCGACGTCACCCGCGCCTATCGCGCGCTGCGACCGACAGGGATTACGTGGCCAGTCCGGGATGACGGACAAACCAGCTTCCGGCTCGAAGACTTAACCGCCGTCAACGGTATTGAGCATGGTGCGGCGCACGATGCTATGGCCGATGTGATCGCCACGATCGAGATGGCCAAGCTACTTAAGCGCTCTGATGGTGAATTGTTCGACGCGTTGTATCGGCAACGCACCAAGCGGGCCGTCACCGCGCTGCTGGATCTCGAACAACTGACTCCCCTGGTGCATGTCTCCGGAATGTTTGGCAATGACCGATACAATCTGGCGCTGATCGCGCCAGTTGCTTGGCATCCTCGTAACAACAGCGAGGTGATCTGTGTGGATCTGGGTCGGGCACCGGATTTTCTCGAGCAAGATACCGAGACCCTCCGCCAAAAGTTGTTCACGCCCCGCGATGCACTTCCAGAGGGCATACAGAGGCCGCCACTGAAAACGATTCGGCTCAATCGCGCGCCGGTATTGTTGCCCGCAAGTTGGGTCGCGGGTGAGGCGGCAGAGCGTCTGGGCTTGGACGGTGATCGCCATCGTCAGCATCTCGCCGCGGTCCGAGCCGCTCATGGGTCGGACCCCAAGTCATTCACGTCACGCCTGCAGGCCATTTGGCAGGAGCGCGAGTTTGCCGAGCGGTCAGATCCCGATGTGATGCTGTACGAGGGCTTCATCGATAACCATGACCGCAGCCTGTGTGAGCAGGTGGTGGCGGCGGAGCCCGCCTCGCTACGTGCACAGACTTTCCCTTTTCAGGATAGACGTCTGCCGGAATTATTGTTCCGCTACCGGGCGCGCAATTATCCGGACACGCTGACACCTCAAGAGACGGCGCAGTGGCGAGAGCATTGCCAGCAGCAGTGGCAGGAAGGTTCGTTCACGCTCAGCCAGTTTGAGCAGGAGATGGTGGAGGAGCGCGCGCGCCCCGGGGTCAGCGACGCCACGCTCGCCGCATTGGATAGATTGGACCACTGGGTGCGGGCGCTGTCAGCGCAGGGATGAGTGGCGGTACAATAAGCGTCAAAGAAAAGCCGCCCAGGACAGGCGCGGTGTGGCAGTGAGGTTGTGTACCTGACGTGCCAGCCTGCTGACTGACCGACCGGGTAAGCCAGCGAGTGCGTGGCATCCAGCACAGCACGGCGGCTAGCGGTAAGTGAGTAGTGCCCGATCTGCAGGGGGTCTTGCATCGCAGGTGCAGATCGAGCGCGAATAACGGGAGAGGCTTGCGCAAGACAGGTCTCTTCTTAGTGCGAGAGTGGAGTGCAATGCATGCAGTTTGCCGGTAGCCACATCTTGAGTATCAGCCAGTTCGAGCGTGCTGACGTCGAGCAGCTTTTTACAGTCGCCGACGCCATGCGGCCCTACGCGCACCGTGAACGCAGAACCCGGGTCCTCGAAGGCGCGATTCTGGGTTCCATGTTTTTCGAGCCCTCCACACGGACCCGCATCAGTTTCGGTAGCGCCTTCAACCTATTGGGCGGCGAAGTCCGAGAAACCACCGGGTTTGAACACTCTGCGATTGCAAAGGGCGAGTCACTCTACGACACCGCACGTGTGCTGAGCGGTTACTCTGACATGATCGTGATGCGCCACCCGGAGAACGGCTCCGTGGCGGAGTTTGCCGCCGCAAGTCGGGTGCCGGTCATCAATGGCGGTGATGGTGCCAACGAGCACCCCAGTCAGGCGCTACTTGACCTCTACACCATTCGCTCCGAGCTTGCGGAGCGGGGGCGTCATCTCGACGGTTTGCGCATCGCCATGGTCGGGGATTTACGCTACGGCCGGACTGTGCACTCTCTCTCCAAACTGCTGTCCCTGTTCTCAAACCTGCGCGTTAGCCTGGTATCACCCGACGCGCTTAAGATGCCGGCTGAGGTCGTTGAAAGCCTCCGCGCGGCTGGGCACGAGGTATTGGAGACCGACTCGCTCGAGCAAGGCATAGCGGACGTCGATATTGTCTATAGCACCCGTATTCAGGAAGAGCGCTTCGCGAGCCGCGAGGAGGCCGATCTCTATCGTGGCCGGTTTCGACTGAATCAGAGTGTTTACACCGCGAACTGCGAACCCAACACCGTCATCATGCACCCGCTCCCTAGGGACTCGCGTGAAGGTGCCCGCGAGCTGGACATTGATCTCAACGACAACCCCAATCTGGCGATCTTTCGTCAGAGTGATAACGGCGTAGTGGTGAGGATGGCGATGTTTGCGTTGATACTCGATGTGGTGGACCAGATCGCCAAGCACGATGTACCCGTCAACTGGTATACGGAGCGGCGATTTTGACGGCATACCGACCCCGCTTCGGCGCTCAGGATGTCGAAGTTACAGACCGAGAGGCCAGTTTTAATGGGTTCTTTTCTGTCGAGACGCTGGGCCTTCGTCACCGATTGTTTGAGGGTGGCTGGTCGCAGCGCTTCCAGCGCGAGTTGTTTCAGCGTGGAGACGCCGTCGGTGTCTTGCCCTGGGACCCCGTATCGGATGAGGTAGTGCTGATCGAGCAGTTCAGGGTGGGGGCGATCCGGGGTGATGACAGCCCATGGATGCTGGAGCTGGTCGCGGGGATTGTCGAGCCGGGAGAGTCTGATGCGCTGGTAGCCCAGCGCGAAGCCGAAGAGGAGGCCGGGTGCCGCCTCGATCGCCTCGAGCCCATTGCGACCTTTTATCCCAGTGCTGGCGCCTGCTCAGAGCAGATCCGCTTGTTTGTCGGTGAGTCCACCGTCACGCGCCCGGGTACCGTCCAGGGCCTCGACAGTGAGCACGAGGACATCCTGGTTCACCAGATGCCCAGAGACGTAGCGCTTGGGATGCTCGATCGCAACGAGATCAACAATGGGCATACCCTGATTGCCCTGCAATGGTTAGCGCGCCACGGTGACCGCTTAAAAGCGCAGTGGGCCTCGGCCAGTGATGTCTGAGCGCATCGCGAGATCGGTAGACGTAGCGTGTCTGGGACAGTAGCGGAAGATCCCGAATTAGTCCGCTCGAGTGCCGTGGTCGGCGGTGCGACCATGCTCTCGCGTGTGCTCGGGTTGTTGCGTGATGTAGTGCTGGCCAATTTAATCGGCGCCAATGGCAACGCCGATGCGTTTTTTGTTGCGTTCAAAATTCCGAACTTTTTGCGGCGGCTGTTTGCTGAGGGCGCTTTTGCTCAGGCCTTTGTTCCCGTGCTCGCAGATACTCGTGAGAAGGGGGGGCGGGAAGCCGTCCGGGAATTGATTGATCGGGTCGCGGGCATGCTGGGCGGCACGCTGCTAGTGATCACGCTGATCACCGTGATGGCTTCTCCGTTGGTGGCGACGCTTTTTGCACCGGGCTTTCTGCGCGATCCCGCAAAGCTCGCGCTAACCGGTGATTTGATCAAACTGACTTTCCCCTACCTGCTGCTGATTTCGTTGACCGGTTTTGCCGGCGCCATTTTGAACAGCTATCAGCGCTTCGCAGTGCCGGCGTTAACGCCCGTGATTCTGAATCTGTGCTTGATCGCGGCGGCACTCTGGGCCGCGCCGGCATTCGATGAGCCTGTCGTCGCGCTGTCATTGGGCGTGCTGGTAGCAGGGTTTGCACAACTACTTTTTCAGGTGCCCGCCCTGGCTGGTATTGGCTTGGTACCGAGGCCGCGCTGGGCGCCCGGGCATGAAGGTGTGCGCAGGATTTTGATACTGATGGTGCCGGCACTCTTTGGCGTGTCGGTGAGTCAAATTAATCTGTTACTCGACACCGTACTGGCGTCGCTGCTCCCCTCGGGCAGCGTCTCGTGGTTGTACTACTCTGACCGGCTCACCGAACTGCCTTTGGGCGTGTTTGCGATTGCCATCGCAACGGTCATCCTGCCGACGCTGTCTGGCCAGCGGGCCCGTGCCGACGATCCGGCCTTCGCCAGCACCCTGAAATGGGCGATGCGAAGTGTGCTGCTGATCGCCGTACCCGCAACACTAGCGCTCGCAGTCTTGGCAGAGCCGCTGCTGGCGACGCTCTTTCAATACGGTGCGTTCAGCGCTGAGGACCGCACGATGGCCGCCGCCAGCCTCCGTGCCTATACGCTGGGCTTGGGCGCCTTTATGTTGGTGAAGGTGCTGGCACCAGGGTTTTATGCCCGAGAAGACATGAGAACACCGGTGCGGGTTGGCATTATCGCCATGGTCAGCAACATGGTGCTCAACGTCGCACTGGTATTGCCACTCATGACAATGTTCAACATGGGACATGTGGGGCTGGCACTGGCGACCAGCCTATCGGCCTGGCTGAACGCAGTGCTCTTGTATCGAGGGTTGCGACGCGATGCAGTATTGCCGGAGGCATCAGCGCCTTCAAAGTGGTTGCTGCAGGTTGGACTGGCAAGCGCAGCCATGACTTGGGTCTTGGTGTGGATGCTACCGGGGCAGACTGAATGGACAATGTGGGCTTGGTGGGAACGCGCAACCCAACTCGGGGTGCTATGCCTGACAGGTTTTGGGGTCTTTGCCTCCGGTTTATGGCTTACGGGTGTTCGCCCCGCTGATCTCAAGCGCTCATACGACGGAGCTCAGTGAGCCCGGGTCGAGTCGCACTGCGCTAGCCCCTTCGTAGTAGAGTGCCTCATAGGGTGGGGTGTTTTCGCGGAGAGTCTGTGGCGACAGAGTGAAGTTGCCGATGCAATGGTGTCGACCAGTCCGATGAGTGAACTTCAGCCTGCTAGCGCGCGTCGTGGCAGCGGGGTGTGGCTGATCTCCCTGTCACCGGCAGGTATACTGAGCACCTTGTGTTGGAAGGGAACAGGCGGGGATGGAACTCATCCGCGGTCGGCATAATTTGCGACCCCATCACCGGGGATGCGCGGTGACGATTGGCGCATTCGACGGTGTACACCTGGGCCATCAGGCGGTTCTCGCACATCTGAAGGCCGAGGCGCACGCGCGGGGTGTGCAAACGACAGTGGTGACCTTCGAGCCACTGCCCCGCGAGTACCTGCGGCCATTGGAAGCACCGCCGCGCATTACGACATTGCGTGACAAGTGGCCCCTGCTCGAGGCGTGTGGCGTTGATCACGTACTGTGCCTGCCCTTTAACGAGCGGCTGCGCCAATTGAGTGCCAGGGAATTCGTTGAACAGGTATTCGTCGAGGGCTTGGGAGTCAAATATCTGGCCTTCGGAGACGATTTTCGCTTCGGTAATCGACGCGAAGGTGATCTGGATTATGTCCGCGCGCTGGCGGATGAGTTTGGCTATGCTGTCGCCCCCACGCCTACACTGGAGGTGGCGGGAGCGCGCGCCAGCAGCACGCGTATTCGGGATGCGTTGGCCGAGGCAGACTTCGCCGGAGCGGAGCAGTTGCTTGGTAGGCCATTTGAGCTGGCTGGCAGGGTGTTGCACGGTCAAAAACTGGGCAGACAGCTCGATGCGCCGACCGCTAATATTGCGCTCCATCGTATCCGTTCACCTTTACATGGTGTTTATGCGGTGAACGTGTGGGGAGGTGGCCTAGAGTGCGCCCCGGGCGTTGCGAACGTCGGCGTGAAACCGACGATTGGCGAGAGCCTTGAGGCCACACTCGAGGTACATGTACTAGCAGGCTCGCCGGATTTGTATGGCGAGCGGCTGACGGTGCGGTTTCGACACAAGCTGCGCGATGAGCAGAAATTTCCGTCGCTTGATGCGCTGAAAGCGGGCATCGCTACGGACAAGGCCAATGCAACCGCTTGGCTTGCTGAACACGGATAGGGTATGAGTGATTACAAAGCCACGCTGAATTTGCCGCAGACAGATTTTCCTATGAAGGCCAATCTGGCGCAGCGAGAGCCCGAGAGACTCAAAGCTTGGGCTGAAATGGACCTGTATGGCCAAATGCGTGAAGAGGGTAAGGGTCGGCCGACCTTCATTCTTCATGACGGCCCTCCCTATGCCAATGGCGAGCTCCACGTTGGGCATGCGATTAACAAGATCCTCAAAGACATCATCATCAAATCGAAAACCCTTTCTGGCTTCGATTCACCCTACGTGCCCGGCTGGGACTGCCATGGGCTGCCCATCGAGCTCAATGTCGAAAAGAAGGTCGGTAAGCCCGGTCATAAAGTCTCTGCCGGAGAGTTTCGGCAGCACTGCCGTGATTACGCGAGCAAGCAGGTAGAGGCGCAAAAAGCCGATTTTGTCCGAATGGGTGTATTGGGCGATTGGTCCAACCCTTATCTGACGATGGACTTTGCCTTTGAGGCGAACATTGTCCGCACGCTTGCGAAAATCATCGGTCGTGGGCACCTGCACCGCGGTTTCAAGCCCGTGCACTGGTGTCTGGACTGCGGTTCGGCGCTGGCTGAGGCTGAGGTCGAATACCGCGACAAGCAATCCTCCGCTGTTGATGTGGCGTTCCCCTTCGTTGATGGCGATGCGGCCGCGAATATTCTCGGTTGCGAGGGCGGCCAGCCCATTGAACTCGCAATCTGGACTACCACGCCTTGGACGCTCCCGGCGAACCGCGGCGTCGCGTTGTCTGCCTCTCTGGAGTATGTGGTGCTGGCCCATGAAGGTCGCCGGGTGCTGGTTGCTGAGGCGCTTGCCGAGGTATGCGCTCAGCGATTTGGTTTTGGCGAGGTGGCAATCGTCGGTCGTGCGACGGGGGTCGATCTAGAAGGCTTGCTTCTTCGACCGCCATTCGACGAGGCGCCGGTGCCCATCGTGCTGGGTGAGCACGTGACTACTGACGCCGGCACGGGCTGTGTCCATACGGCGCCTGCCCATGGTCTGGAAGACTTCGATATGGGACGCCGCTACGACCTTGAGGTGTACAACCCTGTTGGGGGCAATGGTGTTTACCACCCTGACACGCCAGTGTTTGCCGGACAGCATATTTTCAAGGCGAACGATGACATCGTTGCCGCGTTATCAGAGCGCGACGTGTTGCTGTGTCACGAGCCCTTCCAACACAGCTATCCCCATTGTTGGCGGCACAAGACGCCGATTATTTTCCGTGCGACGCCGCAGTGGTTCATCAGCATGTCGGGTAACGGGCTTCTCGATGCTGCCAAGGGAGCCGTCGAGAATGTGCAATGGGTGCCAGATTGGGGCAGGGCACGTATCGACGCCATGCTCGCCGAGCGACCCGATTGGTGTATCTCCCGGCAGCGGAACTGGGGCGTGCCCATCGCACTATTCGTTCACAAGGTTTCGGGCGAACCCCACCCTGACACCCAAGCGCTGATGGAGCAGGTAGCTGAGCGCATGGAAACCCAGGGCATCGACGCCTGGTTTGATCTGGATCCCGCCGAGCTATTGGGTGATGAAGCCGAGGACTACGACAAAGTCACCGACACCCTCGACGTCTGGTTTGATTCCGGTGTGACCCACGAGTGTGTGTTGCGTCAGAGGGAGGGTTTGAACTGGCCTGCAGACCTTTACCTGGAAGGCTCCGATCAGCACCGTGGGTGGTTCCAGTCTTCGCTACTCACCGGGATCGGTACCCATGGCGAGGCGCCCTATCGCAGTGTGTTGACGCACGGGTTCACCGTGGATGGCGATGGACGGAAGATGTCCAAATCCCTCGGCAATATCATCCCGGCTGGCAAGGCGATGAAAGATCTGGGTGCCGATGTACTGAGGCTGTATGTCTCGGCCGCTGACTACCGCAACGAGATTTCTGCCTCCGATGAGATCTTCAAGCGCACGGCCGATGCGTACCGCCGCATACGCAATACGGCGCGCTTTCTGCTCGCGAATCTGGCGGGCTTCGATCCGCAGGCTGATGCCTTGGCTGTTGACGAACTGTTGCCGCTGGATCGCTGGATTCTGGGACAAGCTGAATCGCTACAGGGCGAGATACAAACCGCCTACGACGACTACCAGTTCCATCACGTGTATCACCGGGTTCACAACTTCTGCAGTGGCGAGCTGGGCGGCTTTTATCTGGATATCATCAAAGATCGCCAATACACCACCGGTGCGGACTCACTGCCGCGCCGGTCAGCGCAAACTGCGTTATTCCATCTGGCTGAGGCGCTGTGCCGATGGATCGCCCCGATTTTGAGTTTTACCGCTGAGGAGATTTGGGAAAATCTGCCGGGAAGCCGCAGCGCCTCGGTGTTTCTGAGTCAGTGGTACGACGGGCTGCCCGAGTCTGGCGACAGCGAGGAGCGTGCATTCTGGTCTGAGATGATGGGCGTGCGACAGCAAGTCAACAAGGCGCTTGAGCTGGCGCGAGCGCAAGGCGCTCTGAAAGGCTCACTGGATGCCTCTGTCACGCTGTTTGCCGAACCCACGCTCGCAGCGCGACTCCGCAGCCTGGGGGAGGAGCTCCGTTTCGTTTTGATCACCTCTGAGGCACGGGTGGCGGATTGGGATGAGGCGCCCGATGACGCAATGGATGCCGAGGATATGCCTCTGCGCGTGGTCGTCGAGCCATCAACTAGCGAAAAATGTGAGCGGTGCTGGCACCGCCGGGAAGATGTCGGGACGCACGCGGCGCACCCCACACTGTGTGGCCGGTGTGTGACTAACATAGAGGGTGACGGCGAGGTTCGGCAGTTTGCCTGAGCGCGGCCTTTGGGTGGCGATTGGCGAGCGACCGTGGATCGGGCTGGCGGTGGCCGTTGCCATCGTGCTGTTAGATCAGTGGACCAAACAGGTGGCCGTCTCCACCCTGTCATTCCGGGAGCCCGTAGCAGTAACGAGCTGGTTTGACTGGATGCTGACCTACAACACAGGCGCGGCATTCAGTTTTTTGGCTGAGGCGGGAGGCTGGCAACGGTGGTTCCTCGCGGGCGTCGCGTTGGTCGTGAGCGTGTTCATTGCCGTATGGCTGTTTCGACTCGCTCCCGCTGATCGGGGATTGGTCATACCGCTGGGATTGATTTTAGGCGGTGGTCTCGGGAACCTGATCGATCGCATCTGGCTCGGCCATGTTGTCGATTTTATTTCACTGCACTACGACCGTTGGTATTGGCCGGCCTTCAACCTCGCGGATTCAGCAATTACGCTTGGCGCGGCATGGTGGCTGCTCAGCGCTTTCTTCGGTAGTGCTTCCCCAACGCAGAAAGCCTCCGTATCCTGATGCCATGAATCTTGAAATCGAATCCAATACGCGCGTGACGCTGAACTTTTCACTGTCCTTGGAGACCGGTGAAGAGGTCGATACCAATTTTGGCGCCGATCCGGTGAGTTTTGTGATGGGTGACGGCTCATTGTTGCCAGGATTCGAGCGCCGCTTGATAGGCATGCGCGCGGGCGACGAGGCAGAGTTCCGTATTCCGCCGGAAGAGGGCTTCGGTGAGCCTCAGGACGACAACGTGCAGTTTGTTCCCCGCGCTGACTTCGACGAGGACGCACCGCTTGAACCCGGCATGTTGTTTACCTTTGCCGATGCGGCGGGTGGCGAAGTACCCGGCATGATTGCCGAGGTGGGAGATGAGCGCGTGACCGTGGATTTCAATCATCCCCTGTCAGGGCGTACTATCCACTTTAAGGTGCGAATTGCACACGTAGAGCCTGCTGAGCTGCACTGATGGATATTGTTCTTGCTAACCCGCGAGGATTCTGTGCCGGAGTCGATCGCGCTATTGATATTGTGAATCGCGCCCTCGAAGTCTTTGGTGGGCCCGTCTACGTGCGACATGAAGTGGTGCACAACCGGCATGTTGTGGACGATCTGCGCACTCGTGGTGCTGTGTTCGTGGATGAACTCTCTGAAGTGCCGGATGATGCCATCGTTATTTTCAGTGCTCACGGTGTATCCCGCGCAGTGCAGGATGAGGCGGAAGGTCGCGGCCTGCAGGTCTTTGACGCAACTTGCCCTCTGGTCACTAAAGTGCACGTCGAGGTGGCTGCCTTCAGCGCCGCGGGGCGCGAATGTGTGCTGATTGGACACGCTGGCCACCCGGAGGTTGAGGGCACTATGGGGCGATATGACACATCTCACGGCGGCGCCATCTATCTCGTTGAAGACGAGCACCAGGCGGCCACGCTGGATGTCCGTGATCCCGCGACACTTGCGTTTGTGACTCAGACGACACTGTCGGTGGATGACACGGCGAAAGTCATCGATGCCCTGCGCGAAAAGTTCCCCGAGATTCAGGGACCGCGCAAAGACGATATCTGCTACGCCACACAGAACCGCCAGGACGCGGTGAAGTCACTGGCGGAGGAGGTCGATCTGGTGTTGGTCGTGGGGTCGACGAATAGTTCTAACTCCAATCGGCTTCGCGAGTTGGCGGAGCGATGTGGTGCCAACGCCTACTTGATCGACGATGCGAGCATGATTGATCCCGATTGGCTAAAAAGTGCCCAACACGTGGGCGTGACGGCTGGCGCATCGGCACCTGAATTGCTGGTCCGGGAGGTCATTACAACCTTGCAGTCCCATGGTGGAGTGAGCGTTCGGGACCTGGATGGCAGAGAAGAAAATATTACCTTCTCTCTACCCAAAGGTTTGCGTATTCCCACGGTGTCAGTGGAGTAATCTCTCCGGCGCCGCTTATGTACGCGGAGGCGCGATTTTGGCGTAGCGCGTCGACGACCAAGCGTCGAAGACTTCGATCATTTTTGTTCAATCCCTACCCAGCATTGATCAGTGCGATGGTGCTTTGGAGGCTATCCCGATATTCCTGCCAGCATGGCTGGTGACTTCGCCCCACGTCGTGTCCGTTTCAATGGGTTCACGCTATTAGAAAGCCTGATGGTTGTCGCGATGATTGCCCTCATCCTGCGTATTGGTGTGCCCAGCTTTCAGGCGCAAATTACCGAGCGCCGCGCGCGAGCCGCAGCGCATCAACTCTATGCCGCGGTCCAATTTTCGCGGAGTGCGGCGCAACGCCATCGCGGTACGGTTGAGTTATGCGGAACACGCGATCCTCACGCGGCACAACCCCTCTGCGATGGCCACTTTGGAGACGATGTTGTGGTGGTACTCAGGAGCCCTGCGCGTAACAGGGTGCTTCGTGGCTGGGCGCCGGTGGAGGGTGTGTCGGTGGCGAATCGCAGTGCATCAGCGCCGATTGTTGGCACCCTGCAATGGGACGCTCAAGGCATCGGGCATCGCAACGTCACGCTGTCAGTGTGTGCCAGCGAATGGAACTGGGCTGTGGTGATTAATCGTTTGGGTCGACCCCGATTGATCAAAGGGTGGGGCGAGTGTGCCGAGGAGGTCTCAGGTTAACTCTTGGGGCGGCTTTGTGACGCCGTTCACGCAGGTGCGGCAGGGTCAGGGTGAGTTCACCGTGCCCAAGCGATGCCTTGATGCCATGACCACCCGAAGCGATGCATTCAAGGGGTTGCTCGTGGCTGATTTTGGGGCTCCCGGGGTTCATGCATGCCGTCAGCGCTGTTCAGGTTCCGTGGCGCTGAAGAGGGCCTCCAGGTTTTTACAGGCCTTCGGCGTTGTTGGGGATCTTCAGCGTTGCTGGGGGCCTCTAACGTTTTGAGGGCTTTGGGCATCGTTGAGAGCCTCTAGCGTTATTGGGCGCCTCCGAGGTCGTAGGCCTCCGAGGTTGTAGATAGCCCCTAGCGCCACCCTCGTTCGGGTGAAATAGGGTACCCTTCGCTCCCCGTTTTACTTGCAGGCCTCGCGCAGGTAGGAGCCCAGTATGAAAATCTGCATGGCGCAGATCAACACGGTGGTCGGTGACATCACTGGCAATACCGACAGAGTGTTAGCGGTCTGTCACGCCCAGCACGCCGACGGCATACAAATGGTCGTGTTCCCGGAGTTGACACTCACCGGGTATCCGCCTGAGGACTTGCTCCTTCGTGGGGACGTATTACGGAGAACCGAGGCTGCGGTGCAGCGCCTATGTCATGAACTACCTGCCGACCTGTTGGTGGTCGTCGGCTATCCCAAAGCGAGGGGGGATGCATTGTTCAATACGGCGGGCGTAATCACCGATCAACAGGTCGCCGCAGAGTACGACAAACAGTGTCTGCCGAACTATCAGGTCTTCGATGAAAAACGCTACTTCGACGCCGGTACGGAGCCTTGCGTGGTGTCTCTTGGCGGCGTGCAGTTTGGTCTGACGATCTGCGAGGACATTTGGCATGAGGCACCAGCTGAGGCGGCTAAAGCGGCTGGTGCACAGGTATTGATCAATTTGAATGCCTCGCCTTTCCATCGCGGGAAACAAGCGGAGCGGATCGCTCGGGTGGCGGACGTGGCGAAGCGCCATACCCTGCCCATTCTGTATGTGAATCAGGTCGGCGGTCAGGACGAATTGGTCTTTGATGGCGGTTCTTTTGCGGTCGACGCTCGGGGCGAGGTGTGTGTGACGGCGGAAAGCTTTGAGGAGGCCTTTGCACCTGTTGCATTTGATATGGAGACAGACGGGCTGTTGATGCCCGGCACAGTTGCCGCCCCAATGGAGGACCTTGAGGCGGTGTGGCAGGCGTTGGTGCTAGGCCTGCGGGACTACATTAATAAAAACGGTTTCCCGGGGGTTGTGCTGGGCCTGTCAGGCGGAATCGATTCTGCAGTGACGCTGGCGGTAGCGGCCGATGCATTGGGTTCCGATCGTGTTGAAGCGGTGATGATGCCATTTCGTTACACGGCCTCAATGAGCATTGAAGACGCGGAGGCAGAAGCACAGGCGCTGGGCGTGCGCTTTAGCAACATCTCTATTGAGCCTCTGTACGAGTCGTTTATGGGCGCCTTATCGGCTGAGTTCGATGGCCTGGCACCGAATATCACGGAAGAGAATCTGCAGGCACGTTGCCGTGGCGTACTGCTCATGTCGATCTCGAATAAGAAGAACCTGCTGGTCCTCACTACCGGTAACAAAAGTGAACTGGCGGTGGGATATTCAACCCTCTACGGTGACATGGCCGGTGGCTTCGACGTCATCAAGGACTGCCCGAAGATGCTGGTTTATGCACTCGCGCGTTATCGCAACACGCTAGGGGAGTGCATTCCGGATCGCGTGATTACCCGGCCGCCCTCTGCCGAGCTCGCACCGGACCAGAAAGACGAGGACAGTCTGCCACCCTATGACGTTCTGGACCAAATTGTCGAGCTCTATGTCGAACAGGATGCATCCCGCGAGCAGATGCTGGCAGCCGGGTTCTCTGAAGACGATATTGCGCGAGTCGTGCGCCTTGTTGATCTGAACGAATACAAGCGTCGCCAGGCGCCGGTCGGCGTACGTATTTCAAGGCGCGGCTTTGGCCGCGATCGGCGTTATCCCATTACTTGGGCGTGGCGCGCGTCCGCCTGAACGGATCAGCTTTTGGGTCGGTAATTAAACTGCGGTGGCTCGGGGGGATCGAACAGGCCGAGCGTCGCTTGATTGATCCATGAGCGTTGCAGGCCATCGACTGTGTAGACGCTATCGAACACACAGCCTTCTTTGATGTTGGGGTGATCGGGAAAGTTCTCGCAGAGCACGTCGATCGAGTCATCAGCGAGGTCATTCAGATCCAGCAACAAATAGGCTTGCGCCATGATGGCTAGCCCATCGGCGACACTGGGCGTTTGTTGCATGTGTTCCACAACATACTTCCCACGGTTGAGCGCCGCCATATAGGCACCACGCCGGAAGTAGTAGTTCGCGACGTGGATCTCATGCCGAGCGAGCATGTTGCGCATATGCACCATGCGCTGCCGGGCGTCGGGCGCGTAGGCACTGTCGGGATAGCGAGCTAACAGCTGTGAGAATTCTCCGAAAGCGATCTGGATATGGCTAACATCACGCTTTGTGTCATCCGAGGGGATAAACCGCGAGAAAAACCCAGGCTCGATATCATAGGCCGCGAGACCTTTCATGTAGAAGGCATAGTCCACGTTCGGATGACGCGGATGCAGCCTAATGAACCGATCGGCTGATTCGGTCGCAGCGGCAAATTCATAGGCGCCATAGTGCGCGTAGATCAACTCCAGCTGGGCCTGTTCCGCGTAGCGGCCAAACGGGTAGCGGCTCTCCAGCATCTGTAGGCTGCGCACTGCCAGACTGAAATTCTCGTTTTTAAGATGCCGCTGTGCTTCGCGGTAGAGCTGCTGCTCGCCCGAATCCGCCACCAACTCGTCATCGTCACCACCAAACCACGAACATCCCGATGCGAGCAGGAGCAGTGAAAGCAGGATGGCGTGTGAAAGAGCGCTGCGAGAGGTCAAGACCGATCGTCCACCGTGGTACATTTCGGGACCGTAGTGTAAACGCAACCGTGCGGGAGTCACAGCGCTTGGAAGAGGAAGTTTTTAGCGAATCTGAGTCGATGTCGGCCGATGTGACCGAGGCACTCCACGGTGTTCGTCTCGATGCCGCTGCAGCGTCCCTATTTTCGGATTTCTCTCGCAGCAGGCTATCTGAGTGGATCAAGTCGGGGCGTTTGCGACGGAATGGCGAGGTGTCCAAGCCGCGTGACAAAGTGGCGGTGGGCGATGCCCTGATTTTGACCCCCGAGTATGACGACCGGGTGGAATGGGGCCCCGAGCCTCTGCCTCTGGACATACTCTACGAGGACGAACACGTCATTGTCCTGAATAAGCCGGTTGGACTGGTTGTACACCCGGCGGCCGGTCACCAAGGCGGCACGCTGGTGAATGGCTTACTGGCGCATGCTCCAGACATGGCGGCTTTGCCTCGCGGTGGGATTGTGCACCGACTGGATAAAGACACCTCGGGCATCATGCTTGCGGCGCGCTCACTCCTTGCCCACAAATCATTGGTTGCCCAGCTTGCGGATCGGAGCCTCAGTCGCCGCTACTCGGCAGTGTGCAGGGGTACCTTCACAGGGGGTGGCACGATTGATGGCCCGATTGGTCGACACCCCACCTCCCGGACCAAGATGGCGGTGGTACCAGATGGCCGGCCCGCTGTGACTCACTATCGCATTGCTGAGCGTTTCGGTGCTCATACCCATCTCGATGTCAGCCTGGAGTCGGGCAGAACCCACCAGATCCGCGTGCACTTTGCCTGGCGGAGGCACCCGCTGGTTGGAGATCCCGTCTACGGCGGTCGGGCTAGTCGCCCACCGGGTGCCAGTGACCGGCTGCTTGAGCATTTATCGGCCTTCAAGCGGCAGGCACTTCATGCGCGAGAGCTGGCATTCACGCATCCCGTATCGGGAGAACGCCAGACGTTCGCCGCTGACATTCCCGCTGATCTCAAGGAATTGTTGACGTGTTTGGCGGCGGAGGATCCCGCGTGACGACAGCCCCATCATGGGTTGCGCCCGAAGTCGGGATAGGCGGCGTAGAGATCAGAGTGACGACGCGCGCTGGCGGCGTCAGCTTACCGCCTTGGGATACTCAGAATCTGGGTGATCACGTGGGGGACAACCCTGAACACGTCGCCAAGAATCGCAGACGACTACAAGACGCGCTACCGGTCAATCACATCAATTGGCTTAGACAAGTGCATGGAACGGCATCAGTGCAGGCGATCAGCGATCAGGTGCCGACGGCCGACGCCCAGTGGACCAGCGATCCGGGTCGGGCTCTGGCTGTATTGACCGCGGATTGCTTGCCAGTCGTCTTCATGACGCGCGACGCCAGGTGCGTCGGCGTCGCGCATGCGGGATGGCGCGGTTTGGCGGCAGGCGTTCTGGAGTCGCTGATCGCGTCGATGCCTGTGACTCCTGCCACACTTACAGCATGGCTTGGTCCCGCGATCAGTCAGGCAGCCTATGAGGTGGGGCCTGCCGTGAAAGACGCGTTTCGACAGGTACTGGGCGACTGTAGTGAGGCCTGTTTTGTCCCCTCGGCAGTGCAGGAGGGGCATTGGATGGCAGATCTGTATGCACTGGCGCGATTACATTTGAGACGGGCTGGCGTGTCAGAGGTTCAGGGTGGGGATCGCTGCACTCATGGTGAGGCAGATCACTTCTTTTCTTATCGCCGTGACGGCGATCCTACTGGGCGCATGGCGACACTCGTATGGCGCGCTGACTAGGGGGCTCATTTACTGCGCGGCGTTCGCTTCAGGGCCATTTTCTGAGCGCATTATTCCTAGAGAGCGTGGTGAGCCTGCGCCCGACCGTCTAATCCCCTACTTGAAAAAGGGGAATTGGTCCTCATATCTTTCTTCAGACAATGCTAACCCGCGTGGCGGGAACAAGGAGAGAGCGATGCGCATGGACAAGCTAACGCATTCATTACAGGCGGCACTCGGTGACGCCCAATCGCTGGCTGTGGGCCGCGATCACCCCTACATCGAACCGATTCACATATTGAAAGCCATGGTCGACCCAGCGGCTTCTCCGACTAGGGCCTTATTGCGCGCCGCTGGTGCCGCGGTCGAGCCGTTGCAGGCCTCGGTGGATCAGGCGCTGTCAGGCATTGCGACCGTCTCGGGCACGGCTGACGTGCATATCAGTCAGGACACGCAGCGGCTGTTAAATCAGGCGGACAAGCTGTCACAGCGGGCGGGCGATGCGTACTTGTCGACTGACTCGGTGCTACTGGCCATGCTGGAATCCAAAACGACGGCCAGTTTGTTGAAGGATGCGGGTCTAACCACCGAGCTACTATCGCGCACTATTGAGTCTGCGCGGGGCGGCGAATCTGTCAATTCGGCGGAATCTGAAGAGATTCGCCAAGCGCTGGAAAAATACACCATCGATCTGACCGAGCGCGCCGCAGCCGGCAAGTTGGACCCGGTCATCGGTCGGGATGAGGAGATTCGCAGAACGATTCAGGTGCTGCAGCGACGCACCAAGAATAACCCGGTACTCATTGGCGAGCCTGGCGTGGGCAAGACGGCCATTCTTGAGGGCTTGGCGCAGCGGGTGGTCAATGGCGAGGTGCCGGAGGGCCTCAAAGACAAGCGGATTCTTGCATTGGATCTTGGTGCGCTGCTGGCGGGCGCTAAATTCCGAGGTGATTTCGAGGAGCGCTTGAAAGCAGTACTCAAAGCGCTCTCGAGGGAAGAGGGCCGCATTATTCTCTTCGTCGATGAGTTGCACACCATGGTGGGTGCGGGCAAGGCAGAAGGATCAATGGATGCGGGCAACATGTTGAAGCCCGCGCTCGCCCGAGGCGAACTCCATTGCGTGGGCGCCACGACCCTAAACGAATATCGGCAGTACGTGGAGAAGGACGCAGCGCTAGAGCGGCGTTTTCAGAAGGTGCTCGTTGATGAACCGAGTGAGGAGGACACCATCGCGATTCTGCGTGGCCTCAAGGAGCGGTATGAGGTTCATCACAGCGTTGATATCACGGATAGCGCCATCATTGCGGCGGCGAAACTGAGCCAGCGTTACATCACCGATCGTCAGCTACCGGACAAAGCCATCGATCTGATCGATGAAGCGGCAAGCCGCATCCGGATGGAGATTGATTCGAAGCCGGAATCGATGGACCGACTGGAGCGTCGCCTGATCCAGCTGAAAATCGAGCGCGAAGCGGTGAAGAAAGAAGATTCTGACGCGGCATCAAGAGAGCTCGCTTCACTCGATGAGCAAATCGACACCATTGCCCGCGAATACGCCGATCTCGAGGAAGTGTGGTTGGCAGAGAAAGCGGCGGTGCAAGGCGTGACCCAGATTAAGAGTGATATTGAGCAGGCGAAATTGGATCTGGAGGTCGCGCGGCGCGGAGGTGATTTAGCGCACATGTCTGAAATCCAGCACGGGTTGTTGCCAGAGCTTGAGCAGCGACTGATGGCGGCCTCGGACGAGGCACAGCCGGAGCCTACGCTACTGCGCTCCCGCGTCACCGAGGAGGAAGTTGCCGAGGTCGTCTCGCGCTGGACGGGCATACCCGTGGCCAAAATGCTTGAGGGGGATCGCGAGAAGCTTCTGTGTATGGAAGCGTCCTTGCACGAGCGGGTGATCGGTCAGGATGAGGCGGTTCAGGCCGTCTCTCATGCGGTGCGTCGCGCGCGCGCAGGGTTATCTGATCCCGCGCGACCGAATGGATCGTTTTTGTTCCTCGGTCCCACCGGTGTGGGTAAGACGGAACTCTGTAAGGCGCTAGCTGATTATTTGTTCGACAGCGAACAGGCGTTGGTGCGCATCGACATGTCCGAGTTCATGGAGCAGCACTCGGTGGCGCGCCTGATTGGCGCGCCTCCGGGGTATGTGGGTTATGAGGAAGGCGGGTATCTCACTGAGGCCGTCCGACGCCGACCCTACTCATTGCTTTTACTCGACGAAGTCGAGAAGGCGCATCCCGACGTGTTCAATATCTTGCTGCAGGTGCTGGAGGACGGTCGCCTGACCGACAGTCAGGGGAGGACAGTCGATTTTCGCAATACCGTCATTGTCATGACCTCCAACCTGGGCACAGAACATATCCGCGAGGCATTGGACGACGCAGAGGGTGAATCGGACAGCGGTGCAGTGAAGGCCGCCATTCAGGCGAAGGTGATGTCCGACGTGGCGATGCATTTCCGGCCCGAATTTCTCAATCGTATTGACGAATCAGTTGTATTTCACGCGCTGGGGCGCGGACATGTCCGCGAGATTGCCGCGCTACAGCTGACGGCTCTTGAGGCACGGCTGGCTGAACGGGATGTGCAGCTGTCGCTTGATACGGATGTGATGGACTATCTGGTGGGACAGGGGTTCGACCCGGTATACGGCGCCCGCCCGCTCAAGCGCGCGATACAGCGGTTGATCGAGAATCCCCTTGCAGAGGCGTTGCTGGGCGGCGAGTTCACTCCGGGGGACCGGGTCGTCGTTTCCCGGTCCGGCGAAGTGCTGCAATTCGCCAAAGCGTCGGCGGTATCTGCCGCCGCCTAGGCTTTGCCTGCCTGCCGATCAGCAGCGAATCGTCGAATCGAAGCGTTGCTGCAGCATCATGGGGCGCCATCTGGCGCCTTTACCAACCGGCGATGTATGGCTTTGGATGAAGCGCTCTATTCTCGTCGCGGTGTCTTAGCGCCGGACGTCTTGCCATGGGGCCATGCCCATTTTCGCGCAGAGCATTCACGTTAATTGAATTAATGGTGGTGCTGGCGATTGTGGGGACGCTGCTCACGGTTGCGCTCCCGTCGTGGCGGTCACTGCAGGATCGTGCGACGGAGAACGAGGCCCGCGTCGTGCTACAGCGACTGGCTTTAGCCCAGCGCGCGTTCTGGCAGCGTTATCAACGGTATGCGATGTCGAGTGAGTTGCCGGCGCTGGAAAACCTGTCGCGTCGCATCGCCCAGCGATACCAATTACGCGTTAGTACAGAATCACAGGGCTTTACGCTTCAGCTTCTGAGTCGGACAGAATCTCTGCCATCTTTGGAGCTAAGCCATCTCGGTATGTGGCGCGAAATTGCTCACTTGCTCCCCGACAAGGTTGTCACTGAGGCGCCTGAACTGTGCTGTTCGATTACTTGATCGCGGCCAGTGTTGCGTTGATCGGGATGCTTGGCCTGGTACAGTGGGCGAGCGAAATCGTAATGCTGCACACTGTTACCAGCCAATACGCCAGCGCTGGGATGGTGTTACGTGAAGTGCTCGCCGCGCGCTCGTTGTTCGATCCAATCGGGTGGGACCTTCACTCGGCCTGTCATCCCTCTGCGACCCAGGAGCCCACCGGTTTTTGGCATGCGACCTGCGAGGGCCTCTCGCCGTTACTTGAATCGTTGCCCGACTATCACTTCGAACAAGGGTACGCTGGCGGTGTCAGGTTGGTATGGCGAGATATCGAGGGCCAATGGATGTCCCTCGATAGTGGGGCCATCGGTGTGGTGGGTGGCGAGGGGTGAGCCCTGGCGCATTAGTGTGGTTGCTTAAGCGATGCCGCGACTCCTGTGCTCATGCCCCTAAGGGCTACAGAGCTTGGGTGTGAGATCGCGCTTTGATTACACCGGCTTGCCCCCATTGGGGGGTCGGCAGTTCGAGAAAGCCGCGCAGGTTGAGGCGGGCATGTCTCTGGTGGAATGCCTCGTTGCCAATGCGCTGACGCTCACGTTGCTGGCGCTTTTAATGGCAACGGGTGCGCAGGTTATACAGTCTGTCAACATGGTGGCGGCGAGGGCAGATCAGCAGTTACGGTTACATCAGCTTGGCGGCTTCCTCGACAGTGCACTGGGGTACGCTGGTCCGCCACCGGGCTGGAAGGGCGACTCTCGCCTTCTTGCCGAAGATGCCCTCGCTGCGCTTGCTGTGTCAGATCCTTGCGCTGCACCGGAGTCATTGGGATATCGCCATGAGTGGGGTGGCGTTGCATTGATCGATACCGCCGGGTCCAATTGCTTCCCCGGTAGCGCTGCGCAGACAGGGCTCTATATCGAAACAGTCCGGCCTTGCCCCGAAGCATGCGCTGCCGACGAGGGCTATGTGCTGATTCCCGCTGCATGCGATGGCGGTGAAGTGGCCGAGGGGATTAGAATGGCATGGCGGGCGCAATGGCAAACGGATCGGTCTACGTTACCGGTTTGCGCTGCCGCAGCAACGTGGGGCGCTCTCGATCGATTATTTCTCGTGTATCGGCGTGTCAGTGATGTGCCAGATTCGTTACCCGCACTGCGGCTACAAACGCCGGTTTCCAGTGCCGATTATCGATGGGGGGCCGCGGAGGTTTTGATCGACGGTGTGGCGAGATGGACCGTATTGCAAGCCGAACTACCGTTGCCAGGCGCCATTCGCGAGGTCGTTGATGGTCAGCGAGAACCGCTTCCGCATCACGTGACGGAGAGGCTGTCAGCGTTTCGCGTTGAGATGGCCGTGGCTGCTGATGCCGCAAAAAGCAGTGCCGCGCTGTTGTCCGCGAGCAAGTTACTCGTCTGGCCCGCTTTGATTCGGGTTTATGCACTCTGATCGCCGGGTGCCTGGGGGGCGGCGCGACCAGTCGCAGACTGCTGACGGCTTCTTTGCCATCACCATGGTGGTCATTTTCTTGGTGCTCTTTTCGCTGGCAATGCTGGGGCCGTTTCAGATCGCGACCTCGCAACGGCTTGCTATCAGCGGAATCGATCTCGCACTAGAAGATGCCGCTGGCGATGAGTCTGTCGGAAAACAGCATGGCGAGTGATGCCCACAAACACCTGATCTTTCAGCCACAGGGTTTCAAGCGCTATCTATATGCGCTCAGGTGCAGTGCGTATCCCGCACGTGATAGGCATGGGCGAGCTTTGTGGCGCGTTCCTCGTCGCTGATAAAACGCACCGCACCGGTTTCGTCGCGCATCCGCATCCGGGCGAAAGTCTCAAACTTAAGAATGTTCTCGCGCGCCTGCTCGCACAGATCAGGGTTGCCGTGCGTCACGCGGGCATCTTCTGCGGTGTTAGAGGGCGCATTGGTCATAGTTGTGCTACTGGCTGGCAAGACAGGGGCATCCTTGTCATGGGTTGGGCTGATATTGATCGTTCTGGGAAAACGCCGTAATCCGGTCTTCACGCCAATTTCAGTGAAGGGTGTGCCGGCTGCAGGAGGACGATCACTCAAAACGGGATTGCCGTTGTCGTCTGTCCAACGATAGGTGGTGTCGGCAATACTCGTGGCTGCTAAAAAAAGCGACAAGAAGAGCGACAAAGAGGGCGATAAGAAGGGCGCTACAGCGGTGCGTCTGATACGTGGTTTTCCATCCATAGAATGACCTCTCAGAACGAAATCACGGCAACCCGGTGGCAGCCGCCCCGCAACGCCGATTATGGTCATTTGTCGCCATCCCTTGACTTCAGCGGGGAGACGCCCCGACAATCCGCGCTGTCACGCGAGCGGCAACGGCTATTGGTGAGTACCCTCATCCTCTGGCCTACCTCTGAAACGGGATAGTTTCACAGGCTGTTTGCGGGTTCCGTCAGGCAAGGCCATGCCTTCGCCACTCGGGCTCGACACTGCGTTACCCCGCAGGTCACCGGTACACGGCTTTCGTGATCGCGATCTGGCGGGGAGCTGGAGTGATCCGGCCAGTGTCTCGTGCGACAGGTGAAGGTGGTGCAGCACGTATGGTGTTTCGCCACCCTCTGATCAAACGAGATGGAGAGTGGCCATGGAAATGCTATCCGGCGGCGATATGATCGTTCGCGCCCTTGAAGACGAAGGTGTTGAGTACATCTTTGGATACCCCGGTGGAGCCGCGCTCCACATCTACGATGCCTTATTCAAGGCCGAGAAAGTCCCCCATATTTTGGTCCGTCATGAGCAGGCAGCAACGCACGCTGCAGACGGCTACGCGCGCGCGACCGGAAAGCCGGGCGTGGTATTGGTGACATCTGGTCCCGGCGCGACCAACGCAATCACCGGTATTGCGACGGCGTACATGGATTCGATTCCGCTGGTGGTGATATCTGGGCAAGTTCAGAGCCATCTGATTGGTGAGGATGCCTTTCAGGAAACCGACATGGTGGGTATCTCACGGCCTATCGTGAAGCACAGCTTTCTGGTGCAGCGGCCTGAAGACATCCCCTCGACGATTAAGAAGGCGTTTTTCATCGCCTCGACAGGCCGGCCTGGTCCGGTTGTTGTCGATATTCCCAAAGACTTTACTCACCCCGAGCATAAGTTTGAGTACCACTATCCTGGGTCGGTCACCATGCGCTCCTATCAGCCATCAGCCAAAGGACATTCGGGGCAAATTCGGAAAGCCGCGCGTATGTTGCTGAGTGCCAAGCGACCGGTGATATACGCGGGGGGTGGTGTGATTCAGGGAGAGGGCTCAGAAAAGCTGACCGCGCTGGCCCGACGATTGAATTATCCCGTCACCAACACGCTGATGGGGCTGGGTGCCTATCCGGGCAGCGATCGCCAATTCCTTGGAATGTTGGGTATGCACGGCTTCTATGAGGCCAACATGGCGATGCACCACTCCGACGTGATCCTGGCGGTCGGCGCGCGCTTCGATGACCGCGTCACCAATACGGTCTCAAAATTCTGTCCCGGGGCGAAAATCATCCACATTGATATTGACCCCGCCTCAATCGCCAAAATTGTACCGGTCGACATTCCTATCGTCGGCCCGGTCGACACTATATTGGGCGAGCTCGACAAGCAAATCGCTCTGCAGATGGACAGCGCAGAGCGCCCGCTACCGGACGCGGATTCACTCACGCAGTGGTGGCAGCAGATCGACAGCTGGCGTGACGCCCACGGGTTATGGCACGGCCGGCGGTATGGGGAATCAGCATCGATCATGCCTCAGGACGCCATTCGCGCGCTGTATGAGGCTACCAACGGTGAGGCCTATGTGACCTCGGACGTGGGTCAACACCAGATGTTCGCGGCGCAGTACTACAAGTTTGATTCCCCCCGCCGTTGGATCAACTCAGGGGGCTTGGGCACCATGGGCTTTGGTTTACCTGCGGCAATGGGCATCAAGATTGCCCTGCCCGATGCCGACGTCGCCTGTGTTACCGGCGAGGGCAGCATCCAGATGAATATTCAGGAACTGTCGACCTGCAGCCAGTATGGCTGCCCGGTCAAGATCATTAACTTGAGAAACGACTATCTCGGCATGGTCAAGCAGTGGCAAGACATGCAGTACGAAGGTCGTTATTCAGAGAGTCACTATGCGGCCTCGTTACCCGATTTTGTGAAACTCGCAGAGGCCTATGGCCACGTCGGGATGGAGGTGAAGTCGCAAGCGGACTTGTTGCCGGCGATGAAAGAAGCCTTCGCATTGAAGGACAAGCTGGTCTTTATGGATATTCACATTGATCCCGATGAGCATGTGTATCCCATGATGGTCGCGCCGAACGGTGCGATGAAAGATATGTGGCTCAGCAAAACGGAGAGAACCTGATATGAGACGGATACTCTCAGTACTGTTGGAAAACGAATCGGGTGCTCTGTCGCGCGTGGTGGGTTTGTTCTCGCAGCGTGGCTACAACATTGAGACCTTGAATGTGGCGCCGACCGATGACCATTCTCTGTCGCGGCTTACGGTGACGACCTCAGGGGATGATCTCAAGATTGAGCAGATCACCAAACACCTCAACAAGATCATCGATGTGGTGAAGGTAGTTGATCTCACGGAGGGCGCGCATGTCGAGCGAGACACGCTATTGGTGAAAGTCCGCGCAGTCGACGCCCAGCGCGACGAGGTGAAGCGCACCACCGAGATTTTCCGTGGCCAGATAATTGATGTGGGCCCCACGACCTATATCGTGCAGCTCACTGGTCCTTCAGAAAAGCTTGATTCCTTCATTCAAGCCCTCGGCGAGACAGAGGTGCTTGAAGTGGTGCGTTCTGGCGTTGCGGGCATGGCGCGCGGGGAGAAAGTGCTGGCGCCGTAAAACGTCCCTTGCGGGCGCTTGCGCTGGTCATGATGCGCTAAGGAATGGATAGAAATTGAGCAATAAAAAAGGGGCCGTGAGGCCCCTTTCTCGTATTGGCTCTGAGATCAGAGAAGCGGTGCAATCACTAAACTCACGATCGCCATCACGTTGATCAAGATGTTCATCGAGGGCCCAGACGTGTCCTTGAAGGGGTCGCCCACCGTATCACCGACAACGGCTGCTGCGTGGGTATCGGAACCCTTTCCACCGAGGTTGCCTTTCTCGACATACTTCTTTGCGTTATCCCAGGCGCCGCCGGCGTTCGCCATCATCAGTGCCATCAGTACGCAGCCCAACAGGCCGCCGGCCAGCATCCCGCCGAGTGAGGTCGCGCCCAAGCCAAATCCCACGACAACGGGGGCGAGCACTGCAATCGCGCCGGGAACGACCATACGCTTTAATGCGGCAGTAGTCGCGATGTCCACGCATCGAGCGGTATCGGGTTCAGCGTTGCCCTCCAGCAGACCGGGGATTTCACGGAACTGTCGACGAATTTCATTGATCATGTCGAAAGCCGCATCGCCCACCGCCGTCATGGTGATGGAGGCAATGAGGAAGGGAATCGTACCGCCGATAAAGATTCCGATCAGAACCTGAGGATCAGACAGTTGCAGGTCGAAATCCGGGTTGTTGATCGTGACAGTTTCAACAAAAGCCGCGATGATCGCGAGGGCCGCGAGTGCCGCCGCGCCAATTGCGAAGCCCTTACCGATCGCTGCTGTGGTGTTACCCACCTCGTCCAGGCCATCCGTGATCTCGCGGGTTTCAGGACCCATGCCCGCCATCTCCGCGATACCGCCCGCGTTGTCTGCTACGGGACCGTAGGCGTCAATTGCCATGGTGATACCTACGGTAGCCAGCATGCCGACCGCCGCGATACCCACCCCGTAGAGGCCGGCGAGGTTAGTTGAAACGAAAATAATTGCTGCGAGGAACAGGACTGGTGCCACGACCGACTGCATGCCGACAGCGAGGCCCGTGATCATGACAGTAGCGGGTCCAGTTTCACCTGACTTTGCGATAACGCGAACAGGCTTGCCGCCCGTGTAGTACTCGGTAATCAGGCCGATCGCGATACCACCCACGGCGCCTGAGACCACGGCCCACCAAATGTCTTGCGAAATTCCCATGCTCTCTGACAAGAACCAGGCCAGTGCGATGAAGATAATAGGTGCGCCGAGGGTGCCGCTGCGAAGTGCCGCCTCAGGTGCCGCCGAGGAACGTGCACGTACGATAAGGATGCCCGCTACTGAAGCGAGCAGACCGATGCTGGCCAGTGCCAGTGGGAAGGCCATCATGGCGCTTTGCTCAGCCGCAGTCAGCGCCATCGTTGAGGCAATGGCGATACATGCGATCATCGAGCCGCAATAGGATTCGAAGATATCGGAGCCCATGCCCGCGATGTCGCCGACGTTATCTCCCACGTTGTCAGCGATAACGCCGGGGTTACGGGGGTCGTCTTCGGGGATGCCTGCCTCGACCTTACCAACGAGGTCGGCGCCGACGTCAGCAGACTTGGTGTAGATGCCGCCACCCACACGCGAGAACAGGGCAACGACTGAACCACCCATACCAAAACCGTGAATAGCGTGTGCAGTGTGGGGATCACCACCGAAGTAGTAGTAGAGGCCGCCGAGGCCCAGCAGGCCGAGCGATGCGACACACAGGCCCATGATTGAACCGCCGTAGAAGGCGATATTGAGCGCTGCGGCTGGACCTTGCTGATTGGCAGCGACCGCGGTTCGCACGTTGGCTTTGGTGGCCGCGTACATGCCGAGGTAGCCCGCAGTTGCAGAGGACACGGCACCCGCTACGAAAGCGATGGCAGTGTTGGTGCCCAGAGGAGAAACCAAGATGCCAACGACCAGCACTGCGGCAAACGCCAGCAGCATTTTGTACTCGCGGTGCATAAACACCATGGCGCCCAAGTGAATCTGCTCGGCGATACCACGGACCTTGTCTTCGCCTGCAGAGGCGCGTGACATCACGGTGTAGATCACAAAAGCAATGACGAGTCCGACCACCCCAAGAATGGGAGGTAACATCAGATTAAAGCTCATAGGATTTCCTGGTGGGTACTGTTCAAAATTCAGTGGGGCGCAAGTCTAACGACCGGTGCGGCCCCTATCAACGGCATTCTTATAGCAACCAATACGCGATAAGGCCGCAACTCGTTCACTCGACCTCAGTCGGCAGATGAAATCGCTTTCATACCTGTCATGTAGCCACGTAGCGTCGCGCCGACCACTTCGACAGAGTGTGTTCGGATCTGGGCGTTCACGTCGATCAGTCGTCGATTGTCGACGGCGCCATTACCGGCCGTACCGGTTCCAATCACTTCGGCATCGAGGCCCGCGACAAAGGTTTTCAGGAGTGGCCTGGCGGCCTGATCAAACAAATAGCAGCCGTACTCTGCGGTGTCCGAGATCACCACATTCATCTCGTAGAGCTTCTTGCGAGCGATGGTATTAGCAATCAGCGGTGTCTCGTGGAGCGACTCATAATAGGCGGACTCCTCGATGATGCCGGCCGACACCATCGTTTCGTATGCCAGTTCTACACCTGCTTTCACCATGGCGACCATCAAGATGCCCTGATCGTAATAGGTTTGCTCATCAATGGGGTCGTCAGTGATGTCCTGCAGTTCGAAGGGCGTGCCGTTGGTTTCAGCGCGCCACTTCAACAGGTTGGCGTCGTCCGCAGCCCAGTCGGCCATCATGGTGCTGGAGAAGTGCCCCGACATAATGTCGTCTTGGTGCTTCTCAAACAGCGGGCGCAGGATGGTCTTCATTTCCTCCGCGAGGTCGAAGGCGCGAATCTTGGCCGGGTTGGACAGGCGATCCATCATGTTGGTAATACCGCCCTGCTTGAGGCCTTCCGTGACGGTCTCCCAGCCGTATTGCACCAGCTTCGCGGCGTAGGCGGGGTCTTGTCCCAGCTCTACCATGCGGTCGAAGCAGAGCAGCGAGCCTGTTTGAAGCATGCCGCAGAGAATCGTTTGCTCGCCCATCAGGTCCGACTTGACCTCTGCGATAAACGACGACTGCAGCACACCGGCGCGATGGCCACCCGTGCCGGCTGCATAAGCTTTTGCCCATTCCAGTCCTTTGCCTTCGGGATCGTTTTCGAGGTGCACTGCGATCAAAGTGGGGACGCCAAAGCCACGCAGGTATTCTTCGCGCACTTCGGTACCGGGGCACTTGGGGGCGACCATGATGACCGTGAGGTCTTCGCGAATCTTCATCCCTTCTTCCACGATGTTAAAGCCGTGGGAGTAAGATAGGCAGGCGCCTTGCTTCATCAACGGCATCACCGACTCAACAACATTCGTGTGCTGCTTGTCTGGCGTGAGGTTTAATACCATGTCGGCGTCGGGCACCATTTCTTCATAGGTGCCGACTTGAAACCCGGCCTCAGTGGCTTTTACCCAAGAGGCGCGCTTCTCTTCGATCGCTTCCTTTCTCAGCGCGTAAGCAACATTTAGGCCGCTATCCCGGAGATTAAGCCCCTGGTTAAAGCCCTGGGCACCGCAGCCAATGATGACCAGTTTCTTGCCCGCGAGGGGCGCGACACCCGCCTCGAACTCAGCCGGATCCATGAATCGGCATTTACCCAATTCTTGCAGCTGGGTGCGGAGTGGGAGGGAGTTAAAGTAGTTGCTCACAGGGCGGTCCTTGATTGGGGCTCGAAAAAAGGGGGCGTATTGTGTCGGACATCGTGCTCCGGGTAAACGCCGCTGTTACAATTTCTCGCGAGTCGGCGTGGCCGACGAAATGGAGCACAGGTCATGTCATCACCGGACCAGACACCGGATACCGACGAGCTCGAGCGCGCAGCAGAGTCTATTGAAGCGCCGCTAGCCAGTCTTGTCGGAGACTACGAGGAGGCGGATGCGCATAATGCGCCGCGCGCCTCAGGGATTTTTCTATTGCCCAACCTCTTTACGTCGGGCGCTTTGTTCTGCGGCTTTTACGCAATTATTGCTGGCATGCAGGGCGACTTTTATGCGGGTGCTGTGGCCATTTTGGTGGCGATGATTTTCGACGGCCTGGATGGCCGAGTCGCGCGGATGACGCGCACCAGTAGCGCGTTTGGTGCTCAGTACGACAGTCTCTCCGACATGGTGAGCTTTGGTTTGGCGCCCGCGCTGCTCACGTTTAACTGGGCGCTGACTGGGCTGGGAAAGGTGGGCTGGGTGGCAGCTTTCATCTACGCAGCTTGTGCGGCCCTGCGGTTGGCGCGTTTTAACGCCCACATGGAAAGCGATGACACCACGCATTTTACGGGGCTCGCGAGCCCTGCCGCCGCTGCCACCGCCGCGGGTCTCGTCTGGATGGGTCAGACCCATGGCTGGACGGGACCAACCCTCGATTGGCTGCATGCGTTGCTGCTTACGGTGCTCGGTTTCTTGATGATTTCCCGGTTCCCCTATTCGAGTTTCAAGTCGATCACGTTTGATCGCCGTGTGCCCTTCGTCCGCATGCTGCTGGTCGTGGCAGTGCTCGGCCTGATTGCGTTGGATCCGCCGTTGGCAATCTGGGGCATGTCGGTGATCTATGCCTTGTCAGGTCCCCTACAATATCTGCGTAGCCCAGATCAGTCGCGCCAGGAGGGCGCTCAGGACCATGACAAAGCGGATTTACACTGACCCCAGCATCGCGTCATCGGAAATTACTCCCGAAACCGTTTTTCTCAATCGGAGAAACCTCATCAAATCGGCGGCGGCTGGGGTGGCCTCGGCCGCCGCGCTCGATGTTGCGGCCGATGAGGGCCAGAGCGCTGACACGCCGCTGAGTTTTGCCGCAGACCCGGACCAATCATTGGCTGCCGAGCAGACGCCCTATGATGCGGTCACCAGCTACAACAATTTTTACGAGTTCGGTACGGACAAATCAGACCCCGCCCGACATGCCCACGCCATGACGACTGATCCGTGGACGGTCAAGGTCGGTGGCTTGGTTGAAAAGCCGGGGGAGTTGCATCTCGAGGACCTGCTCTCGGCGTTTGATCTGCAGGAGCGTATTTACCGGTTTCGGTGTGTCGAGGCCTGGTCCATGGTCGTGCCGTGGATCGGATTTCCGCTCTCTGATCTGTTAGCGCGCTTCGGGCCGCGAGCAGAGGGTCGCTACGTTGAATTCAAGACGCTGTATCGGCCGGGCGAAATGCGGGGCACTCGATCTTTCACCAGCATCATTGACTGGCCCTATCAGGAGGGCCTGCGTTTGGATGAGGCCATGCATCCCCTGACGCTGATGGCCGTTGGTCTTTATGGCAAGACCTTGCCCAACCAAAATGGTGCGCCGCTTCGGCTCGTAGTGCCTTGGAAATATGGCTTTAAGAGCATCAAATCGATCGTCGAGATCAATGTCACCGACAAGCAACCTGCGACGAGTTGGCAGCAGCTACAACCGTCTGAGTATGGTTTCTACGCCAATGTGAATCCTGACGTAGACCACCCCCGTTGGTCTCAACGGTTTGAGCGCCGGCTGCCTTCATCGATTTTCAAGCCAAATCGGGTCGCGACGTTGCCTTTCAATGGATACGCCGATCACGTGGCAGGGCTATATGAAGGGATGGACCTGCGTACCTTTTATTGAGCATCTGGGTGAGATGCCGTGCTGACAGTGCTCGGCGGACTGGCGCACAGCGCGATCCCCGTCGGCCCCAGCCCGGACGTTCTTGGCTTAGGGCTGCGGCGCGGAAACGATTCTTATGACGCCTGATGCAGCGCGCGCAACCGGGTCAGAACGGTGGGTGACCCCCGCTGTCATCACTATGTGTCTGCTGCCCTTGGGGCATATGGTCTATGAGCTGGTGTCAGATCAGCTTGGCCCTGACCCGGCAAAGCGGTTAATGCAGGGCACGGGGGAGTGGGGGCTCCGCGGCTTACTGTTGGTGCTTTTAGCTACGCCACTGGCGCAGCGCGGTTATCGCGGCCTGTTTCGTTTCCGGCGCATGCTCGGGCTCACTCTCTTCCTATACATCTGTTTACATCTTTTACTTTTCGCTCAGGTGTATGTGGGCTGGAGTGGCGAGTTGCTCCTCGAGGAATTGAAGGAGCGACCTTACGTCATGGTCGGGTTTGCTGCATGGTGCGCGCTGATGCCGCTGGCGGCCACCTCGACAGACAGGGCTAGGCGATGGCTGGGTCGCCGCTGGCGCCAGCTGCACAGATTGATCTACCCCGCAGCGATTCTCGCCTGGCTACACGTCTTGTGGTTGGCGCGGTCGGACGTTGGAGAGGCGTTAATATACGGCGCCTTGTTTGCAGTCCTTCTGGGATGGCGCCTGCGGCGATATCTCACTACCGCGCGATAGCCCTTCACTTTCGAAGCGCGCTCAATCCGCAAGCGTCAATATCGGTCAAAGTCACATCAAACAGCTCGAGGTGTGGTTGCGGTGCGCAGACGGGTGTTGTTATTATCTCGTCCCCGCGCGGCAGGTTCCATCCGGAATTTGCCTCCGTTTTGGGCCCTCAAAACTTTTTTTAAAAAAAGGCTTGCACGGCATCAAGCGGTACGTATAATGCGCGACCTCGGCGGGGGTAACCCCCCCGGGAAAAGACCTGCCCAAGCGGCGGTCTTGTTACTTAACAATCAGATAAAGACAGATGTGTGGGCACTTGTTGGGATGGTTATCACTAACTATTCAGACACAACAAGTGACCATTGATTCAATGATTTCGAATTGTGTCTGAGCTGAGATTTTGGATGGTAAAGCAAGCTTTGCGTAACCATCTCCTCTTGACTTCGGTCA
>PBLO01000017.1 GCA_002721785.1 Halieaceae bacterium
ACGGCACCATTCTCGGCAATGTCAGGCGTCGTAAACTGGATGCCCTCGTGCACCTGGGGTGTGTCACCCAGCGCCGCCAGCGCCTCATCTAGCGCTGTGGCGCCGAAGGCTGCCTCTGGCCTCGCCACCGCGGCCCACACACGCCCCGGCAAGGCCGCAGCGGCACCCAGTATCGCCGTCCAGCGCAACCAGCCCCGGCGCGAGATACCCTTTGCATGGATCGTTGTCATCATCTCGGTCACTCCTTTTTATTCTTCGCCTGCGGTCAACCAGGCCACAATCTGTTGCAGCGCGTCTTCCTCTACTGCAGGCATGGGCGGCATCGGCATGCTCCCCCACACTCCGGCGCCGCCGTTCACTATCTTGTCACGTAAGTAGGCAGCGTGCTCTTGCCCAGCGTACTTCGCTCGGATGGCATCAAAACCCGGGCCCACCAACTGACCCGCCATCTGATGGCAACCCGAACAGCCACCGGCGTTGAGCGCGGCCTCGGGCGCGACAACTGCTTCGATAACCGCGCCGCCCGCTGCCAGTTGCTCAGGTTCTTCCGTTGTCTCTCGACCTCTCTCGGTCCAGAGTCCGGGATATGGTCCCCAGTCCCGCACCTGTTCAGCGAGATTGCCGTGGGCATTCATGGCGTAGGCAGGCAGGGATGACGTCACGTTCACCGCCACGTCGCAGTCAGCCGTGCAGGCCAAGCCGCTCACATCTGGCGCGCCAGACACCGACCACAAACCATGATTGAGGCTCATACCGTTGCGATTTGGCATACGTGCCTGGGTCTCCGCCATATTGGCATCAGATAGAACAAAATCGTCGTCGACCACGTAGCCCAGATTCAGCAAATAGGCCACCAGCGCGTAGACTTCATCCGGACTCAAAGACTTGGGCGCGTTCCACGGCATGGCCCGATAGATGTAATCCCAGAGGGTCGACAAGGTCGGCACCTTCATCAATGTGGTGCGGGTGACCGCAGGGTCCGTCAAAGAGGCCACTCGTCCAGCAGTGATGTCTTCCTCGGTGATGTTGCCCAGCACCAAAGGCGCAAAAATCTCGTTGGAGTCGCCGAAATCTCCGTGGCAGGAGGCGCACTGAGCCAGCCAGATCTCCTCGCCCGCCCACACGTCACCGCTGCCAGGCGGCAGACCGACAAAGTCGGGGCGCACGTCGATATCCCAGGCCGCGACCTCGCCCTCAGTTGCGGGTCGACCTAATTCTGCCAAACCCTCGGGCAGCACCGCTGCCCACGATGCCATGGCCATCGCACACAGCCCTACGGCGGCCGCTCTACCCCAGCTGGACATTCTGCACCTCGCCGTCAGCGCTCACTCGCCAGGTCTGAATGGCATTGTTGTGATAAATCGATCGCGTACCACGCACGTCTACCAACTGAGCGCGGCTGGGCTGGATATAGCCGGTGCTGTCTGTGACCCGGGATTGCAGCAGTGCCACCTCCCCTTGCCAGACCCAATCGTAGTGGAAGCGGGTCAGTGCCTTGGGCAAGATTGGCCCCTCGAGGCGCGTCGGGCGCCAATTGCGCCCGCCATCGACGGACACCTCGACTTTTTCCACGGTGCCGCGACCGCTCCAGGCGAGGCCGGTGATGTCGTAGTAACCCTGCTTCAATAATTTTTGTCCGCCTGAGGGCGCCGTGATCACCGACTTGGCCTCCTGAATAGAGGTGTACTGGCGATGCGTGCCGTCGGGCATCAGATCCACATAGTGTGCGACCTCGTCCTTGGTCGCCCAGGGTTTATCGCCCACTTCCAGTCGTCGTAGCCACTTCACCCACGACACGCCCTGCACACCAGGTACCACCAAGCGCAGGGGATACCCGTTTTCCGGGCGCAACATTTCGCCGTTTTGGCCATACGCTACCAGCGCATCGTCCAATGCGTTCTCGAGATTAATAGTGCGCGTCATGCTGGAACCATCGGCACCCTCGGCCAGCAGAACGGTGGCGCGTTGTCGGTCAAAGCCCGCTCGCTCCAACAGCAAGGAGACCGGAACCCCGGTGAACTCGGAGGCCGACAACATCCCGTGGCTGTACTGCACGGTGGGCACCGCCACGTTGCCCCACTCGAGTCCGGTGTTGGCGCCACACTCTAAAAAGTGAATGCGGGACACACTGGGCATGCGCAGCAGCTCTTCCATGGTGAACACCAGCGGGGTGTCTACCAGCCCATTGATCATCAGCCTGTGTCGGCGCGGGTCGATGTCGACCCAGCCCTGATGATGGCGCTCGAAATGCAGGCCACTCGGGGTGATCATGCCGAACAGGTTTTGCAGCGGCGTAAACGACACGCTGGACTGATCCGTGCGGGTGAGACCGGGGCTCTGGCGCCGGACAATGTTGGCCTCATAAGGAGATGGCTGTCCGTAGGGGTTGGCAACCACCGGTTTGCCAAGACTCCGGGTCCAGCTGGGGAGGTTCACGATGTCGGGGTCGTCATCCGCCCTGAGTGCCGGCGCCACCAACGACGCGGCGGCGGCCGTAAAAGCGCCCCGCAGCAACGAGCGACGACCAGGGTTGATGCCATCCCGAGAGATATCCTCGACCAGATCTTTGGGCAAGAAGGATTCGGGCGCGGCTTGAAGCTGCCCCTGCTCGGCGTCTAATGCCATCACTCTCCTCCCCCGGAGTGCTGCTGTGTTTACCCGCGTTGCTCTTTGCGCGCGGAGTCTTTTAAGTGCTTATTATTTTTAATATATGCATATAACTTGAAGTTAAACTGGCTTTGTCGCGGTAGCAACCGTAGCGCTCCTTTTTGCCAAGCGGCCCATCAAATCACAAGGCGCGCTGGGTAAAACCGCACCGCGAGAGTGTAGCGCACCTGCGATCTCGGGCGCGCGCCGAATCTGTGACCAAAGCGCGATACCAAGGTTGAATCCGCACAGGTACGATTGATAAGGGGACCAGCGGAAAACGCCCAATCATTGCAAGCACTATCTGCACAGGTGACGCACAAAGTGGCAGATAAACGCCGCCGCCATACCGGAACCGCCTTACTTGGCGCCCACGTGAAGGAGGAAAAGCCCATGCCCCGATTACTCATTCTGACCTTGCTCGCTTGTCTGGCGCTGTCGCCCGCGATCCGCAGCGCTGCCTCTGATGAGCCGGGCGTCGTATTTCATTTGGATTCCGATACCAGCATGAACCGCATGCTCGCTCAGGTAGCACGTCACCATGCGTTCAATCCGGGTATCGAGACGCGTGTCATCCTGATCGGCAATGGCGTCAAACCCGCTCTGGAGGGCGCCAAAGATGCCAATGGCGGACAGTACAGCGCCCAAATGGAGCAGTTGATGGCATCGGGCATCCGCATTTTTGCCTGCGAGGCGACACTCAATTACTACAATCTGACTGAAGACGACCTCGCCTTTGGCGTGGAAACCGTCCCCTCCGGGGTGGCCGCGCTAGGGAGACTGCAGGCCAGCGAGGGTTGGGGTTACATCAAGCTCTGATGAGAGCCACTGCCCTGCTACTCGTTTTAGCGGCACTGGTTGCCAGCGCGACCACTACGCCCCTGAACGCCTCTGCCGATACAGCGACCCACAGTGACTCGCCCGTTCTGATCTACATTTACAGTCCCGAATGCGATGCCTGCCGGCAGTTTGATCGTGAGGTAGGTCCGATCTATGAGAACACTGCCGAATCACGCGCGCTGCCGCTGGAGCGGGTGCTGATCGAGGACTGGCAAGCAGGGCGGCATCAGTTGGTCGAATGCGTCTCAGTAGAGGTCATGGGCACGCCGACTTTTTTGCAAATCCGGGACTGTCATGAGCTGGACCGCATCACCGGTTACTCAGACGCGGGGCTTTTCTGGCTGGGGCACCGCCGAATGATGAATCGTATCCCATCAGATCAATAACAATATTCTGGCGTCGCGCATAACCCCGCGCTGATCATGGTGGGCCCTCTCGCAATCTGAACCTCACCTCAGCTCATGTTTTATCGATGCAATTGGACGAGCAATAGCGATTTGCGTAGCAACCGCTTCTCGCTCAGGCCGGGGATTTGGTGCGCCGCACGCCCGGCGCGGGCGGCGTGGCGGCCGCGCCCGCAAAGCACTGGGCGTTGCGCATCCAGAGCTCGGCAGTATCGCCCTCACACACCAACTGGGTATCGGCGATATTGCGGGTCTGAGTGACCACCTGCGCAAACTCGTGCGCCATGCCGCTAATGACCTGATCACTATCTGGGTTGCCATACTCCCATGACTCGCCAGACGGTGAGGTGAGTCGCAATGCAGGCTGATCCTCGGGGACTTCCATCCCTCGCACCATGAAAGACCAGCCGAAGGTATTCACACCCAAAACCACAATGTTGCGAATGCGGTCGTCTTCACTGCGCTCAATACCGAGCTCATCCGCGATTGCCTGACCGTGTGCCCAGGTTTCCATTTGCCGCGCGGTAATCGATGAGCGCGCACTCATGCTAGGACCGACCCACGAAACACGGTCCGAGGGGTCGGCCTGCTGGTACGCCGTGGCCACCTCGCGAAATCCGGCCTGCCACAGAGCCACCAACTCGAGGCCACCCTCGGGAAATTTTACGAGCTCAATATCGGGCAGGGTTTTGCCCGCCATCATGGCCTCTACGGCAGGCTTGAGCTCCGCCTGAAAATCATCGGGCGCCGTAAGTGCCAGATTCGCCATATGGTTCCAGAAATGTAGGTGGCGCATGATGGTCTCGAAGGTCCAAGACTTGAACCCTGTGGGATATTCAAACTCACTCGCCTGCAGTGGCGCAATGAGCTGCTCCATTGCTTCTGACTCCGCTAGAAAATCACTCGCCTGTTGCATGATGACTCCTGAAATCGGTTACGTGGGGTCTGCGACCGTGCCATTAGTCGCCAGGCTTACTCGCCCTCGGCCTCTTCAATCAACATGATGACATCTCCCGCTGCCATCTGCTGACCAACCTGACCATTCACCTGCTGCACCACCCCGGACACCGGGGCGAGAATTTCGTGCTGCATTTTCATGGCTTCGAATACCGCCAACCGCTGGTCTTTTTCCACCGCGTGATCGGCCTCGACTAACAGCGATATCAGTTGACCATGCATAGGCGCCTGCACCTTGCCCCCCTGTGCATCTTCTGCCGACTCTGGGGGAATCAGATCGGTATTGGTCAAGGACACCTCGGACTGATCTGTGGCCAGCATGACGACAGCGGCGTCAGGTTGGTGATAGCCCAGCACCGCGCGTTGACCGTCAATCAAGAATGCGACGCGGTCTGTACTCAGCGTTTGTAGTGTGACGGTGTGGGTCGCCTCCATCAGCGTTACCGAGAAATGTTCTGCACTGCTCGAGGTGATCTCCGCGGTGAAGGTCGTGTGCCCTGCCTCATAGGTATGCCGCCTCGTTACAGGACCAGTCGACACCCAACCCCGCAGTTCCTCATTCACTGACAGCGCGTTGGCGAAGTGCTGCTCGGCCGCGAGAATCTGTTGGAGCACGATGCCCGCCGCCAAACTGGCAGTACTCGGCTGCGCGGGCGAGTAACCCTCGGGGTAGTGCTGGTCGATGTAATCAGTAGTCGCACCGCCCTCGATGAAGGTCGGCTGATCCAACAGTTCCAATAAGAATGCGCGATTGTGAGTGACTCCTGCCAGCGCGATGGCCTGCAGGGCCGAGCGCAGTTTGAGTCGTGCGGTCTCCCGGGTTTCGCCCCAGGCGATCACTTTGGCGACCATCGAATCATAGAAAGGGGAAATCGCATCGCCGGTCTCGATCCCTGAATCCACGCGAACCCCCTCCTCCAGCGGCACGCTAAACAGCGATACGGGACCAGCGCTGGGTAAAAACGCCGCCGCCGGATCCTCCGCACAGAGCCGGACCTCGATCGCGTGACCAAAGAGGTGGATATCGTCTTGAGTTGCGAGCAAGGGCTCTCCCTGAGCCACACGGATCTGCCACTGCACGAGGTCAAACCCCGTGACGCACTCGGTCACCGGGTGTTCGACCTGCAGGCGCGTGTTCATCTCCAAAAAGTAAAATTCGCCGCTGGCATCCAGCAGGAATTCCACCGTACCCGCGCCCACGTAGTTCACCGCCCGCGCGGCCTCTACCGCAGCAAGGCCCATCGCCTCACGCAATTCGGGGGTCATGATGGGGCACGGCGATTCTTCCACTACCTTCTGGTGCCGCCGTTGTAGCGAGCAATCGCGCTCGCCTAAGTGGATGACATTGCCGTAAGTATCGGCGAACACCTGCACTTCGACGTGCCGGGCGCCTTCAATCGCGCGCTCTAGAATCAAATCGCCATTACCAAATGCACCCTCGGCCTCGGAGCGCGCCAGCGCGATCGATTGCAGCAGTTGCTCGGGGTCTGCCACACGCCGCATGCCCCGGCCACCACCGCCCGCCGCCGCCTTGATCATTACCGGCATGCCCATCGCCTCCGCCTCACGGCAGAGTGTATCGTCGGACTGGTCCTCGCCCTGATAGCCGGGGATGCAGGGCACCTTGGCCTCCAGCATCGCGCGCTTCGCCAGCGCCTTATCACCCATGACTTCGACGGCCGCCGCCGGCGGGCCAATAAAGATAATGCCGGCTTCCGCACAGGCCGCTGCAAAACCGGTGTTCTCCGATAGAAAGCCATAGCCAGGATGAATGGCATCGGCGCCTGTCCTTCGCGCAGCTTCTAGAATAGCGTCGCCGTTCAAGTAGGACTCGCCGGCGGTGTTGCCGCCGCAGGGCACTGCCATATCGGCGGTGCGCACATGCAGGGCATTGGCATCGGCGTCTGAGTAGACGGCGACGGTTTTGAGTCCCATAGATTTTGCGGTGCGCATCACCCGCACCGCAATCTCACCGCGGTTGGCCACCAGTACTGTCTGGATTGCTGTCATGCCTCGCCCTCCGGGTGCCAGTTTGGCTTGCGCTTCTCAAGAAATGACGCCACGCCTTCCATACCCTCCTCACCCTTCAAACAGTCCGTGAAGTTCTCTGCCGCGAAGCGCATCCTCTGCTCATCGGGCAGCGCAGGCAGCGTTCTGATCAAGGATTTGGTGGCCGCCACAGCCCCCGGGGCGCAGGCCAGTACATCGGCGCGAATCTGCGCCTCGGCAGCCTCAAGCCCGTCGGCGTCAGGCACCACCACATCCAATATGCCCAGCGCCGCCGCCTGCTCTCCGGCAAAACGAGCGGCACTCAACATTAGTCTCCGGCCAGTGGATTCACCGCACTTCTGCATCACATAACGGGCAATTTGGGCGGGCGAGATACCAATCCGTGTCTCGGAAAAAGCGAACTTCGCGTCGGCAGTACCAATCGTGACATCACAGCAACAAGCCACACCGAGACCACCCGCCATGGCAGCACCCTCGATGACGGCAATGGTCACCATCGGCAGCCGATCAAGGGTATACAGCAGGCGGCCTATGGTCTCACTCATGGCAATGACTTCGTCATTGGACGCGGTCGCCATAGTTTTAAACCCTTTGAGGTCACCGCCTGCGCAGAAGAAGCCGCCACGACCACGCAGGGTCAGACCTCTGACCGAGCGGTCGTCCTGCAGGGCATCGCAAATACGCTGTAGATCGGCGACCACCTCGTCAGTGAGCGGGTTACGACGCTCTGGCTGGTTGAACCAGACGGTTAACCACCCTTGATGGCGTTCGCATTCGACAGAATCGTTGTGAGGTAATGTCGTCATGATCACATCCTCGCCACGCCGAAGCTGTTGGGTGTGAGCGTGCGGCCGCGTCCCTCCAGCACTGTTTCGAGACAAAACGCGAGCACCTTGCGGGTGTCGCGCGGGTCGATTACGCCGTGATCCAGCACGCGTCCCGAGGTATAGAACGCGTCTTCCTGGGCATCGAAGTGCGCGACGATCGCGGCTTCCTGCTCGGCCAGCTGCTCCTCAGGAATCTCAATGCCCTTGCGCGCAGCACCCGCTCGCGCGACCTCGCTCATGGTCTTGGCTGCGCTCTGCCCCGCCATCACACCCGTGCGCGCACTGGGCCAGGCGAATAGAAAATCAGGTTCGTAAGCCCAGCCGCACATGCCGTAGTTACCCGCGCCGAAGCTGGCACCGATATAGAGGCTGATCTTCGGTACCCGCGTGTTACTCACCGCCTGAATCATTTTGGAGCCGTGCTTGATCATGCCAGCCTGCTCGTACTCGGTGCCGACCATGTAGCCAGTGGTGTTCTGGAAGAAGATGATCGGCAGATCCGCCTGATCGCAGGCCTGAATAAACTGCGCGACTTTAGTCGCACCGTTGGGGTCGATCGGGCCGTTATTACCAATCACTGCACAGGCAATACCGGTAATGCTGGCGTGGGCACACAACGTGGACGCGCCATAGCGCGGCTTGAATTCCTCAATTTCAGAGCCGTCCACAACGCGCGCAAGCACCTCGCGACAGTCGTAGGGCACTTTGGGATCGGTTGGCACGGCGCCCGCCAATTGCTCCGCGGGATATTTCGGGGGCTGATAGGCGCGACGAGGTATGGGTGTGGCGCGCCGATTCCAGTCCAGACGCTCAAACACTTCACGTGCCTTCAGAAGTCCGTGGGCATCGTCCTCGACGAGATATTCGACGCAGCCTGAGACGCTTGCGTGCATTTCGGTGCCGCCGAGTTCACGATCATTGGCGACCTCACCGGTGGCGGCCTTGACGAGCGCCGCACCGCCCAGTGCTGCCATGCCGTTCTCTTTAACGCCGATGACGTAATCCGACATACCCGGCATGTAGGCGCCACCCGCGGTCGAACCGCCGTGCAACACGACCATCGTCGGCAGTCCCATCGCTGACATCTGCGCGAGATTGCGGAATACACCGCCAAATACAGACCACAGCTCAGTCTGGTACTGCAGTAGATTCGCACCCGCACTCTCGACGCAGTGGATCAAGGGCAGCTTCTGGCGCTTACAAATCTCTTGTAGGGAAAGATGGACCTCACCGGTTTTGGTTGTGGCAGAACCGGATGCAATACCCGAGTCATCGACCCAGACCATGCAGCGCACGCCACCTACAAAACCAATACCGATCAGCACTGAGGCGCCGGGGATACTGGCCTCCCGGTCTGGATTATCAACCGCGAAATTGGCCAAGGTATGCAATCGGAGGAAGGGCATGCCCGGGTCCAGAAGCCGGTGCAGCCGATCGGCCGGTAATAACTGGCCACGCTTCTCGAATGTCGCTCGACGCTTGGCCGAGGCTTCCGCCGCCCGCGCCTCCAGGGAGCGCAGTCGCTCAATGAAAGTCATCATGCTGGCCCGGTTGGCCGCGAAGGCCTCGGAATTTGTGTCTATCTGGGATGTCACAGCGACCATCTCAGTCCTCCAACAGTTGGGCCGGCAGGCTCACCGGCGTATCCAATAGAATTTGTGCATAGCCCTTGGCCTGGGGGTCGTTACGCAGACTCGCCACGCCTCCGCCACCGAGGGCATGGTGCAACACGAAGTTGAGTGCAGGGAGTCCCGGCAAGACGTAGCGGTCCATCTCGGGGCCGGCCATAAAATGCTCAAAACGGCTCGCGACGTAGGACGCGGTCAGCGCCGCTGCAATCCATGGAAAGAATTCCCGCTTGCGCGCCATCACGCCGATGTTGGCTTTGTCGCCCTTGTCGCCCGAGCGTGCCCATGCCAAGCGCTCGAGCGGCACCTCGACAAGCTCGGTGCCGGCATTAGTCGCAACAGCCGGCTCAAGGTCTGCTGCACTGTCACCTCTGACGCCGCCCTCTGCAGAATCAGCCATTTCAGCTGCTATGGCTCGAAAGTCGTCAAAGGATTGCGCCCGGTCCGCAGTGTGAATATGGATATCGGCGAGATCACGATCGACGAGTATCGAAAACAAACGGATGACGGGTGAAGATTTAGGGCGAGTACCCGCAAAGGCACAGAATCCTGCCGGGGCGCCCAAGCCAACACCGGCGAGCTCTCTCATCAAAAGGTCTGTCGCGCGTCGATCGGCGTGACGGCAGGCGACTTTGACCGCCACCTCGCGGCTTCTCACATAACGAGCGGCTTCGCCCCAGTGACTCTCGTCACCGACAACTTCCACGCAGACGTCGACGTAGTCGAGAGCACCCATCTTTGAGAGCTTCCGCCGCGCACGCTGAATGGCCTCGTCCGCAAACAGGCGCGCCTTCTCTGCGGCGCGCGCGCCCACATAAAAGCCGATCATGCCGGCCCGCCAGCCATCGGCCCATGTCATTGAGGTTTTGTATTGCGGCGGCACGCCGCGGCCCTGAGCGCCAGTCACTGCGACGCGGTCGGTATCGATTTGCTCGAGCGATACCTGGGTGAAGTCGCAGATGACATCGGGCAGGTAATACGCAGCGGGATCGCCGATCTCGTAAAGAAGCTGCTCACCGACCGTGCCAACGGTCACACAGCCACCCGTGTCCTGAGGTTTGGTCATCACGACCGAACCGTCTGCAGCAATCTCGGCAATGGGATAGCCCACCTCATGGAGGGAGTCGGCCACCTCATGCCAGTCGGTGTAGTTACCACCGGTGGCCTGAGGCCCGCACTCGATCAAGTGGCCGGCGAGCGAACCTGCTGCCAGCAAGTCCAAGTCATCACGGTGCCAGCCAAACCGGTGAATACAAGCACCCAGCGTGACAGCACTGTCGACGCAGCGGCCGGTCACGACAATATCAGCGCCCTGATTCAGCGCCTCGGCAATGGGAAATGCACCGAGATAGGCGTTGGCACTGGCAATCGCCTCGCGGGGCGGTGTGGGCTCACCGGTAAACATCTCTGCGGGCTCCGATGCCAAGACCTGATCTAATTTCGGCATGAGGTCGTCGCCGGTAATCACCGCCACCTGTAGCGATAGCCCCGCTTCCTCGATTAATTGTCTGATCGCACGGCCACAGGCCTCAGGATTCACGCCACCCGCATTGCTGATCAATTTGACGCCAGAGTCGGCGATGGCCTGCAGGTGAGGCGCGACAATGGCGCTGACAAAATCGGTGGCGTAACCTTTTTCAGGGTCCGCGGCCTTGGCGCGGGCCATGATCGACATGGTGATCTCGGCGAGATAATCGAAAACGATAAAATCGAGATCGCCCTCCGCCAAAAACTGTGGAAGAGCAAGATCCGCCTCGCCCCAATAGCCCGTCGCACCGCCTATTCGAATCATGATACCGCCTCGACTCCCGCCCGGTGCTCTTTGCACCGCTACCAAAATGAACCAGACTCATTTAAAATGAGTTAACTTCAGTATACGGGCACTGTGCCATGCCAGCAACACCCCGCCATACCTCGAGAGCGCGCGTGGAAGCCAAAGAGTCGAGCATCCTCGACGCCGCAGAAAAGATTTTTGCAGAGGCGGGCTTCGATGGCGCCAAGGTATCGGACATCGCCCGCGCCGCGTCGGTTGCAGAAGGAACCGTATACCTCTACTACAAAAATAAGCAGGACCTGTTAGCCGGGGTGGTCGGTCGCTTCTGGACGCAACTAACGCTGGGGGCCGAGGAGGCGATTGCGCCCGATACGACCACAGCAATGCAGTTGGAGCAGTTGGGCCGCTACCACCTGCAATCTCTACTGAACCAGTTTGAAGTGGTCTCTCTCACCTATCGGGCACGTCCACAACAGGAGCAGGACCTCGATCAGGTGCGCGAGTACGTTCGGGTGTTTGATCGCATCATGCAGCGCGGCGTGGATCGGGGTGAGCTCCCTGAACATATACCGATTGTGCAACTGCGAGACGTCTTTTTCGGCACACTGGAGTTTTCAGCGAGAACCTTGAAACTTCGGGAACGTCCCTACGACCACTCTGTAGTGACCAATCTTCTCTCGATCATGGTGACGTCGCCTGACACCCCTTCAGGCATGATTCAAGGCGCGATCCAAGGCAAGGAACCCAGCAATCGTGAGCTGATGAACGCGCTCAAAGCGATTCAGAAACAGCTTAAGACCTCTGGTAACTAGTGCGCCAGACCCTCTAGGTTGGCCCGACACACACCGCTCAGTAACCGAGTGCTAACGGATACCGAGGATAGGTTTGTAGTAACGTTGTCACAACCGCAGAGGGATACCGACATGCCTGATTTTGACAACCTGATCTATGAAACGCCTGAGGCGGGCATCGCGCGCATCTGGCTGAATCGTCCGGAAGCGCGCAACGCTCAAGATTCACATCTACTTTACGAACTCAATGACGCCTTCGACATCGCCATGGGCGATAGCGAGGTCAAGGTAGTGATCCTGGCAGCAAAGGGACCCCACTTTTCGGCCGGTCACGATCTGCGGGATATCAGTAACCGCGGCAGCGAGCACAAACGGGTGGGCACTTGGAGCGATGATAAGTGGGATGGCTCTGAAGCCTACTACTGCCGTGAAAAAGAGATCTATGAGGGTTTCTGCCGACGTTGGCGGGACCTAGCTAAACCCACCATCGCTTCGGTACATGGCAAGTCCATCGCAGGCGGATTGATGCTGATCTGGCCCTGTGACTTTGTCATCGCCAGTGATGACGCCTCTTTTCAAGACAACACTATGTACATGGGCATTCCCGGAGTGGAATATTTTGCCCACGTGTGGGAACTGGGCATCCGCAAGGCGAAGGAGTTCCTGCTCACCGGTCAGCCCATCTCGGCCGAGGAGGCAGAGGCCGCTGGCATGGTAAACCGGGTTGTCCCACGAGCAGATCTAGAGGAAGCAACCCTCGCCTTTGCTCGCACGCTTTCCGATAAGCCGTCGTTTGCTCTCAAACTGGGCAAAGACGCAATCAACGCGGCGTTTCATGCCCAGGGCTTTGAGAACGTCCAGCGCAGCGCCTTTAACGCGCACCATTTAGCTCACACACATTATCGCTTGCACCAGGACGGCTCATTTATCGACAAGGAATTCATGCACAATTTTCAAGCGAAAAAGAAACCGGGCTAGGTCTGGCCTGATCATGAGCAGCATCAAGCCGCCCCCTGCTCGACTCAGGTTAATCACTGACCAGTAAACCAACTTGCCTGCGTGTCGAGCACCGAGCGATCCTGAGACGCGACGTAACGAAGTTTCTCCGCCGCCTGCGGCAAGTGATAGCGATAAAAGAACTGACACGCGGCCACCTTGCCCTCATAGAAAGCGGCGTCGGCTTGTGCGCCGCTATGCAAAGCTTCCTGCGCGACAAGGGCCTGTCGTAACCACAACCACGCGATGACGACATGCCCAAAAGCATCCAGGAATGGCGTGGCACTGGACAAGCGCGTGACCGTATCAGCTTCCTGATTCACGGTCTCCACCGTTTGCTTGACCAACCCCCAAACGTCACCGAGGGCCTTTCCCATCGCATTCAAAGATTCGCTCGCAACCGCCGCGTCCAGCGTCTGCTGCATTTCCTCTTCAAAAATGGCGAGGGTGACCCCACCCGCAAGATTCACTTTGCGACCCAATAAATCGAGTCCGTGAATGCCATGGCTCCCCTCGTGAATCGGATTCAAGCGATTGTCTCGATACAGCCGCTCCACCGGGTACTCCCGGGTGTAACCGTAGCCCCCCAAAATCTGGATCGCGTGCTTATTCGCTTCAAGGGTGTATTCGGAGGGCCAGGACTTGGCGATAGGCGTGAGAAGCTCAAGCAATAATGTGAGCCGCTGCGAAGCCTGCGGGTCATCTGAAATGAGCTGTTGATCCACCAGTTGTGAACAATAGGTGAGCAAGGCGATGCTGCCTTCAACGGCTACCTTCTGCTCCATCAAGAGCCTTCGAATATCCGCGTGCTCAATGATGGGTAGCATCGGACTATTTGGATCCTTATCTCCCGGGTGCCGACCCTGTGGTCGGTTGCGCGCATAATCGAGTGAATAGAGGTATCCGCCCAAACCTGACATTGTGGCGAGCATACCCACGCCAATCCGCGCCTCGTTCATCATGTGGAACATGTTCTTGAGGCCCTCGTTTTCCTCTCCTACGAGGTAGCCAAGGCAGTCACCGCCCTCGCCAAAGTTGAGCAGCGTGTTGGTGGTCCCGCGCTGCCCCATCTTATGGTTAAGGCCAGCGAGCGCGATGTTGTTGGCTTCACCCAGTGAGCCATCCTCCTCAACACGGACTTTGGGGACGAGAAATAGTGAAATGCCCTTCACTCCGGGAGGCGCATTGGGGGTTCGAGCCAGCACCATATGGACAATGTTCTCGGAAATATCCTGCTCGCCTCCGGAGATCCACATCTTGGTACCCGTCAGCTTGTAGCTGCCATCACCAACGGGCTCAGCCATCGTTCGGATATCGGAGAGTGATGAGCCGGCATGGGGCTCCGAAAGACACATGGTGCCGAACCATCGGCCCTCGACAAGTGGCGGCAGGTAACGCGCGCGCAGCGCCTCGCTACCGCAGGCCTGCAACATGTGCGCATTCGAGGACGTCAGGAATATGTAGCCGGTCGCCGGCGCATTGGCCGCTTGAAAGATACCTTGCATGAAGTTAGCGACCATCACCGGCAACTGCATGCCGCCAAGATCATGATCAAAGGTCGCCGTGGGCAGCCCGGCATCAATAAAGGTTTTCAGGCAAACTTTTAATGAGTCCGGCGTAATCGCCTGTCCATCTTTAAAGACAGGCTCGTTTTCGTCGTGCTCCGCTGCAAGGGGTAAAAACTCTTCCTCCGCCATGTTTTGGCAAAGATCGAGTATCGCCGTGATGCTCTCGCGGTCGTGCTCGCTATAGCGGTCACTGGCGAGCAGCGACCCCAAATCAAACATTTCATCGAGATAAAAATCGACATCTCGTCGGTTGACGATCATAGACATAGGGTGCCCCATCGCAGCGTTACATCAAGGTGAGAGGAGACCGTACAAGAGCGCTCTAGCTCGAGCAACGACACCTATCAATACAGTGCATTCGCGAAGCGGATATTGCCCAACTTCACCTGAAGCAACAAACGGTATCTAAGCGCGATAACCGATACTGATATGAGATTTATTCTCGCCGTAGGATGGCGGCGAGTTCCGGTACCGTCAGTCGGTTGAGCGACCTGTGCTCTGCCGCGGCCCTACCAACTCCGGACGGATGGGCGTCACATTCTCGGCGTCCAGCGCCTTGCGGACGCGCTTACCCACGCGACCTTGCTTCACCCAGACGTAGTCATGGCGCGGTTCATGTCCTGAAAAGCCCATCACGTGCTCGGTCAAGATCGCCGTGACGTCGTTCAAATCCATCTCGGTGCACGCTCGCAGCAGGCGGTGCGCGGAATCCTCAATGAAGTCAAAGTCAAAAGACTCCTCTTCCGCGCGCATGATCATAGGATGTCCCGTACCCGTGACCGAGGTACCCAACAGCAATTCTTCATGGAGTTTCTCGCCAGGTCGCAGCCCGATGTATTCGAGGTCTATATGCTCCCCGAACATGTTGTCGCGCTCGATGTCATAGCCGCTAAGACGAATCATGCGCTCGGCAAGTTCGACAATCCGCACCGGCTCGCCCATGTCCAGCACGAACACATCACCGCCGGTACCCAATGCGCCAGCTTGCAACACTAACTGCGCTGCCTCCCGGATGCTCATGAAGTAGCGCGACACCTCGGGATGCGTAACCGTGACGGGTCCGCCACTGCTTATCTGCTCTCGGAACAGAGGTACTACGGAACCTGAGGATCCGAGCACATTGCCAAACCGGACGATACAGAACCGCGTTTGCGTCTCGATCTGAGAAAGGCCCTGAAGGATCAATTCGGCGAAGCGCTTGGAGGCGCCCATCACATTGGTGGGCCGTACTGCCTTATCAGTGGACACCAACACAAAGGTGTCGACGCCCGCGCGGTGCGCGGCCCAAGCTGCGCTCCAGGTGCCATGAACATTATTGGCGACACCTTCTGCTACGTTGTACTCAACCATCGGCACATGCTTGTACGCCGCTGCGTGATACACCGTGTCCACGGAGAAAGTACGGAAAATGGATTCAAGGCGCTGCTCGTCTCGAACGCTACCGAGTAGCGTTACCACTGGGAAACGCAAACTCTGGCGTTGGCAAATGCTCTTGATCTCTCGATCGACGCTGTACAGCGCGAATTCCGAGATATCGAGCAATATCAATTCCTTTGGTGAGGAAGAGAGAATTTGTCGGCACAGCTCAGAACCAATACTTCCCCCCGCGCCCGTGACCATCACCACCTTGTCGGTGATGCAGCGATCGATCAATTCAGGATGCGGCGGCACCGGCTCGCGGCCCAGCAAATCATCCAGATCAACGTCCTGAATCTGATTGACGATGGCATTACCCGAAATCAGCTCGCTGATTTTAGGGATGGTTCTCACCCGAACGGGCAAACCAACCAGCGAATTGATGATGGCACGACGGCGCTCCTGGGACGCCGAGGGGATCGCAAGCAGCACCTGGCGTACCGCATGCTCTTCAACCAAATTAGGCAGGTCATCCGCACCCAAGACAGGTCGACCGTTGATCACTGTCTCGTGCAGGCTCGGATTATCGTCAATGAATCCCACGACGCGATAATCCGTGCCGTGGTTCAGAGCATTCAAGAGCTGTCGGCCGGACTCACCTGCACCATAAATAATGACTCTGCGTGCATCTGCGTAAGCAGAGGACTGATGCAATGCCCGTGAAATCAGGCGCGACCCGCCCACTCCCACAAACAGCAACAACCAGTAAACCAACGCCGCCGTGGCGGGCAGGTCAGCATCAGTAAAAAATATCGCAGCGGCGAGCGTAAGCGTTGAAAAACTGACCGCTTTGACCAAATCCCAAACCGCCTGTTGACCCATATATCGGATCACAGATCGGTACAGGCCTTGCGAGGTAAAAATCACCGCCGTGCCGATCAGAAGCGTCCCAACCGTGAGCAGTGCCAGTGTATCGAGCGAAGGCACACTGGTTTCAGAACCAATCGAAGCCGCGCCGTACAGCGCGCCCAGAACGACGGTTAAATCCAGTGCCAGCCAGCTGGATACCCTGAACGAGTGGGGCATCAAGCGTCTCGCCAGCATCCACACCGAGGCGGACAGCGAACGTAGCGTCTTGAAGTGGGCTTTCGACGCCATTTTTCGAACCATATCTACCTCTGCCTGACCGGCTCACGATGAGCGGGCCTATTGGGTCTAGACCGGAATCCGAGTCTAATCTCTGCCTCGGGCGTAAACCACAAGAAATACGCTTGGAATGGCTGACAAAAGTACCAGAAGTAGAGGGAATAGCGCTGTCGTTACGGCCGTCACCGCGAGCGGAAACAGCCATACAACGTGCATAGCGAGCAGACCCAGAGTAACCGGCATCGGACTGCCCGCGCGCAAGGCCAAGCGCTGATAGGCATGGTCACGGTGCGCAACGTGAGGAGCATGGCCTGTCAATAGCCTGATCAATAATGTGATGCCCGTATCAACCAGCAAAGGCATCATCAATATCAGCCACGCGTAGCCAAGAGACCGGTGTGCATCGACTGCCAGCATACCCAGCACCGCAAGAAAAAATCCCAACGGTACCGCGCCCGCATCGCCCATAAACACTTTTGCTGGCGGCCAGTTAAGCCACAGCAATGGGGCAAAGCACGCTACCAGCGCCGCACATAGCATCAACAGGTCTCGGGAAACCACCACGGAAGGGTGAAAGGCCGCGACCAAACCCAAGCCTGCAGCCGTGCAAAGAACGTGAACCGTGACTAAGCCATCGACACCGTCCATAAAGTTCACGAGGTTGATGCACCATGCCACAGCCAGCCCAGTGATCACGATCGACCACCACTGAGCATCCGCGCCAGCATGCAGCAGAGCTGACAAAACGAGCCCCGCTGCGACGTAACAACCCAGTCGAAGAGATGAGGCAACTCCGCGCCAATCGTCCCACAAGCCAATACCCACCAAACCCAGCAAAAGAAATGCGATAACGTTCGTGTGCGGCATTGCGCTGGACAGACTGAAGACCCAAGCCAACAACAGCATGGGCACCGCGCCAGCACCCACCACCGTCGGCGCATGGTGCAGGCTACGGTGATTAGGTTCATCCACCAGCTTGAGTTTAGGCGCCAGCCGGAGATACACCAGCAGACCCAAGGTGCTCATCACCAGCAAGAGCAACCAATTCAACATGGCACATCCCCCCCCGGCCCCGAGCGCGACTCCAGTGTCACGCTAGGCTTCCAAGCCTCAGCCTGAGGTACAGCACCACACCAGAACCGATGCGAAAGATTCCCCCACGTGGCACCAGCGGGTCGCCCACTCCACCAGCCGATGACACAACTCGCTAGCCGCCATATCGGGCCAGGCAACGGCAGCCGTAGACTGGTAGATGAGAGCGACCGACTGATTCGTGCCGCGTCGTAACACTCACCGTCACTTGCAATTAAGACGGGCTGGCCCGCGCGGGCCCCACAGCGTCCGGACGCGATCAGCGCCAAAAGTCGCGCGAGATCAGGCCGACCCACCATCGTTCTGCAGCCCACTGCAGGAAGGCCCACAGGATATCGACTGAGCAGCCCCTGCAGGCGTGCCAAATTAGCGGTCAATTCTTGATCGTAAACCAAGCCCGGCCGCACGATGGTAAGGTCGCAAGCAGTCCCACTCAGCACTCGCTTCAGCTCTTGTTCCGCCAACCACTTGGAGGCTGAGTAGGGATCACTAGGTGCAGGCCACTCGGCAGCGTCGGCGTCGGGCGCGCTGCAGTCGGCCGGCACAATATTCATCGAACTCACAAAAACAAACTGCGATACGCCTGCCATAGCAGCGGCTTGTGCGAGTCTGACCGTCGCTGTGACGTTGAGTTGTTTGTAATCGTGCGTTGCCGCGTGGCGATGCGCGATGCCCGCGCAATGAACAATGCCCGATACGCCTTCAAACAACGCGGCTGGCAGCGGTTTGTCACTGCTCATATCGTAAAAAACGGCAGACTCGTCAGACAGGGCTGATGTAGCGCGCGTTGTCGTGCGAATAGCGTGGCCGTGCTGCGCTAGCTCTAACAACACAGCACGGCCTATATAGCCGCTCGCGCCCGTCACTAACAGCATGCGACGCGGCTCAGTTCAAGATTATTGCAATCGAATAACGTCACGATTTTTCTCAACGGTCGCCTGCCCGATACCCCGTACCGCGGCCAGCTCGTCAATATGCTCAAACGGTCCGTGAGCTTCACGATACTCAATAATCCGGTAGGCCTTTGCCAAACCCACTCCTTCCAATGTGTCTGCCAATACCTCGGCGCTGGCAAGGTTGACATTTACGGGCTCATCAGCCCAAGCAGATAGTGGGTTCAAAACCACGAGGGCCGCGCAAATGGCGGCAACCTGTGATGCTAGTGCGCGCCTGATAAGGGCCATTATGCTCTTGGTAGCGTTTGCCTGTTCAGCGCCTCGTGTCGCTTGTCGTGTGTTCATATTTCGTCTCCATCAGCTCTTATGCGCTCGGAATTTGAGCGTGAGCTCACTATGTCGCGTTCAGAGACGGACAGGCGATCAGAGACCTCTTTACACCTCATTTAACGCCTTATGACGCACTGCTGATCAGAATCAAGGGACTAACTCACGGCAGGCGGCGACATCGAAGCGAGGATATCCAACACCGTTTCGGCGGGGTTGGGGGACGCAGTAATGGAACGTCCGACCACAATGTGGGTTGCGCCAGCTGCGATCGCATCGCTTGGTGTGGCAACCCTCCGCTGGTCACCGACCGCATCGCTTGCCTGTCTAATCCCGGGCGTTACCATCAGGAATTCGCCGCCATGGTGACGCTTCAGCACGCTCGCCTCAGCTGCGGAACACACGACTCCATCCATACCTGATTGCTGAGCCAACGTGGCCAGCTCGCAAACCCGGTCGAGGGGTTCCGCCTCCCAGTTAAGCTCCGCGAGATCTTCTCGCGTCATACTGGTGAGAACGGTGACCGCAATGAGCAGTGGTTGGTGCGTGCAATCGGACAACGCCTCTCGTGCCGCTTGCATCATTCTCGCGCCGCCCGATGCGTGAACGTTAACCATCCACACCCCCAGCTCCGCTGCCGAACGGACGGCCTGCGCGACCGTGTTGGGGATATCGTGAAACTTCAGATCGAGGAAAATCTCGAAACCGAGATCTTGCAGGGATCTCACTAGATCAGGGCCTGCCGCTGTGAACAGTTGCTTTCCTACCTTTAACCGCACTGTGGCCGGGTCAAGCTGCTGCGCTAAGGCCATGGCATCCGCGGCACCCGGGAAGTCCAGCGCGACTATCAGGTTGCCGCCTTCATCTGCCATTTAACTGCTCCAAGGCGCCACCTCGATAGTGCAACGAATCCCAATGACGACATCCCGGGCATCGCCAGTGGCGCGTCTTCCCCGAAAAACCGCAATGGTCACACTGATAACCATGATCATTGCGAATCAATTGATCCAAAACATCACGCTCTGGCCGTGCTTGCTCCGACTCGAGCCCGCCCAGCGCGAGCGAAGCGGCGACCGAAGCGGAGGGGTACTGATCCAGCGTAGAGCGTAAAAACAACCTGGCTGCCTCAACACCCTGCTGCTGAGCCAATTCCTCTGCGAGCGCGAGTGCCAACAAAGGAGAGTGTTGCTGATCGTAATACTGCTGTAGTGACGACAGATACACATCGGAATCTGACTCAGCACTGCATACATCCCTCAACAAGCCGAGCATCTCCGGGGTGCAGCGGCGGCCGCTTCCCATCATTCGGGAGAAGTAGGTCATCGCCAGTGTCCCGTCGCCGTCTTTGAGCGCGCACCGAACAATGCCCATTAAAGCGCGCAGTTCCTGCGGTTGACCGCGCAGGGCCTGCTCATAAAAAGACTTCGCTGCGTCGTAGCCACCAGACTCGATGGCGTGTTCTGCCAGCTCACACAAGTAATGTCCGCGGAGCTGTTGTGCCGGTTGCCCATGCCCCGCCGCTGACTGACCTTCGCTCTCAGCGCGAGCAATCAATTCCTCGGCGATGGTAACGGCTGCGCTCCAGTCTCGCTGCGCCTCATAGACATCGAGCAAATGTCGTTGCGCGGTTGCGCTAAATTCGGAGGACTGTGCCGCCAAGTCAACAAGCAACTGCTCTGCACGGTCGTAAAGACCTGCGGCGATAAAATCCCTGGCCAATTCCAAATGGGACTGATGCAATTGCACCACAGAGAGTTGCGGCCTTTTTAGCAGGTTCTGATGCATCCTGATGGCCCGGTCCACTTCGCCACGCTTTCGCAGCACGCTACCCAACGCAATGTGGGTATCCAGCGTCTCCTCGTTGACGGCGAGCGCTTCTGTGAACGCATCCACCGCGTCCTCTTCCTCGCCGTCCAGCAGAAAGTTAAACCCCCGGTAGTACTGGGACGGTAACTGCGCACGCCCCGCCATATCCATGCGCAGACCGCTGCGGCCCAGCGTCCATCCTCCGGCGACTGCCAACACCAGCAGCACCAGCAGTAGCGCGTTATTGAGTAGCATTCTGACCGCCCTTCTCGGTTGCCGACAGCAAACGATCGCGCTGCTTGCGGAGTTGGCGGATAGTCGCTGCCCTGCGCAGCGCCAACCATGCCCCTGTACTTAGCCCGATCAGTACGCCTGCAGCCAGCGCCAGCAATATCCAAATGGCGATGGGCTGTGGAGGAAGTTGTAGAACAATGAGGTCAAGGGGAACAGACTGCGTGTTCTCCAGTGAAAACAAAGCGCCAATGGCTACGCCAGCGATCACAAGGATCACTGCCAGTCCTTTTCGGAGCCACTGCATGCTTAGAATCCGGTCTTAACCGATCGATTAACGCGCTCTCGCAATTCTTTGCCCGGTTTGAAGTGGGGAACGTGCTTGCCGCGCAGCTCTACGGCGTCACCGGTGCGCGGGTTTCGTCCCTGACGCGGCTCACGATAGTGAAGGGAGAAACTGCCAAACCCGCGGATTTCAATACGTTGGCCAGTAGAGAGGGTCTCAGACATGTGATCGATTAACAGTTTCACCGCCAGCTCCACGTCTTTCGTGCTGAGCTGATGCTGGCTGTCTGCCATCAAATCGATTAATTCGCTTCGCGTCATGTTCGCCCCCTCGCCTCACTCACAACATTGTCGCTGACACCCAGCAGGATGGCAACTTGTTCATTTTCATCAGGTTTATTTGCGAACCTGATGGATCTCTGGCGCAAAAAAAAAGGCCGGCAAAGCCGGCCCCTTTTTCTGTCGGAGATCTTACTTATCTTCCATCTTCGCCTTGATGAGATCACCAATTGTGCCGGGTGAAGAAGCGGAATCCTGCTCCTTGAGAGCAGCCACCGCTTCCTTCTCATCATCCATATCCTTGGCTTTGATCGATAGCCCCAGACCACGGCTCTTGCGATCAACGTTGATGATTTTTGCTTCAACGGAATCACCGACGCTCAGCGCGGAACGCGCATCATCGATACGGTCTACGCTAATATCAGCCGCCTTTAGATAGCCGTCGACCTCATCAGATAACTTGATGGTTGCGCCTTTCGCGTCCACCTCGGTGACCGTACCGGTAACCAGGCTGCCACGATCGTTATCGCTCACATACAAAGAGAATGCATCTTCCTCGAGCTGCTTGATGCCCAGTGAGATACGCTCTCGCTCAGGATCGATAGACAGGATGACCGTCTCAATCTCGTCACCCTTCTTGTAGTTCCTGACAGCCTCTTCGCCAGTCTCGTTCCAGCTGATATCGCTCAGATGCACCAGACCATCGATGTTGCCCTCAAGGCCGATGAAGATACCGAAGTCGGTAATGGACTTGATGCTGCCCGAAATCTTGTCGCCCTTGGCGTGATCGCCAGCAAAGGCATCCCAAGGGTTCTGGGTGCATTGCTTGATGCCAAGTGAAATACGGCGGCGCTCTTCGTCGATATCGAGCACCATGACTTCGACTTCGTCACCCAACTGGACGATCTTGGAAGGATGAACGTTCTTATTAGTCCAGTCCATTTCAGAGACGTGAACCAAACCTTCGACGCCTTCCTCGATTTCGGCAAAGCAACCGTAATCGGTCAGGTTGGTCACCTTCGCGACCACGCGGCTACCCTCTGGGTATCGGCCAGTAATGGCCATCCATGGGTCTTCACCAAGCTGCTTGAGGCCGAGAGATACGCGGTTTCGCTCACGATCGAACTTAAGGATTTTGACATCCATCTCTTGTCCGACTTCGACGATCTCGCTCGGGTGCTTGATGCGCTTCCACGCCATGTCTGTGATGTGGAGCAGTCCGTCAACACCACCCAGGTCAACGAAGGCACCGTAATCGGTGAGGTTCTTGACCACGCCCTTAACAGACTGGCCTTCCTGCAAGTTCTGCAGTAACTCTTCGCGCTCTGCGCTGTTCGCTGACTCCATCACGGCTCGACGCGAGACCACGACATTGTTGCGCTTTTGATCGAGCTTGATCACTTTAAATTCAAGCTCTTTACCCTCAAGGTGAGTGGTTTCGCGAATTGGCCGGACATCGATCAGCGAACCCGGCAAGAATGCGCGAATGGATTCGATATCCACCGTGAAGCCGCCTTTCACCTTTCCGTTGATCACGCCCATCACTACTTCGTCAGCAACTTGAGCCGCCTCAAGATCTTTCCAGGCCTCCGCGCGTTTGGCTTTTTCGCGAGACAACTTAGTCTCGCCGAAACCATCTTCAACAGTTTCCAGCGCGACCTGCACCTCATCACCCACGTTGAGACTGCACTCACCGTTGGCGTTCGTAAATTGATCGAGGGGAATGACCCCTTCAGACTTCAAACCTGCGTGGACAGTGACCCACTCATTGTCGATATCAATGACAACACCGGTAACAATTGAACCGGGTTCCATATCGACGGTTTGAAGGCTTTCTTCAAAGAGTTCAGCGAAGGATTCGCTCATGATGTTATTCCTGCGTAGGGAGCGTAAACGCTCCGACCGGTTTCAAGACCCAACCGGGTTATTCAATAAGATACGAGGGTGGGGTCTAGCCGTTAGTCCCTGATATCGCTCACAATTCCGCGGCTACTTGCGAGCCTGCGGACCTTCATGACGACCTCGTCAGCAGTCAGCAAGGTGCTGTCTATGAGTATGGCGTCGTCTGCTGGCATGAGTGGAGACACTTCCCGGGAGGTATCCCGTGCGTCTCTCTCCTGTATGTCAGCGAGAAGGCGCGGGAGACTAACATCCTGCCCCATACCCTGCAACTGATGAAAACGCCGCTCAGCGCGTGCTTCTGCGCTAGCCGTGAGGAAGATTTTCAGTGGCGCATCAGGGAAAACGACTGTGCCAATATCACGACCGTCTGCCACCAAGCCGGGCGCACGCGCCCAAGCCCGCTGCTTCGCCAGTAAAACCTCTCGAACCTCCGGATGCAGGGCCACTTGAGACGCGCCCAATCCCCCGATCTCAGAGCGAATGTCGTTTGTCACGTCCTCCTCAGCCAGCCAGATCGCGATACCCTCGTCAGTCGCTCTGAAATCCACCTCCAGAACGCTCGCAATTGCGGCGACTTCGCTGGCAACGTCCAATTCGATACCCGCGCGCTGACAGGCAACGCCAACTGCACGGTAGAGCGCGCCACTATCCAGTAAATGCCAGTTAAGTTCCTGTGCCAGCTGTCTAGACAGCGTGCCTTTCCCCGCACCACTGGGTCCGTCAACGCAGATAACAGGCGAGGGAAGCATTATTCGTCGGCCACTTCCAACTGAAGGCCGCAACGGACTGCTAACTCCGAGAACCCGGGAAAAGAAGTCGCGACGTGAGCGCAGTCTCTCACCTTGATGCGATCCCTCGCACGCAGAGCAGCCATAGAAAAACTCATGGCAATACGATGGTCGAGGTGAGTGGCAATAACGCCGCCAGTCATTTCGCCACCCACCACCTCAATGCCATCGGGGCGCGTCGTGTTCTCGATGCCAAGCTGCGTCAAGCCCTCCGCCATGCTGGCGATGCGATCACTCTCTTTCACCCGCAATTCCTCTGCACCACTGAGCACTGTCATGCCCTCAGCACAGGCCGCAGCGATGAGCACTGCAGGCAATTCGTCAATGGCCAACGGCACCTCTTCCACCGGAATCTCGATGCCATGCAAAGGGGCATGACGCACCCGCAAATCCGCGACGGGTTCTCCCCCCACGAGACGTTGGTTCATGATTTCAATATCGGCGCCCATGGCGCGAAGAATGCGAATCACACCGTCACGGGTCGGATTAACGCCCACGTGCTCCAGCGTTAAGTCAGAACCCGGCGCGATCGAGGCACCGACCAGAAAGAAAGCAGCAGAGGAGATATCTGCGGGGATATCGATATCGGTTGCGGTAAGCGCTCCACCCGCTTCGAGGCTGATCACCCCGCCCTGTGTGTCTACGGGATAACCAAATCCGTTCAACATCCGTTCTGTGTGATCCCGCGTGGGTGCCGGCTCTGTCACGCTGGTCCGACCTCGAGCATAGAGCCCCGCCAACAGCACGCTCGATTTGACCTGCGCACTGGCGACCGGGAGGTCATAGTGGATGCCCTCTAACGCGCGACCCCCTTTTACCTCCAGCGGCGGGCAGCCCTCCCGGGATCCAATCAGTGCGCCCATTTGAGAAAGCGGCGTGATCACACGGCCCATTGGACGGCGAAGCAAAGATTGATCGCCCGTGATCATGCTGTCGAACGGCTGGCCAGACAGTAATCCGACCATCAGTCGAATACTGGTACCGGAGTTACCGACATCCATGACTTGCTCTGGCGCTCGCAGCCCTCTTAGACCAACACCCTCGATCGTCAGGCGACCGGCTTCGGGATCCGTGATCCGCACACCCATCGCCCGAAAGGCGGACAGGGTTGCCAAGGCGTCATCCCCTTCAAGGAAACCGCTCACTGAAGTCCGACCCTCAGCAATTGACCCGAGCATGATCGAGCGATGCGACATGGACTTGTCGCCAGGCACACGGATCGAGCCTGTCAGGCTGCCACCCGGCTCTAAATAAAAGTGCATTAACTCCCACCCTCATCTGGCCGGAGAAGCGGGTTGAGGATCACATCATGCTCGCGGCGCACTTCCCGGCAATGCGCGAACAAAGCCTCCATCGCCGGCCCATCGGCCTCGGCAATAAAGGTACGGAGTTGGGCATGCTGTGCGGCGACGGCATCCATTGCCGTTAAAATGGCATCTCGATTGGTCAGCGCAATATCACGCCACATACCTGGATCAGATGCCGCGATGCGCGTCATGTCGCGCAACGCGCCACCGCCGTGTTTCATTGGCCCGAGCGGGTGATCAGAGAGCATCGCGGTGAGCGCGTAGGCCAGCATGTGGGGAACGTGGCTACTCGCCGCCAACGCGGCATCATGGTCCGACACCGAGAGCTGGGTCACCCGCGCGCCCGCCAACTCCCACATCGCCTGCACAGCACTTAAGGCGGTTGCATCCGTTTCGGGCGAGGGCGTCAGAATCACCTCTCTCCCCTGAAACAGATCAGGGATGGCAGCCTCGACACCACTGTGCTCGCTCCCAGCAATCGGATGGCCGGGAACAAACTTTGCGTAGTGCGGCATAGCCGCCTCGACCACGGACGCCTTGATGCTCGCCATGTCAGTCACAATGGGTTCGCCGTGTGCGCGAGCCATCTCCAAAATATCGGGCAAGAGCTCCAGCGTCGCAATGGGCGGCGCACCGATCACAACGATATCCGCATCCGCCATAACAGACTCAAGATCCAGACTAAAGCGGTCAATCAAACCCAGCGCCTGCCCCAGCTCGAGAGATCTCTCCCTCGGACCCCAGGCAATGATTGGGCCAAGCCACTCAGCAGCTCTGAGTGCGCCCGCAAGGGATCCTGAAATCAACCCGAGGCCAAGAAAGGCCACCGTCATATCTTGTATGGGGCGCATAGCTAGATCGGTGCTCGGGGGTATGAGCCCAGTCGCTTCAGCATGATCGAGTGCTCCTCGATCTGACTCATCACATCGATCATGATGTCGTCTGCGAGGTGCCCTTCACACTCTATGTAGAAGACATAGGTCCACTTTTCTGTCTTGGACGGCCGTGAGTCGATGCGCGTCAGGCTGATGCCATTTTCCTCAAAGGGTCGAAGCAACCCGAGCAAAGCACCGGGCCGATTTCGCGCTGAAACCAACAGTGATGTCTTGTCGTGCCCACTGGGGGGAACTCTCTCTCTGCCCAACACCAGGAATCGCGTGGTATTGCTAGAGCTATCTTGAATCGCGTTAGCGAGCGGCGTCAGCTGATGGAGCTGGGCCGCTAAGTCTCCGGCGATCGCCGCCACGCCTGTTTCTCCCGCTGCTCGCAATGCCGCCGCGCCATTGCTGGCTAAGGTTTCGCGCGGCACATCAGGCAAGTGGCTATCCAGCCACTGACGGCATTGAGCGAGGGCCTGCTCGTGACCGAGCACCAGCTTCACTGAGTCAACCTGCGTGTTAGCCGCGCCAAGCAAGTGATGCACCACGGGTAACTCAATCTCCCCCGTGATCTGCAAGGGCGTTTCGAGAAAACTATCCAGCGTTTGCCCGACCATACCCTCGGTCGAATTCTCCACAGGCACAACGCCATAATCGCACTCACGCGATTCCACCTGCCGGAAAACCTTGTGAATGCTCGACTGCCCGACGGGGATTGCTGACTGCCCAAAGTGCTTCAGTGCGGCCGCCTGTGAGTAGGTTCCCTCTGGTCCGAGGTAGGCAACCGACAACGGCTTTTCCAAAGCCAGACAACTCGACATGATCTCTCTGAAAATCGAGGCGACATAATCCGAGGCCAAGGGTCCGGGGTTGCGTTCCTGTATGGAGCGCAACACCTGCGCCTCACGCTCCGGACGGTAAAACGTAGGCGGCGCATCCGACGACTGAGATGCTGCCAGCTTCACTTCGGCCACCTCCTGCGCACAGCGAGCCCGCTCGCTGATCAGTTCCAACAAGCGACTATCAATCGCATCGATGCGCTCACGGATTGCGTCTAGCTGCTTGTCGGGTTCCATAGGATTCCCTCTCGCCACATGAGTACTCTGCCGATCAACCGTGGCGTTGCTCAAAATCCCGCATGAAGGAGCACAGCGCGTCCACAGATGATTCTTCTACCGCATTGTATAGGCTCGCGCGCATTCCGCCGACCGAACGATGACCTTTGAGATTGAGAAGTTGTCTCGCCTCTGCCTCTTTGAGGAAGACGGTATCGAGTGCGTCATCTGCCAGCGTAAACGGGACGTTCATCAACGAGCGACTAATCTGCTCGACGGGATTGGCGTAAAACCCACTCTCGTCGATTAAAGCGTACAGCTTCTCGGCTTTACGACGATTGATCGCTTCCATTTTTTCCAAGCCGCCCAGTTCCTCGAGCCACTCAAATACCAGTCCTGCTAGATAAATGGCGAAGGTGGGCGGCGTGTTGTACATGGAATCGTTTTCCGCAGCGATCTGCCAATTGAGCATCGCCGGCGTCTCTGGGCGAGCTCGTCCCAACAACTCACGTCGAACAATGACCAGGCACAGGCCTGCTGGCCCGATGTTTTTTTGCGCGCCCGCATAAATGACGCCGAACCGATCCACATCGACGGGGCGCGACAGTATGGTCGATGACATATCGGCCACTAGTGGCACATCGGAATCGGGCACAAACCCAAACTCCAGCCCGCCAATGGTCTCGTTGGGGCAATAGTGTAGGTACGCAGCAGTTGGATCGCGTTGCCACGAGTCCTGCTGCGGAATCGAAGCAAAGTTCTGATCAGCCGAACTGGCCACCAAATTGACGTCTCCGAACCGCTGCTGTTCGGCAAACGCCTTTTTCGACCACTGTCCCGTAACCACCTGATCCATGACCTGGTCCTTGGCGGCAAGATTGAGTGGCACTGATGCAAACTGCAGGGACGCACCGCCTTGCAGAAACAATACGGCGTAGTCATCAGATATCTCGAGCAGCCGCCGCAAGCTGGACTCTGCGCGGTCAGCGACCGACACGAATTCGCTGCTGCGGTGGCTGACCTCCATCACTGAAGCGCCGCTGTATGACCAATCCAGAAGTTCTCGCTGAGCGCGCTCAAGAACCGCGAGCGGCAGGGCAGCAGGCCCTGCGCAAAAGTTGTGCGCCCGGCTCACTCTCCCGCATCCTCATCCCCTTCAGCGGCGTCATCCTGAGCAGGCGACACATTCTCGTCTGAGGAATCGATGTTGGGCGCAAGCGATTGATCGCTATTCTGGGACGGCTCGGCGTCGGCAGCTTCGGTCGAAGCATGTTGGGCCGCCGTATCGACATCGTCCTCGGCAATACGACTGACACTCACCAAGGCCTCGCCATCGCGGGTCCGAATCACTCTGACGCCCTGCGTATTGCGACCTTGAACACCGACTTCCTCAACACGGGTCCTAACTGCCGTGCCCTGGTTAGAGATCAGCATCATTTCATCGCCGTCCCAAACCTGCTCGGCCCCCACCAACGCACCGTTCCGGTCTGACATGGTCATACCGATCACACCCTTGGTGCCGCGGCCTTTCACTGGGAACTCGCTCGTCTCAGAGCGCTTACCGTAGCCGTTCTCACTCACCGTCAATATTTTGCTGCCTTCCTGAGGAACAACCAGCGAGATGAGCCGATACCCGTCGCCTAATTTAATACCTCTCACACCGCGAGCCGTTCGTCCCATCGCGCGAACAGTCGATTCAGCAAAACGGACCACCTTGCCCTCGCTGGAAAACAGCATGATGTCCTGACTGCCGTCGGTAACAGCTGTACCAACCAACACGTCGTCCTCATCCAATTCGATGGCGCGCAAGCCTACGCTTCGCTGGCGCGAGAAAAGACTCATATCAGTTTTCTTCACTGTCCCATTGGCGGTGGCCATAAAGATAAAGTGATCGGTCTCGTAACCTTCAATCGGCAGTATCGACGTGATCCTCTCACCCTCATCGAGCGGCAACAGATTCACCATGGGCCTACCACGCGCAGTGCGGCTGGCAAGCGGGATATGGAACACCTTCAGCCAATAGACCTTTCCAAGGTTTGAGAAGCAGAGAATCGTTGCATGGGTACTCGCGATCAGCAGGTGCTCGACAAAATCCTCGTCTTTGACTGCCGTTGCACTCCTTCCGGTCCCGCCACGGCGTTGCGCTTGGTAATCAGTGAGCGACTGCGTTTTCGCGTAGCCGCCGTGAGAAATCGTCACTACGCGATCTTCCTCGGTAATCAGATCCTCAACCGTTAGATCGTGTGCAGAATCGGAAATCTGCGTTCTGCGCTCGTCCCCAAACTCTTCCACCAGCTCTTCGAGCTCCTCGCGAATGACCTGCTTCAAGCGATCGGGGTCCCCGAGGATGTCGAGGTAGTCGGCGATCTCAGCAATTTTGTCGGCGTACTCCTGCAGCAACTTCTCATGCTCCAAGCCGGTGAGCCGGTGCAGGCGCAGATCCAGAATGGCTTGGGCCTGAGCAGGCGACAGGTGATACTGCTCCTCGCGAACGCCGAACTGCTCAGGTAGGTCATCGGGCCGACAGGCGTCCGCACCTGCACGCTCCAACATGGCCATGACGTCGCCGGGCGCCCAAGGGCGAGCCATCAAGCCCTCCCGTGCGTCTGCTGCGGTGGGTGAAGACTTGATCAACTCAATGACTTCATCAATGTTTGCCAGCGCAATGGCCAGCCCCTCCAGCACGTGACCGCGCTCGCGGGCTTTGCGAAGCAAGTAAACGGTTCGGCGAGTGACGATCTCGCGCCGGTGGCGCACAAATGCTTCGATCATTTGTTTGAGGTTCAACACTTTTGGTTCGCCGTCTACCAGCGCCACCATGTTGATACCCACCACGGACTGAAGCTGCGTCTGTGCGTAAAGGTTGTTGAGTACCACGTCCCCTACCTCACCTCGACGCAACTCGATCACAACGCGCAGGCCGTCTTTGTCCGACTCGTCTCGCAGCTCGGTAATACCCTCTAGCTTCTTCTCTTTGACCAACTCCGCGATTCGCTCAATCAGGCGTGACTTATTCAGCTGATAGGGAATCTCGTGAATAACGATCGTGTCCTTGCCCTTCGACTCGTCGGTAATCACTTCTGCTTTGGCCCGCACGTAGATGCGACCACGGCCCGTACGGTAAGCCTGCACGATCCCTGCACGCCCGTTAATCTGCGCCCCAGTCGGGAAGTCTGGGCCCGGGATGTACTGCATAAGCTCATCGATTTCGATATCGGGGTTTTGCAGTGTCGCCAAACACCCCGCCACCACCTCACGGAGATTGTGAGGAGGGATATTGGTCGCCATGCCAACGGCAATACCAGAAGAGCCGTTGACAAGCAGGTTGGGCACCCGCGTTGGCAGCACTGCGGGGATTCGCTCAGTGCCATCGTAGTTATCCACGAAATCGACTGTTTCCTTGTCCAAGTCTGCCAACAAGGAATGTGCAATCTTGGCCATGCGAATCTCGGTGTATCGCATCGCCGCAGCGGAGTCTCCGTCAATGGAGCCAAAATTGCCCTGGCCGTCTACCAGCGTATACCGCAATGAGAAGTCCTGCGCCATGCGAACGATTGTGTCGTAGACGGCCGAGTCGCCGTGCGGGTGGTACTTACCAATAACATCACCGACGACACGCGCTGATTTTTTATATGCCTTGTTCCAGTCGTTATTCAGCTCGTTCATAGCGAATAACACCCTTCGGTGTACCGGCTTGAGCCCATCGCGGACATCGGGCAGTGCCCGCCCCACAATGACGCTCATGGCGTAGTCCATGTAGGACTGTTTGAGCTCGTCTTCGATATTGACCGGGAGAATTTCCCGTGCCATTTCCTGCGGATTTTCTGCCATTCGGGCCACTTATTTTGGGGTGATGGACGGGCCGCTGGCGGCCTCGAATCGTTAAGCGAAATTGTACCAAATACCGACCCTCGAGGCGACTTTTTAGCGCGCTCATTCAGGCGGTTTAAGCGCCCCGAGCAGGCTATACTGCGCTCCCCTGAGATGGAGGTTCCATGTCCGATTTCGACACGGTTCTACACCCCGATTGGGTCGTGCCCATCGCCCCCAAACGCGAGGTATTCACTGATTTCAGCGTTGCGTTGAAGGACGGCCAGATCGCCGCGATTGCGCCACGGGATCAAGCGCAAGAATTCGACGCGGATGAACATGTCGCGCTTCCCAGCACCGCGCTCATGCCGGGATTCGTGAACCTCCACTGCCATGCCGCCATGGCATTGCTCAGAGGTTATGCCGATGACCTGCCGCTGATGACATGGCTACAACAGTTCATCTGGCCGACCGAGAGCCATTTCGTCAGTCAAGAGTTCGTGCGGGATGGATCCGAACTTGCCATCGCTGACCTGCTGCTAGGCGGCACCACCACGATGGTAGACCAGTATTTTTTTCCGGAAATCACGGCTGAAGTGGCTGATCGGGTCGGGCTAAGGGCACTACTGACCTTTCCCGTTATTGACGTGGAAACGGCGTGGGCGCGAGATGCCGAATCATGTATCAACCGCGGTCTGGAATTACGAGACCGGTACCGCGACCACGACCGCATCGAAGTCGGCTTCGGACCGCACTCGACCTACATGGTGAGCGAACACACTTTATCGCGGGTGGCCATGCTGGCTGAGGAACTCGATGCGCCGATTCAGATACACCTCCACGAAACGCGAGAGGAGGTACTGAACTCAGTCGAGCGGCTAGGCATGCGGCCCATCGACTTTCTGGAACAAGTAGGGCTCCTGGGACCGCGCACGCAATGCGTACACATGACGGCCCTCGGGGATCAGGACATTGCCACAGTGGCAAAGCATGGCGCACAGGTCGTGCACTGCCCTCGCTCCAATCTGAAATTAGGTTCTGGGATTTGCCCCGTGCAAAAACTGATGGACCACGATATAAACGTGGCACTCGGCACGGACGGCGCAGCAAGCAACAATCGCTTGAGTATGCTGGGTGAACTGCAGATTGCTTCGCTCATCGGCAAAACACAGCATGGCAATCCCAAGGCTGTGGATGCATGGACCGCATTGGAGATGGCTACGGTGAATGGCGCCATTGCCCTGGGCCAACTGGAGAAGATCGGCACCATCGAAGTGGGCAAAACCGCTGACTTGATCGCAGTAGACCTATCCGGCGTACATCATTGGCCGCGCCACGATATCCCCTCAAGTTTGGTGTACGCCACCCAGGGTAACGAGGTCGCGTGGAGCTGGATCGCAGGCAAGCCGGTTGTGGCAAACGGGCAGTTACAGACCCTCGACTACCTTGACCTGCAAAACCGGGCCATGCGTTGGTCCGAACAACTGAGCGCCTTTAGAGCCACACTGGAGCATTGATACATGTCTGGGCAAGAAAACGTCGACTTTGACGAAATTGCAAAATTTGAAAAGCTGGCGTCACGTTGGTGGGATCCGAATAGTGAGTTCAAACCGCTCCATGACATCAATCCGCTAAGAGCAGGCTGGATTGATGAGCACGCGGACGTAGCGGGTAAAAACGTGGTCGACGTTGGCTGCGGCGGCGGCTTGCTGTGCGAGGCACTGGCACACCGCGGCGCGTCAGTCACCGGCATCGACATGGGTGAAGCGCCTCTGTCCGTCGCGCGCCTGCATCAGTTGGAGAGTGGTGTGTCGGTGGACTACGTTCAGAGTACCGCCGAGGCGCTGGCAGAGGAGCGCGCCGGAGAATTTTCGGTGGTGACCTGCCTTGAGATGCTCGAGCATGTGCCGGACCCCTCTACCGTCATTCAGGCTTGTGCAGATTTATGCCAACCGGGTGGCGACCTTTTTTTTTCCACCATCAACCGCAACCCCAAGGCCTTTTTGTTTGCCATTGTGGGCGCCGAATACGTCCTGAACATGCTGCCTCGCGGCACACACGAATATGACAAACTTATTAAGCCCTCGGAGCTAGCGCGCTGGATTAGAGAGGCAGGCCTCGACATGCAGGAAATGATTGGCATGACCTACAACCCGCTGACCAAACGCTACCGGCTGACCCCAAAGGACGTCTCGGTCAACTATCTCATCAGGGCCCGTAAACCGTGACACTGAGTCGTCCGCAGGCCGTGCTGTTTGATCTGGACGGCACTTTGATCGACACCGCGCCCGAATTTATTGCCATTGCCCACGCCCTGAGAGAAGAAGCGCAACTTCCGCCTATTCCCGACAGCGTCATCCGGCACAGCGTCTCAAACGGGGCACTGGGCATGGTGCAAGCCGCTCTAGAGCTCACTCAAGACGACGCCCGCATCGAGCACTGGCGTGACAAATTCCTGACTCTTTATGAGGGAGGGCTGGGTCAACACAGCGCGCCATACCCGGGTTTAGTGAGGCTTGTCCATGTACTGGCTGAGCAAGGGATTGCCTGGGGGGTCGTGACCAATAAGTTAGAGCGCTTCGCCGCGCCGTTGATGGAGCGCATGGCCTTCTCACCTCCCGCGGACGTACTCATTACCCCTGATCATGTCGTCACCCCCAAGCCGGACCCGGAGGCGGTACTGCTGGCGTGCCAACGGCTCGCCTGTGACCCGAACAACACCATTTTCATCGGCGACCATGTGCGGGATGTCGAAGCGGGAAACGCCGCGGGATGCCACACGGTGGCGGCGGCCTACGGCTATTTGGCTCAGGGTGAATCTGCCGCAGATTGGCAAGCTGACGACACAGTTGATAGCAGTGAGGCACTCGCGGCACTGATCGAGGAGCGCATTCAATGACAATCGCACCTGACAATTGGATGCCCGCCTCCGATGAGCTTGCTGGGAAGACGATCCTGGTGACAGGAGCCACTGGGGGGATCGGTCGTGCCGTCTCATTGGCCTGCGCGGCCGCCGGCGCGGAAGTGCTACTCCAAGGTCGGGACGATGCGGCGTTGGAAGCACTGTACGATGAGATTGCGACTCTGTCGGGCAACACGCCGGGCATCGTGCCACTGGATCTGAACGTTCAGGAACCGACGATATATGACACCTTGCGCGACGAGCTCGAAGCGGCTGACACCCAGCTGGATGGGCTTATCCACAATGCCAGCGTGCTCGGCGAGCGCCGGGCATTGGCGCAAACCTCCCCACACAGCTGGAACGAAGTCATTCAGGTCAATCTGAACGCCCAGTTCCTGTTGACGCGCTCGCTCATGCCGCGGCTAGAGGCGGCGCCCAGTGCGTCAGTTGTGTTGACCAGTTCCGGTGTCGGTCGCAAAGGAAAAGCGTACTGGGGAGCCTATGCCGTATCCAAATTTGCAACCGAGGGGTTCATGCAAGTCTTGGCAGATGAACTGGGAGCGACCAGCCGCATTCGCGTTAACAGTTTGAACCCGGGAGCCGTCAATACCAAGATGCGGCGCGCGGCGTATCCGGGAGAGGCGCCATACAGCAACCCGAAGCCTGAAGCGCTGAGCCATCATTGGGTTTATCTCATGAGCGATGCCAGCCGGCATCTGCATGGCCAGGCGCTCAGCGCCCAAGGTTAGTCAGCCGGACCGCCGGTTGCGTCGACCCGCTGCGCGCTGCCCCTTCCTCGCAAAACGCTCGCGCCGTTCCTGATCTTTTTTCGACAGCGGCGCGGTGTCACGACCGGGTAGCCCCGCCATTTGGTAGACCACGTCCACGTCGCGTTGGGGCAACTCCAGCCACTGGCCTTTCTTCAACTTTGACGGCAAGAAAACTTCACCGTAGCGCACCCGCTTGAGGCGCGACACTGTGCATCCCTGTGACTCCCAGAGCCTGCGTACCTCACGGTTACGCCCTTCCATCAACACCACGTAAAAAAATCGGTTGATGCCGTCGCCCCCGCCCTCTTGGATATCGGAGAACCGGGCGGGCCCGTCGTCCAATTCCACCCCCAACTGCAAGCGCTCGAGCATGGCGTCGTCAACGCGCCCCATTACCCGCACCAGATACTCACGTTCGACTGAGTTGGAGGGATGCATCAATGCGTTAGCAAGAGCACCATCGGTGGTGAACAACAGGACACCCGAGGTATTGAAATCAAGCCGCCCGACAGAAATCCAGCGGCCCTGTTTCAGCTTCGGAAGGCTCTCAAACACCGTCTTGCGGTTCTCGGGATCGCTCCTTGAGCACACCTCGCGGACGGGCTTGTGGTAAAGCAGAACACGAACTTGCTCGGCCTCTTCCCACTCAATCGGCTTGCCATCAAGCTTAATGGATTGCCCTGACCGCACGCGATCTCCGAGGCGGGCCACAATGCCGTCCAGCGTTACCCGCCCCTCGTCAATCCAGCCTTCCATCTTGCGGCGGGATCCCCAGCCTAAGTTGGCCAGCACCTTTTGCAGTTTTTGGCCTTTGTCTTCGACCTCGACGTCACTGTCAGCCGACCGTGTTGCTTTCTTCACCATCGTCGGCTCGCTGTTCTATGGAGTCTTCATCTCCGGACTCAGCGACAGACGCTGAGCCCTCGTCATCGACGCTATCCGCGCCGCGCTCTGTATCACCGCCATCGGTGGCGGTGTCGTCCGGCGCGTCGCCACCTGGTTGCGGGGTTTCTAAACCCAACTCACCGGATAAATTGTCGAGCTCCTTGATCTCGGCGAGTGGCGGTAATTGGTCGAGCGACTTCAGATTGAAGTAATCTAGAAACTGCCTGGTGGTGGCGTACATCGCAGGGCGCCCGGGGACATCACGGTGACCAACCACTCTCACCCATTCCCGCTCCAACAGGGTTTTAATAATGTTGGTGCTGACTGCAACGCCACGAATCTCCTCGATCTCACCCCTGGTGATAGGTTGCCGGTAGGCAATCAATGACAGGGTTTCCATGAGCGCACGCGAGTAGCGCGCAGGGCGCTCTTGCCAAAGCCGACCCACCCACTGCGCGAGGTCCTGTCGCACCTGAAAGCGATAGCCAGACGCCACGTGCACCAACTCATAGCCCCTGCCTTCGCAGCGCTCTTCGACCGATATGATTGCCGCTTTGATCTCGTCTTTCGAGGGCCGTTCGTTTTCCTCAAATAGCAGCGTCATGCGTTGCACAGACAGAGGCTCCCCTGCTGCCAGCAGCGCGCCCTCCAAGATCTGTACTAGTCCGGTTTCCATGGTCACTCCGATTTTGCTTTGACGTGGATCGGGCCAAAGCCCTCAGTTTGTACGATCTCAATAAGCGATTCCTTCAAGAGCTCCATCAGCGCCAAGAAGGTCACCACCACACCCAATCGCCCCTCTTCGGGGGTGAACAGGGTGACAAACGGTACAAAGCTGCCGTTTCTCAGCGTCTCCAGTACCTGAGACATCCGCTCACGGGTGGACAGTGACTCCATCTGAATCTGATGGCTTGCGTACATCTCAGATCGGCGCAGCACTTCTCCCAGCGCCAACAGCACTTCGCGCATATCGACATCGGGCAGCGGTCTTTCCAAGTGCAGATCGGGTGGTGCCGCGGATGCCTGCCACAGTTCGCGTTCCAACCGAGGCATGGCTTCTAGATCCTCGGCGGCCTTTTTGAATCGCTCATACTCTTGCAATCGACGCACCAGGTTCGCGCGCGGATCTTCCTCATCCTCTTCATTTTCGCCCGCTCGCGGCAGGAGCATGCGCGACTTGATCTCGGCGAGCATCGCAGCCATCAGCAGATACTCTGCAGCAAGCTCAAACTGCATGGCATCCATCAGCTCCACGTAGCGCATGTACTGCTCCGTGATTTGCGCGACATCAATGTCGAGGATGTCGAGGTTCTGCCGACGAATCAGATACAGCAACAAATCCAAGGGACCCTCGAAGGCATCGAGAAAAACCTCGAGCGCCTGCGGTGGTATGTACAGATCCTTGGGAAGCTCAGTGACCGCTTCGCCTCGCACCATCGCGAACGGCATTTCTCCCTGGTCTGGCCTGAGCGGCGGCGGAGAATCTGCCGGAGGGGTGTCGTCGGGGACGTCTGGCTGGGGGACTTTTACTTCGTTTTCAATCACTGGTGGAGTATACCCTCAGGCTATCTCAAAGTCGCTGACATCACCGACGCCCGCCCTCAGAACAACAGGCGTCGCTCCGGTCAAATCGACGACGCTGGTCGCCTTCAAACCACAAAAACCGCCGTCAATGACAAGGTCCACCTCGTGCTCCAGGGAGTCGCGAATATCATAGGGATCGGTCATCGGGTAATCATCCCCCGGCATGATTAGCGTCGCGCTTATAAGGGGCTCATTGAGTGCGTGAAGCAATGCCTGAGGGATAGGGTGATCCGGCACGCGTAAGCCAATGGTCTTTCGCTTCGGTTGAATCAATCGACGAGGCACTTCACGCGTCGCCCCCAGCACAAAGGTGTAAGGTCCGGGCGTGGCATGCCTGAGGAGTCGATAAGTTGTGTTGTCTACATGGGCGTATGTGCCCAGCTCCGAGAGATCCCGGCACACCAGCGTAAAATTGTGGTTTTCCTGCAAGGAGCGGATCCGCCGGATGCGTTCCATCGCTTTTTTATCGCCCAACTGGCAACCCAACGCATAGGCAGAATCGGTGGGATAAACAATCACGCCACCACCTTGAATGATGCTCACAGCTTGCTGAATCAATCGCGCCTGTGGCGTCTCTGGATGAATCGCGAAAAACTGGCTCACAAACGCTCCCAGACGCCCCGGCCCGGAGGGATCTCCGCGGTGTTCACACCGAGCGCCGCTCCATACGGTGTATCCCGGTGAAAGTCGGACCCCACCGATACACCCAGGTGGTGCGCGTCGGCAAGCCGCCACAGAATGGCTATGTCCCCGGGTTTCGGTTTGCCGTTAATGAGTTCCACCGCGTCGCCACCCGCCTCAGCAAAAGCGGCCACCAGCGCGCGCAGCTTGGTCGCAGTCATTTTGTAGTCCAGAGGATGTGCCAATACAGCCACTCCCCCCGCGTCTTTAATGGCGCGCACAGTCACCTCAAGCGAGGGCCATAGCACCGAGATATCGCCTGGCTTACCGCGGCCAAGGAATCGCTTAAAGGCCATCTCCTCGCTGTCCACATATCCCGCCAATACCATCCAACGGGCAAAATGTGGTCGGCCAATTTGCGCGCCGCGGGCAACTGATTGCGCGCCGGCCAGCGCCCCGGGCATACCCGATTTGGCAAGGCGTTCAGCGATCTGTTCTGCTCTGTCCAGGCGCGCCGCGTCCAGCTCTCCGAGATGCCGCACAAAATTTTCAGCTTCTGGGTCAAATCCCAAACCCACGATGTGAATGCCCATGCGGGCCCACTGACAAGACAGCTCCACACCACTGACCAAAGTCAATCCCGGCGGCACCTGGTCCCTGACGGCAAGGTAGCCGTTGATCGTGTCATGGTCGGTGAGCGCAAAGTGTTGAATACCCTCACGCGCTACACGGGCTATCAAGTCTTCCGGACTGATCGCGCCGTCAGAAGCGGAACTATGTGTGTGGAAGTCAATCACGAGGGTCTCTACACTGCGCCCGGGGCCAGTACCGTGATGCTCTTGCTGGGGGATCACGTGGGATTGTCTACCATAGTCGATGAGATGGCGAGCACTGCAATCGGTAATCGGAACCGCAGATGAAACAACTACTCGAATTTTTGCCGCTGGTGTTGTTTTTCACCGCCTACCAGATGGACGGTGAGGTGATATCGCTTGGCAGCTGGTCGCATACTTTCGACGGCATCTTCAGCGCGACGGCGGTTCTGATGATCAGCAGTGTGGTGACCTGGGTGCTTGCGTCGCTGTGGGAAAAGAAAAACGAGCGACGCCTCATGTGGATGGCCGCCGCAATCCTGATCTTTGGTGCGGCAACCCTGATTCTGCGCGACCAGCGTTTTATCCAATGGAAACCGACCGTTTTTAACTGGGTGCTGGCACTCGTGTTTCTGGGATCTCACTTCATTGGGCAACGCACGGTGCTGCAGAGGCTATTTGGAGGACAACTTTCCCTGCCGTCGAGAATCTGGACGCGTTTAAGTGCGCTCTGGATAGGCAACTTTACGCTGGTCGGAGCACTCAACCTGGTAGTGGCCTATCAGTACGAGGAATCTTTCTGGGTAACGTATAAACTCTATTCCAGTATCGGCTTTACGTTGCTATTGATGTTATTCACCATCGCCATCGTCGCGCCGCACCTCAAAGATCAGGACGCCGTCAGCAATGAGCCCGCGGAGGACTCTCCATGATGTTAGACCAAAGAGAGGACGCAAAGGGTCCCAGCGCGGATCGCGCACGGCCATGCCGACTGCCGCAACGATTGGCCCTACTGCTGGCAGCGGTATTGTTTTCCGTCGCTACCATTGCACAGGAAACCCAATACATCAGCGACAGGGTGCTGGTTCCTGTGCGGAGCGGTGCGGGATCGGAGTACCGCATCGTCAACCCAGGCTTGCCATCGGGTACTTCGCTACTGGCATTTACCGTCAGTGAGGATGGCGAATGGACGGAAGTCGAGACGCGGGGCGGCACTCGCGGCTGGGTACTCTCGCAGCACCTGCAAACAGATCCTCCCGCCGGCTTGCTGATCAACGACTTGAATCGGGAGCTTGAGCGGGTGCGAAGCGAACGCGATCGCGTCGTTAGCCAGCTCAATCTCAGCTCCTCGGAAGCCACTGAGGCAGACGAGACAATCACGCAGCTTGAGGCAACACTAGAAGCCACTCGGACCGAATTGACGGAGATCAAACGCGTATCCGCCGCCGCGCTGGATCTTGACTCGCTAAATCAGCAGCTGGTGGCAGAACTGGAGACAGAGAGGTCAGATGCGGACCTGCTTCGCTTGGAGAATGTGAGGCTTCGAGAGCGTATCGCAAATAATCAGATGCTGGACGGGGCGCTAGCAGTGCTCCTCGGCGTCATATTAGCTGTAGTCACTCCTAGACTATGGCCCAGGAAAAACCGACAGGATGGATGGTCATGATCATAGAAAACGACGCTAGTGCAGTGCAAAAAAGTTGCCGCGAGACCTTTGCGGGAATGCTGCTAATCTGCATGGCAGTAATGGGCAATCTGGCAAAGGCCGACGAAGCCAACCCCGTCGTGCTGATGAAAACCACTGATGGCGACATTACGATCGAACTATTCGCCGACAAATCGCCTTTAACGGTCGAGAATTTCCTGCGCTACGTCGATGAAGGCCACTTCGACGGTACCGTCTTCCACCGCGTCATTCCGAACTTTATGATTCAGGGCGGCGGATTCACTGCAGAGCTCGACGAGAAGCCGACCCACGAACCCATCGTGAATGAGTCACGTAACAAGTTGCACAATACGCGAGGCACGTTGGCAATGGCCCGTACCAGTGACCCCGATTCGGCAGCCGCACAATTTTTCATCAACCAACGTAGCAATCTGCGCCTCGACTGGTCACCCGGGAAAGACGGCTACACTGTTTTCGGCGAGGTGACAGAGGGCATGCAAGTGGTCGATATCATCGCGCTCTCCGATACGGGACCAGCGCAGGCTATGACTCCTCGTGGGCCATCTGTGTTTCAGGATGTGCCCGTTAAACCCGTGGTGATTTTATCGGTGAGCCGGCTATCTCCGTGACAAAGCTGAGCATTAATCTAAATAAGATTGCGCTGATCCGAAATTCTCGCGACACACGACATCCAGACCCCTGCGAATTTGCGACCGCCGTCATCGAAGCTGGCGCGCACGGTATCACCGTCCATCCGCGCCCGGACCAGCGACACATTCGCGCCGATGATTGCGTGCGGCTGGGTGAGATGTCATGGCCCACATTAGCTAATGGCTCTGCAGTTGAGTTGAATCTCGAGGGCAATCCCTTCGCAGAACCGCAACCCTCTGCTCGATCAGGCGTGAGCGACTACCCGGGCTTTATGGCACTGGTGGAGCGAGTCCGGCCGGCACAGGTCACACTGGTGCCAGACAGCGATGATCAACTGACCTCAGACCATGGCTTTGACATCGAAAAGGAAGGCGAGCGACTGCTGCCCATCGTGCAGCAGCTCAAGGACTGGGGCTGCAGGGTGAGCCTTTTCATGGATCCGGTGCCCGAACAGATCGCACTCATCCCCTCGTTGGGTGCTGACCGAATCGAGCTCTACACCGAAACCTATGCAGAGGCTCACGCCCGAGGTGAGCATGCCGCGGTGCTGGCTACTTTTCAGAGCGCCGCCAGAGTCGCCACCGAGCACCAACTTGGTATCAATGCCGGGCATGATCTCAACCTGAAAAATCTGCTGGATTTCGACATCCCAGAACTGTTGGAAGTATCGATTGGGCACGCCTTTACCATTGACGCACTGCGGATGGGTATACCCGCGACAATCCAGCGCTATGTGAATGCATTGGGCGCACGCCCTGACGCCTCTCTCAACTGAACTTGACCGCCTCGATCGACGAACAGCCGCCCTATATGGTTCCCCATACTCGGGAACCCATTCGTCTGCTCTACCGCGATCCGGATCTTCTGGTCATAGACAAACCCACCTTGTTGCTCAGCGTCCCCGGACGACATCCGCTGAACCATGACTGCCTGTTATCGCGCCTGAGTCATCGTTACCCCGGCGTGGGTGCGGTTCACCGCCTGGATCTCGACACATCGGGCATCATGGTGGTACCCCGCCACAGGGAAGCACTCTCCACATTGGCGCGCCAGTTTCAGGAAAGACGCATCGATAAAACCTACATAGCCAGAGTGGCGGGTATCGTCGAGCGAGATCGGGGTGAGGTGGATTTGCCCTTGATCGCAGACTGGCCCAATAGACCGCTGCAAAAGGTCTGTCACGAAAACGGCAAAACCGCGCTGACCCGCTGGCGCGTGCTGAGCCGCGAGTCCGACAGCACTTTGATGGAGCTCACGCCCATCACCGGTCGATCACATCAACTGCGCATCCACATGCGCGAGATCGGTCACCCCATCCTGGGCTGCGACTTTTACGCGCCAGAGGCCGCACTGCAAGCTGCGCCCAGATTATTGCTCCATGCCACACGTATCCGTTTCCAACATCCACGATCTGAAGAGTGGTTACGGGGATACTCAGCTATCCCCGAGGCGTTCAGCCGCGAGTAGCAACGCATTTCGAGGGAGCATCGAGATGCATTACTATGGCGGTCCGCGTCACTGGCTACGTCTATTAAGACACACCTGCGCTGAGTGATATGCCCTGGCCCGCTTTTGGAGAGCAGTTTGGTATCGCTGGATCATTTAAACGGCGAAAAAGTGATCGTCGCCAAGCCGAATCACTCCTCGACATGGCGCCACAATCTCTGGCTATTGGCCGCCCTCGCTATACCCTCACTGGGCGCGGGTGTGGGCTTTGCCCTCGCTGGCGCCTGGCCCATCCTCCCCCTCGCAGGCATTGAGCTGGCGGCACTGGGCGGTGCCCTGTATTGGGTGAATTGGAAGCTGGAATATCGTCACGTCATTCGGGTGGGTGACGATGTGATCACCGTAGACAAGGGATATTTCGTACCGAAGCGAACCTGGCACTTCACGCGGGATCAGTCCGCGCTGAGGGTGGTGCCTGAGCCTCATCACTGGCAAGGCCCCGCACTGTCCGTGCATGACAGAATGTCAGAGACCCGCGTCGGTGAGTTTTTGAATCGCGAGGAAACGTTGGAGCTTCTGGGTTACCTGCGAGACGAGTTACGTATCCGCACTCATAGTCGCGATAGCGCACTCAAGGCCTGACACCATGACAACAACAGACCCAGTGAAGGCCGGCGGCGGAGAAAAAGTAGGATTTATCTCCCTGGGATGCCCCAAGGCGCTGGTGGATTCGGAACGCATACTCACCCAGCTTCGCATCGAGGGATACGACATTACCCCCCACTACGAAGATGCGGGGGTGGTGATCGTCAACACCTGCGGCTTTATTGACGCCGCCAAAGAAGAAAGCCTGGAGGCCATCGGAGAGGCCATCAGGGAAAACGGCAAGGTGTTGGTGACGGGCTGCATGGGGCGCGGGGACGACGCGGAGTCCATCCGCGCCAGACATCCCAAAGTACTGGGTATTAGCGGTCCGGCGGCTTACGAAGAGGTGCTTGGTACGGTTCGCGAGGTACTACCCCAGCGGCATCAGCCCGATCCATTGATCGACCTGATCCCGGCACAAGGTGTGAAACTCACACCAAGACACTATGCCTATTTGAAAATCAGTGAAGGCTGCAATCATCGCTGCCGGTTCTGCATCATTCCGAGTATCCGCGGCGATCTGATCAGCCGACCGATTGGATCAGTCATGGACGAGGCTGAAGGCTTGGCCCGTGCTGGCGTCCGCGAACTACTGATCGTGTCACAGGATACCAGCGCTTATGGCGTCGACTTGAAATATCAAACTGACTTCTGGAAGGGGCGGCCCCTCAAAACGAACTTGGAAACCCTCGCTTCGGCCTTACCGGAACTCGGGATCTGGATCCGCTTTCACTATGTTTACCCCTATCCGCACGTCGACAGCATTATTCCGATGATGGCTGCCGGAAAAATCCTGCCCTACATTGACATGCCCTTACAGCACGGCGCGCCAACGGTACTGCAGCGCATGAAACGTCCAGCGGCCTCGGAAAAAACATTGGACCGCATTGCGCGCTGGCGAGATCTCTGCCCCGACCTTTCGATTCGCTCTACTTTTATCGTGGGCTTTCCTGGCGAGACAGACGCCGAGTTTGATGAACTGCTGCGCTTCATAGAGGCAGCTCAACTGGATCGCGTCGGGTGTTTCCAATACTCCCCGGTGAAGGGAGCGGCCGCCAATCAATTACCTGACCCGGTGCCCGAGGACGTCAAGCAGAGCCGATGGGAAGCGTTCATGGCTCTACAACAGTCAATTAGCGCCAAAAAGCTGCAACAAAAAGTGGGAACCACTCAGACACTGCTGATCGACTCCGTCTCGGACACTGGATCCATCGGGCGCACGTCCGCTGATGCACCGGAAATCGACGGCGTCGTTCACCTGCCGGGGGTGACGGAGTTTCAGCCCGGAGATTGGGTAGAAGCTGAGATCACGGGCGCCGACGATTACGACCTCTGGGTGTCGTGACACTCCAAGAAGCATGAATATTATCCTGCTGGAACAAGCCGACTGGCTGAGCCACGATCAGGTCGCGCTAAACGATCGCCGCTATATCCATCTACGGGACATTCTGAAGACTGATATCGGTGCAACGGTGAAGGTGGGGATGCTCAATGGCGATGTGGGCACAGGCGAGGTCACGAGCATTGATAATCATGGTGCGCGCCTGCGCGTCACGCTGGATCAGGCTCCGCCACCCCGCCATCCCAACGATATTGTACTGTCACTCCCCCGGCCCAAGATGTTACGCCGGGTGCTGCGTACGGTAGCGGAAATGGGGGTCAGCACGCTGCACTTGGTCAACAGTGCCCGCGTGGAGAAAAGCTATTGGCAGAGTCCATTACTGGAACCCGAGCGAATCGATGCGGCGCTCCGAGCAGGACTCGAGCGATCCGCTGACACCAGGCTACCGAGCGTTCACCTGCATCCACTGTTCCGCCCCTTCGTTGAAGATCAGCTACCCGACCTGATGCGCAACCGCGGTTGCTGGATCGCACACCCAGGGGCGGCTCACAGTCTTGCAGATCAAGCCAACGGTGGCATCGTAATGCTGGGCCCAGAGGGCGGCTTTGTACCGTTTGAGGTTGAACTCGCGCAGGCGCAGGGTGCCCGGCCCGTGCACATTGGCGCGCGAGTCCTGAGTGTTGATACCGCTGTCACAGCGGCCCTTAGCCAAACCATGGTGCGGGCAGGCTAGGCCCCCGTCCCGATCGCGCAGGCCACTCCGGTGCCACCCATGCCACAGTAACCCGCCGGGTTTTTGTGCAGATACTGCTGGTGATACTCCTCGGCAAAGTAAAAAGTGGGCGCTGGTAGAATTTCGGTGGTGATCTCGCCGAACCCAGCGGCCAACAAACGCTCTTGAAACACCCTCAGACTGTTTTCAGCCACAGCTTTCTGCGCCTCGGTGAAATAATAAATTCCTGAGCGATATTGCGTGCCGCGATCATTGCCCTGCCGCATACCTTGAGTGGGATCGTGATTTTCCCAAAAAGCAGTAAGCAGCGACTCATAACCCGTCACAGCAGGGTCATAGATCACTTGGACGACTTCGTTGTGACCGGTCTGACCCGTGCAGACCTCCTGATAGGTAGGATTCGGAGTCAGGCCAGAAGCATAACCCACAGCGGTGGTAAAAATCCCGTTTAGCTGCCAAAACAAGCGTTCGATGCCCCAGAAGCACCCCATCCCAAATAACGCCTGCTCGCAGTGCTCGGGAAAAGGAGGCTGCATCGGCGTGCCCAACACAACATGCACAGCCGGCACGGGCATCGCATCATCACGACCGGGCAGCGCGCTCGCTGCATCGGGCATCGCTGGTGCTTTTAGCAAATCCATCCAACTCATTCTGACCTCTTAACGCCACCTGTGGCGTTTGGTTCACCTTTTTGTAATAATAACCGGCTATTTTGATAACCGACAGTAAACACCGCCCGGGATATGAGGTTGCCATAGGCCAATCGCCCGAGAGGAAAACCTGCAGGTGCAGGTGGCGGGGGGAGAAGAAAATGACCCAGAAAAAACGTGAAAATTTTAACGCAGGCGACTTTTCAAGCCGCAAACTCATGGAACTGGTCGTGAGCGATCGCGACAACGGCCGCTCCACACTGGACCAGGATGCCCTGAACGCCGTCGTATTGGAACTCGCCAGCAGACGACACTACTTACGCGAGTTGCGTGATCGTGGCCTGCTCGCACCGCGCGCCTCCTAGGCCCGACAATCACCAAGGATCTTGATCATCCCCGCGCAGGGGACGTTGCTGCATTCCTGCAGAAAACGCGAGCCATACAAACGGTTACGCGGCGGCAGGCCAGACTCATCTTTGCACTCGATGCGACCGCGAGTCGCGGGCCTACCTGGCAGCAGGCACGTGCACTGCACGGCGCACTCTTTGATGCGGCGGCATCGGAAACGGCCCTCTTAGTGCAACTCTGCTATTACCGGGGTGTGGGCGAGTTTCGCGCCTCCGATTGGGTCAGCGCTCCCGCCGCGCTACTCGATCAGATGAGCGGCGTCACCTGCACTGCAGGTATCACACAGATCGGCCGACTCCTGACTCACGCATTGGGCGCAGGCTCTATCAACCAACCGGTCAGAGCCCTGGTGTTTGTGGGCGATGCGTGTGAGGAGCCCGAGGATGAGCTGCTGTCGCTGGCAGGTCAATGTGGGCTGCGCAAACTACCTCTATTCATCTTTCAGGAGGGTCGTGACGAGCGGGCGCATGTCACTTTTAAGAACATGGCGAAACTAAGCGGTGGCGCCACCATTCCGTTTGACATCGATAGCGCAAGACGCCTGCGCGGGTTACTGGCAGCGGTCGCACGATTTGCGCGAGGAGGCATCACGGCATTGCAAAAAAGCCGTACGCCAGAGGACACGCTGCTGTTGGAGCAGCTAAAAAGATCGCCGTGATCCACATTCAAAAGCGATATCATGGCGGCAACCGCCACGTTCGCCGGGAGGCAATCCCCTAGTGCCGAGAATCATCCTTTTGCTTGCCATTGCGGTGACACTGATCGTGCTGATCAGGCGAGCGCAGCGCCAACCACCACACAAACGTCGCGCCGCTTATTTACAGATTATTCTGGGCGCTGCCGTAGTCGGTGTGATCATTCTGACATTAATGGGGAAAATGCATTGGCTCGGTGCCGCCATCACCGGTCTATTGGTCGTTGCCAGACAAATGCTACCGCTGCTCATCCGTCTCCTGCCCATGCTCGGCAGCCTGCGCGGTCAAGCCCAGAACGGCAGCAAACAATCTGAAGTGTCGTCGCGCCTACTGAAGATGACGCTCGACCATGACAGCGGCGATCTGAGCGGCGTGGTGCTAGAAGGCCCTTTCGAAGATTGGCTGCTGGAAGAGCTGGATCGCCAGCAACTCGACGAGCTACTGGCCTTTTGCCAGCGAGAGGACGCGGACTCAGCACAACTACTGGTCAGTTACCTCGAGCAACGCTTCCCCGACGATGCGGGTACTCATGAACAGGGCGATGCCCACACTGGGCAGAGCCCGACGGGGCTGACCCGCGCGGAGGCCCTGTCGCTACTGGGACTTCAAGAGGGCGCGACGCAGGACGACATCGTGGCGGCCCACCGAGCGCTAATTCAAAAAGTGCATCCGGATCGAGGCGGCAGTGACTACTTGGCAGCAAAAATTAACGAGGCCAAGGATTTTTTACTCGACTAAGTGGTCACAATAACTCGCGACAAGCCGTTATTTCTAGCTAATCGGCAGGCATTCAACAGGGAGCACCACAGGCAATGAGCGGCACCTTCGTCATTCTTAACCAGCTCGGACACTACTGGGGCAAATCCGGTGCCTGGGTATCGGGTAGCCGAGCCAGCCTGGTTGCCTGTTGGGAGTATCGTGACGAGGCAGTCAATACACTATTTGAGCTGGGCTCCAAGGATACCGATCTCCGGGGGGAAGTACTTGAGGCCGAAGCCGAATCCGGACAACCCAAGAACCTGATCGTCAGTGAGCATCCGGTTCCCGTTGTACCCGAAGAGGACTCCGGGGAACCCGACAGTTCCCTTGAAACGCCCTCTACCGACCCCCATTAAATCTGACACAGCGACATACGCGCGGAGCAGCAAACATGAGAATCCTTCTATTTCTGGCGACGAACCTCGCCGTACTGGTGTTGGTCAGTATCATCTTCAACCTGCTGGGTCTGGAAGGGATCCTCACCAATAATGGCGTCGATCTGAACCTAAGCAGTTTGCTGGTTTTTTGCGGTCTTTTCGGCATGAGCGGCTCTCTGATATCGCTGCTGCTTTCGAAATTCATGGCCAAGCGCGGGACGGGCACGCGGATCATTGAGTCCCCCCAGAACAAGGATGAAGAATGGTTGCTGACCACCGTCGCATCCTTGGCGAACGATGCTGGAATTGGCATGCCTGAGGTGGGCGTTTTCCCCTCGGATTCAGCCAATGCCTTCGCAACAGGATGGAATCGCAACAATGCCCTCGTGGCAGTCAGCACCGGATTGCTTAGACGCTTCGATGAGCGCGAGGTGCGGGCGGTTTTGGCGCACGAAATTGGACACGTCGCGAACGGCGACATGATTACCTTGTCCCTCATTCAAGGCGTGGTGAATACCTTTGTCATGTTTTTCGCCCGAATCATCGGCCACACGGTGGACAGAGTCGTGTTCAAAACGGAGCGCGGATACGGTATCGGGTACTACATCGTCACGATCGTCGCGGAAATCGTGCTGGGGATCCTCGCCAGCATGATTGTGATGTGGTTCTCGCGTTACCGCGAATATCGCGCGGATGCCGCCGGCGCGCAGTTGGCAGGTAGCGCAGACATGATCGCCGCGCTGCAACGCCTGAAAGCGGAACAAGGCTTGCCGGAGGATCTGCCCGGAGAGCTGACTGCTTTTGGTATTCGCCCGGGCAAAGCCGGCAATCTAGCCGCGTTGCTTCGGTCCCACCCACCGCTGGACGACCGTATATTGGCGCTGCAACGCGCATGATCTGGCGACTGAGACCAGCGCAGTGCCTTGCTGGCCTGTTGCTAGCCTGGGGGGCCAGCTTCGCCCTCGCAGCCGACTCGCAACCGGATTACCTGAGCTTTTCGACGAATGACGAGGCCAACACAACGGAAGTGTTCCAGCGCGCGAGTCCCGCCGTGGTGTTTGTCACCTCGAGTGAATTGCGGCGGCAGCGCTTTACGCGGAACATCACTGAAATTCCCCGAGGAGCGGGCTCCGGATTTATTTGGGACGCGAAAGCGGGTCTGGTCGTCACTAACTATCACGTGGTTGCAGGCGCTGATAGGCTGGCCATCACACTGGCAGATGAGACATCTTTTCAGGCCGAGGTGGTGGGTCTCGCGCCCGAACGTGACCTCGCCGTATTGCGCATGATTGACCCGCCAGCTGGACTGGCGGAGCTGCCCATTGGTGATTCTTCAGAGCTCTCCGTCGGCCGCAAGGTCATGGCGATTGGCAATCCCTTCGGCCTCGACACCACCCTGACGGTGGGGGTTGTCAGCGCACTGGATCGAGAAATTCAATCGCCCAGTAACCGTGCCATCCGCGGGGTGATTCAAACCGACGCCGCGATTAATCCCGGCAATTCTGGCGGGCCTCTGCTGAATTCCATGGGCCAGCTGGTAGGCGTCAACACCGCAATTTACTCTCCCAGCGGCGGCAGCGCCGGTATTGGCTTTGCTATTCCCGTGAACACCGTGTCGGAGGTGGTACCGCAACTCATTGCCTTCGGAAAAATCATGCGCCCGGTGCTGGGTGTGGAGCTCGCTTCAGACCGATGGTTGCGCCGCTATCGCGTAGAGGGTGTGCCGATTGTCAGAACTTACCGAGGCTTCCCGGCTGAAAATGCCGGCATGGTCGGCGCACGGCGCGGCTCGCGGGGTGAGATTATTTTAGGTGACGTGATTACCGAAATTGAGGGCGAACGCGTCGCTAACAACGACGAGTTCCTCAGCGCCATGGAAAAACATCGCGTTGGTGACACCATCGACATCGTGACCACGAGGGAAGGTTTAGAAAAGCGCTTCAGCGTTGAGCTCTCGGAGGTCCAGTAACGCCGATCAGAGCGCTCTTTTCAGTCAGTTAACCGCTCTGGCCAGCTCTCTGCATCCAGTGCCTCCTCTGGAAGCTGATCCCGACTGAACCGGGGACTGATCCCCGCATCAAGCTGCCCTTCGAAGTGCGTGAGTAACGACATGGCTACCGGGTACAGCGCCCACAACGCGAGTAGATTGGTCAAGGCCAGCAGCGCCATCGTCAAATCAGCAAACCCAAAGACCGTACCCAGGTCCTGAATGGATGCCCACGCAATCATGACGAGAACGCTCGCTCTGAAACACAGCACCGCGCCTCGGCCCAGACGATCAAAATAGGCAATACTGTTTTCGCCGAGAAAGCAGTTGTAAGCGATGGTGGTCGTTGCAAACAGCACCAGCGCAATGCTTACCAGAGGCTCACCAATGGTCCCCAGATGCTCTGCCACCGCCATTTGCGTCAACACCACGCCCTGCACACCTTGTCCGCCGCCGTCGTAGACCGAGGACATCAAAATAATCAGCGCAGTCGCCGTGCACAGCACAATCGTATCTATGAAAACGCTCAACGATTGCACCAAGCCCTGCGTCATGGGATGCGGAACGTCGGCGGCCGCGGCTACGTTGGGTACGGTCCCAAGCCCGGCCTCGTTTGAGAACAGACCGCGTCTCGCTCCCTGAGCGATCGCCGCGGCCACGCCTCCCCCAACGGCCTGCTCTAGGCCAAAAGCGGAAGACAATATGAGCCAGAGCGCCTGCGGAATCTCCGTCACGTTCAGCGCCAGCACCAGCACCGCCAAGGCCAGATATCCTACTACCATCGCCGGCACGACGATCTCGCTGACCAGCGCGAGCCGACGGATACCTCCGAACAAGATCACCGCCATCACGACCGTGATCACCGCACCGCTGATGGCGGGCGGAATATCAAATGCCGACTGGATTGACGCCGTCAAAACAAAACTCTGTACGGCGTTGAAACCAAATCCAATCGTCACTAGCAACAACAGGCTGTAAATCACGGGTAGCACTCGCCATCCAAGCCCATGATGCATCACATAGGCGGGCCCGCCGCGGAAAGTCTCGTTACCGTTGCGTTGTTTGTACAACTGAGCCAGCGCGCACTCGAACAAGCTGGTGGCCATACCCAATAGTGCGATCAGCCACATCCAGAACAACGCCCCGGGTCCACCCAGCGTGATCGCCACGGCGACACCAGCGATGTTGCCGCCGCCTACCCGTCCAGCAACACTGACAGCGAGGGCCTGAAAACTCGAAATACCTCGCTCGGAACCTCGCCAGTCAATATTGCTCAGTACGGCAAAGGTGCGGCGAAATAATCGAAGCTGCACGCCACGAGAACCCAAAGTGAAACGCACACCGACGATCAACAAGGCGCCGATCAGGACGTAGGACCACAGCCAGTCCGTAACGGTCATCAACATGTGCTTACACCAAACCGGTGATCAGAATCACCGCCACCGCTGGCACGACAACAAATCTCGTCAGCATCCGCCACAGGCCGAACCAACGCGCATCGTCACGGAGTTCCTCCGCACTGAAATCACGATGCATGTACCAGCCGGTAAACAGTGCGACCAGAAGGCCCGCCATCGGGAGGAACAGTTTGTCATACAGCGCTTCTGTAAACTCGTTGAAGTTCATACCCAGTAAACGGTACTCCTCCCAGACGTTATAGCTGAGGACCGATATCACGCTCAGCAGGGTGACGGAACCAACAACCAAGATGGTGCTGCGCTCACGCGAGGTATTGAGGCGTTCTTTCGTCCAACTGGTCACACTCTCGAGTAGCCCCACCATCGACGTCACACCCGCCACCGCCAGCATGGTGAAAAACAGCACTGAGAAAACCGCGCCGCCTGGCATCTGGGAAAAAGCGACCGGAAGCGTTTGAAAAATCAAACCCGGACCGCTCGCCATATCGAGGCCGAAATGGAATACCGCCGGGAACACCACGAAGCCCGCCAACAGCGCGATGAGCGTATCCGCTAACACAATCGTACCGGCGCCCCTCGCAATGGAAAAATCTCTTGGCAAATAGGCGCCGTAGGTCATCATGCCTCCCATGCCAACACCGATAGAGAAGAAAGCCTGACCAACTGCAGCGAGAAAGGTAGCGCCGCTTACCTTGCTGAAATCTGGTGTGAAAAGCCATTCAAGCGTCTCTAAAAAACCGCCCGCGAAGTAGTTGTAGATGCTTAAACCCACGAGAAGCGAAAACATCAGCGGCATCATGATGGTCACCGCGCGCTCTATGCCGGCCGTAACGCCCGCATAAATAATGCTGCCCACGATCAAATTGCCGATCACAGTCCATAAAACCATGGCTTGGTTGTTCGCCAGCAAGCCCGAAAATGTCAGTTCCGCTGTGGCGGCATCGAAGCCGGAAAATCCACCGGAGAGTGCTTTAGCCAAATACCAAAGGACCCAGCCCACCACCACCGCATAGGTAATGGCGATGGTATACGCCGTGACCACGCCCAGACCGCCCACCACCTTCCAGCGATCACTTCTGCCTGACTCTCTTGCCACCGCTGCCATTGAGGTAGGCGGACTGCCTGCACCGCGCCGTCCCACGAGCAGTTCTGCCATCAAACAGGGAATCCCAATTGCAATCGCGCAGAGAAGATAGATCACGACGAAAGCACTGCCGCCGTTTTCACCGGTGACGTAAGGGAAGCGCCAAATGTTGCCCAACCCGACCGCAAAGCCGACCGAAGCCATAATAAAAGCGAAGCGGCTAGACCACACCGCATTTCCTGTAGAGACCATGAATGAGGCTCCTG
>PBLO01000018.1 GCA_002721785.1 Halieaceae bacterium
CCCCCAGTACACGACCATCAGAGTAAGAAACTACCGCTTACCGCATTCTTCTCGTGATGTGCCGATACTCCCTATTGGTGGCTGTACTTTGCAGCCGCGTTATTGTTGTTGTTTGTTCGGACGGCCCTGAAAAATCAGTGCCCAATTCCTGAACCTCTCCCAATTGCGGAGCAAGAGCATTAGCGCGCGAGTGTGTGTTACCTCGGTGCCTGCTCTCTCCAACTTGGGATGTTGTTTTAAAACTTTTTTGAGTTTTTTCTGGTCTGCCCGATCCGTCTCGACAAAGAGCACGTGTCGACCTTGTGCCAACGCTTTTTCGAATCGGGTGAAATGAACGTTCGGCGCCTGCATGCCGATAAAACCGGCCTCCCAGGTCGCAAAACCGAAACCAATGATGGCGAGGAAGATAAAAGGTACCCAACCGACCTGCTGAGCAATGCCAGAGAAATGAGAGACTAGGAGGATGAGGCCGGCTACCGCCAGCCCCAATACTGCGCCGATTTCTCCAGAGTGAATGACATCGGTTTTCAGGAAACTCGCGACGCGATTCACGTCGTGGTTGTCCAGACCGACATCATCATTACTGAGCAAATAGATTTGAGGGCGAGCTATGCCGCCTGCTTCGAGGTCGTGCTCGATCTGCTCTAAATCGTCCAGATCGTCACTGATGTAGTAGAAGCGCTTCATGAGCCCTCCTTTTTTTAATTCTTATCTTTGTGACCCCGACGTCGCTCTCATCGAGTCTTCCGCCGAAGCAGCTTTCTCATCCCAGCCTCTTTGTGCTGTTCGGCTGTGTCGTGATTGCATCCCCCGATGCGCTGTGGCACAGCCATGAGAAAACTCCCCACTCACTCGATTATAGACCCGTATTTTTGAGAAGGAAAGCACCGCTTTGTCGAAAGCACTGCGGCCCGCTCCGGGGTGCAACCAACGATATCTGTGCGCGATCACCGGCGAATGGATCACAACGCCGGCCGGATTGGGCCACGCCACTGGCATACATGAGGGCTACACGTGCGATACCAAGGGATGCTTTTCGAGAAACTGACTGAGTGGATCGAGCACATAATCGCCGAAGGGCGGAATATCGCGGTACCCCAATGATCGGTACAACGCATCGGCTTCGGGTTGGTAAATACCCATCTCAAGACGGGCGCACTGGATCCCCTGCGCAACGATGTCACGCTCGATAGCCGCCATGAGCTGGCGAGCAAGACCGCTACCTCGGTGCGCCTCAGCAATGAACAGCCTCTTAATCTCGGCGTAACCCTCATCACGGTAAAACCTCGCCGCGACGCAGCCAATACACCCTGTCGCCTGCTCAGTGCCGGTGCCGTCCACCACCGCTCCGGAAGAAGGGCTGAGCATCGCATCGCCGGCCAGGAAAGCGCCAATAAAAGTCGCATCACCTTCCCTCAGGCTTTCGCTACTGACCAAATGGTTGCTCTCTGCTGGATAGAGCGACGCCATGTACTGATCAGAAAGGCGCAGCAGATGATCCGCCTCTTCCCCTGTAATCGGCGACAACGTGACATTCACAGCACAAGGCCTCTGCCGTGACCAGTCCAGTGTCTAGTTAATGGCAGCGACACCGGCCTCTCCTATCAGGCCCCCGGATTGCAGCAATCCGAAAGCGAGTGCAAACATCACGCAAGCAATGACAGTGTCAATGATGCGCCACGACCGAGTCGTCCCCATTAGCGGAGATAGCGCGCGAGCACCCACCGCCAACAGGGAAAAGAACGTCAGGCTGGCCATCACCGCCCCAACGCCAAAGGCCACCTTCTGGGCGCCAGGATATTGCAGTGACAACGTACCGAGGAGCACTACCGTGTCGAGATACACATGCGGATTGCCAAAAGTCAGGAGCGCAGCCACACCTAGGGTCGCACTGAGCCCCCGATTCTCACCTGACGCGGCCTGCATGCCCGATGTACCGCGCCACACATCCCTCAAGCGTTGCAATCCATAAGTGGCCAACCATACCGCTGCGAGACCAAAGAGAGCTTCTGAATACTTAGCAGCAAAATCACTGATGAACCAGGACAGTCCGGCAATGCCCAGGGTGATGAGGAACGCATCCGACAGTGAGCAGAATAAGACGACGGCCAGCGCGTGCTGTCTCAGCAGACCCTGCCTGAGCACAAACGCGTTCTGGGGGCCGATCGCAAGAATCAGAGACAGGCCCAGCAAAAACCCCGACAGGAAAGGCTCAAACATTGCGGAGTACTCTGCCTATGGAGCCTCTCAAAACCAACGCACCATTCCGATCAGCCCCGCGGCAGCGTAGAAAAATTGCAGCAACAGAATACCCCGGTGGCCACCAAAATACGCCCACAACCCAATCGAAATAGCGGAGATAAACAGCAAGATAAAACCGAGGAATTCCAGCCCGATGTTGGATGCCACAAACAGTGAGTAGGCGATCGCGGTCAGCACACCGAACCACTCTAGGTATTTCAATTTTGCACTCATCCGGGGGCTCCGTATCTGCTTGGGCGCGGGAGTATGCATGGATCTGTCGCTGACCGACACCTTCGCCTTGAACAAAACGCCCCGAAAGAACGGCGGCTACCCCGCTGCTCTCTATGGATTAATTTGGGGGCGTATCCATAAAGCCATAGCTCGCGCTGCAGAGCTCGTCGCAAACTCGTTCGCGATACTCACCGATTATCTTGCGTTTGGGTTAGCATTCCGCGGCGGGCCATGCGCGCTGATACATCAGGGAATCCCGACTGACAGATGATTTTTCTATCGCACATCCTTCAAACCCGGTGTTACTGGATAGTGCTCGCCATTGCTGGCTCCGCATTGCTAGCCGTGGCTCTGTACTACCAATACGTGCTCGGGGATGAGCCGTGTCAGGTGTGTATTCACGCGCGTATGTGGGTCGTGGCTTTTACCCTTATTGCGCTCGTTATGCTGGTCACCTCGCAACACCGAGTCCCCAGGGTGGTCGCAAACATCGGCGTGGTCGTTGCATGCGCCGGCCTGACAGAGCGAGCCCGGTATCTTTACCGACTTGAGAATGGCATTGGGGACGGCAGTTGCCAGTTTCAATTAGGCATGCCGGATTGGTTTGCCGTAGATCAGTGGATGCCCTGGCTCTTCGAGGTCCGCAATCTCTGCTCTTTCACCCCGACGATGTTGTTTGGACTCAGCATGGCCGAGTCGCTGATGGGCATTGGCGCGCTGTTGTGTTTCGTCGCGGCCGCCACTACGGCTCTGGATTTGCTTAAACCCCAGCGATCAGCACTCAATTAGGCTCACCGGCACCTCAAGGACGTTGACCGCCAGCCCGCCGCGGGCGGTCTCTTTATACTTATCTTGCATGTCGCGACCCGTGTCGCGCATGGTTTTAATGACCTGATCCAGTGAAACAAAGTGTTCACCACTCCCTCGGAGTGCCATCCTGGCAGCACTGATAGCCTTCACGGCACCCATCGCATTCCGCTCGATGCACGGTACCTGCACCAATCCACCAATCGGGTCGCAGGTCAGGCCAAGATTGTGTTCCATGGCGATCTCCGCCGCGTTCTCGACCTGCTCGGGTGTGCCGCCCAACGCATCCGCCAAAGCGCCAGCCGCCATGGAGCAGGCAGAGCCCACCTCTCCCTGACACCCCACCTCGGCACCCGAGATCGACGCATTGATCTTGTAGAGAATGCCAATCGCACCCGCTGTCAGAAGAAAGCGGCATACGTCGTCATCACTCGCCCCTTTGCAATGATGGAGGTAATACTTGAGCACGGCGGGAATGATGCCTGCAGCACCATTAGTGGGTGCCGTGACAATGCGACCACCGACCGCATTCTCCTCGTTCACTGCCAGTGCATAGAGTGTCACCCAATCCATGGTGTTGAGTGACTCGTCACCGAGAGAGTCACCTTGGCTCTTCAACTGGCGATAAAGATGCGCCGCGCGGCGTTTGACCTTGAGCCCACCCGGCATGATGCCCTCGCTCCGACAGCCTCTATCGATACACGCTTGCATCACTTCCCACAGCGCGAGTAAGCCGCTCCGAATATCAGACTCGCTCCGCCATGCCTGCTCATTCACCAACATCAGCGAGCTAATCGATAGTCCGTGCTCTTTGCACTGCGCCAGCAGCTCTGCGGCAGTCGAGAATGGATAACGCACGGGCGTGGGGTCATCAACGATCACGTCCCCTTCGCTGGCCGATTCATCCACCACGAAGCCGCCACCAACCGAGTAATAGACCCGTGTCGACAGCACCTCACCGCGCGCATCGTAGGCCGTGAAGCGCATACCGTTCGCATGAAAGGGCAGCGTTTCTGTGCGATGCATTATCAGATCGGCGCGATAGTCAAAGGGTATGGCGTGCCGCGCCAGCAGCGTCAGGGTGCCCTGCTCCCGCGCAGCAGCGACTCGTGAGTCGATGCTATCGATCTCTACCGTATCAGGCGTCTCGCCTTCTAATCCCAGAATGATCGCTTTGGGCGAGCCATGGCCGGCCCCGGTAGCACCTAGCGAACCAAACAGTTCCGTCGTCACACGGTTGCACGCTGCGATGTGGCCCGACTCGTCGAGGGCCACAGCAAATAGTCGTGCGGCGTGCATAGGGCCGACGGTATGAGAGCTGGAGGGACCTATACCCACCTTGAACAGGTCAAATGTGCTGATAGACATAGGCTGAAGCTGATAGCGGCGTGAAGCGGGCGGTGGCGGAGTGTATCGCCTACAAAATGCCTGCGTCACGCTAATTTATTGTGTGGCAATACGGCTGTTTTACGCTTCGATGCGCCTTTATGGATTGGTGGCGATAGGGATGTCGTAACACGCAGATGGCAACTCAGTTATGATTTAACGAATCGGGACTCTGATCGCGCCGCGCAAAAGCGCCGATGTCTCGCATCCACATGGGCCTGAGCATGTTTTTTTCGCTCCGCATGGCGGTTGCGTTGTGCGCTGTCTCCCTTATCATGCGCGATCTTTTGACTGATTTAGGGCCTTTTTGCGGTATACCCGCGCGGCCTTTGGACCACGACTATGAGTACTCCTACCAAAATCTATCTTGACGAGTCGGAGATGCCGACGCATTGGTATAACGTCGTCGCAGATCTGCCGGAGCCGCCACCACCGCCGCTGCATCCGGGTACACATCAGCCGGCGACGGGAGAGGATTTCGCTGCGCTATTTCCCAAGGCGTTGATCGAGCAAGAAATGTCAGCGGAGCGCTATATCGACATCCCGGGTGAAGTCCTCGATGTTTATCGTCTCTGGCGCCCCAGCCCCCTGTTTCGCGCGCACCGGCTAGAGAAACTACTCGATACGCCCGCGCGCATTTACTACAAATATGAGGGCGTGAGTCCCGCAGGCTCTCACAAACCCAATACCGCTGTGCCCCAGGTTTGGTATAACGCTCAGGAAGGCATCCGCAAGCTCACCACTGAGACGGGTGCGGGTCAGTGGGGTAGCTCTTTGGCCTTTGCCTGCGCCCAGTTTGGTCTGGAATGTGAAGTCTGGCAGGTGGCTGCCTCTTTCCGCGCCAAACCCTACCGACGCACGATGATGGAAATCTGGGGCGGTGCAGTGCACCCCAGCCCCTCTGGTCTCACCGAGTTCGGCAAGCAGCTACTCGCGCAGGACCCCAACCACCCGGGCTCTCTGGGCATCGCCATCTCAGAGGCTGTCGGTGAGGCGGTAGAAGACCCAACCGTTCGCTACGCGCTGGGGAGCGTGCTGAATCACGTACTCCTCCACCAGACCATCATTGGTGAGGAAGCGTTACTGCAGTTAGCCAAGGTGGGCGAGACACCAGATGTTCTTGTAGGATGCACAGGCGGCGGCTCCAACTTCGGCGGCCTCGCCTTTCCCTTCCTTCGCGAGAAGCTCGCCGGGAACATGAACCCCACCATCCGATGCGTTGAACCCGCAGCTTGCCCAACGCTGACCAAGGGTGAGTATCGCTACGATTTTGGCGATACCGCGGGGCTGACGCCGCTGATGAAAATGCACACACTGGGCGCCTCTTTTATACCGGAGCCGATCCATGCAGGCGGCCTGCGCTATCACGGCATGGCACCGTTGGTTTCGCATATTTACGAACTGGGGTTGGTCGAGGCGATCTCGATTCCACAGACTGAGTGCTTTGAAGGTGCGCTCCAGTTTGCCCGCACTGAAGGCATTGTTCCTGCGCCCGAGCCCACCCACGCAATTGCCGCAGCCGTGCGAGAGGCCATGGCGTGTAAAGAGTCAGGTGAGGAAAAGGTCATTCTGACTGCTCTTTGCGGTCATGGACATTTGGACCTAGCGGCCTACGAGACATTTCTTTCAGGGAAAATGGTCGACCTGGATTTACCCGACAGCGCTATTCAGGAAGCGATGCAAAATGTGCCACAAATTGAGGGCTGAAGCCCGACTGTGCTGAAGAAGACAACCGCGCCAAAGCCATCACTCGCTTTTGCTATTTTTGCAGTTGCCCCTGAAGCGCATGTCCGGCGTCGGGCCCCAGAGTAGAGTGGCCCCCATCGACTGGGAAATCTGCACCCGTGACGAAGGATGAGTCAGGAGAAAGGAGAAAGTTAACAACTTCGGCGACCTCCTCGGCGTCTGCAATTCTGCCCAATGGGTGCAGACTCGCCCCCACACTGTCAGCGTGTGACCTGTCTCCCGCGGTAGCCAATTCGATGGGCGTGGACCACGTCCAAGCCGGCGATACGGAATTTACCCTGATGTTGGCTTCAGCCAATTGCACCGCTTGTAAGCGAGTCAAATGAATGATCGCGGCTTTTGCGGTTGGGTAAAGCGCTCGATTTCTTTGTGCAACTTTCGCCGCAATACTTGCCACATTGACGACAGCTGCCGAGGGGCTCTCAGTTAAAAATGGTAATGCCTCGGCCAACAATACTGCACCTCCAAACAAAGTGACATCGAAGGCTGCATGCCAATCGGCTCTGGAAGAGGTAATACCATTGTCCAAGTAACTGACCGCGTTATTCACAATCCCATCAAGGCCACCGAATACGTCGCTAGCGCACTGGACCAAATCAGCCAAATCCTCATCTCTACGCACGTCGCATCGACAAAACACTACGGACTTGCCGAACTCACCAGCGATTTTGGCACCTGCAGACTCATCCAAATCACCGATAATGACGTTGTTGCCCGCCTTTGAAATCCGTCGCACAAAGGCGGCCCCCAGCCGACTGGCTCCCCCACTTACAATGTAGGTTGCAGACCTGTTCTCTGAACCAGGCGCCTGATCAGTCAAAGTTAAGTTCCTCCGAGCGCACCAATGTCACCAAGTTTCCAATGGCAGATAGGCTCGCCTCATGCCTCTCCCTTGGAAAAGCACTACAAGCGTCAGTGACAACAGAGACCCTAAGACCAAGATCAACCGCGTGGCGCGCAGTATGTTCGACCACCGAGTGAGTTGCGACACCAAATAGCACCACGTGCTCGCAGCCATAGTCCGACAGCACCTGCTCCAACTGCGTTGCATAAAATGCATTCACGCGGTTGTGAGACACAATGAGATCAGAGGGCCTATCGGGCGCCAGAGAATCAACAAACTCCGCGCCCCAGCTCCCGTCCCTCATGATCTCGTTATATTTGACGAACCGGTACAACTCGCAGTTATCTGGTAAGTCGGTTCCACCAACTTGAAACGCCATCCGGACAAACACTCTGGGAATGCCCGATGTTGAGGCGGCCTTTAAGGCCGTTAACGCGGCATCGAGAAACGCCGCTCTGCCCGTGTGGTCATCTCCAAAGCCAGCGCGAATTTGGCCATCCGGGTGGATCACCTCATTCTGCAGATGAAGCGGGAGCATAACGGTGGGTGCCGTGAGTGTCATACCTATATGAATACTTCGATGGGTTCAAAAGCCTCCGCCGAGTCGATCAGATCCACGCGCTTTTCGACTATCTGCAACCGGCCTTCTGAGATCTGAAGTGTATGAGTGTAGAGACCGGCAAATGTTCGATGTCCAAAACTTCTCCACTCGGCCACCGTAAAGGCAGAGCCAACGACCAACCGGTTGCTAGCCTCACAGACCGACTCAACCACAATCGCACTCACGGTGTGCGATGTTCGTGACCGAGGCTTCTGTGACCACGCTCTATCGTGATTCAGGCGATTAATTCTGACTTTTCTCATCATGGAGTCCTCATAAGCGAGGGACAGATGATTAACGGGATCTTCCTGATCCTCCGCGAGCGGTATCCAATACATACCGCCCTCAGCGAACAGGTCATTCCATTCGTCAAATTTTCTCTGATCTAGCAGCCTTGCCTCTTGATACAGAAACTGGCAAAGCACCTCGTAGGGGACTTCTGAAGCTCGCGTATGTGGAACGCGCGCCGTTCCCATCACTGATCACTGCTCTGCAGCGGGATCGTTTCTGCGGCATCGCCGGCCATATACTCTCGCCATGCGCGGAATTGATTGCGTATTGGGAGCTCGCTGGTGCCTACACCAATTTCACCGCCGTCAGCGCCCGAAAAAGGAAGGTCCTGACCTGCATTGCGATGTTGGCTCACCCAATCCCCTCCTTGAGTAGCCAATCCCTTCTGACATTCGGCATAAACGTGCACGTCGTCAGTCATGACAATGGACGAAGGTGAATTAACCACATTCGAATAGGTGAAAGTCCGCTGAAGTAGCTCTTCTGGCGCCCCATCAAGCCTAAAGGTGAAGATCTCTACTAGCGTTCTATCAACAGACAAAGGACGGATGACTCTCCATTGCTGGAATGAAGTATGCGGCGAGCACGACGGATAGATGATGGTGTTGTGGCGATTCACTCCAAGAATCTCCTTGGCCCGATCCTCACCGATCTTTGCGGCCAGACTCGCAAAGTAGGCCTGCGATAGCGGATCGTCTGGAGCGTTGAAAATCGCCGTCATGTAACTGTGACCAAATTCAAAAGCATGCAGATCGAGATCAGACCAGAACTTCGGCGGCGCGCCGTTGCCGTCAATGATATGCAGCTCAAAAGGCAACTCGCCTCCCAACTGCTCATCAGCATACTGCCTAGCCGCCCGGTAGGAAGACTCATGCGTGGCAATGGGATGACCGGTATCATTTAGATTCTCAAAAAAAATCTTCCAATTGGACCGCTGGACAACACGAAAAACCCCGCCCGCCACTGATACCGTGCCATTCGGTGCACGATCACAAAAATTATCCAGAGAGCTTTTAATACCGGCAATGAAGGACTCAAAATCGACCGCCCTTTCTGAGAGTGAGGCAAAGACAAACCCGCGATACGAGGCCACTTGAGCGACTTTTCGAAGAGAAAAGCGCGGATCAGCCATATCAAAACGCGTGTTTTCGTAGCCCTCAAGATAGGGCACGCCCCTCAAGGTCCCGTCGAGATTGAAGGTCCACGCATGATACGGACACCTGAAAAGCCCTTTGGTATGCCCGCAACCGTCCCCAGCTATTCTCGCGCCCTTGTGGGGACAGCGGTTATAGAAAACGTTGATTTCGTCTCGCTTCCCTCGAGCCATTACCACCGACTCTAGACCAACACGAGTTGTCCAATAGTCACCGGGCTCGGGAATTTGCGAATCATGACCGATATAAATCCACGCCGAGCCGAAGATGCGATCCATCTCCAGAGCGAATACCTCCTCGCTCACATAGACGTCGCGGTGAACCTCGTCATCCTTGATTAACTGGTCGATATCCATTGCGCGGCCTCTAGGGTGCTCTCGACTGCTTCTAGGGAGCCCTCAGCAGCGCGCATGCAGCCGAGAGCTATCTATCGCTACGGAATGTCAGAAACTATAGCCCAACATCACGTAGTACTGCCTGCCGCGATCAAATGCCTGAGCTGTACTGCCAAAGGTTGATTGGTAGTCTCCAAAAATACTGAATTCCTCGTCACCCACGTTGTCGACACCCGCAGTAACGCTGAGTCCGGAGGAAGCAGACTGCCACCTAGCGCTCATATTAACCACAGAATAATCAGGCTGAACCAGAGGGTCAGCCCAGGCCGGTGCGAACGGGAGGCCCCCGGCGTTGGTGTAAAATTTGCTCCTCCATGACCAATCCAGTCGCGGCGTTATTTCTCCATATTGGGTATCGAACGTTTTTGTGACCGAAAGATGAGTATTCCATTCTGATATGAATACGAAGGGATCAGACACACTCAGACCAGAGAAAAGATTAGGGTTCAGCGAGTCGTATCCAGCGTCCGTGTAGCCCACCGCCAGATCAATCAACACCCCATTTTGAGCCAAATAGTTAACCTCTAATTCGAAACCCTCGATGGTCGCGTCGCCCGCATTAGTGGTGTATGGCCCGACTCTACTTGGCTCGTTTATGAGGATTTGTAAGTCAGTATAGTCCGCAGAGTAAACCGCAAAATTTGCTCGCAATGAGTTATCTAAGAGCTCCGCTTTGATCCCAGCTTCTAGAGAGTCCACATACTCAGGCCCGAAGGCAGGCAAGCTGGGTTCAGGGGGGAAAATACGTTGCGTGAAACCACCGACCTTGAAACCCTCGCTATAGGTGCCGTAGAGCATTACGTCATCCGTAAGTGAGTAGCTGACACTCACCATCGGCGTGCTTTCCGAGATCGAGTTGTTCACGGTCTCAAATGGAACGACCCTGTCTCCCAACGCGCATACTTTTGTTGAGCCGTCTGAATTGAAGCAGGGAAATGGCAGCCCTCCCAGTGGCATTTCCTGGATGTACTGGTCAGGCAAGTAGTCTCTGTCTTCCTTGGTGTAACGTATGCCCGCTGTTGCAGAGAGCTTGTCGGTAAAATCAAAAGTTGCCTGAGCAAAAACGGCCTCACTCGAATAATCAAAATAACCGCCGCTTTGTATTGACACGGTGGTGAAATCCACTGGATTGATATTTTCTCCGTCCTCCTCAAAGGCGTAAACCCCTACCACCCAACTCAATCTGTCCTCCACCGAACTCCCAGACAGTTGTAATTCAACGGAAAATTGATCTTGCTGGAAGGTATCGAAGTAGTGAGTGATCGGGTTGACCATGATCGGCAGACCCGGTACCGCCGGCTCTCCGTCGTTCTGGGCATAACCATCTCGATCGCTCGCGAACTCCCCATCGAGGCTTCTATGACTGGCAATCAACTTTGCGGTGAATGCATCGAGATCCCAAGTCAGCGTCAGCGAAACCGCTTCGTTTTCCATCTCTGAGAAATTCGGGCCGGTGCCCAAATTCGTATTGTCCCCCGTGACTGCATTAGCATTAGTAAAACAGGCGACCGGCGCGTCTGGGAGGGTGCAGACGATTGGATTCGGGCCACCGAAATCCGGGCTGAATCCCGCAAACAAATTGTGAATGAATGGGAAGTTACCCCCCGGGATCGCCGTTGCACTCTCTGGGAACTCGTCGACCCTAGTCGTAAGCAACGGCGGGCCATTCGTCTCGTCATCGTAGTAATCGAACGCCAAGTCTGCGGTGAAGGTATCAGAAGGAGCCCACCTCAGAGCCAACCTGCCCATGACCGTATCCTGATTGCCAAGGTCTTTGCCATCAAAGGGTCTGAAAACATACCCATCCTGCTGCAGACTTCCAAAACTGCCCCTCGCATATAGGGTGTCCGACAGAGGTATATTGAGCACGCCCCTAATGTTCCGGCGCTCGTCTGTCCCTACCTTGATGTCAACTTTACCGCCAAACTCGTCGTTCGGCTTGGTGGTAGTGATGCTTATTGCGCCGCCAACAGTGTTCTTACCAAATAAGGTTCCCTGTGGCCCACGCAGTATCTCCACCTGCTGAATATCGATCATATCTAGCACGGCTCCAGCCGATCGGCCCAGATAAACCTCATCGACATAAATACCGACGCCTGGATCAATAGTTGGAACGAAGTCTTTTTGCCCTACGCCTCGAATATAGACCGCAGCGTTGTTGCCGGCGCCACTGTATGCCGGTGTATTCTGAAACACGAGATTAGGCGTCACGTTCTGGAGTTTTGTGATGCGCGATAAGCCCATGTCCTCCAAGCGATCTCCAGAGAGTGCCGTTACCGAAATAGGCGTGTCTTGCAGCGACTCGACTTTCTTCCGCGCCGTTACCACTACCTCTTCTAGGTTGGCGTTTACACTTGCGGGAAAAGTCGCGATCGCTATGAGGCAGATGACACTCGTCACCCTCCGCTTCAGAGCTGATGCTGGGGGCAGTGGAAGCGATCTGCTTATGGGTGGAAATGAAGGGTGGGAGAACTTCTGTTCAAAACTTGCCATTACGTGACTCCGCTCCAAATCAAATTTTCAAAGACCTGAGATGCCGAGTGTAGTGTATTGCTAGGTCCCATGACATCTCGGTCTGGACACCGAACTTTAAACCCGCTCACAGGATCACCTAAAGGCCATCGGCAGAGATATTGAGCGCACCGCAAATGCTGCCAAAACGAGCGGAGCGGCAAACACGGCGTATATGAGGCTGATCTCGAGGCCAGCCTCCAACATAAGACCGCCAGCAAAAGGCGCGGCGATCGCCCCCAATCTGCCTACACCAATCGCCAGCCCAACCCCCGTCACTCTCGACTTGGCGTCATACAACGCGGGTCCAATCGTGTAGAGACCTATCATGGCGCCAATGAGGAAGAAGCCCATCATGGCAGACAATATCATTAACGCCGTCAATTCTCCGTCAGCCCAACCATAGGCCAAAATCACGACCACGCTGATTGAAAAAAACCAAGCCGCCAACTTATTCACCGCACATTTACTGCCCAACAACCCAATCACCAACGCGCCCACCAGACCGCCAGCTTGCAGAATTGCCCCCGCTGATATCCCCTGGGAGGTCGAGAGCCCCGCGTCTACCAATAATTTAGGTGTCCAACTTACAACGAAATAAAACGAAAACATGAGCGCGAGGTAACACGACCAGAGTAATAGCGTGTTAATCCGCGTTTCTAAGGGAGTGAAGCAGCTTCTCCAACTCCCGGTGGCTTGGTCCAAGTCTTCGACCATGCTGTGTTGCGGCTCTGATAATTCAAACTTGTCTAATAGCCGCCTTTTCATGTCGTCGGCTCCAGAACTGCCAGATCTCGACACAAAGTCGAGCGACTCGGGTAAGCGAATGACGATCAAAGGCAGCAACACTGCTGAGAGCCCACCTCCAAACAGAAATAGCGACCGCCAATCTGCAACCTGGATTATTTGCGCAGCAATCATTCCCCCTAACAGAGCGCCAAGGGGGTAACCTGACTGGAGCAACCCCATGCAGATGCCGCGGCGCTTATCATTTGAGTACTCCGACACCAAGCCAGTCAGGGTTGCGAGCATCCCTCCAATACCGACCCCCGTAACAAAACGCAGTGTGAGCAGTTGCAGTTGAGACTGCGTGTACGCGGACAAAATCATTCCAAGCGTCACCGTGATAAGGCATATGTGCACCAGCCGTTTTCTGCCCAGGGCATCAGCGAGCGATCCGAGTACAATTGACCCGAGCGCCATGCCGATTAACCCCGCACTCAGCAGTAGCCCTAAGTTAGCAGGATCCAGCTGCCAATCGGCCGCAACCGGAGCCGCCGCAAAAGACATGACTAACACGTCATAGCCGTCGAGCATATTGATCGCAGTGCACAGGAGCACTACTTCCCACTGAGCGAAGGACATCTCTCTGGAGTTGAGCTGCGCTCTAACCGATTTGGCCTCAAGGTTTCCGCTAACCTCTGCCATCCAATTGCAATCCTCGTCACCTTTCATAAAAATCATAAACAAAGGTGCGATCCGATGCGACTGACTAAACGCAACGCGCGCTTGGCCGGCGCCAATTATCAGGCCCAAAAATTATAGGGTAGCTTCCAGACCGGAGGTCGCCTGCGCTTTTTATTGCAGGTGCACGCCCAATCCGACCCGGCGATATCCTTACTGGATCGAAGCGCAAACGTTTAATCTTCAACGACCCAAAGGGAGGATGAGAGAAACAGATGAACACGAGCGAATTGTGGATAGGCGGAAAAGACCATAAGCCCAGCTCAGGAGAGTATTTTGACGATCTCAATCCATCAAATGCTGATCTCATTGCTCGAGTGGCAAAAGGAAACTCGGCCGACGTCAACTTAGCTGTTGCCGATGCCAAGATTGCCTTTGAGCATTTCAAGGACAGTGAGGTACGCACAAGAGAGAAAATACTTTGCGACGCGGCGTCGATAGTTGAGAGAGACCGTGATGTGTACATGGACTTGCTTATCAATGAAGTAGGCTCTCCGCAGATGAAAGCCGCTTTTGAGGTCGAATATTGCATCAATGCATTCCGCGCCGCTGCGGGTGTACCAAGAAGGTTGGTGGGTCAAACGATGCCATTGGATCGGCCCGGCGCTTTCGGCATGTCCGTTAGAGAGCCAGTGGGCGTCATCGGCTGCATTACCCCATTCAACGTGCCTCTTTTGAAGAATGTGAAACAGATCGCGATGGTGATTGCGACTGGCAACACAGCGGTTCTGATGCCTTCAGAATTCGCGCCACAGGTTACCGTCCAGTTCGCAAAAACCCTTCATGAGGCAGGCCTGCCGGGGGGCGTATTTAACTTCGTCACGGGAGATCCTGCGGAGATAGGGGACTTCCTCACATCGCACAATGACATTGCCGCTATTAACTTTTGTGGTTCTCCCAGAATCGGCCAACACGTCGCCAACATCGCGGCGAAGAGCATGAAGCCCGTGACCCTTGAACTGGGCGGCAAGAATCCACTAATCATCCTCGACGATGCTGACCTCAACAAGGCACTCGAAGCGGCCATGCTGGGCATTTTTTTCTTTCAAGGCCAAGCGTGCATGGCTTCTAGCAGGATAATCGTGCAGTCAGAAATAGCGAAACAGTTCATCCCTGCATTTGTCGAAATTGCCAAGGGAGTCAAAGTGGGCGACCTCTCAGATCCGGAAACCGCCATTGGACCCATCATCAGCTCGCGACAAGCGGACAGAGTCAGGTCACACGTCGCAGACGCGTTAGAGAAAGGCGCAACGCTTCTCCACGGCGGTGAGTGGCTGGGCAACTGTTGCCCACCGACAATACTGTCGGACGTGACCAGTGAGATGGTGGTCTTCGGAGAAGAAACATTTGGCCCCGTGACGTCGATTTACACCGTTGATGGTTTGGAGCAGGCAATACAGTTGGCAAACGATACGAGCTACGGTCTGAGTTGTGCGATTTTTACCTCAGACATCTCGAGCGCGATGAGGGCCGCCGCGAGATCCGATGCCGGCATGGTTCATATTAACGCGATGTCAATTCAAGACGAACCCCACATCCCGTTTGGCGGCAACGGCATGAGTGGTCTCGGCAGAGAGGGCACCGACGCCGATTTAGATATCATGACGCGCTGGAAATGGATAACCATTCAAGTGGACTAACGGCGGGAATACCCCTGAATCACTCGCGTCAGTAATGCAATGAGCTGTTTTGGAAACCATAACGGGCCCCTCACCATGGGTGGAGGCGGTGTCGCCAGAAATCCAAATATGAAGCAGGCATAATCGCGATCACAAAGGCAAAGCAATTGAGAAATCAGTATGGCGAGAGTAGCACTACCTAAACCCGCGCGCGTCACTGACCCGGCGATCGAAGGCATCTTTGCCTGGGTAACGGAGATGGAAGGTAGCGTTCCGAACCACTTCTACGTGGAGCTCAATTTCCCCGAGTTCTTCACCGCCAAACTGGGCGCAACCAAGGTGCTCTGGGATATGGGCGAACTCACCATGGAAGAGATTCAGCACATCGGCATTCTGGTCTCTCAGGCCAACGGATGCCCCTACTGCACGGCAGCTTTTTGCACCATTCTGAATCATGGATTAGGCACCGCCGAAGACTACGTTGGCCAGCTACTCAAATCGGGAGTGCAGGCGGTTGAAGGCGATCGGTTGCGCACGATTCTCGGCTATGCACTGCAGGTCAATTCGGACCCCGCCGCTGTGACCGACGCGCAGGTAGCGTCATTGCGAGATCACGGCTTCACGGATAAGGGCATCGTCCAAATCACGCATGTGGTGAGCGATTTTTCCTCCTACAACACGCTGAATCTGGCACTCGATACTGACTACGACTATCGCGAAGCCTGGAAGCAACTGGCTGGCTTTGCCACTCCCGCCTAGGGCGTTGAGACAAATCTCACACGCGCTTTGCTCAACGCTGGTATGGTGGACCGGCACCTCAGAAATGGACTCCTCTTGCTAAGCACGTTGTGAAGCCTGACGTAAAACAAGTCGACATGGTGATTGTGGGCGCCGGCTTCGCCGGACTCTACATGATCCATCGTGCCCGACAGCGCGGACTAAGTGTTCAGTGTTTCGAGATCGGAGAGGCTGTCGGCGGCACCTGGTACTGGAACCGATATCCTGGCGCGCGAGTCGATATCGAGTGTGTCGAATACTCTTATTCCTTCTCCAAAGAGCTTGAACAGGAGTGGGACTGGAGCGAGCGCTACGCCGGTCAGCCCGAGATCGAGCGCTACGCTAACCACGTCGCAGATCGCTTTGATCTGCGCAAGGACATTCAGTTTGGCACCCGCGTCACGCATACACACTTTGACGAACAGAGCCAGCGTTGGCGCATTCGCACTGACCAAGGCGATGAACTCTCGGCCACCTACTGCATCATGGCAACAGGCCTCATTTCGGCACCGATCGAGCCTCGCTTCGAGGGCTTGGAAACGTACGAAGGCGAGCAATACCTGACCAGCCGCTGGCCCAATGAGGAACCCAACCTAAAAGGGAAACGTGTCGCTGTCGTGGGCACAGGATCCTCCGGCATTCAGGTCATTTCCGAGGTCGCGCAGGAAGCGGGCGAATTGTTTGTGCTGCAGAGAACGCCGTCTTACACGATTCCGCTGCGCAACAAGCCAGTCGAGCCCGGTCACGCACTCAAAATGAAGCGCCAATACGAGGAGCTTCGCGATCGGCAGTTCAATTCCTTTTCCGGCTTCACCTTGGTCCACTCCGATCTGGCACCCCCACCCTCGCAATCAGCGCTGGAAGTCAGTGAGGAAGAGAGACGAGCAGAGTACGAGAATCGCTGGGCGTCGGGCGGGCTCTCGCCCTACTACGCCTTCACCGACAGTCTGCTGGACATGACGTCGAATAAAACCCTCGCCGATTTTGCCCGCGAAAAAATTCGCGAGCGCGTAGACGATCCGGGCGTGGCGGAAAAACTCTGCCCGGACTATCCGATCCTCACGCGTCGACTGTCTCCCGAGACCAACTACCTCGAGGCCTTTAACCAGCCCAACGTTGAGCTCATTGACTTACATGAGGAACCCATCCAGCACTTTACGCCCAGTGGCATCATTGTCGGTGAGCGTGAGATTCATCTGGATGCCGTCATCTTCGCCACTGGGTTCGACGTGATGACCGGCGCCATGGATCGGATTGATATCCGAGGCCGCCATGACGAGCCCCTCAAAGCGCGATGGGCTGAGGGCCTGACCAGCCATCTTGGCATGATGACCCATGGCTTCCCCAATTTGTTTTGGATCAACGGGCCACACAGTCCGTTCTACAACCCCATCCTGCTTGCGGAATTCCAATGCGATTTCATCACCGACCTCATCGACGATCTGGCGCAACGCGCGGACAGCGTGATTGAGGCAAACCCTGATGAGGAGCAACGCTACGTTCAGCTCACGAATCACATTGGCAATAGCACGCTGTACCCGGAATCTGACAATTACTACATGGGTGACAATATCCCCGGGAAACCGCGCGCCACATTGTTCTGGTTTGGCGGCTTCCCCTTTTATCGCAAGCAGTGCCGGCTCGCGCGCGAAGATTGGAAAGGCTTCATTGAGATGGGATGATGCCGGGCGCCCGATCGCGGAAAACAAGATGCGCTCAGAGAGAGATTGCCAACACGCCACCAAAACATAAACGGATAAGAATATGGATCGAGTGAAAGACAAGATCATCGTGATCACCGGCGCAGCCTCTGGGCTGGGACTCGCGGACGCAACGGTGCTTACGCGAGAGGGCGCTCACGTCATCATGACCGACATTGACCCCGAAGCGGGACAAACCCACGCAAACAATCTCGACGCTACCTTCATCCAACAAGACGTCAGTGAAGAAGCCTCGTGGCAGCATCTCATGGCCGAGGTGGAGACGCGTTTCGGTCGACTGGATGGGCTGGTGAATAACGCCGGTATCGCGCCGATCGCCAATATCGAAAATACGTCGACCGAAATCTGGCGGCGCGTACTTAGCATTCACCTTGATGCCACGTTTTGGGGGTGCCAGTCCGCCATCAAACTGATGAAACATAACGGTGGCGGGTCCATCGTCAATATGTCCTCCACCGCCGCGCTCATCGGGCTGGGGCCTTATCTCGCCTACTCGGCCGCGAAAGGCGGCATTCGCTCTATGACCAAGTCCATCGCGATCCATTGCCGTATGGAAGGCCTGGGCATTCGCTGTAACTCCGTCCATCCGGGCTCCATCAGCACACCGATGGTGCACACGGCACTGAAAACCCTAATGGGCACCGATTTGATGGCGGAAGAGGATCCGGAAGCCACCCGCATTGCGATGGGCATCGGCGAGCCCGAGGATGTCGCGAATATGGTGCTGTACCTGCTTTCCGATGAATCCAAACACGTGACAGGTGCTGAAATGGTCGTTGATAACGGCGATACCGTTATCTGAGAAAAGATCCCTCACGGAGCACATCAAAGGAGATTCCGATCATGCACATCACCGGTATGGTGCACATCAATGTCAACTGTAGCGACTTTGAGCGCTCCAAAGCGTTCTACGAGATGCTGGGTTTTCAGGTGTATTGGCCTGTACCCGAGACCAATACCGAAGAGGTTGCAAACGCGGTCGGCATGCCGAAGTATCAGGTCGAGGGCGCGCTGATGGCGCTTCAAAATGCCGAACAACCGATGGTGATTGACCTGCTCGAGTGGAAGTCACCCCGCGACGACTCGCCGCCCTACCCCAATCTCTATCGGCCGGGACTGGCGCGTATTGCGCTCGCGAGTGGAGACATCGACGCGGACTTTGAGTTTCTCGTGTCTCAGGGCGTTGAGGTGGTGTCCGAACCCGTCAACGTCCACACCTCAGAGACAAGCTACGCTCGATTCTTTTGCTTCAAAGACCCGGACGGCACCTTTTTAGAGCTGGTACAAGTCATCACCGAGGCGTGAGGCCTAGCATCCACCTGCTTTGAAATGGTCGTAGCCTAGACGAACCCAAACCAGCCCCTGCGTGGCTTTCTGTTCGAGCGGCAAGAGCACGCCACAATAAATACGCCACAATAAGAAAGCGGCCTATAGGCCGCTTGTTTTGATTCAGGCAAACACCGTACTCAGTCTCCGTTAGCAGCCTCAGCAGCCTTGGCCGCAAACTCCGCATAGGCCGCTGCTGTTCCTTTCGCCATTTTGTCGCCATCGAACGGAATCGACATCTCGGGCGTGAACTCGAGCACGATGCGCTCGGGCGTGTCGAGAAATGCCACAAACAAGTCGGGATCAAGCCCCATGGTGAAATCCCCACCGCTGTCCCCCGCTTTGGCCATGCCCTGCGCGAGCAGCTGGTACATCCACATCTTGGTTTCTCGATCGTCATGAATCACGGTGTGACCCTTATAGGTCACGGTCTTGCCACCCCCCATGTGCGTGCCCTTGCTCGACATCACCACGGATGAGCGACCGTCGCGGGCGATTGCCTTGATTCGCACGCGCTCGCGCGTTGCGGTCATCCAGATTTTGCCGTCAACGGGCACATAAGCCGTGGTCACCCCCAGGGGATGCCCCGCTTTATTTGCCCAACAAAAGGTGCATTCGCCGGCACAGTTCACCAATTCCTGCTCCCGGTCGGGATCGAGACGGTACTGCTTTACATCATCATAATTGGTGCTTTGCTGGGTCATATCGACTTCCTTTTTTGTCGTTTTATTGTGTTATCGCGGGTCACTTTTGGCACATATATACGGCACGAGGCGTGCGCCCGCTAATGCGCATTCTTACCCCAGAACCGGACGCTTGCAAAATTTACACAGTCCTGTAATTTTGGTACCTCGACTTAATAAAAATAACTGGTCGATATGACACAAGTTCGGGGCAAGTATGCATCGAGTGGGCTGGCTGAGCGCCGGCAACGCATACTCAAAGAAACATTGAAACTACTAGAAGCGGAGCACCCTGCTGACATCAGCATGGCGCTTATTGCCGAAAAAAGTGGTGTCAGTCCCAAAACACTATACAACCTGTTTAAGAACCGTAGCGGGCTCCTGCTGGCCGCCGCCGCCTTTAGTCGTTATGAAACTGAGCGCGCTGATCCGGTTATGGAAGCCGCGCCCGGGATCCCGCAAATACTGGAGCTCACCCAGCAAACGATGACGACGTTCGAGCAGTCGCCAGAATTTATGGAATCTGCGATCGCCGTCGTGCTGGGTATCAGTGCGCAAGAGGAAGCCGAACATCATCGGGTGGGTCGTACCCAGGAGTGGTTTTACGAGGCGCTCTTTACGGCCAGCGCCGAAGGTCAGCTGGAAATCGGGACTGACATCACTCAGCTCTCACAGCTGATGGCGGCTAGCCAATGGGGTGTGACCCTCCTTTGGCAGAAAAAACTGATCTCACTCGCGACGCTCCGCCAGCAAGCGACCATCAAGCACTGCTTGGATCTCATTCCGTTCTGTAGAGGCGCCACCAAGGAATGGCTGGAAGACTTGTTAACAACACTCACGAGCAGACGGTCAGAAGCCTCGGATGCAGCTGAGCCTATCGAAGTACGAATGGCCAGTTGAGTGATTCATGCGCTTTACAGCAGAAAAAAAACAGTTCAAACCAAAGAGGAACCACCGAGTTAGCACCATACCATTTCAGCAACACAACCAAAACAGTAGTTCACCATCAGAGAGGTAGTCATAATGATAAAGAAGCACCCACTATCCATGTTCAAGAGCCCCAAGCGGCTGGCAGTAGCCGCCTGCTCGGCGGCGATTGCGGCCAGCTTCCAGAGTGTTCCCACTCTCGCGCAAGACGTCGCACTTGAAGAGGTTATCGTTACCGCGACCCGCAGAAGTGAGTCGCTACAAGACGTCGCCGTGTCCGTTGCCGCTATCACCAAAGAGCTGAAGCAAGCTCAAGTGCGACGACTCGAAGACATCGCAACTTTCTCGCCCAGCGTTTACATCCGACGCGCAGTCGGATCGGGCAGCGCCGCTTACGTGAACATTCGCGGTGTGGGTGCCAGTGACTACGACAAGAGCTTGGATCCACCAGTCGGCATCATCATGGACGGCATGTTCCTGGGTACCGTCAGTGGTGTGCTGATGCAGAACTTTGACGTCGAGCGAATTGAGATTCTCCGGGGCCCGCAGGGCACGCTGTTCGGAAAGAACACCACCGGCGGTATCGTCAACATTATCCGCGGTGATGTCACTATGGACTGGGGCGGCGACTTCAGCCTGACGGTTGATGAGCACGGCCGTGAAGACGTGAAGGGTGTGGTCAACGTACCCCTGATCGACGACACCCTCGGTCTAAAACTCTTTGGTGCGCAGATCAAGAGTGACGGCTGGATGTACAACACCACACTCGAAGAAGACGTCGGCGGTGATGACATCATCAACTACGGCTTTGCCATGAAGTGGCAACCCACTGATAGCTTTAGTTTGAAGTTGCATTATGAGCGCATGGAAGACACCAGTGACCAAGGTGCCTATGTCAACACCAACCAGGCTGGTGACTTGGCATGCGTGCTGCCCTTCCTGGCAGATTGCTACAGCACCTCGAACGACACGTCGACCACCAACTCCATGAATGGTCGCAACTTCAGTGACAACGAGTACGACACGACAATTGTCACCGCCAACTGGGAAATCAACAGTGGTTTGCAGTTGACCTATATCGGTGGCTTCCGCGATCAGAACGAGCAGAACATGCAGCACTTTGACGCGGGCCCCGCTGATTGGCTGGACATGAACTTCTACAATGACTGGGAGCAGACCAGCCACGAGTTGCGGCTGACAAGTTCCTTTGACGGCCCATTCAATTTCGTCGCCGGTCTGTACTCCTTCGACGTTGACTATGTGCAGCGATGGGATGTTGGTCACCTGCACTATGTACTGACCTTGATTGGTGCTTATCCAGGGCCCTTGGCTCCGACGTCACTCAACAGTAACGGCCAGAATCAGGAGACTGAATCACTGGCAGGCTTCGTTTCCATGGACTATGCGATCAACGACAGTTGGACGCTGACGGTGGGCGGTCGTTATACCAAGGAAGAGAAAGACTTCGTTGGTGGTAACGGCGGCGTGCCCTATGACCCGGCTGCAGGCGATCCCATTCCACCACTGCGTGACCCACAGCCTTACGCTAATGAGTGGTCTGAGTTCACGCCTAGCGCCTCACTTCGCTGGCAGATCAACGACGACATGATGCTCTGGACCTCTTACTCAGAAGGCTTCAAGAGTGGCGGCTTCTTCGGGCGTCAGGCGGACTACAACATTTCGCCTACCTTCGATCCCGAATACGTCAAGAACTACGAGCTGGGCTTGAAGAGCACGTGGCTGGACGGCCGCTTAACCTTCAACCCGACGATTTTCATGAGCGACTACGAAGAGAAGCAGGAATCTATTTTGATCCCTGTCAGCCTCTCCAACGTGGCAACTGTTGTGCGTAACGCCTCAACACAGGAAATCTTCGGGGTCGAGCTGGAAATGAACTTCCAGATCACACAGAACTGGAGCCTGCGCGCTAACTACGGCTACATCGACGCGGAGTACGACAACTACTTTGCAGACATTACCGGCGATGGCGTGATCACCGATAACTCCAACCTGATTCCGCGGAATACGCCAGAAAACACGTTTGGCGTGATCACCACCTATGACGCGGACATTGGCGGCGGCACATTGCAGACCTCCCTCTCCTATCGTTACCGCGATACGGTTGAAATCGAGGCGACCAACAACCCCATCGGCCATATGGATAGCATTAACGACCTCAGCGGCAGCATCAGCTACCTCTGGGCAGACAACCGCTATCGCCTCACGGTCTATGGTAAGAACCTGACCGATGATCAGGAGTTGGGTCAGGCAACTATCGCACCGCTGACAACACGCGGTTGGTGGACACCGCCTCGCACTATCGGCGCGGAGTTTGCGATCTCGTTCTAATTTGAGATCAACAGTGGCCAATTCAAAGGGGGCGTAAGCCCCCTTTTTTATTGCGCGGAATCTCGCCTGCGGTGCCACAGTGCGCCGTGACTCGGAGGCAAGAGTCGATTGCCACGCCTCGTGACGTTCATGGCATGATGAATCCCATGAAACAGGGAAAGCAGCCACATGCCTAAACTCACACGCAGAGACTTCGTCAACGGGAGCGCTATCGCACTGGCCGGTACCGCTATGGGCAGTGTCTCGCCGCTGCTTGCTACTCACCATACTGCCCCCTACCCACCTGCACTGACGGGCCTGAGAGGCAGTTACCCCGGCGCGAATACCATTGCTCACCAACGGAGCTGGCAAGGCGGTTATCAGCCGGGAATCCCCAAACCAATCGACGAACACTACGATTTAGTTGTAGTGGGCGCGGGGCTGAGCGGTTTGGCGGCAGCGGTGTTTTACCGCCAACAGCACGGGCCAGACAAAACGATTCTGATCCTGGATAACCATGATGACTTTGGCGGGCATGCCAAACGCAATGAGCACACAATCGACGGGCAAACGCTGATCAGTTACGGCGGCTCGCAGACTTTAGTGGAACCACGCACGGCTGACCCCGTCATTCGCAAGTTGCTCACCGATATTGGTGTGGACCTCTACCGATTTGATAGCGCCTTTGATCAGGGGTTTTACGCGCGCCATGGGCTCAGCGCGACGACCTACTTCAACGCCAAGCAATTTGGTCGAGACACACTCGTCCACCACCCGTTTTGCAACTACTACAACTACATCGAGGGCCTGCCCGGCGCCGCAGTGTCTGACGAAGACGCCGTGGCAAAGACCCCCCTTAGCGCGCGCGGAAAAGAACAGCTGTTGCGGGTACTCAAAGGTGGCGTGCACCTACTGGGCGTGCCGGATGCCGAGCTAGAAGACTATATTTACCGCCATAACTATTTTGACTACCTGCGGAACACCCTGGGCGTGGATGACCCCGATGTGCTCCATATGGCACGCCACTCGGGCATCGACTGGTCCAACGCCGGCACTGAATTGCTCAGCATTGGTGAAGCCAAAGAGTGTGGCGCACTGGGCTTCGCGCCCGTCGGGGTGTACGACGAAGATCATCCCTACATTCATCATTTCCCCGACGGCAATGCGGGGGTCGCACGCGCTTTGGTGAAATACTTGATTCCACACATCGCTGAGGGGAACTCTGCAGAAGCACTGGTGAACGCGCGATTTGACTATGGCCGGCTCGACGGCGACACACAATCGTCGCGTATCCGGCTCAATACCACCGTGGTCGATGTGTCACACCGAGGCGCAGCGGAAAGCGCAGAGGACGTTTCGGTGCGATACATGCACGAGGGCAACACCTACGAGGTGTCGGCAAGTAATGTGGTCATGGCCTGCTACAACATGATGATTCCGCATATCGTGGCAGATCTGCCCGCACCGCAGTCAGCAGCGCTCCATCAGCAGATGAAAAGCCCGCTGATCTATACGACGGTCGGGCTCAGGAATTGGCGGGCGTTCAAAGAGCAAGGACTGGGGCTCGCGATGTGCCCTGGGAATATGCATCAAACGCTTTTTATGGATTTCCCGGTCAGCCTGGGTGGCTACCAGTACACCCAAACGCCGGACGATCCCTGCATCATTCAGATGATCAGTTGTCCTTATAGCGAAGAGCTGGGGAAACCCCGAGCTGAGCAATACAAAGAAGCGCGCTATCGCATGCTGGGTAGAACCTTTGCAGACTATGAATCGGAAGTGCGCGAGCATCTTACGGGGATGCTGCCCTCCACACATTTTGACTTTGACCGTGACGTCGCGAGTCTCACCGTGAACCGCTGGGCGCACGGCTATGCTGTTGCAGGGCCGGGTGACTCTGCTGCTATCGGCCGGCAACCCCACGGCCGCATTACGATCGCGAACTCGGACTCAGCACCTGCGGCAGACGCCATTGAAGCCATGCGCATGGGCTACCGAGCGATTTCAGAGCTTGCGTGAACTGACCGACTCGCAAAACTCATCACTCACCGGACCGTAATGGCACCGAAAACATACTTCCCCTCTACCTGAACGCCTGCCTCACCGATAGGCCTACCCACGGCTAGTGGCACGTTGCCAACATAGAGCGGATACGAACCCGGTTTAATCGGTACGAAGCTGACATGAGCAGACCCGATTTCGTCACACTCAATGGCGTTAAAGCTTAAGCCTTGTAGGTGCACCTCGATATCACCCACCGTCACCAAGCGAAGATGCGCATTGTTGAGAAATTCTGGCATTTCGACTCGCCAACCGCTCAGATCACCGGCCACGTCGGGGCAATCAATTGTGAGCCGATAATATCGGCCAGAGTTAAGAACGATTTCGCTTGGCGCAAGGTCGGGGCCTCCGTCATCCCCCGTAGTGACCGTCAGCAAGACGCGCTCTGGCGGGTATTGGGCTAGATTGCCAAGCGGTGGCCCCTCCGCAGCATGCGAGAGAGCGGGCAGTAACAGTGCCGACAGTGAAAACGATAACAGCAGACATTTCGGCAGTTGGCTCATGTTCACGGACCTCTCAAACCATACGCAGGACTTCACCCCGACAATACCTTACGGTTCGGTGTTAGGCGATATACTGGCGCGAAGACCCATCATAAATATCGACTCGCAATCTGTATAAGGAATCGTTCATGGCACTCATACAGGCGGATGCACCCTCCCCCAATTTTTTCCTCGACGGCAACTTCAGTCCAGTTGCCGAGGAGCGCGACGCCGAGGGCATGGAAGTGATCGGCGCCATCCCCACAGATCTTCAAGGGCACTTTCTGCGGGTAGGCCCGAATCCGGTTCATGTCTTCAGCGAAGAGGCGTATCACACCTTTGATGGCGACGGCATGATCCACTCCATAGAGTTTAATCAGGGCACTGCGCGCTACCGAAACCGGTTCATCGAGAATGAAGGCTTCAAGCTGGAGCGTGAGCAAGGGGATTGGGTCTACAAGGGCATGAATTCGTTGATGGACCCGACGCCATCACGCGTTCCAGAAGGCGCTCCCGCCTCCAAGAATCTCGCCAATACCGCCTTCGCCTTTCATAACGAGACGCTCTATGCCCTTCACGAGCCCTCACAACCGACAGTCATCGCTCTACCGGGCCTTGAGACGATCGGTCCCACTGACTTTGCCGGCAGACTCTCGCACCCGTTTACAGCACACCCCAAGATCGACAAGAAGACGGGCGAGATGATGGCCTATGGCTACTCTTTTCAGGCCCCCTTCGTGAGCTACTCCGTCATCAATGCGCAGGGCGAACTGGTGCATTCCACACCCATCACCATTCCGCGCTCTATCTTCATGCACGACTTTGCGGTGACTGAGAAATACACGCTGTTTCTCGATTTTCCAATTACGCTGGATATCGGGCGCGCCATATCAGGTGGTCCGGCCGTCGACTTTGAGCCGCGATACGGTTCACGCATTGGCGTGATGCCGCGCTACGGCACCGATGAGGACGTCAAATGGTTCGATGTAGAGACAGGCGTCGTCATTCACACTGCCAACGCCTGGGATGAAGGCAGTGAAGTTGTATTGCAGGCTTCTCGCTCGCAGACAGCCGATATTGCGGGGGCCGGCACGTCGGAAGGTAACAACCTCGAGGAGAACCAAGGCCACCTTTATGAATGGCGCATCAATCTCGAAACAGGCTCAATCTCTGAAAGAACGCTCAGCGACATCCCCTGCGATTTCACTCGCGTCAACGATGATTATGCC
>PBLO01000019.1 GCA_002721785.1 Halieaceae bacterium
AAAACGCGCCAAGCGCACCCAGATCAAGGAAATGAAGTTTCGTCCAGGGACGGAGGAAGGAGACTATCAGGTAAAGCTGCGCAACCTGACACGTTTTCTCGAAAATGGCGATAAAGCCAAAGTCACGCTGCGGTATCGCGGTCGTGAAATGGCCCACCAGGAAATCGGCATGGAGTTACTCAAGCGAGTAGAAGCCGATCTGGCCGAATTGGGCAGTGTCGAGCAGTTTCCAAAAATGGAAGGCCGGCAACTGACCATGGTGATTGCCCCTAAAAAACGGACTTAGTGGCCCGTGAATGCCCTAAGTTCCGATGAACTTAACCACGGCTGAGCGATCAGTACGTGCCAATGCGGAGTAGTAGAGATGCCCAAAGCAAAAATTCACAGCGGGGCCGCTAAGCGGTTCAAGAAAACGGCAGGTGGTTACAAGCGTAAAAGCGCTTACAAGAGCCACATCCTGACCAAAATGACGACCAAGCGTAAGCGGCAGTTGCGTGGAACCTCGATGATTCACAAATCGGATGAGGTTTTGATCGATCGCATGCTGCGCGCCAAATAACGCTTCACCGTATCAGGAGACCTGACCTATGCCTCGCGTAAAACGTGGAGTGACGGCGCATCGTCGTCACAAAAAGATTCTCAAGAAAGCTAAAGGCTATTACGGAGCGCGCTCTCGCGTATTCCGTGTCGCTAAGCAGGCCGTGACCAAAGCGGGCCAGTATGCATACCGTGACCGTCGACAGCGCAAGCGTCAGTTCCGCGCCCTGTGGATCACGCGCATCAACGCCCAGTCACGCGCTAATGGACTGACCTACAGTCGTCTGATTAATGGGCTCAAGCGTGCAGACATCGCACTGGATCGACGTGTGCTGGCTGATCTTGCCGTGCATGACAAAGACGCTTTTGCCGCTGTCGTAGAGCGCGCCCGTACCGCTCTGGCAGCCTGATATCGCACAAGACGACAGGGTCTGTTTGATTGAGTCTAGGTAGGGGAGGCAGTTGTCTCCCCTTTTTATTATTAAATCATTTGAATGACGTCGGGACGCGAAGCCGATGCAAGCATTGGACGAACTGAAAGTTGAAGCGACCGCCGCTATCGAGGCGGCTGCAGACGCGGCCTCACTGGAAAAGCTCCGGGTGGAGTGGCTCGGCAAGAAGGGGCGCGTAACGGACCTGTTGAAAGGGCTCGGGCAACTCTCTGCCGAGGAGCGTCCGAAGGCGGGCGCTGAAATCAATGAAGTGAAGCAGTCGCTGAGTGCATTGATTTCGGAGCGGAAGGACGCGCTGCAACAGGCCGCGATTGCCGAGCAGCTGGCGAATGAGAGCCTGGATGTCACGCTGCCAGGCAGGTCCGAGGATTTGGGTGCTCTGCATCCGATTACGCGCACCATCGACAGGATGTCGGAATTTTTTGTGGCGCTCGGTTTTGAGGTCGTGGAGGGGCCTGAGATCGAGGATGACTACCATAACTTCGAAGCCCTCAATATCCCCGCGCATCACCCGGCGCGCGCGATGCACGACACTTTCTATATCGACGAGACGCATGTCCTGCGGACGCATACCTCAGGGGTGCAGATTCGAACGATGGAGAGCCGCGAGGCGCCGCTCCGTGTGATCTGCCCCGGTCGCGTCTATCGCTGCGACTCAGATTTGACCCATTCGCCGATGTTCCATCAGGTCGAGGGCTTGTTGATCGATGAGAACGTGAGTTTTGGTCAGCTTAAGGGTGTGATTCAGGATTTTCTGCACGCGTTTTTCGAGCAGGACTCCTTATCTGTCAGATTTCGCCCTTCCTACTTCCCGTTCACTGAGCCCTCTGCAGAAGTCGATATTCAGTGCGTGAAATGTGCGGGCGAGGGCTGCCGCATCTGCAGTGGAACCGGATGGCTTGAGGTGATGGGCTGCGGCATGGTGCACCCCCGCGTTCTGGAGATGAGTGGGGTAGATACCGAGCGCTTGAACGGTTTCGCCTTCGGCATGGGTGTCGAACGACTGGCCATGCTGCGCTACGGCATTGGTGATCTGCGGCTAAATTTTGAAAATGATTTGCGCTTTCTTGCGCAGTTCCGCTGAGGTGGCTCGCCGTGATTCTGTCTGAAAATTGGCTTCGTGAGTGGGTGAACCCCGACCTAGATACTGAGGCGTTGGCTCATCGATTGACGATGGCAGGTCTCGAGGTCGACTCGATTACACCGTTGGCGGAGGGCTTGAGTGGCGTCGTGGTGGCAGAAATCACCGCAGCGGAGCAGCACCCCGATGCCGATAAGCTGAGGGTGTGCGCTGTCAACACCGGCACGGAAACGGTCCAGATTGTTTGTGGCGCCCCCAATGCGGCACAGGGCTTGAAGGCGCCACTCGCGCAACCCGGAGGCAGATTGCCTGGCGGCATCAAAATCAAAAAAGCGAAGCTCAGAGGTGTCGAATCACAGGGCATGCTGTGCTCGGGTGCTGAGTTAGGCCTGTCAGACGATCATGATGGTTTGTTGTCCTTGGCTGCCGATGCGCCTGTTGGTATGCCGATCGAGGACTATCTGGATCTTAACGACCAACTCATCGAAATTGGCTTAACGCCGAACAGAGCAGATTGCCTCAGCGTGATGGGTGTAGCGAGGGACCTGGCGGTTATGACCGATCAGCCGCTGAAAGCGCCCACCATTGACGCTGTCGCTGCCTCCATTGACGAGTGTTTTCCGATTGAAGTGACGGCGCCAGAGAAATGTCCACGCTATCTGGGGCGCGTCATCCGCAATGTCGATGTCTCGCGACCCACTCCATTGGCTATCGTTGAGCGCTTGCGGCGAGCCGGCATCCGGTCTATCGACGCGGTGGTCGATATCACCAACTACGTAATGTTGGAACTGGGTCAACCGCTGCACGCTTTTGACCTTGAGACTCTGGAGGGCGGTATCCGGGTGCGCGAGGCGGAATCCGGAGAAAAGATCACGCTGCTGGATGGTGAAGAGCGTGCACTGAATGCCGGCACATTGCTGATCGCGGACCACAAGAAACCGCTGGCGATGGCGGGCATCATGGGTGGCGAGGGCAGCGGGATTGGACCTCAAACGAAACACCTGCTCCTCGAGGCGGCGTACTTTGCTCCCGAGTTAATTGCGGGTCGAGCGCGACAATACGGTTTGCATACGGATGCTTCGCATCGTTATGAGCGTGGCGTCGACCCCGAGTTAGCCTATCAAGCGATGGAGCGGGCGACGGCACTGCTACTTGAATGCGTCGGCGGTGATGCCGCGTCGGTGGTGGATGTGACCTCTCCATCCGACCTGCCACGCTGTGAGCCCGTTTTGTTGCGTAAGGAAGCCGTAGACACCATGTTGGGTATCGACGTTGCCGACGACGAGATCACCCGCATTTTTTCCGGTTTAGGTTTCAAGATTGTGCCGGGTGATAGAGCCGGCACATGGAAATGCACGGCGCCCAGCTGGCGTTTTGATATGGGTCGCGAGGCAGATCTTATCGAGGAGATTGCCCGCACTGTGGGGTACGACAATATTCCGGTGGCGCTACTGAGCGGCGCGGCGTCGGTTAATGCACTCCCAGAAACGCAGTTATCCAAAGCGTCGATCAAACAGCGATTGGTGGGGCGAGGTTTCAGTGAGGCGATCACGTTCAGCTTTGTCAGCCCTGAGTTGCAGCAACAGTTTGATCCCGAGCTGGCTCCAGTATCACTGCAAAATCCCATTTCGAGTGATCTCGCAGTGATGCGGACCTCGCTCATACCCGGATTGGTGGCAGCAGCGAGCCATAACATCAAACGGCAGCAGAGTCGGGTCAAGCTTTTCGAGACGGGCCTCCGGTTTATGCCCGGCGAGACGGTCGCGCAAGAGCCTATGATGGCGATGATTATGTGTGGGTCGCGGTTACCCGAGGCATGGTCAGCCAAGGCAGAAGCTGTCGACTTTTATGACCTGAAAGGCGAGATAGAAGCGCTTCTGTGTGGTGATACTGACGGCCTGTCTTTCCGTCCCGCGGTGTTTGCTGGCCTACACGATGGGCAGACTGCCGAAATTCTTTTGAATGACTGTGCGGTGGGTGTGACGGGGCGTCTTCATCCGCTGACTGCTAGGGCGTTGGATATGCCTGCTGCCACATTCGTTGCGGAGCTGAGGCTCGCAGAAATCTCGCAGGTGTCAGTGCCCAGCTTCCAGGAAATATCAAAGTTTCCTGAGATTCGGCGAGACATTGCCGTGATCGTCAATCGTGAGATCCCCGCTCAGGCAGTACTGGATTGCGCGCAGCAAGCAGCGGGTGGCGCGCTGGCTCAAGCATTGATTTTTGACGTGTATGAGGGGGAAGGCGTTGATCCAACGGCGAAAAGTCTGGCCATTGGTTTGACTTTCAGAGATCAAAGTCGCACCCTTACGGACGAAGAGATCACCGCATCTCTGTCACAAGTTATTGAATCCTTGGGGGAAAAGCTCGGTGCCACGCTACGGCACTGACCGTTCAGATGACCGCGCTCACTAAATCCGAACTGGCTGACCGCTTGCATGAACGTCTCGGGCTAAATAAGCGCGAGGCGAAGGAGCTGGTAGAACAGTTTTTTGAAGAGATTCGGATTTGCCTGGAAAACAATGAGCAGGTGAAGCTGTCAGGTTTCGGAAATTTTGATTTACGTGATAAGCGCCAACGGCCTGGCCGCAACCCCAAAACCGGAGAAGAAATCCCCATTTCCGCCAGGCGGGTGGTGACGTTCAAGCCGGGCCAGAAATTGAAGGCCCGTGTTGACGTCAATATGGGAGAGGAAGGGGTGCTGGATGTTTGATCCGCGACACAATGATGAGTTGCCTGCCATTCCTGAGAAGCGGTATTTCACGATTGGGGAGGTGGGCGAGCTCTGCGCCGTCAAGCCTCATGTGCTGCGTTACTGGGAGCAGGAGTTTCCTCAACTGAGCCCGGTCAAGCGCCGTGGAAATCGACGCTACTACCAGCGTGAGGACGTTGAACTGGTGCGAACGATTCGTAGCTTGTTGTACTCGCAGGGCTACACAATTGGCGGCGCGAGACAGCGCCTGAGTAACGAGCGACGTGAGCCCACGCCGGTCGAAATTCAGGCCGCCATCCGCGAAAGCCTGAGCGACCTGGAAAAAGCCCTATCCCTGCTCTCATCGGTTTAATCCCCCACCAAATTTGGGTATGATCCGCGTCCGTTCGGGGCGTAGCGCAGTCTGGTAGCGCACCACACTGGGGGTGTGGTGGTCGCAGGTTCAAATCCTGCCGTCCCGACCAACTTTTTTGACCTGACACACAAAAAACCCTTTTGATCGTCTCCTGCCGCTCGGGCTTTGCCACTCTAGCGACAGTGCCGGGTTGCGTCCGGTTGCCACTCTGCTGTCACTCGACCGTTAGGCTGCACTTCGGGTAATTGCCACGTACTGAGTGTCGCCGCGCAATTCATTGAGGAGCTTGGATCGTTTCGCAAGTAATGCGTCTCGATTTCGTGTTTTCACATGACCGTAGCCACGTAATTTTTCTGGCAGTTTCGCCAACTCCTGCGCTGCGGCGTAATTGTCAGCTTTCAGTCTGGCGCAGATTTCGGTGAGATCTGCTTCATAGCGTGTCAGATCCTCCCTGTCTGCTTGGCGCTCTTTTGTCAGCGCAAAAATATCCAGGGGTGTCCCGCGCAGCCACTTGAGCTTTGCGAGTAGTCGAAAGAGTGGCAGGAGCCAGGGACCAAATTCCCTTTTTTTCACTTTGCCTGTTATCGCGTCGACGCTGCTCAGCAGAGGAGGCGCCAGATGAAATCTGAGCGAGTACTTGCCTTTAAATTGTTCAGCCAGTCGGGCCTGAAAGGTGCCGTCGGTGTATAAGCGTGCGACCTCGTATTCGTCTTTGTAGGCCATCAGCTTAAAAAGTTGTTGGGCAACCACTCGGGTGAGTGAATCTTCATCCTCGGGGTTACTGTCGACCTCACGAACGGTGCCAATGCGATCGTGGTACCGCCGTGCATAGCTCAGCGATTGGTAGGCTGAGAGTCGCGTAAAACGATCCTCAATGAGTTGGTCTAAGGTCAGGTCGGGAACAATTTCCTGTGATTCTCTCGGTAACAGCGACTCCACGAGTTGCGGTTGATGGGCAAAACGGCGGCCAAGGAGGAAGGCGCGCTTGTTGAAGTCGACCGCCACTGCGTTCAATTCGATGGCATGCTCAAGCGCAGCTTGACTGATTGGAACCCAGCCACGTTGCCACGCATAGCCAAGCAAAAAGAGATTGGTGCCGATAGCATCACCGGTCAATTTCAGTGCGATGTTGGTGGCATGCACAAATTCCAGTTGATCTCCCACTTCCGCGACCACCTTCTGGCGCATGCCCTCGGCCGGAAAATGTGCATCAGGATCTTGGACGAACGCGGCTGTGGGCTGCTCATTGTCATTGATCACTGCATGAGTGCGTCCGTGAGCGACCTTGCCCATCGCCTCGTAATCGGTGCTTACCACTAGATCACATCCTATGAGCAGGTCCGCCTCGCCCGCTGGGATACGAACCGCTTTGATGTCTGCCTGTGCCTTGGCGACCCGGACATGACTCACCACAGCACCGAATTTCTGAGCAAGGCCAGTCTGATTCAATGTCGCACACCCTTTACCCTCAATATGAGCCGCCATGGCAATCAGCGAGGTAATGGTGAGCACGCCGGTACCGCCGACGCCCGCAACCACTGTATTCCAGGGCTGCTCCAGAGGGGGTAAGTCGGGGGTGGGCAGGGGATCAAAGAACGTTTCTGCCGATTCAGTGATCTCGGGTTTGCGCAATTCGCCGCCGATGACCGACACAAAGCTGGGACAGAAACCCTTGAGGCAACTGAAGTCATGGTTGCAGGCGCTCTGATCAATCTCGCGTTTTCTGCCTAAGGCGGTCGGCTTCGGCAGCACCGATAGACAGTTGGACTCAACGCTGCAATCGCCGCAGCCCTCACAAACCGCTTCATTGATAAAAACGCGGCGATCTGAGTAGCGCATTTTTCCTTGTTTGCGCCGACGTCTTTTTTCCGCTGCGCAGGTCTGTTGGTACACGATGATAGAGGCGCCTTTGAAGGCTCTGAGCTCCATTAGGAGTGCGTCGTAATCGTCCCGGTGCGTCAGGCTAAAGCCTGGTATGGATTCAAATTTCCCTTGCCAGTCCTCTGGGTGATCAGACACCAAGGCAATGCGTCGTACCCCTTCGCCGCGTAGCTGATGGATCAAATCGTGGATGGTCAGAGAGCCATCGACGGGTTGCCCTCCAGTCATCGCAACGGCGTCGTTGTATAGGATCTTGTAGGTGATATTGACGCCGGCAGCGACCACCGCGCGAATCGCCAGCACACCTGAATGAAAATAGGTGCCATCGCCTAGGTTCTGAAATACGTGCTGTGTGTCGGTGAACGGTGCCTGACCGATCCAGGTGGCGCCCTCGCCCCCCATCTGGGTAAACGTATGCGTCGCACGATCTGGCATCCAGGTAGCCATATAGTGGCAACCAATGCCACCCAGGGCGTGACTGCCTTTTGGTACCTTGGTTGAGGTGTTATGTGGGCAACCGGAACAGAAGTGAGGAACCCGTTCGATGGTTTGATAGGGTGCTGCGAGTGATTTTTCTTTGGCTTCAATCCATCGGATGCGCTCCTCAAGCAGTTCGCTTGAGAAGAAGCGACGGATCCTGCTGGCGATCACCAGCGCGATCATGGCTGGAGTCAGTTCGCCCACATTGGGTAGCAAGTCTCGACCCTGCTCATCAAATTCTCCAACCACTCGGGGTCGGCTCCCTACATGATAGTTGTACAGTTGGGAGGTCAGCTGGTCCTCAATAATGGAACGCTTCTCTTCGACAACCAGAATCTCTTCCAGACCCTCCGCAAAATCATGCGTCAGGCGCGGTTCCAGCGGCCAGGGCATGCCGACTTTGAATACCCTGACGCCGATGTCGGCGCCGATGGCTTCGGTAATGCCCATGTCTTCAAGCGCCTGCATGACATCGAGGTACGCCTTGCCCGAGGTGATGATGCCGAAGCGGGCGTTGGGGCTATCTTGCACGACCCGATTCAGGCGGTTGACCCTGGCAAATTCGCGGGCAGCATAGATCTTATATTTGTTTAAGCGGAGCTCCTGCTCGAGGGGCTTGTCGGGCCATCGACCATGGACGCCATCAGGGGGTAATTCAAATTCTTCCGGGATAATGATGTCTATCCGATCAGAATCAATGTCTGCCGAAATCGCGGAATCCATATTTTCCGTGATGGCCTTTAGACCGACCCAGCAGCCTGAGTACCGAGACAGTTCCCAGCCGAAGATGCCGAGATCCAGCACTTCTTGAACGTTAGCGGGTGCCAAAACAGGCACCGATGCACCCATGAACATGTATTCTGACTGGTGGGGAAGCGTGGAAGATTTGCAGGCGTGGTCGTCTCCCGCCACCGCGAGCACGCCACCATAGCGAGCGGTACCGAAAGCATTAGCGTGTTTGATCACATCCATGCTGCGGTCCACACCCGGTCCCTTGCCATACCACATTCCAAAAACGCCATCGAAGCGTGCGCCCTTGAAAAGATTGGTTTGCTGGCTACCCCATACTGAGGTGGCGGCAAGCTCCTCGTTAACGCCCGGTTGGAAGTGGATATGATGCGCATCTAGATAGGGCGCTGCCTTCCACATGGCTTGATCAACGCCACCCAGCGGGCTACCTCGATATCCCGATACGAAGCCCGCCGTATTAAGCCCTCGCTTGCTGTCCCGCTGGTGTTGCAGCATCGGAAGCCGAACCAGTGCCTCGATGCCGGTCATATAAGCGGTGTCGTGGTCGTGGGTGTATTTGTCGTCTACCGAGACTTGACGCAATGCTGCGGGTCCTGCGCGTCCCATGTGTTTGCCCCCAAAAATAAACACTCCTGAGATTATGTATTGCCGGGGCGGGGAAATTTATTTTGAATCTTTGCTTGGATGACCTATAAATGAATAAGTTATTTTCTAAAAGATAAAAAATAGAAAAAGTTAGACATGACAATCGATCTTACAGATAAAAAACTGCTTGGTTTTCTTCAGGACAATTCGGATATCAGCACTTCGGAGCTGGCGGAGAAGCTGCATATGTCGCAGTCTCCCTGTTGGCGTCGCGTCAACCGGCTTGAGGAGCAGGGCATTATCCATAAGCGGGTGGCGGTGCTGGATCGTGAAGCCCTCGGTATCGGCGTTGTGGTTTTTGCGACGGTCAACTTGACGCAAACCGGCAGACAAAATCTGCTCGAGTTTGAGAGGATTATAGAGGGCCACCCCGAAGTGCTTGAGTGCTACACCATGACGGGAATTTGGGACTACATCTTGAAAATCGTGACGCGCGATGTGCGGCACTACGAAGATTTTGTTAGGAACACGCTCAGCGCCAGCGACTTAATTCGCGAGTTGCATTCGCACATTGCCGTGACTGAGATTAAGAACACCACAGCGTTGCCACTGACCACGCAGGTCGATTGAGCCTACTGTGTCGACCCCTCTCGATTCCTCGTATCCCTCGCGCTGCCCGCGTAACCTGAGCGATGTTGATCTGTTTGGGCCCGGATCGCAGGAACACTGGTACGACGCTTATCCCATCTTGCACCGCGAGGCTCCGGTGCATCGGCTACCGGGGGAGGGGCTGACGCCAGACTCCGACGCCTTCATCTTGAGCCGGTACGAAGATATCAACCGCGTCGTAAAGGATCCCGTTCGCTACACGCCGATTACCTCACTCATGGTCGAGCAAATGGCGGCGGCTGAGACGCCTCCCGAGGACATGGATTACATCAACATGATGATGGTCTCCATGCTGACGTTACGGCCAACGGTCGAGCTATGGCGAGCCCACCGTAAGGAACTGACGGACCCCTGGGTGGGCCCGGGAGCCGAGCGGCATCGCGAGATGATTACCCGGCACGTCGACGCATTGATTGACCAGTTGCCGAGCGCGGGCGAAGTGGACTTTGTACAGGCCTTCGCAAGGCCCTTGCCGCAACAGGTGATGGCTGAAGTGCTGGGTTTTCCGGAGTCAGATATCCCGCAGCTGGCCGCATGGGGCGAGGCGCAGGTCATGCCCTTCGTTTACGGGGAGGGCCACTTGAACCGCCTGACCGACGAGCAACTGGCGGCACAGTTCACGCAGCTAGATGGATTCAAGGAGTACGTACAGGACATCGTTCGCGCCAAACGCCAATCGCCAGCCGACGACATGATCAGTTTCTTAACGCAGGTCACCTATAGCGCGCTGGATCGCAAGCTCACCGATCTTGAAATCAACGGCATCGTGTATGCCATGGTTTTGGGCGGACTGGAGACCACGCAGTACGCGTTGGAGCAACAAGCACAATTGCTATGCGATCGGCCGGGCTTATTCGAGGCGCTCAAGACCAACCCGCAGCAGCTCAGGGTCTTTATCGAGGAATCACTCCGCTTGCGAGCACCCACTCAAGGTCTCTCCACGCGCCTCACCAGCCAAGACGAAGAATTTGGGGGGGTGACGATTCCCAGGGGTTCGGTACTGCATTTGCGCTGGGCTGCCGGGAACATCGATCCGGAGGCATTTGAGTGCCCTATGGATCTCCAGCTCGATCGCAAAGCGGCCAGCCGGCACCTCTCTTTTTCTGCGGGTCCCAGAGTGTGTCCCGGTGCGGGGATTTCACGACTGGAACAGCAGATCGCCTGGACGCGGCTGCTGGAGCGTGTCGACACGATCGCTTACGGCGCAAACAACGCCTTTTTACATCAACCGGGCATCATGCTTGGCACGCTCGAACTGAATTTAAACCTTGTTAAAACGGCTGTTTAAGAGGGAGTAACTGACTATGGCGACGATTCTCGCGCATCTCGAAATCAAACCGGGAAAAGAGGCTGAGTGGGAGGCCATCATGGCGGATATGGTGCGCCAGACTTTTGAGCAGGAAGATCAGGTGCTGCGCTACGAGTACTTCAAGGCGCAGAAGCCGCTCCACTACTATTGTTTGCTGTCTTTCGAGGATAAGTGGGCGTTTTATCTTCATCAGGCGTCTGACTATCACGAGGGCCATGACTTTGAGGGTGTGCTCGCGAGCGTCGAATTGGAGTACGTGGATCCCGTAAAAGGTGCGAGCGGGCTACCACCTACCGAGAATCCGCCCCTCCCGGATGATGCCAGTGAGACATTGCGGAACACCGAGTTGGTCTTTCCGATTGCGATCCCCGAGTGGTGGACAGGAAGGGCCTGAGAGGAGGGGCTTACTTCGCTTTGAACTCGATGTGCAAGGTCTTCATGGCGCGAAGTAAATAATGCGGGTGGTAGCTGAAGTCGTTCTTCCCTTCGGCGAACCACATCGAATCAATACGATCCACCAGCGCCTTGAATGACCAGTGGAGTTCACGCCGGGCAAGTGGCGCACCCAGACAATGGTGCTTGCCCGAGCCAAAGGCCATATGTCCGCCGGCGCGTGGGCGATCCAGGTCCAACACGTCGGGATTCTCAAAGCGCCTTTCATCACGATTGGCGGCGGCAAATCGGATATTGATCAAGCTCCCCGCGGGGATCGTTACGCCACTGAGCTCGACGTCTTTTGCGGTTGCGCGCATCAGACTTTGCACGGGTGATTCGAGTCGCAACACTTCCTCGATAAAAACTTTCAGATAGCGATCGGGGTCCGATTTCAGTTGCTCCCAGGCTAATGGGTTTTCAATGAGCAGTTTGACGCCTGCCGAGATGGCGTTAGTCGTGGTCTCAGAGCCGCCGACAAAGGTGTCCGCCATCATCTCGGCGTGGAGTTCGTTGTCGTTGAGTGGGCGCCCCCATTCATCAATAACGGTATTCACCAGTGCGCTGAGCAATGAGTCGTCCGGTTTCTCCCGGAGCCGCTCAAAGATTGGCTGAAAATAATGCTGTGCTTCGATTTCCTTACGAACCGAGATCAATTCCTCGTCTTCAGATTGCATCAAGCTAATGCGGTGAAAGAATGCCTCGGTCCATTCTTTGATCTGCCAGATATCGTCGGGATTAGCGCCCATTTGCTTGCCGATAATGAGTAGCGGCAGGGGTATAGCAAACTGCTTCACCCACTCGCAATGGCCGTCATCAATGAAGTCATCGATGAGTTGATATGCGAGATCGCGCACTTCATCTTCCAGCGCTTCAATTTTCTTGGGTCGAAACGCGTCATTAAAAACAGACCTGACCGCTTTGTGGTCTGGATCATCGCGGCCGTTGAGCGTTTTGGCGGGCACCCAGCCTTCTTCTTGGAAGGTGTTGCGGACCGCCAGCGCACGGGGGCTCGGTTCTGTGGCGTCTGTGAGATAGGCCGTTTCATTGGTGAAGTGTTCTGTGTCAGTGAGGATTTGTCTGACGTCGTCAAAGCGCGTGATCACATACATGCCGGTCGCGGGGCATTGGTAGACGGGGGCTTCGTCACGGAGTGTTTTGTAGGCGTCGTAGGGGCAGCGTTGGGTTTCTGCGTCAAAGAGATTCACGTCAGCAAGCTTGGTAACTGTCATGTCAGTGCCCACTTTTTTCAACAAGATGTATCTGACTATAGCTTCAGGGTGACCCACTGAGAAGTGAAAGCGATACACTAGGGCCATGGCAAAGCCACTACCCAATCACCCCCAGCTCCGCGGTAATTACGCGCCCATTCAATTCGAGGCGGATTGCGTCGATCTCATCGTCGAGGGCAAGGTACCCGAGGATCTCTCGGGATCACTTTATCGCATTGGGCCGAATCCAAAATTCGTGCCCGATCAGGGCTATCACTGGTTCTTTGGTGCCGGCATGGTGCATGCCTTCCACTTTGACGGTGGTCGCGTCAATTATGTTAATCGGTGGGCGCGCACGCCCAAGTTTGAAGCGGAGCAGGCAGCCGGAAAGCCTTTGCCTATGAGTTTCCTCACCAATCCGGACACCGGCGCGCTTGAGTCCGACCGACGCAACGGGCTCGCCAATACGCATATTGTCTGGCACGGACATCAGTTATTGGCGTTAGAGGAGGGCAGTCACCCCTTTTCTATGGCGCCTGACACGCTGGCATCGATCGGTTACGGCCATTACGGAGCTGATCTTCAAGATGCCATGACGGCACACCCCAAAATCGACCCGCTGACAGGTGATCTGCATGGCTTTGGCTATCTGTCTGACGCGATGGGTAGCAAAACGATGACCTATCACGTTGTCGGCGCTGACGGGAAGGTAAAGCGGTCGGACCGGTTTGAGGTTCCCTACGCTGCCATGGTTCACGATTTCGCGGTCACACGGGACTATGTCCTATTTCCGCTTTTTCCTTTGACCTTCGATTTGGATCGGATGAGCAAGATTGGTTCCCCGTTCGCTTTTGATGTTACCGCGGGGGCCTACATTGGTGTGCTGGAGCGTGATGCGCCGGTCAGCGAAATACGGTGGATCGAGGCGCCGGTATGCTTTGTCTTTCACTACCTCAACGCATGGAACGACGGTACGCAGGTGACTTTCGATGCGATTGATTTTGCGGTTGCTCCGAATTTCCCCGACCGTGACGGCACATTGCCCGGACATGCAGAGGCACAGGGCCGGCTCACCCGGTGGCGGCTTGACGTCAGCACGGGTGAGATTGATCGCGAGTTGCTAGTGGATGTGCCGGCGGAATTCCCCCGAATCGACGACCGATTTGCCATGAGTCGGCATCGACATGGATACCTTGCCACCGCCTCGCAACGTCAGCGCGGAGACGGAGGCCTGTTCCATGAGATTGCCCATATCGATCTGGAGTCCGGAGGGAAACAGGTCTGGGATGCGGGATTTGGGGCCGGTGTATCAGAGCCGGTATTTGTAGAGCATTCAAAGCAGGCAGATGAAGGTGCCGGATGGCTCCTCGCAACCGTCTTTGAACCGGACCGGCATACCTCGTCGCTAGTGGTGCTGGACGCCATGGCAGTGGCGGATGGGCCGGTCGCCACGGTGCGACTTGATCACCGCGTGCCCTTTGGGTTCCATGGCAGCTGGCGCCCAGCCGCATAATCTAGGTGAGTTCTCGGCGGCGCAAGACGTCGGAGCGTTTGTCCTCACCATCGTGGCTCCAGCCCGGGGCCAGAAACAGATAGCGAATCGCATTGTGCCAACTGCCCGCGCTACGAAGGTCTCGTGCGATGTTGGCGTACTCCCCGAAGGCTACCCTCACTGGGTGATGAGTGGCGATATTCTCCGTGAGGCCGTAGCGAACGGGTTCGGCTTTGATCTCGGGGCTGAACGAACCGAATAGGCGATCCCAGATAATGAGTACCCCCGCGTGGTTGCGATCGAGATACCGGACATTTGAGCCGTGATGAACCCGATGATGACTTGGAGTGTTGAAGAGCCACTCAAACCAAACGGGCATTCGATCAATGGTCTCTGTGTGCAGCCAGAACTGATAGATCAGACTCACACTCATCATCGTGATGATCATGACGGGGTCGAATCCCATTAGCGCCAGTGGACACCAGAAGAAGTATTTAATGACTCGTTCGCCCACGCCCTGACGCAGCGCTGTGCCGTAGTTGTAATACTGGGAGTTGTGGTGAGAGGCATGGCCCGCCCATAAAAAGCGCACCTCGTGGTTGGCGCGATGGAAGCTGTAGTAGGTGAGGTCATCCAAAAAAAACAGCAGCACCCACCACTGGGGGGCTCGGCTCACCACCTCTTTAAGTGGCGAGAGCTCCCAGCAGACAAACATCAGCAGCACGCCACCGAGTTTGGGTAATACGTCAACTACTACCGTCAGTAGCATCACGCCCATGGACGCGAGAAAATCTTGGCGTTCGTAGAGAGCGAGCGATTTACGCCACGCGAGGGACCACTCTATAAGGAGCGCAGCGAAGAATAGGGGTAGTGCATAGATGACCCAGTCATCCTGCAGTAGCGAAAGTGCTTGTGGTAGCAGGTTATCCATCTATCTTCCTTACTGACTCAGCAGTGGTCACGCATTCTGCACGCTGTTGGGCGCCTCGCGACGCAACTGCGTGAGCTCAGCCATGATTGAGACTGCGATTTCCATGGCAGTTTTGGAGCCGATGGCAATACCCACCGGCGCGTGCAGCCTGGCTAGGGCGTCAGGACTCAGCCCGAGTTGTGACAGTCGCTGCAGTCGCTTTTTGGTGGTGCGTACTGAACCCAGCGCACCGACATACCAACAGGCAGAGTCCAGTGCCTCCATTAGCGCCATGTCATCAACTCGGGGGTCATGGCTCAGCGTGATCACTGCGCAGTGCTCGTCGGCGGCATGCTCTCGCACCACGTCATCAGGTAGCCCTAAGATTTTGTCTACCTGAGGTCCTTGCCACTGATTCAGCGCCCACTCCCGAGAGTCGGCCAGCAATACTTCGTAATCCATGGCCAGTGCCAGCGTGCTGAGACTGGCAGCCAGCTGGCCGGCGCCAACAAGCAACAGTCTATGTCGCGGTCCGAAGCAATGCGTCATCGCATCGTCGCGCACTTCAAGAGGCGCAAACTGCGCGGCAGAACTGATCTGCGTGTCGCCTGAGGTCAGCGTGACGGTGCGACTTAAGGTCTGTCGCGCCAACATCGCTTGGTAAGCGTCGTGCACCCACTCAAGATCCTTGTTGTCGAGCTGTTGAATGGCCAGTTCCAGCCGGCCGCCGCAGGGCAGGCCCCACTTTTCATTGTCCTCTGCACTGACACCGTACTCTGTCAGATAGACCTGAGGGCCGGCGAATTCCCCTGCCAGCAGACGTGCAATCAGATTCTCCTCTACACAGCCACCGGAAACGCTGCCAACTTGAGAGCCGTCGGCGCGAAACGCCACCAGCGAACCCACTGGTCGCGGGGACGAGCCAATGGTTGCCACGACCGTGACCAGCCAAGGTTGTTCACCTTGGGTCAGGGAGGCCAAGAGGCAACTGAGAATGGTCTGATCAGTAGAGTTCATGGCTTATACAGTTGCAGCTTATCCACGGTTACATCGCCTCACTGCTCGGATCGCCGAGTCTGAGACGGCGTGCTGTCGCGCAATGGGAGGTGGTCTCCCAAAATTCGAAGCCTAATTGTAGGCGACTCGGCGCCGGGCTGGGAGGGTTTACCTGGCCAATGGCGCGGGCGTGCTGTAGCTGTAGAAGCTGTAGAGGTCGCTTGGCGGCTATATCCGCTGCGCAGGTGGCTGGGAAAGTTATGGCATAAAGATTGCCGATATCGCATCATATGCGCCCTCTATTTCTAACCATCCGAGACAGGTAGCGAATCATGCCCAACCCCGTCTATATCTACGATGCGGTGCGAACGCCGCGTAGCAAAGGTAAGTCCACCGGCACTCTGCACGAAGTGAAACCTATCGATCTGGCCGCCGGATTGCTGGTCGAGCTACAAAAGCGTCATGACCTCGATACCAGCTATGTCGACGATGTCGTCATGGGCTGCGTGTCGCCTGTCGGTGAGCAGGGTTCTGACGTCGCCAAAATGGTCGTCCAGAACGCAGAGTGGGATGAATCCGTGCCCGGCGTGCAGCTGGATCGCTTCTGCGCGTCCGGCCTTGAGGCCGTCAACATTGCCGCCCAAAAGGTGGCTTCGGGCTGGGAAGATCTTGTCGTCGCCGGCGGGGTGGAGTCGATGTCACGGGTACCCATGGGCTCCAATGGCGGAGCGATGGCAGGTGACCCCGAATTCGCAGTCAAGACCGGTTTCGTGCCTCAGGGTATCGGTGCTGACACCATTGCCACGCTGGCGGGTTGGACTCGGGAAGATGTCGACCAATACGCAGTGACCTCACAGCAGCGCGCGGCGAATGCCAGAGATAACGGCTGGTTTGACCGCTCCGTCGTGCCGGTCAAAGACAGCAGTGGCGTGACGATTCTGGAGCGCGACGATTTCATCAAGCCTGATACGACCGTTGAAGCGCTTGCTGGCTTGAAACCCTCTTTTGAGGTGCCGGGTGGCATGGGTTTTGACGATGTGATCCTCGCGAAGTACAACACCCTCGATCGCATCGACCACGTGCACACCCCGGGTAACTCCTCCGGCATTGTTGACGGTGCCAGCGCCGTAATGATTGGCAGTGAGAAAGCGGGTAGTGACCTAAAGTTGAAGCCGCGCGGTCGAATTTTGGCGACCGCGGTGTTGGCGACCGATCCCATCATTATGCTGACAGGGCCCGGGCCTGCAGCGAAGAAGTGTCTGGATAAGGCTGGTTTGACGCCCGCCGACATCGACCTCTGGGAAATCAACGAGGCGTTTGCCTCGGTGGTGCTCCGTTACATGCAGGATCTGGATCTCGATCTGGAAATCACCAACGTCAACGGGGGCGCGATCGCCATGGGCCACCCGCTGGGTGCGACCGGCGGTTGCTTGGTGAGCACCGTGCTCGATGAGCTCGAGCGTCGAGACGCCAATCGCGCCATGCTGTCGCTGTGCGTCGGTGGTGGCATGGGTATCTCTACGATCATTGAGCGCGTTTAAGCGGCGTTGGCAAAAGGAATAACAGCAGTATGAGCGGATTTAATTACGAAAAAGATGCCAACGGCGTCGTCACCGTCACCATGGATATGGACGGCCCGGTTAACTCCATGTCGGAGGCTTTCCTGCCCGCGCTGCGCGAGACAGTGGAGAAGCTTGAGGCAGAGAGTGATCTAGCGGGTGTTGTCTTGGCCTCGGCAAAGAAGACCTTTTTCGCAGGCGGTGACCTGAACTCACTCTGTCAGGTGACCGAGGAGAACGCCGAGACGTTCTTCAACGAAGCGCAGGCAATCAAGGCAGAGTTTCGCCGGCTCGAGAAGCTGGGTAAACCCACCGTTGCCGCCATCAATGGCGCGGCGCTGGGTGGCGGCCTGGAGTTGGCGCTGGCATGTCACTACCGCATCGCCTGGGACAACAAAACGGTGCAGTTGGGTTTTCCCGAGGTCACCCTCGGACTGCTGCCCGGTGGCGGCGGTGTGGTCAAAGCAATTTATTTGATGGGCCTGATGGCTTCCAACGAATACCTGATCGAGGGCAAGCGCGTGGTGCCTTCCAAGGCCAAAGAAGCAGGCCTGATTAACGAGACCGTCGACAGTCTTGATGATCTGATCCCCAGAGCCAAGGCCTGGATTGCCGAGAATCAGGATAACGATGCGGCTTGCACCCAGCCGTGGGACACCAAGGGGTACAAGATCCCGGGCGGCAACGCGAACCACCCAGCGGTCGCGCAAATGCTCCCGGTGGCCTCGGCCATGATTGCGCAAAAAACCCGCGGTCTTCTGCCTGCGCCGGTCAAAATTCTTGATGTGGCGGTATCCGCCATGCGCGTGGACTTTGACACCGCTATGCGCATTGAGAGCCGCGGTCTGACCGAGCTGGCGCTCACGCCGGTGGCGAAAAATATGATCAACACGTTTTTCTTCAACCTCAATCAAATCAACGGCGGTGCCTCACGGCCCAAAGATATCGAGCCCCAAACCACCCAGAAGGTTGGCGTATTGGGCGCGGGCATGATGGGGCAAGGCATTGCCTATGTATCTGCCATGGCCGGCATCGAGGTGATCCTCAAGGACATCTCTCAAGAGGCGGCAGAGAAGGGCAAAGCCTACACAGAGGGCTTGTTGAAGAAGCGCGTCGAGCGCGGCCGCATGACTGAAGAGAAGGCACAGCAGGTGCTGGATCTGATCAAGCCTACGGCTGAGAACAGTGACCTCAACGGTTGTGATCTCATTATTGAGGCAGTGTTCGAGAATATGGCGCTCAAGCGCGAGATCATAAAAGAGCTCGAGCCCTGCCTGGCAGAAGGGGGCGTCTGGGGTTCCAACACTTCCACATTACCCATTACCCAGCTCGCCGAGGCCAGCGCGAATGCCGAAAATTTCATTGGCATTCACTTCTTCTCGCCGGTCGACAAGATGCCGCTAGTCGAAATCATCATGGGCGAGAACACCAGTGATCTGGCCCTCGCCAAGGCCTTCGACTACACCAAGCAGATTCGCAAGACGCCGATTGTCGTGAATGACTCACTGGGCTTCTTCACCTCGCGCACCTTCGGCACCTATCTCGATGAAGGCGTGCGACTGCTGACCGAGGGTGTTCACCCGATCCAGATCGATAGTCTGGGCAAGGCCATTGGCATGCCCGTGGGTCCACTGACCGTTTATGACGAAGTGAGTCTGGAGCTCTCGCGCAAGGCTTGGGCAACCTGGAAGGACATGGGTGTGCTCGATAACTGGGGTGACGGCACGATTACCCGTGACGTCATCGACACCATGGTCGGTGAGCACGGCCGGGGTGGCCGTCATCACGGCGGTGGCTTCTATGAGTACGGTGAGGACGGCAGCAAGGCCATCTGGCCCGGGCTTAAGGACCTGTACTACAACGCTGACGCGTCGGTGGCTGAGGATGACATCAAGGACCGGCTCTTGTTCCGTCAGGTGATTGAGGCGCTGAAGTGTCTGGAAACCAACGTGTTGCGCACGGTCGCAGACGGCAACATTGGCTCTATCATGGGTATCGGCGCGCCGGCCTGGACTGGCGGTCTGATCCAATTCGTGAACACCTACGGTCTCGAGCGCTTCAGTGCTCGTTGCGCGGAGCTGGCGAGTCAGTACGGTGATCGCTTTGATGCACCGGCCATCGTTGGCGAGAAAATCGCGGCGGGGGAAACCTTCGCTTAAGCGATATTACGCACCCCACGCTATCCGGACTGGACGGGCAGCGTGGGGTTGACTCGGCTTATCAATAAGCTGGCCTGTTCTGCTGGTATGCGTATCTGCTCGACCAATCTGCGTGTCGGTGAGACATTGCCGATCAGTCGGCGCGATATGGTGCTGCCGAGGAGGGTGTTAGAGCATCACCTCGATCAAACAGGGCCCGCGTTGCTCCATGGCCTCAGTAAATGCCTCATCCAATTCAGACACGGTCTCGACTTTGAGCGCCTGCATGCCCATGCCTCGGGCGATATCTGTCCACTCGAGGTCGGGATTACTGAGATCCAGTAGTGACAGGGCCGTTGGTCCGGGTTGTTCCACACCAACGCGACTCAGCTCAATATTCAAAATGGCGTAGGACCGGTTATTCAATAGCACAACCGTGACATCGAGCCGTTCGCGGACCATGGTCCACAGCGCCTGCACCGTATACATACCCGAGCCGTCGGCCTCGAGCGCGATGACTTTTTGCTCGGGGCAGGCAATGGCGGCCCCAATAGCCAGTGGCAAACCTTGACCAATCGCGCCGCCCGTTAGCGTTAGCCAATCATGAGGCGGTGCATTGGCGGTAAGCAGAAACGCACCAAGCCCGTTGGTCGCACCCTCGTCACAGACAACCGCGTGTTCGGGCAGTCGGTTGGCAATGACCTTCCCGAGCTCAGTGGCGTCGATAGCACCGTCTACCAGCGGATAGTCGGCAGGCTCGGCGACGACTACCGGCGCAGCAGGAGCCTCCAAGTGATCGGCCAACCGTTGCAGTGCGTCTAGCGCATTCCCTTCTCGATCCACCAGCGTGCATTGCGTGGCGGACTGCGGTGCTAAAACGCTGGGTTTATCTGGATAGGCGAAGAAAGAGACCGGTGCTTTTGTTCCCGCCAGCACCATTAAATCGGTACCCGCCAGTTGCTCGGTAGCCGCTTCACCAAAGTAGGCCAACCGTTCAGTCGCCACGCGCCCAACACCTCTCGCTTGTCTCGCAAAGAAGGTCTCGGTCACCAGACGGCAACCGGTTGCGGCAGCGATTCGACCCGCGTGATGGAGTGCTTCCTCTCGCAGTGCGCGTCCGCCCAGGAACAGGCAGCTGTTCGACGCTGATTGCAACTGCGCCGCGATCTCCATGATCGTTGTGTCCGATATCGTCGCCTGCGACCTCTCTGGCAATTCAGATTGCGCCTCGTCGATATCTGTCCAGGCGTGATCTGCGGGCACAACAAAAGTACTGATGCTGCCGTTGTGGTTGAGGCAGTCTGCGAGGGCGTCCAGACCAGTTTGCGCCAAGCCCGCCGCGCTGTCAGAGACACGGAAGCTGTGCGACACCGGTGTGGCCATGCCCTTGATGTCACTGGTGAGCGGCGCATCGTACTGCAAGTGATCCGTCGCATGATCGCCCACCATGTTGAGGATGGGCGAGCCGGCACGTTGCGCGTTGTGCAGGTTGGCCATGCCGTTGGCAAAGCCCGGGCCCAGGTGTAACAGGTTGAGCGCAGGCTTATCGGCCATGCGTCCGTAGCCATCGGCCGCTCCGGTTACCACGCCCTCAAATAGACACAACACCGCGCGGATGTTCGGTTGCTTATCGAGTGCGGCCACCAGCTGCATTTCAGAGGTGCCCGGGTTGGCAAAGCAGGCATCCACACCATGCTCCGCGAGGGCATTAATGAGTGACTCAGCGCCGTTCATAGTGACTGTCCCGTATTGAAAATGCTTTTCGGAGTGAAGCGAAGAAGCCCCAACAGAGCCCGCAATAGCTCCCGGCGAAGTATGAATGATAAACGGATGCGATATCATGCGGGTTAACAACGACCGGCGAAGATCGATGATCTGGAACAACTCTATTCTGTTTATTCACGCTCCGAAGACCGCGGGCATGAGCATGACCACTTTGTTGTGTCATTCCCTCGAGGGGCCAGTCAGCATTACCGGGCCTTACGACGAGCAGTATCGAGAGGGCAAGGTCACGCATATTCCTGGCAAGCGGCACGAGACACTCATCGACGCGGCCTCGTTTTTCACTTACCGCAATATGCGTCTCGAGCAGTTTGAAAAAATCTTTGTCGTGATGCGCAATCCGTACGAGTTGGAGCTCTCGCGATATGCCTATTTAAAGAAAAACCTTCCTCAAGATCGGGGAATGGCACAGGACATCGCGCTAGAGGGAGATTTTCGTAATTATCTGTCGAAGGCGCCTTTTTTCGGAATGAACCCCCCGCGTCTGGATCTTTACTACCACTTTAACGGCGCGATGCCGGAAAACCTGGTGATATTGCGCCATGAGCGTTTATCTTCCGATCTCGAGTTGCATTTGGCTCCCTATCTCGAGGCGGGCTACGCCTTACCTCGCGAAAATCAGAGCAAGCACAAAGGGGTCGATGAAGTGTATGACGCCGAGATGGAGGCGCTGTGTTACGACCGCCACCGATGGTTTTTCGACAAGGCGTTCTACCCTAGGGCTTCTGCGGACAGCTTCGAGAGCTAGGGAGCTTCAACTCAGGGAATGTCCTGATGTCTGATCCCTCTAGTGAGTCTCCTCACCACCGCTGACATTCAGCGCTTCCCCCGTGATGAAAGCGGCGTCCTCTGACGCTAGAAACGCAACGGCTGAAGCGGTATCTTCTGGCTTACCTACGCGTCCCAGCGGCACCCGATCGGCGATTTGGGCACGGTAGGCTTCCGGCTCCATGCCTCTCAAAGAGGAAAAGTATTCGCTTTGTGCTTTGCCCATCGTCGTTGTGACGTGGTTAGGGCACACCGCGTTGACGCGAATGCCCAGCGGCGCGAGATCAATCGCTGAGGTGCGTGTCAGACCGATCATGCCGTGCTTGGACGATACGTAGGGCGCCATTTGTCGAAATCCCGTCTTCGCTGCCTGACTCGCGATATTGATGACGCTACTCCCGGCAGTCATAACCTGAGCCGCTTCCCGAGTGAGCAAAAATGCGCCGGTTAGGTTGACGTTCATCACGCGCTGCCACTCGCTGAGTGACAGTTCGGGCAACGGTTTGATGATGTCGCCGATTGCCGCGTTATTCACCACAATATCGAGCCGGCCCCACTCGGCGAGCGTCGCTTGCACGGCCGCCTGAACAGATTGCTCGTTGGTGACGTCGCAAGCGATGCCGATCGTCTCAAAACCCTTCAGCGCAAGATCCTGTACGACAGCATTTTCTTTGATGTTACCCGCGCCGCTGTGAGTCATCACGGCCTCGAGATCCGACACAATCAAGCGACATCCAGCCTTTCCAAGACGTTCCAAAATGCCGTGGCCGAGGCCGCCCTCGAGGCCAGCGCCCGTGCAAAGCGCCACCTTGCCATCCAAACCCCTCATTCGATCGACTCGGTCACCATGAATGTCGCGCCATCAGCAAATTCTCGGAATTGTGCCGCCACGTCTTGCGCCGCGGGCGCTCCGACAGCTGCCATGAAGTCATCCATACTGTTGACCCGGATGAGCTCTACATAGGAATACGGGGCATCAGGTGAACCGTTTAGTAAGCCCTGAGTGCGCAGTACATCAAATCCACCGCAGCCGTTGAGTCGTCTGACGCTGGGAATATCCACGGTGCGCGCCCATTGCTCATACTCATCTTGGTCCACTCCGTCCTTCAGGTTAAATAGCACTACGATTGTGGTCATGGCGGCTCCTTGTTGTTATGAATTGGTCGGCTGGTCTGTGACGGCAACGGTGTTACGACCGGCGCGTCATCGCCGGTGGCAGCCTTGCTTACCTTTGGTGGTTAAACATATCATCAAACGGTGCAGTCCGAATCTGCAGGGGCAGATATGAATCGATCCCACGATCACGGCATGGCGGTCTCTCTTACCCAGCACGATCGTTCACGCCGAGCGTTTGTCGCGTCGCTTCGTTCCCATGTATTGCAGCGTATGGCGGGCGATTTACGGCAGCATTTCGAGGGCTCCGTCGGGCCTGACCATGAGAAATCAGGCGCCACGCTAGAGTCACCGGAGGCGATCCACGAAGCGCTCAAGCCAGAGTTACCGTTCAAGGCTTATAGCAGCGTCAGAACGGCTGCTCAGGAAATGGTGTTCGACGTTGTCAGTGATGCGGTAGACCGAGAACTTGAGTCGCTGAATGAAAAGGCCGCCCAGTCCGAAAACATAGGGCGGCTCACGCTCAATCCGACGCTGCCTTTGCCCAAAAGTGTGACGGGCATCGACGTCCATCTCTCGCCCGGCGCCTATCACGAAGAGCGCGCTGACAATGACGTATCAGCCGGTGCTGTTTACGACAACTCGATTGATGTCTTTGCCTTTGGACAGTTTGGCAAGCGACATAACGACATTGGCGCGACGCTATCCAACTACCTGCGACTGAAATTCCCCGAGTTTGCGCCATCCGCCATTCTCGATTGTGGCTGCACGATCGGCCACAACACCCTGCCGTGGGCTGAGACGTATCCCGACGCGCAGGTAACGGCAATTGATGTTGCAGCACCGGTGCTGCGTTACGCCCATGCCCGGGCTGAATCGATGGGCGTGCCGGTGGATTTCAGGCAAATGAATGCGACCGCGATGGACTTCGAGGATGAACAGTTCGACGTGGTGTTCTCTTCCATGTTCATGCATGAGTTGCCGCTCAAACATATCCACCAGTATTTGAAGGAAGCCTTCAGAGTGCTGAAGCCCGGCGGGGTGCTGTGGCAAATGGAATTACCGCCGATGAACGCCATGCCGCTCTACGAAAACTTCTACATGAACTGGGATACCTACTACAACAACGAGCCCTACTACGGCACCTTCCGCAAGCAGGACTACCGCCAGCTATTGATCGACGCAGGATTCGCCGCTGATGACTTCATTGAGGCGACCATGCCTCGCTATACGTTCATCGGCGAGGCGGCCTTCGAGGAATCTATCAATAGCGACAACACCTTCGATACCCTGACGGGAAGGATGGATCCCAAAGGCACCCGCTGGTACGGATTCGGTGCTTGGAAACGCTGAGCCATGAGCAACAGGCGGATTCCCCGTAAGCGCCGCGGCCAGCGGCACCAGTTCTTCGAGGCAGATGGCGTCGATGAGGTGCTGAGCTGCGTATTGCGACTGACCTCTGAAGTCTCCGCATTGAGTGAGCGGCTGTACTTGCTCGAGCGGGTTCTGGAGGCACGGGGCCTTGATGTCGCCAATGAAGTTGAGCACTACGTGCTATCGGACCAAGACGAGGTGCTGATGAGCGCCGAAAGACAGCGGCTGATCGAGACCGTGCTCGCTCAACTGGGTGCAAGTGCCCAGGGAGCGGAGGCGATCGAAGATGAAACGAGCGGTAATACCTGAGTACCCGTATTCGTGAGTGCCTCGGTGCCTAATCCGCATTATCCCGCCTTATTCAGTCCCATTGATTTGGGGGGGCATACGCTCCGCAACCGCATCACCCACGCCTCCATCGTGACAAAGTACGTAAGCCAACACGCTCCGACGGAAAAGTTGCTCAATTATTATCGCTCTCGCGCCGCCGGTGGCGCGGCTGCCATCATCACAGAACCTATCGCCATGACTGCTCACAACCGTATCCCCAGCCGTTTGCGCGCCTGGGACGATGCTGGGATGGACGGGCTTAAACGCGTCGCTGATGTGGTCAATGCTGAGGGTGCCTGCCTCATGGGGCAGGTCCAGGATTCTGGCCGAGGTCGACACTCAGTGGGCCGCAACGATGGTGCGGTTGGCGCCTCCGCGTTACCTGATGATTTGAGCTGGACAGTCCCCGCGGAACTGACTGCGAGTGAAATCGAGGACATGATCGCTGATTGGGCAGTGGGGTGTGCGCGCCTGAAATCTGCCGGGTTTGCCGGCGTCGAAATTTCGGCGGGGCACGGACATTTGTTTCATCAGTTCCTTTCTCCCTGGTCCAACCGGCGAGAGGATCAATACGGAGGGGATCTGGCAGGCAGAACACGCTTTCTCAGCTCTTTGATCAGCGCCATCCGCGCCGAGTGTGGGTATCCTTTTATCATCGGGCTCAAGCTGCCGGGCGATGATGGTATTCAAGGTGGCATTGATCTGACGGTGGCGAGAGATATCGCGGCGCTTCTGGCCACACAGCGTAATGAGTTCGACAGTTGGACCTGGGTGTGGGGTGCGCATGCGCGCTCGCTATACAAACACTTACCAGATGCCCACGGCGAGCGGCATCCGTACCTGCCTGCTATTGCCGAGCTTCGGCAGGTGGCGCCCGAGATCCCAACCGGTGCGATTGGGTATATCACTGATCCTAACGAGTGTGAGACTGCGCTGACAGACGGCACGGCCGACTTGGTTTTCTTGGGCCGGCCCCTGATCACTGATCCTGCTTTTCCTAAAAAGTGTGAGCAAGGGCGAGAAGCCGACATTCGATACTGCGTGTCCTGCAATACCTGCTGGCGTAGCATCATCGATGGCAACGGTCTTGAATGCGACAACAATCCGAGAGTCGGCGCGGTCGATGAGCATGACTGGCAACCGGTGGTCGCAGAAGCGCCCAAGCATATTGTGGTGGTAGGGACGGGCGTCGCAGCCTTAGAGGCGGCGCACACGGCGGCGCGGCGCGGTCACCGCGTCACGATTGCAGGCGATCACTCCCGTGTCGGTGGCAAGACCTTGCTCCACGCCGAATTGGCTGGCGGGGAAAATCTGTCGAGTGTCTACGACTATCAATACCTCATGGCAGTCAGGCACGGTTGTGAATTCGCTCTGGGCAGAAAGGCGTCATTGGAGGATGTGCTCGCGCTCTCACCAGACGAAGTCATTCTGGCGACCGGATCGCGCTCTGGGCGCCCGCAGTGGCTAGGCGGAGAGTGGGCAGATTCCGGGCTCATACCCAGTGCCCGTGAAATCGCGGCGGAGTTGCTGGAGCGAGCGGATATCACAGAGGGTAGGGTGGTACTCGTGGATCAGGATCACTCTGAAATGACCTATGCCATTGCTGAGCTGTTGGCGGCCAGATTCACTGCGGTAACGATCGTCACGTCTCGCGAGCGAATTGGCCATGACGTCTCTTTGATCAATCGTCAGGGCATCTACCAGCGCCTTCATGATCTCGGCGTCCAGATCGTCTGCAACGTCGAACCTGAGAACCTCGAGACGTTGGAAGACGCCCGCTTAACTGTGCGTAACGTCTATAGCGGCGTCACACAGGACGTAGACGAGGTGGTGGCAGTGGCGCATGCGAGTAGTCGTGTACCAAATAGTGAACTGCAGCCTCTCCTGGAGGCGGCGGGGATCCCGGTGACGGCCGTGGGTGACTGCAGGGCGCCGCGCTCGCTGCTCGCGACTACCCGCGAGGCTTATGAGGTAGCGAACCGCCTTTAAAGCTGAAGAAATCGCGCTCGCCACGATAGGGTCTTGGCCGTGTGGCAGAGCCATGCGGGGCTGAGACCGTATCGGGGGCTCCAGACAAGCGCGCTATTTAGCGGTCAGAGACTTGGTAAAGTCGAGAGCGTTCGCTGCGATTTTTGATGTGAAACCCCGGTGCCCTCATGGTTTCTACCGCAAATGCCTCGGCTTGGTCCAGATAGTGGGGTGACGAGGGGTCGGTCATCTGGCTGCCGTACTGATGAGTGCCGCGAATGATTTGTTCGCCCTCTGCTGTCCACTCGATCAGATAGTAGAGGCCGTCTCCGGCGACTACCGTCATGAAGTCATCTTCATCGTCGAGTTGCTCTGCATACATGGCGCGCAGGGTGTCGGGGCCGCCCGCCGCAGGCCATGTTCGATTATCACGACCGTGCCGCTGAACGGTGCCCCATTCGGGATCCAGACGTCCAGACACGTCACGGACCGATAACATGCATTTGTGAAGTGTTTCGCGGGCATCGGGGAGCGAATCACCTGTCCGCTCCGCTTGCCACTCCTCGAGCAACACACAAACGCCAAGGGCCGCATGACGATTAGCCACGTCGGTGTGCAAGTCCCATTCTCTGATCAGTGCAATCGCTTGCGCCTCGTCATCCTCAATCGCCTCGAGCTTGGCGACCAAAGACAAATACGCATGCCCCCGGTAGCGCGGTGAGTAAGCGTTGTCGTGTTTGATCGCATTGAAGTCGTCAAAAGAAATGGCGGGATTGGCATCCAGTAGTTCGAGTCCCCGCACGGCGCGGTTGGTCATGCGCGTCGGCCAACCACTCTCTTGCGGGTAGCTTGCCTGATCGGGGTTGCTCCCCGCGCTGCTCACACGGAAGGGCGATTGGTTCGCGCTGTGTACGTAACCGGAGGGTGGATTCGTCACGCTCGGTAGGTCGGCCATGGGCAGGTATCGCTGCCAGATCAGATCGCTGCGATTGCCGGGTAGATACTGATCCCACCGCCAGCCTGCCGCACGCTCCGGCATCATGGCATTGTGAATAAAGTGAATATCGCCGTCCGCGTTGGCGTAAACGAAATTGAAGCTCGCAATGTGCTGCAGTGAGATCGCCGCTTGCCACTCAGTGAATGTTGTGGCGGCGCTCATGGCGAGCCACTGCTCGACTTGACGGATCTCGTCTATACCGGCGTAGCGGACGGCGTAAGTGCCGTGGTCCGTTTTCATTACGGGGCCGTGGATGGACCGGTAGCCCTTCTCCTTAACAGTCCAGGGAAGCCAACCCCACAGCAACACCTTAATCGGGATATCGAAGGCTTCCAGCTCTAGCCAGTCGCCATCCACGCGGTAGCGATTGTCGTCCTCCGGATCGATATCGAGGACATACACATCGACCAAATCGGGTTGGTTGACGGTTGCGCCCCAGCCGTGGTGCTCATTAAACCCTACCCCCAATGCGGGTGCGCCAATGAATAACCCGCCCATGACATTGAGTCCTTCGCCGCTCTGTAGATGGGCCTCGTACCACGAGACGGGACCGGTCAGGGGTTGATGCGAGTTGATCATGAGCATCGTCGAGCCATCGCGGCTCCGTGAGGGTGCTATGGCGGTCGCATTGGAGCCCAGCGTAATACCGCTATTCGGCAGTGCGGGCGCGTCACTGATGTCAAACTGTCGCGTCTCGGCGCGCAGGTCCGTGAGGGTCTTATCGAACCCATAGAAAAGCAGGTGCCGGAACATGTGTGCAGCAATCACATCCTGTGGTGTCACAGGCAGCACATCAAGCGAGACACGATCAGGATGTTGTGCAGCGAAGGCGTTGAACCCCGCCGCGAAGGCGTCGAGGTAGGCGCGCGTTGCCGGTTTTAGCAGGACATCATAGTCACGCTCGATCACATCCCAGAACCCTAACCACTGGATGAGATAATCGGTTACGGCGGCATCGCGCCCAAAAAAACTGGCGGCATTGCCTCGATAGTAGGGAAGTGTTTCTTCGAGAATTTCCCAGCCGTCCTCGGCCTGTGCCCAGGCCAAGCCAAAGGCCATATCCGCATCGGTCTTACCGTAAATATGCGGCACGCCCAAGGCGTCGCGTTCGATGCTCGCTTCCCAGGCGTGGCCGGGTGAGCCAAGCAGTAGAGTTGAAAGGCCGCAAACGCTGAGGACTAGTCCTCGTAGTGTGCTGAGCAGTCGTTGGGGGTCGGTTCTTCGCAGGTGGCGCATAAGTGTAGCCCTGAGCTATTGGTAAGGAGCCCGGAGCCTGTGGCTTGGAGCCTCGCTTGTGTCAGAGTCGACAGCCGCCATTCAGCGTGCTGAGCGATCGTTACAACCCTGATACGAACGCCGCGAGGTTTTCGATGTCTGCGTCGGTCATGGGTTTGGCAACGGGGTACATCATCGCTGACTGCGCACCCCGCTCTTCGCCCGCTCTATAGGCAGTGAGCTTACTCACGATGTCACTACTGGCTTGCCCGGCTAGCATCGGGCCAATTCCGCCTTCGCCCCGGCTACCGTGGCATGCAATGCACTGTCCGTAATATTTTTCCCCGAGTGCAGCAGGTGATGCCGCCGCCAGCGCCATCTGCTTGGCGCCCTCCACCTCAGCGATACCTCCGCCGTGGGTGGCCTTCCATTCTTCGTAGCACTCCCCGACACACTGATTGCGATTGCCCGTCCAGTCTGCGTTATTGCTCTGGGTCCCTACCCATATCAAGCCCGACACAACGACAACGAAGGCGGCGATGAGAGAGGAGGTGTTCATTACGCGATTCCTGTATTGGCTTTTTGAGGCAACTGGGGGTCCAGCGGAAAGCGCGGAATAATAAGGCTTCTCACAGGACAATGACAGGCTGAAACCAGTGGCTGTAACTTTTTGGTAAAGCGATTGAGCGTTGCTTCATTGATGAACTGTTCTGCTATCGCGGGCATAATCCGCAGCGCGACAGACTCGCAGACCGGGATAGCAGGAGTGACCACCATGTCAGAACCTTTCAGCGGCACCATCAAGGTGCGTTTCGCCGATACCGATGCCAACGGACACGCGTTTTTTGGGAGTTATTTTGTCTTCGCAGATGAAGTGCTCGGCGATTATTGGAAGGAGCTGGGTCTCGATGTATCAGATGTGGTGACGCCCGATTTTTTAACCTTCACGGTGAACGCCAACATGGATTTTCTGGGGGAGAGCCTGGCGGGCGATACGCTAGAAGTGAAGATCAAATCGGAACGAGTCGGTAACTCCAGCGTTGTCATGGGGTTCACAATGCATAACCTGCGCACTGGAGAGGTCGCAGGTCGCGGCAGCTTCACCTACGTATTCGTGGACAAAAAGACGCGAAAAAGCTGCCCAATTCCTGCCGATTTCAAAGCGTCGATCTTGGCGCGCCACCCCGAGTTGGCTTGATTACGCAGTGGTCACGCTTTGATTCGGTGAGTCAATCCACCACACTTCGGTTGAAAAGCTCGGGATAAGCGATGACCGCTCGCGCGAAAAACACACATCAGGACAAAGGCCTGGTGCTGGTGCTGCAGGATTTGCATGCCTCAGCGCCGGCGCAACTGCGCTCCAAGTCCAGCGACGAGGCGGCTCACGACTATTGCTGGTCAGCCCTGGTCTTATCGGCCGCATTCGGTTTTCGAGTGTCTCCCGGGCATGACTATTATCTTTACTACGTGGCGTCTCGGTGGACACTGTCCCTCATCTCTCCCGAAGAGTGGGGTCGGCGTCAGCCGGGCGCATTCGTTGCACGGTGTGAACTACGTCACGATATGACCTGGGCCTTGTCCTTTGACGAGGGCGTGACTGAAGGTTCCGAGACGCATGACGCGCTGCTACGGTATCTCGAAGGTATTCGCTCCCAGTTGGAGTCCTCGGGTAGTTGGAGCGCTTTGTTGCGAGCGGGGGAGCGCCACTTGCCCTACCAGCAACGGGTTTTGACGACAGCACTCTCATCGTCACTGCGCCAGTCATTGGCCCTGAGTGGGCAAATGCGGGTGCCTCTGAGCGTGCCGTTGCTTGCGGAGTCGTTAAGCATCCCAAGCGATCCAGCCTGACTCAGAATGACTCAGTGTTGGGCCTCAATCGAGGTCTGGCCCGCTACCTACTAGCGGGCTAGTCGCCGCCTCATTGGGTGTCGGCAAACAACTCCCTGCCCACCAGCATGCGTCTGATCTCGGAAGTACCCGCACCAATCTCGTAAAGCTTGGCATCGCGAAGTAGCCTTCCCGTGGGGTAATCGTTGATGTACCCGTTGCCGCCCAGTAATTGAATGGCGTCGAGCGCCGACTGCGTAGCGGCCTCGGCGGTGTAAAGGATGACAGCGGCGGCATCCTTGCGACTATTTTCGCCTCGGTCCAGCGCCTCACAAACGGCATACAGATAGGCGCGACTGGCGGAGCATCGAGCGTACATGTCTGCCAACTTACCCTGAACGAGCTGAAACTCCCCAATGGGCTTTCCGAACTGCTCACGGTCGTGCACGTAGGGCAGAACGGTATCGAGGCAGGCCTGTAAAATGCCGACGGGCCCCCCAGACAGAACGGCGCGCTCGTAATCCAGGCCTGACATCAAAACCTTGACCCCGCTCCCGATCTCCCCCAACACCTGGCTCGCATCAATCTGACAGTCCTCAAACACCAATTCGCAAGTGTTGGAGCCTCGCATGCCTAACTTGTCTAGTTTGGGTGAGCGCGAAAAGCCAGGAGTGTTGCACTCGACAATGAAAGCGGTGATGCCTTTCGAGCCCGCATCCGCGTCAGTTTTTGCATAGATAACGTAAATGTCTGCATCCGGCCCGTTGGTGATCCACATCTTGTTGCCGTTGAGAACGAAATGATCACCGTCGCGCGTTGCTTGCAGACGCATGCTGACAACGTCTGACCCGGCACTGGGCTCAGACATGGCGAGCGCACCAATATGTTCACCGCTACACAGCTTGGGTAAATAGTGCTGTTTCTGCTCCTCTGTGCCGTTCAGTCGTATTTGATTCAGGCAAAGATTGGAATGGGCGCCGTAGGAAAGCCCTACCGAGGCACTGGCCCGGGAAATTTCCTCCATCGCGATGGCATGAGCGAGATAGCCCATACCGCTGCCGCCGTAGGCGTCAGGTATGGTGATGCCCAACAAACCAAGGCTTCCCATTTTTGTCCACAGTTCGTGTGGAAAGTCGTTGTCGCGGTCGATATCCGCGGCGCGGGGCGCAATTTCGTCTCGCGCGAACTGGTATACGCTCTCGCGCAGCAGGCCTATTTCGTCCGAGTGGCCGTACTGTAGTGTGGGGTAGGAGGTGCTCATCATCGTGACATCTCTAGAGGACGGCCGCGTTGGCTCGCAAGGGTGGGTGCTATGCAGTATATACGGTGCTGTCTCGCCTGGTTGAGTGTGAAACGCGGGCGCGCTGTGCGCGCTCTTGTTTTCGGTCTGACTGCAGCATGCGGCACGCTGATGGCAGGCGTGCCGTGGGGGACCGGGCAAAGCGACTCGTTACGGCTGGTCAACTTACTGGACATTGATCCCCGCCGCGCCACACCGATAGGAACGGACAGGCAAACGTCTGGGTCGAAGACTCCGATCTGCTACGGTAAGACATATGAGCAAGACACGAAAAATACTGAAATTCGGTCACACCGTGACAGGGATGGCCTTCCTGGGTGCCATTGTTGTGCTCTGGGTGTTCCACGAACAGCTTGCAGCGCCCGGTGACTCGCTCGCTATCTACACCGCTCAGCGCCAGGTGATGGAGCGTATCGCCTCGCTCGTGCTGATGCCCTCGCTGATGCTCAGTCTGTTGTTCGGCATTGCATCCTTGACGATGGTGAAAAGCTTTCATGGTGCTCCCTGGGCCTGGGGCAAGCTCTTCACGACCGTCCTCATGCTTGAGGGGAGTTTGATGGGTATTCAGAGCCCCATCAAAAAAGAGGCCGCGCTCGCTGTTTCGGCATTATCGGATGAAAGCGTGATTGGGGGGCTGGCGCTTAACGCCGAGGCAGAGCAGTTGTCGCTGATTCTGATTGGGTTCGTTGCGATCGCCAACGTGGCGCTGGGCGTCTGGCGGCCGCGATTCCGTTCAAAGGCTAATTGAGCGTCCGGAACATCAGGGCCAGTCGTTTGCCGCGACTCAAATTCTCGAGAAACTCACGCGGCTGGGCATCGCGGTTCAAGAAATCCGAAAAGCCGGTGAGCGCTTCTACCTCTATACCGTCAAGGTTCATAAACCCCATCTGCCAGTCGGGGAACTCTCGTACGTCGGTGGCGCCGTCGAACAGTATTTGAACCGCCTCGTGCTGGGGGTCGCGTTCGATGTCGGCAAAGGTTCTTCTGACATCGGTTTCACTGCCTTCTAGCACTTGATAGAAGGAGCCTTCACGATAGAGAAGTAGGCCCGTGACGTTTCGCTCGCTATTGACGCGACGGGCAGTCTCCAGCAACTCCACTAGTCGGGTGTTCGTGAACGGGTCCGTCTCTGTGCTGACATAACCGAGGTGATACAGCTTCCCGCTGCCCACTTCGGGGTCCGGCGAATCGGCTTGCGGGGTGTCGTGGGGTGGAGGGTCCTGCTGGGTCATACCGGGGGTATCCTTTTGCGAAACCATTACTGGTCCACGTTATGCCCCCTGACGCCAGCTTGCTTGCTCGCATCTAGATAGTCAAATAAAATTGACATAAACCTGTTTAAAATAGTAGACAGTCTTATGCGACAGCGGCCGTCGTGGCCGTGAAGGGTTGGCAATGCAAGCTTCTGCCCGTATCGCGTCAATGATCTTCCGGGGGGAAGCCATGAATCAAGCAATAGACTCCGAGGTGGCAGTCAATCTTACGACGCAGCAAGCGCTAGAGAGCCAACCATTGGCGCCGCGGTTTTACTGTACTGATTATGCGGCGATGGAGCATATCGACGTTGGACCCGTGCGCGCCGAGTGGGATCTCATGATGCGCGACTTCGAGATGGACAAGAACCGGGGCCATTTCAAGCAAAACTATGAATATGACCCCAATATTTTGGAGTCCGATCCCGAACTGAAAGCCGAATTCCTCGACCTGCTGGTCTCTTCGATCACGGCAGAATATTCCGGCTGCGTGCTGTATCAGGAGATCGAGAAAAACGTCAGTAATCCCGATGTTGCCAAACTCATGCGCTACATGGCGCGCGACGAATCACGCCATGCCGGCTTTATTAATAAAGCGTTGAACAAGCTCGGTGTCGCTGTGGATCTGGGCGTCCTGAAACGTGAGAAGGAATATACCTATTTCAAGCCTAAATACATTTACTACGCGACGTATCTTTCAGAAAAAATTGGTTACGCGCGCTACATCACGATTTACCGCCATCTGGAGCGGCATCCAGAAAAACGCTTTCATCCGATTTTCAAATGGTTTTTGGAGTGGTGTAACGATGAGTTTGCCCACGGTGAGGCCTTTGCATTAATTATGCGCTCGGATCCAAAGCTCCTCAGTGGCGTCAACAAGCTGTGGATTCGATTCTTTCTGCTGGCCGTATACTCGACGATGTATGTCAGGGACCACTCTCGTCCCAAGCTCTATGAGGCCTTCGGAATGGATGTCACCGAGTTCGATTACACCGTGTTTGATATCACCACTGAAATTTCCCGTCAGGTCTTCCCGCTCACACTGAATACCGACGATCCTCGCTTCCGCGCTGGCTTGGAAATAATGCGCAGGCTTCAGGTTGCCCGCGATGCGCTCGAAGGGCAGCGTGGACCGCTGGTCACGCTGAAGAGGCTGGGCTACATGGTGGGCTCGGGCCTGACTTTCGCTCGACTGTTCCTGCTGCCGACAGAACCCAATGCGATGCCTGATCAGGTGAGGATGCAGCCCGCCTGGTGATGGCAGTAGCCGATCGGCCGATTTCCGCTTGGTCCTCGGGTTCCCCCGTCTCGGTGTCTCCAGATAGAGGCCTTGCCCCATGGAGCGCACCGCGGTGACCCGCCGCTCCGGGGGGGGTGATTAGGCAGGGTTGTTCTCATTCAGCCGGGTCTGATACGTTGCCACGACCGAGTTAAGAATAAGGATTGCCCGTGTCTGTCATTGAAGTCCGCGAAGAGGCGGGTGTCGCCCTCGTTACCTTAAACCGTCCCGACGCCAACAATGCGTTAAATCGCGAGTTGTCCGAGGCCATTATTACGACTTTCGCTGAGCTCGCCGCGTCGGAATCTGTCCGCGCCATCGTGCTGACCGGAGCAGGCCGCGTTTTCTGCGCGGGCGTTGATCTGAAGGCGCTCACGGATGAACCGGAGTTGTTGTCCAGTGGACTGGGGTTGGGCCCGCAGTCGCCGATCGTGGTCGCCCTGGAGCAGTGCCCACAACCGATCATTGGTGCGGTCAACGGCGCCGCCGTGACGGGCGGATTTGAGTTGGCCCTGGCCTGTGATTTCCTTTTCGCCAGTGAGCATGCGCGATTTGCAGACACGCACGCGCGCGTGGGCATTCTGCCGGGCTGGGGCCTGTCGCAGAAGCTGTCTCGCCTCATCGGTATCAACCGCGCCCGGGAAATGAGTCTCACGGGCAACTTCGTCGACGCGCACCGTGCCGAAGCATGGGGTTTGGTGAATCGCGTCTGCGCCGCCGACGATCTGTTAACTGAAGCGCTGGCCAGCGCTGCGCAAATTGCCGAAGCGGACCCTAAGGCCGTTTTTGCGCTGAAGTCGTTGATGAATGATGGTGCGAAAGAGTCTTTGGGAGATGCTCTGGATATGGAAGGCGACCGGGGCAACGCGTTTGCCAAATCGGTCGATTACAGTCAGATGAGCGCCCGTCTGGCTTCGCTACGGCAACGCGCGGCGAAGCAGTGAAACCTTGATGCTTGAAGCACGCACCACTCTCTCTGCCGCCCTCAGCGCTCACCGGCGATTAGCCGCATGACGTGGTTACTGACAGGCGTCCTGTCGTGGAGCGGTGCGCACTTATTCAAACGGCTTTTTCCTGAGGCGCGTGCCAGCTTAGGCGCGGCAGGCAGGCCACTTATGGCGCTGTTGCTTGTGGCATCGGTCGTGCTGATGGTGATGGGTTACGGGCAGATAGATCCTGTCATCTGGTGGGGGCGCCAAGCGTTCTGGGTGGGCGTCAGCAATGTGCTGGTCTATCTGGGCTTTTATTGTGTCGCGGGCTCGCTTGTGGGTGCGCGAGTCAGTGGCATTGTTCGCCATCCGCAATTGACCTCGGCCATGCTGTGGGCGGTTGCGCATCTATTGGTCAACGGTGACCTCGCGTCAGCGGTGCTCTTCGGCGGTGTATTGTTCTGGGCCGTGGCAGAAGTGGTGGTGATTGATCGTCAAGAAGGGAAGCCTGCGCTGGTGAAGCCCTCGCAATCACTGGGCAGAGAGGGGCTCGCCATCGCAATCACACTCGGTCTTTATGGCGCCGTAGCCTACGTTCATGGTCTGCTGGGGTATCCCGTGCATGGCTAGAGGGGGTCGAGGGCTATGAGCGCCCGCTTTCGACTGACAGACAAGGCGATTAAAAAGTCCCTCGACGCGCTTTCAGTGCAGTCCGACGAGATCGCGAAGGCAGTGGTGGCCGTTGGTTATCCTGCGTCTCGTCGCCGCGAGCACTCCTTTGAATCTCTGGCGCGCATTGTCGTTGGGCAGCAGCTTTCGACCAAGGCGGTGGCCACCATTAGTCAGAGGACCGTTGATGCGCTCGGGGGCGAGTGGCGGCCGGAGGCGGTATTGAGCGCCGCACCCGAGATCCTGCGGAATGCCGGTCTGTCTCAACAAAAAGCGAGCTATTTGCAATCACTGGCCGATGCAGTCCTGTCCGGAGCGCTCTCTCTGGACTTGCTTCCGCAGCAGTCGGATCAGGAGGTGGAAGCGGCGATCACAGCAATACGCGGATTTGGCCGCTGGTCAGCGCACATGTACATGATGTTTGCCCTGGGTCGACCCGATATCTGGCCCAGTGGCGATCTGGCCGTGCGCGTCGGCTTCGGACGTATTATGGGATGGCCTGATCGACCCACAGAGCAGACCGTTATCGCCGAGGGTGCCGCTTTTGCGCCACACCGGAGCGCACTGGCGCTGTTGTGCTGGCATTACTACAGCGAGGCGCCGCTGTGAGCTTCACCGACTGGGATGAGCGTTGCATGGCGCTGGCGCTGGAAGAGGCTACCCGCGCGGCTGACCGAGGAGAGGTGCCGGTTGGGGCAGTATTGACCCGGGGAGAAGAGGTATTGGCGCACTGCGGCAACGCGCAAATCGATCTCAACGACCCGACAGCGCACGCCGAGATCCGTGTGCTGAGGGAGGCGGGGGTCAGGGAAGGGAACTATCGACTGCCCGACACGACCCTTTACGTCACGCTTGAGCCTTGCACCATGTGTTGCGGCGCATTAGTGCATGCGCGTGTGAGCAACCTTATTTTTGCTGCGCGCGAGCCCCGTGCGGGTGCAGTAGTCAGTGCGGGCGCCACTCTGGATCACGCCGCCCTGAATCATAGGGTCGCCTGGCAAGAAGGGTTACTGTCAGACCAGAGTGCCGCGCTGTTGCAGCAGTTTTTCAAAGCACGCCGCATCGACAAGCCACAGTCCTAGAAAGAGGCAGTGCCCCAGATTGACCGTCTTGCTCCGAGCCGCCTGACGGGATCGTTCGACTACAGAACAGGCGATATCGCGTCGCTAAATCGTGCCGGGAAGAGGGTGTCTAACTCGATTGGTGGCGCAATGCGCTGATCGGGCAACCCTTGCAGCGCCAGCATGCCCTCATAGTGTCGGATGTTGTCCACGTAAGTGACGGCCGTAGCGCCCTCCGCAAAACCGAACTTGGTCATCGGGAAAAACGCCGGGTTCTGGAGCTTGGGGAGTTGAGCGCGAACATCAGGCCACAGGTGCGGGTCTCCACCCGAGCGCTGGGTGAGTACCCGCGCATCCTCCAAGTGACCCATGCCGACATTGTATGCGGCCAGTGCCATGGAGCTTCGATTGGGCTCCTCGATGTCAGCGGGCAACCGGCGGAGCAAATCTTTGAAAAAACGTGCACCGCCGCGCAAGCTTTGTTGCGGATCGGTGCGATCATCGACGCCCAGCTCCGCCGCGGTAACGCGGGTCAACATCATCATCCCGCGAACACCTGTGTGCGAACGTGCGTCTGGATTCCAATGCGATTCTTGATAGGCCATGGCGGCTAGCAGGCGCCAGTCCATTTGATACTCGGCGGCAACCTCCTCAAGCAGTGCCTGCCACGCCGGCAGGTCGTCGCGGATTCTGCGCTGAAACGTCAATGACGCGACCCGCGACACGTTCTCGTAACGTTCAAAGTGCTCTCGTTCCAGCTGTGCAATAAATCCGGACGCTTTTTTGTTGGCGATGAACGTATTCACCGTTGCCAACGTTTGCTCGGCATGGGCAGAAGGTGGGAGATACCAGACGACAGGGGTAACCTCGCCGATTTCCATCGCCGCGACGACGCGGGGAAAAAGTGTTTGCTGGAGCTTGAATTCGGTCGAGTCGACAATAGCTAGCTCTGCCTTCTCGTCCGTCACCAGTTGCATCAGTTCCAGTGAATCGGCTGCATGGATTTCCCGCCAGGACAGGTCCGGGAGTTCCTCCTGTAAGGTGGCCAGCAACTCCACATGGACACTGCCCGCCACGATAATAAGGTCCCGTGATACGAGATCACCCATAGACCGAGGCCGATGTGATCCCGATTTGTAGACAACCAGAGGTTGCTGCTCAAGGTAGGCCGCAGTCGATAGAAACTGCGCGTCTCGTAAAGGACTTTGGCTTAGGCCAGCCGCTGCGAGGTGTGCCTCACCTGTGGCCAGCATCTCGAAGAGTTCTGGAAGGCTGAACGCGACCTTGATCCGAAGCGACAGTTCTTGCTCTAGGGCAAACTGTCTGATCAGAGCATAGTCAAAACCGGAGGCACGGTCGCCCTCGAAATAATAGGTGGTGGGAGTGTTGCGTGTCACCACGACCAGCTCATCAGTGGTCTCGAGAGAGGCGAGCTTTGCGGAATCGGTACACCCTAGCAGAAGCAGCAAAAGCATGCCTGTTAGGGTTGCGAAGCCTAGAGCTGTGGTGGGCCGTGCCATGGCGTCATTGTAGGTCGTCACCAGCCGGGGCGATAGCAGGGTCGCTCCCTGTGTGTGAAGTCGCGCAGGGTTTTTGTCATTGTTTTCGCGTCAAGCGTTCATGCTAGACAGCCGGCGCGGTATACTCCTCCCGCGCTTATCTCAGGAACTCCAGATGCTTGTCCTGCCGGGCTCTTCCGCTCTGTCTGACGCTCGTTTCGAATTGCTCTCAGCAGAGATATCTGCGGTTGATCCAGCCTATCGGCTACGTGAGGCGCTCTATGCCTATGCCGTGGATCTCGAGGAATCCGCTGAGTTGGATAGCGATCGTCTGGCGGCGCTGCTTCATCCCGGCACTGCCCCAGCGGTAGACCCTGACGCATTGACTCGATCGGGCCTTCGCATCGTCGCACCCCGCTTCGGCACGATCTCGCCCTGGTCGAGTAAGGCTACTGATATCGCTCGAAACTGCGGTTTTGATGCAGTCAATCGCATCGAACGTCTTCTTGTACTGGGTATCGAAGGGCTGGCCTCGGACCAGCCGATGCTGGCAATCGACTCGCTCTTGCATGATCGTATGGTCGAAACCGTGGTGGGGTCCTTCGATGACCTCGCGCCACTTTTCGAGCGATCTGCGGCGCAGAGCTACTCCGAAGTCGACATTCTCGGCGAGGGCGTCGCGGCGCTGGTTGCCGCGAACAAGGCGCTGGGGCTTGCACTGGCTGATGATGAGATAACTTATCTGGCTACGGCTTTTTCCGAGCTAGGCCGCAACCCGCGAGATATCGAGTTAATGATGTTCGCGCAGGCCAACTCTGAGCACTGTCGGCACAAGATCTTTAACGCCAGCTGGGAAATCGACGACCAGCAGCAGCCACATTCCTTGTTCGGCATGATTCGGCATACCAACGAGGTGGGCGGAGAGAACGTGTTGTCTGCCTACTCTGATAATGCAGCAGTGGTCACGGGCCACAATGCGGGTCGATTTTCACCCGATGTGTCTGATCGGGTCTGGCGTTTTCAGGAAGAGCCTGTTCATCTGCTGATGAAAGTGGAAACCCACAATCATCCGACCGCGATTTCGCCCTATGCAGGCGCGGGCACGGGGGCGGGCGGTGAGATTCGCGACGAAGGCGCCGTTGGCCGTGGCTCGAGGCCAAAGGCGGGCTTGGTGGGCTTCACGGTGTCGCACCTCGAAATTCCCGAGCAACCGCGCCCCTGGGAGTTGCAGTACGGTAAGCCGGGCCGCATTGTCTCGCCGCTGCAGATCATGACCGAGGGCCCTATTGGTGCGGCGGCGTTCAATAACGAATTTGGGCGACCCAACCTAGCGGGCTACTTCCGCACATTTGAAGCGGCCACAGACGGCGGAGTGCGCGGCTATCACAAGCCCATCATGATTGCTGGCGGCTTTGGCAACATACGCGAAGATCACGTCGAGAAAGGTGATTACTCCGTTGGCGCGAAGTTAATCGTACTGGGCGGCCCCGCCATGCTGATTGGTTTGGGTGGCGGTGCCGCTTCCTCCATGGCCAGCGGTGATAGCGCAGAGGATCTGGATTTTGCCTCAGTTCAACGGCAGAACCCAGAAATCCAACGACGTTGCCAGGAAGTGATTGATCGGTGCTGGAGCCTCGGTGACCAAAACCCTATCGCGTTTATTCACGACGTGGGCGCGGGTGGCCTCAGCAATGCATTACCTGAACTTGTTAAAGATGGTGGCCGTGGCGGGTGCTTCGAATTACGGGATGTGCCGAATGACGAGCCTGGCATGACGCCATTAGAGATTTGGTGTAACGAATCTCAGGAGCGATATGTGTTGGCGGTAGAGCCCGAATCGCTATCTCAGTTTGAGGCGATCTGTGAGCGAGAGCGGTGTCCGTATGCTGTGGTGGGCGAAGCCACTGATGCACAGCACTTATCCGTCAATGATCGAGACTTTGGCAACGCGCCCGTCGATTTGCCTATGTCTGTGCTGTTCGGCAAACCACCGAAGATGCATCGACGCGCCCGCCGGTACCCTGCGGTCGCCGATGATTTCAATGCAAGCGCCGTACCGGTATCCGAGTCACTAGCGCGCGTTCTCACCTTCCCGGCAGTGGCATCCAAAAGCTTCCTGATCACAATTGGTGACCGCAGCGTGACCGGCATGGTGTCTCGCGATCAGATGGTCGGCCCGTGGCAGGTACCCGTCGCCGACTGCGCTATTACAACCGTTTCTCTGGATTCCCAGCTGGGCGAGGCGATGTCCATGGGCGAGCGCACCCCGGTGGCACTGCTCAGTGGGCCTGCATCCGGCCGTCTGGCAGTCGCAGAAGCGATCACTAACATGCTGGCGGCGCCCGTTTCAGCGTTGAGTGATATCAAACTGTCCGCCAACTGGATGTGCGCTGCCGGTCACGAGGGAGACGATGCCGTCCTCTATGACACGGTGGAAGCGGTTGGCATGGACTTTTGTCCTGCCTTGGGCATCACGATTCCCGTGGGCAAGGATTCGATGTCCATGCGCACTGTGTGGGACAGTGCAGAGGGTGATCGCGCTGTCACGGCGCCGGTGTCACTCATCGTCTCCGGCTTTGCACCCTGTGGTGACGTGCGCGAGGCGCTGACACCCACCTTATCAGCGGATGAGAACACGGCGCTGTTGCTGGTGGATTTGGGGCGTGGCCAAGACCGGATGGGCGGCTCTGTTCTAGCCCAAGTCTGGCAGCAAATGGGTGCGACGCCTCCCGATGTCGCAGCGGTGGATGTCGTTGCGCTATTTGATTTCATTACAGAACTTAAAACGCAGAACCAGATATTGGCCTATCACGATCGTTCAGATGGTGGCCTGCTGGTGACACTCCTCGAAATGGCGTTTGCGGGTCGCTGTGGCCTGAATGTTGAGTTGGATGTCTCGCCAGGGTGTGCCAATGCCCGTTTGTTCTCTGAAGAAGTAGGCGCGGTCATACAAGTCGCGGCTGATCAGATCGATGAGGTGATGCGTCTCGCGAAAATCCATGGTCTGGCCGACGCCGTCAGAGTGGTGGCGACACCGCGCAAGGACGAACGTATCGTGGTTAACACGCCCCAGTTCGAGCTGATCGACAGTCGTCGCGGCGCATTGCAGTCCCTGTGGGCGCAAACCAGCCACGCGATAGCCCGGCGCCGGGATAACGCGGCCTGCGCTGATCAAGAGTTTGCTGGTATTCAGGCCGAGGACGCCGGGTTGTCGGCCTCACTGACCTTTGATTGCGACGAGGATATTGCCGCGCCCTACATCGCCTCCGGCGCCCGCCCGCGCATCGCGATTTTGCGAGAGCAAGGTGTGAACGGCCAAATGGAGATGGCGGCAGCCTTTGATCGCGCGGGCTTCACCGCGGTCGACGTTCACATGAGCGACATCATGTCGGGTCGGCAGCGCCTGGAAGATGTCCACGGCCTGGTGGCGTGCGGCGGTTTCTCATACGGTGATGTACTGGGGGCAGGGGAAGGTTGGGCAAAGAGTATTTTGTTCAACGAAGCTGTCCGGCGGCAGGTCGGTGACTTTTTTGAGCGCTCGGATACCTTCGCCCTCGGCGTATGTAACGGCTGCCAAATGCTGTCTGCGCTGCAAACGATCATTCCCGGTACTGAGCACTGGCCGCGTTTTGCCCGCAATCTGTCAGAGCAGTACGAAGCGCGTCTGTCGCTGGTCAAGGTCGAGGCTTCCGCCTCGATCTTGCTCGCTGGGATGCAGGGCTCTCACCTGCCCATCGTCGTGGCACATGGCGAGGGACGTGCACAATTTACCGATGTGGCACAACGCGATGCCCTTGAGTCGGCCGGACAGGTCGCGATGCGTTTTGTCGACCACGACTTACAGACGGCAGCCACATATCCTGCGAATCCCAATGGTTCGCCCGATGGCATCACCGGACTGTGCAATGACGACGGCCGGGTGACGATCATGATGCCGCATCCCGAGCGGGTGTATCGCGCCAACCAGCTGTCTTGGTGCCCGCCGGCATGGCATACCGACTCTGGATGGATGCGCCTATTCCGGAATGCCCGCGCTTGGCTTGGGTAATGATGACATGGTGTTGGCACGGCTGACTCGTTACACTCCGCGCCTGTCTGACACCCTGGGAACCGCTACGGCACTGCCAATAACTGACTGATGAACAACCGTTACCCTCTCTGGAAAAATCTGCTGATACTGACTGTTGCGCTTTGTGGCTTCTATTACGCGGCGCCCAATCTGTACGCGCCCGATCCGGCATTGCAAATTGCAGGCGCCAGCAGCTCGCTGCAGATCGATGAACGCATTATGGGCCGTGCTGAAACGGCGCTGAGCGAGGCGGGCATCGGCTTTTTCGGGGAAGCGCTTCAGAACGAGGGCAAATCGGCCTTATTTCGATTGAACGACCGTGAACAGCAGTTGCGCGCGCAGGCCATCCTGGCTCGTGAGCTGGGCGACAGTTTTATTGTGGCGCTCAACCTCGCACCCACAACACCCGACTGGTTGTTGGACGGGGGTGCGACACCCATGAAGCTGGGTCTCGATTTGAGTGGCGGTGTGCACTTTAAGCTCGAAGTCGACGTTGACGCGGCCACCGAGCGCAAGCTGACGCAGTACGAGACCGGTATTCAGAAACGGTTGCGAGAGGAACGCATTCGCGGCCGTATCAACCTGGATGGGCGAAAGGTCGCGATGCAGTTTCGCACCGAGGACGATCGCGAGGCCGCTCGCCGTGAAGTAGTCGATCTCTACCCCGAGTTATTCCTCGACCGTGTGGATGAGGAAGAGACCTGGTCGCTGTACGCGGAAGTCACTGAGCAAACCATGAAAGAGGTGGTGGATTACTCGGTAGCGCAAAACCTCACAACGATCCGTAATCGTGTAAATGAGCTTGGTGTGTCCGAGCCATTGGTGCAGCGCCAGGGCAGTAACCGGATCGTCGTCGAGCTACCCGGTATTCAGGATACGGCTGAGGCAAAGCGGATTCTGGGCAAAGTCGCGAACCTGGAGTTTCGGCTGGTGGCCGAGTCAAACGCGCCGGTTTCGCAGCGTCAGCGCTTTGAATATCGGAGCCCTGACCGAGGTGGCATGACCGAGTGGCTTGAGCGCGATGTCATTATCACCGGGGAGAGCGTCTCCAACGCACAGGCCGGTTTTGATCAGAACGGCCAGCCCAATGTCACCATCAGTCTCGATGGCGAAGGTGGGATGCTCATGTCGCGTGCGACCCGGGCCAACATCAAGCGCCGCATGGGTGTGCTCTTCATCGAGCGTAAGAATCGAACGCGTTATGAGCAGGATCACAATGGTGAAGAGCAGGTCATCCGTATTCCATATGACGAGAAAAAACTGCTGACTGCCCCCGTCATTCAATCTGCCCTGGGTGCGCAGTTTCAGATCACCGGCCTGGATAATCCGGCAGAGGCATCCGAGCTGGCTTTGATGCTCAGGGCGGGTGCATTGGCGGCACCGATTACGTTTGTGGAAGAGCGGACGGTAGGACCCTCTCTCGGTGCCGAGAACATTCGTTTGGGCATGAAATCGGTGCAGGTAGGCTTGGCGTTGGTGGTGATCTTTATGATGCTCTACTACCGCGTGTTCGGCATTGCCGCAGTGGTAGCTCTGGCCGGTAATCTTGTTCTGCTGGTTGGAGTCATGTCACTCCTCGGCGCAACGCTGACGCTCCCGGGTATCGCCGGCATCGTGCTGACTGTGGGTATGGCAGTCGACGCCAACGTCCTGATTTTTGCCCGTATTCGGGAGGAGATTCGGGGAGGTGCCTCGCCTCAAACCGCGATATCCAATGGCTTTGATCGCGCTATCGTGACTATTCTTGATGCCAACATCACAACGCTGATCGTTGCGATTATTTTGTATGCGATTGGCACTGGCCCTATCAAGGGCTTCGCCGTCACGCTGTCGGTGGGCATCGTGACCTCTATGTTCTCCTCCATCATGGGGACCCGAGCGCTGATTAACTTGATCTATGGCGGGCGTCGCGTGAAGAGCCTGTCCATCGGTGGCCTAGGCCGTGGCGGTAAACAACCTGCGGGAGCAGCATCATGAATGCCATTCCCTTTATGAAGTGGCGTTGGCTTGCTGTGGCACTGTCAGCGATTGCCATGCTGGCGGCCATTGCCTCCCTGAGTTTAAGGCAACTTAACTGGGGCCTCGATTTTACCGGCGGTACGCTGGTTGAGGTCGAGTACAGTGATAGCGCCGATTTGAGCGCCATTCGTGCGACGCTTGATCAGGAAGGTTACGAGGGTGCGGTCGTGGTCAGCTTCGGAACGGATCGCGACGTATTGGTCCGTTTGCCCGATGGCTACTCTGACGAGCAGGGCGCGCTGATGGTCGACAAGCTGCGAGCGGCCACCGATATGAGTATCGAGTTGCGGAGAATCGAATTTGTTGGCCCGCAGGTGGGCGCCGAGCTTCGCGACGATGGTGGCATCGCCATGCTGACGGCATTGGGGCTGGTGATGCTCTACGTCGCTTTCCGGTTCCAGATCAAATTTGCGCTGGGCGCCGTGATTGCCCTGGCTCACGACGTGGTATTTACCCTCGGTTTCTTTTCGCTCACCGGATTGGAGTTCGATCTCACTGTGCTGGCCGCGTTACTGGCGGTGGTGGGCTATTCGCTGAATGACACGATCGTTGTTTCCGACCGCATTCGCGAGAATCTCCGTAAAGTCAGGCGAGCGAGCCCGAGCGAGGTGATTGATATATCGCTGACCGAAACACTGGGCCGCACATTGGTGACATCGCTGACTACGTTACTGGTACTGGCAGCGCTCGCTCTGTTTGGTGGGGAAATGATCTTTGGTTTCGCGGTGGCACTGCTAGTCGGTGTGGCGGTGGGAACCTACTCGTCAATGTATGTGGCCGCCACGACCCTGCTGCAACTGGGGGTCAACAAAGAAGATGTCATGATTCCTGAGAAGGAAGGTGCTGATCAGGAAGGCTTAATGCCCTGAGAGGCAGTCCGGCCTGCCATCTCGTGCGATTCAGCGGGCCGGGGCTTTGACCAGGGGCAGTAACTGACGCATCAGCTTGCCGTTACCGCACACGACGTCGCCACTCTCGTACCAACCTTCGCCTCCCGACAAATCGGTGATGAGGCCACCGGCTTCACGCACCAGCAGCGCGCCGGCTGCAATGTCCCATCGATTCAGGCCCATTTCCCAAAAAGCGTCGAGGCGGCCGGCCGCGACATAAGCCAAATCCAACGCGGCAGAGCCTGCCCTGCGCACACCCATGGAGCGCCCCGCAACATTGCCAAGCGACGCCGTATACCAGTCGATCTGGTCGTCGCAGTGTCCGAGAAACGGGGTGCCTGTGCCGATCAGCGATTCCTTGAGCTCCTTGCGCTCACCCACGCGCATGCGATGCCCGTTGAGTTGGGCGCCACGGCCACGCGAAGCAATGAATTCCTCGCGCCGGATCGGATCGTAGACAACGGCGTGTTCGATTTTACCTCGATGGAGACAGGCGATACTGACTGCGTAGTGAGGAATCCCCCGCAAAAAGTTGCTGGTGCCGTCGAGTGGGTCAATGACCCAGGTGTACTCAGCTTCCTCATTGCCTGACAGTCCACTCTCCTCGCATTCAAAACGATGTTCAGGATAGGTTTTGCCAAGGTGGTACAGGATCTCTTTTTCGGCTGCGATATCGACTTCAGTGACAAAGTCTGCGGCAGCCTTCGCCTGATACCCCACGCGGTCCATATCGTCAGACGCGCGCACAATAAGGTCTCCCGCTTTGCGGGCGGCGCGCAATGCCATGGATGCAGTGGGTTCCATTGCCATTTCCGGTACGTGAGGGCGGCGCATCATAACAGGGCGGGGGAGAAGCGGATACGGTTTTGATAAACTGCGCGCCCCTTCGAGGCTCTGGTCTGATGAATCCCGACAACATCGACATTGTGCTGGTGCACACGACGCATAGCGGCAACATTGGTGGCGTGGCGCGAGCGATGAAAAACATGGGCTTGCATCGTTTGACGCTGGTCTCGCCCTTGGAATTTCCTGCGCCCGAGGCAACCTGGCGGGCCGCTTCCGCAGCCGACGTCATGGAGAGTGCTCGCATCGTCGATACGCTGGAGGAGGCTATTGCTGACTGTCAGTTTGTAGTGGGGACCAGTGCACGGGAGCGGCGTATCCCCTGGCCGGTTCAAGACGCGCGTCGGTGTGGTGACCGGATTGCCTCGCACTCATCGAATGAACGGGTCGCGGTGTTATTTGGTCGAGAGGATAGGGGCCTGCTCAATGAGGAGCTCCAGCGCTGCCACTTACATTGTCACATTCCGACGCACGAGGGTTACGCGAGCCTGAATCTTGCTATGGCAGTGCAGATTGTGGCGTACGAGCTGCGCATGGCGCAGCTGGGAGAGGCGACCAATCTCGCCGAAGATGCGCAATGGGACACGCCTTTTGCGACCGCTGAGGACATGGCCCGTTTTTATGAGCATCTCGAGTCTACGTTGGTGGACATTGAGTTTCTGAAGCCCGAAGCGCCCCGGCAGTTAATGCGCAGGCTCAAAAGGCTGTACAACCGTGTCAGGCTCGATGAGATGGAGCTGAATATCCTGCGTGGCATTCTCAGCGAAACCCAGAAAAAAGCCCGAAAATCCGACCGATAGTGCCAGCCCGGCTTATTCTTGACTAAAATAGTCGGGAATAAGAGAATATGCGCCATGAAATTAACGACCCGTGGGCGCTACGCCGTCACTGCCATGCTCGATTTGGCCATTAATGGTGGCAAGCGGCCGGTATCTTTGGCGGATATCTCGGGGCGGCAGGAAATTTCCCTGTCCTATCTCGAGCAGCTCTTCGCCAAGCTCCGGCGAGAGGAATTAGTGACCAGCGCCCGCGGACCAGGTGGTGGATACCGCCTCGCTCGAAGTGGCGCGGAGATTTTTGTCGCTGAAATTATCGACGCAGTCGATGAGTCAGTTGACGTGACGAACTGTCAGGGTAAAGGCAACTGCCATCATGGAGAGACCTGTCTGACTCACCATTTGTGGGAGGACCTCTCGGGTCAGATCCACGATTTTCTCAGTCAGATCAGTCTGGGCGATTTGATGGAGGGCAGGGGTCGCAGAGGATCGACACAGCAGAGCGACGGAGTATTGCAGACCCTGTCGCTGAGATAACGTCTCCCGTCGGCACTGGGCCGGCGGTGGGAAATACCTTTAAGAGAGATGAATAGACAATGAATGCACCGGTGACTGTACAAACGCCGATCTATCTGGACTACCTGTCGACCACACCCGTCGATCCAAGGGTCGTCGAGGTAATGTCCGCCTGTCTGTCCAATGAAGGCGTATTTGGCAACCCGGCTTCCCGATCTCATGTATTCGGTTGGAAGGCTGAGGAAGCAGTGGAGAACGCGCGCAACCAAGTCGCCGAGCTGATCAACGCGGATCCGCGTGAAATCGTTTGGACCTCGGGTGCGACGGAATCAGACAATCTGGCCATCAAGGGTGTTGCTCACTTCTATCACAAGAAGGGTAAGCACATCGTGACCTCCAAGATCGAGCACAAGGCTGTACTGGATACCTGCCGTCAGTTGGAGAGAGAGGGGTACGAAGTGACTTACCTCGACCCGGACGAGCAAGGTTTGACGACACCCGACATGGTCAAAGCAGCGTTGCGTGAAGACACCATCTTGGTGAGCGTGATGCACGCCAACAACGAGATTGGGGTGGTCAACGACGTCGCGGGTATCGGTGAAATTTGTCGTGATGCCGGCGTGTTACTGCATGTCGATGCGGCACAGGGTGCCGGCAAGGTTGCCCTCGACATGGAAGCAATGAAAGTCGATTTGCTGTCGATGTCGGCCCATAAAATGTACGGCCCGAAGGGTGTCGGCGCGCTGTATGTGCGCCGCAAGCCCCGGGTTCGGTTGGAAGCGCAGATGCACGGTGGTGGCCACGAGCGCGGCATGCGATCGGGCACGCTTGCTACCCATCAGCTTGTTGGGTTTGGCGAGGCGGCGCGCATTGCCCGTGACGAAATGCAGGCGGAGGCCGACCGCTTGGCAGCGCTTCGACAACGGTTTTGGGATGCCATCAGCGACATTCCGGAGGTTCACATTAATGGTGATCGCGATCAGCGGCTGCCGGGTGCGCTGAATGTCAGCTTCGCTTTCGTTGAGGGTGAGTCGCTGATTATGTCGCTCCGCGACCTCGCCATCTCAAGCGGTTCGGCTTGCACGTCTGCAAGTCTGGAGCCGTCCTATGTCTTACGAGCTCTGGGGCTCAACGATGAGCTGGCGCACAGCTCATTGCGATTCAGCTTTGGACGTTTTACGACCGAAGCCGAGGTAGATCACGCCGCAAAATGTGTGCGCAACGCAGTAGAGAAGCTCCGCGAGTTGTCGCCGTTGTGGGATATGTATCAGGACGGCGTCGACCTAAACACGATTGAATGGGCCGCGCACTGACGCTGCCGACAATGCCTTCGGGAGAACACCATGGCTTATAGCGATAAAGTAATTGACCACTACGAGAACCCTCGCAATGTGGGCAAGTTAGATGACGCCGACGACAATGTGGGTACTGGCATGGTGGGTGCACCGGCTTGCGGCGACGTCATGCGCTTGCAGATCCAAGTCAACGATGAGGGTGTCATTGAAGACGCCAAATTCAAAACCTATGGGTGTGGGTCTGCGATTGCCTCGAGTTCGTTGCTCACCGAGTGGGTGAAGGGAAAGAATCTGGATGAGGCAGCGTCGATCAAAAATACAGAGATCGCCCAGGAGCTCTCTCTGCCTCCGGTAAAGATCCACTGCTCGGTTTTGGCCGAAGACGCCATCAAGGCGGCGGTTAAGAACTACCGGGACAAGCAGGAAGGCTAAATGGCCATTAGTTTGACATCCGAGGCCGCAGAGCACGTTGGCCGCCAGTTGCAGAGCCGCGGTAAGGGCGAAGGCATCCGTATCGGAGTGAAAACCTCAGGGTGCTCGGGTCTGGCTTACGTGCTCGAATTTGTCGACCAACCGGAGCCTGAGGATACGGCCTTCGAATCGGATGGTGTCACGGTCTTTGTTGATCCCAAGAGTCTGGTCTATCTGGACGGCACGATCGTCGATTACGCCCGCGAGGGGTTGAACGAAGGGTTGGAGTTCCGGAACCCCAATGTTGCCGGGGAGTGCGGCTGCGGCGAAAGTTTCACGGTCTGATCGTGAACGCCAATCCGGGCGCGCCTGCACGCGACTACTTTTCGCTATTCAACATCGAGCCAGGCATGTCTCTCGATGAGGCGGCACTCGAGCGTGCATATCACATGTTGTTATCTCAATTTCACCCCGACCGTTACGCTGGCAAGTCAGCCGTGGAGCAGCGGGTGGCTGCGCAGTTCTGCGCAGACGTCAATAGTGGATACCGCACCTTACTGAATGAGGTTACGCGAGCGGAATACCTGCTCAAGAGTGCAGGCGTTGATCTTGAGGCCGCCGAGCGCGACGGAGTCGGCGCCGATTTCTTGATGACGCAAATTATGCTCAGGGAGCGACTTGAGGATATACCGGTGGGCGAGATGGCTGAACGGGGGGCGCTCGCCGAGGAAATCACCGAGCATTATCACGCGAGCCGCGATCGGTGCGCGCGCGCAATTGCCGAGTCCGATTGGTCTGAAGCCGCTCGAGCGTGGCAGGAAATGTGTTTTCTGTCGAAGCTGTTGGACGCCGCGCGCCCTGTGGAGCACTGAAGATGGCATTGCTGCAAATTGCTGAACCCGGTGCCGTCAGTGAACAGCGGCGCGAGCGACAAATTGGCGTTGGAATTGATCTCGGTACGACTAACAGTCTGATTGCTCACTTCGACGGTGAACAGCTATGCGTGATGGCAGACGAATCAGGTGAGACTGCATTGCCCTCCGTCGTGCATTACGGCGTGAATGAAACGCTGGTTGGGCGGCTAGCCCTCGAGGCGGCTCAGCGCGGCGCATCCGGCCCGATCGCTTCAGCGAAGAGAATGCTCGGTCGATCGCGGCAAGAATTTGAGGATGACCCCTATGTGACGCTCGCCCCAGGCGAAGGGCTGGCCTTTGAGACCGACGTGGGAGCCAAAACACCGGTAGAGGTATCAGCGGCGATTTTAGCGGCGCTAAAGGATCGGGCCGAGCCAGCATTGGAAGGACCCATCGCAGGCGCGGTGATTACGGTGCCCGCCTATTTTGACGACGCACAGCGACAGGCAACGCGACAGGCAGCTGAGCTAGCCGGCATCAAGGTGTTGCGCCTGTTGAATGAGCCGACTGCGGCGGCTGTTGCCTATGGGTTGGACGAACAATCAGAGGAATCTTCGCTTCTCGCGGTTTATGACCTGGGTGGCGGGACCTTTGATATTTCAATACTCAAGATGCGCGAGGGGTTGTTCGAAGTATTGGCGACGGGAGGCAATAGCGCGCTGGGAGGCGATGATTTCGATCGAGCGCTGGCGGATCATGTGTTGCGTGAAGCGGGGCTCGTTAATCCCTCGTCGATACAGCGTCGCATCGCATTGCGATTGGCCCGCAGCATAAAAGAAGGGCTGACAAGCAGCGAGAGCGTCACAGAATCACTCTCGCAATTAGGGGATGGACTGACTGAGGTAGCGGTCACCCGCGAAACGCTCGAGACATTGATTGCGCCGTTTGTTGAGCAAACCTTGCAGGCGTGCCGACAGACGCTGCGCGATGCAGGCACTGACACCGTTGACCGGGTGGTATTGGTCGGTGGGTCTACGCGGACGCCGGCGGTACAGAAAGCGGTGGAGGACTGTTTCCAGTTGACGCCTCTTTGCAGTCTCGATCCCGATGAGGTCGTGGCGATGGGCGCTGCTAAACAAGCGGATGTGCTAGTAGGCAATCGCGGCGAGGATGAGGCGCTCCTGCTGGATGTGATCCCGCTCTCGCTCGGTTTGGAGACCTATGGCGGCCTGGTCGAGCGTGTGATCGAGCGCAACAGCACCATACCGGTTGCCCGCGCCCAGGAATTTACGACGGCCCGCGATGGCCAGACGGGATTGGTGGTTCATGTTGTTCAGGGCGAACGCGAGCGTGTTGAAGACTGCCGCTCTCTCGCGCAATTTGAGCTCACTGGCATCCCGCCTATGGTTGCGGGGGCTGCCAGAATTGAGGTGACCTTCAGGGTGGATGCCGACGGTATTCTTGAGGTCGCGGCGATGGAGCAGGAAACCGGTGCCCGTGCTGAAGTGGTGGTGAAACCTGCCTTCGGTCTGGACGAAGGACAGATTACTGACATGCTGAAGGCCGGCTACGAAAACGCCGGTGAAGACATGTTGGCGAGAAAGCTCGGCGAGGCGCGGGTAGAAGCTGAAGCGTTGATCGCGGGGATTCATGGTGCACTGGCGGTGGATGAGGATCTGTTATCTGACAGCGAGTTGTCTGATTTACAGGGTGAGATAGAGTCCCTTCAGGCCGCGATAGACAGCCATGATCCCGACCGAATCCGTGAGTCGACTGAACAGTTGGGTCGCGCCAGCGAAGTATTTGCGGCGCGCCGCATGGATCGGAGCATTCAGGTAGCGCTGCAGGGTGTGGCGCTCACAGATCTCGAAGCGGAGGAAGACGCACCGTGACAGAAATAGTTGTACTACCCCATCACGAGATGTGTCCCGAAGGCGCCGTGATTGAGGCCGATGTGGGCGAGAGTATTTGCGAGGCGTTGTTGCGCAATGACATCGATATTGAGCATGCCTGCGAGATGTCCTGCGCCTGCACCACTTGTCACGTCATCGTTCGCGAAGGCTTTGCGTCATTGAGCGAAGCTGACGAGCTCGAGGAGGACTATCTGGATAAAGCGTGGGGACTGGAGCCAGAATCACGCTTGTCCTGTCAGGCGCAGGTGGGTGATAGCAATCTTGTCGTCGAAATCCCTCGCTACACGATTAACCACGCGTCGGAACGTCATTGAGGGGCTTCCTCCGGTAGCTTAAGTGGCTCGAACCCAGCGTGGCATTGTTGCCATGACACCGTGGTCGAAAACGCCTTATACTCCGCGCCCGCAAGGCAAACGCCTTGGTTTTTTCTGGTCAATATCGGAGACAGACATGGCTGTGGAACGCACCTTATCGATTATCAAGCCGGATGCGGTAGGGAAGAATGTGATTGGTCAAATCATTAGCCGCTTCGAAGAAGCGGGTTTGACGGTTGTGGCAGCGAAAATGTTGCATCTGTCCGACGCTGTCGCCGGGGGATTTTACGCCGAGCACAAGGAGCGCCCCTTCTACCCCGATCTTGTCGCGTTTATGACGTCCGGGCCTGTCGTGGTACAGGTACTTGAAGGAGAAGACGCGATTGCTCGCAACAGAGAATTGATGGGCGCCACGAATCCGCAGGAAGCCGATGCGGGCACTATCCGGGCCGATTTTGCTCAATCTATCGACGCCAATGCTGTCCATGGTTCTGACTCGCCGAGCTCTGCAGAGCGCGAAATTGCTTACTTTTTCGCCTCCAGCGAGATCTGCTCACGCTAATTCTGAGCCGGCCGCCCAGCCATGACCGAGCCGGATCAAATCATTGCCACGACACCGGCCTCAAGCCGGGTCAACCTGCTGGGGATGACCCGGGCACAGCTTGAGGACTTCTTTTTAGATCTGGGTGAAAAGCGCTTCAGGGCACAGCAGGTGATGAAGTGGATTCATCATCGTGGCGTGCGCGATTTCGCTCTCATGACAGATCTCAGCCAACCTTTGCGGGCCCGGCTTGCAGAGATCGCAGACGTTCTTCCGCCCGAGATAGCCGAACAGCACGACTCCCAGGATGGCACCCGAAAATGGGCCATTGCGGTAGAAGGCGGGAGTTTGGTCGAGGCCGTACTGATTCCTGAAGGCGATCGGGCGACGCTATGCGTGTCTTCCCAGGTTGGCTGCAGTCTGGATTGCACATTCTGTTCGACCGGCAAGCAGGGTTTTCAGCGTGATTTGACTGCGGCTGAAATCATTGGCCAAGTGTGGCTGGCCATCAACTCCTATGACGCTTGGCAGTCCGGTAAAGGGCGAGTCGTGACCAATGTGGTCATGATGGGGATGGGCGAGCCATTGCTCAACTTCGACAACGTGGTGTCGGCAATGAGCTTGATGTGCGATGACCTCGCCTACGGGCTCTCCAAGCGAAAAGTGACCTTGTCGACGTCGGGCGTTGTGCCGAACTTGGATCGTTTAGCTGAATGGGCTGACGTCAGCCTCGCTGTCTCATTGCATGCTCCGAATGACGCGTTGCGCGACCAAATTGTTCCGATCAACCGCAAATACCCCATCGCACGTTTGCTGGCGTCGGCAAAAGCGTATCTTGATGCACAAACGGACAAGAAACGGGTGGTGACGATTGAATACACCCTTATGGCTGGCGTGAACGACAGCGTGGACCAGGCCAAAGAGCTTGCGGCGTTGTTGCAAGACTACCCCTGTAAGATCAATCTGATTCCTTTTAATGACTTCCCGAATTCAGGGTACGAGCGCCCGAGTGGCAACGCTGTCAGCCGTTTCTGGCAGGTGCTGACCGACGCTGGGTTTGTTGTCACCGTTCGCACGACCCGCGGCGACGACATTGATGCGGCCTGCGGACAGCTGGTAGGCGAGGTGGTCGACCGGACACGACGATCCGAAAGACACCGGGCTGGACGTAAGGACCGGACCCTGTTGGAATCGAGTGAAGCCGGCTAGGTGGGACCTCATGAAGGCATCGCACAGGCGTAACACACATTTGACATGGCTGCGGTCGGGGACTTGTCCCCTAGCGTGGCAGGTCGCGGCAACCTTGGTCACGGTCTTGTTGCTGTCGGGTTGCGTGACGGAATACAGCGGTGGTGCGCAAATGACCGCCGACCCTGATGCGACGCTCGACAAGCGCGTCTCCTTGGCGCGGCAATATATTGGTGTCGGCGATTGGGATAATGCCAAGCGCAATCTTGAGCTCGCACAGGAAATTGATCCGCAGAATGCCGAGGTATTTGAAGCCTTTGCGCTGGTCTATCAGAGCACGGGTGAATTTGAGCTGGCCGAGCAGCAGTTTAAGGCGGCTCTCGGAGCTGAGCCCAGTTTGTCGCGCGCGCGCAATAACTATGCCGCGTTCCTCTACTCCCGCGGACGGTTCACTGAGGCAGAAAGCGAGTTTTCCCGCGTTACCGACGATACGCTCTACAGCGGCCGCCCCATGGCGTTTGTTAATTTGGGGCTGTGTCGTCTCCAACTGAGCGACCCTGTCGGAGCCGAGGCGGCGTTCTCCCGGGCTTTATCCATGGATCGACGCAACTCGGTCGCTCTTTTAGAGATGGGTTTTCTTCGACTCGAAGCGGGTGATACTGACGAAGCCAAGCGGTATCATGGGACCTACAGGACGGTCACTCCACAGCAATCGCCGCGGGGGCTGCTACTCGGTTTACGAATCGCCGATCTAACAGGTGATCAAGACGCGCTGGGTAGTTATGAGTTGGCATTGCGCAATCTGTATCCGGATTCAGCTGAATACAGAGCGTGGCGGGAGCGTCAGAGTCGATAACGAGTGCCCGGCTACTGGCCGTGCATGGGAGGACAGTGGCCATGAACCAGCCTTCGCCAATAAAGCGCCGCCAGAGTAGACAAATCCACGTGGGCAATGTGCCGATCGGTGGGGACGCGCCGATCGCAGTACAGAGTATGACCAACACCGAGACCTGCGATGTTGAGGCCACGGTGGCGCAAATCCAGTCAATTAAAGCTGCCGGTGCCGACCTTGTCAGGGTATCGGTACCAAGCATGGAGGCCGCGGAGGCGTTTAAAGCCATCCGCGCCCGAGCTAGCGTGCCTCTCGTCGCCGATATCCATTTCGATCACAAGATCGCGCTGAAAGTCGCTGAATACGGCGTTGACTGTTTGCGCATCAATCCGGGCAACATCGGCAGGGAAGAGAAGGTCCGCGAGGTGATCGCCGCCTGTCAGGACCGGGGCATCCCGATCAGAATTGGCGTGAACGCTGGGTCATTGGGTAAGGAACTGTTGCGCAAGTATCCTGAACCCAACGCCGACGCATTGGTTGAATCAGCATTGCGTAATGTCGACATCTTGGATCGCCATGACTTTCAGGACTTCAAGGTCAGTGTAAAGGCCTCGGAAGTATTCATGGCAGTCGAGGCTTACCGAAAGCTCGCTGAGCAAATCGAGCAGCCCCTCCATCTGGGCATCACCGAAGCAGGCGGCACGCGCGGCGGTACCGTGAAGTCGGCTGTCGGTCTTGGCATGCTCTTGATGGAAGGCATTGGTGACACGATCCGCATCTCGCTGGCGGCAGACCCGGTTGAGGAAATTAAGGTTGGCTTCGAGATCCTGAAGAGCCTCAAACTGCGTACCAATGGCATTAATTTCATTGCCTGTCCCAGTTGCTCGAGACAGAATTTCGATGTGATCAGCACGATGAATGAATTGGAAAACCGCCTTGAGGACATTCGTACCCCCATGGACGTAGCGGTGATTGGCTGTATCGTGAATGGTCCCGGCGAGGCGCGGGAGGCTGACGTGGGTCTGACAGGCGCGACGCCGAATAACCTCATTTACATTTCAGGCGAGCCTGATCACAAAGTGAGCAATCAGGACTTTGTCGATCACCTGGAATCAGTCATACGAGACCGGGCTGAAGCACTTGAGGTTGCGCGCTCAGAGCGGGACGCCAATATCATCTCCAGCACAAACTGAAGCACAACGCATGACAACATACCGAGCCATACGCGGGATGGTCGACATCCTGCCCGAGGACACCCCTTTGTGGCAGTCAATGGAGACTGCCGCACTCGAAGTGTTGTCGAGCTATGGCTATGAAGAAGTCCGCCTGCCAATTATCGAATCAACCGATCTGTTCGCTCGCTCTATCGGCGAGGTCACAGACATTGTTGAAAAGGAAATGTACACCTTTGCGGATCGCAATGATGACAGCATGACATTGCGCCCGGAGGGCACCGCTGGCTGCGTGCGAGCGGTGGTACAGCATAATCTGGCCGTAACGCCGCAGCGTCTTTGGTACATGGGGCCGATGTTCCGCTACGAGCGGCCGCAAAAAGGGCGTCAGCGTCAGTTTCATCAGCTGGGAGTCGAGGCCTTCGGCGTGTCGTCGCCTGATCAGGACGCGGAGTTGATCGCGTTGTGCCGGCAGTTCTGGCGACGGTTGGGTGTCGACGACGCGTTGCAGCTTGAGATCAATACGATCGGCTCTGCCGCAGACCGCGCGTGCTATCGAGACGCCCTGGTCGGCTATCTGTCGCAGCACGTTGATCAACTGGACGAGGACAGCCAGCGTCGTTTGGACTCTAATCCATTGAGAATTCTGGACAGCAAAAACTCGGATACCCAGCAGATTTTAGACAACGCGCCGGTGCTTCAGGACTATATAGACGACGACACCCGTGCAGAATTTGAGCAATTGCTTGCCTACCTGAATGCGCTGGGCATTGAGTACGTGGTCAATCCGCGACTGGTGCGCGGTCTCGACTACTATAACAAGACCGTATTCGAGTGGACCACCGAGCATCTCGGCGCGCAGAGCACCGTCTGTGGCGGCGGGCGTTACGATACGCTGGTAGAGACCTTTGGCGGCAAATCAACGCCGGCTGCGGGCTTTGCGGTCGGGCTGGAGCGGTTAACCTTGCTCATGCAGGCGCTGGATATTACAGTCTCGCCCGCGGCGGATCTGTACGTCATTACAGCGAATGAAGCCGCTTTTCGGCACAGCTTGCCCCGATTGGACGGGTTGCGACGTCGCTTCCCGGAGCTGGATATTGTTCAGCACCTCGGCGGCGGCAGTTTCAAGAGTCAGTTCAAACGCGCTGATAAAAGCGGTGCGGCTTGGGCCTTGGTTTATGGCGAAGCAGAAGTCGCCGCAGAGCAAGTCACGCTTAAACCCTTGCGGGCTGACGCGGAGCAAAAAACCATCGCCGATACAGAATTGGAAGTGTTTCTTGAGGAAGTCCTCAACGACGCACAGAGCGCCTGATTAAAGGAGTCGCGCGTGGCAGATCATATGCAGGATGAGGCTGATTTAGAGGCCCTGAAACGTTGGTGGGACGAAAACGGCAAGGGCATTGTCGCCGCCGTCGTCGTTGCCGTACTGGGGACGGTGGGCTGGCAGCAGTATCAAGGTTTCACCGTGTCGCAGGCCGAGGCGGCATCTGACCTCTACGCGACGATGCTCGCGATCCAACTCGAGGACGGTGACGCTGCGCAATTCACGGCGCTGGCCGAGGAGTTAAAAGCGGAGCACAGCGGCTCAACCTACGCGCGGTTTGCGGCGATGCTAGAGGCGCGTCGTGCAGTGGATGAAGGCGATCTCGAGGGCGCCGAGGCCGCGTTGCGCTGGGCTTTGACAGCCGGGGATACGCGGTCTGATATAGGCCAATTGATTCAGTTGCGACTTGCCCGAGTACTGGCTGATCAGGGCAAGGAAAATGAGGCGCTGGCCATTTTGGGGCAGGGCAGTGCGGCTTTCCCGGTGGCCTATGCGCAAGCTCAGGGTGACATTCATCTCGCCGCTGGCCGGCCCGAGCAGGCGCTGGCGGCTTATCGCCAAGGGCGTGACTTGGCGACAGAATTAGGGCAGTACAGCGTTGTACTGGACAACAAGGTGCGCACACTCGAGACGCGATTACCCGTTGAGGCATCGCCTGAAACCGCTGAGGGCGCAAGCTGATGGGGCAAATGACCCGACATCTATTAATTTTTAGTTTTCTACTCACGACGGGTTGCAGCACCATAACGGGCTGGTTTAGCGACGATGAGTTTGACCCCAGAGAGCCGGTAGAGCTCGAGAAGATTACGGAGCAGGTCAAGCTCAAGAGCCGGTGGTCCCGAGGTGTTGGCGATGGCCAGGGTGAGGGGCTGTTAAAGATTAATCCTGTGCTGGTGGGAGACAGTCTCTACGTCGCCTCTGCGGAAGGCAGAGTGATGTCAGTGGATCCGGAAAGTGGCCGCGTTCGCTGGAAGCAGGATCTGGAGCTGGCCCTGTCGGGTGGAATTGGCCACCACGGCAATTCCATTTTTGTCGGCGCCTCGGAGGGGCTTGTCATGCGTCTGGATGCAGACTCTGGCGCAGAGATATGGCGTGCTCCGGTTTCTGGTGAGGTTTTGTCTGCGCCGCAAGGGAACGGCCGCTATGTTATAGCCCAGACCTACGACGGCAAGCTCATGGGCTTCGATTATGAGAACGGCGAGGTTCGCTGGACCTACACCAGCGATGTCCCGGTATTAACGCTTCGCGGAACGGGCACCCCGATGATTTTGGGTGACAACGCGATTGCCGGTTTTGCCGACGGCAAAGTGGTCGCGATCAACCTACGCTCTGGCAACGTCGCTTGGGAAGTGCGCGTCGCCATCCCTCAGGGGCGTTCGGAAATCGAACGCATCGTCGATATCGACGGATCGATGGCGCTCTCAGGGAGTGAACTCTACGTCGCCAGTTATCAGGGTCGCCTCGCGGCGATCGATACACGTTCAGGCCGCAGGCTGTGGCAGCGTAATGTGTCGTCTGTCTCGGGTGTGGGTGTCGGATTCGGTAACGTCTACGTTGCGGATGATGACGGCACAGTGAGCGCATTCCTGAGAAATGGGCAGGGCGTCCGCTGGCAAAATATTGACCTCGGCTTCCGCGATTTATCCCGGCCGACACCGATAAACAGCTACGTAGCGGTGGTCGACTTCGAGGGTTATCTGCACCTGCTGTCACAGGTCGACGGCGACATCGTTGGGCGCATCAAGGTGGATTCGGGCGGTGCACGGGCCGATATGCTGACCCGGGGTAACCGCCTGTTTGTTTTCACCAACGACGGTGCACTCAAAGCCTACGACGTCGAAGCGCGAAACTAACGCCATGTTACCGGTGCTCGCTTTGGTGGGCCGTCCCAACGTCGGCAAATCCACTCTCTTCAATCAACTGACCCGCAGTCGCGACGCACTGGTTGCCGATTTATCCGGACTGACCCGCGATCGCCAGTACGGACAAGGCCGCGTTGAAGAAACAGGCTTCATTGTGATTGATACGGGTGGTATCACCGGAGAAGAGGCGGGTATTGATGCCGCCATGGCGAGTCAATCCATGGCGGCTATTGCTGAAGCTGACGTGGTGCTCCTGCTGGTGGATGGTCGCGCTGGTCTTCAGCCCGGCGATGAGGCATTGGTTGCTCATCTGAGAACCGAAGGGAAGCCCTTTCACCTGGTCGTCAACAAGATAGACGGCGTGGGTGAGGACATTGCTGCCAGCGATTTCTATCAGCTGGGCGTCGAGCAAATCCACACCATTGCGGCTTCGCATAATCGCGGCGTCCGCAAGCTGATCGCCTCTGTCCTCGAGCCGTGGTCTAGTGATTCGGAGGCCGACGCGGCTGATCGTGAGGGTGCGGGTATCCGGGTGGCGATTGTCGGTCGCCCGAACGTGGGCAAATCCACGTTGGTCAATCGGCTGCTGGGAGAAGAGCGCGTTGTGGTGTTCGATCAGCCAGGGACCACGCGTGACAGCGTATACATCGACTATGAGCGCCGCGGGC
>PBLO01000020.1 GCA_002721785.1 Halieaceae bacterium
ATCACGACACCCTGAACAGGATCGCCTATCTGCATGCCTGGCAGGTAATTATCTCCAGCGCCCTCAGCCATCCAGTGACGAAAACCAGCATCCAGGGACAACCACATGTTTTTCGTACGAAAGAAACCCTCCTCGCAAGGAAGGCTAGGGCGCTCTACAAGCTGAAAGTCCGATTCAGTGACCTTCCCAACCGGATGTTTACTCAGCACTATTGCTTGATTCATATGCAGTTTTACCTCGTTTCAAAGTCGTTATTGTCAGCGGCATATTCTGTTGCGACGTGCCAATAATCCCGTCAGTTATTTACGGCAACCTCGATCATGCCGTCGACAACCCGCACCTCATATGTGGGTAGCGCCTCTCGGGTCAGTTGCCCCATGGACGTGCCGTCGCGCAGATCAAAACGGACGCCGTGTAGCGGGCAAGATATGAAGCAGCCGCGAATACGACCGCCCTCGAGCTCCGCCTCCTGATGCGTGCAACGGTTTTCAACCGCATATAACGCGCCGCCGGCACGGCAGATCAATACCTTTTGGCCATTGAGCGTCACTGCGCGACTGTTATTGTCTGACAAGTCGGCATCGGCGAGAGCGGGCTGAAAATCCGTCACACACGTCTCCTATTGGTGAATGGCACTATGGAGTGGACAACTGGGTCCGTAATCAAATGTTAGCACCCGCATCCACGAAAAAAACCATCTTGCTTGCTTATTTTAGGAGCCCTCGCTAGGCTCCGGTCATCGTTTATCGAGTGTATAGAGGTCAGCATGAGCCACGGAAACAAACAGCAATGGATTTTGGCCAAGCGCCCTGAAGGCATGCCAGATAATTCCGAGGTGGTGTTCCAAGATGCGCCGATTCCCGAGACGGGTGCCGGCATGCTTTTGGTCAAAAATCACTACATCTCGCTGGACCCTGCCATCCGGGGCTGGATGTCTGACATTCCCAACTACCTACCACCCATTCCCCTCGGCGACCCGGTTCGCGCCACGGTGGTGGGTGAGGTATTGGAGAGCGGTGCCGATGGGATTAAAGCCGGCGACTTTGTGTTCGGCTTAGGCGGCTGGGAAACCCACAGCACCATTCCGGTGGAATTCTGCACCAAGGTCCCCGACGACAATCCCTTCCCCTTGCACTATTACATCAACATCCTCGGTGCGGTGGGCCTGACGCCCTATTTCGCCATCGCCGATGTAGGCAACGCACAATCCGGACAGACCATGCTCATGAGCGCCGCAGCGGGCGCCGTTGGATCAGTGGGGGGGCAAATCGCCAAACTCATGGGGCTGAGAGTCGTCGGCATCGCGGGTACCGACGAGAAATGTAGCTGGGTAATCGACGAACTCGGATTCGATGACTGCATTAACTATCGCACCGCCAGCGATATGGAAGCCGCTATCCGCACCGCCTGCCCCGAGGGCGTGGACTTCTATTTTGACAACGTGGGTGGCGAGATCCTCGACGCCGCATTACTGAATATGAACAAGGATTCCACCCTGCTCTTCTGCGGCACTATCAGCACCTACAACGCCACGGAGCCGGTACCGGGACCCTATAACTACTGGCAAATTCTGGCACGCACTATTACGGTCAAAGGCTATCTGGTCAGCGATCACTACCACCGTATTGCAGAGGGGCAGGCTGCCCTCAGCGAGTGGGTGAAGGATGACAAGCTCAAGTTCAGAGAGCACATCAACGAGGGGATAGAAAACTGCCTCGACACCTACAACCTGCTCTTCACGGGCGGTAATGAAGGCAAGCTAATGCTGAAGCTGTGACCAAAGTGCGCTCTCGGACAGAGAGACCAGCAATAAAAAAGGGCCGCTGGGGCCCTTTTTTATTGCACTGCGTTCTGTCTCGCTACCTGTCAGCCTCAACGGCGATCATTGCAACAGAGGCCGCCGTGATCAGAGCTCCGGTTTTGGCGCGCTGGTGTCACCGTCGCTGTACCATTTCACCCAACGATGGAAGTACTGGTTCCCCCGCTCGTTGCGGCCAAATAGGACGCTCTTCATCAGTCCCGTCTCGAGGCCTTGCTGAAGCTTCAAGCCCACGTTGTAGTCTTCCTCTTGAACGACATTACGCAACCAGTCTGCCATTTCAATTCTCGCGGCGACGTCTTCCTCGTTCTCGGGGGGAGTCGGATGCAAAAAGTGCAGGATGGTGGTGTTTTCCATGGGGCCAGGCCCGGGAATCATCTGGGCTACTTGTGTAATTTCCGGCGCGATAAAGATCGACACATTCGGGAAGAATAGGCGAATGAAGTCATAGCCTTTTGTCTCATGCTGCCAGAGTTCACCGCGATCCACGCCCTCTAAATCCAGGACGTTTTTCGCTGCAAAGCCAACCAACTGGTGAGGTCCGTGGGCGTCGTACTCCATCACATTGGTAAAAGTACGAGGCTCGATGGTTTCGGGGTGCGCCGCTTTGAAGTGGTAGCCCTCCAGATAACCGTCATAGGCCACTTTCCAATTGGGGCCATGGATGATCCGGTGACCCACATAGGTCCATTGGTCCATCCCTTTTTTTGCGACGTCGTCCATCATGGCGCCAAGATAAGCGCGAATGTCGACGTCACTGTCGGCGTCGAGGACAGCGAAGATCAAGCCGCCTTCCTCATGACAGGGAAACTGCACCAAATCGCGAGCGCCTTCACAGACCTCTCCGAATTTGGGGGCATCGGCGATGGCGCGCAACGAACCGTCCGCTTTAAAGGTCCACCCGTGATAGGGACAACTGAACATCTTTTGGTTTCCACATGGCTCAGACGTCAACGTCATGCCGCGGTGTGTACACACATTCATCAGCACCTTTGCTGAACCATCTTTCTGCCGGGTAATCAGCAGAGGGATACCCAAGATTTCAAGCGTGCGGAAATCGCCTGGATTGGGGATCTCCTGCGTGACACCCACAAGGATAGGCAGGCTCTTGAAGATGGTGTCCATCTCGCGCTGCCATTGATCTGCGTCGGTGTACTCGGTAGAGGCCACTTCCATAGTGCCCTCGGCCCAGTCTGTGGTGCCGTTTGCAACGTGGTCGATCAGGCGTCCTGCCATCCGGCTATATTGGATTTTGGTATCTACTGTCATCGTTTCTCTCTCTTCTATCCGCTGCCTGTCGCTATTCGGGCATCACCAGGTCACCTACTGACGCCACCTCATAGCGACGCACCTCCATATCCAGTATCTCAAGTGTGGCACAGGCTTCGAGGAATGCCGCCACGTGAGCCGTCTTCAGGTGCGCATCCAGATGCGCCTGAGAAGCCCACTGCTCGGATATCCAGACCACACACGGGTCGGTCACATCGGTCGCAATACCATACCACTCACAGCCCTCTTCTTGCCGCGTCGCCGCCACCACTGCTTGAGCCGCCGCCGCATACGGCGCTGCACTGTCGGCACTCAGTTGGATTCTTACGATGATGCTTACGGTGCTCATGTTGGGATCCCCTCAAGTTGGTTGAATCAATCGCGGAGCCTGCCTCGGTCCACTTTAGAGGACCACTTTAACGAACACTCACGGACCCCTTTCGATCGCAGAAACAGCCCTGGCCGAAGCCTTTGCCTGCGCAGGAGGCGCCGTAAATGATCGGGCGCAAACACAGCGCCAACCTAGGTTTCAGGCAAGAAAAAGTCAAGCGTGCTTGCTTTTTTATCCGGCGCTACCTAATCTTGGGGCCGATCAAAGTGGAATCGCACAGCGCTCGCGACAGCGGCCATGCACGTCAAATACCCGGTCCCTGATACGGGAAACACAATAAAGTCCTGACAGGCACATTAGCCTCAAACAGGGCAAAGAGCTTATCTGCAAGGCTCAGGAGACCCACCGTGACAAATCGACTGCAAGACAAAGTGGCCCTGATTACCGGCGGCACAAATGGCATCGGCAAAGCCACCGTTTATGGCATGACTCAACAGGGTGCCAAGGTGGTCTTTACAGGCAATAACGCAGAAGCAGGTGCCGAGATCGCTGCGGAAACCGGTGCCGTGTTTGTTCAGCATGCCGTGCAAGACGTTGCTGGCTGGGACGCGGTCAAGGCAACGGTGCGTGAGCAGTTCGGGCGTCTAGACATTACGTTCTCCAATGCGGGCACTAACGCCGGGGATAGCGATATCGAAACCGTTGAGGTCGACGCCTGGAAAAACCTCTTGGATATCAACCTCACGGGAATGATGCTGGCCATCAAGGCGAGCATCGAGCTGATGAAAGGCAATCCTGATCAAAGCGGTGGCTCGATTATTCTAAACAGCTCCATCAACGGGATACTGGCACTGGCCGGCGATGTCACCTACTCCACCACCAAGGGAGCGCTGAGGCTGTTAGCCAAGTCGACAGCCGTCCACTTGGCCAAGACGGGCACCGGGATCCGCTGCAACTCCATCCATCCGGGCGTCATCGAGACACCGTTGATTCAAGGCGCCATCGACGGTGCACCAGATCCGGTAGCAGCTCGTGGCATGCTCGAGGGGATCGCGCCGATGGGTCGGCTCGGCAGCATGGAGGAGATTGTGTCGCTGGTGATGTATCTCGCCTCTGATGACGCGCGTTTCGTCACCGGATCGGAGATCGTGATCGACGGCGGCTCGACCGCCGGCCTCCCCGGGGTATAGCGCACTGAGGCGAGTTCACTCGCCGTGCAGAACGGTAAACACCCTGCGGCTGAACTTCCACTCGCCTGATACTTTGACGCACTCGTCATCGTATTGACCGCGCGGTCGTAGCTCGGTCCCATCCTGCATGACTGCCACTTCGTCAGTATAACTTCGCATTGTAGCGGTATCACCTTCAACGCGGATATATCCGGGCATCGCCATCATGTTCACAAACGGGAACATCTTCATGGCCTCCAGCCAGGATGCAACGATGGTCTCGCGACCTTTTAACCCGGCCATATCCAAATGGGGCAATTCCCAGATCGCATCTTCTGCCCAGGTAGAACCCCAGATATCGGCATCCCGTTGGTTGACCCCGTCGCAGTAGCGATCGAGTAAGGCGCGAATGGCTTGTTGGTCTTCAAACTGTTGGTCACTCATTGTGCTTCGTCCTCATTGTTATGCTGCCGTGAAGCGACGGGGCCTCTGACAGATGGGCTGCCGACCCCGGCTCGCTGCACCGAACCCTTGGCTACTGGTTGATCAAACCACCGTCGATGACCATCTGAGCACCGGTCATATACGTTGATAGGTCAGATACTAAAAACAGCGCCGCGTCGGCGATCGTGTGCGGAGGCCCCATGTAACCCATGGGAACCGCGGCATTTAACTTTACGTATTCCTCGGGGTTGTCGACCGATGACTGGCGCTGCATGTTGGTGTCGATCAATCCCGGGTGAATGGTGTTGCAGCGAATGCCATCTGCCGCGGTCTCTGCGGCAATGGTTTTGGTAAACCCGATCACACCGCCCTTGGCTGCGGCGTAGGCACTGCAAGCCGGCACACCGACTAAGGCGGCAACCGACGACATATTAATGATGGAGCCTTTCACACCCGTATCGCGCATGATAGCCACTGCCTTCTGCGTGCCCAGAAACACACTGGTCATGTTGACCAGCATCTGACGGTTGTAGTCCGCGAGGCTGAGCTCGGGCAGCGTCTTCAGTACGGCGATGCCGGCGTTATTGATCAAGGCGTCTAGGCGACCGTGCTGGGCACGAATCTGCTCCAGCGTAGCGTCCCACGCTGTCTCGTCGGTGACGTCCTGCTCCCAGGCTTCTGCCTTCCCGCCCGCAGCAACGATTTCCGCCGCCGTTGTCGCGGCGCCTTCGCCATCAACATCCGTCACGATCACACTTGCACCTTCGCTGGCCAGCTTATGCGCAATCGCATGTCCCAAACCCGGATTCGATGCTCCGCCCGTTACCAGACAGACCTTACCGTCAACTAACCCCATGCTTTTTAGCCTCTTATGTCTTTGTTTCTTGTTCCAGTCCCAGTTTCGATCAAACACCGATGTGAAATTCGTCCAGGATCAGATCTATTCCACCCCGGTGTCTGCCAAATAAATGCGCTCGAGGTGATCCGTGACGGTGTCAATCACGCGTTTTGCACGCTGCTCACGATTTGAAGAGCGATGTGCTACTCCCATGCCCTGCATCACGAATTGCACCAGATCATGTGCGGCCTGCAGCGATTTCACCTGCTTCCAGTGAGGGAATACAGAACGGACCGTTCTTAAGAACTCGCGCTCAAAATCGCGCTCGACCTCTCCGACTGCCTCAGCCAGCGTCTCATCGGTGCGCGCGGCACCCAAGAGCTCCTGATACGCCACAAACGACGGCAGATTCACGTATTTCCATGCATTTTCTACCGATATGCGAATGGCATCCCGGGTCAGCTTCTCATCTGGTGAATCGATATCTGTCATGAGCGCCCGGTACTCATTTAGCCTCCTGACGTGGAGGTACCCCACGACCGCATTCATCACCGCAGAACGCGAGGGGAAATGGTGCATCATGGCTCCCCGGGAGACGGTTGCCTCATCGGCGATCATTGCCGTTGTGGTGTTGGCATACCCGTGCTCAACAAAGCAGCGAACCGCAGCCTCAAGAATGCCCTGTCGCGTGAGTGCACTCTTTTCAGCCTGCCAGCCTTCTCCCGTGCGCCCGGAACGCCCCACGCTCGAAGGTTTTGATCCGGCCCGATGCGTTCTCGCCTGAGCGCCCGACTTTTTACTTTTGTCGGTTGGTGTCATGAGCTCCCCTTGTTACCCGGCGGCTGATTCATGTTTTAGATCAGCTTCTACCCGTCGCTTCGCATTGGTTGTCGTGACGCCCGCGCTACTGTCCATTTCGTTGGCTCAAGCGCCGGTCATCCAGGGCGAAAGCGCAGTATCGTTGCCACGAAAAGGGTGGCGCAAACACCGCCGAGCTGCGTCATCAGGCAAACAATCCAGCTTGCTTTTTTTGCGACCACTATCCTAGACTGATTTCAATAAAGCGACTACCCCGCGCCCGTCTCAGCACAGGCCCAAGGGCGGCAAATGATTAACGTTGCAGGAATACATGATGCCCGACGCAAAGCCACTTCATGAGGGCCTCTTCAGTTGGCCGGCACTCTCACCTAGCCTGATCGGCAGCCGCTGTCTCGACTGCGGGGAACACACGTTTCCCAGCCAGGACGCCTGCCGAGCCTGTTCCGGACAGAACATGGCCAGCGCCGATCTTGGCAATCAAGGCACGCTGTGGACCTGGACGGTGCAGTCTTTCATGCCAAAAACCCCCTACCATACTGATGAGACCCCGGAGACTTTCAGGCCTTATGGGGTGGGTTACGTGGAATTGGCGTGCGGGCTGAAGGTCGAGAGCCGGCTAAAGGAAAATACGCCTGAAGAGCTGAAGATAGGCATGCCCATGAAGCTAGAAATCATCAGTGTCCGCAAAGATGATGACGGCAATGACCTGCTCACCTTTCAATTCTGCGCCGCAGAGGAGACAAACTGATGGATGTCGCGATTGTCGGTTTAGGAATGCACCCGTTTGGCCGCACACCCAGCATGTCGGGTCTTGAACAAGGGGCAGCCGCGGCACGCGCCGCACTGGCTGATGCAGGCACTGACTTCAAACGGATGGAGTTCGCTTTCGGTGGGAGCCAGGATAGCGGCAATGCCGACTCACTGGTCAATCTGTTAGGCCTGACGGGACTTCAGTTCACCAACGTCGCGAATGGCTGCGCCACAGGAGGAAGCTCACTCAATGCGGCTTACTCTGCCATCAAGAGTGGCCAGTATGACGTCGGGCTTGTCGTCGGATTTGATAAACACGACCGGGGCGCATTCAATCCCAAGCCCGCTGATTGGGGATTGGACGACTGGTACGGCGAGACCGGGCTCATGCTGACCACCCAATACTTCGGCATGAAAATTCAACGGTATATGCACGATCACGGCATTTCGAGAGAAACACTGATCCGGGTCGCCGAGAAGGCATTTCGTAATGGGTCACTCACGCCCACTGCCTGGCGCCAGACAGCCCTATCCTGGGAAGAGATCAAAAACGCGCCGATGGTCAGCGAACCACTGAACAAATACATGTTTTGTTCCCCGGCCGAGGGCGGATGCGCACTGATCGTCTGCCGAGCCGATATTGCCCATGAATTTCACCCCAAGCCCATCTACCTCAAGACGGCGGTGGTGCGCTCACGAAACTATGGCAGCTTCGAGGTCTTTAGCCCCTCGCAGCCTACCGAAGTCGCCGACTCACCTACCGTGACTGCTTCGCAAGCCGCCTTTGAGCTAGCGGGTGTCGGGCCCGGCGATATCGACGTCGCTCAGCTGCAGGACACCGAAGTCGGTGCAGAAATCATGCACATGGCCGAAAACGGTTTTTGTGCGCACGGTGATCAGGAACAGTGGCTCGCCGACGGCGTCACCGAGATCGGTGGCAAATTGCCGGTCAATACCGACGGCGGCTGCCTGGCCAATGGTGAACCAGTGGGTGCATCCGGGCTCCGGCAGGTACATGAAATCTGCGTGCAACTTCGCGGCGAGGGTGGTGCCAGACAGGTCCCCAATGAGCCTAAGGTGGGGTACACCCACGTATACGGCGCGCCGGGGATCAGCGGCGTGAATATTTTGGCGCGGTGAAAACGCTCGCCGCTTAATCAGACGACATCATTAAAGGGTATCAAGATGGCCAATACAGACGAGAAGCAGCAAGGGGATGGCGGCCGATTTGTCGGCACAACTTGGCAGGACCTCCTTGATCTGGAAACAGTTGATGTTCCTGAGTACCTGCGCATTCAGAACAATCCCGATATGGGAGATGAAGACCTCTCGGTAGACCGCTACATCAGCCAAGAATTTTTCAACAAAGAAAAAGAAGAGATGTGGCCGCGCGTATGGCAAATGGCCTGCCGCGAGGAGGAAATCCCTGAGCCGGGTGATCACCACGTCTACTGGATCATCGACCGCAGCGTGATCGTTACGCGCACTCCATCAGGTGAGATCAAAGGATTCATTAACTCTTGCCGTCATCGCGGTCGTTGCTTGCGCGACGAGTCGGGATCAGTCGATAAGTTCCGCTGCCCCTTCCATGGCGCAACCTGGGACCTGGACGGCCAGTTCAAAGGCATTCCCAACGACTGGGATTTCGAGCACATTGCTGACCGCGATATGAGCCTACCGCAGGTCAAGGTGGCAACCTGGGGCGGCTTTGTGTTTATCAACTTTGATGAGAATGCCCAACCGCTGGACGACTACATGGAAGTCCTGCCCGACCACTTCAAGCGCTTCCCGCTGGAGGAATATTTCACGGGCGTGCACGTGCAGCGGGTCATGAACTGCAACTGGAAAGTGGGTGCCGAGGCCTTCATGGAGTCCTGGCACACCGTCGAGACCCACAAGCAAATCCTCACCTTCACCGGCGATGCCAACTCACAGTATGACTGCTGGGGAGACAACGTCAGTCGGTCAGTGACCCCCATGGGAGTGGCCAGCCCACACCTAAGCGACGTGAGTGAAGAAACCATTACACGCGACATTCTGAAGCTCTCTGGCCGGATGGCGACGGACAGTGACGAGGGCGTCGAGATCGCAGACGGCCAAAGTGCGCGTGAGTACGTGGCGCAAATGAACCGGGAGATGTTTGAGGAGGCCGCGGGAGAAAGCTTTGACGATCCAACGATGGCCGAACTACAAGACGCCATCCTCTACAGCCTGTTCCCAAATTTTCAGGTATGGATCGGCTATGGCGGCAATATCGTTTACCGCTTCCTGCCCAATGGGAATGACCCCGACAGCTGCATCTTTGACGTGCGCATACTGTTGCGCTATCCCAAAGGTAGCGAGCGACCCGCCGCGGTCCCCTGCACCGTGATTCCAGCAGACCAGCCTTTTGCGTCCCACGAGGCATTGGGCTCACTGGGCGGCGTCTTCGATCAGGACGATGCCAACCTGCCAGCGGTGCAAAAGGGCATGAAGAACTCAGCGACCGGCAAGGTCATTCTCGCCAGCTATCAGGAAAGCCGGATCCGGCATTTGCATCAAACGATCGACAAGTACATCAGTTAGATCAGCGAGAGCAGGATAGAGATCAAAATTTGGCCTAAAAAAAGCCCCGCATTGCGGGGCTTTTTTATTAACAGAAACGCTAACCGTATCGCTCAGGCCGTCTGCTGCTCATAGTATGCCCATGCATCGACAATCGGCTTCGGGTCAAAATAGTAAGGCCGGATCTCACAGACTTTGCCGTCACGGAAGCGGAACAGTTCCGCGAGTCGCGCCGGTGCGAGATCTGGATTCTCGAAACGGAACGTGACGAGGTTAATCACATAATCACCACCCACTGTCATACCTTCGGGTTCGAGGTCGGCCACTTTCAACGTGCCAAAAACGTGTGAGTAGAGATCCCGCAATGCGGTCTTTCCGCGAAATTCTCCGGCCATGGGTAAGCCATCCGCTTCGATAATAAAAAAATCGTCGGTCAGCATGGTCTCAGCCGTGTCAAAATCGCCCGCGCCGGTCGTGGCGTAGAGCTGCTGCACGAATGCCATCTTCTCGTCGTCTGTCATGTTTTCCCCCTCGTGTGACCACCCATGGACGAGCGGTCAATTTATCTCAATAGATGTTGTCTAGCCGAGCCTTGCTCAACATTTTAAGCCGCATCTTGCCCTGAACCCCAATGCAGCGATCAACACTGGTCGTCGAAGAAGGGGCGTTTCGCGACTTGCTACTCACACATTACTGGGTCTCGCGCTAGGCAGAGGCCTCTGCGTATTGCTGAATGATGCGCTTACCCAGCGCCATCTGATGCACTTCATCCGGGCCATCAGCCTGTCGGCACCAACGCGCATAGTTAAATTGCTCTGCCATACACCAGTCTTCGGTCAATCCGCCCGCGCCATGCATCTGCATACATCGGTCGATGATCGCTTGAATCATCAAGGGCACGCTGATTTTGGTTGCCGAAATCAACTCAATCGATGGTTTCACACCGTGAGTATCGATGTGCCAACAGGTCTTGTGCACAAGCAGTCGCGCCATCTCTAACTCAGCGTAGCTCTTGGCAATATTTTCACGAATGGACTGGTGCTGACTCAGCTTCTTGCCAAAGGTTTCGCGATCCTCAACGCGTTGGCAGGCTAACTCCAGGCATCGCTGCCCGGCGCCGATCAACCGCATGCAATGATGCATGCGCCCCGGTGCCAGACGACTCTGTGCGATTTCGAACCCCCTGCCCTCACCCAGCAGCAAGTTATCGACAGGCACCCGCACATCAGTGAAGGTGACTTCAGCATGGCCGATAGGCGCGTCGTCGTAGCCAAGCGTGGTCAGAGGACGCAACACTTCGACACCCGGCGTGTGTTTAGGCACCAAAATTTGGGTCTGCTGAAGATGTCGGTTTGGGTTGTCGGCATCGCTCTTGCCCATGACGATAAAAATCTTACAGCGCTCGTACGGGGCACCCGTGATAAACCACTTATGGCCGTTCAGCACCCACTCATCGCCTTCTCGTCGAATATCGAGCTGGATATTGGTCGCGTCACTGGAGGCGACCTGCGGCTCCGTCATGGCGTAGGAAGAGCGAATTTCTCCCGCGAGCAGTGGCGCCAACCACTCGGCCTTTTGCGCCTCGGTCCCGAACTTCATGAACACTTCCATGTTTCCGGTATCGGGCGCATTACAGTTGAATACCTCAGGCGACCAGATGACGCGGCCCATCTCCTCCGCCAATGGCGCATAGTCCAGAAAGCTCATACCGCCATGATCGCTATACTCGGCATACTCTGGCGGGACAAATAGATTCCATAAGCCCGCAGCGCGCGCCTTGTCTTTTAGCTCCTCCACCAGTGGCATCGAGGCAAATCGGTTTTCAGCCGAACTCAGTGCCTCCTGATGCGCGACTTCATTCGGGAGAACGTGTTCTGACATAAATGCCTGCAACTCGGACAGGATCCGCTGGCTCTTATCACTTGGTACGATCATGAATATCCTCAATGGCGCCCTCCCCGCGAACAGGTTCAACCGATATCAAGACGAGCAAGGTCTCGCGCGGCTTAAGCGGGGATAAACAAGCAGGTTGGTTTGTTTTCAACTGTTACCATACTATATAGTCATCGGCGCGAGACAGAAACCACTGCATCGGCCTGTCAGTTCGCTCAGCGATGCACCATCAATAAAGACGACATAGCGCTCTGACCATGATATTGCGCAGACTCGCGCTCCGGGGGAATACGTGAATCTTATTACTGACACTTCCTTTAGGAATGTGACCCTAGCCGCGGTAGCCGAAGAGCGTGCACGCGCTCACCCTGAGGACACCGCACTGCTCTTTGACTCCGGGGTGCGCTTGTCTTACGACGACGCCTGGAGACAGGCCAACCGACTGGCGCAGGCGATTCAGACGCTTGGCGTAAAACCCGGTGCGACGCTCACTTTTCAACTGCCGAATATCCCAGAGTCTGTCCCGCTGGCGATCGCAGCCTCTATCTGCGGCCTGATCATCAACCCTGTCGTACCCATCTACCGGGGAAAGGAACTGGGCTTTATTTTGGGCGACGCCAAAACGGAAATCTTGTTCATTCCCCACCGAATCAGAGGCTTCGATTTTGTGCAGATGATTCAGGAGCTTCAGCCAGGACTCCCTCATCTTCGCCATGTCATTTGCTGCGGTGCGGAGGATGACCTCCCCGCTGACATGTTGCGATTTGAGACCTTGATCGATGAGGCGAGCACAGAACCCGCACCTATCGCCACCGTGGACCCTGACGATACCAAGGTAGTCCTGTATACCTCCGGCACGACCGGCAACCCAAAAGCCGTTCGGCACAGCCATAACACCCTTGCCAAAGCACTCGATAATGGCGTCATGGCATGGGGACTGAACGACCGGGACATGATGCTGATGCCCTCTCCCGTCACCCACGTGACGGGCTACGTAAATGGCATAGAGCTTCCCTTCTTCACCGACACCAATGTCTTGCTAATGGAGAGTTGGATCGTCGATCGCGCAGTAGAACTCATCGAAACCCATCAAGCCACAACCTGTGTCAGTGCGACGCCTTTCCTGCGCGAACTCGTCGATGCCGCACGCCATCAGGGCAAGGACTTACCGAGCTTTCGGCTTTTTGCCTGTGGCGGCGCCGCCGTCCCCTCTGCGCTCATCTACGAGGCCAGCGAAGTGCTTGCAAGTTGCCGAGCCGTGCGGGTGTACGGCTCCACCGAGGTGCCGTTGGTCACGGTAGGGTTCGTTGGCGACGGAGAGACTCAATTGGCAGCGGAAACCGACGGCCGTGTGTGTAACTACGAAGTACGAATCTGTGATGATGACGGTAACGAGTTAGGCCTGAATGTCGACGGAGAAATCTGGGTTCGCGGGCCCGCAATGATGCAGGGCTACCGCGACGCGGACCAAAATGCGGCCGCTTTCTCAGAGGACGGTTTTTTCAAGACCGGCGACATTGGCCAATTGCTCGAGTCGCAAGCGATTGTCATCACCGACCGCAAAAAAGACATTATCATTCGGGGCGGTGAAAACCTGTCAGCGCGCGAAATTGAAGAGGTGGTCATGCTGCACCCGGCAGTCGCCGAGGCTGCGGCGGTTTCAGCGCCCCACGCGCGACTCGGAGAAGGCGTCGCCGTTTTTGTTACGCTGTATGAGGGCGACGCGCCGGGGTTGAGCGACTTGACTGCACTCTGCGCGGAACAGCGACTTGCCAAACAGAAGTGGCCTCAATGGCTCGGGGTGTTAGAGGAAATGCCAAAGACGCCCTCAGGAAAAATTCAGAAGGCGGTACTCCGACAGAAACTGCAAGCCGACGCTGTTCAACTCAGCTAGGCAACCGATCAGGAGACGATAATAGTGAACGCTTCCAATCCTATCCCAACCGACTACGAGACTTTTCGAGAGGGCGTCCGCGCGTTCTTGAAAGATGCGCTGTCGCCCGAGCTCGTCAGAGCCGGGGAGCGCACAACCAGTGTTTTCTCAGACTTTGAAGCGGGCCGCAAATGGCAGAGTATTCTGCACGCCAAGGGATGGGGCGCGCCGGAGTGGCCAATCGAGCACGGTGGCACAGGCTGGGATATTCAGCAGCGCTACATTTTTCTGGAGGAGTGCAAACTGGCCAATGCACCCAATCCCGTCATGATGGGCATTCAAATGCTGGGGCCGATGTTGATTCACTTCGGGACGGAGGCGCAGAAGCAGCAGTTCCTGCCGGGCATCATTTCCGGTGACGATGTCTGGTGTCAGGGCTACTCGGAACCCGGATCAGGGTCAGACCTCGCATCGCTCAAGACGACGGCAGAGCGGGATGGCGATGAGTATGTTGTCAACGGCACCAAGATTTGGACCAGCATGGCGCACCACTCGAACTGGATTTTCTGTCTGGTTCGAACGGATAAGGAAGTGAAGCCACAGGCCGGTATCAGCTTCCTGCTAATCGATATGGCAACGCCCGGCATCACCGTGGCGCCGTTCCCCAGCCTTGATGGTGAAGTAGAGCAATGCCAGGTGTTTTTCGAGAACGTCCGCGTGCCGGTTACCAATCTACTAGGCGAGGAAAATCAGGGTTGGACAGTCGCAAAGTACTTGCTCGAATTTGAACGCGGTGGCCAACATTTCACGATTGAGCTGAAGAAGCAGCTCAGCAAGCTACATCGACTCATGACCAGTGAAACAAACAGGGCAAAGGATGATCCCACTTATGCGTATCGGGTCGCCGAAACCGAGATTGATGTCATGGCACTGGAGCAGACTGAACTGAGGATCAAGGGAAGTCTCTCGGCGGGCGACAATCCAGGCGCGCTGTCTTCTCTCGTCAAAGTATCGGGTACGGAACTGGGTCAACGCTGCGCAGAGCTGCTGATCGAAGCGGCGGGCCAGAGCGCTATCCCGTGGCAGAGCGAAGTGTTGTCCCCCGAGTACACCGGAGAGACGGCGGCACCCGCGGAGTGCGTCACCACGATGGCTGAATACATCAACAGTCGAGCGACGACCATCTACGGCGGCACTGCAGAGATCCAGCGCGGCATTATCGCCAAACACGTGCTGGGGCTCTGAAAGATGGCAGCACAGATGACAGAAGACCAAACGCTTCTAAAGGATGCTGCGGAGCGCTACCTGCGCGACAGCTATGATTTCAACGAACGTCGCGAACGCATCGCAGCAGGGCATTACAGCGACCCCACACAGTGGCAGGCTTTTGCTGACATGGGGTGGCTGGCACTCCCCATCGACGAAGATCTCGGTGGCCTGGGCTTAGGCGCGCGGGAAATGGCCATACTGGCCGAGCTGTGCGGCCAGTTTCTGGTTACCGAACCCCTGATCGAAGCGATGGCAGTAAGCCACGCCATCCTTGGCAACAGTGCGCAAAAAGAGTCACTGCTTGTGCAGGTCGCCGAAGGCACCCTGATCCCCGTGGCGGCTATCGACGAAGCCGGTGAAGCAGCTCGCCTCTCACCTACCACCCAACTGACCGAAGACAGCGGACAATGGCGACTCACCGGATCTAAGCAGTGGATCAGTGCCGGCGCGTCGGCGACACACCTAGCGGTATTGGCCAATAGCGCAACCGGCCTCGCCTGGGTGCTGGTATCCGTGGACGCCGAGGGCGTCTCCCGTGAGATCTACCCCACTCACGACGGGCGTGGCGGCGCGAGCTTCAAATTCGACGTCACCCTTGATAACGCACAGATTATTGCCACGGGCGAGATAGCGCAGGACGCGCTCACTGCCTACCGGGAGTTGGCCATGGTGCTGAGCAGCGCCGAAACGCTCGGTGCTACTCAAGCCGCGCTCGACACCACGGTTGACTACACCAAGCAGCGCATTCAATTTGGTCAGCCGCTGGCGTCCTTTCAAGCGCTACAACACCGCATGTCGAATATGCTGATCCAGACTGAGCTGACACGCTCACTCGTCTATGCCGCCTGCGACGCGGCAGATGACGGACACGCAGACCGGGGTCGCTTCGCGCGTGCGGCGAAGGTGAAGGCAGCCACAGTGGGACGGAAAGTCTCTCAGGAAGCGATTCAGCTACACGGCGGGATCGCGACCACGGACGAATATATTGTGGGACACTTCTTCAAGCGCATCACCGCGCTGGAGAGCTGGGTATGTTCCAAGGGAGAGGCCTTGAAGGAGTTTATGGCGCTGCCCGCCGCACAACACTGATCGCTGACACGCGCGCAGAAAGAGCGGGCAGCAACAGAATGATTTCAGCATTTGATAACGAGGAGAAAAATAATGGACCTACAACTCAAAGATAAAGTGGCGCTGATCACCGGCTCAACCAAGGGCATCGGCCGCGCTATTGCAGAGACACTAGCGGACGAGGGTTGCCACATTGGGGTGTGCGCGCGGAATGAGGCTGAAGTCGAAGAAACGGTTGCGGCGCTGACTGCCAAGGGTGTCAAAGCCTGCGGCAGCGTTGTCGATGTCACCGACGCGGGCTCCCTCGAAGCCTGGGTAAATCAGTGTGCCGAAACGCTTGGCGGTATCGACATTTTCGTTCCCAATGTCTCCGCTGGTGGCGCGGACAGTTCCGAAGCCGGATGGCGCGCTAACTTTGAAGCCGACATGCTGGCGACGTGGCGAGGTGTGGAACTGACAACACCCCACCTCAGCAAGTCCGGTAACGGCGCTATCGTGGTGATCTCCACCACTGCCGCTGTTGAAGCCTTCGCTGGTCCCAGCCCTTATGGCGCCATCAAGGCAGGCCTGCTGAATTACGCCAGCAACCTGTCGCAGGCATTGGCAGCTTCGAACATTCGCGTGAATTCTGTGAGTCCCGGCCCCATCTTTTTCGAGGGTGGCGCATGGGAACAGATCAAAACGCACATGACCGACTTCTACGATGCCACGGTCGCTAACATTCCGATGGGAAGAATGGGCACAAACTACGAGATTGCCGACACCGTGGCCTTCCTAGCCAGTCCTCGCTCAGCCTTCACCACCGGCACCAACGTGGTGGTAGACGGCGGCTTTACCAAGCGCGTGCAGTTCTAGATTACGGCGTTACCCTAACGAAAAACCCCGACATCGTTCGGGGTTTTTTTATGCCCCTAATCCGAGGCTGTGATCAACTCATCGAGCTTTCGCAGCGTCGCCATCAGTGACTCCGCCGGCAGGGATCGTTTTCCGATTGTCTCCTCTGCCATGGGCGTAATCGCGCATCGCTCAGGCAGCGCGGCACCTGTCTCAAGAAGCTGGTAAAGCGTCGGCATAAAAATGAACTGAAGCCACTGCTCAAACTCCATTGTGTCCATGGCAAAGGGCTGCTCGGATTGCATTGCATCGGCCGCAGGCGGCCGATCTGACCACAGATCCAACTGCCTGAGCGCGGCCTCCAAATCGATTAACTGCGCGGCAATATCACTTCGCTCTCCCTGCAATGTCATACACAGGCTCCTTTCGTCGAGGTCGAGTAGCGTTTCATTGCGCCGCGCGACCTTCTTGCACTGTCATCGTTGCTGGTACCGTCATCGTTGCGCCACAAGCCTGCGCAGACGCACCGGGCTTACTGGGCGATCTCTCTGGTAAAGGCCGGCAGGGTTTCCAGTATGGCACGACCGTAACGGCGGCTGACCAAGCGACGATCAAGCAAGGTAATACGCCCCTCATCAGCCTCGGTTCGCAACAAGCGGCCACTGGCCTGCACCAATTTTTGCGCAGCATCGGGCACGCTAATTTCCATGAAAGGGTCCCGCCCCTGTGCCTCGAGCAATTCCGAGTGTGCCGCAGCGATAGGATCATCAGGAACGGCAAAAGGCAGTTTGGCAATCACAACGTGACTACAGTACGCCCCGGGCAAGTCGATGCCTTCGAAAAAACTCGCCAGACCGAAAATGGCAGAGCGTTCACCGCCGTCAATGAACGCTCTGTGCTGGGTGAGCAGGGCATTTTTACTCATCCGATCCTGCACGAGGATGTGATGCGGAAGTATTCCTTCCACAACCTCCAATACCGACTCCATCTGTCGGCGAGAGGTAAACAGCAACAGCGCTCCGTCATCGTGGGCGATCAGTTCCGGAATGAGCTCCGTTAGCTCCGCCGTATGGCTCTCTGCATCAGAGGGGAGAGACATCATAGCGGGCACCGCAAACACGGCCTTGCTGGCATCAAACGGACTGGCTACCTGTTTCCAACGTGCTGTTGGAGGGATCCCCGAACGATCCTGAAACCGGTCAAACTTCCCCAGAGCCGACAATGTTGCCGACGTCACGACCGCACCCGCGACACGCTGCCACAGCGATTCGTGAAGTAGCTCACCCGGGAGGATGGGGCTGGCCTGACATTCAATGCTGCCGGGTCCGCCGCGGTGTTGGCACCAGCGCGCCCAGCCGTCGCCCACTGAGCCTTCGCAAGGCGCCTCTGAAAAAGCCCGCCAGATGGCGATTTGTTGTTCTGACCGTGCTACCAAGCCTTGCGCGTTCGCTAGGTCAAGGTCCGGATCGGATAGGGGTTCGCCCGGTGATTGCGACGAGTTGCCGCCACTCTGAGCGTTTTCGAACATCGCCTCCACGCGGTTGGCATACCGATAAAGCCGCTCCCACTGAGCGAGCAACCCTGAGGACTGCTCAATCAGCTCAGCGGGGATAGCGCCGTGTGGAAAGCGATGTTCCCCCTGCTCCTCACCGGCATCAGGCATCAGTGACCACAGCAGGGTGGCAATGTCCTCGCTCCTCTGCGTCAGATCGGCGAGCAGGTCTTGCACAGCTGGGACCAAGTTCTCGTCAAGGCCCGACTGAACCCACTGGACACTGCCGGCAGTGAACCAACGATCCGTGTCGCGCAAACCTTGTAAAACAGCGCCGGCATGAAACCGCAACGCGAAGTGGCTCAGACACTTGGAGGGTAACTGGTGCCCTTCGTCGAAGACATACAGGCAATCCTCGGGGGTGGGCAAAATCACGCCGCCGCCCAAACGCAGATCCGACAGTACCAGGTCATGATTTGTCACGATGATGTCTGCCTCTTCGAGGCCATCGCGGGCGCGGAAAAAACTGCACTGCGTCACATGTGGGCAACGCCGTCCCGTGCACTGACTTTGATCCGTTGTGATCAGGCGCCGCGTGCGCGCTGACAGAACCTCTGGCCAAGCATCCAGATCGCCATCCCATCCACCACTGCCAAGGGCCTGAATCATCTCTTCCAGCACCGGCCCGGGATCCACTTCCTCCGCACCCAGAAACTCGTCCGGGTATAGAGGAATAAACGGGTCACCGCCCCGCTCGGACAACTGGTGATCGAGCTTAAGCAGGCAGACATATCGTCCCCTGCCTTTGGCAAGGGCGGTATCGAAAGCCAGCTCACTGTGTCGCATCACGTCCGGGAGGTCCCGCAAGAGGAGCTGCTCCTGAAGCGCCACGGTGGCCGATGCGATCACCAGTTTTTTCTTCCTGGCACGCGCGATAGGCAGCGCGGCGACAAGATAGGCAATCGTTTTGCCCGTGCCCGTGCCGGCTTCTACCACCGCAATAGGGGTCTCAGCTTCCGCATCACCGAGCGCGTTAGCGACCTCGGCAATCATTTGCCGCTGCCCCCACCGTGGCACCAGTCCCATCGACTCAGTTAGCTGCTGATAGGCCTCGCGAATCGCATCCTGCAGTTCCCCATCAATCAATGGGCGGGTCCTGATTCTGACCACTCAGCGCCAATGCGCGGTTCACTGGGTTGGCGTACATCCTCAGCAAATGCTGCCGATGCTTTTCGGGCACCGCATTCACGCGGGCCTCGAAGGACTGACGACTGATTGATCCGGGCTGCACCTCCAGCGTGTCAGGGAGGACGTCCCCCGACAGTCGCTCCCACGCCCAGGCGTTAGTCGGATAGAGGCGATAATGACGCACCATTTGCTCATCAATCGCCGCCACCACCGACGCCACATCCAAGCCCGGTTCGATCGGCTCGCCGAAATGTAAATGCACGCAGCCCTTCTCACCGGTGATGCCCGTGGCGATCGATGCAACATCCTCGAATTCCGTCTTCACGTAGCCATCCCCGGCAGCGAGTTCAGCCGCTTTCAACGCGTCACAGGGATCCAGCTCATAAGAGATAATGAGCGGCACAATGCCCAGCTCCGAGAGCACCGACTCCGGACTTTCCTCGCGGCGCCGTGACAGTGTCAACATTTTGATCACCGCGGGCTCCGTCAGGTCACGGCCGTCTTTTGCTCTGCCCTCGCGATGGGCGATCCAGACAGACTGCCCCGCCTCATTCACCGCCTGCCGAATGTAGCCTGCTAATAATTTCGTCGCCGCCAACAATGCCCTGGGGCCATTGACGTTGCGCTTCACCACAAAGCTTTTGTTTAGGCGCATCAAATCAGCCACCCAGGGCTTGGACAGCAGGTTATCGCCGATGGCCACAGCGAGCGTCTTGGCGCCAGTTCTGTGAAGCGCGTAATTGGCGTAGGCCGGATCCATGGCAATGTCGCGGTGATTACTCAGATATACGCGGGGCTGATCCAAATCCAGCGTCTCCACACCGGAGACGGAAAACCGTGAGGTCTTCTGGATCATCCGGGCAAGGTTAGGCGCAATCAGATTTTGCAGATCCTCGACCGTGGACAATTGCCGGGCAGCCGCCCTCAGCCAGGCTCGTGCCATAAACCGCGTGGCTTGGCGCCACAGACGATACGGCACAGGAAAGCGCCATACCGCAATCGTCTCGATCAGCTCCTGATCACGAACGAGACGCCGAAACACATCGGGCGCTTCAGCATTCGAGAAAGGCCTGATCTCTGCAAAAGGATCGTCAGGCTGGATCGTCGAGGGTTCCGTCATAGGATTGCCGTGGTGAACTGCGCGCTTATTGTGCCGTTGCCGAGGGCTTTCTGATACCCTGCGGGCCGCTGCGCAAACTACCTTTCAGAGGAGACAAATGGAAGCTTCAAGTTCATTTTTGATGACCCTCGGCGCCGCCTCGCTTCTGGTCAGTTGGGTGTTGTTACTCATTACGGCTTGGCAGGAAGAATACGCCTGGGGCATGTTCGCGCTACTCCTCCCCCCGGTCGGCTACGGCTACGCCCTATTTCGCCTCGATAAAGCGGGCGCTTCAGTGGGTTGCGCGTTACTTGGCTGGGCACTGATCTGGTTGGGTTGGTAAAGCGGTAAAACGTCCTAGATCCGGCGCTATCAGATGGCTGCCCGGTTGACATTACACAGCGTATCTCTGATGATTCGCGGCCTTTTTCAGACCCTACTGGAGTTCAGCGGTGGCTAATTCACCTCAAGCACGAAAGCGCGCCCGTCAAAACGATAAGCGTCGCGCGCACAACGCGAGCCTGCGTTCGCTTGTTCGCACCAAGATCAAGCAAGTCATTGCCGCCATCGATACAGGCAATTCAGACGAAGCACGCGCTGCGTATGATTCAGCGGTGCCCGTTATCGATCGTATGGCCAATCGCGGCATCATCAAGAAGAACAAGGCAGCCCGACACAAGAGCCGTCTGAACGCCCGCGTTAAGGCGCTGGCTAGCTGATTTAGCACTCAGCGGCCGGTATCGCCAAGATAGCGTGCCAGCCCTGCTTCGATTTCACGCGTGATGACGCCCCTCAGGGGGCGCATCATGAGACCCAGCCTGATTTCGCACTCGACGTGAGCCTCCCCCAGCGTCACCGTCCCGACAAAACCCTTGCCCTCAAATTCCAGCGTCCACGCCTGACACGTCACGGCGGCCCCCAGCGTCTCACTGAGGTGTAACGACAATTCCTCAAAAGCCTGCTGGCGACGCGTTTCACTTAGCTCGTGGGAACGACTCAGACAAATAGCAGACATTCAACAATCCGATTGGGGTCAGCAAGGAATCCCGCTATCCTACACCCCCGCCAGCATCGGTACCGCCCATACATGGACTCACACACTGACAGCAGTCAACGCTTCTTGTTTGACGAAGCAGATGTGCGTGGAGAGTCTGTTCGGATCAGCGCGGCACTGGACCAAATGCTTGCCAACCAATCGTACAGCCCCACACTTCGTACGTTGCTGGGTGAATTTGCAGCGGCCGCGGTACTGATCAGCAACAACCTCAAATATACCGGCCGCATCACCCTCCAGGCACGCAGTGAACAAGCGGTCTCACTCGTTATGGTCGAGTGCTCCAGTGAGCGCCATATCCGCGGTATCGCGCAGGGCGACCTGGCCGCAGAAGCAACCAACCCCATCACCTTATTAGCTGGCGGGCAGTTGGTGCTGACAGTCGAGAGAGACGCGGGACAACGCTACCAGGGCATCATCGCCTTGGATCAGGGAACCCTGGCCGAAGCGCTGGAGCGCTATTTTTCTCAGAGCGAACAGCTCGGGACGCGTTTTTGGCTGACCTCGGATGGGCAGCACAGTGCGGGGCTGATGCTGCAGCAATTGCCCGAGCAGATTGCCGCAGGGGATCTTCGTAATGAGCAATGGAACACCCTCTGCATCCTGACTGACACGCTTCAGCCAGCAGAGCTGATGGGGCTAACCTCTGAGGAGCTGTTATTCAAGCTCTATCACGAGGAAACCGTAACGCTATACCCGGCCGCCCCCATTTTGTTTAAATGTCGATGTAGTCGTGAGCGAAGCGCCGACGCGATAGCGCTCTTGCCCGAGGCAGAACGCGAGGAAATTATCGCCGAGCAAGGCGATATCACGATGACATGTGAATTTTGCGGTGAGATCTACCGATTCGGTCGAGAAGTCTTACCGTCATCCAGTGCAGGCAAAACCTTGCACTGACTAACAATGCCGAAGATGCATTGATAAAAGAAAACAAGCGCCTCACGGCGCATGACATAGTACTCAGCACGGAAACAGACATGAGCGAAGCTGCCCTTTCGACCCCGGACATCCATACGGGACTCACTCCTTCTGAATTGATTGATATGGCACTGGCACGAGGCGAAGGCATCCTGTCAGATACCGGCGCATTGCGTGTCGAGACCGGTGCACGCACGGGGCGATCTCCCGCTGACCGGTTCGTTGTGCGTGAACCGTCGAGTGAAGACGCCATCGACTGGGGTGGCGTGAACAGACCATTCGATGTGGACCGATTCGATGCACTGTGGGATCGGGTGAAATCCCACGCAGCTCAATCAGAGACATGGGTGCAACATCTGCATGTCGGTGAGCACGGCGACCACTACCTGCCGGTCAAAGTGACCACCGCAACCGCATGGCAGTCATTGTTCGGGCGCAACATGTTCATTCGCCCCGACTCTTATAACCCGGCCAACAAACCCGAGTGGAAAATCCTTAACGTTGCCGATTTCGTGTGTGACCCCGAGCGCGATGGCACCCACTCTGATGCGACCGTGATTATTCATTTTGGGCAACGTAAAGTGCTGATCGCGGGCATGCGCTACGCCGGCGAAATGAAAAAGGCAATGTTCTCTGTGCAGAACTTCCTGCTGCCCGAGAAAGACGTGATGCCAATGCATTGTTCCGCTAACATCGGTGAGGACGGCGACACCACCTTGTTCTTTGGCCTGTCCGGAACGGGCAAAACCACGCTATCCGCTGACCCCAGTCGCTACCTCATTGGCGACGATGAGCACGGCTGGTCGAAGGGCTCCGTTTTCAACATCGAGGGCGGGTGCTATGCCAAAACCATTGACCTCAGCCAAGCAAACGAACCGGTCATTTGGGATGCGATTCGCAACGGAGCCATAATCGAAAATGTGGTCCTCGATGATCAGGGTCACGCTGATTACAGTGATACTCGGCTGACTGAGAACGGTCGCTGCTGCTACCCCCTAGAGCACGTCGAAAAGCGCTCCGCCCATAACGCAGGCGGAGAACCCAAGTGCGTCATCTTTTTGACCTGCGACGTATTCGGTGTGCTGCCACCAATCTCTATCCTGTCCAAAGAAGCGGCGGCATTTCATTTTCTGTCAGGCTACACCGCGCGCGTTGGCTCCACCGAGGTCGGTGCCGCCGCTGGGATCAACCCGACGTTCTCAACCTGCTTCGGCGCACCCTTCATGCCGCGCCCTGCCGGGGACTACGCTGAGCTTCTCATCAAGCGCATCGAGGACTTTGACAGTCAGGTTTACCTCATTAATACCGGTTGGACCGGTGGCTCCGGCGCGCCGGGCGGAACCGGTTCACGCTTCCCCATCCCTGTGACACGCGCGGTCGTCAGGGCGGCGCAAGACGGCGTGTTGGTGGGCGCGGAAACGCGGCATATCGACAGCCTCAACCTTGACTACCCCGTCAGCATCCCCGGTGTCGATTCGCAGTACATCGACCCGAAGGCGGGCTGGGGTGACGATGAGGCCTACGAGGCGCAGGCGGGACAGCTGGCAGCGCTTTTCCTTGAGAACATCGCGAACTTTGATGTCAGTGACGCCATCATCGCCGCAGGGCCTCGAACAAAGTAATTCCCTTTGCGCAGGGGCCTGGTCGGTGCTTAAGAAGCGAAGCAAGGAGCGGCTACGTCAAGTCTAATACCTGACGTGCTAGCCCTAGTCGCATAGGGTATATGAGCTGCTTTGTGACGTCTGCAGTGCCGCAATGCCCAGCACCCTGTGAGTCTGCATCGACACCCTTTACGGCTGGACCCGGTGGATAAGCGCCTAGGCACCCGTCAATGCTGTGGAGTCAGAGTCCGGATTCTTGCGGTTCAGATAGGCGCCCTTCCAAGCCGATATGTCCTCTGCAATCAGATACAGAGCAGGCACAAGCACCAGCGTGACCCCTGTGGCAAACAGCACCCCGAACGCAAGCGAAGTCACCATGGGAATCAGGAACTGCGCCTGCACACTGGTTTCAGACATGATCGGCAACAGCCCCACAAAAGTGGTCAGCGAGGTCAGGATAATCGGGCGGAACCGATCCTCACCTGCTTGCAATAGAGCGTTCAGCACGTCCCGGCCTTCTTCCCGTAGGCGATTGATCCGATCAATCAGGACCAGGTTGTCATTCACCACCACGCCGGCACAGGCAGTCACGCCCATGATGGAAAACATGCTGACCTGCCAGCCCAGTAACATGTGCCCGAAAATCGCGCCCATTAAGCCAAAAGGCACCGCCGTCAGAATCAGCACAGGCTGCCAATAGGATCTGAACGCCACCGCCATCAGGGCATAGATCACCATCATTGCCAGCGTCATCAGGCGAACGGTGGCCTCGCGGAACTCGATCTCTTCTTGCAACTCCCCGTCTAGATTTACGAATAAATCGGGGTATTGCTGCTGCCACTTCGGTAAGTAATCCCGGAAGACAGACTGAACGATGGCACGGGGCGCAGGCCCATTGGCCTCAACATCTGCCTCGACCTCGAGGGTCCGCAGTCGATCAAGACGCTCCAGCTTTTGATATCCGGCCTCAACTCGATACGTAGCAACCGCCTCAAACGGCACCTCTGCGCCAGATGGCGTGCGGATATACATGTCGTTCAGATTGGCGATGGCGAGGCGCTCGGATTCCGGGTAGCGGACCATCACCTTCACGTCCTCGCGACCCCGCGGAATGCGCTGCGCTTCGGCGCCATAAAACGCCTGCCGGACCTGTCTGGCGACGTCGGCCAAGCTCACACCCAGCGTCTCTGCCGATGGTTTCAGTTCCAGCACTAATTCATCGCGGGGGCTATCAAAGCTATCGGATACGTCAAACACCCCGGGATACGAGAGCAACGCCTCACGGACATCTCCCGCCAGCGCCTCAAGCTCTTCCACTTTACGGGAAGCCAACACCAATCGAATCGGCTTACCGGGGTCGCGGATGGTGTAATCCATTCGGATCTCTTTGGCCTCACTCAAAGCCCCCGAATCTGCCCGCAGTTGCAGGGCAAAGGCTTCCGTATCCACGCCCTCGGAAACGGTCGCAATCACCACCTCGACATCATTTTCGTTCGCTCGGCCCAGTATGCTGCCAATCGCAGGCTGCTCTTCATACTCAGGTCGCTGATTCCACTCTGCTTTCAGCGTCTCGGCGGCGTCCACCACGCGCTGCATGACCAGTTCGGACTGCGTGAATGATCCACCCTCTGGCATGGTGATCTTGGCTTCGACAAAGTCAGAATTAATGCGAGGGAAAAACGCCGACCGCAGCCAGCCGCCACCATACAGCGAAAGGCTCAGGCTTAGCATGACCAAAAAGAAGCCGGCAACCAGTAAATGGTGTTGGAGCGCCCATTGCAGGAACGGTCGGTACCGCTCCCTTGCAAACGTGACGAGCCAATCCGCGCATCGATGTCGCAGTGCTTCGAGACGTTGCAAGAACGGCTCGGTCGCCGGCTTCTCTGGACCCAGCGTTGATAAATGTGCCGGCAAAATCCACAGGCATTCCACCAGCGAGAACATTAGCACCAGCAACACCACTACGGGGATGCCTTTCGCTGCATGAGCCCACTCCCCTGGCATAAACATCATGGGCGCGAAAAACACCATCGTGCTGATCACAGCGAATAAAACCGGTTTGAATACCTCTCTGACGCCCCAGAACGCGGCCTCGTTGCCCTCGACACCCCGGGTTTGAACGGTGTGGATCGACTCACCGACAATAATCGCGTCATCCACCACGATGCCGAGCACCAGCAGGAACGCGAACAGCGAGATCATATTCAGGCCAACGCCCGTATAGGGCAGCAAGAAGAAAGCGCCCAAAAACGCTACCGCAATCCCCACAGACACCCATACAGCGACCGCAGGCCGGAGGAACAGTACGAGCATCAGAAAAACGAGCAACAGCCCACCGAGGCCATTCTTCAACAGCGTTTCGACCCGGCCTTTGAACGCCACTGCGGCGTCGCGCCAAAAAGACAGGGTCGCACCCTCCGGCAAGTTCCGGCTCTGGACCGCGACCCACTCGTTAATGACGCGAGAGGACTGCACCACATCTGGATTAGTCGTGACATAGGCATATAAGCCATGACCGGGCATGCCGTCGAACCGACTCAAAGTGTCGACATCTTCGAAGCCGTCATCGATCGTAGCGACCTCGCCCAAATAAATCTGAGTGCCGTCGCGAGCCGTGAGCAATACGATTTGCTCAAAATCTTCTCGGTAGTAAGCCTGGCCGCGTGTCTGGACGCGAATATCGCCATCCTGGCCCTTGATCGCGCCGGCAGGAAGATTCAGCGACGTGGACTGAATAGCCCGCACGACGTCATCGAAAGAGAGGTTGTGCCGGCGTAAGTCGATCTCGGAGACATTAATGGAGACTTCGTATCGGCGCGGCGACACCAAATCCACAACAGAGATCCAGGGCTGTCTGGCCAGATCGTCACGTAATGTCTCGCCGAGTTCCTTCAGCTCCCACTCATCCAGGTCACCCGCCAGCTGCACAATACCAAGCAGGTGCCGATAGATCAGTTCTGTGACAACAGGCCGCTCTGCGTCAGTCGGGAAAGTGGTGATGGCATCGACCCGCGTCTTGATCTCGTTGGTTAACCGCTGGGTGGGGTAGCCGGTCAACGCCTCCACCACGATGTGGCCCATGCCCTCAGACGCAGTGGACCGAATTTCCTTAATGCCATCGAGGTCATGAATAGCCTCCTCGATGCGCACGCAGATCTGCTCTTCGACTTCTCTGGGGCTTGCGCCGGGGAACGGCATGGTGATGCTGACCCGGTCAATAACCGGTGTGGGAAAGAATTGCTTATCAAGGCCGGGGATGTTGTAGAGCCCACCGATCACCAACACCACCATCAGCAGGTTGGCAGCGATCGGATTGGAGATAAACCAGCCCAGCAGACCCGGCTTATCAGCCATTACTGTCTCTCACGCCTGCGACCTCGATGGCGGCGCCAGCGGCCAAAAGGCTACTCTGCTCAGCAACCACGCTCTGGCCCGCCGCAATGCCGCGAACCCATACCCGATCGCGCTCACGCCGCAACAGTTCTACCGTCAAACGCTCAAGGCGACTGTTTTCGTTGACCAACAGCACCGTGTTATCGCCCCGTAGCGCTGTGGCAGGCAATTCAACGGACTGCTGGATCGGCTTGCCAGCGATACTGGCTTCAACAAACAAGCCAGGTGTAAGTGGGGGTCGCTTGGAATCACTTTCACCGAAGGGGTTATTCACTTCCGCGATGGCGAAGGTTACGCGACTGTCGCGGTCGATACTCGCTTCAACCCGCGATATCTGTCCCTGCCACTGCCAGCGCTCGCCACCGAAACGGGCCCTCAAAGTCACGCTCGGATAAGTCGTTGCTGCCGTCTCGAATAAGGGCAGCTCCAAAAGCGCCAACTGCGAGTCACTGATAGGCAGATGCACCTCGACCCGATCAGTCGCGTACACCTGTGCCAACACGGTGCCCGGCGCCACAAACTGACCGATATCAACTGATTTGCTCTCCAGCCGCCCATCAAAAGGCGCTCGCACCGTGGTGCGCTCTAGCGCCAACTTGGCTGCCGCTACGTCAGCTTTGGCTGCCGCCAACGATGCCTCTGCTGCACGGAGCTGAGGCTTTCGCAGGAACAGATCATTGGCCTCGTTGGTACCGAGATCGCGCCACTCGCGCTGAGCTTGCAGGTTGCGGCCCCGTTCCTCTGCCACGCGCTGCGCCGCGGCGGCTTCCTGAGCGACCGCTCTGGCGATAGCAAATTCGTAATCTGCTTTCTCCAGCTCCAGAAGGATGTCCCCCGCTTTGAAAAAGCGCCCGTCGAGAAATAACTCACTGACCGCTTCGACCTTACCGCTGACCTGCGCCACGAGCCCCACCCGCCGGACGGGCTCGACCGTGCCTTGAGTGCGAACTGTAATGCTATGGTCCGAGGGCAGCGCGGTGATGACGTCGACCAAAGGCCGACGTGGCTCGGGAAATTGCGTCGGTTGAGTGGCAGGCTTCCCCACAAAAACGACAAAACAAAACGCCAAGCCCGCAACCGTAAACGCCGCCGAGCCGAACAATCGGCGGCGGGTAAAACGACTGCTTTTCTGACTCATGTCGGTCACGACAGCTCGCTTCGCTCCGTTTCAAATATTAATGGGGTGTTCATGAGCGCATTCAAGGCTCGTCGCGCCTCAATCTGCTACTCCAACAACCCCGATCCCAACCCCGCAACGCGAGAAGCGTTTTTGCACAAAATCTGCGCGATCGCTGGTGAGGGCCGGAGTTTAACGCTTTACGCGTTTGGGGGGTATTCGGGCCAATGTGCAAAGCTACCAAAAGGCGTTTGCAAAGACTTTGTTCATTCTTTCTGCACGGCATCCACAATTCGCACGATGGCTGCTGCGATGACATCGGGCACCTCCTCCTGCAAGAAGTGCCCCGCCTCGGTCTCGGTCACCGGTGCCGCTGGAAACATTCTCTGCATGACGGGCAAGCCTCTGGCCAGAATAGGGTCGTTCAGCCCCCAAACCAGCTCTGCCGGAATATCTAGTCCCTCAACGTAGCGCTCAATGTCCCGCAGCGCAGACGAACTGACATGGTCAGGCCCGTCTGCGACCATTCGCATCAGCGCCAGCGTCGCCTTGCCATTGCCACTGTCTTCGAGGGGACGACGATAAAGGTCCATGACCTCCGGCGGCATTGTCGTGGGATCACCCTGCACACCGGCCAAACGCTTGAAAAAAAATGAAGACATTGCCTCCACTACAAACTCTCCAACCAGCGGCGTCTTAACCAACGCGTGCGCACGACTGAGCTCCATCGCTTCGCGGGGCGCTCTAAATCCGGTATTCATCACAATGGCGCCCTTTAATATCCTCGGTGACAGAGAAAGGGCGCCCATACCCACTGGCCCTCCCCAATCCTGACCGACATACACAGCTTCAGTGAGGTTGAGGGTCGTCAGCGCACGATTCATCCAGCGCATATGGTTGGCTAGGGTGTGTTCGCTTGCAGGAATCTTAGTGGAGTAGCCAAGACCCACCATGGTCGGCATGATGACTCTGACGCGATCCAAAGGTAGCAATGCGGCGACCTTGCGATAGAGCAAGCCCGTAGTCGGATTGCCGTGCTGAAGATAGACCGGGTACCCCTGCCCCACCTCCAGCACATGAATTTTGATCCCTGGCTCGACTTCGATGAAATAACTCTTGTAAGCATCACTGATGACCGCGTTCGCATAATCAGGCATTGTGAACGCCTCAAAATCGCCCACCTCGAGTACAACGACTCCCTCGCCATCAGGCGTAATGCGTTGGCCATCATCAAGCAAAAGCATAGAAGCTATCAGTAAGAGTGTGGCAATGACGGCCACTGTCGTTGAGAGGACTTTCATTGGTAACTCACCTCATCCGGCCAATAAATTGGCACTGTTTATGCCATATTATGGCGGGGGGCGGAAAATTGCCAGTGCCACCTCGTTTTTTTAGAGGGTAGATTCTAAATTTGAGCGCCACACTCTGCCCCGTTGTACGAAATTTGAACGAGGAGAAACATCATGGCAGAAGCCAAAAGCAAAGCAGCACCGAAGGCTGCGGCGAAAAAGGCCGCGGTAAAGAAAGCACCGGCGAAAGCCAAAAAAGCACCGGCAAAAAAGAAGCCGGCAGCGAAAACCAAGGCCAAGGCTAGCACCAAAGCCAAGACCAGAGCGCGGCCAAAGGCGGTCGATACGGGTCGCAATGCCCTGCTCGCCGGCCTAGGTGTTTACGGCAAGGCCTACGATCAGGTTCTAGAGCAGTTCTCGAGCCTGCAAGAGCAGGTCGATGAGGCGCAGAGCCGCCTGACCGAGCGCCGCAAGCAGGCCGAGGATCTCTACAAGTCATTGATTAAGCGCGGTACTGCGGTTGAGAAGGACGCACTGAAGGCGCTGGCTGATCTGGAACTTGATTCACTGGCCGATCGGTCAAAGCTAGAAGCACAGATGAAGAAGGCGAAGTCGCGCTTCGACGATCTGAAGTCCAAGTTTGGCAAAGCTGCCTAAACCCACCTGTCAAAGTCCGTTTTTTTTCGGGGGAGCGTTGCTCCCCTTTTTTATGGCTGGGCGACACCGCTATGAGCCGAAATTCGGGCGGAGGAAAACCCACTCTCAGGAATGAAGAGATAAAGAAGGATCTGGCTGACGCCGCTTCGCAAGAGTCTCCGCAGGGCCCACTAAGAAGCGCCAGAGCCCCCGTCACACCGCGCCTTGGCACGGTACACTGAGCACTATGAAAACCTCTGAGCGCATTCTGGTTACCGCAGCCCGGCTATTCAATGAACAGGGTGAGCGCAATGTGACCGCCAGCGATATCGCACTAGAGCTCGATATGAGCCCCGGCAACCTGTACTACCATTTCAAAGGCAAAGACGCGATTCTCGGCACGCTATTTCATGACTGCTATCGGGAACTGGCTGGCATCCTTGCAACCCCCATACTGGAGTCGTCTTTCCTCGAGGACGAGAAGCCGCTCGAGCGCTGCTGGCTCTTCCTCACCGTTTTGCTGGAGGCCATGTACGAGGCTCGATTCCTGTATTTCAATCAAAGTGACTTGATGCAGCGATACCCTGATGTTGATCGCGGCATGCGGAGATTGATGTCATTGAAAAGGCAGGCAGCGGGCCAACTCGCCACTGTTTTGCTCGCACCTATCGACATCACCGCACACCCACAGCGCTTGCATCACGTGTCGGACAGCATGGCACTCACACTGATGTATTGGCTAAATTTTGAGCAGTTGTCGGCAACCACTGCCTTACAACAACAAACCGTACATGGAGCGGTTTTGCAAGTTTTATCGCATTGCGCACCTTATTTGGGCGACGCACAGGCCAATTTCTACGCAGAATGTGAACTAATCAACGCTCGACTACTCGACGATCGCGACGCATGAGGTACTATTCTGGTGTTGCGAGTGGCTGGCTGCGCCGCATCAAATGCGAAAAAGTGACAAACAAGTCTGAACCCGAGAAGAATGGAGCTTAACCATGACTATCGCCGTAGGAGATTGCATCCCGAACTGTACTTTATCCGTAATGGGTAGCGAGGGGCCCGCGCCAGTTTCGACTGCTGAACTTTTCAACAATAACAAGATTCTGATGTTCGCCGTCCCGGGCGCCTTCACTCCCGGTTGCTCAATGACCCACCTGCCGGGTTACGTCGCCAATGCAGACAAAATTAAAGAGATGGGCGTCGACGGAATAATCTGTCTGTCGGTAAACGATGCATTCGTAATGCATGCCTGGGGAGAAGCGCAAAACTCTAATGATTCAATCGTCATGTTGGCCGATGGCAATGGAGAATTTACGCAAGCCCTTGGTCTGGAGATGGACGCTACTGGATTCGGGATGGCCATGCGGAGTCAGCGGTACGCCCTGATTGCGGAGGACGGCAACATCACACACCTTAACGTCGAGGAGGGTCCTGGTGTTGATGTCAGCTCAGCAGAGACCATGATGACACTACTTTGACCACAGCACCACTGTGCGCCCCACATCATTGGGGCGCGCAGCTTCTCTGCTACGTACAATTCACGAAAGGCATTATTCGTCGGCAATGAGTCGGGGCCCCAGAATGACGGGGTTCTCGGGGGGGGGCGGCTAAAGACATCTTCGCATGATTAGGTTGGCGTTCAATCAAGTTCACTCTCGATAAAACGCTAGATCAGTAATAGCCAGGCCACGCTGGCAATCACCCCCGCTCCGATCAGATTCAACACAAATCCCTCTCGCACCATGCGCTGTATGGGCAACTCGCCACTGCCAAAAGCCACGGCGTTCGGCGCCGTCGCCACCGGTAGCATAAAGGCGCAACTTGCACTGAGCGCGGCCGGGACCATGAGCCACAGTGGATCCATGTCAGAAGCCACTGCAACCGCCACCAAAAGGGGCATCAGCAACGCCGTGGTCGCGGTGTTAGAGGTCGCTTCGGTGAGGAATGTCACGCAGAGCGCCAGCAGCAACATCATGACAAAGACAGGCAGCGCGGTGACCAATGTCATGGCATCTCCCACCTGTGCACTCAAACCCGAAGCAATAAAAGCGCGCGCCAGACAGATCCCGCCACTAAATAAAAGTAAGACACCCCATGGGATCTGACTCGCCTGCTGCCAGGTAATCAACGCGTCGCCCCCGCTATCCCGTGCAATAAACAGCGCGATGACCGCCAGCAAGGCCACTGAAGCATCATTGGCAGAGGGAAAACCCAACCACTGCTGCCAACCGCCAAAGGGCTCTGCGCGAGTAATCCATGCCAACGCCGTCAACCCAAATATCAAGAGCACACGCCGCTCTGCACTGCGCCAAGGGCCGACAGCGGGGAGCGTCACATCCAGCTCACGGGGAACCCCCCGGGTGACCCACAACCAAGCGAGCGGAAGCAGGATGCCGACAACCGGCAAACCCCACGTCATCCACTGACTAAAACTGATCACTTGCCCTGTATTTTCCTCAAGCACCTGCACAAGGATCAAATTAGGGGGCGTCCCGATCGGTGTACCCAAACCACCGATGCTGCAAGACCATGCCAACCCGAGCAGTAAGGGGGGTGCGAGCACGGAACGGTCTGAACAAGAGGCCAGAACTGCTAACGCCACGGGCATGAGCATCAACACCGATGCGGTATTGGAAATCCACATGCTGAGCATCGCCCCCGCCAGCATAAAGCCGAGCACCAATTGCCTGGGGCGCTGCCCGCCGACAACGTTGACGACCGTCAAGGCAATCCTGTGGTGGGCGCCAGTGCTTTCCATGCCCCGGGATAACAAAAACCCACCCATCAACAGAATAATCAGCGGCGACCCAACGGATGCGCCGACCTGCTGAGCCGTCAAAACACCGGTTAACGGGAATACCGCCATCGGCAACAGAGACGTCACTGGGATAGGGATGGGCTCGAAAATCCACCACATCATGCACAGCCACGCTACGAGCGCGGTCACCACGATCGGTTGGCTTTGCCCAGCGGCGGACAGCACCCATACCAGACACAGACCCGAGAGCAATCCGGGCCAAATGGTCTTTCTGGGGTCAAGGTAGGTCGTCAACGTCATCTGCTGTATGCTCTCCAACCCTCGCCCTTGTGTAAACTCCCCGAATGTCACCCACCTCTCCAGCGCAGCTGATGGATAGCTTCGATCGCCGGATCTCCTATCTGCGTCTATCTGTCACTGATCGCTGCGACTTTCGGTGCCAGTACTGCATGGCAGAGACCATGGAGTTCTTGCCCCGCACGCAGGTATTGACGATTGAGGAGCTCGTCAGAACGGCTCGGCTATTCACTGAGCTAGGCGTTCGCAAGATCCGCGTAACAGGCGGGGAACCGCTTATTCGGCGCGGCGTCGACGAATTGTTCACAGGCCTTGGCAATCTGCCCGGTTTGGAGACACTCGCCCTGACCACCAACGGCAGCCAGCTTGCTGCACAAGCACCCCAGCTCCGCGAGGCTGGCGTCAACTCAGTCAATATCAGCCTGGACAGTCTGGACCCGTCGCGCTTCCACGCGATTACCCGAATCGGCTACCTCGACGCTGTTATGAGGGGTATTGATGCCGCTATCGCCGCAGGCTTTGAGCGAATCAGGCTCAATGCTGTGATCCTGGAAGGCCTCAACCGGGATGAAGTGCTGTCGCTCACGCGCTTCGCGATAGACAAAAACATCCACATTGCCTTTATTGAAGAAATGCCCCTTGGGCAAGTCAACGTGGGAGGCAAAGCGCTCGCCTACGTATCATCGGACGAGCTCAAAGCAGAACTCGAGCAACATTTTGAGTTACACGCGCTGAATAGCCAGGCGAATGCCGGCCCCTCGCGGGACTTTCTCATTGCGGGGACCCGCACTGAGGTCGGGTTCATTTCACCGCACAGCCACAACTTCTGCGCCCAATGTAATCGGCTACGTATCAGTGCTGAAGGCCGTTTACTGATGTGCCTCGGCAACGAGGAGTCCATAGACCTGCGCGGTCTGCTCCGGTCGGGTTGCAGCGATGAGGACATCAAAACCACTATTATGGATAGTCTGTCTATCAAGCCCGAACGTCATAACTTCGACCGAACTGACCAGCCACAAATTGTGCGTTTTATGAACGCAACAGGCGGCTGAACCACCACCATCGAGAGAAACCTGTGTCTGATAACCACTACCCCGCCCTGCACGATGTTGATGCGATCCAGCAGGCTTTTGAATCTGCCGGCTACATCTGTACCAGCCGTATTGCCACTGTGGTGCGATTAGCGGCCGCACTGGAGAAGCCGGTATTAATTGAGGGCCCGCCGGGCGTCGGCAAGACCGAACTGGCGAAAACCTGTGCGATGGTGGTCGATCGGCCGCTGGTTAGGCTGCAGTGTTACGAAGGGCTGGATGAGAGCAAGGCGCTGTATGAGTGGAAGTACGGCAAGCAGTTGCTTTACACGCAATTGCTCAAAGAGCAGTTAGGCGACGTGCTGGAGGGGGCGCAAGGACTCTATGAATCCATGGCGCGGCTGCGTCAATTCGGTGATGTCTTCTACTCAGAGGACTTCCTCGAGTCGCGCCCACTGCTCAAGGCGATGGGAGAGCAACAAGGCGGCGTTCTCTTGATCGATGAAATCGACAAGGCAGACTTCGAATTCGAGTCTCTCCTACTAGAGGTGCTATCTGATTTTCAGGTGTCCATTCCGGAGCTGGGCACCATTGAGGCGCGCTCCAAGCCGCTGGTGTTTTTAACCAGTAACGACACCCGAGACCTGTCAGATGCGCTCAAGCGGCGCTGCTTGCACCTGTACATTCCGTTTCCCACTGTCGAACTGGAAGCACGTATTGTGGCCAGTCGCGTACCGGACCTCGCCCAGTCGATGACCGACCAACTGGTTCGATTCGTGCAGGCGGTTCGCTCACTGGATCTCAAAAAAGCCCCCGCCATATCCGAAACGGTGGATTGGGCAAAAAGCCTCGTGCTGCTTCATGCGCGGGATCTGGACAGCGCCCTTGTGACCGACACGCTGAATGTGCTCCTCAAGTACGAGGAAGATATCCAGACGGCGAAGGGGCAACTACCTAAACTGATGGCCGCCGCCGCGGGTTAGACGCATTGAAGCCCTCACCGGGAAACTCAGTCTCACCTTCCGCCAGCAGCGATCAACTACTGGCCTTTGTGCAGTACTTGCGCGGAAAGAAAATCCCCGTCTCGCCAGCCGACACACTTGATGCGGTCGAGGTCACCGAATTAACCGGCTACACCGACAAAACCTTACTGAAGAACGGTCTCGCCGCAGCCCTCGCCAAGTCCAAAGACGAGTTAGCGCTATTTGAAGCGGCCTTCGACGAGTACTTTCATCCCAGTACGCAGCAACCGCGCGCCCAGCAGGCGCCGCACCGTACGGACGGCGACTCAGACAATCCCTCGCAGGCCAGTGAACCCTCGCCGGATGAGCAACAGGCCGAGCCCAACGTGGATCCGCTGGAGGGCCTCCGCGGTAGCGCACTTTTCGACGCATTGGAGTCACAGGACGAAACATCGCTGTCAGTCGCCATTGAGACAGCGGCGGCTGAAGCGAAGGTAGAAGAAATCTCTCTCTTTACCCAGCGAGGTCAATACGTTCGCAAGATGCTCGATGCGTTGGGCGACGAAGCGCTCCGGGAAGCGGCGATCGAATTTGAGCAGAGCGAACCAGCCGCATTCGAGGCGGTGCAGGCCCTGCGAGAGCAACTGCGTGAACGGGTCAGAGACCGCGTTGAGCGTGCCTACCTGATCCACGCCAGCGCCGCGACAGAAGACCTGCTGGATGAATCGCTGTCAAAACTCAAGCTAGGTAATGTCGATCACAGTCATATGGCGCGTTTGAAGAGACTGATGGATCGCATGGCCCGCAAACTTGCAGCCCGGCACGGCCGCCGCCGGCGACGCTTTCGTCGCGGCAAGTTGCATGTGGCCGAGACGGTGCGTCGGGCCATACCGACCGACGGCGTGCCGTTTCATCCCCGCTGGCGCAAAACAGAGCGAAAACGCCCTCAGATCATGGCAATTTGCGATGTCAGTGGTTCAGTGGCCGCTTACGCTAAGTTTTTGCTGATGTTTCTGTATGCGCTTCAAGACGTGCTGCCACGAACGCGAAGCTTTGCCTTCTCAGCAGCACTGGGTGAGGTCAGTGATTTATTCGCCCAGCTACCTGTCGAGGAGGCAATCGAGCGGGTCAACTTGAAATATGGCGGTGCGACGGATTACGGGCGAGCACTGCAGGACTTCTCGGACCTTGCGCTGGCAGAGGTCAACAGTGCAACCACCGTCATCATTTTGGGTGACGCCCGCAATAATCAAGCCGATCCAAGAGTCGACCTGCTTGGGGAGATCAAGGCGCGCGCAAAACAGGTGATTTGGCTCAACCCCGAATCGCTGCGACTCTGGGGCACGGGCGATTCAGAAATGTTACTGGTGAAAAGACACTGTCACTTGGCAAAAGAGTGTAATAATCTCAAACAGTTGGAGCGCATCATCGACAAGCTTTTGTCAGATAGGCGCTAAATCGACCGTTTGGCTTGGCCAAGGCCGGCCTCAGCAGGGTGACCTGCGCCAAGCGGTGTTATCAGGAGTTTCGCCATGGATGATGAGCGCCTGTCCCTGACTCGATCCTTAGAGATCGACGTCCACACTGGCTTTGGTAATCCCGCCCGTAACGGCACCTTGAGTGGCAGCGCGCTGGTCGAGGCCTTGGCCGGTATCAGCACCCAACCTCAAGGATCGCTTGAGCGGGCGTTGTCTGGCGTCAGTCGTGAGGCAGTCGACGCGGAAGCCTCCGCGTTATTGGCGTGGGTAGATGCCACATTCGACAACTGGTTCGCACAGTATCCGATCGACAGCGAAATCCAAAACAGTCTGCAGGCCATGAGACCGCTAGCGGCCGCCTTCGCCTGTGAAGAGAAGCGTTTTTTTACGCCAGGTGCTCATGCGCTACATCGCTTACTCGACACCTTGCACGCCGGCTTCACGGGATGGTCAGGAGATCTTGGCAAAACTGCACGCCCGGCACTCGAGGCCGTCGACGAAGCGATTCAACGGTGCTTGCAGGATTTTCCCAGCGAGCCTGCCGTGGACCATACGCTCCATTTGCTGGAGCAAAAGATCGGAGCGCATCGCGAGCAATTGGAACGCCTCGACGAGGGTCTCGTCGAGCGAGAGCAGTTAGCGGCAGGGGGCACACTGACCCGACGCATCATCGGCCAGACCCTTGCGCAGATCCTTGGCGAACACGAAGTACCGTCAACGCTAGCGGCCCTGATCGGTGGCGATTGGTTCGAGGCTGCATCAGACGTGATTCAGAATACTGGCGTCGGGAGTGAGCTGTGGCAGCGTTACGTGTCGGTCACGACAAGCCTTGTCGATCCCTTCATCGACCCCTCTGCCCGAGATAGCAGAGCCGATCCAGCTAGCGTCGCGCCCAATCAATTGCCCGGGGAGATCAAAGCCATCTTGCAACAGGTCGGCTTTTCGGATGATCGCGCTCAAAGCGCGTCTTCGACAGCGGAGTACCTTCTTCTGAGACAGACGTCCGGTCAGGACACGGGGCCGCGCGAGTCCGTCACGCTGGACGGTCAGCCCGCTTCCGTCTGGCGGGCCATCACTGCGGAGCAACTCAGCGAAAAAGGCATCGAACCCGGCGAGTGGTACCACATCCAGCAACCGGAGGGATTCCGCCGATTGAGATTGGCAGGCACGCTCGCTGAAAATACCTATCTCATTTTTATGGATTTCACCGGTGCAAGCGCATTGCGACTGAGCACTGACGAATTGATGACCATGCTTCACTCGGGTGAAGCCCAAAAACTGGACGCCCACCAAACCTTCTCGCGCGCCTTGGTCGAGTCTGTAGAGAAACATACCGCGGTGCGAGCCCAAAAGGCAGCTGAACAAGCCGCGACGGAAAAGTCGCTCGCCGAGGAGGCGGCGCAGCAAGCCGCTCAACGCGCTCGCGAGCGAGACGAAGCGGCGCGGCGACTCAGCGATGCCGAAACCAGAAGTGTTGAGATGTCCCAAACGCTCGCACCCACTGAGGCACAGGCCGGCAACCAAACAACCAGCGCCGAGCAACCATTTGACCGAAAGACGGTTTTGCAATTGCGAATTCCAATCGGTACGTGGCTGGGATTCCACGATCGTGAACCACCGATCATGGCAAAGGTCGCGGTGAGAGATCTCGAAAACGACAGCTATATCTTCAGCAATCGCGACGGCATCAAACTGCGCGAACTGACGGTGCCGCAGCTGGTCACGCTGATCGAGCGAGACATGGTTGATATCCTTGAGCACAGAACCAGCTTCAAGCAGACGCTCGCGACGACCGCTGGCGCAGAACGCTTAGGCCAACTTCAGTAGCAGCGTACTTACAGGCACTCTTCCGAGCTGAACGACGTCTTCTCCCCTTCTCGATCCGTTTCCGACGCGAGTTTTAACCTCAGTCTCAGATTGTTTTCCGAGTCTGCATTACGCAACGCATTCTCTTCGCTAATGTCACCAGACTGAACCAAATCAAACAGGGCCATGTCGAACGTTTTCATACCCCGGTCTTTTGATTTCTCCATGATCTCCTTGAGGCCACCGATGTCACCCCTGAGGATCAGCTCCTTGATGGTGGGGGATCCCAGCATCACCTCTACCGCTGCACTGCGTCCCCCGGCCTCGTTGGGAATGAGCCGCTGAGAAACAAAGGCCTGTAGATTAAGCGACAAATCCATTTTCAGCTGCTGGCGCTTTTCTTCCGGAAAAAAATTGATGATGCGGTCAAGCGCCTGGTTAGCATTATTGGCATGGAGCGTGGAGATACAGAGGTGCCCGGTCTCGGCAAACGAAATCGCGTGCTCCATGGTTTCCCGGTCTCGGATTTCCCCTATCAATATGGCATCGGGAGCCTGTCGCAAGGTGTTTTTCAGGGCGTTGTGCCAATTGCGCGTGTCCACGCCGACCTCGCGCTGATTGACGATCGATTTCTTGTGGCGATGCACAAACTCGACAGGATCCTCAATCGTGACGATGTGCCCACTGGCGTGACTATTGCGGTAATCGATCATCGCGGCTAACGAGGTCGACTTTCCCGACCCCGTAGTACCGACAAACAAAATGAGCCCACGCCTGCGCATGATCAGGTCAGTCAGCACGGCTGGTAAACCCAATACGTCCCACTGTGGGATATCCGTCACGATATGACGCGCGACGATACTGACTTCGTTACGTTGGCGGAAAATGTTCACCCGGAAGCGTCCCGACCCGGGCAGTGAAATCGCGAGGTTCATTTCCAGATCGCGAGCGAAATCTACGCGCTGGGTTTCGTCCATTAGTTCATCGGCAATGTCGGCGATTTCACCGGGCGTTAACACCCCTCCCGAGAGCGCTTAGAGTTCACCTTCAAACTTGGCACAGGGCGGTGCGCCCGTCGCAAGGGACAGGTCGGGTCCCTCCCGCTGAGCCAAGATTGTTAACCACGAATAGATTCGCATGATTGGCACACCTCCATGTGCGCTGATCCCAGTGCGAGATATCGCACCGAGCCCCTTTTGCTCTGTACGGTAAGTCCTGAGAGCCTTACACTCCGCTCCATCCCGACCCGGGAACACGGTTTTCGCACAGGGCGATCACCGTCATTTCCTCACACAGGAGCCCGTGTGACCAATCCGCCAACCGTCTTCCGCCAACTACTCGAGGCTCAGCCGCACTGGCTCGCGAAGATTCGACGTGGGGTGGAAAAAGAAAGCCTCAGGGTGACGAGGAAGGAGGCAACGCTCGCCCAGACTCCGCACCCCAAGGGACTCGGCTCAGCTCTAACGCACCCCTTTATCACCACAGATTACTCAGAGTCTCTCTTAGAATTCATCACTCCTGTCTCATCATCGATCGAAGCCACTGAAGACGCACTTCTGGCACTCCACAGCTTTACCGCGCAACAACTGGATGGTGAGCAATTGTGGAGTGCCAGCATGCCGTGCATTGTGCATGGCGATGCTGGCATTCCCATTGCCGAATTCGGCAGCTCTAATGTGGGGAAAATGAAACGCGTGTATCGTAACGGCCTGAGCGTCCGTTATGGCAGGCGCATGCAGGCAATTGCTGGAATCCATTATAACTTTTCGTTACCGGAGGCTTTTTGGACTGCTGCCCATGAGAAATCGGTCACCGGTCAGACGAGGAGGGATTTTCAAACCGAGGGATATCTGGCCCTGATCCGCAATTTCTTCTCGCGGGCTTGGTTGCTGCTCTATCTGCTTGGCGCCTCACCGGCGGTTTGCGCGAGTTTTGTCCAAGGGAACAAGAATCACCCCCTTAAGCCCTTAGGCGATGAACATCACAGCTTTTTTCTTCCCCACGCTACAAGCTTGCGCATGGGAAATCTGGGTTACACGAGTAACGCGCAGTCCGGGCTGGCTATCTGTTATAACGATATCGAACAATATATTCGCACGCTCCGCGAGGCCATCCTGACACCTCATATGCCCTACGCTAATTTCCAAATAATGGATAACGGCGAGCGCGCTCAGCTGAACAGCGCGCTACTGCAAATCGAAAACGAGTACTACAGTCCGATCCGGCCCAAGCGCGTGACACAAACGGGTGAAGCACCGATTGTTGCTTTAGCACGTGGCGGCATTGAATACGTTGAGGTCAGGTGCATTGATATCAATCCGTTTGTACCACTTGGGATCGATGCTGACACCATGCGTTTGCTGGATGTCTTCCTGATGGCTTGCCTGATTGACGATAGCCCACTGTGTGATGAGCGGGGCCAACAACGAAACAAAATTAATATGGAGCGCATCGTCAACCGAGGAAGGGAGGTTGGGCTAACGCTTTTAGCAGCAAATAATAATGAGGTCTCCAGAGAAGACTCAGCACTTCCGATTATCTCCAAAATGAGGGAAATAGCGGGTTGGTTTGACGAGTTACCAGGCAGTGTCGGTGACTACACTCGCGTGGTGGCCGACGCGTACCAAAAAGTCATGGACCCTTCGCTGACCTTTTCTGCAAGAATATTAAGTGAAATGGACGATACAGGTTGCAGCTTTTGGCAGCTGGCCAAACGATATTCGTCGCAGTGGCACGATGCGCATCTTTCGCACTCTTTGTCGGGGTCGGAGCTGACAAGACTCGAGGACGAGGCGCGACTCTCACTTAAGATGCAACAAGATCTGGAAGCCCAGGAACAACCGTCTTTTGATCAGTATCTCGCGCAGTTTTATTCTCAATACCACTGATTTACCTCCCCAGCACAGGTGAATTATCAAAAAAAAAGCGCTCCGAGGAGCGCTTTTCAATGCCAGCAAAGAGGCTTATGGGAACACCGATGACAAGGTAAACGACTTACAATGATGCAGAGGGGTCCCGGCCGGCGTTTTTGCCTACACGCTTACATCGCAATATCAACTGCGTACGAGACGACAAATTTCATTTGATCGTTGTCGTAACCTCCTTCTGCAGCCCCACCTTTGACATCAGTGTCCGATATCATAAATGTGAAACCACCCTTTGAAATGCTGACGTTATAATCGTAATAACCTTCAGCGTTGCCGTTGAAAGCCTCGGCAAAGTCGCCATCATGGTGTCCGATGTGCAGCCCAATCCCTACGCCATTGCTAAGCTCAAAGCCATAATCTAATGACAGGTAGTAAGCCTCGCCAAACCCAAAGTCTTGGCCTGGAGCCTCGTCAGCTTCAGTATCAGCCAGCACATTGTATTGTGCGCTGAAATTACCAATTCCTACGCCAATATAGACCTCGCCAAAATCGAACTCAGCCTCCTTATCGTAGTTGTAATATAGGTAGCCAATGTCCCAACTGATCGCTCCGGTGTCGAAGGCAAAACCGGCATAGATGTCGTGTTCATATGAATACACATCACCTGCACCGTAGTTGACATTTGACGCCCAGGTTCCGATGTAAAACCCATTATCCGCAGCGTAGTCTATTCCTCCCTGAACAGCAGCCTCGTTTTCGGTTTGCGTTAGACCACGCCAGATATAGTTACTGGTCATAGAAGCGTTGGCAGACCATTCCCCAGCATGGGATGACGACGCAAACGCGCATAGCAATGCAGCGGGTAAAACAGCTGCGCCAAATCTGTAGCGGGAAGTAATTGTATACATGGTAGTTCCTCGTGATGTCGTATGTTAGGACCGGCACAGTTACCAACGGACCTTGGTGAGTAGTGCTTCGCTCCGGTCACGAAGTGATTTGCAAAAGACGGGCCAAATTTTCCATGTGACTGTTTTAACAACACTTTTATGTAAAATCATTGCCCGAACAGCTTTAGTACGCACTGTTCATATCCGATATAGCTGAACAAACGCTCCAAAGCGGTGCGCAGTCGCACAAACATAGCGCGATAGATTGAATCTCAAATTTCTTTCCATTCAAGGCTAATCCAGAGCAATGCGCTGCGGCGTAGACAAACCCTCTCGACACGGCTCTCTTGGAGGATGACCAAATGTTGTTTAGATGCCCGACTAAGCTCCTTTTCGCGCCGCTGACATTTGCCCTTAGCAATGCAGCCTACGCCGCCGCAATTGACTGTGATGCTGTCATAGAAGACACGATCATTGAGATGGAAGCTGGCGCGGGCGATTGGTGGGATGCGGATACCGCTCGAATGGCACGCATGGCTGCCGCGTCAGCGTGCTTTAAGGCTAAGGCCATATCCACACCATCCGATCATGGCAGTTACGACAGTGATGGGGAGCTAACAGAAGAGACCACAGATTTCATGGGCTTGCAGGTCAAGCCTTTAAGTGGTCCGCCCAGCAGAAAACCTTACGAACGCCGGGACAGGGATTAGTCAAAGCAAGCTGTGCCTAACAGCCCATGTTTGGGCTAAGAAGAACTCAAGGCCCCCGTAGTTGTTCTGTATTTTCCGGGGACCATTTCGATGCGCGTTTAAGATCGACAAAAAGAGCAGAAAACTCAGTCGTCTACTGTGGGGACCACTGCGATCAGCTCTACGTCGAACATCAATGTGGCATTCGGCCCAATCATCTGACCCGCACCGCCCTCGCCGTAGCCCAACTCCGGCGGAATGATGAACTTAAATTTGCCGCCGGGCTTCATTAGCTGCAGCCCTTCCGTCCAGCCCGCAATCACCTGCGTCAGGCCGAAAGTGACGGTTTGACCGCGCTCGAAACTGCTATCGAAGACCGTGCCGTCGATCAGCCGGCCTTCGTAATGGACCTCAACAGAATCCTCAGCCACAGGATTTTCACCCTCACCCGGCTCAACGACGATGTACTGCAAGCCCGATTCGGTCGTCTGCACTTCTTCACGGGCACTCATCTCTGCCATGTACGTTCTGCCGGCCTCGAGATTGGTTTGTGCCAGCGCGGTACGCTCGGCTTCGGCCTCTGCCTGACGACGCTCCTGGAAGGCAGTCATTTCAGTATTGATCTCTTCCTCGGTCATTTTTGACTCTGCGCCAGCCATGGCGTCCTGAAGACCGGCCGCATAAGCAGCGACATCAACCGTCATACCATCTGCTGCCATTCTCTGACCCATCCGCAGACCAATACCGTAGCTTAGCCGCGCGTCTGTCGTCTCCAGCATGACTTCCTCCTCTTTCGGGGCGCCATCGCAACCCAAAGTGACAGCCAGCAACAAGGAAGTTGCCAGACCAATCAGTAGTTTAATCGGGGTACTCATCAGCTCTTCTCCCACTGTTCGTGTAAACCGGGTGGCGATGTTACGTTGCCTCGCACAGCAGTGCCACAAGTTGCTCGCGTTCAGAGACATATTCACCTCGGCGGAATATGGGCAGCACCGATAGATTTTCTGCCATCAATTGAGACATCTCGTCAGGGCGAACCGATTCGGAGTGAGCATGCGAGAGTCGATGAGATTCTGACAGAGCGAACCAGATCAAATCTGCCAAGTGCCGCTCAGCCTGGACCTCGAGCTGCAAGAGTAAGCTGCGCTGCTGCTGCCGATCCGGGTCGGTTTTCCACTTCTCGCGCGTCATCCGCAAAGGCAAAACGACCTCGTCCATCCAGGAAGCGGTTACGCCATGCATATGGTCAACGTCGCTCCCCTGCCAACGCTGCCCGCAGTGCGCCAGCCAACCGGCGAACAATGCCTCGAGGATGACGAGGTCCCCCTCATGCTGAAGGCGCAACAGCAGCTGTTGGCTCTCGGTGCAACCGTATCGCGCTAACGCCCACTCCCAAAATTTCTCTACCGTCATTGTGATGGGTCCCCCACAAAAGCCTGTATCAACTGCTCTTTCTGTATACGGCTTAGCTTGCGGATGGCAGCCTCACGCTGTGCGGCTGCGGACCGGGAGTCGCTGGGCTCGGACCATACCAAACGCACAGGCCGGCGAGATCGCGTATAGCGGGCGCCACCCGGGGTGGCGCCGTTGTGCTCCTGTAGTCGGCGCTGTAAGTCAGTGGTGATGCCCACGTAAAGGCTCTGATCGTTGCATTGCAACAGATACACCCACCACGCCGCCGTGTCCTCAGTCATACGTCTTCCTCTACTGAGCACCCAAGCCTTGATGGTCACGGGCCAGTAGGCTATTTTCACTCCGACACCTTATCGTGTTTAGACACTTTATAATTGAGTGACCCGGGCGATACCCCAGATCTGTAAACGGAGCCAACATGAGCGCTGATATCCTGCACGTAACTGACGACAACTTCGACGCGGAGGTGTTGTCCAGCGATGTTCCCGTATTGGTAGACTTTTGGGCGGAATGGTGTGGGCCTTGCAAGATGATCGCGCCTATCCTGGAAGAAATCGCCGGGGAGTATGCGGGTAAAGTCAAAGTTTGTAAGGTGGACGTCGATGCCAACCCTGATATGCCGGGGAAATTTAATATCCGCGGTATACCGACACTGATCATGTTCAAGGGTGGAAACGCCGTAGATACCAAGGTAGGCGCGTTGTCCAAGTCGCAGCTGGCAGAGTTCGTCGACAGCGCTGTCTAACGCACAGCACCCCCCAAAAACCTGACAATATTTTGCTGGACGCGCCTGTTCCCGGGTGCTAACTTGCCGGCTATTGGGACCAAACGGCTCCCGCAGCACCTAACACCTTTTCCTTTTTCACTTCATTGCGCTCCAGTCGATCGGCCGCGTATTTTCCCGAAGCGAAGAAATCCGTCAGGTGCTGCCGCATCCCGAGACGCACAAGCACAAGAAGCAATAAGCGCCGCGGAAGCACAACGTTTCCTTTTTTACATTTCTGATTAAGTTGGAAGTCATTCGTGGAAGAACAAACCAGCGCCAATGCCGAAGAGTTGGAAGCCACCAACACCGAATCCCCCGCTGCAAGCGAAGCGGAGAGTGCCGAAGCCCCTGAAGATGCCGGCAAGAAAGGCGGCCGTACCTTAAAGCTCAAGGGAGCCGAACCCGAAGCATCAGAGGATAAGTCCTCTGAAGCACCGGCCGACACGGCGCCTGAGGGTGACGCCAATACAGAGGAAGGCGCGCCTCAAGGCAGATCCCGCCGGGGTCGACAGAGACGACCACGTCGCGACCCTAACACACCCAGCGCTAACCCGATGAGCCTTACCGAGCTCAAGAACAAATCGACGCAAGAGCTGATCGATATGGCCCGCGAGATGGGCATCGAGAACATGGCTCGCTCTCGCAAACAGGACATCATCTTTGCCCTGCTGAAGCGACATGCGAAGAGCGGCGAAGACATTTGGGGTGATGGCGTACTCGAAATTCTGCAGGACGGGTTTGGCTTCCTGCGCTCCGCAGACAGTTCGTTCCTCGCAGGACCGGACGACATCTATGTGAGCCCGAGTCAAATTCGCCGCTTCAATCTCCGTACCGGTGACACTGTGACCGGCATGATTCGCCCGCCGAAAGATTCGGAGCGCTACTTCGCCCTGCTCAAGGTCAAGGACGTTAACTTTGAATCTCCAGAGAGTGCGAAAAGCAAAATTCTGTTTGAGAACCTGACGCCACTGTTCCCCAACGAGCGCCTGACGCTGGAAAAAGGGAACGGCTCCACTGAGGATCTGACTGGCCGCCTGATTGACCTCGTCGCCCCGATTGGTAAAGGACAGCGTGGCCTGTTGGTTGCACCGCCCAAAGCGGGCAAAACCATCATGATGCAGAACATCGCGCAGGCGATTATCTCGAACAACCCCGAGTGTTACGTGATCGTGCTGCTGATTGACGAACGCCCTGAAGAAGTCACGGAGATGCAACGTTCAGTGGGTGCCCGAGGCGCTGAGGTCGTCGCGTCGACCTTCGACGAGCCCCCGTCACGTCACGTCCAGGTCGCTGACATGGTGATTGAAAAAGCCAAGCGACTGGTGGAACACAAGCGCGATGTAGTCATTCTGTTGGACTCCATCACGCGATTGGCGCGCGCGTATAACACCGTCATTCCCAGTTCCGGCAAGGTGCTGACCGGTGGCGTTGACGCACATGCGCTCGAACGCCCCAAGCGATTCTTCGGTGCGGCACGTAATATCGAGGAAGGGGGAAGCCTATCGATCATTGCGACCGCTTTGATCGATACCGGATCCAAAATGGATGAAGTGATCTACGAGGAGTTCAAGGGCACCGGTAACATGGAACTGCACCTTGACCGGAAAATTGCGGAGAAGCGTGTTTATCCTGCTATTAACATTCGCCGTTCCGGCACACGACGTGAGGAATTACTCACGGGGGACGAGGAGCTGCAGCGTATGTGGATTCTGCGCAAGCTGCTCCATGGCATGGAAGATCTGCCTGCGATCGAATTCCAGCTCGACAAGCTGAAAGACACCAAGTCCAACGAAGAATTCTTCAAATCCATGAAGCGGAAGTAATCCGCCACCATGCCCAGTTTTGTAGACCTCCGTGAATTCATCAGCGACCTTGAGCGGCGCGGCGATCTAGTCCGAATCACTGCCGAGATTGACCCAAATCTCGAGATGACCGAGATCGCCGATCGCACCTTGAGAGGTGGCGGACCGGCACTGCTCTTCGAAAACCCGAAAGGCTCTGATATCCCCGTTCTGGCGAACCTCTTCGGCGCCGAGCGCCGGGTCGCACTGGGGATGGGCGAGGAGAATGTTGAGGCGCTGCGAGACGTGGGCGAACTGCTGGCCTACCTCAGGCAACCCGATCCTCCAAAGGGCTTCAAAGATCTGGTCGACAAGGCCCCATTACTGAAAAAGATACTCACCATGGGGCCCAATATGATCAAGAAGGCCCCTTGCCAGCAGGTCATTCTGCGTGGCGAAGAGGTCGATCTGACCACATTACCTATCCAAACGTGCTGGCCTGAGGATGTCGGGCCACTGGTCACCTGGCCACTGGTGATCACCCGCGGGCCCGAGAAAGAGCGAATGAATCTGGGCATCTATCGGATGCAACTGATTGGACGCAACAAGCTCATCATGCGTTGGCTGTCTCATCGCGGTGGTGCTCTGGATTTTCGCGACTGGCAACTCAAACGGCCGGGCGAACCTTACCCCGTTGCCATCTCTCTCGGCGCAGATCCCGCGACGACGCTGGGCGCCGTGACACCCGTACCCGATGCCCTGTCGGAGTATGCTTTCGCCGGCTTGCTGCGGGGTAAGAAGACGGACCTGACGCAGTGCATCACAGATGCCTGCCGTAACAACAATCTGATGGTGCCCGCTCACAGTGAGATCATTTTAGAAGGCTATATCGATCCGACTGAAATGGCGGACGAGGGCCCCTTCGGTGATCACACAGGCTATTACAACGAGGTCGAGCGCTTCCCGGTATTTACCGTAGAAGCCATGACAACCCGGGAAAATCCGATTTATCACAGCACTTATACAGGCCGGCCACCTGATGAACCGGCCATCTTAGGCGTGGCGCTTAACGAGGTATTCGTACCGCTCCTAAAAAAACAATTTCCGGAGATCAGCGATTTCTATCTGCCACCCGAGGGCTGCTCGTACCGTATGGCCGTGGTCACCATGCGCAAGGAATATCCCGGGCACGCGAAGCGTGTGATGTTCGGCGTGTGGTCTTTCCTTCGCCAATTCATGTACACCAAATTCATCATCGTCACAGACGACGATATCAACGCACGCTCCTGGGAAGATGTGATCTGGGCGATGACGACGCGGATGGATCCCGCCCGAGACTCTACGATTGTAGAGAGCACACCCATCGACTATCTGGACTTCGCGTCGCCCGTCGCAGGGCTAGGTTCCAAAATTGGTATGGATGCGACGCATAAGTGGGAAGGCGAAACCGATCGCGAGTGGGGCCGCACGATCGAGATGGACGCGGGCACCCGTGAACGGGTCGATCAACTCTGGACATCGTTAGGTATCGACCTCCCAGGCCGATAGTTATTCCTCTCCCAGTCCATGGATTGGCAATGGCCGCGGTTTTACCCTTTATCGTGCTTTTTCACTCCTGATTCGGAATCAAGGCGGCAAGTGCTTTAGCTTCCAACTGACTCGCGCGCTCATCATGACCCGCTCGCCGTAGCCAATTCGCCCAGCGTGCAGCGTGTACTGGCGAGGGCTTTCTTTCGTAGGCAATCTGCCATAGATCACCCGCCGCGGCCTCGTCACCGCTCTGCTCCGCGATGTGAGCCAACGCCGCATGGCAATCACCTTCGATATCGTGGTCTACCCAACGCGCGACGCGCTTTTTCAGCTTCGCCACAGAGTGCCCCGGTAACTTCGCCACGCATTGCAGGGTCAAGGGATCACCGAACTGTTCCAACCGAGTCGATACAGCCTTGTGAAGGGTCTCCGCATCCTGCTCGTGACCAAGCCGCTCCACAAGCGCCTGCCACAGCGCACTATGTTCACCCTTGAGTCGATCAGGGGCCTGTTTCCAGAGACCCATCACATCCTGAGCGGCGCTCCCTCGCATCACCTCGCGCCACGCATGCCCCTCCCGCTGATCTAGTATCCCCGGAGGACACAAGCGACTGGCCCTGACGTCGGCAACCAGCTTGCACACCTCGCGCCAGTCTTTCTGTTGCCATGCCAGATCACAGCGAATGAACTTACCGCGCGGCGTATCCAGCTCTTGCGCCGAGAGCGAGGCAAGTGACAGCGATGCTTGGTCGAGGGCACCGCTCATTAAATGAGATTCCGCCCGCACCAGTGCGGTCACTGCTGACGGCAGGGTGTCTGCCTCCTCAGCCGCATCAAGGAGCTTCAGCGCGCGTTCAGTTTTCCCCAGATACACCAGAGACAGCGCGGCATATAGTGGATGCAACAGGGTGGATTCGCGCATGCCGCGGGTCTTGGACAGCGCACGCTCAGCCACATCCCAGCGGCCCTCATAAAACGCCGCCAACCCCTTATCCGTGCGCAGCTGGGCGCCTCTCTGACTATGGCTGCCCATCCACAACCCAATGGCACCCGGAACGCGCAGTGCCGATCGAACTAATCGAGACAGGAACAGCAGTAGCATGGTGACCACAACAAGCAGTGATAAGGCCAGCCACGCCGACGTCTCCAGTTGCGAATCACCCCAGGCAACCGAGACATACCCCGCATCCAAAGTACCGACGTTGACCCACATCGCGCCAACGATCAGGCCCACAACCAGGTAGATACTCAAGCGAGTCATGATCAGTCTGCCGATTCTCGACCGAGGCGCTTCACTTGCGCCTCGAGCAGACTGCGAGATTCGATCAGATCAGGGAGGTCTGGTGAGATGGCCTCTTCTTCGAGTGCCCCAATCTCGTCGAGGATGCTGTTTACCCGGTCACTGTCCTGCTCCGAAAACAAGCTGACGAAGTTTCGTGCTCGATCCAAGGAACGTTCATACAGTGGCTGATTGGCCGATAGCATCGCGATCTGCGCTTGCTCAAGCAGCATGCGGCCGTTCTGTCGCGCCAACGCCGCCCACTCTGGCGTCATAAGTTGAGCGATGTCCTCACTGCGGCGCCGAATGACCAAGTGATCCGACAGTGCGGCTAAAGCCGCCTGCCAGCGGCTTGCCAGTTCCCCCCACTCTTGATCATCAACCTCGGTGACCCCAGCAGAACGTTGCGGTCCTATCTCCATCACGACCTGCAAAGCATGCATCTGGTCGATCAGCGCCGATAGCCTGCCGTAAAGACCGACCTGATCGATTCTCGGAACGGCAGCGAGTGCGGCGCGATCTTTCGCAAGGGCCAGACGAGATGCCTCGAACCGCGGTTCACCGGTGTCCCGAAGCAGATCATCTGCCTGCGTGAGCAAGCTCATCGCTGCTTCGACATCTCTGGCAACCAGCAGCCGCTGGCCCGCCAAGCGCGTCAAAAAAATCGCTTCCTGTCCCAGCCAGGCGCGACGGTCTACCGCGAGCAGCCTGTCCATCTGGCTCTCAACGCGCCCCATGCGATCACTGATTTGGCGAGCGGACTCAGCGCGTTCGGCTGCCTGTTGCGCTTGCCACGAAGCCAAATCTCGCCGCCAATCGGTCTCTAATTGTCCGAAAGTGCTGCGCACACTGCTGTCGGCAGCCGCCTGTGCCAAAGCCGGTAGGTCGGGAAGGGGCCGCTTGCTTTCAGCTGACAAGGTCGCGAGCTGATTCTCTATCGCATCGAGCCGCTGCCATTGTTGCTGCGCCCAAGGCCAGCCAAACCAATAGCCCGCCCCACCCAGCGAGAGCAGCATCGTGAGCAGTGACAAAGTAAAGGTCATTGCCCAGCGATTGCCTCTTGGCTCAGCGGATTTCGCTGGCACGTCGGGCCGCTCTGGAGTTGCCGGCTCAGTCATCCGTTATGCTTCGTGTTGTTCATGTTCTCTCTGCCCACGTTTGGATCACTCATCCAGTCGTAGCGCCTGCCGCCGGCATGAAGTCATGCCGGTGCTCGAAGCGACTGTAGCGCCTGCAAAAAACCCCGATCACTGGCGTCATCCGCCCGCACCACGCTGCGCCACCCCGAGCGCTCCGCCAGGGCAGCGACTCGCTCGGACGGCACAATCACCGTTGATTGGAACAGGTCCCTTTTACCGGCGCCAGCCAACAATTCCGACAACCGTGAGAGTACCTCGCCGCTGCTAGCTTGGAACACGAGCGCGTGATGCGCGAATGCATCCAAAGCGGTGAGGGAGACGTCGGGCCATACGCGTCGGTAGCAGGACCATTCGACCACACGGGCGCCTCTCGCAGTGAGTTCTTTCCCCAGCAGGTCGCGGCCGCCCTCTCCCTTAACGATGAGCACATCGTTGCGCTCGACCGCCTCCAAAGCGGGCATTTGCAATAAACCCTCTGAGTCGGCGCGCTCTGGTATCTGCGCCTCAATACCGGCGCTCACTAGCGTGTCTCGGGTCTTTTGACCCACTGCAATCACCTGACAGCCATCGACCTGATCCAGCGCCACCTTGAGTTGAGGAAGTCCCCATCGCACGGCGTTCGCACTAACAAATATGACAATCGTATCGGGTCTGATCGTCGGCAATGGTGAGCACTGCGAATCCGGCAATGGAGTCACTTCCATAATCGGGAGGGTCAGGTGCGAGATGCCTTGATCTTGCAGAAGTTTCGACAGCCGCTGGCAATCCGCCAAAGGGCGCGTCAGAACGGCAGTGGTCATCCCCGGGCGGCACGCACCAGCGCGTCGGCGCCTTGCGAAAGCAACATGTCGGCGACGCCGGCTCCCAATTCCTCGGGGTCAGCCCCTCGAGCCTCAGCTTCCAGCAAGGTGCTACCGTCTGTTGCGCCAACCCGGGCGCGCAGCCAGAGCATGTCGCCTTCCCACTCGGCAAACGCCGCAATCGGCACATCACAACCACCGTCCAGACGCCTGACGACAGCACGCTCCGCCAGCACGCGCGTCGCCGTGCTGTCATGATGTAAGGTTGCAAGGAGTTCGCGAACGCGTTCATCCGCCTCGCGAAATTCAATACCCACGGCGCCCTGCCCTGCCGCAGGGAGAGACAGATCCGGGTCGATCGGCGCACCGATGCGATCTTCAAAACCCAATCTGATGAGCCCTGCACAGGCGAGAATAATGGCGTCGAACTCTCCACCGTCGAGCTTGGCGAGACGCGTGTTGACGTTGCCACGCAGAAATCCGATCTCCAGATCAGGCCGGTGCCGACCCAGCTGGCAGCTCCGGCGCAGGCTCGAAGTACCCAGACGAGCGCCCTGCGAGAGTTGCGCAAAATCAGAGCAACCCACTAAGGCGTCGCGGGGGTCTTCTCGTTCGCAGATCACACCCAGAGTCAGGCCGTCAGGCATCACCATCGGCACATCTTTCATTGAGTGCACAGCAATATCTGCTCTGCCATCGAGCAACGCGGTCTCGAGCTCCTTCACAAAAAGCCCTTTCCCTCCGACCTTGAAAAGCGGCTTGTCCAATAATTGGTCGCCGCGAGATGTCATACCCAACAGTCGGACGTCCAGTCCCGGATGCGCCGCCTCTAGTCGCGCTTTGACATGCTCTGCCTGCCACAATGCGAGCGGACTCTCTCGCGTGGCGATCACGATTTGCTCTGACACAGTATTCCCCCTGTTTATCATCGCAGTTTAGCATGGGGCGACATTTCACCGCTCTAGATGAGCGCAGTCTGATAGCCGCCACGGTAGAATCCACCGCAGTGGATAGAGGAGCACGACACGGACCATGAGCGATCCGGACGCCAATAACAGCCAAACTTTGTGGGGCGGCCGCTTCAGCGAGCCGACTGACGCTTTTGTGCAACGCTTCACCGCCTCGGAGTCTTTCGATCGGCGCCTGGCAGCGTATGACATTGCTGGCTCGCGAGCGCACGCCGATATGCTCATGGCAACTGGGGTAATCACCGCAGCAGAAAATGACGATATACAGCAGGGCCTATCGGCCGTGCTTGACGAAATTGAGCGCGGCGAATTCACCTGGCAAGTTGAGCGCGAAGACGTGCATATGAACATCGAAGCACGCCTGACGGAGTTGATTGGCGACACCGGTAAGAAGCTGCATACCGGACGCTCGCGAAATGATCAGGTTGCAACGGACCTGCGCGTGTTTCTGCGCGCTGAAATCGACGCTATCGCCGCAGAACTCTCGCGTCTGCAATCGGGCGTAGTGGAACTCGCCGCGGCGCATGCCAGCACAATCATGCCCGGCTTCACGCATCTACAGGTCGCACAGCCGGTGACCTTTGGCCACCATCTGCTCGCATGGAATGAAATGCTGGAACGCGACTATGGGCGATTGCTCGACTGTCGCAAGCGACTCAACGTCTCACCGCTTGGCGCAGCAGCACTTGCTGGAACCACGTTCCCCATCGACCGGCAAGCGACCGCGCAGGCACTGGGTTTTGATGCACCCACCCGTAACTCTCTCGATAGCGTCGCTGACCGCGACTTTGCCATCGAATTTTGTGCCGTCGCTGCAATGGCAATGAATCACCTGTCGCGCATCTCGGAAGAGCTGGTGTTATGGACATCAGCTCAATTCGATTTTGTGCGACTCCCGGACCGGTTTTGTACCGGCTCCTCCATCATGCCTCAGAAAAAGAACCCCGATGTGCCGGAGCTGGTTCGAGGAAAATCCGGGCGCGCGACGGGCAATCTCATCGCGCTACTGACGCTGATGAAATCGCAGCCGCTCGCCTACAACAAAGACAATCAGGAAGACAAAGAAGCGCTATTCGACACGGTGATCACCCTGCACGACTGTCTGCGTGCCTTCGCAGATATGGTGCCCGCAATCGAAGCCAACACCGAAGCGATGCGCGGTGCGGCACTGGCGGGGTTTTCCACCGCGACAGACTTGGCGGATTATCTGGTGCGCGCTGGACTCCCTTTTCGCGATGCGCATGAAGTCGTCGGTCAAGCTGTCGCCCATTGCGTGGATGCCGGATGCGACCTCGCAGACCTCTCCCTAGAGGCGCTGCAAGGCTTCCACAGCAGCATTCAGGCCGACATTTTCGACGTGCTCACGCTTGAAGGCTCAGTCGCAGCGCGGGATCATTTCGGCGGCACAGCGCCCGAGCGTGTGCGCGCAGCGGCTGAGGCGGCCCGTGAGGCGCTGGCAAATCGCCCCGCTCACATTGAGTAACGGGCGCTCAGTAAAAAGGTGATATCGGGCGATGCCTCGACTACAGCATCCTCGCTGAACCCGACATCGATCCACCAACCGCTGGAGGATCGCCAGCGCAGCGCCATACTCACCATGCCTGCGGGCCGACTCAGCGCGTCTAAGTCGGCCGACAGCAGTGCACTGTGGGCGTCGTACTGAAATAGCGCTGACCATCGCGGAGAAAATCGCCACTCTGCTGCCAGGCCAGCAAACCAGAGCGCATGATTTTGTGTGTCATTCAGCAGCTCACTCGAGCCCGCGTAAGTGGCGCCAAGCTGGCCATGCCAGTACAGCGGCCAGCCATTCAATTGCTGCCCCGAATATCGCAGCACGGTGTAGACGTCTGTCGCACCGCTGCCCAGCCACTTGTTGGCGTCACCGGTTGGCAGTTTGACCCCAACCCCAACGGACAACTGCCCGCCATCAAGTTCCAACCATTTCCGATTCAATGCGATCTGGGCATCACCGATCCCCGAGGTAGGATGATGGAGCACTCGGTGATGACCCGGCAGCGACAGGGTGTATCGCAGATCGTTTACGGGATAGCGATCGCGGTCCGCGTTGGGCAAGCCGAATAGCGTGTGCCATTCCGTAATCAAATTATCGGTAAATCCGCCCGTGTGATGCCGCCAGGGTATCGATAGCTCTGCATCCCAACTGTCCGCCACTCGGTACCGCAACCCGATAGTCATGACATTACTTTGGCCATCGAGGAACAACGATTCGCCTTCCGAGTCTTGCACGGTGAAATGGTTGGATATGCTGCCCGCGATGTGCCAGCTGAAACCTTCCTCAAGCTCCGCGCTGCGCTGCGCGGGCAACGCTCTTAACGTAGCAAGTGGCGATTGATTGAGCGCGGGCAGCGGTTCAGATGCGAAAACTGGTGTAATCCCGATGCAGCAAATGATGATCGCGCATCGGATGGCTGCGTTTTTAATGCGACGCCCACTCCATCTGCAATCCAGTATGGCGCTCGAGCTCCTCAAGGAGAAAATCGTGGAATGATGCACCACTCTTGGTGTCTTGCCACAGCGCTTCAGCCTCGTTCCAGGCATAGTGAAATCCACCGCCCGGAGTGGCCAACCATAGCTGCTCGGTGGGCGGCTGGCGGCTGAAGACAAACACAATGCCGTTACTAAACGTGGCGTTAATGACGCCCTCCGCACTGCGAATATCGACATCATCAGGTAACGCTTCCAGCGCGGTCTCAACCTGCTCAAAAGTCTCCTCAATCTGCTCGTAGTATCGGTTATCTGCCATACAGCTCTGCCTCAGCATTCAAAATAGGCGGCGCGCACGACGCGGCGCCAGCTTTCCTCAGTGCACTGTTATACTGCGCCTTTTGCCGAGGTCAAATGGTGAAGGCCCTCATCGTCGTCTTTTTCTGTGCTTGTCTGACCGCCTGCGGTCAACAAGGGCCATTGCGTCCTGCGGACAGTGACGACGCAACCTCGGGCGCCTGATGAGCAGCTTCTCCCACATCGGCGGTGTTCTCCACTGCGAGGGTCTCTCACTTGAGACTATCGCGAGTGACTACGGCACGCCGACTTACGTGTACTCACGGGCCGACATCGAGGCGGCTTTTTTAGCGTACCAGCGCGCGCTTCAGGATCGAGCTCATCTGATTTGCTACGCGGTAAAGGCTAACTCCAACCTCGCGGTTCTGAACCTCCTCGCCCGATTGGGATCCGGCTTCGATGTGGTGTCGCTCGGGGAACTCGAACGTGTCGTCGCTGCAGGCGGCGACCCTGCCAAGGTCGTGTTTTCGGGTGTCGGCAAAACCGCCACGGAAATGCAGCGCGGCCTGGAACTTGGCATCAAATGCTTCAACATCGAGTCCGAACCGGAGCTGCAATTGCTAGCGGAAGTCGCGCACGACGCCGGCTGCGCCGCACCCGTCTCGATTCGGGTTAATCCAGACGTCGACGCCGGTACCCACCCCTACATTTCCACGGGCTTGCGCGAGAATAAGTTTGGTGTGGACGTAGACACGGCAAGACGTCTGTATCAGCAAGCCGCAGACACACGTTCGCTGGAGCCGGTGGGTATTGACTGTCACATCGGCAGCCAAATTGTCGATATTGAGCCCTTTCTGGCCTCCTTGGATTGCCTGCTCAGCCTGACCGATGAACTCCAGCAAGAGGGCATTACCCTTCACCACCTGGATATTGGCGGCGGGCTGGGCGTGCCGTATGAAGCGCAGGCACCCTCCATTGAAGAATACATTGCAGCTTTGTCGGACCGACTCGGGGATCGCAACTTGGATTTATTGCTAGAGCCCGGCCGGTCTATCGTGGCGATGGCCGGCGCACTGATCACGCGAGTGGAGTACCTCAAGCCCAACGATATTCGGCAATTCGCTATTGTCGACGCTGCCATGAACGACCTACTCCGCCCGTCACTTTACGGCGCCTGGCAAGATATCCAGCCTGTCCGTCATCGCGACGGCGAGGTACAACGCTGGGACATCGTCGGCCCGGTCTGCGAGACAGGTGACTTTCTGGGGAAAGAGCGCGCGCTGTGCCTGTCACAGGGCGATCTACTCGCCGTTATGGGCGCGGGCGCCTACGGCTTCAGTATGGCGTCGAACTACAACAGCCGCCCTCGACCGGCGGAGATACTGGTCACGTATGACAGCGCCCACGTCATCGGCAAACGCGAAACGCTGTCAGATCTTTGGCAGCGAGAAGCAGTTCTGAACGGGAGTAACGCATGAAGCTCGCCTTCACCAAAATGCAGGGTGCAGGCAACGACTTCGTGGTCATTGATGGCGTCACCCAAGCGGTTGATCTGAATGCAGCGCAATTGAGGCGCCTGGCCGACCGACGGCGGGGCATTGGATGCGACCAAATTCTTATGGTTACGCCACCCGACAGCCCAGACGCCGACTTCCGGTATCACGTTTTTAACGCTGATGGATCACGCGCCGGACAGTGCGGCAATGGTGCCCGCTGCGTGGGGCGTTTTTTGAGAGAAAAACGTCTGACTCGGCAGCGTGACATTTTGCTGCTCACAGACGACGACTCTCTGGCGCTCACATTAACCGAAGACGGGCGAGTCTTTGCCGGGCTGGGCGCGCCACGATTCGCGCCGGCGGATATTCCCTTCGAGGCAGAAGACACTCAGGATCACTACAGCATCGAGGTTCAGGGGCAATCGCTATCAATCGGGGCGGTCTCAATGGGCAATCCCCATGCGATCCTCATGGTCGACAATTGCGACGCAGCGCCGGTCTCTTCGCTCGGGCCGCTTCTCGAGGCCCACACACGATTCCCCGAACGGGTTAATGTTGGCTTCATGCAGATCCAGTCCCGAAACGAGGTGAAGTTGCGAGTCTATGAGAGAGGTGTGGGCGAGACCGATGCCTGCGGTTCCGGTGCCTGCGCCGCGGCGGTACATGGCATCAAACTGGGACTGCTCGACGAGGAGGTCGCCGTGAACCTGCCGGGCGGCAAGCTGCGCGTCTCGTGGCGATCTGGCGACGACCGGGTATGGCTGGGTGGACCCACTGCGACCGTCTTCCACGGCACCATGACATTGAAAGGCTAAGTTCATCATGGCAAACGACATAGATCCCCAGGACGTCGAGGCGTTCCTCCATGCGCACCCCAATTTCCTTCAAGATCGCCCGGGCCTTCTCGCCGTTTTGAACCTCCCCCATGGTGGTGAAGGTGCCGTCTCCCTCGTCGAGCGACAGGTCAGCGTTCTGCGCGAGCGCAATATCGCCTCGAGGCAGAAACTCAATGCACTGTCCGAACTAGGACAAGAAAACGACCGCCTGCTTGAAGCCACGCGCAAATCAATTCTGGCGCTACTTGGTGCAGCGGACCGCGACGCGCTCGTTCGCATCTGGATGGAGCAGCTCCGCGATACGTTCCAGGCGGAGGCAGGTAACTTGGTCTGGATGGACAGTGATTCGGAAGCGGCTTCTGTCGCGCAGAAACTCACTCTGCAGGGTGACAGTTTCTCCGGCGTGTTGCGGCCCGAGGAAATGGCAATACTGTTCAGTACCGAAGCAGTCGAAGGTTCAGCGGCGTTGTCGCCGATTCACGTAGCAGAGGACATTATCGGGGTACTGGCTGTGGGGTCCCACGATTCACAGCGCTATCAGCCAGAGGATGGCACCCTGTTTCTCGACTACCTTGCAGAGGTAATCGGTCAGCTCCCCGCGAGCCTGTCCTAGCGCGCTGGGCGGCAAACACATCAGGCGAGCGCATCACGCGAACATCTTTGAATCCATGAATTCAGCGCCACGACTTATCACCTTTGATCTCGATGACACACTCTGGGATGTGCGGCCTGCACTGCAGGCGGCGGAGCAGGCCCAATGGTCATTTCTGGCAAGTCGCTTTCCAGACCTTCATCTCGACTCCACGCCACGGGAGACGCTCGACACCATCCGGCGGACAGTGCTGAAGAAAGAGCCCGCGCTGGCGCATCGCATCAGTTTGTTCCGGGAGCGATTCATTGACGCGCTACTGCAGAGTCACGGCGTGGCACCCGATGCAGCAGCCGTCGCTGCCTCGGAAGCTTTTGCGGCATTTCTGTCGCAGCGTCATGCCGTGACCCTTTTTGACGACGCTGCAACCGTTTTACAGGCGCTAAAGCGGCAATATCGAATCGGCGCCATCACCAATGGCAATGCGGATGTCTACCAAACGCCCATCGGGCACCTGTTCGACCACGCATGGCGCGCGGAAGAGTTTGGTATCAGCAAACCAGATCCAGCCCTGTTCCAACACGCATTTACCGATGCCGGCGTCACCGCTGCAGAAGTGATCCACGTGGGTGATTGTCATCAGAATGATGTCGGTGGTGCGGTCGCAGCGGGTGCGACGGCCATTTGGTTCAACCCAGAGGGCGGCGAAAGCGCAGTCGCTGCCAGCGTCGTGCGGAATTTAGCTGAGTTGCCTGCGGCGATCGCGCAGCTTGAAAGGCACAGCGCGGAATAAAAGGCCTTAAATCGCCTCGACGCCAGTCTCTCCGGTGCGGATGCGTACGACTTGCTCAAGCGGCGCAACAAAGATCTTGCCGTCTCCGATCTTGCCTGTGCTAGCAGAGGCGATAATCGCTTCAACGATGGCATCAACCTGCTCTTCGGGTGCGGCGATCTCCAGCTTGAGCTTGGGCAAGAAATCCACGACGTATTCGGCGCCACGGTAGAGCTCGGTATGACCGCGCTGCCGACCGAAGCCCTTCACCTCAGTGACCGTCACGCCCTGCACGCCAATATCTGACAGCGCGGCACGCACATCGTCCATTTTGAAAGGCTTAATAATCGCGGTCACAAGTTTCATAGCAGCATCTCGGTTCGATTCAGCCGTATTATGATCGCCCTGCTGTTTTTCGCAATCCTTGTTCAGACATTCTGATCCCAGCCAGACGGAACATGACGATGATGAGATTCGAATCAAAGATCGACTGGTGGATACCGGTCCTGCTGTTTGGCGGGCTCAGTGCAGGCTCACTGGCTTGGGCGATCGACGCCGAGAGGCCCTGGTCTGATGGTGTGGGGCTCTGCTTTGGTTGGGCGCTGAGCATTTGGATCATGCTGCAGACCTATTACGAATTTCACGGCGACTACTTGTTGGTTCGCTGCGGACCGTTTTGGCGGAAGTTACTCATCCGGGATATCGCCAGCGTCGAATCGACACGCAATCCCCTCGCTAGCATGGCGCTGTCGCTGGACCGGATCGCCATCAAGATGCGGAGCGGCAGTGGGGTCATGATTTCACCCCGCGATAAAGCTCGATTCCTCAAAGAATTGAGCAAAAAAAAGGGCCCCGAAGGGCCCAAACTGCCATGAGAGGACAGGGTAATTACTTCGCTCCGGCGAACTCCGGATAGGCTTCCATACCGCATTCGCTGACATCGACTCCCTCGTACTCTTCTTCTTCCGAAACCCGCAGTCCGAGGACCAGCTTGATCACGAAGAAGGCAATGAACGAGGCGACGAAGACCCAGCCAAAAATGGTCAGGGCACCAATGATCTGGCCGGAGAAGCTAGACCCATCGTTTGTGACCGGAACCAGCAGCAGACCGAGCAGACCGACCACCCCGTGCACAGAGATTGCACCAACCGGGTCATCGATCTTGAGTTTGTCGAGGGTCGTGATCGAGAAGACCACCAGCACACCACCCAGCGCACCGAAAATTGTGGCTTGAAGGGCAGAAGGTGTATCGGGACCTGCAGTGATCGCAACCAGACCCGCCAGACATCCGTTGAGTGCCATGGTCAAATCCGCCTTGCCAAACAGCAGCTTGGCGACGATCAGCGCGCCAATACAACCACCCGCCGCGGCGAGGTTGGTATTCATAAAGACCACCGCTACCGCGTTAGCTGAATCGACAGACGCCGTTGCCAGCACAGAGCCACCGTTAAAGCCAAACCAGCCCAACCAGAGAATGAATGTACCAAGGGTTGCCAAAGGCAGGTTCGCGCCGGGGATGGCGTTGACCTCGCCGTTCGGGCCGTACTTGCCCTTGCGAGCGCCAACCAGAATGACACCGGCCATGGCTGCCGCTGCACCCGCCATGTGCACGATGCCGCTACCGGCGAAGTCGAGAAAGCCCAGATCGCCGAGCGTGTACATGCCAAATACTGGGTTACCGCCCCAGGTCCAGCTACCCTCGAGCGGGTAGATAAAGCCGGTCATCACCACCGCAAAAGCGAGGAAAGCAAACAGCTTCATGCGCTCCGCGACAGCGCCAGAGACAATGGACATCGCCGTGGCGACAAACACGACCTGGAAGAAGAAGTCCGCCGACGGCGCATAAGTGGCGTTTTCCTCACCGCCTTCAACGGCACCCGAGCCTGTGATCGTGCTAAGGAAAATATCGCCGCCATACATGATGCTGTAGCCCACCACCATATACATGATGCACGCCACGGCAAACAACGTAACGTTCTTAGTCAGAATCTCGACCGTGTTTTTCGACCGGACCAACCCCGCCTCGAGCATGGCAAAACCAGCGGCCATCCACATGACCAGTGCGCCACAGACGAGGAAGTAGAAAGTGTCCAGCGCGTACTGCAACTGAAAAATATCGTATTCCATGAGTATTTTCTCCAAGGCTCAGAATTACAGCGCTTCTTCGCCGGTCTCGCCGGTTCGGATGCGGGTGACATGCTCTAGGGATGAGACAAATATCTTGCCGTCCCCAATCTTGCCGGTTTGTGCGGCCTTAGAAATGGCCTCGATGGTCTGATCAACCATGCCGTCAGCGATGGCAATATCGATCTTGACCTTGGGTAAGAAATCCACAACGTATTCCGCGCCGCGGTAGAGCTCGGTATGGCCCTTTTGGCGCCCGAAGCCCTTGACTTCGCTAACCGTGATCCCTTGAACGCCAATCGTGGACAGCGCTTCCCGCACATCGTCCAACTTGAAAGGCTTAATAACTGCAGTAACCAATTTCATGGCAACCTCCAAAAAAACCGTGCTGCTGACGGCAATGAATGGCTGGCTCTCGGCCGTTCGTTTTGAAAACTAGTTCGTTCGGCGAGATTCCCCGCAACGCTTTCACTGTCTCCGCTATTCCCTTTGCCAAGCTCGCGCCAAATTGCTGATATACCAATAAAAACAGTTAGTTATGGTCGTTCATAAGATTCTGGAAGGCTTCGTCAACTCGTAGCTTCGTATCAGTTTGCACCATTCGAGTGCGGCATACGCACCACTTTTGGCGGGATTTGCGCTGTCAGTGGGACGGTCGGTACGCTACATTGCGGAGTGATTAGGAAAAGGAAGCACAGCACGCATCATGAGCGATCGATCATCAAACGCCGGCAGCGCAAGCGCATTTTTCGACCGATTAAAGGGCGGCCCCGAACCCGTTCTGGAACAGCTCGACCGCAATGCAAAAAGCCTAATGCAGTCGGCCCTGACGCGACTCGATGTCGTCAGCCGCGAAGAATTCGACGCGCAAACCGCAGTCCTCAAACGGACCCGGGAGCGTTTGGAGGCACTGGAAAAGCAATTAGCTGAACTGGATGAAAGTCTTCAACCCCAAATAGATAAAGAGACCGACTGAGCACCGCGTAGAACGACTGGGCGCCGCGGATTATGACCAGGCACCGCGGATAATTCCTGAGCAGCTCGGGACTCGAGCCCCAGCCCGGCACAACACTGCGAGCTTTTCAGCCTAGCGAGAATGGACCCCGGCTGAATCGCTCTCAAGAAAGCCATACAACGCTGGCAACGTCCTTATAAGCTGAGCCAGCAAATTATGATCAAGGATGATCTATGCACCTCGCGTTTATTGGCTCCCGCAGTCAGGCCGGACTCCAGGCCCCGGCCGTCACCGTAGAAATCCACCTCAGCTCGGGTCTACCCAGCTTTCATGTCGTCGGGCTCGCAGAATCGGCCTCACGGGAAATTCGTAGCCGGGTGCGCAGCGCGATTGTCAGCTCCCATCTCAAGTGGCCCGACTTCAACATCACGGTGAATCTCGCACCCTGCGAGCAAGCCAAGCAAGGAACCCGATACGATCTCCCGATCGCGCTCGGTCTGCTGGTCGCGTCTAATCAATTGCCATCCTCCGCCATTGAAAAACGGGAGTTCCTGGGGGAGTTGGGGTTGGATGGCAGCATTCGACCCAGTCGGGGGGCATTGTCCGCCACCCTCGCTGCCACCCTGGATGCACACAGTATGTGCGTCGCATCTACCGGCGCAGAAGATCTCGCGTGTGTCCCGGACAGCACGGTCATCGCGGCGCCTGATCTGTTGTCCATGTGTGCCATATTGAGAGCGGACCAACCCGCCCGTGTTGCGCCCGCGCCCTCTTCACCACCAGCCGCTCAATTTCCTGACCTGTCGAGTATTCGTGGTCAGCCACTTCTGGTTCGCACGCTGGAATTGGCGGCCGCGGGCGGCCACCATCTGTTGATGACCGGCCCTCCGGGCGTGGGCAAAACGCTGGCAGCCTCGACCGTGCCGGGTCTGCTCCCGCCGCTGCCCCCCGAAACACAACAGCAACTGTGGCTGCTTCAGGATCTGACTGGCGATGAGAGATTATCGACCCCTCCCTTCCGGTCACCTCATCACAGCAGCAGCATCGCCGCGTTAATCGGCGGTACCGCCAAGGCACTGCCGGGCGAGATCTCTATGGCACATGGTGGGGTGCTGTTTTTGGATGAACTCACCGAGTTTCCGCGCGCGGTGCTCAATCAGCTCCGCCAACCCATCGAGGAAGGCAGGATTTGTGTCAGCCGTGCAGAACATCAGCACTGGTATCCCGCCCAGTTTCAGTTAATCGCCGCTATGAATCCCTGCCCTTGCGGTCTGGCGGGCAGCGAGGACGCACAGTGCCGATGCACGCCCGACACCATTCGTCGCTATCGGCAGGGCGTATCGGGACCACTCATGGATCGGATTGATCTGCATGTGACGCTCAATAAGCCGTCTACCGCTGACCTATTCAGTCAACCAGCAGCACACGACACGTCACATGGGGTTCGGGACCGAGTACGCACCGCTCGCGCGCGTCAACTCGACCGCCAAGGGTGTCTCAACCGGGATTTATCGGGAGATCAAGCAGTCGCCTTATGCCAGATGACAAGCCAAACCCGTGAGTGGCTCGTTAACGCGCTTGAGAGGCTGGGTGTCTCGCCACGCAGTACTCACCGGCGGTTGCGGGTAGCGCGAACAGTGGCTGATATTGAGGGGGTCCAATGCGTAACGAAGGATCACCTTGCACACGCACTCGCCTTGAGAGAGACGCCACCCGGTGGTGGCGCCGTCAAATCGTTTTAAGCTGGAGTTCGGCGCGCTTACCGACTGCTGTCGACCATGAAGTCGACTGCGGCCCGGATATCGTCGTCAGAGCAATCGGCGCATCCGCCCCGGGCGATCATCCCTGTGCCCGCAACTCCATTGATGCCGCTATCGTAAAGGGCATCCATACCCTTGGAAATGCGCCCAGCCCACGCGACTTGGTCGCCCACAGCAGGGGCTCCAGCAATGCCCGCAGAGTGGCATGCCATGCAAGCACCGTTGTAGACATCCTCGCCGGAGCGTCCGGCACTTTCCGCGACGGCATCTCCACCACCGCATGCCTCACCCTGCACACAAACCGCTGAAAACGGCTGAATGCGGGCTTCAATGTCAGCGCGCTGTTGATCGGTCAGATCCAGCGCGAACGCTGCCAAAGGGGTCATGATGAGGATTAAAAACAGGCGCATTGGGGAATCTCCATTTAATAGGTCGCGGAGTATAGCGGTTGCGAAAACGATCGAAAACCAATCCGTGAGACGCCACGCTGACCGCTATACTGACGGTTGTCCAGAAGGGAGCCTGCGATGAAACTCTATACCTTTGATGCCGCACCGAACCCCGCTCGTCTTTCCATGTTTATGCAGTACAAAGGCATCAGCATCGACACGGTACAAATCGATTTAGGCAGCGAGGAGCAGCTGTCAGAGGCTTACCTCAATGTCGTGCCCGAGGCCACGGTGCCGGCGCTGGTTTTGAACGACGGTACTGTGCTGTGCGCGGTCATCGCCATCGCCCATTACCTCGAAGAGCAGTTCCCCGATAAACCGCTGCTGGGCCGTTCAGCCGAGGAGCGGGCCCGGGTACTCAACTGGAATCATCGGCTCTTCGGAGAGGTCTTTAGTGCCGTCGCGGAAGCATTTCGAAATGGACACCCACATTACGCCAATCGCGCCTTGCCGGGTCCGGCAAATGTCGCGCAACTACCAGAGCTCGTTAAGAGGGGCCGCGCGCGTCTCGAGCACAGCTTCGAGATGCTCAACGGCGTTTTGGCCGACCAATCCTTTCTCGCCGGGGACGCTTTTTCCTTCGCCGATATCGACCTCTTAGCGGCCATCGACTTCGCTAAATGGGGCGCGCGCATCAGCCCGGACGACTCGCTTGAGCATTTGCATCGTTGGCGCGCAGACGCCAAAACGGCGCTTGCCGGGTAATTTTGCCCTCTGGTTTGAACGATCGCGGCTGTCACCTGACACTGTCTTTGCCCACTATCAGAAGGCGACTGCTGACAGGCCTGTTATGGCTATGCCTGCTACCGGGTTGTGCCGAGCCCGACACCGGCCCAGACCAACTCGCCGCATACCTGGCGCGTCTCGAGCGCGTGACAGGAATATCGATTCCGCCGCACACTCCGTTTCCGCGCGCGCTCGATCTGCCGCGCGTAACCGCCCCCAAGCCGACGGAATCAAACCAGATCGACTTAATTGATTTCCTGTCGCTGTCGGGCTGTGAGCTGCAAGTCAATCTGGGCCGCCGCAATACGCAACTGGGTCGCACTGCCTCGCCCTCGCAGCGGCTTCTGTTGGATCTGGAATTTATTCAGCTCGCTCCTGCCTGCAGCGCCCTCCTGCGGGCGCGCGGTAACACTGACCTCGCCACGACGCTCGAACTCGCCAGCAGGGGTCATCAACAGGCACTCCCAAGATCGATTGCCAATGCCATATTGATGGGCCCCGAGTGGGAGACATTTTGGGAACGTCCCAAAGCGCTGGCGCTATACCCAGCGGATACCAGCAGTCAGATTGTCGCCGCAATCAGCCAGCTTACGGCGCTCTCCAGTCAATGGCTTGCGACTCAATCTTTGGCTGATGACTGGGCTGCTAGCAACCGCGAATTCGAATTGCTACTCAGCGAGCTTCGCGCGGGGGATGGCGGCGCGTTAGTCATGGCCTACTCCATCGTGTCTCGCGACATGGCACGCGCCACTGCGATGCTGATGGATATGAATGAAACAGCACCGCTCTGCCCCTTCGGGCGGGAGACTGAGCGGTCGAGAGCATTCGACAATATCGTCTCGCGTTTCTTTGTGGGTGACATACAACCCTGGCTGGTCGCGCTGAGACAGCGCAAAGAGCTGTTGATGGCGCCAGTGCGGCAACTGGAGCAACCCTTACGCGATGCTGTGTCCGAGCAGTATGCGCAGTGGACAGAGGAGCGGGACCAGTTACTGAGCCGTCAAACGGCGCTTATCAGAGAGCACATTAACGCGATACAGATTGCTCTGTCGGGGTGCAGGAACGGCTAGGCTGCGCCCCGCTCTATGTGCTCAAGACCGCGTGTCCTTGAGGTAATCGGGCCAACGAATCTGTCGCGCCCAGCACTGGCGCGGCCTGATAACCCTGCTACATTACTCGTGTCTGATGTACTCCGATGGAGAATGCTGTGAAACTTACCCGCCATACCGCCGCCATGCTCATGTTGCTCGCTCTGGCAGCATGCGCCACGAAGCCCCCAAGAGCCGGTCGTCGACTTCGCTCCGGATTATGACTTTGCCCAGTCCAAGACCATTGGCTTTTACGCCCTCAGTGGCGAAGTGACGGGAAACAACCCCACAGAGCTGACCGACTTTCAACGTGACCGTATCGATGCCGCGCTGAGAGCCGCGCTCGAAGCCAAAGGTTTCACGTTCGTGGACAAAACAGCGGACGCAGATTTGCTGCTGAGCTGGCACTTGAACCTGATGGATAAAACCGACGTGAAAACCTATAACAGCCCGTCATACGGTGCCTCCGTGGGCTACAGCCGCTATAACCGCTAAGCCATGTACAACTGCTACAACTGCATGAATCAGACGGACGTGCGGGTATCCGAGTACACACAGGGTACATTCATCATCGACATGATCGACCCGGATGAAAATGCATCGGTCTGGCGCAGCGTGACCCAATCTGAATTGAAAGAAGAAACGATTCGCGACCAGGCCGCGCTCAATAGCGCTGCCGACCGGGTGTTGGCGGCATTCCCTGCTGCGGGGCAATAGCAGCACTTCAGCCGCCCGCACCAGTCAGGCAATTGCTAACAGACTCCGTGCACAGTGACCCGCGGGGTCTCCCCCTATCTACCCCTTCATCAAAGCCAGAACGCGAGTCCAGTTTTCTCGCTCCTGTTCCGCGAGATTTGCTCCGTAGGCCGCCGCGCGAAATGGCAGAAATCCCTCTATACTCCGCGGTCCTTACAGGCAGCAGTGATAAATCAGGCACCGCCGAGCATGTTTACGTACATCAACCCAGACATCAGAGAGCGCCTGATCCGCGACGGCAAACTCCTCCGGATCAACAGCGACGGCTGTGAAGTCGATATGGCCGACGCCCCGGGGCCCGGTCTGCATGTCAATCTCATGGGTCCTATTCCACTGCCACTCGCCAGAGGCCATGTGCAGCCGACCGTGCACTGGTACGCCAGCGTGCGGAGCACGGAGCTCAATGAGGTTGAACAGCTAGCCAATACACTCCGTGAGCAAGGAGGACAACACCTGTTCTCTCATCTGGCGTCGAGCATGGCGGTAAACAGCGTGCTGGTGATCGGAAAGCCCGATAAGAGCGACAACCCCTTGGTCAGGGTGCACTCCAACTGCCTGACCGGCGACGTGTTTGGGTCACAGAGATGCGACTGCGGACCTCAGTTGGAGTTTGCGCTGGATCGCATCGCAGAGGACCCCGAGGGCGGGTACCTTGTTTACATGGCCGGGCATGAAGGCCGGGGCATCGGTTTATGGGCCAAGGCCGCCACCTATTTGCTGCAGGACTCGGGAGAAGACACGTATCAGGCCAACCGCTCTCTGGGTTTACCAGACGATTCACGTGACTTCTCGGATGCCGCGGTGCTCCTCAAATACTTCGGTCAGGGACGCAGGCTGCGCCTGCTGACCAATAACCCCAAAAAGGTCGAGGATCTCACCAACTTGGGCGTACCTCATATTGAACAGGTCAAACACGTTTACGGCGTCGACGACCACAACCTGCAGTACTTAAAAGCCAAACGTGACTGGGGCCACAAGCTGGGCGAAGAAGACCTGTCGGCGCCTGAGTAGCGCGTTGGATGGCATCATTGCCGGTCAGTTGCTTGCCGCAGCGCGCGCACTCCACACCGCCCTATGAGAACCGTCAGCGGTGTTGCAAAGCCTCAAACTGACTCAGTTAAGCCACTCCGGCAGCGGCTCTTTACCCAAAGGTAGCTTCATACTGTTATCGAGGGCGCGATGACTATGGCCCACCATTTCATCGTAGGCACTGCGCTGGCGCAGATAAAACTCGCAAGTGACAGCCTTGCGGAGCGCGCGCTGCATTTCAAGCAAGTTTCGGGTTTTCAGCACCTTACCTTTGCGATCTGCGATGATATGTTCCTGATCAGCGATCAGCGCATGGGCAATGTAGAGGCTCAGATCGACTGACTCGATCACCACCTCACTGACATCAAGTAACGCCAGATCATCGACACTGACTTTCATCGTCTCGTAGCACTCCATAAAGACGCCGCAGGCGCAGTCTGGGGAACCGGCGTGAAACTTTTTCACCCGTCATTTAAACGCTACGATTTTGGCTTAGCGTTGGTTTCGTCTCGAGATCATATCGGGGCGATAACAGCGACAAACTCCGGACAGAGAGACGGCCACCTAGCAGCCTTACCCGATCATTCGTATGAACACAGAGCTCGAGACGATTTCGCTCTCCATCGAGGGCGCGACGACCGCCAAACTGCCGCGGTGCAGCGGCGTGTATCGGTTTTTCGATCAGTCCGGCTCTCTTCTCTACGTGGGTAAAAGCGTGGATATCCATAGCCGGGTGGGCCAGCACCTTAACGAAGGACGCAAGCCCGGGCGCCACCAGCGACTCATGTCGCAGGTCAGTCACATCGACTGTCACCTCACCGCAGGAGAAATCGGCGCGCTGCTGATCGAGAACGCAGCAATCAAAGCCGAGGTGCCATTGTTTAACCGGCGCCAGCGGCAACTGCGGCGCCTATGGACCATACAACTCACGACCTCAAAAGACGGATTCCTTCAGCCCAATGCCATTGACTTCGCACCAACAGGCAATAGGGATATCGATACCTTCGGATTGTTCGCCAACAAACACCGCATCACGACTACCATTCAGAATCTCGCGAGGGACCACGCCCTGTGCCTGAGAGTAATGGGGTTAGACCGGGGCAAAGGCGCCTGCTTTCAACATCAGCTGGGACGCTGCGATGGCGCCTGTACAGGCAAGGAGAGCATCGCTTCCCACAATGCGCGGCTGCTCGAACACCTCGATCGGCAGCGTATCGCTGCTTGGCCGTTCAATGGGCCCATCCTCTTGGCGGAAGAAACAATCCGCCCAATCGATGAGCAGCCGGCGCAGCAATATCACTTGGTGGACCAGTGGGCGTGGCAGGGTTGTTTTGCAACGGCCGATCAGGCCACGGCCACTCTGCAAGAACCCTCGAGCGTCGCCTTTGACCGCGACGCCTATCGCCTTATTTATAGCGCCCTATTCAAAGGCCGCGTTGCACTGCGCGATGCGCGAGATCACACGCTACTCGTCAACCCACTACTGGCGGCACGGCAGATATCCTCGTGAACGTCGTCTGGTTCAAACGCGATCTTCGCTTGGCTGACCACGCGCCACTTGCTGCGGCTGTCGAAAATGATCAATCGCTGTTGCTGCTCTACATCGTGGAGCCCGACCTCTTGGCTGACCCACATTATCGCGGACGTCATTGGCACTTTATCGCGCAGTCGCTTGAAGCAATGAACGCCCAACTTGCACCCTTCGGCGGACACGTGGAAGTACTGGAAGGAGATGCCGTCGACATTCTTACAACCCTGCACGCAGAGGCGCGCATCACGGGTCTATTCAGTTATGAAGAAACCGGCCTCAGCGTGACCTTTGAGCGCGACCGCAGCGTGGCGCGTTTTTGCGAACAAGCCGGCATAGCGTGGGCCGAGTTCCAAACTAACGGTGTGCAACGAGGGCGACGCAATCGACGAGGCTGGAACAAAGCCTGGCAGGCCGTGATGTCAGAGAGCCAAACCAAGGCTGCCCCAGCGCACATTGCTCAACGACTGACATCCCTGCCACCCGAATTGGAGGGCGCGCGGTGCGCGCGCCTTGCGCGCTGGCGCCACCAGAAACCCGAATTTCAACCGGGCGGTTCTGCCGCAGCACAGCAAGTGCTGTCACATTTCCTGACGGAGCGGGCCGAAGGGTATCAGCGCTTCATATCCAAGCCCGAGGGAAGCCGCTCGCACTGCTCACGCTTGTCACCCTACCTCGCCTGGGGAAACCTCAGTTTGCGGCAGGTCTACCAGGCCCTCAAATATCGCCAAAGTCAGGGAGGATGGGGCCGCGCACTATCCGCCTTCGAATCGCGACTCCATTGGCATTGCCATTTCATCCAAAAGTTTGAAATGGAGTGCCGAATGGAACACGAAGATTTAAATCGTGGCTATCACGAACACCCCCGGCGCAACGACCCGGAGCGTTTGACGGCATGGCAAAACGGGACAACTGGATACCCTCTGATCGACGCCTCAATGCGGTGCCTGCTGCACACGGGATATATCAACTTCCGATCCCGCGCGATGGTCGTCTCCTTTCTCACCCACCACCTCTGGCAGGACTGGCGTCTGGGCGCAGCGTGGCTCGGCTCGCTGTTCCTCGACTTTGAGCCGGGAATCCACTACCCGCAAATGCAGATGCAGGCAGGCGTGACAGGCATCAACACGATTCGCATCTACAACCCGGTGAAGCAATCGCTGGATCATGATCCCGACGGTGCGTTTATCTTGAAATGGGTGCCAGAACTTGCCGGACTGCCAACGCCCCTGCTCCATCAGCCATGGTTGCGCTCACCCATGGAACGGCAATTGCACCCGGTGGACTACCCGGATCCCATCGTCGACCTGAAAATGTCTTATCAATTCGCCAAAGATGCATTGTGGAGACTCAAATCCGACGCCGGCGTGCGCCGCGAAAAGGCCCGCATTCTGAATCAGCACGTCGAGCGTAGCCGCCCACGATAAGCCCTTCCGGCGCGCGCGCCCTCTGATATGCTGGGAAAAACTCAGAAACGAGGGGAATTCGAGATGCTGGTGATACTGTGGATTGTGGGTGGGCTGATCGCTCTGGTCGTGGTCGCTATGTTGCTGGTGCCCATGTTCATCGACGAGCAGGCGCTGCTCGACATGGCCCAGGAACAAGTCAAAGCCAATACCGGAGGAGACCTGATCGTCGAGGGCGGCGCGGAGCTCAGCTTCTTTCCGCGATTCGGGCTGCGCCTTGAGGGCACGTCGCTTGATCTGCCTGCTCAATCGGAATACGACCCCACGATCAAAGCATCTATCGACGAACTTGATGTCGGTTTATCACTCTTCCCCCTGCTCGGCGGCAACGTTGATGTCGGCACGATCGTCATCGCGGGCGTCACGGCCGATATCACTGATGCCGCCGCATTGCCCCCACCTCCCGAACCCGCGCCGGTAATGAGTGACCGGGAATGGGAGAAACGCGGAGAGATGATTCGGCAAACCAAGGAAAAGGAGCGTCAACGTCAGTTAGAGGAAGCCAGTGGGATTACGGGCATCGCGATTTTGGCCGAGGCAGTTCGGATCGAGGACATTGTCGTCATGCAGCGCACCCGGGATGGCGCACTGAGCAACACCATTCAGATCGCCTCGTTGACCCTTAGCGATGTGAACACGAGCAATGAGCCCATGCGTCTCGAGGGCAAACTGAGCGTGCTGGGCGATGGCACCGTGACGCCACTCGAAATTACGTTGGATGGCGCAATCAAGGTCGCTTCAGATTTCAGTAGCGTCCTCATCGAAGGACTCAATACCGAAGTGATGGGCGCATTGAACAAACCTGTTACGAGCGCCCTCGATGGAGAATTCGTTATGTCTCCTGCTGCGGCCGACATGACGCTTACCGCCACGCTACCGGGCGGCGAGGTCACGGGAACACTCAATTGGTCTGCGCTTGAGAGCCCCGAAATCAAGCTCTATGTATCCACGGACCGGCTTGATGTGGACCAGATTCAACCTGCAGCGCAACCGCAGGCAGGCACCGCATCAGATGCGCCAGCACCAGCTGCCGAGAAGCCTGCTCCGCAATCAGGCGGCAGCGCGCCGGTGCCGTTACCTGTCGGACCGCTGCGAGATCTCGATCTGAAGCTTCAGATTGCTGCCGAGGAACTCATCGCGGCAGGTCAGTCAATCACATCAGCGCAGGTGCTCCTCCGTGTTCGAGACGGTATTGCGAATATCGACTATATCCGCGGGGTGCTGCATGAGGGACAACTCGATACCCGCATAAGCTTGAACGCCCGCCGACCCGTTGTGGAGGCGGAAGTTGAAGGTGGCCTGAAAGGCGTCAATATGGATCCGCTGTTGGCCAGCCTGGGCAATGCAGATGCTGCGTCGGGACGTATTGAAATCAGCTGGGACCTGGAAACGGAAGGTGTCTCGGCGGAAGACCTGATGGGCGCCTTGGATGGTGATGTCAAAGCCGCAGGCGAGGAACTGAACTTTAAAAAGGTCTCATTACAAGGGCTGGTCTGTAGCGCCGTGGCTGTGGTCAATAAGCTCCCACCCATCAGTGGATTGCCCACCAATACACCAATCACCGACCTATCGCTCAATGTCGACTTTGACGAGGGCGCTGGCGATATCGAACGGTTGCGCTTCGCGACACCCGGCATCGTGATGCAGGGATCAGGTGACATTGACCTCAAGACCATGGACTTTGGTTTCCGAATGGAGGGACAGGTTAATAACGACATCATGAAAGTCAGCCCCCAATGCATCATCGATCAACGCTACGCGGACGTAGACTGGCCGGTGGAATGCGGCGGCAACTTAGCCTCTGAGGCAGGGGCCTCCTGCAAAGTTGACGTGGCCAGCATCGCCGAGCAAATTCTGAAAAATGAAGCCAAACAGCAACTGCAGGACGCGGTAGAGGAAAAAGCGGGCTCATTGATCAAGAAATTGTTCGGTGGTTAACGCAACCAAAACGCTCTGGGCACACTGATGCCTGCGGGTTTTGATCACTCATATGCCCGCCTGGGCAGTGTCTTTTGCACTCCTCAGCCGCCGGACCCGGTTAGCAGACCCAAACTGATGCTGTGGAACCAAGGGCTCGCTGAGGAACTCGGCTGGGAGGGTTCCCCCGCATCACACCCTGAGCAACTTCAGGCGCTTGCCGGCAATCAACCACTGCCCTCATCACAGCCCGTTGCCACGGTTTACGCCGGCCATCAGTTTGGTCAGTACAACCCCCAGCTGGGTGACGGACGCGCCACGCTGTTGGGGGAGTGGTTAACGCCTAGCGGGGATCGGTTCGATGTGCAGCTCAAGGGCGCTGGACCCACTGCCTATTCCCGGGGAGGTGACGGCCGGTCACCGATTGGACCCGTCATCCGCGAGTACGTGGTGTCCGAGGCGATGCACGCGCTGGGGGTGCCCACCTCCCGCGCGCTGGCGGCCGTTAGCACCGGAGAACCGGTGGTGCGAAATCGTATCGAACCGGGCGCCATTTTAACGCGGGTGGCAAGCAGTCATCTCAGGATCGGAACGATCCAATACTTCGCCATGACACGCGGTGGAGATGAAGTTGGCACACTTGTTGACTACGCGGTATCGAGACACTTTGCGGACCACATCGCTCGGGGTGACCTACCCGCAAACAATGCGGCGGTCACGCTGCTAGACGGTGTCTGCGCACACTTCGCCAGATTGGTCAGCCACTGGCAGGTCCTCGGTTTTGTGCACGGCGTGCTCAATACCGACAACGCGCTGTTATGCGGCCAGACCATCGACTATGGCCCCTGCGCGTTCATGGACCATTTCGATCCTCAGGCCTGCTTTAGCTCCATCGATCGACAAGGCCGCTACGCCTGGCCTAATCAGCCGGGCATCATGCATTGGAATCTGGCCGTGCTGGCCGAGTGCCTGTTACCACTGATCGACGATGACGAGCAGCGGTCTAAGGAGACAGCACAGCAACTCATTGACCAATTCCCGGCTCGTTTCCACGCCCATCATCAACAATGGCTGGCCGCCAAACTGGGTTTGGATCGCATCACCGAGGCAGACGGCGCCTTGATACAGCGCTTCCACGACATCATGGCAGCAGAGCGGCTGGATATGACGCTCGCCTTTCGATGGCTGACTGAAATCGCTGGCGACAGCCTTGATGACTCCCCTCTACCTGAACTATTCGCTGCGCCGGCGTCACTGATCGACTGGTCAGGAGAATGGCAGGATCGCAGAGCCCTAAACCGCGGAGAAGCCGACGCAATCACCCAAGCGATGCGCGCCACCAATCCGACGGTTATTCCCCGTAATCATCTCGTTCAGCGTGCAATTGACCTTGCGGAACAAGGCCAGCTCGAGTGGATCGATGCACTGGTCGAACGCAGCGCGGCGCCCTTTGAATGGCGGCCGGGTGACGAGGAGTGGGCGCGGCCACCTAGCGAAGACGAGCGTGTAACGCGAACCTTCTGCGGCACCTGATCGGCTCGGCAGAGATTTTTCTGCCTCAGCCATGACGCCGCCGGACCCGTCCCTTTATAATTAGGCACCCCTCACGGAGCCACCCCAGTGACCACCGAGTTTCTCGGCAAACAATTATCCGGACCCTTTACGATTCCCTCCGGCATCGTAACAACGGCGCCTGCCGTCATTCAGCGGGTCATCGATACCATGCCCGAAATTGGCGTCATCACAACCAAGAGTATTGGCAAGGCACCTCGGTTGGGTAACCGGGAGCCCGTCTACAGCCAGTTTGCGCCAGGGTGCTTCGTCAATGCCGTCGGGCTGACTAACCCGGGTGTGGACGAAGCGCTGCAGGGCCTGCAACAAATCACCGTGCCAGAGGATCGCTTCTTGCTGGTTTCGATCTTCGGCGGCTCGGTGGAGGAATTCGTGGAGGTCGCCACTCAACTGGCACCCGTAGCAGATGGTCTGGAGCTCAATCTCTCCTGTCCCCATGCCAAGGGCTACGGTATGGCCATGGGTCAGGACCCAGACATGGTGCGCGAGGTCGTTGCAGCCGTGTGTGCAGCCGTTGATATCCCCGTGATCCCCAAACTCACGCCTAATGTCGATGACATTGCGGTAATCGGGCGGTCGGCTGTGGAAGGAGGCGCTGCCGGCCTGTGCGCCATCAATACGGCGGGCCCCGGCTACACCGAGAGTCACGGACACCCTGTGCTAAGCAATGGCATGGGAGGCATGTCGGGTAAAGGGGTGTTACCCCTTACGCTGAAAGCCCTCACTGCGTTGCGTGCCGAGACCGATCTCCCCCTCATCGGATGCGGTGGCTTGTCATCCGCAGCCGATTGCCGTGCCGCCGCCGGGTGCGGCGCGAACATCTTTGGCATTGGCTCCGGTCTAACCGGGATGAACACAGCCGATATCGCAGCCTACTTTGCAACCGTGGCCAACGATCTGGAAAGCGGCACCGATCAAGCGGGCCAACTCGTTCGATTTGACGTCGACATGGCATTTAAACCCTACCGCGTGGTCGCCAATGACGTGGTCTGTGAGGACATCACCGTCGTCACGCTCGACGGCGATCTGGATATTCGCGCCGGCGAATACGTTTTTGTCTGGATTCCCGGCGTGGGTGAAAAGCCGTTTTCCTGCTTGACCCACGACCCGGTTCGCTTAGCGGTCATCAATGTTGGCGAGTTTACCGAGCGCTGCTATCAGCTCGCGCCGGGCGATGACGTTTACCTGCGTGGACCGCATGGTGTGCCGGTCACACCGCCCGCCGATGCACACATCGTCTGCGTTGCAGGAGGCACCGGACTGGCAGCGGTCTACCAAATTGGCGAGGACTTCGGTAGCGCAGAACAACCTGCCGATCTGTTTGTCGGTGCGCGCACCGCTAACCGCCTTTACTTCAGAGACGAGTGCGACGCCGTTGGTCGCGTGACGCTCGCCACTGACGATGGCAGCGCCGGTTTTCATGGGCGCGTCAGCGACGCGCTGGACGCGTTTTTGGCTGAGCAGTCACCTGACGCACTCGCGAACATGGTGTTCTACAACTGCGGGCCCGCGCCGATGATCCACGCCAGCGAGGCGGTACAGAAGCGGTACGTACCGGCCGATCGAATCTTCAGCGCTATCGACTACCTGACTAAGTGCGGCGTCGGCATCTGCGGCGCCTGTGCATCACCGGATGGGCGCCGCATATGCGTCGATGGGCCGTTTATCACCAGCGAACCCGCCGCCGCGGCACGCTAGCGCGTTTGCACCGCCGTAACACGGACACCCTCTAGGCCCAGCGAATTCTCGGCCTTCGCGCAATCCTGGCGCACAAAAAAGGCCGCTTAAGCGGCCTCTCTAGATCGGATTGTCCTCAACGGCTGATGGTGTAACCCATCTGCTCCAGCATAAATCGATCCTCAGTCAGGCTGGCAATAGCCTGAACCTGACCTGCGTCGTTGAACATCATGCGGGTAACCTGATGCGCCTCAAAAGGCAGTCCAGTAGCCTCATCGGTATTCCAGGCTTGCGTCCACACGTAGACCACATTGCCCTGCCCGACTGCTTCATGAAGCTCCCACTTTTCGGGACCCCAATCTTCGTCGTTGGCACTCGCCATCCACTCCAGCATCTCGGCTTTGGTGGTGGGTGCGCTGACCACACCACGACTCACTTCAATTGCCATTTCCTCTCCATCACGAGCAATCACCGCCGCAACGGATTCACCGGGCTTACCTCTGAAGGGGAGCCGCTCCATGTTATCGGCGGTCACCGCGACGTCACCGACCGAGACGAACTCATCGCCCTCCTGCAACACGTCCGCAACAGGGCTGTCGGCGATCACCTCGGTAACAATCATTCGGCCCTCTTCGGCACCACGCTGGTTGTCCCAGATGAAACCAAAGCCCACATAACGATCGCGGTACAACAGTCCGTCGTCCGCCATATTCTGTTCGATCATTTCCATCGTCGCAGTTCGGCTGGTGCTGGCTGCCGTGACCCATGCCTTGGCCAGGTCAACATTTGGATTCGATGCCGGTGCCTGATTGCAGGCTGCCAACCCGATTCCCATAAAAATCGCCGCCGTGGCGCTGATGACTCGCTTCATGATTTCCCCCAGTTGTGTTTGGTTCAGTCGTTACGACTGTCTTGGTGACGTGCTGTTTGTTGTTGGTTTTGTGCATCGCTAGCGCCTTGCACAGAGCCGCTAACGTCACTCTAGCTTAGGTGATTTATGGGACCTGTCAACGCGGATGCTCTCGGTTACGCCTATCTCGGCAGCCATTTGGCTCTCGCATGACCGTTCGAGCGAGCGCGAGATGAGGTTGGCGCCGCACATAAAGCAATAGGTGACAGTTGATTAAACCCGGCACCATCAGCGAAGTGGTGTGTTTATCGAAGCCCTTCACCGTGATTCCCATGGTGGTGACACGAGTACAGCCGGTCGTCGCTGCAGGACAGCTCAAGCCTGCCGATGTGCTGTTGGATGCACAACAACGTGCGCGTCCCGGCACGCTCACTGTGGTCATGGAGCCCCTCTATGAAGGTGGCCTGAGTGACGTCATGCCAGGTAGTAAATGCATCGCGAATGCCTATACCAACAATCATGACTTGCTTGAGTCTGGTGATCTGGGCCTTGGCGAAACCCTGTTCCTGCATATGGTCGACACGGTCGGTGTTTTACACGCGGTGATCCTGCGTATGCAGGCGCTGTTGCTACCGGTCCAAATGCTGGTGTTCGCAGGGCACTGAGTGTGAAGCCCCGGCCATAGCCTTGGCCCGGGTCACACCGCAATGCCAGATAGAGCGAACCGCTGCGGTTTGCCGGGCGGTTCAACTCCGGGCCGCTAAGTAGAGGCTCTCAGCGCGCGCCACACACGTATCCCGCTGTATGTCGTCCAAAACAGCACGCATCCCCACCACAACATAAAGAACCAGTCGTTCTTCGTTGTGCCATTCCATTCCAGCCACTCAAAGATAACGAGTTCTGCGAGAACATCGATTGCCAACAGCAGTACTGCCCCAGCAAAAAAACGCGCCAATTCATTGCGCACGGTGATTCACCATAAGAACTTGAGCACTATGAACCATCGCTATCACCCTCTCCTCATGTACAAGGCGTTTAGATCCGCTGCTTTTTCTCAGACGTAACGGCATTAGATGGCAAATCGTTCAGGTGAAGGCATGGTGGGCAAATCACAAGTTTATCGTTACGGCAATACTGGCAAAAGACGCTGGCCGTCATGCCCGTCGTATCGAGCTGGCGCCAAAGCGGCCGTCGTTGCTGCGTGCAGCTTGTTGCTTGGATGCAGCACCAGCTCTATCGATGACTATCAAGGACGCAGCCCGGCCTTTGCCCCCCATGAGTTTTTTAATGGCGCGCTCACTGCCCACGGCGTTGTGAAAGATTTCTCCGGAACCGCAGTCCGTCATTTCCAAGCTGACATCACTGCCTGCTGGGAGAATGGCATCGGCACACTCGATGAGGACTTCACCTTTAACGATGGCGAACAGCAAACCCGCGTGTGGACGCTGACCCCTGATGGCGATCAGACGTTTATCGGTACAGCGGGAGATGTTGTGGGCGAAGGGCAAGCGCGGTGGCAGGGTAACGCCATGTTCCTCGATTACACGCTCCGCATCGAGCTGGATGATGGACCGATCGACGTCAAGATTGACGACCGCATGTACCGGGTCAGTGAAAACGTCGTCATCAATGAATCAGAGATGCGTAAATTCGGGCTGGGTGTCGGCGAGATCCTGCTAACCATCATTCGACACCCTGATGTCGCAGTCGACTGCCCCTCGGTATAGCGCTGTTGAAATGCTGAACGGCAGCACGGTGTCGATATCAGTACAGGGCGACGTGCTATTCATTAATGACAGCTCGGTCATCGTGGCGGATGTGGTGGCTGCCAGCGGGCATCATCCACATCATTGATGCGGTACTGACGCCGTCTGACTCCTGATTGATTTGTCTATGCACCCTGCCAAGCAGGGTGCTTTGCTCAATCCCTCAAGACCGCCCACCGGTCTCCAGCAGGGTTTCAATTTTTCTCGCCAGCAAACGCGCATGCGCCCGTGTCAGCGTATCGCCCGTCTGACGCGCTGTGGCCATGTCGGCCAGCCGCTCTAACTCCAAAAGTGACATCGCTTGTGCAGAGCTGTCATACGCTTCACTGCCACTTCCCTTGATCATGCCACCCAGTCGCGACACATACTCCACTTGGAGATTGCGTCTGAATGCATTCACCGAGCTGTCCGCGTCGGCAGCGAAAATCGCATCCGTCAGGTCTGACATCACCTCATCCAGTGGGTAATCATTGCCATAGAGTTGCGTATCGACCACGCGCCTCAGCACCACCGGGTGCATAAGATGATCAAGAACTCGCTTCTGCCCTGCCAGCACGGCCTGATGAATCTTGGGGTCCTCGGTTGACCCGTAGTGATCAAATCCACGACGCTGTGGCGCAGTCTGTTGCCACAGTGCGCCATTAACGTCGAAGGCATCGGGGGCGAACAAATGCTCTGACAACGTCGCCATGGCGCGCTTCTGCTGCTCGCGCTCTACGGGTCGCAATGGCTCACCGCCACCCTCCTGGCCCGCCATCGCGCGGTCGACATAGACACCACCCACCCAGCGCGATATCACCCCCGCGTTGATGCCCCAAAGCCGAATGATCAGCCCTGCGCCATCGACGGCTTCTTGATATGACTTACCGGCATCCGGTGTCCAATCCGCCATTTTGTTCAGGGTGGCCTGCATCAATGCCATCTGCGAGGCGGCATAACCGATCGAATCTCCGCTCAAGTCATAAATGTTGACGCGCGGATCGAGACCACTGCCCGGATAGCGCATATCGTCGGCGTCGTTACCGAAAACCAGTTCAGGTTCGGTAGAGCGCGCGGCGATCGCCTCCAATCTCACAGCCTCTTCCTCTGCGTCAGAAAGACCAGGTGAGTAGGCGTATTCGATGTACCAATCGTCATAGGGGCCCGGTGCAATCGTGTAAAACAGCGTTTGCTCTTCCTCGGTCGGCGCGTAATTCACTGCGGGGTAATCCATAACCGAGCCCGCCAAAATGCCACTGTCGAGCACCTCAGGATTCTGAATGTCTTCACGGCTCAGAATCTGTGTGGCTTTCATATTGTGGTTCATGCCCAGGGTATGGCCGATCTCGTGAAGAATCAGGTAATGCATCCGGTCGCGGAGCAACTGCTCCTGAATAGCGCTATCGGCGCCCGACATGTCCATCGCTGATTGCGCAAACGCAGTACCCATCCCGAGCACCTGATTCACGGAACAAGTATGCAACTCGGGCCACAGCAACTTAATGGGCTGCGCAGCTTCGCCCTGAATCAGTTCACGAGCCAGTGTCGAGCGGTTTAAAAAAGAGTACTCGAGCATGATGTCAGCGCCGAGCAGTTGCCCGGTGCGCGGGTTGGCAAAACTCGGGCCATAACCACCAAAAGGCGGGTTCGGTGATGAGGTCCACCGCAGCACGTTGTAGCGGAGGTCTCCCGCATCCCAGTCCGCGTCGTCTGGCTGCGTTTTTACCGCGACAGCATTGGTGAATCCGGCCTTTTCGAAGGCCTTATTCCACTCGAGCGCTGCGTGCTCAATGATGGGCCGCCACTCGAGGGGCGTCGTATTCTCGATCCACCAGGTGATGGGTTCGACGGGATCAGACAGCGCCGCATCCGGATCTTTTTTCACCAGATGCCACCGGTTGATGACGTCCCGATAGGGCGCAGATTCGGTCGAGGTGAGGTCGGTAATCCGCTGGTCAAAAGAACCCAGTCTGGGATCAGCCAAGCGAGGCTGATAGTCGTTATCTGGCATCTCGATCAGGCTGTGCAGCGCCTTGACGGAGATATTACGGGGATCGGTAACCGCATCGGACCCGTACACCAGCGGCTTGGGGTTATGAAAGACGTACTCCACCTCAATATCGGTGTTCAGTGGGTAACTCCGGAGATTCAGAATCTGGCTCTTGGCCGGATCAAATTCACCCACTGTGAACGCGCTACGCGGATCGGCATCGGGGTCCCGGCTGGGTGACAACTGCGTCCAGGCCTCTGACAAAAAGAGGCTGTCGGCTTCGATCAGAATCGCGCCGGTTTCTTCATCCTCAGCAATAATGTCTTGCACCGCCAGAACGGCGCGCGCAATGTTTGCCTCGGATGCACGCGAAATGGCGTTCTCCGGGTCAAAGTAGAACGCGGTGTTCTCGCGAACAATCGCAACCTTGTCGAAGCGCCGCTCCAAGGTGAACACAAATCGTGGGCCGTAGGCGCCCCGGAAACTCCCGGCATCGACCACGCCATCCTCAATGTGGATGAAGTAGATGTACTCCTGATCGAGCTGCTCGGGCTTGAGACTCAGCGTGACGTCTCCGCTCACCGTATCGCGATAGAATGTGAACAATCCCTCGTAGGCATCATCGCCTTCGATCACATCAGCGAAACTCGCCTCCGCGTCGTCCGGGGCGACGGAAGCGCCCGGCAGAGTGCTCTCCTCTTCCGCAAAAATATCTTGTGCAGGCGTGCAAACAACCAGCACCAGGGCCAGCCAGAAAAATCGCGTCATCATGTAAAAGTCTTCCTTTAGAGAATGGTCCGTTTCAGTGTTAAGCGCCTTCCAATAGCGTTTTACGCAGAGCATGGTTTGAGGCGACGGGCTACTTCCGCCGCGTCTGCACCATAACGGTGCGCGATTGTAATCCTCTTTGCCAGCGGTGCAAATAACCTTTGAAGGTTGGCGACCTCAATGATCTGAATATATTATTGATAATGATTATCATTTGCGTTAAATATGTCCTCTCGCATTTGGCGAGGTCATTACGGAGGTGGTAAGTGGAAAAATCATTGATGCTAGACCCAACTGATTATGTAGGCGTCTCGTTTTGGGTAATTTCGGCTGCAATGCTTGCAGCGACCTACTTTTTCTTTGTGGAGAGAGATAGGGCAGTCGGCAAATGGAAGACATCGCTAACCGTTGCCGCGATGGTCACGGGTATTGCTGCCCTGCACTATTTCTATATGCGAGGTGTTTGGGTCGCCACAGGCGAGAGTCCGACAGTATTTCGTTATGTGGACTGGTTATTAACCGTCCCGCTGCAAATCATTGAGTTCTATCTCATTCTCGCTGCAGTCGCAGTGATTGGTGCTGGGCTATTTTGGCGATTACTCGTCGCTTCTGTGGCTATGCTGGTAGCGGGGTACCTTGGTGAAGTTAATGCATCCACCCAGATGTTCCTATGGGGAGGATTCATAATCGGCACAGCTGCTTGGCTCTACATCATCTATGAAATCTTTATTGGTGAAGCCAGCAAAATAAGCGCTAGTGACGGCACAGATGCTTCTCAGAGGGCCTTCAACGCTTTGCGGATTATCGTCACGTTCGGCTGGGCCATATATCCCATAGGATATATTTGGGGCTACGCCGGAGACGGCAGTGCCGCAACGCTTAACTTAGTTTATAACCTTGCGGATTTCGTTAATAAAATTGCATTTGGTGTAGTCATCTGGTCGGCCGCAACAGCGCGATCGGACGCTGCAGCCTAATCGCCACGACCAGTTCAATTATCGCTATTAGACTTAGGAGCCAGCAATGTTGGCTCCCATTTTTTCACATCCAGCTTTTGCATCTGTAAGTTAGACAATCCGTATCAAAGACCGGCGATAGCTTTTTTTTAAAATCAGCTTCTGATGTGTGTCAGCGGTATCACTGGTATCAGCAGCAGGGATTTACCCTCCCCCGCCCTTTAAATTGGGGTGGGGCTGCGAACCAACTTGTGTTATTTTTTGTGTTAATTCTTTGGATATGCCCCCATAAAACCTCATAAATACTATGTTTCAGAGGCATAATTTAGGGGATGGTGCCGGAGATACCAGTCATGTCTGGGCCTAGGCACCACTGCTCTTCAAAGATCTCTGAAAACTAAGCGTTTCCTAGAGCCACCCAATCCGTCAAGGGACTGTGTGGTGCTACCAATAGTGCTACCCCCCCCTAGGCAGGTGACCATGCTCCCCATCGGGGATATATAGGTCTGGTTGGACTTGATGGGGTGTTGAAGGTGTAACGTAGTTTTAGAGCATCCTCTCGCCTATGCCTTTTTTAACTAGCTCTTCGACAATGACCTCGCGAAACATGTCTTGATTCTCTTCAGAATTTTCCATGAACCCCGCCTCAACTGAAAGGATTGCGATCGTCAAGCCAGTCAGTCCGGGTCCAGTGTATTCCTCGTAGAGTTGCAACATCTGAAAATATTCGGGTGTAGGCTCTCTCAATCTAGAGCCTAAAATGTACCGGGCGAGTTCTAGTAGTTCCTTGTTTAGCCCTTCTTCAGTTTCCATGTTTTCCGTGTTGAGAATGCCTGATCCCAACGCGGCAAAAAAACCTTTTGCAACGTATCTTGCAGTGCCGCCCACCGCAAACGTTCTCGCCATGAACCTCGCAAATCCCATAGACCCCTCTCTATTGTTTCTTTGGCTAGACGGCTCTTCCCAGTCTTCCCTCGTACTGATCCGCGGCTCCGGATCAATTTTTATTGCCGCTTGAACTTCAGTAGCTTCAGTTGATTCACTGGTGAGACTTTTCAACCCGTATTCCTCATCATATAGAGCGTCTCTGGGCTTTAGGAATCGCTGGTAGCTCATGTAGCCGTATGCGATCGACGCTATGAAGACCGCCACTGGGATTAAGGCTAAAACAGAAGCTTTTAGCATTTGGCTGCCATTAAATTTACGCCCACTTTCAATTTGCTCTTGGATCAAGTCCCACCCTGACAGGATGGAGAATTCGCCCGTGGCGTAAGTTAATAAGACAATCACGTGTACGAGCAGGTAAGGCACGTTCAAGCACTTTATAAACGTGAGGAGTGATTCCTCACGCTTCAGAAAAAAACTGGCGAGCCAGAGGGCGAATGAGTGCAAAGGTAGATACAAAAAACATAATACCGAGCAAATTCCCGCCACGATTTCGAGCATAGCTCCCGGACCTCCCTCCATCTGCACTACACCCTTTCACTTTGGTCTTGGCTTGACAACCCTTCAACCGAATCTGCTATGGCTAAAAAAGGCTCAAGCAATTTGGAGAGGCGTTTTGACCGCAGAAGTTTTGAAGTTCCCAAAAGAAAAACACAATGTAGCGTTCACACTACTAAAGGCCGCCACGCGCCTTGAGAAGTCGTCACCAGAAGACTGTATCGCACTTCAGAGACGCGCACTCGCTTTGATGGCTTTGGAGCTTAAGCAAGCCAGATATGCGGCCTATGCGGCTGAGAGATCTTTACAAGATGTGTTAGCGCGTCAGGATAGCTCCGCTGGCCAAGGGGCTTAAGGCAAAACATCGGATAAAGGTTGCGAAAAGGAGAGTGTTTTCGCTCTCGTGTGATCAGTCCGTTTGCAAATGCCTGTCAGTTGAAGGTTTAATAAATCTCTTCAAATCCAGTTGTGAGGCTTTTTGATGGTCACCAAGGCTTTCTTCCCAGTGCTTGTTTGCTCTCTGTTGTTGATTGTGGGCTGTGGTGGTCGTGTGGCTGATCCGATCCCCGAATATAAGCCGGGTGACGACGATATGTCATGCGACGCATTGAAGACTGAAATGGCCCACATTGAGGCTCAAGTGGATGCACTTTTGCCGCAATCTAAAAAGACGGGGAAGAATGTTGCTCTTGGTGCCGCCGGCCTGTTCCTCATATTTCCATGGTTTTTCATGGATGTAGGTGACGCTGAAAAGGCTGAAATCAGAGCTTATAACGAGAGATATCTTGCGCTAGAAAAACTCTTCCAAGACAAATGCACCAGCAGTGGTCAACAAAAAGAAGTAGCACCGGAAACCACTGCAAAGTCACGATTAGAGTCACTTAAACAGCTTTTGGATGACGACCTTATTACTGAACAAGAATACCAAGAGCGGCGAACAAAAATTCTTGACGAGTTGTAGGGACCTCAGCACCTCAATATCACCAAACATCCTGAAAGGCTGTCGCATACCTCATCTCATGCACAGCCTCCACCATATCGACAGGCACAACAAATTCGTCATGGACTGTTAAGGCTGGAAAACCAATGTGGTGGAGGTAATGAAAGTAGACTGCGAGGAAGGTTTCTTATTGTTACCAGTACACCGGCGGAGCCGGTTTCTTCTCAGTCTTTAAAGGGTTTGTCACCTCCATCACCCCCATCAACAAAATACTTCCAGTTGTACTTCTTCCTCCAGTTATACAGTCGAAGGGAGTAGTCACTGAGTTCATCATCAATCATCTCGTCAATAATTATTTTTCTATCAGCTGTCACTTCAAGGCTTTCGGATTTGATACCAGCCTTCACACCCGTAACAGCCGTGAATTCCTCATTCATTACCTTGTTTAGTTTCTTCTCCTGCCTTGTCCTAACAACAAATGAATCGTGAACTGGAAGACATGGCTCTGGATACATTCGTTGCATCACCTTCATCGCTATCTGAGAGTCTAGGAACTGGAGATGAACGCCGTAGCCTGTTCCAAAGTATTTTTTTTATTGGGTCATGGTAGGTGTAAATCTCTTCTACATAGGCTTCTATCGTGTCTATACCTTCGGGCAACCCCGGCTTAAAAAGCTCTTGATCTTTCGCCGCCCTAATAGCCGACTCTTCCGACTTTGCGTTGATGAGGATGTTCATCATCTTTTTTGTCTGAGAACGAAAACCCCTTGTTAGCCTGCCAAAGACGTAATGATCCTCCAGCGGAAACCTGGTCTTACTGAGCGCATAAAGCAGGTGCATGTGAATCGTTGAGTAATCCAACTCCACGACATAATCACCATTCAGTGAAATCAGTGGTCGGTATTCACTGGGTATCGACTGCCACCAAGCTCCGTAAAACCTTCCACCTTGCTCTAGAGAACTGTTATTGAAGACCCGCTTCAAATAGCGCTGGGTTAAATCAAGCTTGAACTGTTGAAACGGATCCACCTCAGCTGAGTCGGACATGCGGTCGTTGAGTTCTTCGACCTCGTGATCGTTAATGAATAGATCAATGGAAGTGCGTTCCAGTATTTGATTGATGGGCCGAAGTTCTTCCTCATAGATTGCAATCTGATTCCCCATTGAAGCGGGTGGAACTATGAGGTCTTTGTTGTCGTCTTTTACGTAAACCGCCTTTTTAGGTGCTTTCCTATCAATCTGCGGGGCGTATGAATCGTATCTCCTGAGCCAGTCTCGCAGAGGTCGAAGAATTTTTACTCTAGATCGTCTAGACCCTTCAGCGGATTGATAACCCTTCTTTAGATCTAGCCAGCCCATTCCAATCAGCGTGTCGATGTGATGCTGTTTGGTTACTCTGAAGGTAAGGGTGTCGCCGTAAGCGGCTGGTCTGAAAGGCACGATCACCAGACCGTCTCTATCTTGGTTAGCCTTCAGCAGATTTAGAATCAAAAGTTCCAACTGAGGCAGGTGTTTGGCAACTTGCCGTCTTACTGGTTTGGAATGCTCGTACAACGCCTCTAGAAGCTCTCCGGCCGCATTCGCTACCCAATCAGCTTCTAGTATCAAGTCTTCTGAAAGCCAATGCGCCCTGTCTAAGGCTTTTTGCTCATTCGACTTGTAACGGCGCTTGTATTTACGTGGCATAGGATTCTCGTAGCCATCAGGACGAGCGGAACGAAAAATATCTCATCGCATTGATATGTCGAGCAATTTCCAAATCCAAAACTACGTTACACCTTCAACACCCCATCAAGTCCAACCAGACCTATATATCCCCGATGGGGAGCATGGTCACCTGCCTAGGGGGGGGGTAGC
>PBLO01000021.1 GCA_002721785.1 Halieaceae bacterium
AACCGAAACTTAAAACGTTGATTATATGAATAAAAGTTGGTCGGTGTGAGAGGATTTGAACCTCCGACCCCTTCCTCCCGAAGGAAGTGCGCTACCAGGCTGCGCTACACACCGAGGCGCGCAGAATACCAAAAGGCGAAATGAGGGCCAAGGCGATGCCCGTCCAGATCAATAGATTCCAGCCCACTGAGCAATCCCCTGGCTCAGCAAACTAAACCCCGCGACGACCGCCATCAGCAAAAAAATTAAAAAGAGCGGTCGAAAGGGCTTTCGGTCAACCGAATTCACGCCGCGGGCCAGAAAGGCATCGACCTTTGCTTGATCGCTGTCAGAGAGCTTCTGCGGCGTATCCGTATGTGTGTCTTCATCCATGCGGAGGGTGCTCGTTATTTCGCGAGTGTATCGACCCGCGGGAGCTGCCCACTTTATCGCTTGCAGCGCGGGGCACCAAGCCAACACCACCATTACCCACCCTTATTTATCCGCAGCGATCATCGACTTGTCCTGCGCCAGCGCTTGCCAACACCATCACTGATGTCATTGCGCTAGCCCTGGCTATCAGTTACCCGGAGACAACGCATGCCGCCCATGCCAAACAAATCGTTGAGCTCCCTTTTCATCCAGATGACTGGCTGGTTGTTGCCCGCTCAGTGCTGGCTGTGCCGGGCGGCGCATCGCCACACGCAGTTCGTCTGTGCCAAATGCATCGCCACGCTGCCGCGCAACGTTGAGGCCTGTTCGCACTGCGCCGCGCCTATCAGCACATCTCTCAATGCGCCGCCGCGGGGCTCACGGCGCGACTGCCTGCCTCGCTACTGCGCCAGTTGCCTCAAACAGTCACCACACATTGAGCGTACCGTGGCACCCTTCCTCATGCGTGACAGTTTTCGGGAACTTCTGCACGCATGGAAATTTGATAACAGACCGCAGCTGTCGCCCTTTCTGGCCGGCCTTTTTAGAGACGCAACTACCAACGAAATGGGAATACACGTCACGACAAACAAGAAGCCGTTGCTCATACCCGTTCCCACACAGTGGCATCGTCAAATATGGCGAGGCTTTGACCACACCTGGTTACTGGCGCAAGCCTTGAAGCACGCGATTAGGCCAGATGCAGAGTTACAACCTTGGCTCAGCAACACCAGAGCGCGCCAGAGTCACCACCGGCTCAGTCGGGCAGCGCGATGGGCTCACAGCGAAGGGCGATTCGTTGGTGACTACCGTATTCAGGGCCGCGAGGTCGTTCTGATTGATGATGTGATGACAACCGGCGCGACTGTTTCGTCAGCAGCGCTCGCCTGCCATCTCGCGGGCGCAAAATCGGTCTGCGTGTGGTGCCTCGCCAGAACGCCGGCGCCACCCAGTGCGGGGTAACATAGGCGTTTTCACCACAAGGGTGAGCCATGACCCACCCCTATGACGGACTGACGCCAGATTGCGTGATCAGCTGTGTTGAAGCGATTGGTCTGAGATGCGATCTGCGCCTGCTCGCGCTGAATAGCTACGAGAACCGGGTTTACCAGGTCGGCATTGAGGATGCCGAGCCGGTGATCGTGAAGTTTTATCGCCCGGGGCGCTGGACCCGGGAGCAGATTCAGGAAGAGCACACGTTTGCACAGGAGCTCGTTGAGCAAGGGCTATCTGTAGTCGCGCCCATGGAAATTGGCGGGCATACCTTGAATGAGGCGGAAGGGTTTCTGATCGCTGCGTTTCCCCGCCGAGGCGGCCACGCCCCAGAGCTCGATAACTTCGATCATCTTCTCGGGCTGGGCAGAACACTCGGACGTCTGCACGGCGCTGGCCAAGCGGCTACCTTTCAGACGCGCATCGATTACTCACTTGAACGCTGGCTGATTGAACCACTGGATTACCTCGGACGTCACTGGGTCCCGTCAGATCTTCACACGGCCTGGGACAGCCTGGGCCGCGACCTCATTGATCGGGCGACACGGCTCATGGCCGATTACAGCCCGGACGAGGGCATTCGACTTCATGGTGACTGTCACGTGGGCAATATTCTATGGCGCGATGACACACCGCACTTTGTCGACCTCGACGACTGCGTCACGGGGCCTGCGATTCAGGATTTGTGGATGTTCCTATCCGGCGACCGCAGTCAGCGAGAGCTGCAACTGGCAGAGCTCGTCGCGGGCTATGAGGAATTCAACGACTTCGACACCAGAGAAATCAAATGGATAGAGGCGCTGCGCACCGCGCGAATGGTCTACTACAGCGCCTGGCTCGCACGGCGCTGGGATGACCCAGCTTTCCCAGCCGCGTTCCCCTGGTTTGGGCAAGACCGCTACTGGGCTGACCAAATTCTTGCGCTCAGGGAACAGCTGGCACTTTTGGAGGAGGAGCCGCTGCGGCTTTTGTGAATGCGGCGTTTATGAGCGTCGCTTTAACGCGAGGGCGCACTCAGCCACCGCGACGCGCACCGGGGTAGACAAGCGTCCAGAGCCAAAACCAAAACCGGTTTTTCCCCAGCACGTAGCGATCGAGATCCTTGAACTGCTGCGCGGTTTGATCGGGATCGGCATACAGGTCCGCTCGCGTGTAGCGCGGCACAGTCGCGTCCAACGTTTTCACCACGCGCGCAGGGTTACCCGCCACCACCACATTCTCAGCCACGTCTTTCGTTACCACTGAGCGTGCCGCCACGACGCTGTTATCACCAATGGTGACGCCCTTTAGCACCGTCGCATGATCACCGACCCAAACGTTATCGCCAAGGACAACCGGGGTCGGTTCATCGGCCCGATCGACTCGGTTATATAAACCGTGCCAGTCAGAGTCCGTGATGTAAGCGCCATTGGCGAGCATGCAACCGTCACCCAATACAATTTCATCGCTCGCACTAATGCGAGAACCCGGGCTCATCAAACAGGCATCACCCAGCGTAATGCGGCCCTGCCCGGGGCCACGACCCCAGACACCAATCTGGACGCGCTGGCTGGCAGTGTTGATCGCGGTAAAGGAGTGCCCGATCCTGATGTTCGGGCCTGATATATCGACATACCAGGGCGCCATGATGGTGGCGTGAGCACCCAAGTGCGCGCACCGGGGCCTCACAAACCAATCAATCCACGCCGCGCGGAATCTCAGATAGGCTTGTTTTACCCAAAAGGGACGAAGATCTTCACGCATTGCGGCTGGCTTGGATCGGTCGGGCGGCAGATGCGCGGTATGATGGCAAGGTGACTGCTACTCCGCAAACACCTCCCGCAACTGCTCACGAGCCAGTGCTACAAACCGATCAAGTCGCACCCCATGCCGACCTGAGGGATATTGTGCGGCATCACCAGCAGCACCCCTGGCAAAAACCCTGCCCAGCACATACTCGCGAAGCGTTCGAGCAATTTTTACAAGTCTATCGTGAGGACCCACGACCCATCGTGCTCGACTCCTTTTGCGGCACCGGTATGAGCACCGCCGTTTTGGCGGCACAATTTCCTGGGGCGTGGGTGGTTGGCATCGATCAATCGGCGCACAGACTGGCAAAACATCAGCCGACGGAGCAGCGCAATTACCACCTGTTGCGCGCAGAAGCCGAACCTTTTTGGTATTGCCTCGCTGAGGCAGGCATCAGGCTGCACAGCCATTGGCTGCTCTACCCCAACCCCTGGCCAAAGCTATCGCAATTCAAGAAACGCCTTCATGGGCATGGTGCTTTCCCGATATTGGCTCAGCTAGGCGGGACGCTGGAGATGCGCACGAACTGGCACCTGTTCGCAGAGGAGTTTGGGCTGGCAGCCGACTTGATTGGATTGAAAGGCAGTATCGATACCGTCAGTCCCACCTCGCCTATGACCCTGTTTGAGCGTAAATACCAAAAGCGAGGCCAGACGCTGTGGCGATTCAGTGGGAAATTCTCCAACTAGCGAAGCAGGAGTGACTGGGCTACGCTTCGCTTCCCTGTCATTGAACCCCTCGGGGCGAGGGAGCAGTATCCTATGACAGCCACTCAGAGCGACGGCGTCAAACAGATGCAAAACGGTGACCCCATTTGGGAGCGCATTCGTAACGAAACCCGCCAGGCTGCTGCGGCAGAGCCCATTTTGGCGAGCTTTCTCCACGCGACCATCCTCAATCACGAGGAGCTCGAGTGTGCGCTGAGTTTTCATCTGGCGAATTTGCTCGACAGTCCAACAGCCCCGGCAATGATGCTCCGGGAGGTGATTCTGGAAGCGCTGCAGGATGACGGCGGTATCCGGTGTGCGATCCGCGATGACCTGAATGCCATTCTGGACCGTGACTCGGCCTGCCACGAGCTGTACATCCCCTTCCTGTATTTCAAGGGGTTCCAGGCGCTGCAGATTCATCGCATTGGCCACTGGTTATGGGAGCACAACCGGCAGCCACTAGCGCACTTCCTGCAAAGCCAGATGTCTCGACACTTTGGTATCGATATTCATCCCGCTGCGCGCTTTGGGCACGGCATCATGCTGGACCACGCAACAGGGCTGGTAGTGGGTGAAACGGCTGTCGTCGGTAACCGTGTATCGATTCTGCAATCGGTCACGCTGGGCGGAACAGGAAAAGAAGATGGCGATCGCCACCCGAAAATAGCAGACGGCGTTCTCATCAGCGCCGGCGCGAAAATTTTGGGCAATATTCTTGTCGGGGAAGGCGCTAAGGTCGGCGCTGGTTCAGTGGTGCTTCAGGACGTGCCCGCACACACAACCGTCGCTGGAGTCCCTGCCAAAGTCGTTGGCAAACCCACTTCACAGTCCCCCGCGCTTGATATGGACCACGCGATTCCAGAGTCTCAGTGGTAAGCGGGCGATAGCTCCACAACTGCGTCGACCATTGCAGCAACGTGCTCAGGGTTGATTCCTGGGGTAATCCCGTGGCCAAGGTTGAAGACGTGACCGCTGCCCTCACCAAACGTTTCCAGAATCTGCCCTACCTCTGAGCGAATGCGCTCAGGTGATGCGTTCAGCAGCGTGGGGTCCATGTTGCCCTGCAGACACACTTTCTCACCGACTCGTGCGCGCGCCTCACCAATATCGGTCGTCCAATCAAGACCCACGGCATCGGCACCACACTCTGCGATGGCCTCTAGCCACTGGCCCCCACCCTTGGTAAAGACAATGACTGGCACGCGCCTGCCATCTGCTTCTCTCGGCAATTGCTCGATGATCTCTGTCATGTAGCGCAGAGAAAACTCACGATACGCAGCGTGGCTCAAGGAGCCGCCCCAAGTATCGAAAATCTGCACGGCCTGAGCGCCGTGACGGATTTGCTCAGTGAGGTAGACGGCTACCGACTGCGCCAGTTTGGACAGCAGTTGATGCATCACCTCTGGCTCGTTGAAAGCGAGTGATTTCACCTTGGCGAAATCCTTGCTGGAGCCGCCCTCCACCATATAGGTCGCCAGGGTCCAGGGGCTACCCGCGAAACCAATGAGTGGCACGCTGCCTTTGAGTTCTTTGCGGATGAGAGCGACAGCATCCATCACGTAACCCAGCTCATTGGCCGCACGATCCGGATCCAGTGCGGCAATCTCGGCAGCTGAAGAAACCGGACGCTCGAACCGCGGCCCTTCACCCTCCGAGAAATAGAGCCCCAGACCAAGCGCATCGGGCACAGTCAGAATGTCTGAAAACAGGATAGCTGCGTCCATTGCGTACCGGCGCAGCGGCTGCAACGTGACCTCACAGGCCAGCTCGGGATTGGTACACAGCCCCATGAAGCTACCGGCTTCCGCACGGGTTGCGCGGTACTCAGGAAGGTAGCGCCCTGCTTGGCGCATCATCCAAAGGGGGGTGCGGTCCACGGGCTCGCGCATCAGGGCACGAAGGAACCGGTCATTTTCCAAGCTGACCATGCTATCGACTCTCACTTACTGCGACGTCGTCGCTTTATGTTTGTTTTAACTTATTACCACGCGAGTCCCTCTGGAATCGCGTTGACCTCTCATGTGCGGTGGCAATCAACACCTCCCCCGATGTTTTGTATGCCCGCACCCACAGTCTACCTCTGGCGAAGGGGTCAGTTCGACCCCATCTATTCAGACGCCCAGGTAATCGAGAATGCCCTCGGCCGCCTGTCGCCCTTCCCAAATCGCCGTGACCACCAGATCCGAGCCGCGCACCATGTCGCCGCCGGCAAAGACTTTTGGGTTGGCAGTCTGGAACTTGAACGTTTGATGCTCAGGCGCGATTACGGCATCCCAATCATTGCAGGTCACACCCACTTCGGAGAACCAATCGGCCGGGCTGGGCTGAAAACCGAAGGCCATGATAACGGCGTCTGCTTCTATCACCACCTCACTTCCGGGAACCTGCTCGGGTCGGCGACGACCGTCAGGACCCGGCTCACCGAGTTGCGTTTCAACCACCTTTACACCGATGGCTTCGCCAAAGTAATCCATCACCTCAATCGGCTGCCGGTTAAAGAGAAATTGCACGCCCTCTTCCTTCGCATTCGCGACCTCTCGCCGCGAGCCGGGCATGTTCTCCTCGTCGCGACGATAGACGCAGTAAACGCGATCGGCCTGCTGCCGCACGGCGGTGCGCACGCAGTCCATGGCGGTATCACCACCACCCAGCACCACAACCGTCTTTTCTTTCAGGTCGATGAACTCCTCCGGATCGCGGGGGTAGTCCATCTTCTCGTTCACATTGGCAATCAGGTAATCCAGCGCCTTATATACGCCGGGCTTGTCTTCACCAGGGAAACCCCCTTCCATGGCCTTGTATGTACCCATGCCGAGGAATACCGCGTCGTAGTCAGCGAGGAGTTCTTCAATCGTGACATCGCGGCCAATCTCGGTATTCAGCCGGAACTCAATGCCCATGCCCTCGAAGACTTCCCGGCGACGCTCCATCACCTGCTTCTCGAGTTTGAATTGTGGGATGCCGAACGTTAACAGCCCACCGATCTCGGGGTATCGATCGAACACCACGGGCTTCACCCCGTTACGTGTCAAAATATCGGCGCAACCCAGCCCTGCGGGTCCCGCGCCGATGATGGCAACCTTCTTACCGGTAGGTACTACGTCGGATAGGTCAGGCCGCCAGCCCATTGCTAGCGCGGTGTCGGTAATGTATTTCTCCGAGTTACCAATTGTGACCGCACCGAATCCATCATTTAATGTGCAGGCGCCCTCGCACAGGCGATCCTGTGGGCAGACCCGTCCGCAAACCTCGGGCAAGGTATTGGTCTGGTGGCTCAGCTCTGCAGCCTCAAAGAGGTTGCCTTCAGCCAACAGCTTTAGCCAGTTGGGGATGAAGTTATGAACGGGGCACTTCCATTCGCAATAAGGGTTACCGCATTCCAAGCAGCGATGAGATTGCTCCGCGGCCTGAGTCTCCGTGAAAGGATCGTAGATCTCTACGAACGCTTCCGTGCGGGTATCCATGTCCTTCTTGTCGGGGTCTTTTCGATCGACGTCAAGAAACTGGAAAGGATTGGCCAAACGTGCACTCATGAATCGCTCTGCCTCAGTCGGTATCGCGCAAACGCGAAAGCAGTTGGTTGATATCAGCGGCCTTCGGTTTCACCAGCCAGAATTTGCCCACGTAATCTTCGAAGTTAGCGAGCAGATGAGCACCCCACGCAGAGCCCGTCTCAGTGACGAACTCTTGAATGTTGTCGCGCAGGAAGTGCCGATGGGCTTCCATGGGCTCAGCAGCCACGCGATGAATCTCGACCAGCTCACTGTTGTATCGATCGATAAACGCACGATCCTCGTCGAGCACAAACGCTAAGCCGCCCGTCATGCCGGCGCCAAAGTTGACGCCCGTAGCGCCCAACACGGTGACCAGACCACCCGTCATATATTCACAGCAGTGATCCCCTGCGCCCTCAATTACCGCGTGGGCACCGGAATTACGAACAGCGAACCGCTCCCCCGCAACACCTGCTGCAAAGAGCCGACCACCGGTAGCGCCATAGAGGCAGGTGTTACCGATGATGCTCGTTTCACGGCTCTCAAAGCGGCTGCCCTTCGGAGGTGAGATCACCAATTTGCCGCCGGCCATGCCTTTACCGACGTAGTCGTTGCAATCGCCTTCAAGGTACATATGCAAGCCACCGGCGTTCCAAACACCGAAGCTCTGCCCAGCCGTTCCCGTCAGCTGCAAGGTAATCGGATTGTCTTCCATACCCGTGTTGCCGTGACGCTTGGCAATCTCTCCTGACAAACGTGCGCCAATAGAGCGATCACAATTGGTCACCGCATAAGAGAAACTTCCGCCGCTCGCTGCTTCGATTGCGGGGAGGATCTCTGTCACCATTTGGTTGGCCTTTTCGGCTGTATCAAAGGGATCGTTGCTGGCGACCTGACAAAATTGCGGCTGGTCCGTCGCGTTTTCATCGACCCACAAAATAGGGTTCAAATCGAGGCTCTGCTGCTTGGCCGTCTCGCCAGGCAGGCACTCGAGCAAATCGACACGCCCGATCAGTTCTTCCAGAGAGCGCACGCCCAGTTTGGCGAGCCACTCCCGTGTTTCGGTGGCAACAAATGTGAAGAAATTCACGACACGTTCCACGTCACCGACGAAGTGAGTCTCTCGCAGTTGCGCATTCTGTGTTGCAACACCCGTGGCGCAATTATTCAGGTGACAAATACGTAGATACTTACAGCCCATCGCCACCATTGGCGCCGTACCGAAACCAAAACTCTCTGCGCCGAGAATGGCCGCCTTGACCACATCCAATCCGGTCTTCATCCCACCATCGGCCTGAAGCCGGACTTTGCCCCGCAGGCGGTTACCCCGGAGCGTCTGGTGCACCTCGGCGATACCCAGCTCCCACGGCGAGCCTGCGTAACGAATAGACGTGAGCGGACTCGCGGCAGTGCCGCCGTCATAACCTGAGATAGTGATGAGGTCCGCGTAAGCTTTGGTCACGCCGGCGGCGATGGTGCCGACCCCGGGCTCTGACACGAGCTTCACGGAAACCAGGGCATCCGGATTCACTTGCTTGAGATCGAAAATCAGCTGGGCCAAATCTTCGATCGAATAGATATCGTGATGAGGCGGAGGCGAGATCAACGTGACGCCCGGGACCGAGTAGCGCAGGCGCGCGATCAGGTCATTAACCTTACCGCCCGGCAGCTGCCCACCCTCGCCCGGTTTCGCGCCCTGAGCGACCTTGATCTGTAGCACTTCGGCATTCACCAGATAGTGCGGTGTAACGCCGAAACGACCCGAGGCGATCTGTTTGATCTTGGAAACCCGGTTGGTGCCAAAGCGATTCGGATCTTCACCCCCCTCGCCGCTATTGGAGCGCGCGCCGATTTGGTTCATGCCCATCGCCAGCGCCTCGTGGGCCTCCGGCGACAAGGCGCCCAAAGACATACCCGCCGAATCAAAGCGGCGGAGTATCTGGTCGATTGGCTCAACCTCATCCAATGCAATCGGTGACTCGGGCAGTTTCAGTTGCAACAGATCGCGGAGCGCCGCGACAGGTCTATCGTTGCAGTGGGTCGCATAGCGTTGGTAATCGCCGTAATCGCCACTGACCACCGCCGCCTGCAGGCTCATCACCACGTCAGGGTTGTAGGCGTGATACTCACCGCCATGAACGTATTTCAGTAATCCGCCTTGATCCAGCGTCTTACGGCGACTGCGCGCGCGACTGGCGACCTGCCACTGATCTTTTTCAAGCTGGTCGAGCGTGACACCACCGATCCGGGAGGTGACGCCCGTGAACGCAACGTCGACTAATTCTCGATCGAGGCCAACCGCTTCGAATAGCTGAGCACCTCGATAAGAGTTCACCGCCGAAATGCCCATCTTGGACATGATCTTCAGCAGGCCTTTATTGATGCCCTTGCGGAAATTCTTCTGACACAGCTGGGGGTCACCCAACAGCTCGCCGCGGGCCAGCAGGTCTTCAATGACGCTATACGCGAGGTAGGGATAAACCGCCGTCGCACCAAAGCCCAACAAACATGCGACATGATGCGAATCCCGCGCACTACCCGATTCAACAATCAGGTTGCATTCAGCGCGGACTCCGGCACGAATTAAATGATGGTGCACCGCGCCTGTGACGAGCAAACTATGCAACGGCACGCGCGTATCAGCGATATTGCGATCAGATAGGATTAGGATGTTGCGGCCATCTCGCACTGCCGCCTCTGCACTGGAGCAGATCGCCTCAAGCGCTTTTCGCAGGCTCGCCTCGGCGGGTTCAAAGGTAGTGTCGACCACCGTGGAACGAAAGCTATCCTCATCCAGAGAGGCAATCGTTTGAAACTTGGCTTGAGAGAGCACAGGCGAGGTCAGACTGATGCGTCGCGCATGCTCGGCCGATTCCTCAAACAGGTTTCGTTCAGGGCCGAGGTCGACCTCTAGTGACATCACAATGGATTCGCGCAGGGGATCGATCGGCGGATTCGTTACCTGAGCAAACTTTTGTCGGAAGTAGTCATACACCGATCGTTCCTGCCGAGACAGCACCGCCATGGGGGTGTCATCTCCCATGGAACCCACCGCCTCATTGCCGGACTCTGCCAAGGGCCGCAGCACTTGATCGCGCTCTTCGAAACTGACCTGGAACATCTTCTGGTAGACATCGAGCTCGGCGCCGGCGATCGCAGCGACGGCCTCACCCGTGAAGCTGCCCTCAATGAGCCGGGCGTTGTCTCGCAGCCAGTGCTTGTAGGGCTGACGGGTCTTCAATAACTCGTCGATATCCTTGGTATGGAGGACTTTGCCTTCTTCGGTATCGACCACCAGGATTTGGCCAGGACCTACCCGGCCTTTCGCGATCACCTGCTCGGGCTGGTATCCGTAAGTCCCAATCTCCGACGCCAAGGTGATAAAGCCATCATCGGTCGTCACCCAACGTGCGGGTCGCAAACCGTTGCGATCCAATAAACAGCAGGCATAACGACCATCTGTCAGCACTATGCCGGCCGGCCCGTCCCAAGGCTCCATGTGCATGGCGTTGTATTGATAAAACGCCTTCAGATCGGGGTCGATCCCTTCAATGTTCTGCCAGGCAGGCGGGATCAGCATCCGCAGCGCTCTGGGTAGCTCAACGCCACCCGTCGTCAACAACTCGAGCATGTTGTCTAGGCTGGAGGAGTCAGAACCCTCCGTATTGACCAGTGGCGCCAACGCTTGGAGGTCGGGCAGCATTGGAGATTCCAGCTTGGAAGTTCGGGCCCGGGACCAGCTGCGGTTGCCCTCAATGGTATTGATCTCGCCGTTGTGCGCCAGCATACGGAAGGGCTGTGCCAACGGCCAGCGGGGCAAGGTATTCGTCGAGAAGCGCTGGTGAAAAACGCAGATCGCGGTCTCCAGCGCAGGGTTATTCAGATCCGGGTAGAAACGCTCCAAATCAGCCGGCATGACCAGCCCTTTGTAGGACACCACCCGATCAGAGAGGCTACAGATGTAGAAATCGGGGTCATCGGCCAGCGCCATTTCGGCTTTACGACGCGCTGCATACAGCTTGCCCACACAGTGCTCGTGATCAATGCCGTTGGCGTCAACGAACACCTGCTCGATCCGGGGCAGCTGATCTAGCGCTATTTCGCCGCAGACGCTCTCGTCAATCGGCACTTCTCGCCAACCCCATACGGACAAACCCTCTTCGCTCAGGGCATGGGTCATGGATTCTCGCGCTTGTGCCTGAAGCGCCTCATCACGGCTGAGAAACATCATACCCACGGCATAGTGTTGCCCCAAGTCCACGTCCCAGATCGCTTTCGCCTCCGCGCGCATGAACGCGTCGGGCATTTGCAGCAGCAATCCGCAGCCATCGCCGGTGCGGCCGTCTGCAGCGATACCGCCGCGATGCGTCATGCAGGTGAGCGATTCAATCGCCGTTTGCAACAGGCGATGACTGGCCTCGCCCTTGATATGGGCGATCAGACCAAAGCCACAATTGTCCCGGAACTCTTCGGGGCGGTAGAGACCGCGCGAGGGTGTCGACTGACGCTCGACGCCACCCGCATCTACTGCATAATTCATAGACCGTTTCGCTTCTGAACCGGCGCACAAAACCGGCGAAACCGCCCCTAACGGGGCGAGAAAAAAAGGGTGCGTAGTGTACACGCCCGAAAACGGGCGCTCAATGAGCGTTATCTTCGCCGATTAGGCGTTGATTACGCGGGTAATGTCGGCTTCCGTGACCTCTTCCGTCACCACCGCATCACCCAGTTCACGGAGCAAAATATAGCGAACTTTTCCAGCTGCTACCTTTTTATCGCTTCCCATGGCATTCAAGAGATCAGCGGTGCTGATTTCAGGCGGCACGGCAACCGGCAAACCCACGGCACGATTAAAAGACTCAAGTTGATCAGCCACAGCAGGGCTCAGAGCGCCCCGGTCCACAGAGAGGCGGCTGGCGATGACCATGCCGGCAGCGACGGCCTCGCCGTGCAGCCATACTCCGTAGCCCTGCAGGCGTTCGATAGCGTGCCCAAAGGTATGCCCGAAGTTAAGGTGAGCGCGGACGCCCCCCTCTCGCTCATCTTCCGCCACCACTTCAGCTTTGATCCGGCAGCTCCGCTCGATAGCAAATGCTAGCGCCTCGGTATCGCGAGCTTTTAAACGTTGCACGTTCTCGATGAGCCAACTGAAGAAGGCAGCGTCGCGAATCAATCCGTACTTAATCACCTCAGCGAGGCCCGCAGCGAACTCGCGATCTGGGAGGCTCGCGAGCGTCTCGAGGTCGATCACCACGTGTCTTGGCTGATGAAACGCGCCAATCAAATTTTTGCCCATCGCGTGATTAACGCCCGTTTTGCCTCCCACCGAAGAATCCACTTGAGCCAGTAACGTCGTGGGGACCTGAACAAAATCGGCGCCACGCAGAAAGCAGGCGGCCGCAAAGCCCGTCATGTCACCCACCACACCACCACCCAGGGCAACAAATAAGCTACCGCGTTCGTGCTTGTCTGCCAGTGCAGCATCCAGAATGGTGTGTATCGAGGCGAGATCCTTGTGCGCCTCGCCGGCAGGGAGCACCACTTCCGTAAATTGAGACACGTCGCCCAGCGCGGCCTTCAGTGAAGCACCGTAAAGCGGCCCCACACAGTCATCAGTAACCAACACAACACCCCTGTCCGAAATCAGGGACGACCAAAAGCTTGCGCTGCCCACGAACCCATGCCCGATGCTGATCGGATAACTGCGATCCTGCGACGAAGCATGGAGATCAACATGAAGCGTGTGCAGAACGTCTGACATGAACAGCTGGCTCTTGGTGGCGTATCACTCGGTACCTGAGGATATCAGGCCTTGGTCCCGTAATTGCGTTTCAATGTGGCGGGCCACTTTGCGAGCGTTCCCTCCCGACGCAGAGATGGTGACATCGGCCGACGCGCTGTAGAGCGGTTCGCGCTCTGCCATCAGTTGCGTGAGTGTCGCCTCACGATCACCTGCTTGAAGCAACGGTCGGCCCTCTCCGGATCCGGTCCGTTTCAACTGCTGTGCAACAGAGACATTGAGAAACACCACCACACCTGTGTCAGCCATGACCTGGCGATTGGGCTCCGCCAGAATCGCACCGCCTCCCGTGGCAATAACTACCTGCTGTTGAGTGGCGAGATCTGCCAGCACGGCAGATTCACGCCGGCGGAAGCCCGCCTCGCCTTCGACATCAAAAATCCAGGGGATATCGGCACCGGCCCGCGCCTCGATTTCCGCGTCGGAATCAATAAAGCCATAGCCCAGCAACTCTGAAAGATGGCGGCCCACAGTCGATTTGCCTGAACCCATGGGTCCAACCATGAACACAATTTCACCTTTCCGACCTGTGGCCATCGCCGCATGCTCAATTCACTAACGCCTCGGAGAGGATTCTGGGCGTTATGAAGATCAATGTCTCGGTCTTCTGCTGGGTATTCGCGGTGCTTTTAAACAGAGTCCCCAAGTACGGGATGTCGCCCAGCAAGGGGACCTTCTCCACTTTAACCAGTTCCTCGTTTTTAAAAACGCCCCCCAGAACAACCGTCTCTCCATTGCCGACCAGCACCTGCGTTGTCAGCTCAGTCGTATCGATTGTAGGAATCAGGCCCCCATTACCGCTGGGCACGAGATCACCCACTGAGTCCTGATTCACAATCAGATCCAGCAGAATACGGTCGTCCGGCGTGATATTGGGCGTGACATCCAGTTTCAGTACCGCTTCCTTGAACGCGGTGGTCGTAGCGCCCGAAGCGGCGCCCTCCTGATACGGGATTTCCGTGCCCGATTTAATGCTCGCCTTTTGCTTGTCACCGGTGATGACTTTTGGCTGGGAGACGACCTCACCTTCTCCCGACGCCTCCAGCGCCGATAATTCAGCCGTTAAGAATAAATCTGTCGAGGTAAAGCCCACTGCAAAACTGGAGCTGGCATCTACTACACCCAGATCCACAAATGGTGCGGAGGGGAGCGCGACGGGATCCGCACCGCCGATCAGTTGTCGATTGAGATCGGTGACGCTCGCCGCATCTCCTGCGATTGACGCAAAGGAATCTCCATCAACATTAAGGTAGCCACCGCCCCAACGAATACCGAGCTGCTCATCGATGTTGGAAGACGCAATAACAATCCGCGCCTCGATCATGACCTGACGAATCGGGATATCCACCTTTTCGATCAGATCACGAATTTCGGCCAGCTTGGCAGCAGTATCGGTTACCACAATGGCGTTAGTGCGCTCGTCCACCACAACCGAGCCGCGCTCGGATATCAGCGACCCGCCCTCCTCTGAGCCGGCCTCAAACAGCTGCACCACCTCAACGGCCTTGGCATAGCGAATGCGAATAAACTCTGACTGCAGCGGCGCCAGCTCGGCGAGCTGCTTATTCGCCTCGATCTCCTGACGCTCGCGCTCGGCGATTTCCTGGGCGGGCGCGACCATTAAAACGTTGCCGATCTTGCGGCTATCCAACCCTCGGGTTTTGAGCACCAGATCCAGTGCCTGGTCCCACGGAACATTCTGTAGGCGGAGTGTGATGCTGCCAGTCACTGAGTCGGAGGCCACCAAATTCAGTTCGGTGAAATCAGCGATCAACTGCAGCACAGCACGCACTTCAATGCTCTGGAAATTCAGCGAAATGCGGTCACCAACGTAATCAAATTCATTTAATCGCTTGCGTTTCTGCTCTTCGCTTAACGCTGCAACCGCGAGGATGTATTCATTGCCAGTTTGATAAGCGAGATAGTCATGGAGCCCATCTGCCTTCAGCTTTAACCGCGTGCCACGCTCGGTCGTGGTGACCTCGACACCCTGAACGGGCGTAGCAAAGTCCGTGACGTCGAATCGACGAATCAACGAATCCCGAGCATTGGTATTGAGGAACTCCAGCGTAATGTCGCCCCCTTCACTAAAGATTGACGCGTCCACCGCTGGATTTGTCAGCGTGAGGATCAGCAAACCCTCCCCCTTTGGCGAACGCTGAAACGCCAGATCGGTCATTTCCGATACTACGCGTTCCACCCGGGTCGCATCGGTGCGCAGGACGTCCGCCGCCGATGGGGCAACCGCGATGCGACTCACCTCTTCGCCAACACGAAGCGTCAGCTCTCGCCCTGATACACGAGTTTCAAAAGGCACCAGATCGACCAAGTTCACAATCAGACGAGTCCGGTCGCCGGACTCCAGCACCATCACGCTCGTCACGTTGGCCTGCGATAACTCGTAGCGCTTTTTTTCCAGCCCGCTTCGGGTCTGAGGCAGATCGATCACGATTCTGGCCGGGTCCTCGATGGTATGGCTCTCAAAATCCGTTGTGGGCGCCTCACTGAGGGTCAGCTGCACCTCCATCCGGGCGCCAGGCTGGGCGGTAAAGCGAATGTCCTCAACTACTGGCGTGGCTGCACTGGCAACGACCGCCCACGACGCACCCATAAACAGGCCCGCCAGCCCAACCACAATACGCCGCGCGCGAATCATCCTGTTCGCTCTCTTCATGCTCGCTCTCCCTCACTCACATCCCTGTGAGCTCTATGGTTCTGGGTCGTTCGACCCAGCCGTCCTCGGTTCCGTCCGGGACAATCTCTACGACGGCGACGAAGGTGTCGCCCATCTCCAAAATCTTGCCGTGATCGCGGCCAAGGAAGTTGCCCACCTGCACGCGATGAATACCGCCATCGGGATCTCTAATCAGCGTCCAGTCCTGGCCCGCTCGCTTGAGCGACCCCACCATCAAAAGCGAATCTAAAGTGAAACGTTCGAGATATTCTTTGGCGCGATTGTTATCAGGCCGTAAAGCGGCTTTCGCTGACAATGCCGCCAACTTGCGAATATCAACCGGGCGATCAAAAGGGCCTCGTAGTGTCGTCGCTGAGTAGGCAAACGGCTCGTAGGCCTTGACGGTGGGTATCGGCTCAATCGTGCCACCGGGCTTTGCTCGCTTCTCCGCCATGAAGGCATCAAGATCACTGAACCCGTCATCTGTACAGCCCGCCAGAGCCGTGAGTGCTGCCGCCAAAATTGGCGCAAGCAACCTCATAGACCGTTGCTCACACCCCATCGTCGACTTCCCGATATCGATAGGTTTTGGCCTGAATACTCATGTCGAGCATCGGGCCTGCCCCGTCACTGAGAATGATCTCGAAGTCGTGGAGCGTCACAATGCGCGGCAGCCCCGCCATGCCGGAAATGAAGGCACCTAGGTCGTGGTAGGAGCCCACCGCCTCAATCGCAATCGGCAACTCGACGTAGAACGTCTCGGCCTGCTCATCCAATAGGTCGATTCGCTTGATGCTGAGCCCATTGAGCTCACCTTTATCCGTGATGTCCTCCAGCAAGCCGGGGACCTCGGTTTCAGAGGGAAGCTGGGCGACGAGGGCACCAAACCGCTCTTCCATAGCGGCCAGTTGTGCCTTGTAGGCATCCAAATTCGCTGCCTCAAACGCCTTTTTCTCGAAATCCTGGCGCAAGCTTTGCTCTTCGTGCTCGACACCCGCCAGTCGCTTATTCAAATCCTCGATATGCCAATAGAAACCCGCACCCAGCAGGAGCAGGAACAACAGCACCATGACAGTCGCCTTGAGCGCGTTAGGCCAGCTACCCATGTTGTCGAGATCCAGATCGGCGAGATCAAATTCATTGAGTGCTTTGAGTTGCTCAGTCAGATTCATAGCGCGCGCTCCTGATCTTCTTCATGAAGCTGGATATTGACCGTCAGCTTGAAGGTGGTGGCCTGATCACCATAGTTCGGCGCGGCTTGAACGGCATCAAGATTAGGGCTGTCCAGCCAACCTGATGCATCTAACCGCCGCATGAGGCTGGACACCCGATTGTTCGATTCCGCCACACCCTCGATGGATACCACGTTGGCCTGTGTTTCCAGATTGGTGTAGAAGACGCCATCGGGCACTGTCCTCACGAGCTGATCAAGTAGCCTGACGATGACAGGTCGGTTGCCTTGTAACGCCTGTATCACGCGCATGCGCTCAATCAGCTGATTGCGCTTGCGCTGTAGATCCCGAATTTCCGCAACCTCTTGATCGAGCAAGGCAATTTCAGCGCGCAAATATTGATTGCGGGATTGCTGATGATCGATCCGGCTGTTGATCACGATATCCCACAGGAAAAGAGTCAGCCCAGCAGCGACCAATGTCGCACCCAGGCCAATCAGGAATTGCTGTTTACGCGCTTGCCGTCGCGCCTCCCGCCAGGGGAGAAGATTGATGTTCGCCATTACTGAATGCTCCGCATCGCGAGGCCACAGGCGATCATCATGGCCGGTGCATCTCGCTCGAGCGCCTGTACATTCACGCGCGACGCCAGCGACATATCGGCAAAGGGATTGGCCACCAGCGTTGGCGTATCCATTTTGGTTTCAATGAGGGCGGCCAACCCATCGATCGCTGCGACACCACCACACAACACAATGCGATCCAGCTGGGTGAACTCACTGGAAGAAAAGAAGAACTGCAACGACCGGCTGACCTGCTGAACAACCGCCTCGCGAAAAGGCCCCAGGAGCTCGCGCTCGTAGTCGTCCGGCAAACCTCCTTGTCTGATTGCCAGACCCGCCTCGTCGGTAGACAGGTCGTAACGACTCATAACGCTGTCGGTTAACTGCTTACCGCCAAAAACCTGCTCTCGGGTGTAAACATATTCCCCGCCCGCGAACACTGAAAGCGTTGTCGTGCTGGCACCGATATCGACCATCGCGATGGTTTGGTTCTCTGAGATCGGCAGCTGTGACTGAAGCAAAGCCATCGCCCGTTCCAAGGCAAACACCTCGACGTCGATAATTTTGGGAACCAGGCCCGCCACTTCGATGGCATCAACGCGGGAGTCGATCGACTCTTGCCGACACGCCACCAGCAATACATTGACCTGTTCGTCGCGACCGGCTGCGGGACCCAGCTCCTCGAAATCCAGCGCGACCTCATCGAGCGGGTAAGGGATGTATTGATCAGCCTCAAAAGTCAGCTGCGCCTCGAGATCTTCCTCCGACAGCCCGGCAGGCATGACAACGGTCTTGATGATGACATCGGCGCCCGATACCGCTGCAACCGCCCGGTTCGCGCGGGGTTTGGTGCGGCTCAGAAGCTCTTCAAGAAAGGCGCCTACGGTTTCGGCGTAACTGGTCGGGTCGTCCGTAAGGGCGTCACGTGGAAGCGGCGCAATGGCGTAACTGTCTACGCGGTAGCGCTCATCATCACGGCTTAGTTCCAGCAGTTTGACGGTCGTCGAACTGAAGTCGATACCAAGCACTCGCGACGTCCTTGCGGTGCCAAATATACTCAACACTGTTCATTCCTTTGAATGTGTCGGTGCGCCTCAAGTCATTTGAGACGATTCATTTTCATCTTCAGTGTACGACGTTAACACGGCTGATCGAGCACCCAAAGTCGGTAAAAGGTCACTTAACACTCCTATTTGTGTGAAATCCCCGCGAAAGCCCTGATATGTTTGCGTGCTCAGCGCGGCATCCGTGCTGCACTGGCCAGCTTCGACCTGACAGGTCTTTACACTGCACTCCACCACTTCGGAGAACACACGTGCCGAGAGCCCGAAAACTGATCCGATACGGCGCTTTGATTGCCTGCGCAGGGGTCTGGTGGATGGCGGGGCTGTATCTTTACCTCAGCCCGAAGCTCCCGGAAGAGAGCGCGTTGCGCAATATCACGCTGCGAACACCGATGCGGGTGCTGAGTAGCGATGGCGCTTTGATCGGGCAGTTCGGTGAGCAGAAAAGAAAGCCGCTTCAGTTCGCAGACATTCCCCAAAGCTTTATCGATGCCTTATTAGCCGCCGAGGATGACGGTTTTTTTGAACATCATGGCATCGAACCACTGAGTTTATTGAGAGCGGTTTCCGAGCTGATCTTGACGGGCAGAAAAGGCAGTGGCGGCTCAACCTTGACGATGCAGGTCGCCCGAAACTACTTCCTCACGCTCGACCAAACCTTTCTCAGGAAATTTACGGAGATCCTGCTCGCCTTCGAAATCGAGGCGAGATTCAGCAAAGAAGAAATTTTTGAGCTGTACGTGAATCGGGTCTTCCTCGGGCATCGCGCTTATGGCTTCGAGGCCGCCGCTGAAACCTATTACGGGAAACCGCTAGCGGAGTTAACGCTGGCACAGCACGCCATGCTTGCCGGCGTCCCGAAAGCGCCCTCTCGCAACAATCCCCTAAGCAATCCAGAAAAAGGCAAAGCACGCCGCGACTGGATCCTGGGTCGGATGACGATCCTTGGCATGATTGATGACCGCGACCGGCTGCTCGCACAAAACGCTCCGGTGACCGCTGCTTTCTATGGTCAGGTTGTCGAGGTCGACGCCGACTACGTGGCGGAAATGGTCCGCCAGAAAATGGTCGAACGTTTTGGTAACGCCGCCTATAACGATGGCTATGTGGTGTACACCACGGTCGAGTCCAAGCTGCAACAGGCCGCTCACGATGCGCTATTGAAGGGTTTGCGAACGTACGATTGGCGCCATGGGTGGCGAGGCCCGGAAAGACGGCTCGCACCCCGCGAGGAAGACACCCCCGAACAAACACTCGCAAGATGGCAGGAGGCGTTGCGGGCCATGCCGGTCATTGCCGCGCTGCCGCCGGGTATCGTGACCACCATCGACGAAGTAGGGGCGACGGTCCTGACCCAGTCCGGCGACAGTGTCCGTCTGGCCTGGGAGGGAGACCTGAATAAGGTGCGCCGCTACAGATCGGTTAATCAGACTGCGGCACCGGTGAAAAATATAGAAGAGCTGCTCTCGCCGGGGGACCTGATCCGTATTCGCGAGGACGCCAGTGGATGGCGTCTAACACAGGTACCCAAAGCGCAGTCGGCACTGGTTTCTCTGGACCCGAAACACGGCGCGATTAGGGCGCTTGTCGGGGGAATGGGCTTTGAACTCTCCAAGTTTAATCGAGCTACTCAGGCAAAGCGTCAGCCCGGATCCAACTTCAAACCGTTTCTCTATGCCAGCGCACTGGAAGCGGGCATTACGCCTTCAACCGTCATTAACGATGCGCCGGTTGTGCTCGACAATCTGGCCGCGGCAGAAATCTGGCGACCGGAAAATGACAGCGGTAAATTCTACGGCCCCACGCGCCTGAGAGACGCGTTGGCCTTCTCGCGCAATCTGGTCTCGATCCGCGTCCTACAGCGAGTGGGTGTGAGACCTTTCATTCGTTACGTTGAATCGCTGGGCTTTGACACCGAAGACATGCAAGCCAATCTGACGCTGGCGCTGGGCACGCACACGTACACGCCCATCGAAATCGCGACAGGGTATGCCATGCTCGCCAACGAGGGATTCAAGGTAGAGCCTTGGCTCATCGACCGTATCGAAAATGCCAAAGGGGAAATCGTCTATGCCGCTGACCCGCTGGTGGCGTGCCCCGAATGCCTCGATGCATCTGTCTCAACTGTCGAGGAGGTCCGCATGGAGGACATCCTTGGCGCAGAGGTACCGGAAGTCAGGGCTGCAGAGCGCGTCATGGACCCCAGAGCGGCCTACATCATTTCCACTTTTCTCAACGATGCGATCCAGCGCGGCACTGGCCGCAGGGCACGGGCGTTGGAGCGACAAGACATTGCCGGAAAAACCGGCACCACGAACGGCCCGCGCGATGCCTGGTTCTCGGGCTTTAACCGGGATCTCATCACCACCACATGGGTGGGCTTTGATGACTATGGTCCGCTCGGCCGTCGCGAATTTGGTGGCACCGCAGCGCTACCGATCTGGATCGACTTCATGCGCGAGGCTTTGCCAGCACCCCGGCCCGCACCACCCATGCCGCCGGGTATCGTCCGGCTTCGGGTTGACCGCGACTCCGGACTGCGGGTGAAGGGCCAACCTGACAATAGCCTGATGGAGTACTTCCTGGAGGAATCGCTGCCAGATTGGCAGGGCGATTCAGGCGGGGAACTGGGCAACGGCAGTATCGAACAGATTTTCTGAGGCAAAAAAACGCCGGCATCTGCCGGCGCTTTTTAGTCAATCACTCGTCTTTCAGCTCTTCAGGCTGCGATCACCAAACCGCTTGTTAAACCGCGCAACGCGTCCATCGCTCTGAGCGACCTTCTGCTTGCCCGTGTAGAACGGATGCGAGGCGCTAGAAATATCCAAAGACATATAGGGGTAAGTTTGCCCTTCGTAGTCTCTGGTATCGTTGGTCTCGACAGTGGATCCGATGACGAAATAGGTGTCAGACGATGTGTCGTGAAACAACACTTCTCTGTATTCGGGATGGATATCCGGCTTCATATCAACCTCGGTAACCATTATTTGGTGCGAAAAAGAGCGCGGATAATACCAGAGCGAGCAGTGATAGCAACATGGAATACACCCGATGCTGTGCTCTAGTACACTGGCGTCGAGATACACCACGCCGAGCCAACCTTGACCCATCACCCCGCTGAAAACACGCCCGATCAGCCGATCTGGCGTTGTGCTGTGCCCACCCCCCTCAGGCGCTATTTCGACTATCGAGCACCCGCGGGCTGGCAGGGCACTGCGGTGCCAGGCCTGCGAGTACGGGTACCCTTCGGAAATCGCCAAGTCACCGGCATTTTGCTGTCGACCGCCTCCGAGTCGACTGTCAGCAATGCCAAATTGAAATTCGTCGCTGAGGTGCTGGATACCGGGCCCTTATTCACCGAGCCGCTTCTCGCGCTACTTACTTGGGCATCAGGTTATTACCATCATCCCGTGGGCGAGGTATTGCCGTTAGGTTTGTCACCCAGTGAGCGCCGAGGGCTTGCCGAGCGAGCCACGGGCGTCGCCGCACTGACCTTGACCAAGAGAGGGCGTGGTTTGCCCGAGGGCGCTCCGCACCGCGCACCCAAGCAGGCGGCTCTGGTAAGCCTGCTCCAAACCGGGGCAATGCCTCTGTCCGCGATCGCCCAGTCTGGCTTCAGCCGGTCCGTTATCAAGGCACTGATCGATCACCAGCTGGCTGAAGAGACTGAAATGTCTCAGACGAATCAATGGAACATCCGCTCGGCTCCCCTGCCCCCCAACACCGAACAACACTCCGCCATAGAGAAGGTCACGGCCGACGCGGGAACATTTGCCGTTCATTTACTGTTCGGCGTGACCGGGAGTGGCAAAACCGAGGTCTATCTGCAGACCATTGCGGCATGCATTGAGCGCGGCGAGCAGGCGCTAGTGCTGTTGCCCGAGATCGCACTGACGCCCCAGACCTTGGCGCGTTTTGAAGCACGATTTGATGCGCCCGTGCTCGCACTCCACTCGGGAATGGGTGACGCTGAACGGGATCGCGTCTGGGCTACCGCGCGGCATGGCTCGGCCGCTATCATTTTGGGCACGCGCTCCGCGGTCTTCGCGCCGCTTCAACAACCCGGAATCATTATTGTCGATGAGGAGCATGACGCCGCCTTTGTGCAGCAGGACGGATTCCGGTACTCCGCGAGGGATGTCGCCATTAAACGCGGACAGCTCGAGCACTGTCCGGTCTTGCTGGGCACTGCCACCCCCAGCCTGGAAAGCTGGCATAACGCCGAAACAGGACGCTATCACTGTCATCGCTTAACGCAACGCGCGGGGCGGGGATCTCTGCCCTCGCAGCGGCAAATCGACATCAGTGGCTTGGATTTATCCGCCGGCCTGTCGGCGGAGCTCATCGAGAAGGTTGATGCCACACTGTCCGCTGGGCGCCAGGTTCTGGTCTTCCTGAATCGACGCGGCTTCGCCACCGCACTGGTGTGCCACGACTGTGGCTGGACCAGCGACTGCCCAGATTGTGATGCGCGCATGACACTGCACAAAACCCCGGCGGGGCTGCATTGCCACCACTGCGACCGCAGGAGCTCACTGCCGCAATCCTGCCCTCACTGCGATAGCCGCCGGCTGGTCGGTACCGGCGTCGGCACACAGCAGACCGAGGCGTTTTTGAGCGAGCGCTTCTCGGCGTTTCCTGTCATGCGCGTCGATAGTGACACGATGCAAGGCCGTGAATCGATGCCCAACTTGATTGAGAGACTGTCGGACGGTGAGCCAGTGCTGATGATCGGCACTCAGATGCTGAGCAAAGGGCACCACTTTCCACATGTTGCGCTGGTCGCCGTTGTCGATGCAGATACCCTCCTATTCAGTCCCGACTTCCGTGGTGAGGAGCGCTTATTACAACTGCTGACACAAGTGAGCGGCCGCGCAGGCCGCGAGGAAGTGCCCGGCGAAGTGCTGATTCAAACCCGCCACCCGGATCATCCGTTGATGCAACAACTCGCGGGACCCTACGACAAGGCCCTACCCGAGCTTCTCGCGCAAAGACAACGCGGGGGCCTACCACCCTACGGTGCACTGGGCGTTATTCGCTGTGACAGTCAGAGTAGGCAAGAAGGTCTCGACTTTTTACAACAGTTAAAGCGCGGTGCAGCCTCTACGGAAAACTGTCAACTCATCGGACCGTTGCCCGCTGCGATGGCTCGCCGGAAAAATCGCTATCGGAGTCAGCTTGTCCTCGCGGCGTCGGGCCGTTCGGCGCTGGCGGCGCGTATGGCGTCGCTCGTAAACGCTGCGGAATCGACGCGACATAGTCACCGGCTGAGCTGGTCTGTCGACATCGATCCATATGAGAGCCTGTAAGTCGCGAAAGCTTGTGACTTCCTCCGCTGGAGCCACAGCAAAGGGTCGGCGATAATAGCGACCGGCTCCGCCAACGCCGCGGAAAAACCCTGACAGGATAACCATGAAATCTGAACTGGCTGCGCTGATCACCACAGCGCTGGAACAATTGGTTGTTGACGGCGTACTCGCTGAATTACCGGACGCAACGCCACAAATCGATCGCCCGAGGGACACAAGCCACGGCGACCTGTCTTGCAACATTGCCATGGTGCTGGCAAAGCGTGCCGGCATGGCACCGCGCGATCTCGCCACTCAGTTGATCGCCGCGCTGCCTGATAACAGCCTGGTCGACCGCTGTGATATTGCGGGTCCCGGGTTTATCAACTTTTTCGTCAGTCAAAGCCAGCAAACCGACATAGTGCGAACCATTCTGGATGCGGGCGAAACCTATGGGCGCTCCAATACAGGCGCGGGGCAGTCCGTGCAGGTTGAGTTTGTCAGTGCGAACCCCACAGGACCCCTCCACATGGGTCACGGCCGCGGCGCAGCCATTGGCGATTCTCTAAGCCGGTTGCTGGAGGCCACCGGCTGGGCAGTGCAACGCGAGTTTTACTACAACGACGCAGGACAGCAGATCAACAATCTGGCGTTATCGGTACAGGCTCGTGCTCAGGGTAAAGACCCTAGCCATGAAGATTGGCCTGCAGACGGCTATCAGGGCGGTTACATCGAAGATGTTGCAGCCGCTTACGTCGCGGGTGAAACCGTGCAGGCAGCCGACCGGGAAATCACTGCGAAAGCGGACATTGATGATCTTGACGCCATTCGCGATTTCGCTGTCGCGTGTCTGCGACGTGAGCAGGATCAGGATCTGCGTGCGTTTCAGGTTGTCTTTGATCATTATTTTCTGGAGTCATCGCTTTATGGCAGTGGTGCGGTCGAGCATACGGTCAACGCCCTTCAAACAGGCGGCCACACCTTTGAAGAACAGGAAGCTCTCTGGCTACGCACCACTGACTTCGGGGATGACAAAGACCGGGTGATGCGCAAACGAGAGGGCGGCTACACCTATTTCGTGCCAGACGTCGCCTACCATCACAACAAATGGCAACGGGGCTTCAAGCGGGTCATCAATGAACAGGGGGCCGATCACCACAGCACGATTACTCGCGTACGCGCTGGTCTGCAGGGCCTGGATGTCGGAATCCCAGAGGGCTGGCCTGAATATGTGCTCCACCAGATGGTGACGGTGATGCGAGACGGCGCCGAGGTCAAACTCTCTAAAAGAGCGGGTAGCTACGTTACGCTGCGGGATTTGATTGATTGGGTAGGCTGCGACGCCACCCGCTACTTCCTGGTTGCCCGCGCGCCGACCTCTCAGCTGACCTTAGATGTGGATTTGGCCCTGGCACGCAGTAACGAAAACCCGGTGTACTACATTCAATATGCCCATGCTCGCTGCGCCAGCGTGCTGCGGAAAGCGGCCGAAACCGGTGGCCAGCATGACGTGGCAGATGGGCTAGCGCGTCTCGACAAGCTAAACGAACCCGAGACGTTAGCATTGCTTGTCAGTCTGGCCCGCTACCCCGAAGTGGTCGCCACCGCCGCAGAGCGGCTCGAGCCACATGATGTCGCCAACTATCTGCGCGAGCTGGCCGCCGATTTTCATAGCTTCTACAACGCGCACAAAGTCCTGGAGGGGGCACCGGAAGTCACCAATGCACGACTCGCACTGGTCACTGCCAGCCGGCAAGTGCTCGCCAGCGGCCTCAATCTCCTCGGTGTTTCGGCACCGGACAGCATGTGATGCCTACCCAAGCCAGCCAAAGCCCAAGAAGACCCTCTGCGACGCGGACCCACTCACCGACAGCCCAAAAGACGCCGCCGACTCTTAACCGCGCCCACGTGCAGGGGTTCATTGCGGGATGCGTTGTAGGCGTCGCCGTCTGCTTGGGTTTGATGCGCGCTGCGGAAGGGCCTGATCAAAGCGTCGCCGCGCCCCCACTACCGCTCTCAGTAGAGGTAGAGGCCACGCCCCGCTTTGATTTTTATACGGTACTTCCCAATCAGGCGTTGGACCTCAGCCCTGAGATCGAGCCAGCCAATCTTGAGGCCGATAAGGCCACTCGCGCGCAGTATTTGTTACAGGCCGGCTCTTTTCGGCAAGAGGCCGATGCTGATCGTCGGCGCGGCGAGCTGGCACTGCTAGGGCTCGAGGCCACTGTTGAGCCGAGTGAGAACGATAGCGGCCGTTGGTATCGCGTGTATCTGGGGCCATTTGATAGTCGCTCGGACATGGCGCGGGCGCGATCACTCACCGGGCAGGCAGATATGGACACACTGTTACTCAAGCGTGACGCGCCATGACACAACCCGCTCGTCTGCGCGTCACCAAGCTCCACTACTCTCGATCCCGGCGGAGGCTGGACATCGCGTTCGAGGACGGGGCCGCTTATACACTCAGCGCGGAATTTCTGCGGGTGTTTTCACCCTCTGCAGAGGTACGAGGTCACGGACCAGGGCAAGAAACACTGCAAACTGGTAAGTCTTCGGTGGGTATTTCGGCCATTCACCCGGTGGGACACTATGCCGTGCAGATCACCTTTGATGATGGCCACGATTCAGGCTTGTACAGCTGGCAATACCTCCGCGATCTCGCCGAGGAGCAGGACCGATACTGGCAGCAGTATCTAAGGCAGCTAGAGGCTGAAGGTAAATCCCGCGACCCGGAAGTGCAGGTTCTACACTTCGACCCCTGACGCGTCCCCCCCAGCCCACGTCCTCCAGATCTGACTCGGGGTCCGAGCTATAACGACAACACACCTTCGGCCTCTGAACCCGGCGGCGCTTCAGGTACACTGGCCGACCCGCTGGCATAGGGCACGCGGGATAACGCGCCACACTGCGTGAGCAAAGAAGCCATAAGTGAACATGCCATGAGTGATGAACAGGCCACCGCCGCTGATCGAGAACAGGACACCACCGATTTCGGTTTTACCCGAGTAGACCGGGAAGCCAAAGCCGGCATGGTGCGCGGCGTCTTCGACTCTGTCGCCAGCCGCTACGATTTGATGAACGATTTAATGTCAGGTGGCGTGCATCGCCTGTGGAAGCGCTTCACCATCGAGCTCAGCGCGGCGAGACCGGGCCAGACGATTCTTGATATCGCTGGTGGCACGGGCGATCTGGCGGCTCGATTTTCGAAGCTGGTAGGGCCCGAAGGTAAAGTCATTCTGGCCGACATCAATGCCGCCATGCTGGAAGTGGGCCGGGATCGGCTGATCGATAAAGGCGCAACGGGCAATATCGAGGTGGTGCAAGCGGATGCCCAAGCACTGCCCTTTGAGGACAACAGTATCGACTGCATCACCATTGCGTTCGGTCTGCGTAATGTCACCGACAAGGACATGGCGCTAAGATCGATGCTGCGGGTCTTGCGACCGGGTGGCCGACTGCTGGTACTGGAATTTTCCAAGCCGGTCTCGCCGCTACTGGGCAAGGTATATGACCAATACTCCTTCCAAATTCTGCCGGCCATGGGCCGCCTGATTGCCCAAGATGCCGACAGTTACCGGTACTTAGCTGAATCCATCCGTAAACACCCGGATCAGGACACACTGATGGGCATGATGGAAGATGCCGGCTTTATGGAGTGTCGCTATCACAATATGACGGGCGGCATTGTCGCCGTGCATCAGGGTTTCAAGGCGTGATCCAACACGACCCGGCGCTACTCATTGCTGCACTGGCCGCCGCGGAGCGCGCACTCAATCAGGCCATCGCTCTGGCACCCACCTCGCAACAGGAGCTCGATGCACTGAGTGGCACCCTACTGGGTATCGAAATCACCAGCCTTGATCTCATCCTCTACATCGACATAGTCAGCGGCACCGAAGTCCGGCTGATGATGCACTGCGAGCGGACTGCCGATGCCTTTGTTCGGGGATCAATGGAAGACTTCGCCGCACTCGCCGCCTCTGATGACCCAGCTGCAACGCTGATCAACAGTGGTATCGAACTGGAAGGGCGTAGCACCAGTCTGATCAACCTGCAGCAAGTCATCTCCAAGATGGATGTGGACTGGGAGGCGCCCCTCGTTGAGGCACTGGGCGATGTGACAGGCCACCAACTGGCTCAGACGTTGCGAAGATTCTTCCACTGGAGCGAGGGCGCGCGGGCGAGCCTGAAACGTCAGTTATCCGAGTATTTACTAGAGGAAGGCCGGCTCACGCCACCCAAGGCTGAACTCGAATTTTTCTATGATTCGGTGCAGTCGTTGTCGATGCGCGTCGAGCGCGCGCAGCAGCAGGTCGAAAAACTGATTGCAAAAGCTGCGGCGAGCAGGAAAACCTCATGAGTCGGGTCGTCACGCTCTATCGCACTATCGCACGGTACCGACTGGACGAACTTTTGCCTGCCAGTCAGCGGCCAAAGTTCTTTTCCTTATTGCTGCGCATTTTCCCCGTCCTCTCTGTGCCGCACACCACGCCCCGCGGTGAACGTCTCCGTCGCGCGTTGGAAGATCTAGGTCCCGTTTTTGTCAAGTTCGGTCAGCTGCTCTCAACGCGGCGAGATCTGCTCCCCCATGACATTGCCGACGAGTTGGCGTTGCTGCAGGACCAAGTCGCACCGTTTCCAGCAAAAGAAGCGATACAACGGATAGAGCGCGCGCTGGGCAAGCCTCTTAATGATTGTTTCGCCGAATTTGACGCCAATCCACTGGCAGCCGCATCGGTAGCGCAAGTGCATGCTGCACAGCTACCCGACGGCAGTGAAGTCGTAGTCAAGGTGTTGCGTCCCGGTATCGAGAAGACCATTGATCAGGATCTGAGGCTGCTGAAACACGCGGCCCGCTTGCTCTCACGCTGGTCTCAGACTGGGCGACGGCTGCGGCCCGTCGAGGTTGTGGCTGAATATGACCGCATCATTCATGGCGAACTCGACCTGCAGCGTGAAGCGGCTAACGCGTCCCAACTGAGACGCCACTTTAAAGCGGGTGACTTGGTCTATGTACCCGAGGTGCACTGGGCGCTCACCTGCGAGCAGGTCATGGTCAGCGAACGGATATATGGCGTGCCGGTAAGCGATATCACGACGCTCGAGCAGAAGCAGATAGATATCAAGTTGCTTGCCGAGCGCGGCGTGGAGATCTTTTTCACTCAGGTATTTCGGGATAGCTTTTTTCACGCCGACATGCACCCGGGCAATATCTTCGTCGACTGCACGACCCCCGAAGACCCGCGCTACATGGCCGTGGACTGCGCTATCGTCGGACAACTGGACGAGCAGGATCTGTATTACCTCGCGCGCAACCTACTGGCCATTTTTCAGCAAGATTATCGACTGTGCGCCAAACTTCACATTGAGTGCGGGTGGGTCCCCCCGGACACGCCAATTGCTGAATTTGAGGGGGCGTTGCGCACGCTGTGCGAACCGGTTTTTGAGCGGCCACTATCGGACATTTCTTTCGGCCACATGCTGGTTTCGTTGTTCCGCACTGCCGGGCAGTTCGATATGCAGGTGCAGCCCCAGCTAGTGCTGTTGCAGAAAACCCTATTGAACATAGAAGGGTTGGGCAGACAGCTATATCCGGAGCTTAATCTCTGGGACACCGCCAAGCCGTTTCTCGAGCAATGGGTGGCGGACCGATACTCACTGCAAACCGTGACGAAAAGATTGCAAGAGGATGCACCGGCACTGCTGGAGACACTTCCCCTACTCCCCGATTTGATACTGAATCGCCTCCGGCAAACCCCCAAGGGTGAGGCGAGCCCGCGCCAACACTCGAGTCGGGTATTGCCCCTCGCCACACTGGGCGCTCTGTCGCTCGGACTCGGTATTGCTGGGAGCGGGACCGGATGGCTGCTGCTTGGCGGCGGCTGCCTGCTCTGCGCGCTCTTCATTAGCGACCGGTAACAGCTACAAGGCGCGTCTGGCATACTGTCATGATGTCAGACATTCTCTCTAATACGCCCGACACCCTCTCACCCAAGTGGAATGAGCAGGGACTGATCCCGGTTATTGCCCAAGAGGCCGACACCGGCGAGGTCTTGATGTTGGCATGGATGAACGCAGAAGCATTGGCAAAGACGCTGGAAACTGGCGAGGCGGTGTATTGGTCTCGCTCTAGGCAATCCCTTTGGCGAAAAGGCGCCACATCCGGGAATACCCAGACGCTAGTCGGCGCGTGTTTGGACTGCGACGGGGACACTCTGTTGCTGCAGGTCAAGCAACAGGGTGACGGTGCCTGCCACACGGGGCGCCGGACCTGCTTCTTTTACCACCCTGAGGACGGCACTTGGCGGCTGCGCGAGGACAACTGAATGGACGATCTGCTCACCGCGTTGGACAAGGTGCTGGCGGAGCGGAAAACCGCTTCCCCTGCCAGTTCCTATGTTGCCGCACTGAACGCTGAAGGACTCAACAAGATCCTTGAAAAAGTGGGTGAAGAAGCCACCGAAGTGATTTTAGCTGCCAAAGATGCCGCGGAGAGCGGCAACTCTGAAGAAGTCGTCAAAGAGGTAGCCGACCTCTGGTTTCATACCATGGTGATGCTCGCACACCTCGACCTCAATCATACGGACGTCCTTAAAGTGCTGGACGCACGGATGGGCTTGTCAGGGTTGGCAGAAAAAGCGGCCCGAAAAGGCCATAATGTGGTTTCAGACGACGCTTAAAGACAGGGAGAGCGACCATGGGCCTTGGCGGCATCAGCATTTGGCAGCTACTCATTATTCTCGCCATCATCGTGATGGTATTTGGCACATCGCGCCTGCGTAACATCGGTAGCGATCTGGGCAGCGCTATCAAGGGTTTTCGCAACAGCATGAGCAAAGATGAGGCCGATAGCGATGGTGGGGTCAACCACGCCGCTGCGCAGAAAGATAACGACTCAGACAAACCGGCAAGCTGACCGGAGCAACCCGCGTGTTTGATATCGGCTTTGCCGAGCTCTTACTGATCGGTGTGGTGGGGCTATTGGTCGTCGGGCCCGAGCAGTTACCTGGCGCCGTTCGTACTGTACTGGCGTGGACTAACCGTTTTCGCCGCAGCTTTGATCAGATTCGGACTGAAGTCAGACGCGAACTGCACAACGACGAAATCATGCAGAAGCTCAAAGCCGAGTCTCAGACACTTGAGCAACAGGTGCGCGACACCGCCCAGTCTATGGAACAAGAGATTGCTGCGATCGGCACCGAGACAAGCGAGTCACTCCAGGCTGCCTCGACCGCGACGGAGTCGACCTCTTCGCCGAGCGATGAAAAAACCGGCAGAAAGGGAAATAGCTCTCCCCCCAATACTGCATGAGCGAGCGAACCGAACACGACGACCCGCCCATGTCACTGGTAGCGCATCTCACGGAACTGCGTGACCGATTACTACGGGCAGTGCTCGCCGTGCTTGTCGGATTCATCATCCTGTTTCCTTTTGCAAACGACATTTACGGCTTCGTATCGGCGCCGCTCAGAGAGCTGATGCCAGAGGGCTCAACCATGATCGCGACGGGCGTCGCGTCACCTTTTCTCACGCCCTTCAAACTCAGTCTGGTCTTGGCAATCTTTATGGCTATCCCCGTGGTGCTTTATCAGATATGGGGATTCGTAGCGCCCGGGCTTTACCAGAAGGAAAAGCGCATCGCGATGCCGCTGCTGGCCTCTAGCGTCCTGCTTTTCTACGCAGGCGCAGCCTTCGCTTATTTTGTTGTGTTTCCGCTCATCTTCGCGTTCTTCACCAGCGTCGGGCCCGACAACGTACAGGTGATGACAGATATCAACAGCTATCTGGACTTCGTGCTGAAGCTATTCCTTGCATTTGGCATCGCCTTCGAAATGCCAATTGCCGCCGTCATTCTCATCTGGACAGGCGTCACTACCTCCGAGTCTCTCGCCCAGAAACGCCCTTACATTATTGTCGGGTGCTTCGTCTTTGGCATGTTGCTGACACCACCCGATGTGATCTCACAATCGCTACTCGCAATTCCGATGTGGTTGCTCTTTGAGCTGGGAATATTTTTCGGCAGACTATTGGAGCCTAAGTCCAGTAGCGTTGCCAACGAGTAACCGCCCTCCAAGAGGAATAGCTATGCACTGACTAAAGCATGCTCTGCTGTCTCTGTCTGTCACGTTCTGCAGTGCGTGGACATCCACAGCCTTCGCAAACGTCGAGACAGATAACTCCGTCGTCGCCGCCAGTGCAAAAGCCCATGAAAACCGGCAACTCTCGGCCTCAGACCTACTCGCGCGGGCTGAGGAAATTAACGACGCCTACCAAGCATCCGTGCTGGCCGGCTTCCAACCTAGACAAGCGCAGACGCCGCAGCAAGCGCTGGTTGCACTGTACAGCGCCTTCCGCACGGGCGAGGTAAATGGAGCGCCATGCTCACGGAACGAGGCGCGGCGCACGCGAAGAAAGGCTGTCCATTTCGTCTACTGCAACACCTATCTTTGCGGCCCTTAATTTTCGAGTCATGACACGGGTGCAAGAGTCTTTGAGCAACAGAGGATCTTTTTGTGCCCCGCCCGCGTAGACTGAGGCTCCCATTATTTTTACAGCCAGTATCCGAGCGCGACCTTGACCGAATCCTCGACCACTCCCACCCCCGCCGCTATTGCAGATTCCGATCGCGATGCGCCTCCCCGGGCAAAGTCATTGGCACCCCTCAGGCAGTTGCTGGGTTTCTTGTGGCCACACAAAGGGCGGATGATTGCCGCCGGCACCGCGCTGGTCTTCACAGCCGGCGCACAACTGACGCTAGGTTATGGGGTCAAAATTCTGATCGATGAGGGCTTCGCCGGGGCGGATTCTTCCGGTTTATATAAAGCCGTTTCCTTCATGCTGGTCATTGGCATCGCAATGGCGATCGGCGCGATGACACGCTTTTATCTGGTGTCCTGGCTGGGGGAACGAGTCAGTGCCGACCTTCGCAGTGCCGTGTTCAATAACCTCGTCCATCTGCAACCCAGTTATTTTGAGAGCAATCACTCGGGCGAGATCATGTCGCGTCTGACGACTGATACCACCCTGTTACAGACGCTCATCGGTTCGTCAGTCAGCCTCGCGGTGCGCAACGCGCTTACGCTCACTGGGGCGCTGACGCTGATGGTGATCACCAACCTGAAACTCAGCCTGGTGATTTTGGTTGCAGTGCCAGTGACGCTGTTACCGATCCTAATTTTCGGCCGACGCGTGAGAAAACTCTCTAATAAAAGCCAGCAAACGATCGCTGAAGTCGGCAGCCACGCGGGGGAGATTTTCCAGTCAATCAAAGTTGTGCAAAGTTTCAACCGCGAGACCGCTGAGAAGGCCGCCTTCGGGCGAGATGTGGAACAAGCTTTCGCGGTCGCCCGCTCCAGGGTCTTTCAGCGTGCGCTGCTGACGGGCTTCGCCATCTTCCTGCTGATGGGAGGCATGGTAGGCATGATGTGGTCAGGCGGGGTCGATGTGATTGAAGGTCGCATGACGGGGGGAGAACTCGGGGCCTTCGTGTTTTACGCCATTATGGTGGGCACCGCCTTTGCGACACTGTCGGAGGTGTGGGGTGACCTGCAACGCGCGGCAGGCGCCGCAGAAAGGCTCATGGAGTTACTGGCGGAAACCAGTGAGATTCCCGATACGGGCAGTCAAACCCCGGCCAGCCGGACAGCGCTTTCCTTTGAGGGCGTGCACTTCGCCTATCCCAGCCGGCCCACGCACCCCGCTTTAAGCGACCTCACATTGGAAATCGCACACGGCGAGTCGGTGGCCCTCGTTGGGCCCTCGGGTGCCGGCAAGTCGACAGTATTTGAGCTCATGCTGCGGTTTTACGATCCGATAGCCGGCGCGATTCGCTTTGGGGAAGTGGACCTGCGCGAGATGTCGCTGGATAGCTGGCGCCAAAAGATTGCACTGGTACCCCAGCAACCGACGCTGTTCTCGGGGGATATCTTCCACAACATCGCCTACGGCGCCACCGAGCCCACGCAAGCGATGGTGGAGGCCGCCGCACAAATGGCACATGCCCACGAGTTCATCCAGACCCTCCCCGAGGGTTACCAGAGCCACTTGGGGGCACAGGGTGTCAGGCTCTCAGGTGGGCAGCGTCAACGCATTGCTCTAGCCCGCGCCATACTCAGCGACCCCGAATTGCTATTACTGGATGAAGCCACCAGTGCGCTCGATACCGAGAGCGAGTGGCACGTGCAGCAAGCGCTCACCGAGATCATGCGGGAGCGCACCACGATCATCATTGCTCATCGGCTCTCCACTGTGATCAACGCTGATCGCATCGTGGTGATGGATCAGGGACAAGTGATCGACAGCGGGCCACACGATGAACTGATGACCCGCTGTGCGCTGTATCAACGCCTCGCGCGGCTGCAGTTCCAGAACGAACAAGCCAATTAAGACAGCCACAAAAAACCCCGCACTAGGCGGGGTTTTGTTAAGCGCTAAGAGATCAGCTGAATTCGCGGATCAAGCCGCCGATGCTCTCCTTCGCGTCGCCGAACAACATGCGCGTGTTCTCTTTGTAGAACAGCGGGTTCTCGATCCCAGCAAAGCCCGAAGCCATGGAGCGCTTCAGCACAAATACCGTACGGGCGTCAGCCACGTTGATCACCGGCATGCCGTAAATTGGCGAGGACTCGACTTCGCGTGCGGCAGGGTTCACCACGTCGTTCGCGCCAATCACGATCGCGACATCAACGGTTTCCATACGCGGGTTGATTTCGTCCATCTCGAGCAGCTGGTCGTAAGGCACGTCCGCCTCCGCAAGGAGCACGTTCATGTGACCCGGCATCCGGCCCGCAACGGGGTGAATACCAAAGTTGACCTCGCAGCCATTGTTCTCCAGCAATTCAGTAAGCTCTTTAACCACGTGCTGCGCCTGAGCAACCGCCATGCCGTAGCCGGGAATGATGGCCACGTTGGTCGCTGCCTCGAGCACGTAGTAGGCGTCTTCCACCGAAATCGGCTTGATCTCGCCCTCGACCACGGTTTCCTCGTTAGAGACGCTGGCGAAGCCTGAGAACAGCACATTAGAGAGCGAGCGGTTCATCGCCTTACACATGATCTGGGTCAGGATGATGCCCGAAGCACCGACCAGTGAGCCCGCCACGATCAGCGCGTTGTTGTTGATCGCAAAGCCCGCCGCACAGGCCGCCAAACCTGAGTAAGAGTTCAGGAGCGAGATCACCACCGGCATGTCAGCACCGCCGATGGGGATGACCGCCATGATGCCAAACAGCAACGCCAGACCAATCACCATGTAGAGCCAGTTGGGATCAGTGGGGTTCATGCAGAACATGACTGCACCGCCAAAAATGCCCAACACCACGAGCGAGTTGACGATCTGCTGCCCGGAGAACGTTATGGCACCACTACCGATGGTTTCGGACAGCTTGCCGTAGGCCACCAATGAGCCCGTCAGGGTCACGCCGCCGATCAGGATCGACAATACGATCGTTACGAGCGTGAAGGTGCCCGAATCCGGGGACAGCGCCGCCCAGCCGACCAGCAGCGACGCAGCGCCACCGAGTCCGTTAAAGAGTGCAACCATTTCTGGCATGGACGTCATCGCTACGGCGCGTGCCGCGATGGCACCAATCGCACCACCCACGACCATACCGGCCGCGATATAGGTGAAGTCGACGATGCCCTGATCGAGCAGTGCCGCGACAATCGCCACCAGCATGCCGATGGCAGAGACCATGTTGCCGCGTCGCGCGGTGGCCGGGGAACCAAGCATTTTCAGACCAAAAATAAAGAGGCCCGCGGCGACAACATAACCAAGTTGTGTCATTAATTCAGTCGTCATGTTCAGTCCTCCTTCTTCTTGAAGAAACCGAGCATGCGATCGGTCACCATGTAACCGCCCACGACGTTGATGCTGGCCAGGGTCACAGCACCAACACCCAGCCACATGGCCATGGTCTCGCTACCGGTACCCGCCAGCGCCACAGCACCCACCACGGTAATACCGGAAATCGCGTTAGCGCCCGACATCAGTGGGGTGTGCAAGGTAGCGGGTACTTTATTAATCAGTTCGAAGCCGAGGAAAATCGACAACATCAGGATAAACAGCAAATACTCTGCGCCGGACATATCAGTTGCCTCCCTCGATAATGTCTTTAATGGTGGGGTGAACAACCGCTCCGCCGTGCGTAATCACACAGCCAGGCAAAATGTCGTTCTCGAGGTCGAGCACAAACTGCTTGGCTTCCTCGTCCCAGGTGTCCTCAACGAGGTTAAACATGTTGCTCGCGTACATCTGGGTCGCGTCACGCGGTGCCAGATTAGCGAGGTTGGCGGTACCAACAATGGTGACGCCGTTCACATCGACCACTTCGTCGGGCACCGAGCCTTCGACGTTGCCGCCAGTTTCAGCAGCCATGTCGACGATGACAGAACCTGGGGACATCCCCTCAACCATATCGGCCGTGACCAGTACGGGCGGCTTGCGGCCAAACACCTGAGCGGTCGTAATGACGACATCGGAGTCAGCGATCACGGCTTTCTGCGCCTGGCGCTGAATCTCTACCTGCTCGGGGGTCAGCTCTTTTGCGTAGCCGTCGGCGGTCTGGCCAGTATCGCCCAAATCGATCTCAAGGAACTTCGCACCCAGCGACTCAACCTGCTCAGCCACCACGGGACGGGTGTCGAATGCAGTCACTCGAGCACCCAAGCGTTTGGCCGTCGCAATCGCCTGCAAACCTGCCACTCCCGCGCCAATGATAAATACCTTGGCGGGCTTCAGTGTGCCGGCCGGCGTCATCATCATCGGCATGATGCTGGGCATGTTGTTCGCCGCCAGCATCACAGCCATATAACCCGCGAGGTTAGCCTGAGAACTCAATGCGTCCATCTTTTGGCTGCGGGTCGAGCGCGGAATCATCTCCATGCTGACCGCGGTCACATTCTGGCTGGCAAAGGCCTTGATCAGATCTTTCTCATTGAACGGGTCGAGATAAGACACATGAATACAGCCCGCTTTGAGCTGACTAATCTCGTCCACCTCGGGCTTACGAAGCCTGAGCAACATGTCCGCACTACCGAGTAGTGCTGACCGATCGGAACCAATGCTGGCACCCGCTGCTTCGTAATCAGCGTCACTGATGCCGGCACCTGTGCCTGCACCCGATTCGATGACTACTTCCGCACCGAGCCGCACCAACTTTTTCACCGTATCGGGAGTCGCGGAGACGCGATTTTCTCCCGGTTGGGTTTCACGGGGTATGACTAGTTGCATAGTGAAGTTCGCCTGGTTTTTTGGGATCACCGCGATCCCGGTGTTATTGGATTTCCAGCTGGCTGATTAGTTGGGCGGTCGCTTGGCAGGAGCAGAGCCCCTCAGCGCCACTGGAGACGAGTGGGTAAAGTGTCAGCCCGCGCGGAGTTTCAGCAGCGGGTTCAGCCAGCGGTGTCGCAATCGGGTGAATCGAAGGGGCGCATCCAGTACCGCTAGGCAGATGCATTCTTCGCCTTCCAGTGCGACGGGGGTGTGCTTGTCCCACCCCTCCCGAACGAGGAAATCACCCTGATGGTACTCGCCGCTCTCATCGGCAAAGCCACCACGGAGCACCAGCGTCATCTCGCTGCCGCCATGGGTATGTTCGGGGATACGACCGCCCTCAGCGATGCGATACAACGCAAACTCGTGATTGGGGTCGCCGGTTTTGAGATAACTGATGCTGAGGGATTGGGTCACGCGCTTCCAGACCAGATCCGCATAGTTGCCATTGATCAGTCGATCCAAGAGGCCAGGCAGCTGTGTGTCTGACACCTCATTCGGCGCATAACGCAGAGGCTCGGGATCATCCAAGCGCGCCATGACTGCTTCAAGCACTGAGTCACCCACTGGCTGGGGATCCAAACGCTCCAGATGCGCACCACCTACGTCCTCTAGTTTTTCGACTAGCTGTCGGCAATGCTGGCAATAGCTCAAATGAGCCGCCACACAGGCGGACTGTGCGACGGGCAGTGCGCCCGCCGCGTACTCTATAAGCAAATCCATTGGGGGATGATGATGCGCCATCGCTATTTAATCCAAACCACTCTCATGTACGTTCACATTACGAGGATCCCGCGAAAACGGTTTACTCTCCAATACCAATAAACTTGCGACTTTCTGAGGGATTAGCATCGCCATTTAAGCTTCCATCAGCCCTTGGAGCTTCTGAATGGCTAGGCGCACCCGCGATTTCACGGTACCCAACGGCAGATCCAGCTCAGCTGCCGCCTCGGAATGCGACTTACCCTCCATGTAGACCTTGGCAAGGATCTGTGCCTGATCCGGAGGTAAATCGCCCATGAGCTCCCGTACCCGCTCCGCTCCGCGTCGCGTGTGCAGCACCACGAAAGACTCTTCCTCCTCGCTCTCAAGCTCAAAGTCATCGGAGGCCAACGGGGTATCGAACTTCTGCAGGCGCCGGAACATATCGGTTCGGCAGTTTCTGGCAATGGTGTAAACCCAGGTCGAGGCCGCTGCCTTCTCAGGGTTAAAGCCACCCGCTTTCTGCCACACTTTGAGCATCACCTCCTGCACCAGTTCATCAGCATGAGTAGCAGATAAACTTGAGCCCGATAGCGCGAAAGCTTTAATCAGTGGCGCGAAATGGCGGAAAAAACGCGTGAATGCACCCCGATCTTGGCTCTCGCCAATCAGCACCAGCGCTTCGCTCCATTCATCAGTGCGACGGCCCGTCGGGATATTCCACTTCCCGTTGCCGTTCGCCGCAGGAGCGTTACCTGCGTCTTTTTTGTTTGCCATAAAAGGTCAAACCATCATCCCGGTTCGACAGGATACACGCAGTCGCTATACCTTGATACCTCGCTGGCCAGCTTATTTAGCAAGGCATGCCATGATTTATGGGCAGGTTGCGGCTACCCCCATGCGCTGATCCGCCGGTCTCTGGGCCCCGTAACAGCTACAACCATTCCCTGTCTGGTGGCCGGAGGTCGTCAGCAATGCACATTGCAGTCATTGGAGCGGGCATCTCCGGGCTGGGATGCGCCTTCCAGCTGGCCAAACGAGGCCATCGCGTCGAAATCTTCGAAGCCCGGGATCGTATCGGTGGGCACACCGCGACCTATGACGTACAAATTGGCACTCGGCGTTTCGCCGTCGATACCGGCTTCATCGTCTATAACGACCGCAACTATCCCAACTTGATTGGCTTGTTCGACGAACTCGGCGTAGCGAACAAGCCGACGTCGATGGGGTTCTCGGTCTGCGATGAGAGCACGGGGCTCGAGTACGCGGGCAATAACCTCAACACCTTGTTTGCTCAGCGTGGCAACCTGTTATCCCCCAGCTTCTTGGGCATGATTCGCGAGATTCTCCGCTTTAACAAATTAGCAGTAGCTGATTTAGACAGTGGGCGGCTGCCGCAGGATCAAACCCTGGGTGATTATCTCAAGCGGCACGGGTTCAGTGAGCACTTTAGCCGCAGCTATCTCCTCGCCATGACATCCGCCATTTGGTCAGCTGACTTCGAGGATGCGCAGGATTTTCCCGTTGAATTTTTTATCCGCTTTTTCCGCAACCACGGTTTGCTGTCGTTAAAGAATCGACCGCAGTGGCGCGTGGTTGAGGGGGGTAGTCGGGAATATTTGGCGCCACTGACACAACGCTTTGCCAACGACATCAGAACCCGGATGCCCGTGGAGACCATCATGCGCCCGCCTGGGCAACCGGTAACAGTACGGTTCAAAAACGGGCTACAAAGAACGTTCGATGAAGTCGTGGTCGCCACGCACTCTGACGAAGCGCTGGCCATGCTGGGCGACCCCACTGCGGACGAGAAATCGGTACTGGGCGCCCTGCCCTACCGCGACAATGAAGTCATCCTGCACACCGACACCCGGCTGCTACCAAAACTGCAGCGGGCCTGGTCGAGCTGGAATTATCGCCTCAAGCCCGGTAACGGGCGCGCGACGGTCACCTACAACATGAATATTCTGCAGGGACTGGATGCGCCCGAAACTTTTTGCGTCACACTGAATGACACGGCGTCGATCAATCCGCATCGGATCCTTGGGCGCTTCAATTACGCGCATCCACAGTTCACACTGGCGGGTATGCAGGCCCAGCAGCGCTGGGCGGATATCAATGGGCAGCACAACACATGGTTTTGCGGCGCATACTGGCAGAACGGCTTTCACGAGGACGGTCTGAGCAGCGGGCTCCGGGTCGCGGAAAGTCTGTGCGCAGCGCGTCAGATGGCGGCGTGACCAACAGACTCTATACAGGCACTCTGCGCCACGCGCGCTACACCCCCAAACGACACCAGTTCCGTTACAAAGTCTTCATGCCCTTCATGGAGCTTGAGTCCCTGCAGGAGGCGACCGCGCAACTCCCCTTTTGGTCCATCAAGCGTTGGGCGCCGGCGCGCTTTGTCAGGCGCGACTTCCTGGGTGATGAGCGTGTCGCGTTACCGGAAGCCGTCCGGCAACGCATTTTTGAGGAGACGGGAGACCGGCAACAGGGACCGATTTACCTGCTCGCTAACTGGCGTTACTTCGGATACCAGAACAATCCGATTGCGGTGTACTACTGCTACGACGCAGCGGGAGAGCATCTGGAATATGTCGTGGCAGAAGTCACCAATACGCCCTGGGGAGAGCGTCACAGTTATGTCCTCAGAGCGCCTGAGGATGACGCGCCGCTGGCCACCGAATTTGATAAAGCGCTGCATGTGTCGCCCTTCAACCCCATGGACATGACCTATCGCTGGTACAGCAATGCGCCAGGCGATGATTTGCAGATCCAGATCGCGTTATTTGAAAACGGTGATCGTATTTTCGACGCCGTGCTGTCGCTCAGCGGCGAACCCATGACCGCTGGGAGTGCGCGACGGGCGATCCTTTCCTATCCGCTGATGACACTTAAAGTAGTGGCGGGCATCTACTGGGAAGCCTTGCGTCTTTTTGTAAAAGGCGTCAGCCTGCATTCTCATCCGAAGCGATCGCATTAGCGTAACCGTCGACTCCACGAACTTTCTACAAGAGGGTCCGCATGAGCGAGTACAGCGTTAAGAACATTTCAAAGTTGCCCCTGCTGATGCCTGAAAAAAATGGCGGGCTGGCGCGCTCTTTCATGCTGAAGGTGCTCGAGAAACTATCGATCGGTTCGCTGACACTCAAAGAACAAAACGAAACGCTGACCTTTGGGTCCACAGATGATCCGTCCGCGCCTCACGCCGAGGTGCAGGTCCACGACAATGACCTGTACAGACGCATTTTGACGGGTGGCAGCATCGCCGCGGGCGAGACTTATATCGAAGGCCTGTGGAGTAGCCCTGACCTCACCGCCGTAACCCGAGCGTTCAGCGCCAACATGGCCATGCTCGAAGCCATGTCTGATAAGCAGAACTGGCTGGCTCGCACCGCCTTGAAAATGAGCCACTGGGCACGCCGCAATACGACAGCCCGTTCACGGGAAAACATCTCCGCACATTACGATCTCGGCAACGACTTCTTCTCACTCTTCCTCGACCCCAGCATGATGTACTCCTCCGCCGTGTTCCCCTCTCCGGAGAGCGATCTGGCGGCAGCGTCGCAACACAAGCTACACCTGATCTGCGAGGATCTAGAGCTCACATCTGAGGATCATCTCGTCGAGATCGGTACTGGCTGGGGTGGTATGGCCATCTATGCGGCAGAACACTATGGGTGCCAAGTGACCACGACAACGATTTCCCGCGAGCAGTTTGACTACACCGTGGCAGCGGTAGCGGAGAAGGGGCTGCAAGACCGCATCACCGTTTTATTTGATGATTACCGAGATCTTGAGGGACGCTTCGACAAACTGGTCTCCATCGAAATGATCGAGGCTGTAGGCCACCAGTTTTACGACACCTACTTCGCCACCTTAAGCCGATTATTGAAGCCACACGGCAAGGCCGTGATTCAGGCCATCACCATGACCGAGCAACGCTACGAACAGGCGCGGGATTCGGTGGATTTCATCAAGCGGTACATCTTCCCTGGTGGTTGCCTGCCATCACTGACGGTCATCAGCGATGCGCTCGCGCGTATGACGGACATGCAAATGAGTCACCTGCGGGACATCACCCGGGACTACGCCGATACGCTCGACGCTTGGCACACCGAGTTCCTTAACAAGCTCGATACCGTGCGAGAAATGGGTTTTGATGACCGCTTTATTCGCATGTGGCGCTACTACCTCAGCTATTGCGAGGGGGGCTTTCGGGAGCGCATCATTGGCACCTACCAAATCACCATGACCAAGCCGGGGTATCGCCCCGCCTGACCCACTGCCTATGCTGCTGTCCCTAGCACCGATCGCACTGCTGGTTTTACTACTCTCTGCCTCGGTAGCCTTGTTCGGTTCAGACGCGTCCTACGGGCCTAACCAAGTCGCACTCATCATTGCCTCTGCCGCCACGATGCTCATTGGCTGGCGCCGCGGTATGAGCTGGCAGGCGATTCAAGAGGGCATGGTAGGTGCGATCACCGTCTCTATCATGCCGATGATGATCCTGCTATCCGTAGGCGCACTGATTGGCAGCTGGATAATCAGCGGCACCGTGCCGGGCATGATCTACTACGGGGTGCAGCTGCTGGACCCGGGCTTCTTTTATGCAGCATCGGCCATTATTTGTGCGCTGGCATCCCTCAGCCTAGGCAGCTCGTGGACCGTCGCCGGTACACTCGGCATTGGTCTGATGGGCATCGCCACCACGTACTCGCTATCCCCGGCAATCACGGCCGGCGCCATCATCTCGGGCGCCTATTTTGGTGACAAGCTCTCGCCCCTCTCGGACACGACCAACCTGGCCGCCGCGGCTGTGGGCGTTGATCTGTTTGAGCACATCAAGAACATGCTGTGGACGACCCTCCCCGCGTTTATTGCAGCGCTGGTGGTTTTCTCGCTGATTGGCAGCGAGGGTGCCGCAACGCCGGAGAACATTGCTGCGATTCGCGCTGCACTGAGCAAGCAGTTCGCGATTTCACCTTGGGTGCTGTCACCCTTGGCGCTGATGCTGGCACTTATTTACTGGCGCGTCCCGGCCTACCCAGCCATTCTGATGTGCACACTAGCCGGCGCGCTGCTGGCGGCGGGTATGCAAGGAAACGTCGTCCGCGAACTGTCACTGGCAGCGCACCCAGAATCACCGACGCCATTAATTCAAGGGCTGTGGATGGCGCTGTTCTCGGGCTATCAGTCGCCAGAGGGAATGGGCGAAATCAGCAAGCTACTCGACAAAGGCGGCTTGGCCAGCATGCTGAACACCATTTTTCTGATCCTCACTGCGATGACCTTTGGCGGGATGCTGGATAGCACCGGTATCCTCCGGCAACTGCTGGATCAAGTCCTGCGCGGCGTGAAGCGCACTGGCGACCTGATACTCGCTACCGTTGGGGGCGGGTTCATCACCAACGTGCTGGCGGCCGATCAGTTTCTCGCGATCACTTTGCCCGGGAGATTGTTCACACCGGCGTATGACGATCGCGGGTTGAACCGGCTGAGCCTTTCCCGCACGCTCGAGGATTCCGCCACCCTGACCTCTGTGCTCATACCCTGGAATACCTGTGGCGCTTTCATGGCGGCAACGCTGGGCGTTGCCACCTTCGACTACGCACCTTTCGCAATCTTCAATCTGATTTGTCCGGTGCTGGCGGTGATCTTCGGCTATCTCATGATCGCGCAGCCCCGCGTCGCGGCGTCCAGCACATGACCGCGCCGCAGTGGGACCTTTCTGACCCCTATTTGTGGCCGGTCACCGTTGAGGCGGCCCATATTGACGCGCTCGCCCATACCCGCAACACGCATTATGTGGAATGGTGCATGGAAGCCGCGTGGGCGCATACCTCTGCACTCGGGTTGGGAGCCGAAGACTATCAGCGCCTCGACCGCGCGATGGCTCTGACACATGCCGAGTACGATTACCTCAGGGCCACCCGGGAAGGTGACAGACTATTGGTGGGCACATGGATTACCGACTGGCCGGGCAGAATGAAAATGCAGCGGCAGCTACAAATCATCTGTGAAGAAACGGGCACAACGGTCTTTCGCGGCAGGCTGGAATTCGTCTGCATCGAGATTTCTACGGGATCGCCGAAGCGGCCGCCACGGGAATTCATCGATATTTACAGTCCTGTGATCTTAAAAACGACGCCCTCAGGTGGCCGGAAAAGCGAGTGAGATCGGACGCCGGCGAGTGACCGGACAAGAAGATTTTTACGCGACAGGCCAGGTGAAACTGATCACCTCAGCGAGAGAATCGGCCCCCAGCTTTAGCGCTAACAGCCGATCTACGCCCAGGGCCACACCGGCGCACTCTGGCAACCCATGTTCATGCGCTGCCAGCAGGCGCTGATCAATGGGCCGCTCGGCCAACTGACGATACCTGCGGCGGGCGTTGTCCGCCTCGAGCTGTTGGGCTAGCGACGATGCATCGGATTGCTCCCAGTAGCCATTGGCGAGCTCCCTGCCCCGCACGTAGCACTCAAAACGCGCTGCCACTGAATCGCCCGCTACCCGAGTTTTCCTCGCCAGCGCTGCCTGCGATGGCGGGAAGTCTGTCACAAAGACCACGCCCCAATCCCCGAGAGTGGGTTCTATGCAATGACTCATCAGCAAATCAAGAAAGGCATCGCGGTCCAGATCTTGCGGCACGTCACCCAGGCGGGACCGAGCTACAGACAACCAACTCTCTGGCACCGCGCCAGGATCACCATCGGCCATCGGGTCGATATCGAGGAGCTCCATAAACAGCGCTCGATACGGCCATACCTGCCAGCCCTTGGTCCCGAGCACTGCACTCAGTAACTCCGCCACCTCTCGTATCAGCGCGGCGTGATCCCAACCGACGCGGTACCACTCCAAGAGCGTGAATTCAGGATTGTGGTGACGACCCGCTTCACCCTGTCTAAAAGCCTTGCTGATTTGGTAGATGTCACCTGTGCCCGCAGCAAGCAGACGTTTCATCGCAAACTCGGGCGAGGTCTGCAGGTAACGGGGCGCGGTTTCACTGCCAGCGGCTGGCACGGGGAAAATTTCTATGCCCGGATCGGGTACGGTTGCGTGGGAGAGTAGCGGTGTCTCAACCTCCAACACCGCTCGGTCCGAGAAGAATGTGCGCAACTGCGCTAGCAGTACAGCGCGCTCTTTCAGATTGACCAGCGGCGCGGAAGGCCGCCAATCTGACACCGTCAGCCTTTACTGGCGCGGCTCACGTACTCGCCGGTACGGGTATCGACGCGTATTACTTCGCCCTCGGTAATGAAGAGCGGTACCCGCACGACTGCTCCGGTGCTCAATGTCGCCGGCTTACTGCCGCCCTGAGCCGTGTCTCCCTTCAAGCCGGGGTCGGTCTCAGTAATCTCCAGTTCGATGAAGTTGGGGGGTGTGACAGCCAGTGGCGACCCGTTATACAGCGTGATCTCGTAGCGTTCCTGTTCTTTCAGCCACTTCTCGGCTTCTCCAACTGCATCCCGGTCCGCGCCGTACTGCTCATAGGTCGACGGGTCCATAAAGTGCCAAAACTCGCCGTCGGTGTAGGAGTACTCCAGATCAACATCCATCACATCCGCGCCCTCGAGGGTATCGCCCGATTTGAACGTACGCTCCCACACGCGACCCGACTTGAGGTTGCGCAGTTTGACTCGGTTGAATGCCTGACCTTTCCCCGGTTTAACGAATTCGTTTTCGAGGATGGAACACGGCTCACCGTCAAGCATCACCTTCAGACCGGGCTTGAATTCATTGGTTGAAAAGTTTGGCATCGTGGATGACCTATTGATCAAAAACGTGATCATACCTCAGGGATATCCTCGATCGCGATGATCATCGCTCAGTCGCTGGCGAACTCTCCCTCGCTTCCAAGGAGGTAGCACACACCGTCCAAACCACAGTGCGTCACCTCGATGGGACTGGCGGCACGCACCGCAGGCTTGGCATGGAAGGCCACACCCATCCCGGCAGCGGCCATCATCGACAAATCGTTAGCGCCGTCGCCCACGGCGATGCACGCCTCCAACGAGATGTTGAGGCGCGCGGCCAGATCCCGTAATGCGGACGCTTTGTATTCCCGATTAACAATCGGCGGTACCGCCCGCCCGGTGACCCTGCCGTCCTGCACCTCAAGCTCATTGGCGACAACTTCGTCAAACCCGTAGTCCGCCTGAAGGCGCTCAGCGATCGGGGTAAAACCGCCTGAGAAAATCGCTAGCTTCATCCCTTGCGCCCTCAGCGTTGTCGTCATCTCGCGAAGCCCTTCTTTCACAGGCAACCGATCTGCCAAATCCTGCACCGCGTTGGCATCAAGCCCCCCCAGTAGCGCAAGCCGGGTCCGAAAGCTCTCATCAAAATCGAGCTCGCCGCGCATGGCGCGCTCGGTGATATCCGCAACCTGTCTGCCGGCACCCGCGGCGATAGCCAGCTCATCAATCACCTCACAATCGATCAAGGTGGAGTCCATATCAAATACCGCTAGCCGGTAGCGTTGACAGCGTGAACGTCGGGTTTGCAGCGCGATATCAACGCCAGTTTGATCAGAAAGATCGCGAAGCGGAGCAGAGACCGTCTCATCATCGACACAGTGAATCAGGAGCGTTTGCACGGTGCGTCGGTCAGCGAGAGAAACCGGGACCGGCACGTCGCGCAACGCAATCACCCGAGCGCCCGCGTCCTCGACAACCTCCGACACGCGGCGGACGTCCAGCTTAGCGCCCTTAGGCGCCATCAAGACGATCGCATGTGTCGCATCTACCACGTGCGGATTCCCTGTTTCTTGAATGGTGTGGAATGCGACAATCTGTAAACCGTCGCAGTACGCGAAGTTTATACTGAACGGACAGCCAGCGGAGAATCTCTTTGAACAGGCTATTGCACCGACTACGTCATCAGCCCCTTTCGCAGCAACTGGCACTGTCGGCTGCCGGGTGCTGCCTGTTGGCCACGCTGACACTGGTGCTGGTTGCGTCGCAGTCTACGCAGTCTATTCAGAACACGACGCTGACCGAACATGCCAAGGCTGCAGCAGAGCAACTAGCGGCTCGCGCAGCAACAGAACTGTCGGCGGGCGACCGGCTCGGGCTGGTCGCGGAATTGCAGTTCTACACAGACCAAACGCTGTTCGCTGCTGCGCGGGTGCTTGATGTAGAGAGCATGGAACTCGCCGCACGGGGTCAGGTGGTGGCTGACGCCCAAGCTTTTCGGCACCCAGTGGTGATCGATGGCAACACCGCAGGTCAAGTCGAGTTATACCTCGACCTCGGTGAACAAAAGGCCGCACGGGAGACGCTTATCTGGGGTCTGATTGCGCTATCCGCGCTGCTCAGCGTCGCGGTCTACGCGCTTACACGACCAATGGGCCAGAAACTGGCGAGCAATATCAGTGAGGCAGTCGCTCAACTCGATGCCGTCACGGGCGAAGACTCTGCCTCGATCAATGAAGTCCATAAACTTCAGGACCACATTAATGCCTTGCCGCTCGAGCTGCTGAGATCCCGCGACCCCGGTGACCATGGGGAGGAGTACTACACCGACACCGCAATACTGTGCATTTCTCTCAAACACTTGCCCGGTTACCTCGACACGCTCGATGAATCTCGCTTGCAGCAATATGTATCAGTGCTTCATCGCATGGCCTACGGTTGCGCCGGCTTTTATGGTGGAGACCTCAGCGTTGTCCGCCAGTTCACACTGGCAATCTATTTTTCAGGTGATCACCCCGCCGGCTCACCGGTATTACGCGCCGCCAGCTGCGCCTGGCTTTTATCCCGCAGCAGTGAAATCGCTGAAAAGCGGGATCGACTCTCATTCACTGCGGGTCTGGCAGTCGGTGTGAGTGAACTGGGCCGGGGTGACGAGAAAGACATTTATCCCGGGCTTTATATCCAATCTACGCTGGATGAGCTGCTCGAGCTGTCGAACCAACCAGTGGAAGGGGTGCTGCTTTCTTCACATGCCGCTGAAGATAGAGGGCTAACGACGCGGATGGGTATCGACGTGATCGACGAAAAATGGATGGCGCTTGGAGAAATCAGCGGTGCCCACCTCGACTTGCTTGAGCGGCAACTACACTTGATCAAGCGGATGATCGCACCGGCAGACGACGACACACCGCAGGGATTTCTTCCCTTCTAATTAATCGGTAACCACCTCAAGGCGCGTCACGCGCTGATAGCCCTTGGGTAGCTTACTCCCCCGGCGTCCTCGCTCACCGCGAAAGTGCTCGAGCTCAGACCACTTGAAATTGCGGTAATGCCCGCCGGAGGTCACCTGAAGGGTGTCGCCCTCGGTGACAACGCAAAGTCCTGCAACGAACTCCTCTCGAGCAGCGGCGCGAGCAGAGGGAATGCCGATCAATTTGTTGCCCTTGCCTCGTGCAAGCTCCGGTAGCTCCGCAAGCGGAAAAACGAGCATGCGGCCTTCATTGGTTGCCACGACTACCAACGGTTCCTCACCCGCAGCAATTGCCGCGGGCGCCATTACTCGGGCGTTTTTAGGAAGTGTCAGAACAGCCTTACCCGCTTTGTTCTTCGCGTGAAGCTGGGAGAACTGCACGACAAAACCGAAGCCTGCATCACTGGCGAGCAGGAAGCGGTCACCCTCTGCTCCAGTCAGCAAGCCCTCAAAGGTCGCCCCAGACGGCGGGTTGATTCTGCCTGTCAGCGGCTCGCCCTGGCCCCGCGCGGACGGGAGTTGATGCGTAGGCAGAGTGTAGGCGCGGCCGGTTGAGTCCAGCACCACCGTTGGGAGGTTTGATTTGCCGCGCGCAGCGAACCTGAAACCATCGCCCGATTTATAACTCAGCGACGCCGGGTCGATGTCGTGACCCTTCGCGGCGCGAATCCAGCCTTTTTCAGACAAGACGATCGTCAGCGGGTCCGCAGTAGTGAGCTCTAGCTCGCTGAAGGCCTTCGCTTCTTTGCGTTCGGTGAGCGGAGCGCGGCGGCTGTCACCATGTGCCTCGACAACGGCCTTCAGCTCGCGCTTGATCAGTGTTTTTAGCCGCGCGTCGCTACCCAGCGTCTTCTTCAGTGTGTCGCGTTCCTCGGCGAGCTCGTCCTGCTCGCCTCGGATCTTCATCTCCTCCAACTTCGCCAAATTACGGAGTTTGAGATCGAGGATCGCTTCGGCTTGGATATCGCTGATCTTGAAGGTCTTCACCAGCACCGCTTTGGGTTCATCCTCCTCGCGGATAATGCGGATCACCTCATCGATGTTCAGATAGGCGACGAGGTACCCCTCAAGAATGTGCATGCGCCGCTCGACACGTTCGAGCCGGTACTCCAAACGCCGCTTAACCGTTGCCTTCCTGAAGGCCAGCCACTCTTTGAGAATCGTGACCAGCGACTTTACGGCTGGCCGCCCATCGATACCGATCACATTCAAGTTCACACGGTAGATGCGCTCCAGATCGGTTGTGGCAAACAGGTGGCTCATCACGCCATCGAGGTCGATACGATTCGACCGGGGTACGAGCACCAGTCGGGTCGGATGCTCGTGATCCGACTCATCGCGCAGATCCGAGATCATAGGGAGTTTGCGGGCCTGCATTTGCGCCGCAATTTGTTCGAGCACCTTGGCGCCAGAGACCTGATGTGGCAGCGCATGAATCACCACCGCGCCGTCCTCGACCGAATACGCTGCGCGGACCCGGAGCGCGCCGCGACCCGTCTCATACAGCGTGCGCAGCTCCTCAGCGGGCGTGATGATCTCGGCTTCGGTGGGAAAATCCGGCCCTTTGATGTGCTCGCAAAGCTCGGCAACCGTTGCCTTTGGCGAGTCCAACAGATGAATGGTCGCCGCCACCACTTCGTTCAGATTGTGGGGGGGAATATCGGTAGCCATCCCGACCGCAATGCCAGTGGTGCCGTTCAGCAGTAAGTTCGGAACCTGCGCGGGCAACACGGTAGGCTCCTCGAGGGTGCCATCAAAATTAGGCTGCCAGTCCACCGTGCCCTGACCCAGCTCAGACAGGAGCACCTCAGCGTAAGGGGTCAGACGCGACTCCGTGTAGCGCATGGCGGCGAAGGATTTGGGGTCATCGGGAGAGCCCCAGTTACCCTGACCATCGATCAGTGGATAGCGGTAGGAGAAGTCCTGCGCCATCAATACCATCGCTTCATATGCCGCACTGTCGCCGTGCGGGTGGAACTTACCGATGACGTCACCCACTGTACGAGCGGACTTCTTGTACTTGGCAGATGCCTTCAAGCCCAGCTCACTCATGGCGTAAACGATGCGCCGTTGGACCGGTTTTAGGCCATCGCCAATATGGGGAAGCGCGCGGTCCAGGATCACGTACATTGAGTAGTCGAGGTACGCTTTTTCCGCGTAATCGCGCAACGACAGCTGCTCGACATCGACGGAGGGCTGCATCATGTCTGTCATGGTGAAGGCATTCTCTCTGGGAACGGTGGGTCACGCCTTCCCGCGTGGCCCGTCAACCGCGATATGCTAACGCACCCGGACGCGGCAACACCACGGCGGTAGACGCATTGCTGCAAAACTTTTAGGAGCATCGGCATGACATGGGGCACCGAATCAGTTCGCGAAACGCTGACTTGGCGCTGGCGTCACTTCATGCTTTTCAGTGGACCGGAGTGGCACAGAGTCCTCGAGCTGAGAACCGCGATTTTTGTCGTTGAGCAGGAATGCCCATATCAAGAAGTCGATGAGAAAGATATCGACGGCTGGCATCTCGAGGTGGCGGCCCAAGACAGATTGGTTGGAACGTTGCGTGTGCTGCCACCGGGAGTCTCCTATGAGGAATGCTCAATCGGTCGGGTCGCGGTGCAGAAGGACTACCGCAACGTGGGTCTCGGCCGGGAGCTCATGCGCGTGGCGCTAGCATTTTGCGATGCTCGCTGGCCGGCCGTGCGGCTCAGCGCCCAGACCTACTTACAGTCATTTTATGAATCACTCGGCTTTATCGCAGTCGGCGAGCCTTACCTCGAAGATGACATCCCCCACATTCAGATGCTAAGAACCGGGGCGGGCGGGACTAGCTAGAGCCGATCTCCCGGCTCAGGCAGCGTTTCTCGAGGCACGCTTGCGCTCGTGCTCCAACAGCAACTTTTTACGCAGACGGATACTGTCAGGTGTCACTTCAACCAGTTCATCCTCGTCAATGAACTCGAGCGCCTGCTCGAGACTGTGAAGCACAGGCGGCGTCAGAATGACCGCCTCGTCACTACCTGAGGCTCGCACATTCGTCAGTTGCTTCGCCTTGGTCGGATTGACCACCAGATCATTACCGCGACTGTGGAGCCCCATGATCTGGCCCTCATAAACGTCAACATTAGGCTCGATGAATAGCCGGCCCCGTTCCTGCAGACTGAACAGCGCGTAAGCCAGCGTTTTGCCCGAGACCATAGAGACGAGCACCCCATTGTTCCGGGCACCCAGCTCGGATTTCGCGACGGGGCCATAGTGATCGAATATGTGGGTCATGATGCCCGATCCGGAAGTCAGGGTGAGAAACTGGGAGCGAAAACCAATCAAACCTCTTGCTGGCACGATAAACTCCAGCCGCACGCGACCCGCTCCGTCCGTGACCAGGTTCTGCAGCTCGGCACGACGCAGTCCCAGTTCCTCCATGACTCCGCCCTGGTGCGCCTCCTCACAGTCGATGACCAAACTTTCATAGGGCTCGCAGAGCTCGCCATCGATTTCTTTCTGAATCACTTCAGGCCGCGATACGCCTAACTCGAAGCCTTCGCGTCGCATGTTCTCAATCAACACGGACAGGTGGAGCTCGCCACGGCCAGACACCTTGAACTTGTCAGGGCTGTCGCCCTGCTCAACCCGCAGTGCCACGTTGTGAATCAGCTCTCTCCCGAGGCGCTCCTTGATGTTGCGGGACGTCACATATTTGCCTTCGCGGCCCGCAAAAGGGGAATCATTCACCTGGAAAGTCATACTGACGGTCGGTTCATCGACCGTCAGCGCGGGCAAGGATTCAGGCGTCGCCGGATCGCATAGCGTGTCTGAGATATTCAGTGCGTCGATGCCCGTCACGCAGACAATGTCCCCCGCTTCGGCGCGCTGCGCCTCGACCCGCTCAAGGCCAAGGTAGCCCATCACTTGCAGCACCTTGCCACTGCGCTGGTTACCCTCGCGATCGACAACCGCCACCGCCGTGTTGGGCGTGAGCTCCCCTCGCGTAATGCGTCCGACGCCGATTACACCGACATAGCTACTGTAGTCGAGCGCAGATATCTGAAGCTGTAGCGGCCCGTCCGCGTTGACTTCGGGTGGCGCCACTTTATCGACGATGGCGTGGAAAAGCGGCGACATATCGTCAGCCATAGCTTCATAATCCTCACCCGCAACGCCATTGATAGCGGAGGCATAAATAACGGGGAATTCCAACTGTTCCTCGGTAGCGCCCAGGGTATCGAAAAGATCAAATACCTGATCAATCACCCAATCCGGGCGGGCGCCAGGCCGGTCGATCTTGTTCACCACCACAATGGGATTTAGACCTCGCTCAAAGGCTTTGGCAGTGACGAAGCGGGTTTGCGGCATCGGCCCATCGACAGCGTCGACCAGCAACAGCACGGAGTCGACCATCGACAAGACTCGCTCAACTTCACCGCCAAAGTCGGCATGCCCCGGGGTGTCGACGATATTGATGCGATAGTCGTTCCACGTGATTGCAGTGTTCTTCGCGAGAATCGTGATCCCGCGTTCGCGCTCTTGATCGTTCGAATCCATGATCCGCTCTGCGCCCGCGTTCTTCCTGTCCAGTGTGCCGGACTGCTGGAGCAAGCAATCGACCAACGTGGTTTTTCCGTGGTCAACGTGGGCAATGATGGCGATATTGCGAAGGGATTTCATCTGGTGTCCGGTAAATATAGGGGCGCTAGACGCTTAGCGGGCGCGGAGTGTACACCACGCAACCGGTATCGGTTCAATGCGACTATTTGCCTCCCCCATCGCCATTGAGCATCCGAGAGCAGGATCGACATGCCCGAGTGCGCGGCAGAGCCTGCAATTCAGCCCCCCAAAAACAAAAAACCGCAGCGGACGGTCAGTCTCACTGCGGTGATTTCGATCGCGCCCCCCGGATCAATTAGGCCCGAGCGCGCTGAAGCTTTGCGTCTTTAAGCGAGCGCTTCCTTGGTTGTTTTCACAATCGCCGCTGCAACTTTATAAGGGTCAGCGTTAGAAGCGGTTCGTCGATCCTCGAGTCGGCCAATCCAACCATCGGTATGCGTGGATACCGGGATTCGGATGGACGCGCCGCGATCGGAAATGCCGTAGCTGAAGGCATCGATCGACTGCGTCTCGTGGTCACCGGTCAATCGCTGGTCATTGTCAGCGCCGTAAACGCTGATATGACGCTCGATGTTCTTTCCGAACTCTTCACAGATTTTGGTGAACACCGCTTCTTCGCCGGCAGTTCGCATCACTTCGTTGGAGAAGTTGGCGTGCATGCCCGAACCATTCCAGTCTAGCTTGCCGAAGGGCTTGGGGTGCCAGTTGATACTAAAGCCGTACTTCTCGCCGACTCGCTCCAGCAGGTACCGCGCTACCCAGGTTTCATCGCCCGCGCGCTTGGCACCTTTTGCGAAAACCTGAAATTCCCACTGACCAGCAGCAACCTCGGCATTAATACCTTCCACATTGATGCCCGCTGCGAGACACAGATCAAAGTGCTCTTCTACACACTCCCGACCGAAGGCGTTCCCCGCTCCCACAGAGCAGTAATAAGGTCCCTGCGGCCCAGGGTAGCCGTTCACCGGAAAGCCAGGAGGCAATTGGGTATCGACGTCCCACAGGAAATACTCTTGCTCGAAACCGAACCAGAAGTCGTCATCGTCATCGTCGATGGTAGCGCGGCCGTTAGATGCGTGAGGCGTGCCGTCCGCGTTGAGTACTTCTGTCATCACCAAAAAAGCGTCTTTGCGGCCGGGGTCCGGGAAAATCGCGACGGGCTTTAGCAGGCAATCGGAGGCACTACCATCCGCCTGTTCGGTTGAACTCCCGTCGAATGACCACATGGGGCACTCTTCGAGCGTACCGCCGAAGTTATCGCGGACCTGCGTTTTGCTTCTCAGGCTTTGTGTCGGCTTGTAACCATCAAGCCAGATGTATTCAAGTTTTGCTTTCATTTCTACTACGTCTCCGCACAGTGCGATTAAAGGCACACAGTTTGCTCAAAGTGGTTCATAGATCGATGTGTTAGCCGCACGCAGTGCACATGACCAAAACACCTCCCCGATGTAGACGCAAGATCCATGCCATGTCTAGTCGTCTCGTAAAGTACTGATTTTACGATAATTGCTGACCAACCCCTCGACCAAACGCACCGAATTAGTGCGAGGCGATTGATTATTGCACCAAAATGCATCATTTTGCGTATCAACTTCACGGCTAGCACGTTAATGGTCGGATGAACGGCACGGTTTAACTGGCCATAGACGCCGGCCGCGCGTTTGGCACATCCCTTGCAGGTCACACGACGCCCTAGCGCACTAGACCCGCTTTTAAGCGGGCACGCTTTACGCTGCATGAGAGGAGCAACACATGTCAGAGCGAACGCTCAATCTAATCCAGACTCACGACATCCGTTGGGTGGATTTGCGATTCACCGACACGAAGGGCAAAGAGCAACACGTCTCCATCCCTGCCGGCGCTGTTGACGAAGACTTTTTTGCGGACGGCAAGATGTTTGACGGATCCTCTATCTCTGGTTGGAAAGGTATCAACGAGTCCGACATGATTCTGATGCCGGACGACAGCACCGCCGTTTTGGATCCGTTCACAGACGACCCGACCATCATCGTTCGATGCGATATCGTTGAGCCCGCAACCATGCAGGGCTACGACCGCGACCCGCGCAGCATTGCCAAAAAAGCCGAGGCTTACCTGGCCACAACCGGTGTTGGTGATACCGCATTCTTCGGCCCGGAACCCGAGTTCTTCGTGTTCGACGACGTCAAGTGGGGCGTCGATATGAGTGGCGCCAGCTATGCGATCAATGCTGAAGAGGCGGCGTGGTCTTCGAACCTCGATGTGGAAGAAGGCAACACTGGCCATCGCCCACGCGTTAAGGGTGGCTACTTCCCGGTCCCACCGGTTGACTCACTGCACGACATTCGCGCGGCCATGTGCTCAGCCATGGAGCAGATGGGGCTCGACGTTGAAGTGCACCACCATGAAGTTGGCACGGCGGGCCAATGCGAGATTGGCGTGAAATTCAACACCCTGGTCACCAAGGCTGACGAGGTACAGATCCTCAAGTACTGCGTACTCAACCTGGCACATGCCTACGGCAAAACCGCGACGTTTATGCCTAAACCCCTAGTCGGCGATAACGGGTCTGGGATGCACGTGCACCAGTCGATCGCCATGGGTGGTGACAATACTTTTGCCGGCGAGGGCTATGCGGGGCTGTCCGATACGGCGTTGTATTATATCGGCGGCATTATCAAGCACGCCCGCGCGCTGAATGCTTTTACTAACGCCTCGACCAACAGCTATAAGCGATTGGTCCCCGGTTTCGAAGCGCCCGTCATGCTGGCCTACTCAGCGCGCAACCGCTCCGCATCGATTCGCATTCCCTATGAGCCGTCACCTAAGGGCAAACGTATCGAGGTTCGCTTCCCCGACCCCACCGCCAATCCTTACCTCGCTTTTGCTGCGATGTTAATGGCAGGCATTGACGGCATTCAGAGCAAGATTCACCCCGGCGATGCAGCGGATAAGGACCTATACGACCTGCCGGCTGACGAAGCCGCAGCGATCCCAACCGTCGCATCGAGTCTGGAGATGGCACTTGATGCGCTGGATGCTGATCGTGGCTTCCTGACCGCCGGCGGTGTCTTCACCGATGACATGATTGATGCCTATATCGAACTGAAACGCGAAGACGTCGAGCGTCTGAATATGACCACACACCCGGTCGAATTCGACCTCTACTACTCCGTTTAAGTGGCAGCCTCCGGTGCTGATCCCCATTCATGAGCCTCCTCCAGGTGGGCTGCGTTTACTTCGCAGGCACCGTAACGACGGCGCACCGTTTTGGTGCGCCGCCATTCGCGCGGACGGGGTGAAGATGAGGTCGCAAAAAACTGCCCTGACAGCCCCCCGATGGATCAGCCCCTATCTGAATAGATTGTCTCGCACGCCGGAACACGCCACGCGCTCATCGACTGTTGAGCCTTTGCCACTCTCCCGACGTGCCGCGCTACCAACACATGTCATCTCAGCCGCATGCCTTGGCGTGCTCTTGATCCTGGCAACAGCCCCAATAATGGCGCAAACGGTATACAAAGTTGTTGATGAGCAGGGCAACGTCACCTTTACCGACACCCCCCACTCCGGCGCGATCGCGGAAGAGCAGTCGATTAACGCTACGAACACCACCCCCGCGCCACAGTGGAATGGCGACATTACGAGCGCAGACTCGGAGGCAGCGCGCGCTGCAGACAACCAGTCATTCGAAACACGCATCACGACGCCAGCGGACCAAGCAACGATCCCGATGGGTCCCGGCAATTTTGTGGTGGAAGTCGCTGTGAGCCCGGCACTCGGGCCCGGGGAGAATCTCGTCCTGACGCTCGATGGTGCAGCGGTCGGCGCACCTCAGAAAGGCGCAAGTTGGCAACTCACCAATGTCTTTCGAGGCGAGCATCGACTGCAGGTGTTGCGGCTTGACGCTGACGGCACTGGGCAAGATGCGTCGCCCGAGCACATTGTCTACGTGATGCGTCCGAGTTTACGGAATTAAAACGATGTCCGCCGAACCACTGATCGATCTCACTGTCGACTACCATCTCGACCTGTTAGCGACGGGTGTCGTGCTGCTGGACGCTAATTTGCACATCCGCGCGCTCAACCTATCGGCGGAAAATCTGCTGGAAGTCTCCGCGAGTCGTGCGCTGGGAAGCGCGTTGGAGGAACTCCTCGATGAATCAAACGAGTGGTACCCGCTCCTGCAGCAGGCACTGTCTGACAATTATCCGATGGTCAGGCGCGCCATTCCCCTCACTACACGAACAGGCCAAGAGCGCACGGTCGATATCACCCTAAGTCCGATTAGCTCTAGCGCTGAGCAACGCTGCTTATTGGTCGAGCTCAACATGGTCGATCGGCTTCAGGCCATAAGCCGGGACGAGAGCGAATGGCAGGCACAGGCAACGCTGAAAGAAATTATGAAAGGGGTGGCCCACGAGGTGAAAAACCCCCTGGGTGGTATACGCGGGGCCGCGCAGTTACTCGCGGGCGAGTTAGCGGAAGTCAACCTGCATGAGTATACGGACATCATCATCTCAGAGGTTGATCGCCTCCGAACCTTGGTCGATCGAATGCTGGGCCCCAGAGAACGACTGGAGTCTGAGGCAACGAATATTCATGAAGTGACCGAGCATGTTCGGCAACTCATAGAAGCCGAAGCAAAGGGCCAACTGAGTATCGAGCGCGACTACGATCCGAGCTTGCCGGATTTCATGGCAGACGGCGGCCAGCTTACCCAGGCCGTGCTCAACCTGGTCCGCAATGCCTGGCAAGCCTGCGGTGACGGCGGACTGATTACGCTAAGGACACGCGTGCTTCGGCAATTCACCGTCGGCGGTAACCGACACAAACTGGTCTGCGCGCTTCAGGTCAGTGACGATGGACCCGGCGTTCCCGAAGACCTGCTGCCACGGCTTTTCCTTCCAATGGTCACAGGCAATGCCCAAGGCACAGGCCTGGGCCTATCTATTGCGCAGCGAATAGCTAATCAGCATGGCGGTTTGATTCAGGTACAAAGCGTGCCGGGAGAAACCCGCTTCACCATGCTCTTACCCATGGAGATTTGAGATGCCAGCAAACGAACAAGTCTGGATCGTTGATGATGACAGCTCGATCCGGTGGGTGATGGAAAAAGCGCTCACACGCGCCGGGCTGAACTGTCGTGCTTTCGAGTCAGGTGACGCCGTTGTTAATGCGCTGGAGAGCGATGCGCCTATGGTTGTAGTCAGCGACATCCGTATGCCCGGCATGGACGGTATCGCCTTGCTGTCTCAGATTAAAGCGCGACAACCCGACCTGCCCGTCATCATTACCACCGCGCACTCCGATCTCGACAGCGCAGTCAACGCCTATGAGGAGGGCGCCTTCGAGTACCTGCCCAAGCCCTTCGACATCGACGAAATGGTGGCCACCGTGACACGGGCCCAATCTCAGCAAGCACAGAACACCGGCAGCGCAACGGATACGGGCGATCGACGAACGACCGAAATCATTGGCAACGCGCCTGCCATGCAAGAGGTTTTTCGCGCGATCGGGCGCCTTGCGCAAAGCCACATCACGGTGTTGATCAATGGTGAGTCAGGCACCGGCAAAGAGCTGGTCGCTCGCGCACTCCATCGTCACAGCCCGCGGGCGAACAGCGCTTTTGTCGCACTGAATATGGCTGCCATCCCTCAAGAACTGATGGAGTCGGAATTATTCGGGCACGAGAAAGGTGCCTTTACAGGCGCCAACAATCGGCGGGAGGGGCGATTCGAGCAGGCACGTGGCGGCACACTATTTCTCGACGAGATAGGGGACATGCCGGCAGCTACTCAGACGCGACTCCTGCGCGTGCTTCAGGACGGCGAATTTTTTCGAGTGGGTGGCGTCGACTCCATCAAGGCCGATGTGCGCATCATTGCCGCGACTCACCAGAAGCTGGAGTCTCTAGTCGAATCGGGTGCTTTTCGAGAGGATCTGTTCCATCGACTCAACGTAATTCGCATTCACGTGCCAAGATTGTCAGAACGCCGCGAGGACATTCCACAATTACTCACACATTTCCTTACCGCGGCAGGCAACGAGCTGGGCGTCGAGGCCAAAGTCTTGTCCGAAGACGCACTGAGTGTGTTAACACGGTTACCCTGGCCGGGCAACGTCAGACAACTCGAGAATACCTGCCGGTGGCTAACGGTTATGGCTGCGGGGCGTGAGGTCGTCCTGTCGGACTTGCCGCCCGAGCTGCTGCAACAACAGAGCGCTGACACTAACAATCAAGCTGAAACGTGGCATGAACAACTGGCAGGCTGGGCAAACAAGGCATTGTCCGATGGGCAATCCAATGTACTGCGGCAGGCGCTGCCGCTTTTTGAATCGATAATGATTGAGGCTGCGCTCAACCACACCGGTGGGCGAAAAGCCGAGGCAGCAGAGTTGCTCGGATGGGGCCGTAATACCCTCACCCGAAAGCTTAAAGACCTGAACTTACCGGCCGCGTAAACGCGGCCGCAGCATCCTCAATGCGTCGCGCCTTCAGAGGGGACGACTGCATCTCCCGCCTCGACAGCCTGTTGCGCAACGGCTTGACGGAACAGTGCATCAAAATTCACGGGCGCAATCATAAGAGCGGGGAAGCCCCCCTTTACCACGAGGCTATCAATCGCTTCCCGCGCGTATGGGAACAAAATAGTCGGGGCAACTGTAGCCAGTAACTGCCGCAGAGAATCTCCTTCGATCCCAGAAACAAAGAAAATACCAGCCTGCTGTACCTCAACCAAGAAAGCGGTCTGCTCTTCGAGTTTGGCAGTGATCGTGAGTGTCAGCACAACCTCGTGGTTGCCCTCTTCATCTACGCGACTGCTCTTGGTGTTCAAGTCCACATTGACTGCGGGTTTCCACTCTTGACGGAACACTTTGGGGGCAATAGGTGACTCAAAGGAAATGTCCTTTGTATAAATCCGCTGCGTAACAAACTGCTGCTGAGCCTGTTCTTCCTGAGCGGCTGCGGTTCCTTCTTCAGCCATGCTGACACTCCTTCCATTTTAAAATCGCTGTGGTGGAAGCCGTTACGCGAGCAGCGGCTCCAATCCGCCTGAGCGCTCGAGACCAATGAGCTGGTCACATCCACCAATATGTTGCTCGTTTATCCAGATCTGCGGCACGGAGGTTGCCCCTGCACGCTCGGCCATTTGCTGCCGCGCAACCGGGTCGCCGTCCACAGGTATCTCGTCATACTGAACGCCTTTTCGGTCCAGCAACGCTTTCGCGCGAATGCAAAACGGGCACCAACGCGTGGTGTAAATCACAACGTTACTCATTCGCTAACGACCGGAAGCTTTTGCGCGTCCCACTCCATCATGCCGCCCGAGAGCTTCTGTGCGCGACTGAACCCCTGCGCTCTCAGCGCCTTAGTCGCCGGACCCGCGGACTGCCCCATTTTACACACGACTACGACGGGTTTATCGCGGTATTTTTCCAATTCATTGCCGCGTTTCGCCAGCGCTGCAGCGGGTATATGTACCGCGTCAGTAATATGGCCTCGAGCGAAGTCGGCAGCGTCACGAATATCGAGAAAGACGCCCCCGTCACTGTTGATTAGCTGAACGGCCTCGTTAATTGAGAGCGCCGGACCTGCCTTACGGCTCTCATGAAGCACGAGCATGGTCAGCGTAGTCGCCAATGCGGCCACTAAAATCCACTGTTGCCCGAGAAACTGAAACACCAGGTCTAACGACACGCTTTTTGCCCCACCGTCACCCGCAGTGCGGGTTTCTCATCATTGTATCGCCGGAGAGTCGGTTGCTAAGGGGGACTACACGTCACCTCTGCTCCACGGCGCGGACGCGGAGTATATCGGTTCAACTTCAGTGCCTCCAGTCAAAGCAGGCAATGTGACTAAGCTTGAGCACTCGGCTGCTAACCACACCGCCTCGGGCCTGCCCAGAGGTTGTCTGCGCCGGGATAACAACATAAGACCGATGGATCGTCGCGCACCCTGCCCCCGTGAACGTGCCCTCATGGGCACGCCGCGCTACAATCACCGCTCTGGGATCCTGAGCCTGTCACCCGTGTCATCAAAGCGACGCACAACACTACTGGTCATACTCGACGGTTTTGGTCATCGCACCGCTACCGAGGACAACGCTATCCGCGCGGCACAGACGCCCAACCTCGACCGGCTATGGCGCGATGCGTCCCACACACTTGTCTCAGGCTCAGGCCTCGATGTTGGCTTGCCCGAAGGGCAGATGGGTAATTCGGAAGTAGGCCATATGAGCTTGGGCGCCGGGCGCATCGTTTATCAATCGATCACCCGCATCGACCAAGCTATCGCTAGCGGTGACTTTGCAACAAATACCGCTTACCTGACGGCGATTGATGCCGCCATCGATGCCGGTAAAGCCATCCATGTCATGGGCTTATTATCTTCGGGGGGCGTGCACAGTCACGAAGCACATCTCTATGCCGCACTTCAATTGGCCGCAGAACGGGGCGCCAAAGAACTGTACCTGCATGCTTTTCTCGATGGTCGCGACACGCCCCCGCGGAGCGCTGAACCCTCACTGGCCCGCGCAGAGGCAACGCTAAGAGCTTTGGGTGTCGGCCGAATTGCATCAGTGCATGGCCGGTACTGGGCGATGGATCGAGACAACCGCTGGGATCGCATCGAGAAAAGCCACACTCTCTTGACCCAGGGTACTGCCGAGCAGCATGCGGATTCCGCAGCAGAGGCGCTATCAGCCGCCTACGCTAGAGGTGAAGACGACGAATTCGTGGCACCAACTGGCATCGGTGACCCCGCCCTCATCGGAGACGGCGATGCTGTACTGTTCATGAACTTTCGCGCCGATCGAGCGCGACAACTCTCTCAAGCATTGGTAGACCCGGCCTTTACGGGGTTTGCCCGCCGCGCGGTACCAAACATCCAGTTGGTCGCGACCACCGAGTATGCCGCGAGCCTGTCCTGCCCCGTCGCCTTCCCACCCGACACACTGGAAGACAGTCTGGGAGAAGTGTTGGCCAACCGCGGCCAGACACAGCTGCGCATTGCCGAAACCGAGAAATATGCTCACGTCACCTTCTTTTTCAGCGGCGGACAGGAAGCCACTTTCGCGGGAGAAACGCGAACACTCATCCCTTCACCCGATGTTGCCACCTACGATGAACAGCCGGAGATGAGCGCTCGCGAGGTAACGGACGCATTGGTGGATGCGATTGAATCGGGTCGCTATGATTTCATCGTTGTGAACTATGCAAACGGCGATATGGTTGGCCACACCGGGCAGTTTGACGCTGCGGTGACAGCTGTTGAGACCCTTGACGAATGCATCGGTCGTATCGAACAAGCGCTACTGGCACAGGGCGGGGAAGGACTGATTACCGCAGATCACGGCAACTGTGAGCAGATGCGTGATTATGAGAACAATCAGCCGCATACGCAGCACACGACCGAGCCCGTCCCCCTGATTTATCTCGGCGGCAAGCAGAGACAACTGGATGCCAACGGCGGCATCTTGGCGGACGTGGCACCAACCATTCTGGCCTTGATGGACATTGACGCGCCCGCCGCCATGTCAGGGCGCAGCCTACTGACTTCCTGATCGTTGATGGCGGCAGGACTGTGCAGACGCCATCGCACCCTGCTGTCACTTTTCATCGCGACCACTCTGTTGATGCCGGCCGGTTATGCGACAGCCGATATCGATGAAACGGGCGAGCAACTATCTCGGCTGAGAGCTGACATTAATGCCATTCAATCTCGTCTGAACGCCAGAGAGAAAGAGCGCGACATCCTGCAGCGCGACCTCCGCGACATCGACCTGCAAATCAGTGCCTCGGACATCAAGGCGGCCCAACTAAAGCGCGAGCGAAGCGCCCTGAAGCAAACGCTACAGACGCTGGAGGCCGAAGGGCTGTCACTTCACGCTGATCAAGAAGCGCGGGTGCAACTGATCGAGCAGAGCATCCAGCATCTGTGGGCGATGCAGCAAGGCGGCGGATTGCGCGTGTGGCTTGGGGACCAAACGCCTGAGGACATCGCGCGTCACATGACGTATTTGCAGATTCTGGTGGAAGATCAACAGGACGCGATCAACCTCTATGAGCAAGGGCTGAGAGACATTGAGCAGAACATCCAGCGCTCTCAGGGAACACAGGCGCAACTCGCCGCGCAGGAAGAGGCAGCGCGCAGCGCTACAGAGGTGCTAGCCGCGCAACGCACATCGAGGCAACGCACCCTGCAAGCCATCAATGCGCAGGTCAGCACCGATGAACAGCAACTGGCGAAACTGGAAGCGGATCAACAGCGCCTGAATCAACTGTTTGAGGAGCTGGTGAGCGTGACCCCGGCACCGATACCCGCCACTGTGCCCTTTGCCGAACGCAAAGGCGCGCTCGTCATGCCCGTTTCAGGGGCACCCTCCAATCGGTTTGGAGCGCGCCGCAACGCTGACATCCGCTGGCAGGGTTGGTTGATCCCCGCTGAGGAGGGCGCCGCTATCCGCGCTGTTCACGCGGGCCAGGTGATCTATGCTGACTGGCTGAGAGGTCAGGGTTTGCTGATCGTGATAGACCATCAGGACGGCTGGCTAACGCTCTACGCCCAAAATCACAGCCTGATGCGAGCAGTAGGGGAAAGTGTGACGGCGGGTGAAGTGATCGCCAAAGCCGGCGCCAGTGGTGGTCAGGAGATGACGGGGCTGTACTTTGAGATCCGACAACAGGGGCAACCTGTCGATCCGGCGGAATGGATAAGGCGCTGAGCGGAGTAAAAATAATCGGGTACCATTAGCGGCCGTTCTACAGTTGGATCCTTTCATGCCCCTTCGTGCCAGCGCCCTTGGGTTTCTGCTTGCTCTCTTCACATCACTCGCTGCGGTAGCACAGGAGACTGTTCAGGACGCACAACAGGATACCGTCGACGAGGCATCCGATCCGCATGGCGACCATCCTCATGCTGGTATCGCCGCAGACACCTCCGCGTTACCGCTGGAAGAACTGCAAATGTTCGCCGATGTGTTTAATCAAATTCGTCAGGGTTACGTTGAATCCGTGCCCGACAGCAAGCTCTTTGAGCTGGCCGTGCAGGGCATGCTGTCAGGATTGGACCCCCATTCGGTATTCCTCAAAGAAAAAGCGTTCGACTCGCTGCAAGAAACCACAAAGGGAGAGTTCAGCGGACTGGGTATCGAGATCGGTCAAGATCGCGGCTACGTCACCATCATCGCCCCAATCGACGGGTCACCCGCGGAAGCTGCGGGCCTTGAGGCCGGTGATGTCATTCTAAAAATCGACGGCGAATCGGTCCGAGATCTACCCGTCAATAAATCAGTCGAACTGATGCGAGGGCCGACCGGCTCTGAAGTGCTTCTAACGATTGGTAGACGCGGTGTCGCAGATCCTTTTGACGTCAGCGTCATCCGCGACATCATCAAGGTGCCCAGCGTGCGCAGTCGCGAGCTGATGGAAGGTTATCTATGGCTCCGGGCGTCCCAATTTCAGCGGGATACCGGACAAGAGGCGATCGCAAAAATAGAGTCAGCACTAAGCGAAGGGCCGCTTGAGGGCATTGTGCTCGATTTAAGGAATAACCCCGGTGGGGTACTGGGGGCCAGCGTCGACATGGCCGGCGCGTTCCTCGATGGTGGGCTTGTGGTTTACACCGAGGGCCGACACCCTCAATCGAAGGATCGCTTCGAGGCCACACCGGGGGACATGATCGAAGAGGTCCCCATTGTTGTTCTGATTAACGGCGGTTCCGCCAGCGCCTCCGAAATTGTGGCCGGTGCACTGCAAGATCGCCGGCGCGCGGTCATCATGGGTACGCGCAGCTTTGGCAAGGGTTCAGTGCAAACCATTCTGCCCGTCACCGATACTCGCGCGGTCAAGCTGACGACGGCGCTGTACTACACACCGAACGGTCGCTCTATTCAGGCAGAAGGCATCGTGCCAGATATTGTTGTTGAACGCGCTGAAGTAAAAAGCGTCGAATCCAATCGCCGCACCAAAGAAGCTGACCTGCAGGGCAGTCTGAGCGGTGGCGATCCTGCGGACAGCCAGTCAGAGAGTGAAGCACTAACCGAGCTAAGGAATTCCGACAACCAGCTCTATGAGGCACTGACCCTGTTGCGCGGCATCAACTTGCTGTCGCCTCAATCTGCAGCCGACAGCGAGTCGATGGCAGAGGCGGAAAGCTCGGAGGCGCAGACCACCGAGAGCGGAGAGGCTTAGAGCCTCATTGTGATGCCTTCGCTGGCCATGAAGGCTTTGGCCTCACCTACAGTGTACTCACCGAAGTGAAAGATACTCGCTGCCAGTACCGCGTCCGCACCGCCCAGCGTGACACCGTCTGCGAGGTGTTGCAGTGACCCCACGCCACCCGAGGCGATAACGGGGATATCCACTGCATCCGTAATCGCTCGCGTAATCGTCAGCTCAAAGCCATCTCGCGTGCCATCACGATCCATACTGGTCAGCAGGATTTCTCCCGCGCCGTATGCCGCCATTTTCACGGCCCACTCCACCGCCTCAATACCAGTAGGTTTGCGGCCGCCGTGGGTAAAGAGTTCATAGCGAGGTGGCTCGCCCTCGGCCGAAACGCGTTTGACGTCAATGGCCACAACGATGCACTGCGATCCAAAGCGCGCTGCCGCCTCACGCACCAGATCCGGGTTATGAATCGCGGCGGTGTTGATACTCACTTTATCGGCACCGGCATTCAGCATGGTCCGGATGTCAGACAGAGCCCGGATGCCACCACCGACCGTCAGCGGGATAAACACTTCCCGGGCGATCTGTTCAACGGTGTGCACCGTGGTGTCTCGCCCTTCGTGGCTGGCGGTAATGTCGAGAAACGTGACCTCATCAGCCCCCGCTTCGTTGTAGCGACGCGCAATCTCAACAGGGTCACCCGCGTCTCGTATACCAACGAAGTTGACGCCTTTAACCACTCGGCCTTGATCAACGTCCAGGCACGGAATAATGCGTTTCGCGAGCGCCATCAGTTAGCTCGGAGGAAAGCATCGACCTCGGCCTGAGCGGCAGCGAGATCAAGGGTCCCTTCGTAAATTGCTCGGCCGGTAATCGCGCCGCAAATACCGTTGCGGGCATGAGGCATGAGACCTCTGACATCGTCGATATGGCTGATGCCGCCCGAGGCAATGACCGGGAGCCCCGATACGGCCGCCAAGGCCACAGTCGCCTCGACATTGACGCCCTGCATCATGCCGTCCCGATCAATGTCGGTATAAACCACCGCACTGACGCCCGCATCAGCAAAGCGCTGAGCCAGGTCAGTGGCATCGAGCTCGCTTTCACTGGCCCAACCCTCTACCGCGACCTGCCCGCCGCGGGCATCGATGCCAACAATGATATGACCCGGGAACTGCTTGCAGGCCTCGAGGACAAATTCCGGGTTTTTGGCAGCCATGGTGCCAATGATGGCGAACTGCACACCGGCCTCAAGATAGCGGGCGATGGTGTCCACGTTGCGAATACCCCCGCCAATTTGAATGGGTAGATCGGGTAACGCTCTCGTGATCTCCTCGATAATCCCGGCGTTAACGGGCCTGCCCGCAAACGCACCGTCGAGATCAACGATATGCAAGCGCCGCGCACCCTGGGCATGCCAACGCTGGGCCATGGCTACCGGATCATCAGAGAACACGGTGCTGTCGTCCATATCACCCTGACGCAGCCGCACGCATTGGCCATCCTTGAGGTCAATTGCAGGAATTACGAGCATGTACCGTCCCAACTCAAAAAATTCTTCAGCAGGGTCAAGCCTGCCCTGTGACTTTTCTCTGGATGAAATTGCGTTGCAAAAAGGTTGTCTCGTGCGAGCGCAGCACAACCCGTGAAACCGTAATCGAAGGTGCCCGCCACAACGCCGTGATCTGCGGGCACCACGTGATAGCTGTGCACAAAGTAAAACCGTTCACCGGCCTCGATACCTCGCCACAAGGGATGATCCATGGCGGGGACAACGCTATTCCAACCCATATGGGGCACTTTGAGTCGAGTTCCCGCCTCATCGCAGTGCGCATCACCAAAGTAGCGCACCTCGCCCGGCACCCTATTCAAGCAAGCGATGCCCTCATTTTCGTCCGAGCGCGTCATTAATGCCTGCATACCCACACAAATCGCCAACACCGGCTTGCCGGCACGACTCAGTACGTCGTCCAGTAATTGATCGCAGCCCAAACTACGAATCGCTGCCATGCAATCACGAATACCGCCGACCCCCGGAAATACCACCCGATCCGCTTCAGCAATCGCCTTGGGTTCGTGACTGACAGTAACCTTGCTCGCGCCCACGTGTTCCAGTGCGCTAGCCACCGAATGCAGATTCCCCATGCCGTAATCGATCACGGCAACCTGATGGGTCACGACTTACAGGACCCCTTTGGTCGACGGACTGGTGCCTGCCATGCCCGGATCAGCCGCGATGGCCATACGCAACGCGCGCCCAAAGGCTTTGAACACGGTCTCGGCCTGGTGATGGGCGTTGTGCCCCCGCAGGTTGTCGATGTGAAGCGTGACGTCGGCGTGATTGACGAAACCCTGAAAAAATTCCACGACCAGATCCACATCAAACTCACCCACCTTGGCGCGAGTGAACGGCACGCGGAATTCGAGGCCAGGTCGCCCACTGCAATCGATGACGACCCGAGACAACGCCTCGTCCAAAGGAACATAGGCATGCCCGTAGCGCACAATGCCCTTTTTGTCTCCGATGGCCTGACTAAACGCTTGCCCCAGAGTAATGCCGATGTCCTCTACGGTGTGGTGCGCATCGATGTGCAAATCACCCTTGGCTTGAATGTTGAGGTCAACCTGACCGTGCCGGGCAATTTGATCGAGCATATGCTCGAGGAAAGGTATCCCCGTATCGAGGGCGCACAGGCCCGTGCCGTCGAGGCACAGCTCAACGCTAATCTGGGTCTCAAGGGTCTCGCGATTGACCGATGCCTTGCGAGCACCTGCTTCCTGCTGACTCATGCTGTCTTCTCCGGCCCACCCGCTAGACCGCGCGGGCGCTACACTAGGGCGCCATTGTATAGAAAGAGCCCTCTTACTTCATTGCGAAGCTTTACCACTTCATGAGTGCAAAAGACCACATTGCCGCCGCGGTACTCGATTGGTTCGACCGCCATGGGCGCAAAGATCTGCCATGGCAGACAGACCGCACGCCTTATCGGGTTTGGGTGTCAGAAATCATGCTGCAACAGACTCAGGTCAATACGGTGATTCCGTTTTACGAACGGTTCATGGATCAGTTTCCCGATATTGCCGCACTCGCAAACGCAACCGAAGATGCCGTGCTGCATCTCTGGACGGGTTTGGGTTATTACGCCAGAGCACGGAACCTGCACCGCTGCGCGAAGCAGGTTTGCCACATGCATGGGGGCGCTTTCCCCACTAATCTTGCAGAACTGGAGGCACTGCCCGGCATCGGGCGCTCCACCGCTGGAGCAATTCTCTCGCTGGCAATGGAGATCCGGGCACCTATCCTCGACGGAAACGTCAAACGGGTGCTCGCGCGCTATCACGCCGTCGAGGGCTGGCCGGGGCAACGAGCCGTTGTCGACAGCCTGTGGCGCCATGCCGAACACCACACACCGCTGGAGCGGGTGGCCGACTATACGCAGGCCATCATGGATCTGGGCGCTACCTGTTGCACGCGTAGCCGACCGAGATGCCTGCACTGCCCCCTGAATTCTGGCTGCGCGGCGAGAGCGCTCAGTCGTCAAGCTGACTTTCCCGGACGCAAGCCCCGCAAACAGATACCCACACGGCAGCGATGGCTGGCCGTCGTAACACGTGCGCCGGGAGAAGTCTTGCTGCAGAAACGTCCCGACTCCGGTATCTGGGGGGGGCTGTGGGCGCCGCCAGAGTTCGAAGAAGCGATAGTCGCCCGAGAGTGGATTGCGCACGCGCTGTCGCTTTCGCCAGACGCCTGTCGAATCGAACCACCTTTTCTGCACACGTTCACCCATTTCAAGCTCGAAGCGCATCCCGTCAGGGTGCATTGCGAAACAAACCGCGCTATCACGAATGACGTAGAATGTGGCGTGCAAGACCTGCAATGGTTCTCTCTGCACCCACCGCCGTCGGTTGGCCTACCCGCACCGATCGTTAGGTTGCTGGCCGAGCTGAGCCGAGAAACCCCATTGAGGAGCGACTGATGGCAAGAACTGTCCAATGCCGACGCTACAACGAGGAACTGGAAGGGCTCGAGCGCGCACCCTTACCAGGCGCGAAAGGCCAAGACATCTTTGACAACGTATCGAAGAAAGCGTGGCTGGAATGGCAGGGTCACCAGACGATGCTGATTAACGAAAAACATCTCAGCCTGATGGATCCGGAGGCACGCAAATACCTGATGGGTGAGATGGACAAATTTCTCGCTGGTGAGGACTTTGATCAGGCCGAAGGATACGTACCGCCCAGTGACTGATCGCGTCGGACTGCGCTGCGCCATCGTGCGCGCGGCGTGAGTGTTGGGAGAAAAGCGATGAAAGTAAAATCCTGGATCATCACCTTTACGGTATGCGCGTCTGTCACGGCGTGTCTCGCCGGGATAAAATTCGTGCAGATTTCTCAGGCCATGGCCTTCATGGAGAGTTTTCCACCCGCCTTTGAGACCGTCACAGTCGCCAGCGCAGAGGCGGATGAGTGGCAACCGAGCCGCACTCTTAGCGGCACTGTGCAGTCGCCAGAACATCTTGTGGTATCAGCGGAAACACCCGGTCGGATCGTGCAACTGCCCTATCAAAGCGGCGGAACGGTCCCCGCCGGGGCCAAAGTGCTGGTGTTATTTGACGACGATGTCGAAGCGCAGCGAGACGCACTGCAGGCAGATCTGAATCTGGTGGAAACCCAGTTGTCGCGGAACCTCACATTAGAGGCAGACTCTCTGGTGTCACAAGACCAGTTGGACGTTCTCAAAGCGCGCAAGTCGTCTCTCAGCGCACAGATAGCCGTTCTGCAAGCACGGCTCAGTCGAATGACCGTTCGGGCGCCCTTTGCCGGTACGATGGGCATCTACACGCAGCGCGTTGGCGATTTGATGCGCTTTGGCGAGGTCCTGACCACACTCACCGGCCTGAAACCCACCCGGTGGATTGACTTCAAGGTGCCGCAGGGCCTTGCCGACGTCGTGGTTGGCGACAGGGTAGACATTCGTGACGTGAACGGCGCCTTTGCAGGAGCGGCGAGAGTCATTGCTGTGTCGTCAGCGTTTTCTCAAGGCACCCGCACCTATGATGTCCGCGCGGAAATAGACGCGCCCGCGCTCAAACACGGCTCACTCGTGCAGGTGGTGGTCGATACCGGCCCCCTGGAAAACCTCACGTCAGTGCCAAAACGAAGCGTACGCTGGGACCCGAAAGGCGCACACGTCTATGTTGTCGAAGAAACCGAAGCCGATGCTTTTTTACCCCATCGAGCCGCGATGCGGCGCGTGGAGGTTCGTGGAGAGAGCCTCAACAAGCTCTTCGTGAGCGGAGAGATATCTCCCGGTGAGCTCGTCGCTGACAGAGGCGCGTTCAAGCTGGAGGACGAGCTTCTTGTCTCGATTCAAGCCAGTTCTAGAGATCAATGAGCGCTCAATCGTCATCAACCCGATGGAATGACCTTTTCATCAAAAGGCCGGTCGTGGCCATTGTGGTGTGCCTCAGCCTGCTGCTTGTAGGATTGCGATCGGCGGTGGATCTGCCGGTCATTTCATTCCCGGTAATAGAGAGCTCCTCCATCGCCATCATTACGGCATACCCGGGAGCCAGTGCCGAGACGGTGCAGGGTTTTGTTACCGAACCGATTGAGCGGGCAGCCAGTAGCGTGCCCGGGCTCGATTACGTTGAATCAGTCACCACGGCGGGCACCAGCACTGTCACGCTCTGGCTCGAGTTGAATCAGGATACGACCGAGGTCATTTCCACACTATCTACCCGCTTGAGCCAGATCCGCTTTGAACTGCCGGAGGGTACCGAAGATCCCTCCATACAAATCAGCCGTGCCGATACGCCCTATGCGAGTTTTTATTTGGCACTGCGCATTCCGCCAGATCGAACCTATGCCGGTGTCAGCGATCTGATTCAGCGGGACATTCTGCCCCGATTGACCGCGATACCAGACATTGAGCGGGTGGAGAACTACGGGTTACAGCAGTCGATGCGGATCTGGCTAAACCCCTGGAAAATGGCTGCCCTCAACGTCAGCGCCGCGGACGTCGCGAGCACACTCAGGCGTAATAATGTGATCGGCACCTTCGGGCGCACCGAGAGCACCTCCCAGAGGGTCAACCTAAAAACCAATAGCGAAGCGAAAACCCCATCTGACTTCGCAAATATGCTGATTCAGAACGACAGCGGCGCAGACATTCGCCTGGGCGACGTCGCAGAGATCGAAGTGGGCACAACGGAACTCAACTCCGTGGATCGCTATAACCAGGACCAAGTGGTCTTCGTGGGAGTGTATCCCGAGCCCGGTACCAGTGAGATTGTGGTGGGTAACGCGCTGTATAGCGTGGTGGAGGACATAAACGAATCGCTCCCGCCAGATCTCGACCTGTTCATCCCGTTTGATAACTCCCGCTACATGCGCGAGGCCGTTGCCGAGATTTTCAGCACGCTGGGCGAGACAATTCTGTTGGTCGGTTTGGTTGTGCTGGCGCTGATGGGTTCAGCTCGCAGTGCCCTCGTCCCGCTCCTCACCATCCCCATCTCCATTTTGGGTGCAACGGCTGCGATATCACTCATCGGCTTCTCCATGAACCTACTGACCATTCTGGCGATTGTGCTCTCGGTCGGCTTGGTGGTGGATGACGCCATCGTCGTCGTGGAGAACGTCGCCAGAAATTTACGTGAGGGCATGACGAGAAAAGAAGCAGCGCTGGCCTCCTCCCGCCGGCTACTCTCACCCATCATCGCGATGACCATGACATTGGCCGTCGTGTACGCACCCATCGGATTCCTATCAGGCTTATCCGGCGTGTTGTTTAGGGAGTTCGCTTTTACGCTGGCCATTGCCGTCGTGATATCAGGCTTCGTTGCCATCACGCTGTCGCCCATCATGAGCGCCTGGGTCTGCCCCGATAAAGGGCATGAAACCCGCATGACACGCTGGGTCAACGACCGCTTTGAACGCATCGCAAAAAAATATGGCGACCTGGTGGACTTTTCGCTGCGGTGGCGGTGGCAACTCGTTGCAGGCGGCGTGTTCTTTTCTGCGTTGATCGTGCCGTTGTACTTATTCTCGCTGAAGGAACTCTCACCGATTGAAGACACCAGCAGCATCGCGATGATCGTTGAAGCGGCGCCGGAGGCTTCGATAAACGAGACCGTGGGCGGCTTTGCCGACGCGGTAGATGAGATGCTCTCGGAGCCTGCGGCCACCTATATTTGGCAAAGCATCAATCCCGGGTTCGGATTTGGCGGTCAGGAGTTTGTGCCTCCAGATGAGCGCGACGTCACGACCCACGAGCTACTGCCCGCCATCAGCCAGCGCTTAAAGGGCGTGCCATCGGTTACCGCCTTCCCGTCCGCGCAGCCTTCGCTGCCTACGGCAGGTCAGTACGACCTGGAAGTGGTCGTCACATCCAGTGATTCCCTCGACAATATGCGCCGCGTCGCGGACGCAATGGCCACAAAAGCCATGGGCTCGGGGCTTTTCTACTTTTTTGAGAATGGGCTCAAGATGGACCTGCTCGCGGTGGAGTACCGGCTGGATAAAGACCGCATGGCGGATCTGGGCATGACGCTGGGAGACCTCACATCCCAGATGGACTTATTCGTCTCGGAAGGCTATGTCACACGGTATGACGAGCGCGGTCGCGCGTATCGGGTGATCCCGCAGCTGCAGCAGGCTTTCAAGTTCTCCCCTGAGTCACTGCTGGATACGCCCATTACATTGCCCACCGGCGAGCAGGTGCCCTTTGGCACCTTCGCCACCCTGCAGCGCAACACAGAGCCTCGAGCGTTGACCCGTTTCCAGCAAAAGCGAAGTTTCAAATTATTCGGCGGGGTCATTCCCGGCTACACCAAAGAGCAAGCACTGTCTTACGTCGAAGAGCTGGCCGATGAAATGCTACCGCCCGGGTATGTTCTTGACTACACGGGCGAATCGCGAGAGATACGCCGAGAGGGTAATACCATGGTGAGCGTCCTGGGGCTGTCCCTGGTCATGGTTTTTCTTGTGCTGGCGCTGCAATTCGACAGCTTTCGTGACCCACTCATTATTCTGCTGGGCTCGGCGCCGCTCGCATTGTTCGCCGCCATGGTGATCACCTTTACCGGCTTCACCACCATCAATATTTATTCGCAGGTGGGGCTCATCACACTGGTGGGGCTGATTTCCAAAAACGCTATTCTGATCGTCGAATTTGCCAACCAGGCTCAAGCGGAGGGCATGAATAAGCTAGAAGCGATTAAAGCGGGATCCATCTATCGACTGCGGCCGGTCCTGATGACCACGGGCGCCACGGTATTAGGGCACTTCCCCTTGGTATTGGTGGAAGGGGCAGGTGCAGAAGCGCGCAACAGTATCGGCTTTATTTTGGTCATCGGCATGTTGATCGGCACGCTATTCACACTGGTTCTGCTTCCAGCCATCTATGCACTGATTGCTTCGGATCACCCCGCGGAGTCGGCACGCGCCTCTCAAACCGAAACCCATACCCTGACCGCAGCCCACTGAGCGCGCACCCTTTGAGATTACTTGACGCACAGGGAGCGCGCGGGTTTAATACGCGGCCTTCACGCTGTAAGCCCCTCGTTTGCCCAGGTAGCTCAGTTGGTAGAGCAGTGGATTGAAAATCCTCGTGTCGGTGGTTCGATTCCGCCCCTGGGCACCAACTAATATTCTAAGCCTCTCCAAGTTTATCGACGCTCACC
>PBLO01000022.1 GCA_002721785.1 Halieaceae bacterium
AAAGGGTTCGGAGCGGTGCCCAGGAGAGGACTTGAACCTCCACGCCCTTGCGAGCACTAGCACCTGAAGCTAGCGTGTCTACCAATTTCACCACCTGGGCAGCGGGAAATCTCTGATTAACCAGAGGGCGCGCAGACTACTGCCTCGTCACCGCGCTGTCAATTTGCGACCTGTTGTTTGAGTGAAGACGTACCCAACGATCTCAATGCTGATTCGCGCGTATAATTAGACCTTCTCTCCTGCCGGCTGAATCCAGCCACTGGATACACTTTTGGCGCCACGCCGCAAAAATGTCTCGCACCCTCCATCTGATCCGCATGCGGCTCGGGAGCAGGATCGTTATGCCCACCCCATTCCGAGTCGAGAGGTCATCCTTTCGTTGCTGGAAGCGGCCGACGCGCCCCAGGGCTTTAAGGATATCGCAGGGCAACTTGGGTTGAGCGACGAGCGCGATTTGGATGCGTTGGGTAAGCGCCTGCGGGCGATGCAACGCGACGGGCAGATTATTTCAGGCCGCCGAGGCGCCTACGGCTTGCCAAAGCGCATGGACTTGCTGCGGTGTCGTGTCATGGGGCACCGCGATGGTTACGGTTTTGCTCGCCCGCTGGAGGGCGGTGACGATTTATTTCTCTCTGCCCGCGAGATGTATCAGGTGTTTGATGGCGACGAAGTGCTGGTCTCCGTCGTGGGCCTGGATCGGCGCGGGCGCGCTGAGGGACAGGTGGTGGAGGTGCTGATTCGCGCGCACACCGAGGTTGTTGGCCGTTACATGGAGGAGAGCGGCATTGGCTTCTTGCTCCCTCACAACACTCGCATTCGCAATCACATTCTGATTCCGCCCAAGGCCAAGGCGGGGGCGCGTCACGGCCAGCTCGTGTCGGTCAAACTGACCGACTATCCGTCGGCAACGTTGGGCGCCAAGGGCGAAGTGATTGAAGTGCTTGGCGATCATCTGGATCCGGGACTTGAGATAGACGTGGCGATCCGCGCCCACGGCATCCCCTGGGAGTGGCCAGATGAGGTACTGCGTGAGGCAGGGGCACTTGGCGAGGAGCCGGCAGAGGCCGATAAAGACCATCGCGTCGATTTGCGTGACGTGCCTTTTGTGACCATTGATGGCGAAGATGCGCGGGACTTCGACGATGCGGTGTGGTGTGAGGAGAACGCAAAGGGCTTTCAATTGCGCGTCGCGATAGCGGATGTGTCGCACTACGTCCCCGTCGGTTCTGCGCTTGATGAAGAAGCCAGTATTCGCGGGAATTCGGTTTACTTTCCTGAGCGCGTTGTGCCGATGTTTCCCGAGGTGCTCTCCAACGGTTTGTGTTCGCTAAAGCCACAAGTGGACCGCTTGGCCATGGTCTGCGAGATGCAGATTGATCACAGCGGACAGTTGCAGGACTACATTTTCTATGAGGCGGTGATTCATTCCCACGCCCGGCTGACCTACACCGACGTCGGCGAAGTCATCGAAGAAGGCTGGAGTGCCCGTGTGCCCGCCGAGCGGAGTGAAGAAATCGATCGGCTCTACAGGCTTTACAACGTGTTGCGCGGTGCGCGGGAACAGCGGGGCGCATTGGACTTCGAGACACAAGAGACCCGCATCCTGTTCGATGAGCAGCGCAAGATTGCCTCGATCAAGCCTGTGCAACGCAACGATGCGCACAAGTTAATCGAGGAATGCATGCTGATTGCGAATGTCGCCACTGCGCAGTTTCTTGAAGCACTCGAAAAGCCGGCGCTTTTCCGGGTACACGAAGGGCCTGGTGCGGAAAAGTTGGAGAACCTGCGGGCATTCCTCGGTGAATTATCCCTCGACCTTGCCGGCGGGCTGAAGCCCACGCCGGAGCACTATCAAGCCCTACTGGCGACCGTCGAGGGCCGCGATGATCGCCACATCATTCAGACTATGCTGCTTCGTTCGCTCTCCCAAGCGGTTTATCAACCCGAGAACGCGGGCCACTTTGGCTTGCACTATGAAGCCTACGCGCACTTCACCTCGCCGATTCGGCGTTACCCCGATTTATTGGTGCATCGCGCGATTCGTGCGGCGATCCGAGTGCGCGGTAAAGCCGACCACATAAGGCGCGTGAAAGGTGCGACAGCGCTCAAGCGGGAGCGCATCTATCCCTATGACATCGCGGCGATGGTGGCCTTGGGTGAGCAGTGCTCCATGACCGAACGCCGGGCCGACGACGCGACGCGCGAGGTCGATGCTTGGTTGAAATGTGAGTTTTTGAAAGATCGCATTGGTGAGGAGTTCGAGGGAGTCATAGCCGCCGTGACCACTTTCGGTGTGTTTGTGGAATTGAGCGATCTGTATATCGAAGGGCTTATGCACGTGAGCGCTTTACCGGGCGACTACTACCATTTCGATCAGGCCAAGCAGCGACTGATTGGAGAGCGGACCAGGCAAGTCTTCCAGCTGGGTGGTGCCGTGACCGTTCGTGTCGCTCGCGTCGATCTTGATGATCGAAAGATCGACCTTGAGCTGGCGGGTGTCGCGCCGTCACGGCGGGGTAAGAGCTCGCAGCGTCAATCAAAAGACGATGCTCTCCACTCACGCCAGCGGGGCAAAAAAGATCGCAGAGGCGAGCAGGGTTCAGATGAGCAAAGGGGTGGTCGCCAAAAAACTAAAAAGTCGGGCGCTAAGACATCCAAACCCTCGGCAAAATCCCGCTCTGCCAAGCCCAAGCAGTCTGCGAAGTCGGGCAAGTCAGCTAAAAAGACCAAAGCAGTTAAGGCCGCGGGCGGTCGGTCCCGCTCGAGCGCGTCGGCCGGCAAAAAGCGGCGGTGATCCATGAGTGAGACGGCATATGGTTATCACGCCGTGGAAAGCGTCATCCGACACGAGCCGGCTCGTATTCAGGCCCTGCACGCTCAGGCTGATCGCCAAGATAAACGGATGCAGTCGCTGTTGGCGCTCGCGCGCAACCAAGGCGTGACGGTAGTGACGTGCGCCAGATCAGATCTCGACGCTCTCGTGGAGGGGCGTCATCAAGGGGTCGTGGCGTTGCTATATCCGTCACTAGCAGCCGATTCTGCGGGCATGATGTCGGAGCCTGCGTTTGCGGAACATATCGCGCGCGCAGTGTCGCCGCTCATCCTGATTCTCGATGGCGTCACTGACCCCCACAATTTGGGTGCCTGTTTGCGGAGCGCCGACGCCGCCGGCGTCACAGCCGTGATTTTCCCCAAAGATAAGAGCGCAGATGTGACCGATGTGGCGCGCAAGGTGGCCAGCGGCGCCGCTGAGACGGTGCCATGGGTGCGTGTAACCAATCTCGCCAGAACGATCGAGTCATTGAAGCAGGCTGGCGTCTGGATTATCGGTACGGATGGCGATGCTCAGGAATCCCTGTACGAGCGCGATTTAACAGGCCCATGTGCCATCGTGCTGGGCTCGGAGGGCTCTGGCATGAGGCGACTGACTCGAGACCTCTGTGACTTCACGGTCAAGCTCCCGATGGCGGGCGCAGTATCGAGTCTAAATGTATCGGTTGCTGCCGGTGTCTGCCTGTTTGAGGCGGTGCGGCAGCGGGGCGCTAAAACGACCTAAAATCGCCGAATTGCGCTAATTTCATTGTCAAATTAGCGCGTTGCAAAGGAGCGGCAGGCTCTATAGACTCCGCTCCTCAAAATTTGGTCGGGCCTGTTAAAGGCCTATCCTCCTTGCCACACCGAGAGTCGGGTGGCTGTCATCCACAAGGAGTACGCGAGTGCGACACTACGAAGTTGTGTTCATGGTCCATCCGGACCAGTCCGAACAAGTCCCTGGAATGATTGAGCGCTATAGCAACGTCATCACGAAAGATGGCGGTACAGTGCATCGTCTTGAGGACTGGGGCCGACGGCAGTTGGCTTACCACATCAACAAAATCCACAAAGCACACTATGTGCTGATGAACGTCGAGGCCTCCAACGAGGCAATGGAGGAGTTGACCACAACCTTCCGTTACAACGACGCAGTCATCCGCAACATGGTGATCCGTCGTGATGAGGCGGTGCTGGAAGAGTCTCTGATCATGAAAGCTGAGCGCGAAGATAAAGAGCGCAAGGCCCGATATCAGGAGCGCCAGGACAACGACGCCCGCCGCGCCGCTGCAGAGACCACTGAGGCGCCTGCTGCCTCAGAAGAGCCTGCGGCTGAAACCACCGAGACTGAGGAATAAGCGATGTCACGTTTTTTTCGACGTAGAAAGTTTTGCCGTTTTACCGCTGAGGGCGTAACCGAGATCGACTATAAGGATCTGGATACACTCAAGCAGTATGTTTCCGAGACAGGCAAGATTGTACCCAGCCGGATTACGGGTACGAAGGCAAAGTATCAGCGCCAGCTCGCGACTGCGGTCAAGCGCGCGCGCTATCTCGCGCTGTTGCCTTACACCGACGCCCATAACTGAGCGTTCATGATGCGCGGCCTCGCTGAATTTATCATGCGCGGCCGGTGGCAAGCTCTCGGGGTCGCCATCTTGGGATCAGGGAGTTTGCTGTTTGGCTGGATCAGTGCAGCAGCCATTGCACTGGTTACCCTCCGAAGAGGAACAGCCGCCGGCGGTTGGCTGGTTTTGTGGGCGTTGTTGCCCGCATTGGTCATTACCGCGATGACGGGCGACACGGGCAGCGTCATGTTGCTCGCCGGCGCCTTTGGATTGGCTGTCGTCCTTCGGGAGACCGTCAATCTCTCTCTGGCCGTGATGGCCAGCGTGCCACTAGCGGTGCTGAGTGGCATGGCATTGATCGTTTTGAACGGCCCTTTTCTGGAGGAGCTCATCACGACGTTCAATCAGGCTCTGGCTCAATTGGAGCAGGATTTACAGCAGGAGGGATCGCAACAGCTGGCATTCAATGCGCTGTCGATTCCTCAGGTGGCGGCACTGCTGGCCACGGGTAATGCCGTGATTGCAGTGCTGAGTTTGATGTTAGGGCGTTACTGGCAAGCACTGCTCTATAACCCCGGCGGGTTTGGCACCGAGTTCCGGGCGCTGAGCATGCCGCAAGGCGTAGTCTTGGCCATGGCGAGCATCGCCCTAGTGTTGTGGTGGCTGGGGCCCGAATGGCGCGTATGGAGCGCCGTTGCCGTGTTGCCGCTAACGGTAGTGGGGTTTGCGCTGATCCATGCGTATGCGGCGCGGACAGGCAAAGGGTTGGGTTGGCTCACCCTGATGTACGTGTTGTGGATCGTGCTCGATCCCATGAAGTGGTTGTGGGTGGCATGCGTCGTAATCGACGCCTTTGCAGATTTTAGATCCAGATGGTCGCCATCATCTGGTGATGGCACCGGTAGTGCGTAAAACGCGCAATCGGGATGTAAAAGTAAGGCCTTTAGAAATGTGTAGGGCCATAGACAGTTTCAGAGAGTTTGTAGACAGCGCTGCGTAAGCAGCCATCAGAGGAAAGAACCATGGAAGTCATCTTGCTCGAAAACATTGGCAACCTCGGCGCCCTGGGCGACAAGGTCGATGTCAAGCCGGGCTACGGCCGCAATTTCCTGATTCCCCAGGGAAAAGCGGTACCTGCTACCGAAGACAATGTCTCTAAGTTCGAGGCGCGACGCGCAGAACTGGAAGCTGCGGCGGCTGAGACGCTGGCTGCAGCGCAGGCTCGTGGAGAGGCGCTCACAGCCCTGGGCGCTGTCGAGATCGCTGCGACTGCTGGCGAGGAAGGTAAGCTGTTCGGCTCGGTTGGCACGCGGGATATTGCCGAGGCATTAACCGCTGCGGGTTGTGAGGTGGACAAGGCTGAGGTGCGACTCCCGGAGGGCGTTATTCGCGAGCTGGGTGAGTTTGAGATCATGATTCAGGTACATGCTGACGTCTCAACTTCAGTAGCGATTCACATCATCCCTGAGTAAATCTGCGATTCGGGGCATCTGGCCCCGCACATCCGGCACGCTATTGGGCGCGATGAGATGAATCGCGCCGCTCCCCCCCATCTCTTTGCTGGTAGTTCCCGGCTACCAGAGGTACTCTATCTGGCCGTCCGGCATTTGCGTGGCCAACCTGCCATCAGCCCGGCTAAATCGATACGAGCGTAAAAGGCAGCACCTTGGAGTCGGTCAAATCCCAAGATCCTGATATCTCACGGATCGGCATGCAGCCCCAATCAGTGGAGGCTGAGCGCTCTGTTATCGGTGGCATTCTTCTCGCACCCGAGAGCTGGGACGCGATTGCAGAGCTGGTCGACGCCGGTGACTTTTATAGACCCGAGCATCGCGCCATATTCCGGCAGATCGCTTTGCTCGTTGATCGAAACGAACCCATCGACGTGATTACTGTGGCTGATAGGCTACTGGCGACCGGTGAGCTGGATGCTGCGGGTGGCCATACGTACTTGGCTGATCTGGTAGAACAGACACCGACCGCTGCCAACGTCAGCGCCTACGCGCGAGCGGTTCGCGAACGCGCCCTGTTGCGTAAGCTGATCGGTGCGGCACAGGACATTGCGACGGCAGGCTTCAACCCCGAGGGACGGAGTGCCGAAGAGCTGGTTGATGAAGCTGAGCGGCTCATTATGGCGGTGTCTGAGAGTGGCCCTAAGTCCGGCGGCCCTCAAGGGATGGCGCCCTTATTGACGGGTGCGCTGGAGCGCATTGAGGAGCTCTATAACACCGGCGGTGACATCACGGGTTTGACCACAGGGTTCATTGACTTGGATAAGCGCACATCAGGCCTGCAGCCCTCTGATTTGGTGATCGTGGCCGGCCGCCCATCGATGGGTAAAACCAGTTTTGCCATGAACCTGGTCGAGAATGCTGCCGCCAACACCACCAAACCTATTGTCGTATTCTCGATGGAAATGCCGGCGGAGCAGTTGGTCGTTCGAATGATGTCGTCGCTTGGAAAAATCGACCAGTCGCGACTTCGTAACGGCAAACTTCAGCAGGACGATTGGCCAAAGTTGTCCGCGGCCATGGCCAAGCTGAAAGACACTTCAATCTTTATCGACGATACACCTGCGCTGACACCGACGGAGGTCCGGACGCGGGCGCGGCGGCTGTCCCGCGAGCACGGCGACCTGGCGATGATCATGGTGGATTATCTGCAGTTGATGCGGGTGGCGGGTGCGAGTGAGGGGCGGACTGCCGAGATTTCTGAAATTTCCAGAAACCTGAAAGCCATAGCCAAGGAATTTCGTTGCCCGGTAGTTGCACTGTCACAGCTCAATCGTTCCCTTGAGCAGCGGCCGAATAAGCGGCCGGTTAATTCGGACCTCCGGGAATCAGGTGCTATCGAGCAGGACGCCGATGTTGTGATGTTTATTTATCGCGACGAGGTTTACCACGAGGACTCCCCTGATAAGGGCGTCGCCGAAATTATTATCGGCAAGCAGCGAAACGGGCCGATTGGCACTTGCCGACTCGCTTTCCAGGGTGAGTTCACCCGATTTGAGAATCTGGCCCGCGATGATTATGCGGGTTACTGATCCTGCCAACTGTCGCTATCTACTGGTGAGCAGTGTGGCAAACTGCCGGTGAGTCTTTCAGCGTCTCTTCATTTCGATGCGGTGCTGGACATGTTGGGTGGCGATCGATCTGAGGTTGCCTCATTGCTGACGAAATTCAGCGCTGAGCTAGAGGCTGACATTTCTGCCAGCGAGCGTGCGCTCATCGAGCGCGATGCGGAAACGTTACGAAAGATTGCACACCGGGTGAAAGGCACCAGCGCTAATCTGCAGGCAGTGATGTTGTCCGCTGCAGCGCGAGAGCTTGAGCAGGCCTGCCTCGAGGCCAGCGACACCGTCTGGGCGGTCAAGCAGGCGGTTTTGGCGGAACAGGTTCAGCGTGTTCGCGATGACATCGCGACGTGGATTGCCTCTTCCTGACGACCGCACCGCTCAAGGTGAGTCTTCAGCCCGGTAACCAATAGGCTCAAAGGCCGATTTCTTTCCGTAACCGTGCGAGGTGAGTAACTTGCTCGTCAACGCTGGGTGGTAAGCCTTCAGGTGCTGACAAGGCAGTCCGCTCAGGTCCTTTGAGCTCTTCCCCGCGAGCTGCCCGGCTCACCCAGCGCTCGTAGTGCTCCCGGTACACGTTCCAGGTTTTAGTCTCTGGCTCGTTGGCAAGAAAAAACCAGTCGCTATCGCGTCCCGCCAAATACACAGCGGCGTGTGACCAGGCGGCATCGGTTTTTGGCGACGGCGCCAGACAGGCTTCACGATAGGCGTCGTATGCGGACGGCAGCCCGAGGTCGCTCAGGCACAGTCTGCAGGCTTCGATCATCCGGTTCAGGGTGGGGAGATAGTCACTGTGCTCAAGCGCGTGTTGTGCCGCACGGAGAATCACGGCGGTGGGGTAGGGCTCGAGTGCCTCAAGCCACAGCCTCTTTACCTGCTTGACCTGTTCAGCGTCTGACCATGCGGCGTAGTACTGGTTGTGATAGTTCAGGCGAAAAAGCGCAAATACCTGATTGATCGCTTCAATCAGGTGCGCATCAGGCGGCTCGACCGCTTCAGTTGGCCCAGCTGGTGTCGGTGAGGTCGTCGCTAAGGCTTCGGTCCTTTGAGCGATGTCCTGCGCCAACGCTGCCGCGTCCTGTTTGTCCGCCATTCTGATCTCCATGACCTGCAACACGACACTGTCGTTTCACGTGTTGCAGAAACTTGCTGTTCCATGAGGTGTGTACCTCATTGCTGTCCAACCAGTACATCACAAATTCTGGAAGGAGTGATCGCGCGTGGTTTTCCTCAATGCCCGCTAGCGCCAGCGTTTCATATACGGACGGATCTGGCTGCCAGTTACGGGCAATGCGGGTGGGTTCGGTGCTGTGATGCATTTGGCTGGAGTGTTTCAGCCAGCGCCGTCTGACATGTTCGACGAAGCGTGAATTCACTTCCTTCGGGGGGCCGCCACGCTCACTCCAGTAAAGGATAAATTCCGCGCGTACGGACTCTGCAAAGACAATATCGATACCCGCCTGAGACAGAATATCGAGGGCATCCTGACTCGGTACCCAGTCCCTGCCAAATGGCAGTGGTGTGCTGATTTCGAAGGCAGACGGTTGTGGCGTCAGGCTTTGCTGCTGTTCACGCCATCGTTCCAGCACGAACTGCCGGAACTGGGTGTCTGCCTCGCGTCCTGCTGCAGGAACAAACTGGGCTGCCACCTGCTCGATAAATTGAGGTGGGATCCCGTGGTTGAGGTTTAACAGCTCTTCGATGGCTGCCGAAGGTCGCCACGCAACATTTTGCTGTTGTATTGCACTGGGTGCAGCGGGGGCGCTTGCGCTTGGAGACTCGTCTGCCAGGGCATTGAGTAAAAGGCTATCTGCGGTATCACCCGGTTGTTGGCGCAAAATGCCGAGTAATACGAGCTTGTCGATCAGACGTGTGATGTGGTCGACAGACCAAAATGACAGCGTGTGTTGCAGCTGTGACACGCTGACTGTCGTCCAGCCCTGATTTTTTTCGATGAGCGTACCCAGGGCCTGCAGCAGCACCGCTTCCTCTAGACCAATGGTTTCTGCCAACTCCGGGGAGAAGGTCAGCTGTCGGTCAGGAATGAGCGAAACGGAGGACATGGAGATGCTGTGCGCGCCTATGGGTCTGATAGGATACCGACTTACTTCCCGCAATACAGCACATACCATCAGATTCCGGAGAACCTCGCGTGGCGAAGGCAAAAACCGCATTTGTCTGTAATGACTGTGGGGCGGATTTCCCGAAATGGCAAGGCCAGTGTGGCGAGTGCCACGCCTGGAATACGCTATCAGAAATCCGTTTGAGCGCGCCGGCGAGCAAAGCCGCTGGGAGGTCGCCCACTCGCGCTGGGTATGCTGGCACGGTAGCTTCGGTACAGAGACTGGAGGATGTCGCGGTCGTCGATTTGCCGAGACTCGGCTCGGGCTTTGACGAGTTTGATCGTGTTCTGGGCGGTGGCTTTGTCCCGGGTTCGAGCATTTTGATCGGCGGGCATCCGGGAGCCGGCAAAAGTACCTTGCTGCTCCAAACACTGTGCCGATTGGCCGAGGGACATCCCGCACTGTACGTCACGGGCGAGGAGTCACCTGAGCAGATTGCCATGAGGGCCAACCGACTTGGCTTGCCCACCGATGCGCTGCAGCTGATGGCTGAGACTGACGTGGATGCGATTCTGGCTTCGGCAGATGCCCTTAAGCCCAAGATACTCGTGGTGGACTCTATACAGGTGGTACACAGCGAGACACTGACCTCGGCCCCAGGCAGCGTCTCGCAGGTGCGTGATTGCGCGGCGCAGCTGACCCGCTTCGCCAAACAGACTGGTACGGTGCTGATATTAGTGGGGCATGTCACGAAAGATGGCAGCTTGGCTGGCCCCAAGGTGCTCGAGCATATGATCGATTGCTCGATACTGCTTGAGGGCGAGCATGACTCGCGTTATCGGACGCTTCGCGGCCAAAAGAATCGCTTCGGCGCAGTGAACGAGTTGGGTATTTTCGCCATGACCGACACCGGTATGCGCGAGGTCACGAATCCCTCCGCAATCTTTCTGGATCGTTCAGAGCACATCGCACCCGGTACAACGGTCGTCGTTGTCTGGGAGGGCACCCGGCCATTACTGGTGGAAATTCAGGCGCTTGTTGATGACAGCTCATTGGGTAACCCCCGCCGCGTGACGGTGGGCTTTGAGCAAAACCGACTGGCGATGCTGTTAGCGGTGCTTCATCGCCACGGCGGTATTCAGGTCGGGGATCAGGATGTTTTCGCAAACGTCGTGGGTGGCGTGCGAGTGATGGAAACCTCTGCCGACTTGGCGTTGCTGCTGGCGGTGGTTTCGAGCTTAAGAGATAAACCGCTACCCCGAGACTGGGTGGTATTTGGTGAGGTCGGACTGTCTGGTGAGATCCGGCCCGTTGCCAGCGGGCAGGAGCGCCTGTCAGAGGCTGCCAAGCATGGCTTCAAACTGGCCATTGTTCCCAAAGCCAACGCCCCTAAGAAGGCCATATCTGGTCTGAAGGTTATCCCCGTAACGCGGCTTTCGGAGGCGCTGGAAGCGGTTCAATAGCGGCTTCTTGGCCGCCTCACTGCGGCTTATTTCAGCTTGCGGTGTTTAACGCGGCTGGGCACTGCGGCCTCCGAACCCACCCGCTGACGATAATCCTCCTCGTACTCCGAGTAGTTGCCCTCATGGAAGACCACGCTACCGTCATTCTCATAGGCGAGGATGTGCGTTGCGATGCGATCGAGGAACCAGCGATCGTGGGAGATCACCAATGCGGAGCCGGGGAAGGCGAGCAACGCTTCTTCGAGTGCCCGTAGCGTCTCGACATCAAGGTCATTGGTTGGCTCGTCCAGCAGCAACACGTTCGCCCCTTGCTTGAGAAGCTTGGCTAGGTGCAGTCGATTGCGTTCACCGCCCGAGAGGTCTTTGACGAACTTTTGCTGGTGGGACCCTTTGAAATTGAATCTCCCGACATAGGAACGGGAGGGGACCTCGTAGTTCCCGATGCGGATGATATCGAGCCCATCGGAAACCTCCTCCCACACGGTTTTGCTGCCGTCGAGATCATCGCGAGATTGATCGACGTACCCCAGTTCAACAGTGTCACCGACAACGACTTCGCCCCCGTCGGGCGTCTCGAGGCCCATCAACACCCGGAACAACGTTGACTTGCCCATGCCGTTGGCGCCGATGATGCCGACGATGCTGCCTTTCGGTACCACGAAGCTGACGTCTTCAAATAGCAGCCGATCGCCGAATGCCTTGCGTAGCCCATTCACTTCGATGACTTTGTCGCCCAGCCGAGCACCTGGCGGGATGTAGATTTCGTTGGTTTCATTGCGGCTCTGAAACTCCTGCGAGTTCAGTTCCTCGAACCGCTGCAGTCGCGCCTTGTTTTTAGCCTGGCGGCCTTTGGGATTAGACCGCACCCATTCCAACTCCGCTTTGATCGCTTTCTGGTGAGAGGCTTCCTGTCTCTGCTCCTGCTCGATGCGTTTCTCTTTGGCCTCTAACCAAGTCGAGTAGTTCCCTTCATAGGGAATACCCCGGCCGCGATCCAGCTCAAGGATCCAGCCCGCGGCGTTATCGAGGAAGTAACGGTCGTGGGTGATGGCCACCACTGTGCCCGAAAAATCCTCGAGGAAGTGTTCGAGCCATGCTACGGATTCGGCGTCGAGGTGGTTAGTGGGCTCATCCAGCAGCAACATGTCGGGCTCTGAGAGAAGGAGTCGCGCCAATGCCACGCGGCGGCGCTCACCCCCGGACAGCGTGTCTACGTTGGCGTCCCAAGGCGGCAGACGGAGCGCGTTGGCGGCAATCTCTAGGCGCGTATCGAGGTTGTGTGCGTCCTTTGCCTGAATGATGTCCTCGAGTCGCGCCTGTTCTTTTGCCAACGCGTCAAAATCGGCATCGGGCTCGGCATAGTCCGCGTAGATTTTTTCAAGCCCCGCCAGCGCGTCGATGGCGTCCTGAACACCTTCCTCAACGTTACCGCGCACGTCTTTGTCGCTGTTGAGTTGCGGCTCCTGAGGCAGATAGCCGATTTTGATGTCGGACTGCGGGCGAGCCTCACCCAAAATGTCGGTGTCGATGCCCGCCATGATTTTCAGCAGCGTCGACTTCCCGGCACCATTTAGGCCGAGCACGCCAATTTTGGCGCCCGGAAAGAACGACAGCGAAATGTCCTTCAGGATTTCTTTTTTGGGCGGGACGATCTTACCGACCCGATTCATGGTGTAGACGTATTGAGCACACATAGTTTTGGTAGTTTCCAAATTGTAGGAGTAACACGAGGGCGCAATGCTTACGTCGTAGTCACTCAATAGTCATCTCTGTGGGCCTCGTGGTCCAGCCGCAGTCTGCGTTAGGTTGGGTTTCGGCCACACGCTCTCAAATATAAGTCAACGGCGCCATCTGCAACCAATTTTCTTTGCTGCAGTTCCCGAAGCATGTGCACGCACAGATCGTTGCTGTTCAGGCACATATCGCTGATGACGGCCAGTTTTTTTAGTTGTTGGTCTGAAAAATGATCCATCGCCAGAGGATCTTTAATATAGACGATGTCCGCCTCTAGCAACTGGTTCCCCGGAACGCGAAAGTTGCGATTGAAAATGGTGGGCGCAATCGACCAACGTTTTATGTCCAGAAAACAATGAGGAAGGAATCCCTGGGATCTAAGCCATACGTCGATCTCGCCAAATCCCGGCTGATTGTCATAAAGGCAAATAAAGGGAACTTCTAGCTGCAGCGCGACACATGAGGTGAGTTTCGCTACTCCGTGTTGGAGTATGGTGAGTTCGGCACCCTGAACATCCATCTTTAAAAAATCGATGTCGGGTAGGTCTGCAATGCTGTCCAGAGTGGCAGTTTGCACCTCCTCTGTTTTCTCTACGGCGCCAAACTGTGTAAATCCGTTAAAGAAGCGTAGCGCAGCCGCCCTTGGCGTTAGCAGAGACGACATTCCGGACGCGGGCGATGTTATCTGCGCTGTTTGCCGCGTGCCATCAAACAAAAATTCCGCATAGTGTTTGACGCGCGGCCCGTAAGCTTCTGAGATCCCCTCCGACTGACGTTCGTCGCCATCAAAAGTACTCAACTGGGCAGCGCCCGCGATCAGTAAGCTCGCGTAGATCGGTTTTTCGGTGATCGCAGCGGCGCCGATATCGGTCACGTGAATGGGATCGGGCAACTGAAACAGGTTGTGGAAATTAAACATAGTTTGCGTGCCGAATAGGCAGGCACTTTATTTGCCAGAGCGCAGTTTATCTCAGCTCCCCACTCATTCCTCGCGGATTTCCACAATCGTAGACTGAATCACGTCCTCGAGTTTCTGCTCGGTCTCATTCCACACCACGAGGCGGTCGCTGCTGGGGTTTGAAGGCACATTTGCCTCGCGGAACTCGATGGTTTTGGTTTCGCCCGTCTTCCAGTGCCTGAACGTCATAAATTTTTTGCCCATATTCGTCTTACAATGCGATCCCTGCGATGGATCAGTACCGGCAGTTGGGCATATTTGAGAGATGGCGGAGATCGGCCCCGCCATTTTCAGCGTAATTTTAGATTGCTGGATGGGTACACAAAATGGACAGTTCCCCACTGAATTCAGTGATCTACCCTTACCGGTAGCTGATACAAAAGCCTGACGGCAGGGCCCCATTCAGCTAACATTCGCCCTCCGTGATCATCAACGCAGCCGGATTCCTCCGGTCAATGCCTCAGGATGCCAACATGAACCAAGCCGCAACACACTTATCGCAGTACCTCAACCGAGACGCGCAAACCATCGAAGCGTTTGACTCGGAGCTGTGGTCCGCTATGAACGCCGAAACGATCCGCCAGGAAGAGCACATCGAGCTAATCGCCTCAGAGAACTATTGCAGTCCGCGTGTCCTCGAGGCGCAGGGCTCCGTGCTGACTAACAAGTACGCAGAAGGCTACCCGGGTAAGCGCTATTACGGCGGCTGTGAATTTGTTGATCAGGCAGAGACGCTGGCGATCGAGCGTGCCAAGGCGCTGTTCGGTGCGGATTTCGCAAATGTGCAGCCTCACTCAGGCTCGAGCGCCAACATCGCGGTCTTCCAGGCGCTACTTAAGCCCGGCGACACCGTTCTGGGTATGAGCCTAGCTGACGGCGGGCATCTGACCCACGGCGCCTCGGTGAATTTCTCGGGCAAGATTTATAACGCCGTGCAATACGGCATCGATCAGGACACAGGACTGATTGACTACAACGCGCTACGTGAGCTGGCGGTGACCCACAAGCCGAAGATGATCATCGGCGGATTCTCGGCCTACAGCCGCGTGATGGACTGGGCAAAGTTCCGCGAGATTGCCGACGAAGTTGGTGCTTACCTGTTGGTTGATATGGCCCACATTGCCGGCCTGGTAGCCGCAGGGGTATACCCCAGCCCTATTCCCTACGCTGATGTTGTGACGACAACAACGCACAAGACACTGCGCGGTCCACGCTCTGGTCTGATCCTGGCGCGTGCAAACGAGTCACTGGAAAAGCAGTTCAATTCCGCGATCTTCCCGGGTGCTCAGGGTGGCCCCTTAATGCACGTGATTGCCGCCAAAGCAGTTGCGTTCAAAGAGGCGATGTCACTGGACTTTGTGGAGTACCAGAAGCAGGTGATCCGCAACGCGCAGGCCATGGCCGCGACCTTCGTCGCCAACGGGCACAAAATTGTTTCAGGCGGCACGGATAACCATTTGATGTTGTTGGATCTCATCGGCAAGGAATACACGGGTAAGGATGCCGATGCCGCCTTGGGTGAGGCTTACATCACCGTCAACAAGAATGCGGTACCCAACGATCCCCGGTCTCCCTTCGTTACGTCCGGTTTGCGTCTGGGAACGCCGGCGATCACCACGCGGGGTTTCGGTGTGGCCGAAACCGAGCAGCTCACTGGCTGGATTTGCGACGTGCTAGCCTCACTTGAGGCGGGTAATTCTGATGAAGTGATTCCCGCGGTCCGTGAGCAGGTCAAGGCGCTGTGCGCCACTCTGCCTGTTTACGCGCGCTAGAGAGCAGGGCGCTGCCCCCAAGCGGCGCCGATCATCGTGCACTGTCCCTTCTGCAGCACTGACGAAACCAAAGTCATCGACTCCAGGCTGGTAGCTGAGGGCGCGCAGGTGCGCCGGCGTCGGGAATGTCTGAGTTGCACTGAACGCTTCACCACCTACGAGGCAGCAGAATTAGTGCTGCCCCGGATTATCAAACAAGACGGCAGCCGAGAGCCCTTCGACGAAGAAAAGTTGCGCTCCGGTTTGCTGCGTGCCTTGGAGAAGCGTCCGGTTTCAGTCGAGAGCATCGAAGCGGAAATCGATCAGATCAAGCATCGCTTGCGCGCCACGGGCGAACGCGAAGTGAAATCCCTGCAGGTGGGGGAGCAAGTGATGGAGTCGCTGAAAGCGCTTGATCACGTTGCGTATGTGCGTTTCGCATCGGTGTACCGGAGCTTTCAGGATTTGGCCGAGTTCCGGGACGCGATTGAATCCCTGGAGGCTGAGCCCAGTGCACCTGAGCCCGATGACGCTGGACCGCGCGGAGAGGGTGCGTCGTGACCCCTGAGCAGGATCGCGCCTTCATGGATTGCGCGATCACTGCTGGCCAGCGTGCTCGATACTGGTCAGCGCCGAATCCGCCCGTCGGTTGCGCGCTGGTGAAAGAGGGCGTGGTCATCGGCGAAGGTTTTACCCAGCCCGCCGGTGACGCCCACGCGGAAGCGATGGCGTTGCAGGCTGCGCGCGAAGCGGGCGGCACCGGCGCCTGCCGCGGCGCGACGGCCTTTGTCACGCTCGAACCCTGCAGTCATCAGGGGCGCACCGGCCCCTGCGTCGCGGCGTTAATTGAGGCGGGCATAGAACGCGTCGTAGTGGCCGTCGAGGACCCGAACCCTCAGGTTGCCGGTCAGGGTTTGAGTCAACTTCGTGAGGCTGGCATTGCGGTGGAAGTCGGCATCGGTGCCGAAGCCGTCGAGCAAGATTTAGCAGGATTTTTGCTGCGGATGCGGCGTGGATACGGTCGCATCACAGTGAAAATCGCCACGTCGCTGGACGGCCGCACTGCGATGGCCTCAGGTGAGAGCCAGTGGATCACGGGCGAGCTTGCCCGCCAAGATGTGCAGCGCCTTCGTGCTGAGTCGGATTTGATTGTCACCGGTGTGGGCACAGTACTGGCCGACGATTGCCGCCTGACGCTACGAAGTGATGCTTTGCCGCTGTCCGATGACGACAAGGTGCGCGCACTGGCCCATCCACCCGCGCGGATGGTCCTAGACTCACGAGGGCGGACGCCCTCGGACGCGCAGATATTGCAGGGCGAGTCTGCGATCCTGGTGGTGACGCAGTCTTCCGGTGACGCTCCGACGACCCGTGTGCACCCGTTGCCGGCAAACCCCGAGGGCCGTATCGACCTCGCTGAATGGATCGCGTTCTTGCGCACCCAAACCTATAACGAGATCCTCGTCGAGGCGGGTCCCACACTATCAGGGGCATTGATCCGAGAGGGATGGGTCGATCGGTTGGTGTTGTATCAGGCACCAAAGCTTCTGGGGGACTCGGCCCGGCCACTTGTCACGATGGCATTGGACAGGCTGGGCGATGCAGTGGAATTAGCGTTCACGGAAGTGACCCGCATGGGTTCAGATCTGCGTATCATTGCGGCCCCGCTGCGGCGAGGCCAAAACTGAAGATCGGCCGCTCGGCGATCATCCTTCTCAGGAGCCAAGGTGTTTACAGGATTAATACAGGCGGTGGGCCGCATCGCCCAGATAGAAAAGGGCGAGCAGGATATTCGCCTCAGAATCGAGACAGGGAAGCTACCTCTGGCTGAGGTGGCGCTTGGAGATAGCATCGCAACAAGCGGTGTTTGCCTGACGGTCACCGAGTTGCCGGGAGACGGTTATTGGGCGGATGTTTCTCCCGAAACGCTGTCACTGACGTCGCTCGGCACCAAATCAATCGGTGATTTGGTGAATCTCGAGACGTCACTCACGCTTAACACCCCTCTGGGAGGGCATCTGGTCAGCGGGCACGTTGATGGCGTTGGTCAGATAGAAGAAATTATTGAGGACGCACGATTCTGGCGCGTGAAGGTGGCGGCACCGGAGAATCTCGCGCGCTACATCGCGATGAAAGGCAGCATTTGCGTGGATGGCACCAGTCTGACGGTGAATCAAGTGGACGGTGCTTCCTTTGAGCTGACGATCATTCCGCAGACTTGGGAAGAGACCGTATTTAGTGAGTACGAGGTCGGTAGCCCGGTGAATCTGGAAGTCGACGTTATCGCACGTTATCTCGAGCGACTCAGCCAATTTGACCAGCGCGAGGCGGAGTGAACTCAGGATGGGTGACTATGCGGACATCGACAAGGTACTGAGCGAACTCCGGCATGGTCACACCTGCCTGCTGCTCAACGATAATAGCGCAGGCGGCATGACGGGTTTCGTTGTGGCAGCGGCTGAGCATTGTCAGGCCGACCACATTGCTTTTATGGCGCGTCAGGCAAGAGGTCTCGTCTGTTTGGCGTTAACGCCGCAACGCTGTGCAGAGCTCGAGCTGCCCTTAATGGTTGAAGGGGATGACTCACTATCTCCCTTTACGCTGTCTATAGAAGCCGCAACGGGAATTGATACCGGCATCTCCGCGGCGGATCGTGCCCGAACGGTTCAGGTGGCCGTCGATACCAGCAGCCAGCCCGCTGATCTGGTTCAACCCGGACATATTTTCCCCATCGCTGCGGCCGCGGGCGGCGTGCTGACCCGGACCGCCCCCGCCGAGGCGGCGGTGGATCTGGCGACCTTGGCGGGCTTGCTTCCTGCTGCGGTATTTACCGAAGTGCTCGATGCTGAGGGCGCGGTAGCTGGGTCAGACTATTTGTCGGCTTTTGCTGAGCAACATGAGCTGGTTGTGGGGCAACTGTCGGATTTGGTGACCTATCGATTAGCCAATCAGAAAACGATCAGTGCGGTGCGACAGGGTACACTGGAAACGCGGCACGGCCCGTTCGAGGTGATGGCTTACCAGGACACCACACAGGGGCGCGTTCACCTGGCGCTGAAGAAGGGCGATATTCAAGCTGATCAGCCCACGCTGGTGAGAGTCCATGTAACTGCGATATTCCGGGATCTCGTTGGCACGACACTGGATGGACGGTCGTCCTGGTCTTTCGATGCCAGCTTGAAGGCGATTGCAAAATCAGAAGCGGGTGTGCTGGTGCTCTTGAGTAAACCCGAGACGCCTGATGATCTGCTCTCCGATATCGATCGCCTTTGGGGCGCGGTTGAAACCGACGCCGCCAGTGCCGCCGATGCCTATAATCAGATTGGTATGGGCGCTCAAATCTTGCGGGACCTGGGCGTGGGTCAAATCCGGCTGATGGGTGCCCCGCTTAAGTTCAATGCTTTGGCGGGCTTTGGTCTTGAGGTGACAGATTTTGTGGCGCCGCCGGCGTCAGGGAACGAGTAGAGGAGCGTCATCCATGTCAGGCAAAGGGATTGATAATTCACCTGCGCAGGTACCCGGCAACGACGGCGGATATGTGATTGTCGTCACGCGTTGGAACGATGAGATTGTGGGCGGGCTCCTCGCCGGAGCGAGGCGCGCACTAAGCGCTGCGGGCATTACGGATACTCAAGTGCGAACAGTGCAGGTGCCCGGCGCATTTGAGATCCCGTTGGCTTGTCTGGCCGCCGCTGAACGGGATGACTGTGATGCGGTCATCGCGCTGGGTGCGGTGATTCGCGGTGGCACTCCTCACTTTGAATACGTGGCGGGAGAGTGCACCAGTGGTATCGGCGAGGTTGCGCTGAAAACGGGTAAACCCGTTGCCTTCGGCGTGCTGACGGTCGACACCCTTGAGCAGGCTGAAGAGCGCTCGGCGGATAACGAAGAAAACAAAGGCGCCGAAGCCGCGATGAGTGCGGTCGAGATGGTGAATTTATTGAGGGCTTTACGAGACTGATGGCTGAGCATAACGCCCTCGCTGCACAGCGCCGTAAAGCCAGACATTTTGGCTTACAGGCGCTTTATCAGTGGACGCTTTCGGGTGCGAGTGCGACCGATATTGAGGCTGAGTTCCGGGTCGATAATGACTTCCAGCATACCGACGGTGAATATTTCAGTGCCGTGTTGAGAGGTGTCACCGCTGACGTCGAAGCGATCGAGGAATTGTTCTCCCCCGCGTTGGATCGTGCCTTGGATGAACTCGACCCGATTGAGCGGAACCTGCTTCGCTTGGGGACCTTTGAGCTGAGAGACCGAATCGATGTGCCTTACAAGGTCGTCATCAGCGAGGCGGTCGCACTGGCCAAAAAGTTCGGTGCCACCGAGTCCCACAAATACGTCAACGGCGTGCTCGATAAGATCGCCAGAGAATTGCGCACGGTAGAGCTTGCGCAAGAAGGCTGATGAGTCTCGGTGAGTTCTCGCTGATTGAAAAATTCTTCGCCCAGCGAGGTGAGGGCGCTACGGTCGAGGTGGGCATTGGCGATGATGCGGCAGCCCTGCGAGTGCCTGTTGGTCATGTTGCGCAGTTATCCACCGATACCGCTATCGAGGGCGTGCATTTCCCGCGCGACCTCCCGCCCGCTGATATCGCATACCGATCCGTGATGGCTGCGGCGAGTGATCTTGCTGCGATGGGTGCGTCGCCTATCGGGATGCTCCTGGCCATCACTTTGCCCGGCGCTGACGAGACATGGTTGTCTCGCTTTGCTGAGGGCGTCAGTGCGGCTAGTAAGGCCACTGGTCTGCCGCTGGTAGGCGGTGATACCACCCGGGGCGGTTTGTCAGTGACGGTGACGGTCATGGGATCAACGCTGGCCTCCTGCTGCCTGCGCCGAAGTGGAGCGCGCCCCGGAGATCGCGTGTGCGTGAGCGGCACATTGGGCGACGCCGCTGCGGGTTTAGCGATCATCGAGGGCCATCTCACAGCAAGCGATCAAACCGCTGCTGAATTTCTGACACGGCGCTTTACTGCCCCAACGGCGCGGCTCGCTCTGGGTGAATCTCTACTCGGAGTAGCGACCTCCGCTATTGATCTCTCTGACGGGCTACTCGCAGATGCTGAGCATATTGCCAACGCCAGTGCAGTCGCGATCGAAATCGATAGCGGCAAGATTCCTCTGTCGCCTGCAATGAGAACCCTCCCCGATTTAGATCAAAGCCTGCAATGGGCACTCGCCGGTGGTGACGATTATGAGCTGTTGGTGACGCTTCCCAACGGCGAAACCGTGCCCGATTCGTTAACGGAAATCGGTCGTGTAACCAGCGGACGGGGAGTAAGCTGTGATCAAACGCTAGAAAACCGAGGGTACGATCATTTTGCAGGACGATCCGGCTGACATTGCGCCCGCGCGCGTCAATAGCGTGGCGACACTGATCGCGGCCGGTTTGGGCTCCGGCTTATCGCCGGTGGCGCCGGGTACTGCAGGGAGCGTATTTGCTGCGCTCTTGCTGTTGCCCGTGCTGTCGGCTGACATCACGTCTCATTGGGTGGCCCTGGCTCTGGCCACAGCAATTGGCGTCAGGGCGGCCGATCGCGCTGGCCGGGAGTGGGGTGTAATAGACCATCCCGCGATTGTGATCGACGAGGTGGTCGGTCTCTGGCTAGCGGTACTCATTCCGCTGACCCTCATACCCAAGGTAATCCCTGAAGTGTGGCTGCTTCTGTTGGCATTGCTGTTGTTTCGCCTTTTTGACATTGCCAAGCCATGGCCCGTCAATCATTTGGAACGATCGCTACCCCGAGGCTGGGGCGTCATGTTCGACGATGTCGCTGCAGGCGTGATGGCGGGTGTCTGTCTCACGGCGGGGTTGATTGGGGTCGCGGCTGCTTAACTTGCCGAGAGGGGAGGCTTAGGCTCGCCGGTGCACCATCTGGCGAGCCAGATCACGCAGCGGATCCGCCCTATCACCAAAGATATCGAGCGCCTCAAGTGCCGCGTTGAGAAGGCGATCCGCTTCTTCTCTCGCACCGGCTAAACCCAGAGCACTGACATAGGTCGACTTCTCGGCCTTGATGTCTTTACCCGCAGTTTTGCCCAGCGACTCACTGTCACCGGTCACATCCAGGACATCGTCTGTGACCTGGAACGCCAGCCCTATTGCCGTGGCAAATTCCACAAGCGCTTGGCGCTGCGCTGTAGAGGCATTGGCGCAAATCGCGCCCGCTTCGGCGGATGCGGCAATCAGTGCGCCGGTCTTCAGCCTATGGATGTTTTGCAATGCGTCGGCTTCCAGTGCCTGATGCTCAGCGGCGAGATCTAGCGCCTGTCCACCTACCATGCCTTCAAAGCCAACCGCCTTGCTGATCACCCTGACCAGATCGACCCGTTGCGCATCACTCAGCGACTCTATGCTCACCAAGTGTTGAAACGCCGCAGCTTGCAGGCCATCGCCCGTCAAAATGGCTGTGGCCTCGTCGAATGCACAGTGCAAAGTGGGTTGCCCGCGACGCAAATCGTCGTCGTCCATGGCCGGCAGATCATCATGCACGAGTGAGTAGGTATGCAGAAGCTCGATGGCTTCGCCCGCGATAATGGCGGCTTCGGTGGATTCTTCCGCAATCAGATCTGCGCAAAGGAGTGTTAAGCGGCTGCGTAGCTGTTTGCCTGGATGCTTTGCCAAATAGGCAACGGCATCGGCCAGTCGTGGGTCAGGGCAGCTGATCCAAGCGAAGGGCTCCATCTTTGGTCAGGTATCGTCTTCCGGGCCGCGCTCGTCTATCACAGAGCCATCGGCAGCGACCTGCGCGACCCGTTGCTCTGCTGATTCAAGCGTCTTTTGAATGCTGCCGCTCAGCTGCACGCCTTTCTCGTACAGCACGAGAGCGGCCTCCAGCTCGATCTCAGGGTTCTCGAGTTGCTCCACGAGCTCGCTTAGTTCGTTCATTTGCTGTGAGATGCTGGGAGCGGAGTCAGCTTTCGGTGTTTTTGGCACGGATTGGAGTTCCTGGCGAGTCGCGATTAGCTCGCTTGCTGTGTCTGCGATGCAAGCTGCGGAGCGCCCAAGTGTCCCGCAGCCGTAATGATGGCCTCGGCCGTCAGTCCCGCCATCTCTCGGCACTCGCCTTGGCCTGCATGGGCAATAAATGCATCTGGAATGCCGACGTGCTGTACCGGGCAACGAACGCCGGCCTCTGCCAAAAATTCCGCGACACCGCTACCGGCCCCGCCTGCGATGGCGTTTTCCTCTAGCGTGATGAGCCCGTGATGCGTCTCAACCAGAGACAGGATCATCGCCTCATCAAGGGGTTTGACCCAACGCATGTCGACAACAGTGGCATTCAATGACTCGGCAGCGGCCAGTGCTTGGTCTAGCAGCACACCGAAGTTCAGAATGGCGACACCGGCTCCCTGGCGAATCAAATGACCTTTGCCGATATCCATGGTCGCCAGTCCGGAATCGATGGCGACGCCAGTACCTTCGCCTCGTGGGTAGCGCACGGCCGAGGGGCCTTCATGGAGCCACGCGCTTTGCAGCATAGCGCGGCACTCGTTCTCGTCACTCGGCGCCCCAATGACCATATTTGGGATGCATCGGAGGTAGGAGAGGTCAAAGGTACCGTGATGGGTGGGGCCGTCCTGACCCACCAGCCCCGCGCGATCGATCGCCAAGGTCACATCGAGGTCTTGCAGTGCGACATCGTGAATCAGCTGATCGTACCCGCGCTGCAAGAAAGTGGAGTAGATCGCGAGCACGGGCTTGAGCCCGTCGCAGGCCATGCCCGCGGCCAGTGTCACGGAGTGCTGCTCGGCGATGGCCACGTCGTAGAAGCGCTCGGGGAATTGGGCCGCATATTGGACCATGCCCGATCCCTCGCACATGGCTGGTGTAATGCCCACTACCCGATCATCCTCTGTGGCTAGATCACACAACCATTGTCCGAAGACGTCCTGATATTTCGGTGCCTTGGGTTTGGCTGGAACGTGCGCCTTGGCAGGTTTAGCGGGCTCCAACTTGTTAATGGCGTGGTAGCCGATCGGATCGCGCTCGGCGGGTGCGAAACCCTTGCCCTTCACTGTGCGAATATGCAGAAACTGCGGCCCTTTTAGCTCGGCCATAACGTTGAGCGTGTTGACCAACTGCGGCAGGTCATGCCCGTCAAGCGGCCCGATGTAGTGCCAGCCCAGCTCTTCGAACATGGTCCCCGGCGCCACCATACCCTTCATGTGCTCTTCGGTTCGCTTTGCGAGATCCCAGGCACCTCGGACGTGTTCCAGTATTTTTTTGGAGCCTTCGCGCAGGGCGGTATAGGTTTTGCTCGCCCATATTTTGGCAAAGTAGGTAGCCAGACCGCCCGTGTTGTGTCCGATCGACATCTGGTTGTCGTTCAGAATCACTAGCATGTTTGGTCGCTCGTGGCCGGCATGAGCCAATGCCTCGAATGCCATGCCTCCAGTGATAGCACCATCGCCAATGACCGCGATGACCTTACGATCGATTCCCTGACGCTGGGCAGCTAGCGCCATGCCCATGGCCGCGGAAATACTGGTCGACGAGTGCCCCACACCAAAGGTGTCGAAAGGGCTCTCCGAGCGCTTTGGGAACCCCGACAGGCCTTCATTTTGGCGCATGCTGTGCATGCGGTCTCTGCGGCCTGTCAGTATTTTATGAGGATAGGTCTGGTGTCCTACATCCCAGACAATACGATCGTGCGGCGTGTTGAAAACGTGATGCAAAGCAACCGTGAGTTCGACTACGCCGAGTCCAGCGCCGAAGTGCCCACCTGTCCCCGCTACTGCATAGAGGAGGTCGTGCCGCAGCTCCTCCGCCAGCCCCACCAGTTGGTCCGCCTCGAGACCGGCCAACAGACTCAAATCCGCCGCGACGGTATCGAGCAGCGGCGTGTCTGGCTTAACGGTGGGCAGTTCCTCAATCATGTTTTCGATCATACCCCAAGAACTGGTCTTGGCGGGGGCTAAATGCCGCGGTGATCAAGGCGTATCAAATTGCTTTCTGAGTCGCTCCAGCGCCTTGCGCTCATGCTTGCCGGGGCGTTGCGTGGGGCGGGCCATTGCGCCGGCCGCCTTGCGCGCCTCCGCCGCGCGCTCGCGGCGCGCGATGCTCTCCACTGTTTCCTCATAAAGTGTTTGCGCGATGGGTGCGCCGCGCCGCTGCTCGCTAACGGCCTTGACTACTACGTCTCGCTCATCCCAGCCTTGACGGATCCGCAGTACATCGCCGGCTGTGATCTCCCTCGAGACTTTGACGCGCTGCCCTGCTAGCTGCACTTTGCCGCCCTCGATTGCGGTTTTGGCCAATGTTCGCGTTTTGAAAAAACGTGCCGCCCACAGCCACTTGTCGATGCGCACCTTGTCAGTATTGTCTGGCTTATCAGTCAACTGCTGGCAGACCGTCGATAATTTCGTCGAAATGATGGATCGCAGGATAGCGCGTGGTCTGGCGAGGCGGAACGGTTGAGTCGGGCTGCCTGAGGGTGATCAGGTGTGCTATGCCATAGGTTTCTGCTGCGTCCAAAACATACTCCGAGTCGTCGATGAATAGTGTTCTCCCGGGGTCGAAGGGTCGTTCGGCCATGAGTCGATTCCAAAACGCGGGTGTTTCCTTGGGCGTGTCGTAGTGATGGGAACTGATCATCACGTCAAACCACCGGGCAAGCGGCAGACGCTCGGCTTTCATTTGTAGAGTAAGAGGATGCGCGTTGGTGATCATGACGACGTCCAGGTGACTGGCGCGCAGATGCTGCATGAAACGCTCGGCCTGGGGGCGCCAGCGAATGCCGTGGGCATAGGCGGACTTAATGTGAGGGATATCGAGATCCAAGGTCTTGCCCCAGAAATCGAGGCAGTACCAGTTCAGTCGACCCTGTTGCTCGGCAAAAAGCGGTGCCAGTGTCTGCTGACTGGTCGCGACATCGAGTCCGCGCTGCCGGCCCCATTCACCGGGAATCACGGTGCCCCAGAAATGATTGTCGAATTCCAGATCGAGGAGGGTGCCGTCCATATCCAGTAAAATGGTACCAAGCTGGGACCAATCGACACCCTTGACCGATTGGCAAGAGGCTACAGTCAGTGCCATCGAGTGCTACCCTATCCGAATGAGCGACCCTCACTATAGCGGCAACCGCGCGCTCGATGCGATGTTGCATGACGCGAACCTTTCTTTTCCCAGTCTCCTGCAGTCACTGCGAGGACTCGCTGCGGAAGCATCGCAGTGCATCCTCGACTTGTACGCTGTCCTGGGAGAACTAGCGGTGAGTCAGAAGTCTGATGCGAGTCCGGTCACTGAGGCCGATCATGCATCGCACCGGCTTATTTGTGAGGCGCTTCAGCGACTGACGCCGGATGTCCCCATCCTCTCCGAAGAATCGACGCTTGAGCAGTTGATCGGGCGCCGGGACTGGCCTCGGTGCTGGATGATTGATCCGCTGGATGGCACGAAGGAATTCATCGACGGTACGGGCGAATTCACAGTGAATATCGCGCTGATTGTTGATGCCGAGTCCGTGCTGGGGCTGATCGCCGCACCTAATCGAGGACACGTTGATCTGGGCGTGCCCGGTTGGGGCGCGCGCCGCTTCTCCTTGTTTGACGACAGTGCCGACGGAACGCTCGCCACGCGATCTCTTGACCGGGATCAGTCCCTGGTGATGTCTGCCAGCGCCCGACACCGCGAGGAGCGCGTGCAGTTGATGCTGGACAAGTTGTCCAACCTTGCGGAGGGCGCCGAGCGACTAAATGCCGGGAGCGCACTGAAGTTTTGTGATGTCGCATCGGGCGAGGCGGATGTCTATCCACGAACGTCACCTTGCTATGAGTGGGATCTTGCTGCAGGCGATGCGCTAGTGCGCGCGGCCGGCGGGCGCGTCACCACCCTCGAAGGCGCACCGATACGTTACAACCAGTGGGATAGCCTCAAAGCCCCAAAGTTTGTTGCGGCAGCTGATCCCTCGGTCGACTACGTCGAGCTGATTCCCGACCCTGACCTTTGATTCAGTTTCCTAGCACATGGCACAACGGTTCGATGGGCCCTAGTAAAAGACAGACAGGGCTGTAAATGCTTGTCAGGCTGGCCCAACCACAGTTAGATTTTAATCAGGGGCAGGTGCCGGGTATCGCATGACAGAGCGTGTAGGGCCAGATCAGTCGGCGGCGAACGAGGAACTCTCTTCTCAAGAGAGGCTGGCGCTAATGCAAACGCAGCACCGGGCGCTGGATGACAAGATTATCGATCTGCAGTCCCGGCCCTGGCAGAACCAGCTCTTGGTGCAGCGGCTGAAGAAAGAAAAGCTGCGCTTGAAAGAAGCGATCGAGCGCCTGAAAGACGAGATGATTCCGGATCTCAACGCCTAGCGCTAGAGCTAGAGCTATAAAAAGGGCTCAGAGTACCTCCCGCCCCTCCAACTGCAGTAGTCGTATTTTGATATCCAAGCCACCCGTAAATCCGGTGAGCGTTTGATCCGTGCCGATGACTCGGTGACAGGGGACGATGATCGGCAGCGGGTTTTTGCCCACTGCGCCACCCACCGGCCGTGCAGAGCGAGGACGCCCGATGGCGCGAGCGATATCGGCATAGGTCACTGTAGCGCCGTAGGGTATCGCAGTGAGCGCCAACCAGACCGATTCCTGAAAGGCCGTGCCGCACCAATCCAGCGGAACAGAAAACGTCTCTAATTTGCCTGCAAAGTAGGCGCCCAATTGCTGTTTTGCTTCGGTGATATGGGGATGGTTGTGGGTACGCGCTGTTGGGTCTGGTGTGCGATGGGGGAAGCGCACTGCACTGAGGCCTTGCTGTGTGGCCTCAAGTTGCAGTAATCCGACTGGAGACTCGAGGGTGCCTCTGAATTCAGACATGGGGCAGCGCCCGGTTCTGTTTGAGGCCTCGCTGGCTGCAGCTAATCCGGTTCATTCTATCTCTCCACTCTGCATGTCACTGCGACGACTGGTTGATGTGAACAGCAAGCCACTGCAGATGATCAGCATCATCAGCTCAAGCCAATCGGTCAGCACAATTGTGCGACCCACATTCAGCAGACCCATTGCCGTGGTGGCGCAGAGCATTGCGGTCAGTGCAACGCTCAGTCGGCGTGTACCCATTAACCCGAGCGCAAGCAGGATAAAAATCACGCCGCGGCCGGCAGACGCCATGGCGTCTTGTGTCAGTGTATGCTCCCAGAGATCACTGATCAGAAGCACACCAGTGGTTAGCGCCAGCAACATCGCGAAAAGGCGCGCATGTTCCTGAGCCTGCCTGATGTAAAGGAGCGTAGACGCTTCTGTCATGGGCACTCCGCTCATAAAAACACGAACGCGATGATGACATTTGATTGAGGGGGTGAGAAGCCGAGCGCGCGATGTACGATGCGCCCGTTCGCCCGCAGACCCGACGCGGTATGATGCCAGCTATGGAGTTGACACCCTTACAGGCCGATATCATCGCTTCACAGATGGCGCCTCATTCCCGTGGTGCATTGGCGATTCAAGTCCATGATGCGGTGGGGTCAACCAATGACATTGTGCGCGATCTTCACGAGGCAGGATCTTGTCACGGTGCAGCGATCTTTGCCGAGGCGCAAACGGCGGGTCGAGGTAGGAGAGGGCGTGCGTGGCACAGCCCGTCCGGCGGAAACCTATACTGCTCTCTGGGATGGCACTTCAATTGCCCGCTCGATGCACTATCGGGATTGAGTTTGATGGTCGGTGCGATGCTGGCGAAAGCCATCGGTCAGTGTTGCGGCGTCGAAGTGCAGTTGAAGTGGCCTAATGACCTCTACTTTGGAGAGCGGAAGCTGGGCGGTGTATTGATCGAACTGCTCGGAGAGTGTGAGGGGGGGCAGGTCGCCGTAATCGGGATGGGTCTCAATGTCGCGATGCCATCGCTCGCGGCCGACATGATTGACCGCCCCTGGACAGACTTATCCAAGGCCTCGGGAGAAATCGTTGATCGCAATCGACTAGCCGTGACGGTACTCGAGGAGTTGGTTTCGGGGTTGCCGGATGTCGGCTCGTCTGTGCCTCATCAGTGGCTTGATCAGTGGCGTCGCCGCGATTGGTTGCTGGGCCGCTCCATCGTTGTCGAGGGCTCGCCGCCTGTGGCGGGGATTGCAGCGGGTATCGATGAGTCGGGCCATTTAACGCTGCACACCGACACCGGGCACTGCACTGTCGCAGGTGGCGAGGTATCGATACTGGAAATCGGGGCACGCGCATGACACCCGATGCTCCGTGGTTACTCATCGATCAAGGAAACACTGCGATTAAGTGGCGAATGTCAGACGTGAGTGGATTGCGCCCTGAAAGTGGGGTTGTTGAGAGTGTGGAGGCCTTGCGCGCTGAGTTAGCAGTATTTGATTGGGGCGCGGTTGGGCTATCCAGTGTGGGCAGCGATGAAACACGTTCAGCGCTCACCGAGGTGCTCTCGGCAATTAGCGCCGCACCTATTTTCACGGCGAGCTCCGAGCGCGCCTGCCTCGGTCTTCGTAACAGTTATGCCGAACCTGAACGAATGGGAGTCGATCGGTGGCTTGCGATGCTGGCGGCGCGCGATGCGCTTGAAGGCGCGTTCTGCGTCATTGATGCGGGGACCGCTGTCACGGTCGATATTGTGAGTGCTGATGGTCAACATGAGGGTGGCTACATCTTGCCAGGGCCAGAGCTGATGCGCCGCGCGCTGATGAGCGACACCGGCCGTATCCGCGCCGAGGAGGGGGTGGCGCCGGATCTAGCACCCGGCCAATCGACGACCGATTGTGTCAACGCGGGAGTCTGGCGCGCGGCCTGTGCAGGTGTGCAGTCAGTCATGGCCGATCACCCTGAACATCGTGTGATAGTAACTGGGGGAGGTGCGGCGGGACTGTTGACTTTGGGCGTCACGGCAGACTTCCGCCCCGACCTCGTTCTGCAGGGGCTTTGGGTTTGGTTGTCGAAGGCGCTTGACGATCAGAGCGCCTGAGGGGATGATGCGCAGCCCTTGGGGTGACTCGTCTTGCCCCAACAGACGTCTTTTAGCTGGCGTAGCTCAGTAGGTAGAGCAGCTGATTTGTAATCAGCCGGTCGGGGGTTCGATTCCTCTCGCCAGCTCCATTTTTCTGTGACTTTTCAGATGGTCGACTTTTGCCCTTTGGACACACAGCCCTAGTGAGGGTTTTCTGGGGCCAGTCCGCACCATTTATGTCGCAGAATTCCCTCTCCAGCCCTGTTGACACAGGGGGTCCAGATCTAGAGAATGTGCGCCCTTCCGGAGGGGTTCCCGAGTGGCCAAAGGGATCAGACTGTAAATCTGACGC
>PBLO01000023.1 GCA_002721785.1 Halieaceae bacterium
AGGCCGTCGATGACTGTCCAGTCTGGATTCACAATTGCTCCTGCGTCACGCCTGAAGGTAGGTCGTTTTGACCGTGGTGTAGAACTCTCGCGCGTATTGTCCTTGCTCTCGCGGGCCAAAACTGGAGTCCTTTCGCCCGCCGAAAGGCACATGGTAATCGGTTCCCGCCGTCGGCAGATTGACCATCACACAGCCACTCACCGCGCGCTTTTTAAAATCAGACGCCGTCGCCAGCGATTGGGTCACGATGCCGGCGGTGAGGCCAAAGTTCGTGTCGTTGAGGATCGACAACGCATGCTCGTAGTCTTTGGCGCGTATCACGCAGGCGATTGGCGCAAAAAGCTCTTCGCGATTGATGGCCATATCGTTGTCGGTATCCACAAACAGCGCGGGCGACATGTAGAAGCCGGGAGTCGACATATCGAGCCGCTCTCCGCCACAGAGTAAGGTCGCCCCCTCTTTCACGCCCCGCTCGATCCAGGCCAGGTTCTCATTGAGCTGCACCTCGGAGGCCACTGGGCCAATATCGACACCCTCTTCCAAGGCGTTCCCTACCGTGACCGAGGCCAGCTTGGCCTGCAATTTTTCGACAAAGGCGTCGTGCACGCTTTCATCCACGATCAGGCGTGACGACGCGGTACATTTTTGCCCCGTGCCGCTATACGCGCCGACAAATGCTGCGTTCACCGCCACATCCAGATCGGCATCAGCCGCCACGATCAAGGCATTTTTGGAACCCATCTCGAGTTGGCACTTCACCAGGTTCGCTGCAGTTGCGGCCGCGACCTGCTTACCAACGGGCAGCGAACCGGTGAATGACACCGCGTGGATTTGGTCGCTGTGAATGATCTGATCACCCACGGTACCGCCACCGCCCATGAGGAGGTTAAAAGTGCCATCGGGCAGGCCTTGTCTGGAGATGATCTCGGTCAGCGCCCAGGCACTGGCAGGCACGAGATTGGCCGGTTTGAAGATCACGGCATTACCAAAGGCCAGCGCCGGCGCGATTTTCCAGACGGCAGTCGCCATCGGGAAGTTCCACGGGCTGATGATCGCGACAACACCCACGGGTTCACGTCGCGTTTCAATCTCCACGCCCGGGCGCACTGAATCGGCCCTATCATCGATCTGGCGATGCACCTCAGCGGCAAAATAGTGAAAGAACTGCCCCGAGCGGTAAACCTCTCCGACGCCCTCGGCGCGGGTTTTGCCTTCTTCGCGGGCCAGCAACTCACCGAGCTCGGCACTGCGCTCAATTAACTCGTTACCAATAGCCATGAGCACTTGGTAGCGGGTCTCCATCGGAGACACCCCCCACTCGCCTACCGCGCGGTTGGCGGCGGCCAGCGCGTTGTTCACATGCTCCGAACTGGCCTGAGCGTATTCGCCGATCACGTCATAGGTGTCAGAGGGATTGGTGTTTACGACGGCGTCAGAAGTGGTGACCCAGTTACCGTCGATAAATAAGGCTTTTTGATCCGCCATGATGGCGCTCCGAGACTCGTGAAATCGCGGCCGATGCTACCGATACCGGCCCGCAATTGAAATCATTTCAGCTACTCCAGAGGAGGTATGCCGAGCCGCATTGGTTGACCGCCCAGAGAATTGGTTGAGTAAGGGCACCGCGGCAGGGTGTCAGGTTCGACTTTATTCGCCGAACTGCGCCGAATTTACGCCCAGCATGCGCTTTACCAGCCAAGTGCCGGGGCTACCGGAATGCCGAGCGACTGCTGAGGAGTTCCACTCGAATGCTTAAGGCATCAGTGCCGCTCATGGACTTCCAGCCGCAAGCCCGCAGGCGACTGAAATATGAGGCTAGATGAAGACTGAAACAGGCTGCTCTCGATTCGAGACAACTCGTAGGAGATGCCGCGTGTCTTCAGGTGCGCGACAAAAGGCTCAATCTCATCCAGCCACCAATTCAGGTGCGTCACACCCCGGGCTCCCGGCAGAGCCCGCGGATAGAGATCCGCACCGTCAGTGCCCTGATAGGTCACCAACTCCACCTCCCCTAGTACCTGCCCCGGCTCCGCCCAGATACTGACCTCCAAAGCGCAACCGGCCGGCAAGCCAATCATCGCCTCAATTTCTGGTCCCTCAAGGATATTGTCATGAGACATTGAGAGACCCATTATCGTATCAATAAAATGTTTTTCTGATTCAGGGTCTCTCACAATACACACCAGTGGACCAACACCATAGTATCCAGAATCGGGAAAGAACGTGTCACTACCAATCACCTGCAGCAACACAATATTGATGTCATCGTGGCCCGCTAGATGTATCTCGCGGAAGTGCACGCCGTCAGGGGAAACTGCCTCACTGTAATGCTCATTGCGAAAAACCACCCCTCGCTCAACCAATTCGGCCATCCGCTTTGGCAGATCATCGACGTAGATATCAAGATTTTTGGGGCATAAATCGAATACTTGCGCCCCCGCACGCACGGATTCGGGGGCGACATCCCACTCGACGAGGTGCATGGCGCCTTCTCCGGCGCCCGGTGACCGAAGCAATGCCTGCCGCGCAATCTGACAGTCCGTTACGCCCCAGTGATCGCGCAGGCCTAGGTCATCCCCCTCCGCACGGGCCACGCACTCAAATCCGAGGAGGCCCACCCAGAAATCGAGTGCCGCCGTCATGTCGGCGGTGCCGATACCAACCCAATGCCAAGCACCTAACATTTATCACTCGCCCTCAACGTACCCCCTACGCAACGCACTCGAACAGCATAGAGATGTCTCATTGCGCGCACTATTCGCGCAAAACACCCTCAAGCAGAGTGCCGCCAACACCGTGGCACCAACAAAACGGCGTGATAATCTGCCGTTGTTGACTGTGAGGCTTAATACTCCCAGCCACACGACCCACACCGCAAGTCGAGAATGCAGACGATGAATGATGCTTTCGTAGCAACCCACACCGAAGAAGCGGTTCTGTGGCTCACGTTGAATCGGCCGGAGCGTCGGAATCCTCTGTGTAGTGACATGATCGCGGCACTCACCGAAGCCATCGCCGCAGGAAGTGCGGACCCCAGCATCAGGGTGATCGTGATCAGATCACTCGGTCCCGCCTTTAGTGCCGGACACGACCTACGAGAGACCCGGCGCCGTGGCGGAGAGGATCAACCCGTCTGGGAGGCACGAATCGATCAGTTATTGCAGGACTGCGCGGCCATGATGACGAGCATCCTGCACGCCCGCAAACCCATCATTGCAAGCGTACAGGGGATCGCCAGCGCCGCCGGTTGCCAACTGGTCTCCGCCTGCGACCTGGCTATTGCCTCCGAGGACGCCACCTTCTGCACGCCGGGGGTCAACATTGGCACCTTCTGCACCACGCCATTAGTCGGTATCGGCCGGAATCTCTCCCGAAAGCACGCACTGGAAATGGCGCTCACCGGCGATCAGTTTGATGCCGCCACTGCCGAACGCTTTGGGCTCATCAACCGGTCAGTGCCCGCGGCCGAACTGGAGCAGGCCACCCGGGAGTTAGCGGGCAAGATTGCGTCTCGCTCAGCCGAGAGTATTGCCCGGGGTAAATCGGCTTTTTATCAGCAGGTGGAAATGCCTCTTGATAAGGCGTTCGAGCTGGCCAACCAGGTGATGCGCGACAACCTCACCGCTGACGGCGATGCACAAGAAGGGATCGGCGCTTTTCTGGAAAAACGCGACCCCGAGTGGGGTTAGTTATTCATGCGTCTTGAGTCCGACGAGGCCATCGCCCAACTACTCCTGCAGGTAAAACGGATCGCCTTGGTCGGCGCCAGCGCCAAGCCCGAACGACCCAGCCATCGCGTGATGCAATTCCTGCTAAATGAAGGCTACGAGGTCTTGCCCATCAACCCGGGCTTAGCGGGGCGAACCCTGCTCGGACAAACGGTGTACGCCTCTCTGGCAGACCTCCCGACCAGCGTCGATGTGGCAGATATTTTTCGCGACGCCGCGTCACTGCCCGAGGTCACACAAGATGTCGTGACTGCCGGAATACCCGCGATGTGGACACAGCTGGGCGTCGTGCATGTTGATGCGGAGCGCACTGCGCTAGATGCAAGCCTCAATTTGGTGGTGGACCGCTGTCCGGCGATCGAGATGCCCCGACTGCGCGATGCGGGCCTTCTACCCCCTCGCCCATTGCACGCCTAGACGCCTCCTGCGGCCATTACCTGATCCCCAACACGTCCCTACTGATCATCATCTGCCAACGACTACCAACGGTTGCTGATTACGGCCCGATCAAGGCGTAGACAAAGAATCGTCAGCATTACAAACCTGCAGGCCGAGCGACACGGCAACTACAGCGAGCGACCGCCCGTCTCCTCCAATTGGGACAGCGACCACAGCGTGAGGCCCGCGGCAACGAGAATGTAGACCGACACATAAAAGATGCCCAGCTCATTCCACAACAGCACCGCAATGGTGGGCGCCAAGGCGCCACCCAAAATCGCACCGATCTGGTATCCCAGTGAAGCGCCTGAGTAACGTACCTCGGTGGAGAACAGCTCGGTGAAGTAAGCGGCTTGCGGGCCATACTGCATACCCAGAAAGATCATGCCGATGGTCACGGCCAGCGTGATCATCAAGGGGCTGCCGGTATCGATCAACGGGAACAACGCGAAGCCCCATACGCCCGTCAAAATGGCGCCCCACCGGTAAATTTGCTTGCGCCCTAACTTGTCCGACAATCCGGAAAAATAGAATAAGGCCGGGATCATGGCCGCCGCAGCAATCAAAACCGACGTCAGTATTTGATCTCGCGTCAAATCAACGGAAGGCGAATTCAATCCGTACGCCACAACGAAGGCGATAAGGATGTAAAAGGTGACCTGCACCGATAAAAACGCACCCGCGGCCAGCATGATACGACGCGGATAGCGCCGGATGGCCTCTAAAACGGGGGACTTGGTGACCGTCACGTGCTCCCCACTCTCTGCCTGAGCAGCTTGTAGCGCCTTGAAAGCCTCGGTGTCTTCCATTCGGAGTTGCACATAAAGCGAAATGCCAATCAGCACGATGCTGGCGATGAAAGGCAGCCTCCAACCCCAGTCCACAAACGCCTCGTCGCTCATCGAGGTACTCACGGCGAGAAAAGCAAGGTTTGCCAAGATCACACCCACTGCGGCGCCCGCTTGCGCATAGGCGCCGTACCAACCACGCTTATTCGACGGCGCACTTTCGGTCACCAACAACATGGCGCCACCCCACTGCCCGCCCACGGCAAGGCCCTGAATAAAACGCAATGCCACTAACATGAGCGGCGCGGCAATGCCTATCGACTCATAAGTGGGCAGGAGTCCAATCAAGGTAGTGGCCACGCCCATCATCATGAGCGCGATGACCAAGGTGCGCTTGCGGCCCACTTGGTCCCCGAAGTGGCCGAACACCACACCGCCGAGGGGCCGTGCGATAAACCCCACGGCGAACGTGCTGAAGGAAATAATAAGCAGCACCATGGGCGGCAGGTCCTGGGGGAAAAATGCCTTGGGGAAAATCACCGCGGCCGCCGTGCCGTAGAGAAAGAAGTCGTACCACTCGATACTGGTACCAGCCAAGGACGTCAGCGCAACTCGACGCATGTTTTGCTGTTTGGTCGGCTCTGAACTCATACCGAACACCTATGATGATTATGAGACTGCGCAAAGCTAACATGACTCGACACTTACCGCGCGCTAACTGAGCCTCCGGCATGATCGATCTGCACACCTTCGCTGAGCAATTCGCCAACCTTGTTTGGGGCACTCCCCTTGTCACGCTGCTACTCGGCGGCGGACTGTTTTTTTTGGTGGTATCCAAAGCCGCGCCTTACCGTCACATGGGGCACGCGCTTGCTGTTCTGATGGGCCGCTACGACACTCCGGACGCCGCCGGAGAAATCTCACACCGTCAGGCTCTGGCCGCAGCACTGTCAAACACGATGGGGCTTGGCAACATCGCGGGCGTTGCGCTAGCAATCGTTGCGGGGGGGCCGGGTGCCGTATTCTGGATGTGGGTATCGGCGATCGTGGGCATCGCAACCAAATTTTTCACCTGTTCACTGGGTGTGATGTACCGCGGAAGAGATTCGCTGGGCGCGTTACAGGGCGGTCCGATGTATGTGATCCGGGAGGCGCTACCCAGGCCTTTCTATTCACTTGCCGTACTCTTTTCCTTGGCGGGGCTCATTGGCACGCTCCCCATCTTTCAGGCCAACCAACTGACGGCACTTATTCAAGGAGCCGCATTCGGCGGCACTGCGCCCGACTGGGCATCTCTTGTCATCGGCACCTGTTTGGCTGCTGTCGTGGGGGTCGTCATTTTCGGTGGCTTGCCAAGGGTCGCCAACGTCGCGGTCGCTTTGCTACCCACGATGGTAGGGGTATACCTGCTGATGACGCTGTGGGTAGTTGCCAATAATCTGTCTGCGGTGCCCGGGATCTTGCTCACCATTATCCGCGAGGCCTTGTCGCCCAGCGCAGTGGGTGGCGGCTTTCTGGGAGTGATGCTGATCGGCATCAGTCGTGGCGCTTTCTCAAACGAGGCCGGCGTGGGAACCGAAGTCATGGCGCACGGCGCCGCCAGGACCAACGAACCCATCCGCGAGGGCATCCTGGCAACGCTCGGACCCGTCTTCGACACGTTAATCGTATGCACCTGTACCGCCATCGTGATCCTGCTGGCAGGCAATTGGCAGGAACCCGGAGGGCTGTCGGGCATTAACCTGACTGCCGCGGCGTTTCAAAGTGAGATGGGGCCGGTCGGGCTGGTGCTACTGGGTTTTGTCGCCCTCATTCTCAGCATGACGACGATGTTTGCTGGCTGGTACTTCGGCGCGAAATGTTTCGGCTTTCTCATTGGCGCCCAGTGGCAGCCCTTGTTCCGCTGGTTTTTTGTGCTGGCCGTTATTTTTGGCGCCACCGTCAGTATTGATGTGGTCTTCAATCTGATCTCGGCAAGCTACGGCCTGATGGCCATCCCCACCATGGTGAGTTCTATTCTCCTCGCGCCGAAGGTACTGGCAGCGAGTCGTGACTACTTCGCCGCGCTCTCGACCAACGACGGGAAGGCCGATTGCTGAGCCACTTGCTCAGGGTGCGGCGGCAATTTGAAAACCAACAGTGCGTTACCCGGCATCTTGCCCGCAAACGCATAACCCGAGTTCAAGATCAGCCGGTCGCCCACAACGAGCGGGGCTTGGCCGCCACCGATCGATCCACCTTTAGCCTTGCGCCCATCTACCGCGGTGACCGGTTGCGTGGTGTCGAATTCCCACAGGACTTCACCGGTATCGATGTCGAAGGCCCTTAACCAGCCCTCATTTGAGCCCGCTAAAACGTAGTCATCGGTCACAGATATTGCGGCAGAGTAGCCCGGGTAGCACCCCGGCCTGCCGTTACAAACGTCTTCAAGTGAGGGCGCCTGCCACGCGTACTTACCATTGTCGACGTTCAGAGCATACACCCCGGGCCGCGCGGGCTCGTCGTAGTCACGACCATCCGGCACGTCACTAACCGGCACGAACACTTTGCCATCGTGTGCCGCGAGGCCAAAATTGATACCTGCCACGACACCGCCGCGACCCACTTTGGTTTTCCAGAGCGATTCGCCCGTTTCGGCAAGCATCGCCGTGACAACGCCGCCCTTGTCACCGGCCAAGATGATGCGCCTGCCCCTGGAGTCCTGACTTATGACTGGCCCGGCCCCATAGTCGTAATCGGGCCCGTTATCCTCGGGACAATTGACAGGATCCACGTTCTCGCAGGAGCCATTCCACACATCACCAAAGCGCGCCTGCCTAACCCAAACGGTTTCACCCGAGGTTTTATCTAACGCAATGATTGCGTCGCTGGTCTCCGACCCCTCTCCCGAGTAATCATCCCCGGTTGCAATGAAAAGATGATCGGCATCCATCGCCATCCCCGCCCAAATGGGCACCCCGCTCGGACCATAGGTCGGCGTTCCGGCACCATTGGTGCCAGTTTGCTCAGCAGCCGGAATGAAGTGCCTTCGCCACAACTCGCGACCTGATTGTGCGTCAAGGGCGACGATCGACCCCCTGAACGAGCAGCACGGGTAGCCAGCGGCAATCGCTGCCCCCTCCTCGAGTGAAGATACGGGCACGAACAACACCCCGTCAGATAGTTCGGCAGCTGCGGTCAGCGTGGCCGCGCTGTGGTCATCGATACGTTTCTTCCAGCGTAGCTCGCCGGTGAGCGCCGAGACCGCATACTGGTTACCCGTGAGGTCACCAAAAAACAGCAAGGGATCAGCAGCCTCATCGGCAGTGTCCCATGGCTCGAGGGTGAGGCCATTGCGGACCTCGCTTGAAGCCTGATACTGCCAGCGCGTGCAGCCCGTCTCCTGGTCAAACGCGTAGACCAGCCCACTCTGGCTGCCAACAAAGATCGCACCGGCGCCGAATGCAGGCTGTGAGCGAGCTCGAGTCGCATCGGGATAGGCAAAAGCCCAGTCCAGCGCCAGCGAAGAAATATTTTTGCTCGTGATGCGTGACACAGACGGCGGCACGAAATGGCTTGCATCCGCGCTCAACCCCCAGTGCTGAAATATGGGCCCCCGCGTCAGATCGAACTCGCTTCTCTGCGCGTCGCATGCCACGCCCGCGTCAGCAGTGTTCGTCGCACTGATTTTCCGCTCGGCAATGTACTCCGCTACGGCCGTTTTCTGCTCAAGGGTAAAACCCGCCGCGACTTCACGCATCGGACCATCCACCATGGCCGCCAACAGCGTGCTGGGCGAAACGTTCTCCAATACGTAGCGCTGCGGTGCGCGCACCATATTACCGTCATGACACGCAGCGCAGTGTTTCGCGTACAGATCACCACCCATCGCTTTTGTTTCGGGGTCTAAAGGAACGGTCACTTCTTGATAGGCAGCCGAATTCGGTTCGTCCACATTGGCGAGAACGTCAGATGTCCCGCTCCCTATCGCGATCGATGCCGTCAGCACAATCACTGACCTCAAGCTTTTCAGTCCCACGAGTATTCGCTCTCTCTTTAACTTCATTAGCACCTCCCAACGACGCGGAGAAAACGCTTCAGCCAGCAGACTGCCAATGAGCGTATATCGGGTCGGTCTTGCCCCGCTCACCTTTCACCATGTCCTCAAACATACCCAGACCCATTAGATCCTTAGAATCTGCCGTGGTTGTCCAGTCCATCACAAGGGTGCGATGACTAATTTTCCATTCTCCACCGCGGCGCTCGTAGCGGTCTATGTAACGGCCACCTGTCATCACGTCCTGCGGCACATCGCCCTTGGTCCCCTGAAAGGCGACGACATAACTCTCACCGACAGCGTTATCGCCATCTACATCAATCCAATGGTTCGTCACTGTATGCGCCACACGCACTGAGCTCTCATCCAACATGGCACCTATGGCCGCCGCAAATTCGGTCGCTGCGCCATTGAAGACACCGGACACGATCGAAGCATCATCGTGGAAAGCGGAACGGATGATCTCTGGATCCCCGCGATCCACACCCCGCGCGTAACGGCAGCCGAGCTCAGCGATCGCTTGCTGCGCCACGACCTCCTCAAGTGCAGTCTGTTCATCCATCGGAAAATCCTCATTGGTCGTTTTTTTGGCACTGGCATGCACCGCCATGAGGGCACCGCCGGCGTCCCATGGGAAGTGAGCCCCTTGGGGGGCGAATGAGTTGGCCGCGAACGGCGGGCGAGATGCAGCGGGCGACGCGGCGGGAAATTGAGTAATCCAGTCCAGCACATAGTGCCGATGCTGCATTCGCCAGTGACCCATTTTGAACGTGTGTCGATCTAGGTAGCGCCCCCCCACCAGGTGCGGTTGCGGGTCGCTGTCGGTGGGCAGCGTCACCCATGCCATCACATAGCTTTCGCTGATCGCGGCGTGACCAGTCACCTCAATCCATTGATTGCTCGTGCGATGCGAAGACATGGGGGCGCCGTCATGCATTGCGGCGATCGCCGCCGCAAATTCAGCCGCTGAACCCTGCAAGGAACCGTAATCAACGGTACCGTCGTCATGATAGGACGTCCGCAATAGCGCCTCATCTGCGCGGTCGATCCCTCGCGCGTGTTGGGCGAGGCGATTGTGAATAGCAGCTCTGGACCACGCCTCCCAAATGGGAGATTCCGAACCCCAACCATCTGCGTGATCATCCAGCGGAGGCTGACTCATCTCTCGCCCCTGATCTCTCGTCTGAGCACGCTGTAATGCGGGTCGGCTTCAACAGTCATCTCGTTAATCACGCATAAGATCGTTCAAATGCTCATGAAACGCCTGCACACGTCGCTCTTGGTTGGGCATCCAATAACCCTGGTAGCCCGCAGAGGCCAGCCCCTTCTGCTGCATTTCCGCGATGCTGAGATCCTGATCAGCCGTTGTGCCCAGAGTTTTTTCGCCGTATTGAATATGCTCGTGGGGTGCATCGGCGACAGGCAAATCAGGCCCACCCGCTGGCGAGGGAGTCATAGCCTGCCCTTCGACACGATTCACTAACCACCAGTGGTCGAAAAGGCACTGTGAGGGATCAGTCGGGTGCGGACGTGGGCGCAGCAGCTGCACTCCATCCGGTCCTACCGTAATGACGTTGTTGGGGAACAGGTTGTAAATCACATAGTCGGTGAGCTGGTAGTCCGCACGGTAGCTGTAATGCACATACCCCTGCGCCTCACCGGACTCGCGCTTGGCGGCCTGAATATCCACCCGAAGCTGTTGCCAGGTGTCGCGCCCAACGTAATCGTCACTGTTCACATTCCAGGCCGCAGCCATACTTTTCAGCGGCTCGCCGATTACATCACTGCCGTACTGAACGGAGGGCATGAACGAAGGGAACCACCCGCGGTTATGCCCATTGGGGAAGCAGTCGAACTGACAATCCTCATAGTCGGCGGCGACATACGGGATGAGCTCGGGATGCAAGACTTTAACGTGGTAAGCCTCGTTAAAGTTATCGGTGATGATCTTCCAATTGCTGCGCGTCTCGGCAGTCATATCCAACACCCGGAGCATGTCTTCGATTCGATGTGACTCGAGCTCGCGGCAGATCGTCTCACCTAGACTGTCGTCCAGGGACGAAGCGTCGGGATCAAAGTTGTACCAGATCAGCCCAAAGCGCTCCTCACACGGCATCTCCTTGAGCCGCGCCTTGCCACAGGGGCTCTCCGCAAAATCCTCTTCATCAGGTACCGAAGTGACCACGCCGGTACGGTCGAATGTCCACCCGTGATACGGACAGGAAAACTCTTTGACGTGACCGTCCTCGGCTTCCGTAATGCGTGTACCCCGATGCGGACAGGAATTGAAAAAGGCTTTCACTGAGCCGTCTTCCTGACGAACCATGATGATGGAGTCGATTCCTAACTCGGTCGTCAGATAGTCGCCGGGTTCGGGCATCTGATACGCCACACCACCGATGTTCCAGACGGTATGCCACACCTTGTGGTACTCGCACTTGAGATACTCCGCACAGGTATAGCGATCATTACCAACTGAATCGCCCCGCAATGGCAGGTCAGCCTCTTTGGGTGGCCGGCTAAGCGCGCGCTCAAGGATCACAGGATTAGCAGCGTTCATTGTTTCTCCACTTCACTGGGCTTGGTCTTCGCGGGGCCTCAGGGGCGCTTATCAATGACTTCTCCGGCAACTTTTTCGAGCCGCATGTCATAAATTTGCCAGCCGATACCCTGGGTATAGCGCACTTTGCTGTAGTAAGTGCCCAAATAGATATCGATGACGCGATCATCATCTTGATGCCACGCCTGCAGGAAGCTGCTCATTTTGCCCTCACCGCCCGATCCGCTGGCGTCAGGCAAACTGTCGAGTTCGACAATCTGGGTTCCCAGAAGGTGTTGCGTGGAATCAAATACGGAGAGCGCGCCATCAACGACCTTTACCCACTCATCGGGCCCAACGACCCGGAATTCAGCGCCGCTGGGATCACTTGCGCGAATTGTGGCCTCCGGGGTGAATATTCGATGGTAGACCGTTCGGCCCGCTTCGATATTCTCGGGGGTATTCGTTCCAATTTGATCAGTGGCCCGGGCGTAGAGTCTTTGGAGATACTCAATCTCATGCTTCGCCACCATCGCGGCGATCTGATGATCCTCAGCGTGCGCTGACATCGATCCCACCCAACACCACATCAGCGTGGCCAGCCATACCGCTCTTTTCATTGCTGGATTGACTCCTCATCGTTTGCTCACCGAGACCAGCCCGATGCGATTTAAACCAAGATGCGAAAGCGGATGGGCGCCATGAGACCGGCTCTCTAGACGACATCACTCAAGGCTCCCACTAGGCTCCTTTGCGACCCGCAATATAATCGTTGAGCACCTCATGAAAGTACCGAACGCGTGACTCCTGATCCGCCAGATAGTAGTCGTCAAAGCCTTTCGACTCCCAGCCATTTTGCTGTGCCTCTGCGAGCATCATGTCCTGCCACACAATCGAGTCGACGATTTCAGGTATGCCCTGCCCACCATCAAAATCCCAGGTTTCTGATTCGCACTCGGTCACAGGTAACAGCCCTTGGGTCATGATGCCGTGGGCCTCAGACTGCCCCTCAACGGGGAACGCCATGCACCACAGGTCAAAGGTGCATTTGCTGGGATCTTTGGGGTCGGGCTCGGTGCGGAAAAAGATGAGATTGTCCGGCAGGAAAGAGATCGTGACGTTGGGGAAAATGACGGTATGCGGACTGTCGGTGAGCTCCTCGTCATTCATGTGCTCGTAGTGCAGGTAGCCCTTTTCTTGCCAATGCTTGCGCTTAGCCGCTTTAAGGTCCATCCAGCCCTGGATGGCTTTCGTTTCGAAGTCCGGATAGCCGTCGGGATCGATATCCCACATGCGGAGAATGTCATCGAAAGGATGCGGCTCACCCTCGGGTAGCCGGTCGCGCAGGCTTGGGCGCATCGGCTGCACGGTCCGCCCGTGTCCGTTGGGCCAAATCTCCGATCGCGCACTCCAGTAGTCCTGATCAATCCACGGCGGCACCTGAGGGTGCGCCGTGCGGGTGTGATAGGACTCGCTGAAATTCACCGACGCAAATTTCCAGTTGGTGTTGAGCCGTATCTTGCGGGCAAAGATACGAACTGCCGCCTCCATGGGGTAGTTTTTGTAGATCTCGGGTAATGGATGCAGGTAATCCATAAGGCCCGGACTATCATCGCTGAAGCTGTACCAGACAAAGCCGCCCCAGGTATCACATCGCAGTTCTTTGAGTTTGAGCTTGCCGCAGGGATCCCCCTGGGAGAAGTTTTCGGGGTCCTGCACCGATTTAAGAACGCCGTCGATACCCCACACCCAACCGTGGTAGCGGCAATGAAAATCTTTGACTGACGAGCTCTCCTCTACGAGGCGAAGAGCACGGTGCTGACAGACGTTATAAAAGGCGCGAATCGACCCGTCCTCTTGCCTCGCGCAAATTACCGACTGACCCATGAAATCATGGACGACGAAATCGCCGGGCTCCTCAAGCTCAACATACCGGCCCGCAACGTGCCAGATTTTGGTCCACATGTGCTCCCACTCTTCATGGGCAAAAGCTTTCGAGTAATAACGATCACCGGACACCGCATCCCCGCGCAGTAACGACGGATCCCTGCCGTCCATCGTCTCAGGATGGACCGGGATGTTTAACACGGGGATTTCGAGCTCAGGCTTATTCATCGCAAAGACACTCTTTTTATGCCGACACCTCACTGGCGTCCTGTTTTTCAGCTATGACAATATAACGCCTCTGCGCCACTGTGCGAATAACAACCGGCTTCATCAATATAGGACCAGAAGATGCGTAATCGACAAGTCGTTTTGAAGAATCACCCAAACGGTGTCCCACTGCCGGAGGATTTCGAACTGGTCGAGGGGTCCATCGCAGAACCTGGCGAGGGGCAGATGCTGGTCCGAAATCTGTTCTTCTCTCTCGAGGCCGCGATCCGTGGCTGGCTCGATGGCAAGGCCAATTACTTTGAGCCGATCCCCTTGGGCGGCGCTATCAGAGGCCCTTCAGTGGCGCGTGTTGTGACTTCTCACCTAGAGGGCTTCGAGGCGGGCGATATCATATTTGGCCTGCACCATTGGGAGGACTACTCGCTAAGCGACGCCAACACCATCCTGCTATCCAAGTTGTCGCCCGAGCCCGACATTCCCCTCTCCTACTACTCAGGCGGCCTGGGTGGCTCTGGGCATACGGCCTATGTGGGACTCCATGAGATCGGCAAAATTCAAGCGGGCGAGACAGTGCTGATTAGCGCGGCCGCCGGCGCCACCGGATCCATGGCCACGCAAATCGCCAAGCTGAGAGGCTGCAAAGTCGTGGGGGTTGTGGGGGGCGATGATAAGGCAGAACTGATCACCCAGACTTTGGGCGCGGACGCTGCGATCAACTACAAAACCTGTGGCGATCTCACAGCGGCAGTTACCGAGGCCTGCCCCGAGGGTGTCGACGTCTACTTCGATAATGTTGGGGGCAAGACCCTCGACGCCGCGCTGCAATGCATGAATACGTTTGGTCGCGTGATCGGCTGCGGCATGATCAGTGACTACAACGACCAGGACAATCCCACGCCCATTTACAACATGTGGAAACTGGTGGAGAAGGAGCTGACGATGGAAGGCTTTCTGCTTTACACCTACATGGACAAAGTGCCCGCCGCCTCGCAGCAGCTCCATGAATGGGTCCGTTCAGGCGAAATCAAAATCCTTGAGAACATCACAGAGGGTTTACCCAACGCTGGCTGGGCCTACAGCGAGATGATGCGCGGCGCGACAATCGGCAAGAATCTGGTTGCCATGGACCTCAGCAGCGACGAAGCTGAACAATAGACGTCACTCAGTGACATCAAGCTGAACTGATTCGACAAAACTGAAGAACAGGAACAAGGTAGTGGTTAAGCGAATCCTCAAAATTGTCGTCGGCGCAGAACTTATCTACCTGATTATGGTCAATGGCTTGCTGCAGCTGCAGCTCACCCAAGAGCTGTTGAACAAAATTCGGCCCGATTGGTCCGCCCGAAGAGATTAGCTTCGGCTGCGCGCCGCTGGGCTCGCCGCTGCCGCGGCTCGACTCGAACTCGGGAGTTCGAATACTCTAAATCACCCACACACAAAAACGCCCCCATTCGGGGGCGCTTTCTTGTGTGGCCCGCCCGGAGAGATTCGAACTCCCGACACCCAGGTTCGAAGCCTGGTGCTCTATCCAGCTGAGCTACGGGCGGAGGCGCGAAGCTTAGGTTTACCGTGATTAAAGGTCAAGAAATAGGTGGCGCAGTTACACAACAGCGCGCTAATCCGGCCTCACTGGACGAAGCCCGGCAAAACGCCGGGAGAGCCTGTAGCCAAAGGGTTTCCGCGGGTCCATTCTACCGCAGAAGTCACTCGCCTTATCTCAATCCCGTGGCATCTCCCGCGCGCGCGTGGGATCTTTGTCATCGATAATCCTTACAAAAGCATCTGGGGCCCACACACACCATGCACGCTCAGCCTTTTGCCAAACATCGCCTAGCGCACGCTGTTTCCATTGCCATCGGGGTTTCACTGGCCGTTCCGGTCGGCGCGCAGGACGCCGTGACAGAAGAACCCATGATCGAAGAGGTCGTGGTCAAAGGAATCCGGTCGAGTCTCAAGCGAGCAATGGACACCAAACGGGACTCTCAGGGGGTGGTCGATGCCATCACCGCTGAGGATATCGGCGATTTCCCCGACACTAACCTGGCAGAGGCCTTGCAGCGCATTACGGGCGTTGCGATTGACCGCCAGCGTGGCGAGGGCGCCACCGTAACCGTGCGTGGATTTGGTGCAGACTTCAACTTGGTCACGCTGAACGGACGCCAGATGCCAACCCATAGCGGTCTGGGCCGCTCATTCGATTTCGGTGACATCGCCTCCGAGAGCGTCTCGGGCGTTGAGGTCTACAAAACCTCCAGAGCCAACATCCCCTCTGGCGGCATCGGCGCCACCATCAATGTGCTGACTGCAAAGCCCCTGGATCGCCCTGGACTGCAGCTCAGCGCCAGCGCCAAAGCTGTTCATGACCAAAGCACCTATGCCGGCGACAACGCCACACCCGAGCTCTCGGCTTTCGTCTCACAGACTTTCCTCGATGACACTGTCGGCATCGCACTCTCAGGCACCTTTCAGGAGCGCCACTCGGGCATGGCCCAGGCGTTCAACACCGAATGGCACGAGCGAGAAGGCGGCAGCATTCCAGACAACGGGCAGCAAACCAATTTGCCAGCAGAGGGCGCCATCGTCGCCCTGCCCCAGCAGATGGTCTATCAACTCGACGAGTGGGAGCGCACCCGCATCAACGGGCAGCTGACACTGCAATGGCGGCCCGTAGAGTCGGTGACGGCGACCCTCGACTACACCATGGCTGAGCTAGAACTCGACCACCGTTACAACGCAATGTCCGTGTGGTTCAGCCCCACAGGGCAATCCGGTACCTGGTCTGACGGCCCTATTGTCTCCCCGCTGGTTTACACCGAGACAAACAACCAGCCTGACCGCCCGATGGCGGCAGGCATAGACGCATCCAAAAACACCCGGGATTCAATCGGCATCAACATCGAGTGGGATGTCAACGATCGACTGCGACTCGCTCTCGATTACCACGACTCCACAGCCGAGCGTGAGCCCAACAGCATTTATGGCAGCTCGGCCAACATCTCGATGTCTGCCTTTGGACGCAACGCGGCCAGCGTTAACTATGGCAGCGAAATTCCTGTCACGACAATTGGCATGGAAGACCCACTGTCCCCCGACGACATGCAGATCACCGGTAGTGTTTTTGGCGCAAGCTGGGCAGAGATGAACATTGAGCAAACCCAGTTCTCGGGTGCGTTCGATCTCACCGACACCCTGACACTGGACTTTGGCGGCGCCTTTACTGACATTGACAATTTCGAGGCCGGCTCGGTCGTACAACGTAACACCTGGGGCCAAAATCAGGCCTCTGCTTATGGGTCTGTTACCGATCTTGTTTTACCAGCGTCACTGCAGGGTATTTACGATGAGTTGCAGGGCGGAGAAGCGGTCAGTAATAACTTCTTCATCTTTAACATGAGCGACATCGCCAGCCGCGCTGAGCAACTCGAGGCACTGTCGCCTGATGATCCCATGTATCTCGCACCGGCACCCGGTGTCGTCGGCAGCTGTGGCACGGCGTTCTGCGCAGACCTTGAGCCCGGTTTCGGTAACCAGTTCAGGGAAGAGACCTGGGCCGCTTATTTACAGCTGAACTACATGGGCGATTTGTTTAATCGACCCTTTAATTTCCGTATTGGGTACCGTTACGAGGAGACTGATGTCACCTCAAGCGCCGAATCGCAGAGTTACACCCGTATCGAGTGGGCGTCTACCAACGAATTCACAGCGGTCCCCTCTGAAGATGCCATCGCAACCGGGCTGACCGGCAACTATGACGCTAGCCTGCCCAACGTCGATTTTGATATCGAAATCATCGACAACGTGATTTTCCGCGCCTCGTATAGCGAGACCATCGCGCGACCCAGCTACGGTGATTTGCGGGGCAACCTGTCGGTTGGACAAGTACTCCGTGTTGTAGAGGGCGAGCACATCGCTGAAGGCACGGTGGGCAACCCCGGCCTACTCCCCCACGAGTCTGAAAATATCGATTTCTCGCTGGAGTGGTACTACGGGGATGCGAGCTACGTGTCGGTAGGCTACTTCGATAAATCCGTCGTCAATTTTGTGACGTCAGGAGAACAGGAAGACGTCGTGCTCTTCCCAGATCTGGCCCACCCGGCGCTCGGTCCGCTGTACGAGGCGGCAATCGATGAGCTCGGCGTGACGGCTTCCAATGCGGATATTCGCGACTTCATCTTCACGCGCTTCCCGAATGAAGCCGGCGTTGATCCGGCGACCCAAACCATCACGGGTGTGCCAGGACGAGATGGCCCCGCGTATTACGATGTTGATACACGCATAAATTCCGATCAGGAAGCCAACATTGATGGCTGGGAAATGGCGTGGCAGCACACCTTTGGCGATACTGGCCTTGGCTTCATCGTCAACATGACGCTGGCAGATGGCAGTGCGACCTTCAATCGACTCTCCGACGAGCCCCAGTTTGCCCTACCCGGTCTCAGCGACACACGTAATGTCGTGTTGTTCTACGAGGGCTATGGCGTTGCGTTACGAGCCGCTTACAACTGGCGTGATACCTACTTCACCGGCGGTGTAACACAGCCGGGCTACATGGAGGAGTACGAGCAGTGGGATGTGAGCGCTCAATGGGAAGTGAGAGACGGCTTCACGCTCTTTGTCGAGGGCATCAACGTCACCGACGAGACGTGGCGCACACACGGCCGAGATCCACTGCAGCTGTATGGCGTGGGGCAAATTGGCGCCCGATACAACTTGGGTTTCCGCTATAGCTACTAAGCTTTGCCGACTGGCACCATCGAGAACCGCTCTTATGAGCGGTTTTGGCTTTTGGTAAACGCGCTACACTTTAGTTCCTCCAGACCTACCACGCGAATCGACCCTCACTGATGAGCCAGATTAACCAACACATCGTGATTTTGGGCGGCGGCACCGCGGGGTGGCTAACGGCTAACATTATCGCTGCTGAGTTCGACCCCGCAGCGGGTATTAGCGTGACGTTGGTTGAGTCACCCACCACACCAACGATTGGCGTTGGCGAGGGCACGTGGCCCTCGATGCGCTCAACGCTGATGAAGATTGGGATCTCGGAAAGCGCGTTCATCGAGAAGTGCTCCGCGACGCTCAAGCAAGGCACGCGCTTCGAGCGCTGGCAAACGCGCGACGATTCCGGCGACGTCTACTACCACCCCTTCACTTTGCCTCATGGCTTTCAGGATCTGAATCTCGCCGAGTTTTGGAGCGCGGGCCTGCTGGGTTCAGAAAGCTTTGCCGAGAGCGTCACCCCTCAAGTGGCGGCATGCGAGGCGGGCAAAGCGCCCAAACAAATACAGGTACCCGAGTACGCTTTTACCTTGAATTATGGGTACCACCTCGACGCAGGCAAGTTCGCCGAGCTATTGCGAGAGAATGCGACGCAGCGGCTCGGTGTAAAACACCTACTGGCCGACATGACTGGCGTGCGCACAACTGCCTCGGGGGATATCGAATCCCTGGAGACTTCCGAAGGCATCGTATCTGGTGAGCTTTTCATCGATTGCAGCGGCTTTGCCAGCCTGTTACTCGGAGGGCATTACGGCGTACCCGTGAACTCGCAGCGCGACGTGTTGTTCAACGACAGCGCCCTTGCCCTACAAGTGCCCTACTCTGATGCATCTGACAGCATCGCCACCACCACGCATGCCACGGCACATCACGCCGGCTGGTTCTGGGACATCGGCCTGCAGCACCGCCGCGGTGTCGGCGCGGTCTTCTCATCGCGACACACCGACCGCGACAGTGTAGAAGCCGCGCTTGACCAATATCTGCGCGACACAGGGCACGCTACGGGTCTCGAAAATCCCGAACCGCGTTTGATCACGTTTGACCCCGGTTATCGGCAACAGTTCTGGCATCGCAATTGCGTCGCCATCGGACTATCGGCGGGTTTCATCGAACCGCTCGAGGCATCGGCACTGGTACTGGTGGAATTGAGTGCGCGCCGGTTGGCGGAGCAGCTACCAACACTATCGGCCAACATGGCCACAGCGGCGAACGACTTCAACCGAGAGTTCAACGAGCGCTGGCAGCAGATCATCGAATTTCTCAAACTGCACTACGTACTTTCGGAGCGGGACGATACGGCCTACTGGAGAGGGCATCGCGACCCCGAGAGTATTCCACCTCGCCTCCAGCAAAAGCTCGGTGAATGGCGCTATCGATGCCCTTGGCATCAGGATGAGCGACGTGTGGACGAAATGTTTCCCGCGGCAAGCTATCAGTACGTTTTGTATGGGATGGGCTTTCGATCAGAGGTCCAGCCATCAGTTTATCGCGGTGCCTCGAGCAGGCAACAAAGGGCACAGGAACTCAGTGAGGAAGTTCGGCGAAGCAGCCATCAATACCTGCAGCACCTTCCTCTCCACCGGAACTTGCTAGATCAAGTCAATTCTCAGGGGTTCGCGACAAGGGCCGGTTCATGAAACGGGAAATCGTCAAACTCAATAATATTGATCACGCCGACCTGAGAGTGATCACCGAATACGGCAAGCAATGGGGCGATAACCAGATGACTTGCCTCGCCTACACGATTGAAATGCGGCAATTGCAGAGCACCTATCCGCTGCTTTTTCAAACCGTCCCAGACTCTGACACGCTATTACCGGTCGCCCTCCTAGGGCTGGCGCAGGGTGAGAATCTGTTTCTGTCAGAGAGCGGCTGGGCCACCGACTCCATCCCGCTCATGATGCGCAAGGGCCCGTTTTTTATCGCCAAAGAAAAACAGTCCAATGGCGAACTGAATTCCGTGATCGCCATCGATGAGACGCACCCAAAACTTCAGAAGTCGGAAGGCGAACCACTTTTCCTTGAACTCGGTGGCCACAGCGACTACCTGGAAAAAACCATTGGCATTCTTGAGCAAATCGAGTCGAGTCACGAGCACACCGCACAATTTGCTCAGATGCTCAGCACCATGAATCTTGTGAGTCCCATCACGTTTGCTATCACATTGGGAAATGGCAACGCCTTCTCTCTAGATGGCTTCCACGGCATTGATGAGGAAGCGGTGGCCCAGCTTGGAGCGCAAGCCCTGGGCGAGCTTCACCGGCATGGCTTCCTGACTCCGCTCTACATGATGATTGCTTCACAATCTCAGTTGAGTCGCCTTATCGCATTGAAAAGTGGCTGACGCATCCGACCATGTCTTCCCCAGTGGCACTGAAAGAAATCCATGAGGTTCCAGCACAAGCTGTACTGGAACAGCCTGATCGCTGGCTTGAATCTGAGACGCCATGGGTTGCGCGCAATCTGGTCGCTGAGTGGCCACTCGTCCAGGCCTCTCAAAACGGCGACCACGACTTTCTGTCCTATCTGCTTCGGTTTTACTCGGGGCACAAGATTGCCGCCTTCTTGGGCGAACCCAACATCAAAGGCAGATTTTTCTACAACTCCGATCTCTCCGGGTTTAACTTCACCCAGCTTGATACCAGCCTTCAACAGCTCAGCGAAAAGCTGGAAGAGTTATCTACTGTGGACGACGCACCCGCCCTCTACATGGGGTCGACCAACCTCGATCATTGGCTACCGGGACTCTCCAGCGAAAATCCACTGCCCATGTCACTCTCTGATCCGCTTGCGAGCCTGTGGCTTGGTAACCGCAGTACCGTCGCGGCGCATTTTGACTACCCCATCAACATTGCTTGCTGCGTGGCGGGACGACGGCAGTTCACGCTCTTCCCGCCCGAGCAAATCGAGAACTTATATATCGGTCCCTGGGACCTGACGCCGGCAGGCCAGCCCGTTAGTTTGGTCGACATCAAGGAGCCTGACCTAGCCCAATTCCCATTGTTTGCAGAGGCACTCGAATCGGCCAGCGTCGCTGAACTGGCGCCCGGTGATGCAATCTATATTCCCAGTCTGTGGTGGCATCAGGTTGAGGCACTGTCGGCCGTGAATGGGCTCGTCAACTTCTGGTGGACCCAGCAGGCCCCGGTTTTTGGCGCTCCCATGGACGCCTTCAGCCACGCCCTGCTTTCACTGAAGCAACTGCCCTCCGCACAGCGCGCGGCATGGCGTGCGCTGTTTGATTACTATGTCTTCTCTGAGGATGCGTCCGACCGCTCCTATTGGCCCAATCACCGGGAAGACCGGACCAGCGACATGGGCGACGCCCTCGCGCGGAAGCTTCGTGCCGAGCTGACAAACAACCTGAGACGTTAATGACCGATTTTTCTACCAAGTCGATACAAAGCGTGGTCATCGCAGGGGGCGGCACGGCCGGCTGGATGGCTGCAGCTGCGCTCTCTCGTCTGGTGGCACGGAAGCTCAACATTACCCTCGTCGAGTCGGAGGAGATCGGCACGGTCGGGGTGGGCGAAGCCACAATTCCAACGTTGCTGACCATTAACCGTTTGCTCCAAATCCCGGAGCCCGATTTCATCAAGTTTACGCGTGGCACCTTCAAACTCGGCATCAAATTTGAGAACTGGCTGCGAGACGGGCACGAATACCTGCACTCGTTTGGTGATACAGGAAAAGGCTGCTGGGCGGGCGGTTTTCAGCACTTTTGGCTACGCGGTCAGAAAGAAGGCCTTGCTGATGACTACGGCAGCTACTGCACGGAGTTGAAGGCGGCTGAGGCCAATCGGTTCGGCATTCTCTCTGAGCACAAACTCAATTACGCCTATCACCTCGATGCAACGGCGTACGGTCAGTATCTCAGGGGTATTGCTGAGGCCTCCGGCGTGAAGCGCGTTGAGGGGAAAATCCAAACAGTAGAACTGAATCAGAATGACGGCTTCATAGAGTCATTGCACCTAGACAGCGGCGAGCGAATTCATGGGGACCTGTTTATCGACTGCACGGGCTTTAGAGCCCTACTCAGTGAAGGCGCCCTGAATACAGGGTTCGATGACTGGAGCCACTGGCTTCCCTGTAACCGCGCATGGGCAGTTCAAACCGAGCTGAACGAGGAACCCATCCCTTACACGCGCGCAATCGCGCATGATGCGGGATGGAGATGGCGTATCCCACTACAGCACCGGGCCGGAAACGGGCTTGTCTATTGCAACGACTTTCTTGATGAGGACGCCGCTCGGGAAAGATTACTGGCATCAGTAGATGGCAAACCTCTCATTGACCCGCGTCCAATACAATTCACGACAGGCCAGCGACGCCAGTATTGGAACCGGAATTGTATCGCGCTGGGATTGGCTAGCGGCTTTATTGAGCCGCTAGAATCGACCAGCATCCATTTTATTCAGAATGGCATCATGTGGCTGCTGCTCATGTTTCCAGACCCGATGCTCTCCAGCGCATCTATCGATGAGTACAACCAGAAGTTACGCAGCGAGGCAGAACGAATTAGGGATTTCATTGTCCTGCATTACATCGCCAATGAGCGCGAGGGGGATGCTTTCTGGGACCACTGCCGCCATATGGCCGTACCCGAGTCGCTCACTCAACGCGTCGCGCTTTTCCGTGACTCAGGCCGCGTATTCAAGCCGCAGGAGGACGTATTCTCAGAAAACTCTTGGGTACAGGTCATGATGGGGCAGGGCATCCAGCCCGAGGGCTACCACAACATCGCCGACGCCATGTCGCGCGAGCAACTTCAAAGTTTTCTGAGCGACATTCAGCGGAACGTAAACCAGACGGTGAGCGCGCTCCCCTCTCACGCCGACTTCGTCAACAAACTAGTTTCAATTGCGAAGAAATAAAACGAATTGCCAAGCGCGGCGCAAAAAAGCCGGGCTAAGCCCGGCTTTTTAATGGATAAACGTTACTCTCTAACAAGCTTGAATGTCCACCAGCCCGGATCCGCAACGGGGATCGTGACCAGCAATGAGCCGTCATCCTGAGGATAAACGTTATAAGTGATAGAGGCAGGTGCTTCGTACGGCGCCGCCAGTTCGCCGCCGTTGTACGCTTTCGCGAGCCCCATAAACGCTCCCATACCTGACACGGTCAGTTCTCCAGCCTCCTCATCATAGGACCAGGTCGCCTCTGTCGTGCCGTCGTGGGGCTCTATTGGCGCGCCGCAACCCTCGTCTGCCCCTTGCCAGCCCTCGAGCCAGGTTTCGCCACCCATACGATTTTCAAAGGAGCCGTCCGCATTCAACGCATAGACATCATCTAGCAAGCACGCGCGCGCCGTGACATCCGCCGTACCCAACTGCCACCAACCGCCGTCAAACTCGCCGGGACCCACTTTCAGTGCGCCAGCTTCCGAGGCAATGCGCCATGTGCCTGCCACCGGACTATCCGCCGCACCGTTAGTCGCCCTCCATTCGATATTGTCGAGTCGGTACACCACGCCTTCGGTCTGCCCGGCTACCGGGAATATAACCAAGCCAGTATTGACGCTTTGTAGATTCAAACCGCCCAAGACCAAGTCAATGACCGGGAACTCAACGGTCTCCCAGCTGTCCAACCCAACAACGCCAACTGCCTTGTCCCCCGAGCTACAGGGGTAGACGCAATCTGCCTTCATCACAAATCCGGCAGTGTTGACACCCTCATTGATCACCTTGATGTCGAAGGTGAGCACACCGTTCAGGTAGTCAGAAAGATCGCGCGTCTCCGTGCTGCCAAAGAAGAGACCCGCAAAGCCTGCACCGTGCTCTACCTGCAGCACGCTGCCCCGCTCGTCGTCCTCAACGAAGGTCCAGCTCAAGTTGGGGCACTCCGCACCACCGTCGCCGACACAACTGTTGTACCCAATGCCCTCGTCAAATCCGGAGATACCGTCTTCCCACGCCGCAGCGACTGCGCCGTCCTTCAGTACGGGGTATGGCGGCGCATCCGGGTTACCGCCGCCGGTGCCATCGCCGCCGCCGTCGGCTGAATCCGCCTCGTATCGCACATTAGCGACTTCGAAGGAGTAACCCTGTTGATCTCCCCAAGTCGGGAAGAGGACTAGCCCCGCATTGACATTGGATACGTTGAGGCCCATGCCGATCAGTGATGCAACATCGTATTCAAAGGTTTGCCAGGTGCCCGGCTCGTACCCCGTCAAGTCAATAGGTTGGTCACCCGTACCGCAGGGATAAAAACAGTCCACCTTGAAGACCATGCCCGCTGCCGCCGTCTCGGGGGGCAGGCGCATATCAAACTTCAATTTGCCGTTACCGACAAAGCTACTCAAGTCGACGCCCGCGGAGGCCGCGAAGAAAAATACGCCGTCGGCACCGTTATTGCCGAAGTGGACGTTCATCGCCATACCGATATCGGGATCGCCAGAGTCGGAAACATTCCAAGTGATAAGATTCAAAGAATCGTTTTCGCAATAGTCCCCGCCTACCGTGGTGTCGTAGGCGCAGGCGCCGCGGTCCCAGACCGATGCGACCTCGCCTTCAGCAGTGAAGACCGGCACCAAAACACTGTCTACCTCACCACCCGGAGGCCGGATACCGCAGCCATTCTGGGCGGGATGGCCACAAGCAAGCTCGACATTATCGATCATGACGTGTGCGGAGCTGGTGGGTTCGAAGACAAACAGACTAATGACTTCGCTTGTGTTCAGGGGTTGGCTGCCCGCATTACGGATCAGCTCTGACACCGGGACGCTAACGGTGAACCATTGATCGAGCGGCATCTCGGAGACAGCGAGTGCCATTGACCCGAGCGCGGGGTAACCGCTATCCATTTTGATCAGCAACTCGCTATCCAGATCCGTCCCAGCACTGTCGATGAAGAGGTCAAACTTGATCTCTCCCGCGTGCTTTTCCCACCAATTCGGGCTGTTGCCAAAGCCGAACAGTTCGATCTCTTCGCCATCGAGCGCGTTAATCGAAACGTTACCCATGCTCGATGTCGTGATCTCAATCACAGAACCGCGGCCGTCGACCTCAGTCTCCATCCACGAGAGAGAACCCTCGTTGTCCCAGAACGAATTCACCGCCAGCTCGCGCACGAGCGGTTCACCCGCGATCAGCCAGGATAATGATTCCGCCGCGTCACCATACAAAGGGAAGGACGCCATAAACGGCTCCTGTGCACCGGGTCGCTCCAGCAATCTGTTGACGTTGGAGTTACAGCCTCGACCGCCATCGTTATCGTAGGTACACCGGTAGACGCGAACGTAATCAACCACCATTTCACTGGGTATGTCGGCATTGTTAACCGTGCCGGGCAGATTGCCCCCCACTGCGAGGTTAATCAGGAGGTGGAACGGCACATCAAAGGGGGCCGATTCGCTGCCGTTCTTGAAGCCATCATTCAGACCGGCGTAGTAGTAGGAGTAGTAATGTTCCGCGCCCACCGTCATTAAGTGCTCACCATCAATGAACCAGTGAATCAGGTTGTCGCTCCACTCAATGGAGTAAGTGTGGAATTCCTCGCCGGGCGCACTGACGTCAACGTCCATGCCGGCCTGCTGATTCAGCGGCCACTCAAAACCGTGGTGTGCTGTCAGAAAAACCCGCTCGCGGGCGGTACCGGCATTCACCACTTCCATGATGTCGAATTCACCACTGCCAGCCCACGTGCCATAGGGTGTGTCAGTGGGCAACATCCAGACGGCGGACCATAAACCACCGCCCAGCGCTGCTTTTGCGCGGACTTCTACTTTGCCGTACTGGAAATCGAATTTATTGGCTGACCTCAGGCGGGCCGAAGTGTAGGGGAACCCAGACACCACCTGCTCTCGGCGGGCGGTAATCGTCAGTAATCCGTCGGCGACCGTCGCATTCTCGGCCTGATACCACTGTTGCTCGCCGTTACCCCAGCGATCAAGGCCGTAGTCTGATCCGTCTCCAAGCTGGGCTTCCCAGTTACTGCTATCGAGCGTGGCGCCGTCGAATTCATCCCGCCAAACCAGCTCCCATTCTTCGTCTTCGGCGGGGTAAAAGGCGTCCTCAACCACGGGCGAGTCCGCTGAACCACCGCCGCCACAAGCAACCAGTAGTGCCATCACTGACGCCAGCGTGAACCCGCGCATAGCGCGACCAAAAAGGTTAATCATTGGGTACCCCAGATAGAATTATCGATGGTTGTTTGTCTGCTTTATCCCACAATGCCACGAGTCGGTTAAGCGCTTATCGATAGTCTGGTCCGTTAACAGGACAAGCTGGATTGTGTCTTTGAGGAGCCTATCTCAGCTCAAAAGATGCTGAATCGCGGACCGGTAATTGCGACTGACACGCACTGTCACGTCCTCATTCAAATGCAGCAGACACTCGCCCTTAGGAAGCGTATCCACAGCCCGGACTTTTCGAACATTCACGATGGTGGAGCGATGGATTCTGACGAAATCGGCCGACAGCTTGGCCTCAAGGTCCTTCATGGTTGAACGGAGGATGTGTACAGCGCCCTCGGCATGGACACACATGTAATCCCCTGCTGCATCGATCCACTCGATCGCGTCCTGGTCGAGCAGATAGGTGTGTCCGCCATCCTTGATCGGCAGCCTGCCTGCCTCCGTCGAGGTTTGCGGCGCGGTTCCCCCATCATTCGCTTGTCGCATCTCGGCAATGGCCCCAATAGGGCCATCTTTGCCCGACATCCAATTTCTTGCGGCGACCCGCTCGGCCGCTCGCCCCAATGCCTGCTGCACTCGCTCAGGATCAAACGGTTTGACGATGTAGTCCACCGCGTGTAGATCAAAGGCTGCGCAAGCAAATTCGTCGTAGGCTGTTGCAAAGATAACCGCTGGCAGCCGATCTGCCTGCGTTCGCTCGACAGCCTCAAGCCCGGTCAACCCAGGCATCTGAATATCCATCAGAACAATGTCAAAGTGATTCTTGTGGAGCGCATCGATGGCCTCTCTGCCATTTTTGCGCACACCCGCAACCGCAAACCCGGGTGTCTTGACGATAATCGACGAAAGCAAATCAGTGCTGAGCTGCTCATCGTCCACCAATAAAACGCGCAAGGTCGTCTCGCTCATGACATCACCTCATGATGGTCAACCGCTGGGAGTACGATGCGCACCCTTCTGCCACCCAATGGCGAATCCTCGTTGCTGACTTCAGACTGCTCACCATACCCATACAGCGTCACAAGGCGCTCCCGGATGTTTTGTAGGCCAATACCCACCCCTTCCGCTTCATCAGTATCTCTCTGCCCATCGCCTGACGCTGCGGGCGCGTCCGGCCCCGTATCGTCAACAGTCAGTGTCAGCGTCTCACCATGACGCTCAGCCGATACGCTGATCGTGCCCCCCGCCTCTGCGCGCGCAATCGCGTACTTGATGGCGTTTTCTACAATCGGCTGCAATACCAAACTCGGCACGCTACATCGATACGCATCGTCAGTCACTCTCAGTTCAACTAATAAGCGATCGGAAAATCGCACCTTTTCGATATCAAGATAGAGTTCAATTGCCAGCAGCTCCTCGCGGAGGCTTGTCAATGCCATGTCGTCGCGCTCCAGTGCAAAACGCAGAAACGTCGACAATTTCAGCAACATGCTGTTGGCATCCTCTGCGCGCTCAGCAGTGATCAATGCGCTCAGGGAATTCAGGGTGTTGAACAGAAAATGCGGGTTGAGCTGGTAACGGAGCAACTGCAATTGCGCTGCCTTGGTTTGAGCCTCAGCCCGCATTCTTTTCAACGCCTCCTGACGTTGCGCCGATTCGGCTCTGACCGCCACCTCCTGTTCCCGCTGCAGAAACTCAAAGTATTTGATGCCGTGATAAAGCGCCGCCCATGTAAAAAACACAAACATTGAAGGGAACAGCCAGCCTCCGAAATCGTTCCATAAGCCGCGCTCGCCCGTCATGGACATAAACAACTGCAATCGCAGCGCTGACCAAACCAAGGCCAAAATGATGGCGCTACCGACCACTGCGACAACGCGGGAATACCCCCCCCAGTTCCACACCGCGCGGTACAGGTAGCGCAAGGGCGTAGACAACATGAATCCGAGCAGTGACTGCCCTATGTTGTGGCCGAGATATGACCACTCGTACTGCTCATAGGGCACACTCAAGCTCAAGTATGTGAGCAGCGAAATGCCCACCCAACCGACGCACTGGAGCAACCAGAACAAGGTGTTGTCGTCGCGAACCAAGCGGTAATAGGTCTGATTATGGGGCTGCAACAGACACTCCAAACATATGAGAAGAAACGAAAATAATCTTATAGGTCTCTGTTTTTTGTATATTTTTTTAAATTACGACGGATGACAAAACGGTGCTACACTACGCGCCGTTCGGGGCCCTACCCGGGTTGCTTTTGGGGGAAACTAACATGACCGAACTGCAGGCTAAAGTGCAGTCAACGCTGCTCGCCGAGCACAATCAAGCGTCCGTCAGCGCCATGCTCAATGCCATTTTGGAGAAACCCCTAACGCCCATGGAGGCGAAACAGGCTAAAACATACATGGAACAGGTGGCGTCACAGGCGGCGGATGCTGAAGGCGCAGAGGTCCAGTTATTTCAACTCATGGAAATGAAGAATCAGCACACCACCTACGTGATGCGTGTTGCCCTGTTCTCCAATAATAAGGCGATTGGCCTCGATGTGATGGATGCCGAGAACGGGCAATTTTTTGTTCCAGAAAACTGTCCCGTGGTAGAACTACAGAGCGCGACCCTGAATTGAAAACCCCGCCCCCGGCGAGGGAGCTGCTGACCTACACCACACTAGTCGGCCTTGTGGCATATGCCGCAATCGCGACCGACCTCTATTTACCCGCTATTCCCTACATGATTGCCGACCTGGCAGGCACGCAGGCCGACGGTCAGCTGACCCTGAGCGTATTCATGGTCGGGCTGGCCGTGGGCCAGCTCGTTTTTGGCCCGCTATCGGATCAATTCGGTCGATTGCCCGTGGTGCGCATCGGAACGTTGTGCTTCCTCATCACATCGGTGTTGTGCGCCGTAGCGCAGAGCATGGAGATGATGTGGGCCCTCCGAGGCCTGCAAGGCGCTGCCGCAGCCAGCGGCCCCGTGATCGCACGAGCCATCGTCAGGGACCGCTATGAGGGCAATCGGGCGGCTCAGGTGATGTCGGCCCTGTCAGGTGCCATGGCAGTGATCCCTATGGTGGCCCCCAGTGTCGGCGTCCTTGTACTGCGATTCTTCCCGTGGCCAGCCGTATTCCTGGCGCTGGCTCTATTCGCCCTTATCATCCTTGCCGCGCTGATCCGGTTTCCCGAGACCGCCCCGGCACGCAGCGAATCGAAGTTGACTATCACAATAGTGCTCGCGGGGTTCAGGGAGATGCTCTGTCATCCGACGTTTTTGGGTTATCAATTGGCAGGATCTTTTTCTTTCGCCGCTTTATTTTGCTACCTATCTACCGTGGCGTATTTCTTGCCGGACGTCTTTAATGTTCCGACGGAGCAGTTCGGGGTGGCATTTGCGCTGACCGTGCTGGGCTTTATGACAGGCAGCCTGATCAATGCCCGGGTCGTCATGCGCTTTGGGCTCGACGCAACATTACGTACCGGCTTACTCATCAGCCTGCTTACCGCGGCCGCTATCAGCCTGCTGGCTCACTCAGCCGGGCAGTTACTCCCCCTCATGGCAGGGTTGTCGTCTCTTTTTTTCTTGGGTGTCGGCCTCACCGCCGCCAATGCCTCAATGGGTGCAATCTCGCTGTTTAAAGAACGTGCCGGTGCTGCATCCGCCGTTTACGGCTTTACCCATGCGCTACTCGCTGCAGGAGTCGGTGCTATCGCGGGCGCGCTTTACCGTGGCAGACTCATCGAGCCAGCCCTGATCATTCTGATTTGTGCCATCATCGCGATTGGAGGCTTTGTCCTGGCAAGGGTCACCGCAGAGCAAGACACGGTGAGTCAGTAAGATCTTCGTCCCCTTGGATACCACGGGCCGGCTACCGCAAAAAAAATGGCAAGTGATACTTCATTGAGTTGCCACGCGCCGCAGCACCGGGGAAGAGCATGAGCAACACACGCTGGGAACAATTGCTCAGGTACCGTTTTATCGAAATCGTCGCGATGTGGGAGGGGCGCCTCACAACCAGACATCTGTGTGACGTGTTCGGCATCGGTCGCCAGCAGGCGAGCAAAGACATCAATAACTACAAGCGATCGATCGGTCCGGGCAATCTGGAATATGACCCGATTGCCAAGGGCTACCAACCCAGCGCCGACTTCACACCCAAAGTCAGCCGGGGAGAGGCAGAGGAATACCTGGAAATCGTCGCAGGTGTCAGCGACATACAGCAGCTACTCGGCCAGCTGCCCCACGCCTTTCTCAGCACCGAGGTCTTGACCGCACCGCGCCGACACATCCCGCCACTCATTTTGCGGCCTTTGCTGCAGGCCGCGCGAGATCATCGGCGCGTAGAAGTCGACTACGTCTCGCTTAACCAGCCAGACAGAGAAGGCCGCATCATCGTGCCGCATACTCTGGTCTGGACGGGTTTGCGCTGGCACGTTCGCGGATGGTGTGAAAAAAATCAGGATTACCGGGATTTTGTTCTCAGTCGATTTCGAGGCGAACCCGAGATACTCGAGGCGTCAGAGCACACCGCTGACAATGATGCGGATTGGCAGCAGTACGTAGAGGTGGTGATTGCTCCGGACCCCAGACTCACTGCACAACAGCAGGAAGTGGTGGCCCATGACTTCGACATGCGGGACCACCGCCTAATGCTGCGCGCCCGCGCAAGACTGCTCCCTTACTTAATCAAGTTGCTGCAGATTGAGCTGAATCCGGAGGACCGGCACCCCCGCGCTCAACAGGTCATTATTCTTAATCAAACAGACCTGACCCCGTGGTTATTTGAGAGCACCTAGCGGGAGGGCGGGCTCTCAACTTGGCGGCAACCTCCGACGACGTGAGGCCTGCCTCATGAGTGTGCGCGGCATCCTGGGCTTTTTACCGGTCTGTAGGTAACGGTGAATCGTTTCTTGTGACCGCAGTGCCGGGGCCGTCTTGGCCCGACCCACCATCTCATTATCCTGGGCCTCATTGAGCACGCGCGCTTTCACATTGTCATGCCATTGCTGATCCAGAATATCTTGCAACTGCTGCTGAACAGCCCGGTCCTGAATGGGGCACAACACCTCCACCCGATAATCAATATTCCGCGTCATCAAATCTGCCGAGCCCAATAAATACTCTGGCGCACCGCGGTTATGGAAAATATAGACCCGCGGGTGCTCAAGGTAGCGGTCGATAATGCTGATTGCTTCGATGTTGTCAGAAATACCTGGCACGCCCGGCAGCAACGAGCACATCCCCCGCACAATTAAGCGGATCTGAACGCCGGCCTGACTCGCTTCGTACAATTTCATGGTGAATTGCCGGTCAACGAGGTTATTGCACTTCAGCGTCATCATGGCGCGATACCCCTGCCTCGCGTGCTCGATCTCACGATCAATGCGCGCCATCAGGCCCGAGCGAGAGCTATGTGGCGACACCAAGAGCCTTTTATATTCGGGTATGCGGTAGTTGTATTTCAGAAACTCGAAAACAGACGCAACATCTTCGCCAACTGTCTGATCTGAGGTGAGCAGAGAGAAATCCGTGTAGAGACGCGCCGTCTTCTCGTTAAAGTTCCCGGTGCCGATGTGGCTGTAGTATCGGATCCGGCCCTGCTCTTTGCGCTCGATCGAGAAGAGCTTGCAATGCACCTTTAGACCGGGAATACCGAAGATTACCTCTACGCCGGCCTCAGTGAGTCGATGAGCCATCTCGATATTGGCATGCTCATCGAACCGCGCCGCCAGCTCCACAACAGCCGTAACACGCTTGCCGTTATGCAAAGCGTTTATCAGTGCCTCGGCAATACGAGAATTATTGGCGGTCCGATACAAGCAGATCTTGATCGACGAAACGCTGGGGTCCAATGCCGCCGTTTTCAGCACATCCACGATGTAATCGAAGGGGTGGTAAGGGAAGTAAAGCAGCACATCTCGTGCCCGAATCACATCAAAAATACTGGCGGGATCATCAATCTCGGGAATGTTGATCGGAGGGGGAGGCCGATACTCCAGTGCCTTGCCGCCCGGATTGGGGAACGACAGAAAATCCTTGGAGTTGTGGTAGCGACCTCCTGAAATCATGCTGTCATACCGACCGAAACCAAAACTCTTACGCAAGGCACTGAGCAGCGCTTCTGGCATGGTTCTGTCATATACAAAACGGACCGCATCAGCTTTACGGCGCTGCTTCAGGCTAGACGCCATTTTTTCAATCAAGCTCTCATTGATCGACGGATCCAGCTCCAACTCGGCATCTCTTGAGAACTTAAAGCAGTAAGCCTTGACCGAGGAAATCGTAAACACACCTCGAAAAACCTGAGGCAGACAGGCTCTAATGACGTTATCCAAGGTAATGTAAACCGTGCCTTTGCGACGGCCTTTCTGTCTGGGAATTTCTATGAACCTACCCAGTTGCTCGGAGGGCACTTCCAATACCGCAAATTTCTCGCCCTCACGGCTTTTAATCATTACCGCCAAATACAATGATTCGTCGGCAAGGTTAGGTATCGCCAGAGACTCATCCAGCAGGATCGGTTCCAGCTCGGGCAACACGGTCTCACGGAAGAAGTGACGGACAAACTCGGCCTGCCCTTCATCCAGCTGCCGCTCGTTAATCAGATAGATTTTTTGCTTTTGGAGTTCGCTCATCAGGGACGCGTAGATCGCGTCGAACTCTTTTTGCAGCGCGACGACTTCTCGCTGAATCAACTGCAAAAGATCTTTCGCAGCCTGCCGCTCACTGCCCCGGGATACGGAGATTAAACGGCGCACTTCAGCCACCCGCACCCGGAAAAACTCATCCAGATTATTGGAGAAAATACCGAGGTACCGCACTCGCTGAATCAGCGGCACGTCGACGTTTCGGGCTTCTTGCAAAACCCTTGCGTTGAAAGACAGCCAGCTGATTTCCCGCGCGAACAACGCCTGATTGCTCGCATCGGCTAAACGCGATTGCACTGGATTAACCATTAATCGCCTCCCCTCTTCCCAAGCAGCGTCGCTAATACCGCTTATTCTCTAGCGCCAAGCCTATTCACATTTCGGTGACATTCACCACCAGAGCCGCTCGACCATGGCGCCATATCTCGTACCTGCAATCTACCAGCACATGGGTCCTGGCATGGACGCTGGACCCTCACTCGTTGCAACGGCCGCAGGGGGCCTTGGCCTGCGATCCCCGAGGGCACTTTACCGACCGTCAGCCTTCAGTTGTCGCAGGAATCCGGCGAACCGAGTCTGATCTGTCGCGTCATTTCTAAGTATTTGCCCTTAAATACGAGGCGATCATATCTGCGCAGCGATCAGGCGCCTCAAGCGGCAACAAATGTCCTCCCGCTAAGCTCTGGATGTCGATGCGCTGGTTGCAACGCTGAATCCACTTCACGGTTCTCGACGTGAGCACATAAGATTGTTCACCGGCTATTACGAGACAAGGCTTATCAACGGATCTGAGGGCACCGGCAACGCTTGGCACCGATCGGTAAACGCAGGCTTCCCAAGCACCGGAATAACGGAGCTTGATCCCCTCACCATCCTCGCTGTGTGCGGCCATGACATAGGCCTTGAGCGCTTCGTCACTAAAATCAGAAAACACCCTTTTCCCTCGGTAAAACGTAAAGGCAGCCTCGAAGGTCTCAAAGTGATGGGGGCGTTTAAGCGCTCGCTGCACAATCGCCGTACCATTGGGCCTGAAAAAATTCATGACTCGCGCCATAAGCCAGACTGCGGTCGGGGGCAGAACCGGATCAATCAGAACAAGACCCGCAAATAGGTCGGGGCGCCTCTGATGAGCCAGCACGCCTGCAGCGGCTCCCATGGAGTGACCGACTAGCCACACGGGGTGCTCTGACCCCTCCAAGGAGTCAATCAAGTCCTGCGCATAAGTTCGCCACGACAGAAACGTGGGCGCAGGACTGTCTGCCCAAAGGGGTCGATGGTCGAATGGCGTGATATCGGAAAGCCCTCTTTTCTCAAGTGCATCAAATAGAGGCGCGTACGCGCCAGACGGGTACCCATTGGCGTGTGAGAATATGGCGTGAGGCATCGAAGAATCGTTCCTTTGCGGGTGGCGGAGTTTAGCGCTTTTTTCCACTCTGTCGCACGTGAAGGGCGGTTCATCGCAGGAAGCCGATACGGATGACCCCCAGCGTGAAAAATGCGCTTTGGACCTACGGAGTAGGCGGTGGAAGCTGTAATTGGACCGCACCCTCACGTTGCCTAACATTGACGCGCGCTGGACTGGCGGTACGTCCAAAGAGACAGCTTGAAACATCATCGGAGAAACCATAATGACCACAAGATTAAAGGGGGCGCTGATTAGCGCCGTGCTCGCGGCGGCCTTCATTGGGCAAACGCAGGTGGCGATGGCACAGCAAGGCAGAATCGAAAACCCGGCTGAGGGATCCACCCAGAGCGGAATCGGTTTGATCTCAGGCTGGCGCTGCGATGCTGACGTGCTGGAGATCGAATTCGAAGACGGAAGTCGATCGGTAGCGGCGTACGGTACGGCCCGGGCCGATACAGAGAGCGCGTGTGGAGATTCAGATAACGGCTTCGGCTTGCTATACAACTTCAATCTGCTTGGCAGTGGCCAACACACAATTAAGGCGCTGGCTGATGGCGAGCAGTTCCGTGAAATCACTTTTAATGTGGTGAGACCTTCCACCGGAGAATTCGCGACCGGATTGGAAGCGCAAGTGACCGTGCAAGATTTTCCGCAGGACGGGCACTCGGTGACATTAGCGTGGAGCCAGGCCCAGCAAAACTTCGTCATTACTGGCGAGTCTATCCCCGCGACAGGGGGGGCTGACGTACTGCAGGATGGCGTCGCAGCCGCCCAATATGACGCAGGCATCTTCGCGTTTGACCAGGCGTTGGGTTACGGCGCGTGTGGTGGAGGCCCCGCACCTGACACCGGATGCGAATCTATCGCCTTTGAGGTAGTGGACGATGCGGAACGTGGCTCTGTGCTGGAAGTGAGCTACCTCACTGATCAGTTTGCGGGGATCGTGATTGACTCCAATACACCGGGCCTGGACATGTCCGCTTACGAAACGGGCGTACTCAACTTTGACATTAAGGTCGTCAGCGCAGGCAGTAACACGACCTACAAAGTAAAGCTGGACGACCACAATGGAGGCTCTACCGGCGAGTTTGACGTCTCAGCGGACAATTCTGGCGATTGGAGCACATATAGCGTCAACATGTCTGACCTATTGGCAAACGTTGATGGCAATGGCGTGGGCGGCAATATGTCTCTGACCACAGTCAAGGCTGTTGTGTTCATGGCGACGTTTGGTCAGGTCCAAGACGTAGTCTTCAGGCTGGATAACGTCTACTTCTCTCAGTAAGACATTACTTGATTAGAAGGGCGGCCTCTGAGCCGCCTTTTTTGTTCGCCAGTTTTTTGGATCCGGTTTTTCAGGCCCGGGTTGTTGAGCAAGGCTTCGGGGGCGGTTTGCGAATTCCCGCTGATTGGCGGCAACACCGCGCTTGTTTTTGTCCCCCTCAATTCGAAGGACTAGAGCTTAGAGAACTCCCGATTCAAGTCGTACTGCCTCGAGGTGACGTAACGCTCCATCGCTTCAATACGGCTCGCTGCCTTCGCCACCCTCTCCGTGGCTTTCCGAACACGCTCCGCGGGGGCATCGGTATACCGAAAAACGGTTTTGCGCCGATACGTATGCCGATCTTCGTCGTACTCCATGTCGATCTCGATCTCCTCGTCGGGCAAATCAGACCATCGGGAGGCTTTCGGGGCGACGCCGATCCAGGCGATCACATACAACCAAAATGCCAGCGACCCTGTAAACATCAGTAGCGCAACCGCCGCCAAGCGAACCACCCAGTTGGGTACATCCCAGTGTGCTGCCAGCCCTGCACATACGCCGCCAATCCAGCCCTCGGAGCGGTTTCGGTACAAGCCCATGCCCCACCCTCGTCGCCGGCTTTCACCAAAGCTTCGTTGCCGCTCAAACATTACCGCTCCTCCTCTTTCGCCGCAGCGTTGGCGTCCTGTCGCCAATTCGGATGATCAGCATCCAGGATAGATTCGAGTGAATCGATCCGGTCCGCCATCTGATCCACCGCAACCAGCATTTCTTCCAGTGCCTGACGATCGTCCTCGCTGAGCTGACTACTGGACCGGTTAACGCTCCGGTAGTGCATCACAATCCAGGTGGGTGCCACGATTACGATAAACAGCACCATCGGCACGAACAACACTTCAAAAGGGTTCATTTACTCTCCCTATCGATAACCGCCTGCCGATCACAGACGGCCCCATCGCCTCTGGTTTCGATTATGCCAGCAAGACTTATGACGACTGCGCCGCACCGCTGCCGCTGTCGCCGGGCGTCTCGGTATCCGCCACAGCGTCCTTAATGCGCAACAATTCATCATTCAGCCAGTCGTCTTCACCGAGCGCGTCAATCTCTGCAGCCAG
>PBLO01000001.1 GCA_002721785.1 Halieaceae bacterium
CCTCAAGGCCGATGAGCTCGAGCAATTCGCTCGGGCGTGGGGCGATCTGCTCGAGCACCCGGCGTCGCGCGTTGAGGAGACACCGTATGTTCAGGTCATCTTCTCCGAAGGCGAGGGCGACGATCGGCTCGGCCAGTGGCACTCCGACATGACCTGGCACGAGACACCGCCGATCATCACGATGCTCCAGGCTCACGTACTTCCTTCCGAGGGCGGCGGGACGATCTTCGCCAATCAGCACCTGGCCTACGAGACACTCCCCGAGGAGTTGCGCTCCCAGCTCGATGGGGCGAAGGCTTGGAACTCCGGCAAGGCCTTCGGCCCCAACATGCCGGACACGCTGCAGCCCGCCATCCGCACTCACGACGAGACCGGTCGAAAGGCGCTGTACCTCAACCCGGTCTTCACGACCGAGATCGACGGACTAGACCAGACCACCAGCCGCGAGCTCATTCTGCGCGCCGTGCAGCACGGCACCCGTCCGGAGTTCACCTACCGACACCGCTGGGAAATCGGGGATCTCGTCCTCTGGGACAACCGCTCCGTCATGCACTATCCGATCCGCGACTACTCCGAGCGGCGAGCCCTGCTACGCGCGGTCGTCGCCGGCGGCGTCCCGGTCTGAAGAAGAGACGTCGGCGTGGAGTTCCAGCAACTGGTCTTCGAACGGCGCAGTATTCGTGGCTTTAAGCCCGATCCGGTCCCGCGGCGGGTGCTGGACGAGATCATCGAGGTTGCAGCCCAGAGTCCGTCGTCGATGAACACGCAGCCGTGGCATGTGCACGTCGTGACCGGCGACGTGTTAGATCGCATCCGCACCGGAAACACCGAGCGCATGCTCGCAACCGGGAAGCCCGACCGGGAGATCCGGGGCCACGGCCGCTACGAGGGCCAGCACCGTGAAGGGCTCTGAATTGTAGAAGCCGCCCTCGGAATGCCGCCATCCGCTAGGGACACCGCGACTGAGGCGGTTTCCGACCGCTGGTCATCAACAGGCGATACAGATGCTTGAAATGCGCTCCATGTCCGATCACGTTCCTAACAATTCTGGCATCTGATATCGGAGACGTCGTCTCCGTTCAAAAAGGACGTGAACCAGTCAAGGAAGGACTCGCCACCTGACTCAAGGGAGTACATCTCGTTCCGGGCCAGAACTACGTGGTTATCTCCTGGCGCAAGATAGACGTTCAATTCGGCTCCACCAGCCTCTGCCAGCGCTTCATTCGCATCGAACAGCTCCTCGAGGGTTCCAGGCCAATAAATGTCTGCGAAGGACCTCAGAACAGCGTCATCAACGAAATCAAATCGACCCATTCGTATCGAAGGGTGCTCTCTCACCGCATAATCGAACAGGCGGGCAGGGTCCCAGTCTGCGGCGCTGTTCACCGCACTGGTTGAGGACCAGTCCGGGACGGAGTTGGTTGTTCCCCAAACCTGATCAAACCACCCGCTGATAAGAGGTGGAAGAGATCCCCAAACGCCTACAGAATCTGAAAAGGCCATGATCTCAACATCGGGGCCCAATCGGTCAGCTGCGAGTCCGGCCAGTAGAGGGCTTGCCGACCCGCCAGCGCTGGAGCCGGTAATTAGAAGCGTCTCTAGGCTTTCGAAGTTATCGACTACATGGTTAATCGCTGCTTTGGCGTTTCGAAAGCCGCGATGCTCAATAACGAAATCGCCGTAGTCGGTTCGTTTATCTCCAAGAAACATGTCGGCGGTGCAGTATGGAACGCTGACGAACGACCAGTCGCGCAAGGGGTTGGCGGGGTTATCAAAATCGTTGATACCCCCGCCGCCGGAAGAATCTTCGTTCTGTGCCTCTGGTTCAGCCGCTGCCTCGGAGCTGTCTGCGCCCGAATCAACGTTGGCTGGCGGGTCCATCCGTGGGCCGAGAGAACGGGGCGCTAGGCCAGTTTCTGGATCGCAAGTCGCTGCATCCCAGCACAAGCCGCCACCTGACATGGAAATAACGACTTTTGTCGGATCGGCGATACGCGTCCGGATCCGATACTCGCTGCCGTCGGCGCACATGCAGTCCTCGCCGAGGACATGTGTTTCCCACGGAATCTGAAGCGACTCGTCCTCGGGTGTCTCCTGAGGGGCTGTGGTTGTCGAACTGGAAGGTGCAGGATTGCTTGACGTTTGGCTTTCTTCAGCCTCGGCGACCAACCCACCTTGAGTTCCAGCTGCCGCTTCGCCAGGCGGGTCGTTTCCATCACCGCATGAGGCGGCAATCACGATCACGAGAGCCAGACCGAAGGAACAGTCACGAGCAGACAAAGCCACCTCCTCCGAGGAACACGACCAGCCTAGACCAACCTCGGGTGCCGTCACCGCAGATCAACCGGCCGTTGTCGACAGTTCTTGGCCTGGCTTCAGTGCTAGACGCTGCGCTTAGGCGGGCTCGATCAATGTTTCAAAAAGTGTCCACGGGAAGACGCAACGCGCTCTTGAAAGGCACCAACACGAAGAAAGGATCGTCACAATGAAGACATCTCTCCACATCAAGAAGCGCCTTACCTCGAGCGCAATGGCGACGGTAATTGCCGCATCGCTTCTACTCACCGGATCTGCGTCTGCCGCAAACCCGACACCTCATCCAGGCCGAGCCGGAGCCGACACCGAATCGATTACCAGCCCAACTTGGATCACTAACCCAACCTGGCGAAACGCTGAGACGCAGGCTGTTATTCATCCGTCTTATGTGCCCCGCCCTGACTCTGTTGTGGGTACCGAAGCGCGGGCCATCGTCCATCCGGCGTTTTTGATCAACCCCGACAGCATGAAACCCGCGGAGACCCGGGCGATCATCCACCCGAATTATCTACCTGACCCCAAGGGCATGAATCCCGCTCAGACTCGGGCCATCATCCACCCGCAATTCTTGGTCAATCCCGACAGCATGAATCCCGCTCAGACTCGGGCCATCATCCACCCGCAATTCTTGGTCAATCCCGACAGCATGAATCCTGCTCAAATGAGCGCCATCATCCACCCGAACTACTAATTCCTAAACTGAGGCTTCTCCAGCTGGGGCTGTCGAGCGCCAAATTGACGCTCGACAGCCTCGCTCCGTCTCACGGCGTTTTCTTTGGACAACAAGGGGACATTCAACGGATGAGTCAACTATATCTGAAGGGAATGAAATACATCGGAACAACATAATAAATGATGACCACCAATAGGCATTTCCGAGATCTGCTTCTCCCTAAAAGGACAGACGAGGGTTGGAGTCCATCATTGCCGCAAATGGAATCAGCAGCAGCGTGCGCCTCGTCTTCGCAGATGATCGCAGCTTTCCGCTAGAGGCCTTTGGCTGCAGCGCAGGCGAAGCTGTTAGCTTGGGGAGCTATGGAGTTCGTGTGGGATTCCGAGCATCGCGCATTCCTTGATGAGCACGTTTGGGCAATTCTTGCGACTGGTCGCCGGGATGGGTCACCCCAGCAGTCGATGGTTGGGTACGCCGTAGACGATGAGGGCTGTTTGCTTGTTTCGGTGAAGAGTTACACGGCGAAATGGAAAAACGCCTGTCGCCAACCGGTGGTCTCGCTCGCCGTTCCAGACGGGCGTTCACATCTGGTGATTTACGGCCAAGCCGAGACGATTTCGACTGAACCCCTGCGGTCAGTCTTGACGGCGCAGGTGTTCGCCGCACTCTCTGGGGCGCCACCTCCAGAACCATCAACCATCGTCGAGATGCTTGACGATCAACAGCGAACTGTGCTCAGAGTTACGCCGGAGAAGGCAATCTTCCACACCTAGGCTTCGGACAGAGCGTCGCCTGACCAGGATCAACGGATCAATTAGCTTTCAGTTGATCGGTTCACTGCGAAAACACTGCTCATTTGATGTGAGGAAGACGATGACACAGCTCGATGGCTATGAACACGACGCAGCCAACTCTGCAGAAAGAGAAGATGCAAGGCTTGAACTCGTCGCAACTGTGCTGCTCGGGCTCGGGGCGGTTCTCATTGCGTGGGGGACCTATCAGTCAGCCTGGTATGACGGCCAAAAAGGCACTGAGCTCACGAATTCGGTCCTCGCAACGACGCAATCAGTAGACGCCTTTCAGGTAGCTGATACAACCAGAGCGCTCGACCAGATTCTCTTTGTTGAAATGCTTGCCTCCGGCGTATGCAGCGACAGCGGGCAGCGTGCCGTGTGTGAACAGTTCACGAACACGCTCTCAAATGAGGGGCGGGAAGAAGTGGCGGCGTGGTTGTCCGGCGATGCGTCCTCAATCTTCAACGCAAAGCGGAGATACCAACGTGGCGGGGACGATTTGATAGCTGACGCTCAGCAGTACTTTGAAAGCGCGCAGCAAGCGGATGACACCAGCGGTGACTACAGCCAAGCGGTGGCCTTCGTCTCGATTTCGCTCTTCTTCGCCGGCATATCTCTAGTGATCTCGCGAACCAATGCGCGGAAGGGGCTACTTGTGCTGGCCACACTCTTTATTGTCGGCCCCCTTGCCTTCATGGCAACTCTGCCGATTGCGTAGGCGCAATCTAGGAATAGACGGATCGGTTGCCGCAGATCTTTGCGGGGTCTTCCGCAATGCTCGCTCTGTACCCGACGAGCACTGCTGAGATGCTTGTCGATCATCGTTTAACGTACCTCCCGCTTTGCGTCGCGAAATACCGCTTTCAGATTTGCCCTTCAGAGCGGCTTCTGCTTCGTTGCGAAAGAAAGCCCGAAAACACCTTGAGCCGAGTGACACGTCGCAGAACGTGTCACCTAACGCCGGTCAGCCTGCGAGAGTTAGCTTGAAAATTCGAAACTCGCGGTCGGTGAGGCTTGGGTAGTTGGACCAGCCACCGAAGTGCTCAATGGCAGATTCCCATGCGGCCTGGCGGTCGGTGCCCGAAAGTAGGGTCGCCGTTGCTCTCGACCGTCGTCCCCTGATTAAGACTTCGCACTGGGGATTGACCAAAAGATTTGTCGTCCAGGCCGGGTGATGGTCTTGAGCAAAGTTGGATCCTACGAGAAACCATGAGCCGTCTTTGGTGAAGGACTCGAGTGGGGTTTCCCTGACGAGCCCCGTTTTGGCTCCTGTTGAAAAGAGCACGAGTGCTGCTCCAGGCACGAATTTGCCGGCGGAGACTCGACGGATGAAGCGATGGAAGGGCGGCAGGATCTTCGGCCCTATGGCTCGGAACCACTGCGTTTTAACCATTTTCGCAATCGGTCCGTTTGGTCCCCCGCGTGGCAATGATCTCGGCATGCCCTGAAGACTAAAGGGGCCCGACGGACAACGATCGCCGACCGTCGGCTTTTGTTCTCAGGTTCTGGTGACACCTCTGCCGCCGGAAAGTTCGCCACCCGGGAGCTCGCTTTTGAGGTTCGGTGGTCAATCGTTGAGCATGCTTCGCTCAGGGGGTTGGGTCATTCACCTGCGTGTCCTCCGCTTTGAGGAGAACCAAGGGTGGTGCCCGAACTGGTCAGCCTGCACTGGGGTTTGGTGGGTTACGAACCAGTCCACTCCTGCAGTGACCGAGCGCAGGTATCGGCGCATCATTGGCCCAACGATCTCCCAACGGACAAAGCCCCTCAATCCCGGGATGTCGACAACGACGCGAGGCCAGAGAGTGATCGTCAGGTCGGTTATGTCGTCGCTGCGCTGTTCCAGCCTCCAGGAAACTCGTGAGGTCGGTTCGTTTACTGCACCAATTTCGAGGTCGTAACCGACACCGTCGATCCATCTTGTGAAACGACGATCGTAAACCCATCCGCTTCGGTAGCGGATCTGGTCTATCGATGTTTCTCCCGGCCACTCGACAACAACGTTGCTCTCGCAAAAGGGATGAACGAGCTCGAGGTGGCCAGGAGCCGAGATGACATTCCAGACTTCATCTTGCTGGGCGACGATCGAACGCACGACCGAAAGGCTTGGGGTAAGTTTCTGAGCAGAGGGACGGTTATCCATCGGGTTGCCTTTCATGTGCTGCGGAGCAGGAGCGCTACACCCGCCGGTCTTGGCTGCCTGTCGTACAACCAGCGAGTGAGTTCGAATGCACTCCGTAGAGAACGTCGTTCAAGGACCGAAGACACGCCTTACCGGGCATCGCATGGATCACGTGCAGTGACGGAAACCTGTCATACGTCTGCGCACTGAGGTTTGGTTTGTTCTGGTGCTGAAACGAAAGCACCTGCCACAGCGCAGCAAGAAAGGCAGACTTTGAAGCTGGCGTTGCGCGTCTTCAGATGACGTTCCATCCGACATAAATGATCAGCGCAATCGTGAGCAGCAGGACGGCAAGCATCGCGAAGCCATCTCTGCGAACCTCATCCTCATCATTGCGGGTTCCGTCACTCATTCGATGCCCCCATCTTCGCTCCTTGAATTTCTGGATCGGTTGATGACCTCGGCCAAGCGACCCAGTCCGTCCGGGATTTTGGCGGTTCATGGGCCGTGAAGCGTCGAAGCTCCAAACGCCCGAGTTGGTTCCTGTGAACCTCGTCGGGTCCGTCAGCCAGCCGCAATAGCCGAGCAGTGGCGAACATTGCCGGGAGACCGAAGTCGTTAGCGGTGCCAACGCCACCGAAGGCCTGAATGGCCCAGTCGATGACCTGGCAAGCCATTTGAGGAGCTGCGATCTTGATCATCGCGATCTCGCGCCGAGCCTCTTTATTTCCAACCGTGTCCATGAGGTAAGCGGTTTTGAGGGTCAAAAGACGGGTCTGCTCGATTGCGATCCGAGCTTCTGCAATCCGCTCAAGTGTCACCGTCTGCTCGGCGATAGGGCGCCCGAACGTCACACGGTGCTGCGTCCGATGACACATCATCTCGAGAGCGCGCTCCGCTAGGCCTACAAGACGCATGCAGTGGTGAATTCGCCCAGGACCGAGTCGTCCTTGGGCGATCTCGAAACCTCGGCCCTCTCCGAGGAGCATGTTCGATGCAGGAACGCGAACGTCTGTGAAAAGGACCTCTGACGCCCGATCTGGCATGCCGTAAAAATTGAACACTGGCAATGGTCGCAGCACCTCGACCCCTGGCGTGTTCTTGGGCACCAAGATCATCGATTGCTGTCGATGACGATCTGGGTCGTCGGGGGCTGACTTGCCCATGAAGATGATGATTTCGCATCGTGGGTCGGTGGCATTCGTGGTGTACCACTTTCGACCGTTGAGAACGTACTCATCGCCATCACGAACAATCGAACTCTCGATGTTCGTCGCGTCACTTGATGCAACGGCTGGCTCGGTCATGGCGAAGGAAGAGCGAATTTCTCCGTTCAGGAGAGGCAGCAACCATCGCGCCTGCTGCTCGTCGGTTCCATAGCGAACCAGGGTCTCCATGTTGCCTGTGTCGGGTGCTGAGCAGTTGAAGACCTCTGGGGCCAGGTGAGATCGACCCATGATTTCGCACAGCGGCGCATACTGAAGATTTGTGAGCCCGGCTCCGTGTTCGCTGTCGGGAAGAAACAAGTTCCACAGACCAGCTTCGCGGGCCAAGGGCTTGAGTTCCTCGACCACGGGCCAGACTGACCATGGCCCGAGTTCTGAGGACTCGCGAAAGAAGCGTTCCTCGTTGGGGTAGATGTGCGCGTCCATGAACGCTTCAAGCTGTGTCAGTAGCTCACGGGTGCGCTGATCTTGGCCTAAATTCATCAGACCCATTGTGCATCAGCGCTGTCACATTCGCAGATTCGGGCAGCGGGATATGAATCATCGCTCGGTTGTCGATGGAGTTGCCTGGGCGCGCTGACCGGTCCATTCTGTGGGTCGATGAGCACCAATTTTGATTTCGAAGGAAGAGTTGTACTGATAACCGGCGGCGCCCGAGGTATCGGTTTTTCGTTGAGTAGTTTCTTCGCAGGCGCCGGCGCAACTGTCGCGGTGCTCGACTCAGATTCTCGCGCCCTTGCGGATGCCACTGGCGAGCTTGAGCGCACGATCCCTCTTCAAGTCGACGTTGCGGATGCAAACGCAGTCAGAGCTGGCGTCAATGACGTCATGAGGCGTCTCAATCGTATTGACGTTTTGATCAACAATGCGGGCATTCTTCGCGATCGTGTCGTTTGGAAGTTAGCCGACCACGAGTGGCACGATGTGCTGAACGTGCATCTCACTGGCACCTTTAATCTTACTCGTGAGGCAATCCCGATAATGCGCGACCAAAGCTACGGCAGAATCATTAACGTTACTTCGTTCACCGGGCTACATGGGAACGTTGGTCAGGCAAACTATGCGGCTGCGAAAGCGGGAATTATCGGCTTCACTAGGACCACTGCCAAGGAAACCGCACGCTTTGGGATCACTGTGAACGCAATCTCCCCAAACGCCGAAACTGACATGGTTGCCTCGATACCGGAGGGCAAGCGTTCCGAACTACTGTCGCAGATACCGGTTGGTCGCTTCTCTTCTCCCGATGAGGTCGCGCCCGGAGTTGCTTTTCTTGCTTCAGAGGAAGCGGCCTATATCACTGGAGTTGTTCTCCCGATAGATGGTGGTCTCGCGATCTGATCCACCACCTTCATCGCTTCAGGATTGGCTTGGCGCTTCCCTGCTAGCTTGACGTCTATGTCAACGTCCCTAGTCGAACCTCCGCTGTTTCCACACCTTGTGATTCGGGCCCTTGAACAGCATGGTGAACGGCCCTGCCTGCACATTGGGGGCGAAGTACATACCTATGCGGATGTTCGAAAGAGAACGAGTCAGCTCGTCCAGGCACAGTTGAGTCGAGGGATCGGCCTTGGTACTCGACTTGCGGTCCTATCTAAAAATCGCCCCGAAGTAGTTACCAATCTGACGGCATCACTTGTGAACGGTTGCGTCATTACCCCGCTTCACCCGATGGGGTCCCTTGACGACCACGAATACGCAATTGCGGACGCAGAAATTGATTGTCTGGTATTTGATGCTGAGAACTTCGGCGACCGGGCAGCGGATCTGCAAAGGCGTTTCCCAAGTCTCATTCTTCTCGGCTTCGGTCCAAGCGAGGTGGGGGAGGACTACTTAGCTCTCGCTGACACTTTTGATCCGGCTCCTCTTGTCCCGCCGGAAGTGAGTGCCGAGGACCTCTGCACCGTCGTGTACACAGGAGGAACGACCGGGAGGCCAAAGGGAGTTTTGATGACTCACCGAGTTTGGCAAGCGATGACCTGGATCCAGATGTCTGAGTGGGAATTTCCGCAGGAGATCCGACTCGCAGTAGTGACGCCCTTGTCTCATGCAGCATTGTCGCTCGTGGCCCCGGTGATGCTTTCCGGAGGTGCATTTCATGTGATGGAAAGCTTCGATCCTGATGGCTTCTTTGATCTGGTTGAAGAGGAATCCATCACAACGACTCTCATTGTCCCAGTCATGCTTTACGCGCTCCAGACCCACGAGCGGTATGAGACCGCGAACATGACTTCGATGGAAACCATTTTCTACGGGGCATCGCCTATGAGCCCAGCCAAGTTGGCGGCTGCGATCGAGCATTGGGGTCCGATCTTCTTTCAGTTCTTCGGCCAGACTGAAGCCCCGATGGTGCTGACGCACCTGAAGAGGGCTGAGCACGATCCAGCAGATCTCGCACGACTCGCTTCGTGCGGTAGGCCGACACCGTGGATGCACATCGCCCTACTAGATGCTGACGACCAGCCCGTTCCGTCAGGAGAGTCCGGCGAAATTTGCGCACGTGGACCACTTGTTATGAGTGGCTATAAAGATCTCCCTGACGAAAGTGCTGACGCTCTCTCATCAGGGTGGTTGCATACGGGTGACGTCGGCCGGTTCGACTCCGAAGGCTACTTGTACATCGTAGATCGGACCAAGGACATGGTGATTTCAGGTGGCTTCAATGTGTTCCCGCGCGAGGTTGAGGACGTTCTGAGCACCCACTCGGCGGTTGCCATGGTCGCTGTCATAGGTGTACCCGATCCGAAGTGGGGCGAGGCAGTGAAAGCGGTTGTAGTGCTCAGTCCCGGTCACGAAGCGTCAGACGACCTCACCAGAGAGTTGCAACTGCTCGTTCGTGAGGCAAAGGGGCCACAGCAGGCGCCAAAGAGCATCGACTACCGGGAAGAACTCCCACTGACGCCGGTTGGCAAATTAGACAAGAAAGCTATCCGTGCGGAGTACTGGCGCGACTCCGATCGAGCGGTGGGGTAGCAGCGGATCTTCTCTAAAACTGGGACTGGCCCGGTCAAGAGCGACGATGCGCTCCTGACCGGACCAGCAACCAGGATTAGTTTCACCTCGGACGTTTGGTGCTAGCCGGCGTCTCCGGTAGCAAGCGCTCCGACGTCCTCAAACTCGGTGGTCAGGGGCACGACGACCCCGTTGTCGAGTTCACTGAAGATGACGTTGCGGTTGAACAGGCGGTTATAGCCCTCGAGTCCATCCGTCCACTCTTGGGTGAAGTCGAGAACCGGGACCATTCCATTCAGGTCTAGCGATGAGGTGGAGTCTGCGGCTTGGTAGAAGGACTCAGCGGTGATTTCACCATCAACCGTCTCGGCGATTTGTGCGAAGCCAGTAAAGGCTGCCCAAGTGCCAAGGCCTCCGAGACTGTTGTAGTCGAGGCCGTCATCCAGCATGCCTGCCTCCTCGAGGGCGCCTCGGTAGTCATCAAAGGCGGCGGTTGAGATGTCGGGGTACATGCCGGCGATTACGTTGCCGTCGGTTGCTTCTTCAGCACCTGCAGCGGACACGGAATTAAGGTTTCCCTGAGGTCCGTACTGCTGAGCGGTGGTACCTGATTGAGCCCACGCAGTGTTCCACGTGATGTAGGGCGTTTCCGAAATCACACCCACGACGCAATCTGCGTCGGATGTAGCCCGGGCGACTTCGGCGGAGTAGTCCTGCGCCGTCGGCGGCAGGATGATTGTGTCGCCGAAGCTCTGCCCCAGCGCGGCGATCGCATTTTCCATCGGCGGGATGAAAATCTGCGCGCCGTCAATAATGACAGCGTTGATGCTGGTACATCCGTCGTCCACGGCCCGCTTCACAGCTCCCACTGCGTACATCGGCTGATTGCCGATGTTGAAGGAGTAGGGACTGGTCAGTTCTGATGGGGTGATCGGGCAGCAAGCTCCGAACCAAGTAATGCTTGACTCGGCGATGACCGGAACGATCGACTCCGCAAAGAAGGTGAAAGAGCCGACGATAGAAACCATTCCCTCTTCGACCGCTTCGCGAGCGCACGTTGAAGCAACTGCTGGATCGAATTGCTCATCGCATACCGTTACTTCGAGCGGGCGACCAGCGATTCCGCCCCGAGCGTTGATGAAGTCTGCATAGAGTTCCGCCGTGTTCGCGATGTTTTGATAGGTCGGCCCTGCTGCGTTCAGCGTAGTCACCGTCATGACTTTGATCGGCTCGCCGCTGGGCTCCGCTGAGTCCGAACTTGAGGCCGAGTCAGAACTCGAGGCCGAGTCAGAACTTGAGGCCGAGTCAGAACTCGAGGCCGAGCTCGAATCCGAACTGTCGCTTGAGTCGTCGTCGCCGCAACTGGCAGCGATGAGCGCTATGAATGCCAGCACCGCCAGTAGACGAAGAGCCACCTTTTTGCTGGCCTTACTTGAACCGGTCATGAAATCCCCCGTCTGTTTTCTGTTTGTGGAGGGCGTGGCCCACGCCCTCCGTTCGCGGATCGTAAGCGCTGACCAGCCGGCCAGTCAATCAGAGCCGTAAGCCCTCGCTGCATTCCTAGGCGCGAGCTTGGTCTTGCAGAACAGTCCGAAGCAGCCGCTCACACCTCAACGCGAAGCAGGTGTGTTGGCTCCGCCAATCCGGCGTCAAGAGCCACTGGATGAATAGACCGTCCAGGATCAGTCGAACGTCGGTCGCAGCGTTCTCGAAGTCGTCACGGCCGATGAAACCACTGGCATGAGCGCGCCGAAGAATGGTGACGAATCGTTTCTCGAAGAGGTCGTGAACCATTTCGCCAAAGCTTTCAAGTTCAGGGAAGCGAGCGACCTGGTCGATGACATCAAGGTACGTCAGGTAGAAGTCTCGGTTCTGATCGGGGCCAACAAAGAGCGCGCTCACGATCCCTGCGATCGGGTCCTCGGAGAAGACACCCTGCGCCAGTCTCTCAGTGACGCGTTCTTCCGTTGCCCGCAGTGCCCAAAGAAGAGCCTCTGAAACGAGAGCGCCCTTGTGATCAAAGTGGTAGTGAATAAGCCCTTTACTGACCCCTGCATCGTCTGCGATTTCCTGCATCGAGACGCGCTGAGCACCCGACCTAGCTATTGCGTGGTAGGCCGCTTTGATGATGGCGAGCCGCGTTTCATTCGCAGCGCTCGATGGGCGAGCCACTGGTGACGCCGAATCGGCTGCCACTTCTGTTCGGTTCATTTCTCATTCACTCCCGAGGATCTCGGTAAACACTTTTGGCGTTCGGCTTTGCCGGCGCCGCCAAGGGCTAGCCGCACGAGTCGCAAATCCGACTGTTCTCTGCAACGCTGACGACCGCCGGATCAACTTGACTGGCCGGACGGCCAACAGTTACTTTCCGCCACGGTCGTGTAGCTCGTCAACTGTACCTTCGGCTGACTCCTGAGCTGCTTTCAGGGTGTGGGGGATTATGAACGAACTGATCAGATTTGGTCTGCTCGGACTCGGCGTAGGTGCGTTGTATGCCTTCGCATCTCAAGGCCTGATCGTAATCTTCCGCGGCACCGGAGTTTTGAACTTCTCGCTAGGTGCGACAGCAATCGCCGGCGTCTACATGCAGTGGGAGCTGCACACGGAGCAAGGCCTCCCATTCCTCCTGGCGGCGCTCATTGGCATCCTTCTCTCGGCTCTACTCGGCGCTCTAACTCACTGGATGATTCTGCGACCTCTGGAGCGAGCAAGCGCGCTTATCCGGGTCATCGCCACCCTTGGCGTGCTTGTCTTGATCCAGGCAGGTGTCGTCATCCGTTACGGCTCGAATGCCAGGCAGGTAGACAGCTGGCTCCCAACTGAACGAGTGACTCTCTGGTCCGACGTGTCAATCACAGTCGACCGCTTGATCCTCCTCGCAATCGCATCCCTCTCTGCGGGAATCATGTGGTTCTTGTTTCGATCGAGCGCTTTTGGCCTCGAAACGGAGGCAGTGTCTGAAAGCGAAAGATCAGCATCGGCGGTGGGCGTTTCACCAAACAAAGTCGCCGTCATCAATTGGGCACTAGGTTCTGCGGTCGCCTCAACGGCCGGGATTCTCGTAGTTCCGATCATTACTTTGCAGCCAACGGCGATGACTTCACTCGTTGTGGCGGCGCTCGCCGCAGCGCTCGTAGGCAATTTTCGGTCCTTCCCTATTGCCACAGCGGCCGGGCTCTTGCTGGGAGTTGGGCAGACCATTGTCAACCGCTACGCAGACCAGCAAGGCCTTGGCCCCTCGCTTCCGTTCCTGGTCATCATCGTCTTGCTCGTCTTCAGGGGCCGCTCCCTACCACAGCGGGACCATTTCTTGGAAGAACTTCCCATGGTCGGGAACGGTCGCATGTCGTGGGACTGGATGCTGTTTGGCTCCGGCGTCGTCGTTTTCCTGATGCTGACGAAGGAACCCAAATGGATTGATGCCCTGACCGTCTCGCTTTGTGCATCGATCATCCTGCTTTCAGTTGTGGTCCTGACCGGCTATGCAGGGCAGCTTTCACTCGCTCAGTACTCGATCGCGGGCTTTGGGGCGTACGTTGCGGGCAGGCTCGTCGCCGTTTTCGATATCCCGTTCTTGCTGGGTCTTGTGACCGGTGTGGTAGCAGCGATTCCACTCGGCATTATCTTCGGCCTGCCGGCTGTCAGGACCCGAGGGATCAACCTTGCGATCGTCACGCTAGGCCTCGGGACGACGATTGAGCTGATGCTCTTTCGCAACAGGGAGTACACCGGAGGGGTACAAGGAACACAAGTGGGGAAACCCGAGATCTTCGGGCTCGATATCAGCTCAATTTCCCACCCAGAACGCTACGGAATTTTCGTTCTCCTCATGGCGCTGATCGCTGTAATGGTCGTAGGTAATGTGCGACGTGGACGCAGCGGACGCCGCTTGATTGCGGTCAGGACCAACGAACGGGCAGCTGCATCCCTTGGAATCAACGTAATGGTTGCCAAGCTCTTTGCTTTCTCGTTCGCTGCAGCGATTGCAGCGCTGGGCGGGATCCTTCTGGCTTTTCGTCTCAGCTCCATCAGCTACCAGTCATACACAAGCTTCACATCAATAACGTTCGTCGGTATCGCTCTTGTTGGAGGAGTCGGGTACCTATTCGGAGCTTTCGTTGGCTCAACAATGGCTACTGCTGGGTTCACCCAAGAGATTCTTGAGTCGACATGGGATGGAGTTGGGCGCTGGATCCAGCTCATCACAGGCATCTCAATCCTGTTGATCCTTCTTCAGAACAAGGATGGAGTCGTCTCAGAGTGGGCGAATGGGTACAAAGTTCTAAAGCGAGCCAAGAAGTGGGGACGTCCGTACGTCATTCGCTTGGAAGAGGTCGCTGACACAGAATCAGGACATCAGAGCCGAGTACGCCAGCGCTCCCTTGCGGCTGTCGGGCTCACCGTTCGCTACGGAGCTGTCACAGCTGTCGATGACGTTTCGTTTGAGCTCCGCCCCGGGCAGGTCACCGGCCTCATTGGCCCAAATGGGGCCGGAAAAACCTCGCTAATCGATGCTTTGAGCGGCTTCACACCATCTTCTGGACAGGTCCTTATCGGTGAAAGAGACCTCTCCAGACAGTCACCAACGAAACGTGCTCGGTTAGGGGTTGCGCGATCGTTTCAGTCGCTGGAATTGTTCGAGGACTCGACGGTTTTCGAAAACATCAGCGTTGCCGCTGATCCCCAAGACTTCGGCTCATACCTCCGAGATCTCGTTTGGCCTGTGAACCCGCCGTTTCCTCCAGAGGTCGTCCGTGCAATCCGAGAGTTTGGCCTTGACGATGACCTGCACCGCGACGTTCGAGACCTTTCCTACGGAAAGCGGCGTTTGCTCGCAATCGCTCGGTCTGTCGCCATGCACCCCAGCGTCCTGATGCTTGACGAGCCCGCCGCTGGCCTCAGTTCCCGCGAGAGCCGGGAACTCGGCCGAGTCGTCCGTCGGCTTGCGGACGAGTGGGGAATGGCAATCCTCGTGGTTGAGCACGACATGGAATTCGTGATGGACGTTTGCGACGACGTTTTGGTGCTTGACTTTGGTCGGCAGATCGCAGCGGGGCCGCCTGCAGCGATACAAAGCGACCCAGTGGTTGTAGCTGCTTACCTCGGCGACACCGACTTTGAGACCGACGAGGAAGAGCTCTCTCGGGTCTTTGCATCGGGAGACGGTTCATGAGCGCGCCGCTGCTAGAAACCCGCCGACTCAAAGCCGGCTATCTAGGCCGCGCGGTCGTCAATAAGATCAATTTGCGCGTTGAAGCTGGTGAGGTCGTGTGCCTGCTCGGCCCAAATGGATCGGGAAAAACCACAACATTGCAAACGATCGCAGGCGAACTTGCGCCCGTCGATGGAGTCGTCCTTTTTGACAATGTTCCGACCTACACCCCGATGTACCAGCGGGTCCGGAGTGGAGTCGGACTCGTCACTGAGGACCGCCTAATTTTCACTAAGATGTCCGCTCGAGACAATTTGCGTGTCGGAGGCGGCGACGTGGACAGAGCGCTAGAGCTCTTTCCAGAAATTGAGTCTCGGCTCTCTGTTCGCGGGGGAATGTTGTCCGGAGGAGAGCAGCAGATGCTCGCTCTGGCTCGGGCGTTAAGCCGCAGGCCAAAGCTCCTGCTCGCGGACGAACTCTCCCTCGGGCTCGCTCCAAAAATTGTGGACCGCCTGCTGGGCGCGGTTCGAAACGCAGCCGACTCCGGCGGCACGGGCGCTCTCATCGTTGAACAGCACGCTCGCAAGGCACTCCGATTCTCTGACCGGATGTATCTCATGGCGCGAGGACAAATCCTTCTTGAATTGTCAGCCGAAGAGGCACTCGGGCGGTTGGATGAAATCGAGGAGGCTTACCTACGGGGCACGTCCGAGACCGAGGAAGACCATATCGAGCGCAAGCGTCGCAAGGACAAACGTAAGGCCTGGCGCAGACAGAGAGTCAGAGAGCGTGAACTCTCGCGCCTCAGCAGCCGAATGATTTCGACTCGAAGCACCGATGACGACGACTACTACTTCGATGCCGAACAACAGCGGCGCGAATGGGCACAGAAAATTAGGAGAACCTAACTATGGGCTACCGCACAGCTGAACTACCGCCAGTATCCCTGGATGAGTTTGAGCGAATCCCTTTTTTCCAGAGGATGAAGTTGCTTCAGCTTCACTGGGTCGAACAAGGCTTTGGCACGCCGAAACAGACGAGCACCTTCTACGCGTGGAAAATCTTTTTCTACGGGCTGTTCGGCTTGATCATTGCTGGAGCGTTCACTGCGGGACTTGAGTTCGACAACATCGGCGAGTGGTGGGACGAACCGATTCTCTACCAGAAGCTAATGGTATGGACGGTCCTACTTGAGGTCCTCGGCTTAGCTGCAACCTGCGGTCCGATGGCATTCCACTTCGATCCCCCTATTGGCGGGGTTCTCTACTGGTGGCAACAGGACACCCTGCGGGTCCCCCCTTACCCAAATCACGTGCCTCTCACGAAAGGCGACCGGCGCACACCCTGGGACACGGGCCTTTACAAGCTCATCGTTTTCTGGCTCATCATGATGTTGTTCCTCTCAGGAGATGACATAGCGGGCCTTCCCGACGGTCGCGCCGGGGTGATGCCGCAGTGGGCGCTGGTGGTTTACGCAGTGCTCATCATCGTGATGGGCTTCAGAGACAAGATTATCTTTTTGTCCTCCCGGGCCGAGCAGTACGTCCCCACAATGCTTTGCTTCGGCCTTTTCACGAACTTCGTCGACATGGTCATCGCAGCGAAAATCTTCATTGTGATCATCTGGATGTGCGCAGGTTTCTCCAAGTTCAACCACGGCTTCTCATCAACCGTCTCGATCATGGTCCAAAACACCCCGTGGGTAGTCTGGGACAAGTTCCGCAAAGCAACCGTCAAGGACTACCCCAACGACATCCGGCCCTCGAAAGTTGCCCACGCTCTAGGTCACATCGGAGGGACAACCTGCGAGATCGTGATGCCGCTTGTTCTGCTCTTCTCGCCGTGGCCCTGGATGACCTGGATTGCCATCGTCTCGATCTGGATGCTTCACACATTCATCGTTTCGACGTTCCCGCTCGCAGTACCGCTCGAATGGAACATCTTCTTCATCTTCTGTGCGGGTTTCCTCTTCGCAAACTTCCACGCAAACAACGGTTATGCCGTGACGGACTTGAACCCGTGGCTGCTCCTTGTCATCCTTCCGATGGCGCTCGGAGGGCCCATCCTGGGAGCGTTCAAGCCTGAGTACGTCTCCTTCCTAGTTGGAATGAAGCAGTATGCAGGCAACTGGTCAGCAGCTACTTTTTCTCTTCGTGACAAAGAGAAAGAAGACCGAATCAACGAAAAGATCGTCAAAGCTGCAGACAATCAGATTGACCAGCTTGAGCCTCTCTTCGGTCGTGAAATTTCAGAAATCTTTGTCCAGAAGGCAGTCGCCTTTCGAATGATGCACCCGATGGGCCGCATGCACATCTCTGGTCTGATGTGCCACCTGCCGGACCTTGACAGCCGGGTCCAGCGCGAGGGCGAGTTCCTCAGCAACGTTCTAACCGGTTGGAATTTCGGAGACGGCCATTGCCTCGATGAGAGGCTGATGGCGGCGTGGCAAGCTCGATGCAATTACGAGCCCGGGGACGTCGTCGCCGTCTTTACCGAATCCCAACCGGCCTTCACCAAGATCGTTCAGTACAGGGTAATCGACTGCGCACTCGGCACCGTCGAGAAAGGCTGGTACAACAACGACGATGCGTACAACAGCCAACCCTGGCTTCCTGACGGACCGATTCCGCACACGGTCACCTGGCGACTCGAAGGCTACGAACCGCTTGGCCTTCCGCACGCAGATGGCCGTTCTGAGCCTTCAATAGCGCGCGACGGAACGTGGCTCGTTCCAAACCCTAACGAAGGTTGGACACCGCCACAGATTGAGCTCAGCACGAGAAAAACTTCTGAAAGTGCAGGCACGGAATCGGACCTAGCGTCGACCGATTCTTCCGAATAACACGTGTCTATGACGGCCAGCAGCTGCAAAAACGCAATCGTGGTTGGCAGTGGGCCTAATGGCCTTGCTGCTGCTGTCAAGCTCGCTCGAGCTGGTCTAAAGGTTACGGTTCTCGAAGCAGCCGAAGAAATCGGTGGCGGAACCCGAAGCAGCGAAATGATCGAGGCGGGACTTCTCCACGACCACTGCTCTGCTGTTCACCCAATCGCTGCGGGCTCACCGTTCCTGAACGAACTAGGTTTAGAAGCCAGGGGCCTACGGTGGGCTCAGCCCGAGATCGACTGCGCGCATCCACTCGATGATGGATCGGCCGGCGTCATGTACCGCAGCATTGACCGCACGGCGGAGGCACTTGGTGCTGACGGTGAGCGATGGCGGCGCATCTTCGAGTCACCAGTCAACCGCTTCGAAAATCTGATAGCGGGCGTGACAAAGCCGGTCCTAAGAATCCCAAGACATCCCCTCACCATGGCCCGCTTCGGAATGATCGCCGCCACACCAGCCACTTCGTTGGCGCGCGTGTGGCGAACAGAACAGGCAAAAGCGCTGTGGGCTGGGATAGCCGCCCACGCACTTCACCGCCTCGATCGGCCAATGACGAGCGCTGTTGGAGCAATGCTGGTTGTTGCCGGGCACGCCCATGGCTGGGTGATTGCCGAGGGCGGCAGCAGAGCGATTTCGGACGCACTGCTCGCCGAGCTGCTCGAGCACGGAGGCCGGGTCGAAACTGGGCACCGCGTCAGCTCCGTAGGGGACCTGCCGCCGTTCGACGTGCTCATGCTCGACGTTTCGCCCTCAGGGGCAATGTCGATTTTGGGAGACCAATTACCGCGACGCGTTGCGCGCGCCTACAGCTCTTTCAAGCACGGCCCTGGCGCGTTCAAAGTCGACTTTGCAGTTCAAGACGGGATTCCCTGGACGTCAAGCGATGTGCGCAAGGCAGGGACGGTGCATGTCGGAGGAGACATTGAAGAGGTGGCGGCTGCCGAGCTAGCTGTGCACCAAGGACGTATGCCGGACCGGCCATTCGTTCTTGTTGGGCAGCAGTATCTTGCCGACCCGAGCCGTTCGGTTGGGGCCGTCCACCCGTTATGGACCTACGCCCATGTTCCGCATGGCTTCACAGGAGACGCAACGCAAGCAATCATCTCCCAAATCGAACGATTCGCGCCAGGGTTCCGCGACCGTATCAAGGGCATTGCCGTCCGGTCGACGACCGAGATGTCGCGGTACAACGAGAATTACGCTGGAGGAGACATCATCGGGGGAGCTTCAACCCCAAAGCAGCTAATTTTCAGGCCTCGGGTCGCTTTCGATCCTTACTCTGCAGGAATTAAGGGCGTCTGGCTCTGCTCTGCATCGACTCCGCCCGGCGCAGGCGCTCATGGCATGTGTGGATCGAACGCCGCTGAACGGGCTCTTCGGTATCTAATGCGCCGCTAGCGAATTCGCTGCTGCGGAGGGCTTTCGAAAGCTCAACTTTGCTCGCCTTCAAGCCATGAATGCTGGACGCCTGTCCCTATCCGCATGATCGGCAAGTGAATCGGCAAGGTGTTCCATGGCGACCGCCCGGAGCTCAGCAGAACTGGGATCGGCATCGAGATTGTGCATCTCTTCCGGATCAGTGGCGAGGTCGAAGAGCTCGCCACTGGATGAGCCGGCGTAGCGCGTGAGCCGAGCATCGCGTGTCACGATCGTGCGCATCCGCAGTGGCTGGCCGAGCCCGGCAAGATCAAAGAGCTGATCCTCTTCGACGAGCACGTGATCGCGGACCTGTGCGGTGGGTTCTCGAAGAATTGGGGTGAGGTCATGCCCTTGCATCCCCCAGAAGGGCTCGACGCCGGCAAGTGCGCAAATTGTCTGAGCCAGATCGAGCGTCGACACGAGGCTGTGCGAGCGGCCTTGCGTAATCCCCGGTCCAGCAATGAACAGCGGCACCTCAAGGACTGCTCGGTAATGCATGGCTGTCTTCAGCATGAGGCCATGATCCCCGAACATGTCGCCATGGTCGCTCGTAAAAATCACGATGGTGTTGTCGCCGGCGCGTTCGACTGCAGCCAAGACTTCCCCGACCGCTTCGTCGATGAGTTCAATCGTCGCAATCTCTGCTGCGAGCGCCCGCTGGTATTGCTCAACCGTCGGAGCAAAGGCAGACAGGTGAAATCCTTGATGACCGCGTTTTTCTGTTAGCCGCTGTAAGTGAGGCATCGATGAGACGTGCGAGTCGTAAAAGCTCTTGGGAGGCTCAAGACTGCGGTGGTCGTAACGGTGGTAGCGGTCACCCGGAGGAGTGAACGGGTGATGAGGGTCCGGAAAGGACACCTGAATGAAATAGGGGCGAGGATCGTCAGCCTCGATGAATGCAGCAGAGCGCTTCCCCACCCATGCTGAGTGGTAGAGGTCAGTGTTGACTGCAGGTTGACGAATTTCTGACCAGGTCTCATCGGTGACGAGCGCGTGCGCCTGTCCGCGAATTGCTACGGGATCGACCCCCTGATCGCGCAGCCAAAGCGCATAGTGTCCGCCGACGACATCTCCGTGATCAATCGCAAGCTCGGCATGTTCGAACCCGTACCAGCCCGGCACGATGTCGTGTTCGCCGTTTGGGTCGTCGTAGCGCGTCTTCAGCTCCCACGAGTCCCAACCCGTCGGAGGCATCGAAACGGCGTCGTTGCGAAGTGTGCGGTCAACGACTGCTGCTGCGATCTCGGGATGGTCGCCCATGTTCTGCAAATGGAGCTTGCCGATAAGGCCTGTGCGGTAGCCGGCGTCGGCAAGGGACTGCATGAACGTCGTTGCGCGATCGTCGAGTGGAAGGCCGTTAAATCGGGTGCCGTGGACCGACGGCATTCGACCGGTCGCAAGGGTTGCACGATTCGGCATACAGATCGGGTTCGCTACGACAGCGCGTTCGAAGACCATCGCCTTTTCGGCGAGTCGGTCTAGGTGTGGGGTGACAAAACGTTCATCGAGGCGGCCGAGGTGATCGCGCCGATGTTGATCGGTGACGATGAGCACGATGTTTGGTCGAGTCGATTCGGGCTCGCCGCACTTGGTTGGTTGGTGTTCGTTCACGTTCCCGGGGGGCCTTGCAGGCGTTGTTCGTGACGTTGTCCTACGTGCTTACCGACGTCCCATCCGAGTGGCGCAAGGTATTGGCTTGCCCAGTCGACCGATGCTTGGTCGGTGACGGTGGCGAGAGAATCGTTGTAGGTGTTCATGAAGCCAGCGATCGAAGCGGCGCTCAAGAGGGTGCGGACCTCTGCATCGGAAAAGTGTGATCTGAGCTCGGCGTGATGCTCGGGTGTCACGGAGCGCGGCGTGCTGCCAGCAGCGGCGGCAAAGGACAGCGCAGCGCGTTCGCGTGGGCTGAACATCGGTGAGTCAGCGAACTCCCAGAGTGCTTGGACTTTCGCTATTGGGACGCCGAAGTTCGCGAGGCCGTAGGCCCCATGAGCCGTGCAGTGCCGACAGCCAGCGGCCTGGCTTGCGATCGTGAAAACCATCAGATTCAGCTGAAGACCCGGCTCTGCCGTGAAAACGGTCATTCGTAGCTCTTTAAGTCGGTCGTACATCTCGGGCCACGCGCCAAGGTCCCATTTTTGACGGTCCTGGTAGCCGTCTGAGTTGAAAAGATCGGATGTCATTCTCTGCTCTCCTCCTCGGGCATGCGTTCGCGTGGGTCTCGGCAATTTTGCTCCGCATCGTGCGTGAGTGGGGCTTCGTGACGGCTACCTAGATGCACACGTTGCGCAACTTTCCGAGGCCTTCGATTGACGTCTCGATGACATCGCCGGCGGCAAGAAACTCGCCGCTCGAGGCCCCAATACCCTCGGGCGTGCCGGTGAAGATGAGGTCGCCAACTTCAAGGGTGAGAATCTCTGAGAGGTACGAGATGAGGGTTGGAACGTCGAAAATGAGTTGGCCAGTGTTGCTGCTTTGGCGCCGCTCGCCGTTGATGTCGCAGGTGATGCGCAAGTTCGAGGGTTCGGCGATGAGATCGGTGGAAACGACTGCGGGGCCGCAGGGCCCGTAAGTGTCTCGGCTCTTGCCGAGATCAAAGTGGGGTGGCTTTGCGGCGAATTGCAGGGCTCGGTCGGAGATGTCCTGACCGACCGTGAGCCCCATCACATGGTTCCAGGCGTTGTTCGGAGAAATGCTGCGCCCAGCTGTGCCGATCACGACAACGAGTTCGGCCTCATAGTCAGCAAAGTCGCTGTTGAGCTCGACGTTGTCGGTGGCTCCGGCCAGACACGACGGGAACTTTGTGAAGACGAGCGGGCTTTCGGGGAGATCCATGTCGGCTTCTCCGGCGTGCCCGGCGTAATTCAGGCCGATGGCGAAGACGGATCGTGGGCATGGGACTGGTGGTCCGAAAACTGCGCTGGCGACTGCACCGTCCGGTGATCGGCTGTTGAGCTGGATGGTGTGCAGTTCAGCGTGACGGTGGACGGCTTCCATCGGGTCCCCCGAGAAGGACCCATTGGAGACCGCCGCAAGGTCGTGCCAGTTCTCGCCATCAATGAGCACGGCTCTGCCGTCGAGATTCCCCAATCGGAAGGCCATCAAAAATCCTTGTTCCGGCCCGGAAGAAGCAGCGCAACGAGTGACTGTGCATGCCGCTCGGTCAGGTCGTAGTCGGTAGTTTTGATACCAAGAAGCTCGGCTTCTGGCCCATTGGCGTACAGCAGCGAGGCAGCTCCGATCATGGAGTGGTAGAGCACGTCCGGATCGACCTCAGCAGCAATGCCCGAATTCCGAAGGTTCGTCCACGCCGCCAAGAGTTGGCGATGACGATGTGCAAGTTGCGTCTCGACGAACCAGGCCAGGCGTTCGCTTGGCGCGGCGCCCTCGTGCATCATGATTCGGCTGAGCTCGGGTCGACGGGCAGCAAAATGCACGAAACCGCGCACCATCGCCGCGAACTGATCGGCCTGTTCGTTTGACTCAAGCTGAGCGAGTTGTTCAGCGATCGCCTGGTCAAGTTCATCAAGGAGAAAGAGCAGAGCTGCTTTCCAGAGCTCGTTGGTGGAGCCAAAGTGGTAGTTGATTTGGCTCTGGTGAGCGCCCGCCTCTGCAGCGATACGGCGGCCAGACGCCCCTGCGAAGCCTCTGCTGGCGAATTCACCAATGGCTGACTCCAGGAGCGCTGCCCGTACGACTTCTGATCCACGGTTTTGGCGCGATCTGCCTGGAGCTGGGGCGAGCGCAAACTCAGCGTGGGAACGCACGAGGAAATACTTCCATCACTTGAACAAAGTTACAAGAGTTGATAACCACGGGGGAATGAGCGACACGATCCGTCCCCGCAAACTGGCCCACATCGTCCTGCGCACGGCTCGCTTTGAGGAGGTAGTGCAGTGGTGGTCGACGGTGCTCGGCGCTGAACCGCGGCACGAAAGCCCGTTTCTCACCTTTCTGACCTACGACGACGAGCACCATCGGCTGGCAGTGCTCAACAATCCCCATCTTGCTGATAACGATCGTATGAGCGCTGGTCTCGAGCATGTCGCCTTTACCTACGACACGCTCGACGATCTGCTCGCGACGTACCTGCGTTTGAAGCATCTTGGGATCACTCCGGTGCTACCAATCCATCACGGCATGACGATGTCGCTCTACTACGCCGACCCAGATGGCACTCAGTGCGAACTCCAGGTTGACGTCATGGACGAGGCGACCGCCGCAGCCTTCATGGCAAGCGACGTATTCGCCGCCAATCCGCTTGGTGTGCCGATTGACCCGGACGACTTGGTTCTTCGGCGGAATGCTGGAGAGTCACTTGATGCGCTTACCGAGTACGTCCCGATCTGACAATGCCCGAAGCCGATCTGGTCATCGTCGGTTGTGGGCCCGTGGGTGCCATGGCAGCGCTTCGTGCTCGTCAGCACGGCCTGTCAGTCATCGCTCTTGATCGTGAAAGCGAGGTCTACCCGTGGCCGCGCGCCGTCAGTATGGACGATGAGATCCAGCGACTCTTTGCCACTGCAGGCCTTCTCGATGGACTGCGATCCTGCAGTTCGCCTTTCGGTGGTGCGGAGTTTCTCGACCATCAAGGCCACCGCGCGATTGGTATCGAACTTCCTGTCGGCTTCGTTGGACCGAATGGCCATCCCCCGGTCGTCGCGTTCGATCAGCCCGCCGTGGAACGAATGTTGCGTGAAGCTGCCATCGGGGCGGGGGCCGATTTGCGCTTCGGGGCTGACGTTGCCGCTCTCGATGGCAACAAGCTGACCCTTAGCGACGGTGCGACGATTACCGGAAGGTGGGTTCTGGGGTCGGACGGCGCTCGAAGCACCGTGCGTCGACAGCTTGGTATCGAGCTTGAGAACCAAGGCTTCGATGAGGACTGGGTAGTCGTCGATACGACACTGCTTGATCCAGACCTGTCACTTTCTTCACTCGTCACCCAGTACTGCGATCCCGATCGCATTGTCACGTATATCCCTGGTCACGGCACCCACCGACGATGGGAGTTCCAATTCCGCGAGGGTGAGACAAGGGCGGAAATGGCATCGCCGGAACGAATCGCCGAGCTACTCGGCCCTTGGGGCTCACCACATCAATTGCAGGTCGACCGCATCGCCGTCTATCGGTTCCATGCGGTGGTCGCTGAACGGTTTCGCGTCGGAGACGTGTTTTTGGCTGGAGATGCTGGTCATCAGATGCCGCCATTCAACGGACAAGGCATGTGTTCGGGCATGCGCGACGTCGAGAATCTGATCTGGAAGCTCGCCGCAGTCGCAGCCGGCCACGCCGATGAGCGGCTGCTTGACACCTATCACGACGAACGCCGTCGCCACGTGGCTGGTCAAGTCGAACACGCCGTTGATGCTGGACGATTGATCAATGCGATCGCGGAGGGTGGTGCTGATTCATTTGAGGCTGGTTATGGAGGTGGTCGGGAGTTTCCCCACCTTGAGACTGGGCTGCGCTGTGGCAATCACCGCCTCACCGGGCATCCGTTCCCACAACCCTTGCTTGAAGATGGTGGTTTCGACCGTCAACTTGGGGACGGCATCGCTCTCGTCACCACGGCGTCTACCGATATTTCAGCTGATCTGATGGACCGCTGGGCGGCAATCGGTGCTCGTCGAGTCGACACCAGGACCGACCTGTTCCCGAACCTGGTGGGTGATGGCACGGTCGTCGTTGTGCGACCGGATCGGTACATCGCTGCGGTCACTCGAGATCTTGTTTCGACGTCGGCAGAGTTCGCCGAACTTGGCCTCGCCGTAGCGTGATGACCGATCGCGAATGGTTTGCGGACGTCAACCAGCTTGGCTTGACGTAGGCGGGATTGAATCTGCATACCCCAGCATGCGGCGATAGGTCTTGTGATAGTGGTGCAGGGCCGGTTCGTTTCGACCAAAGACGGTCTGCTCTAACGCAGAACCGTTTGCGCAAGCTTGCTGACTGCAAGACATTGCGTAGTCCTCGTCTCGAATGATTCTGCTGAATGTCGAGGCGATTTCCTTGGCGATCTCCGTCAGGTTTGCCGTGCCCAGATTTTCTTGTGCTTGGCCAAGTTTGGCTTGACGGATGTAGAAGTCGACCTTGCTGGTGTGTCTGCCGGGGTCGTTGCGGTCCGGCAGTGCCCTCACAAGGAAGACGCCGATCTCGAAAGGCATGAGGATCACGTTCGGGAAGAGCCAGTAAACGGGCAGTCCGGCAACGGTGATGTCCCACTCGTCCTCAGGCAGATGGCGCATTTCGTCGATCGCCCTCTTGCACAAGATCATTCGGTGCAGATGACCGTCTTCGTCGTAGCACTGCACGTTGCCGTGGAAGCTGTTGGCGAGTGTGTTCGAGTGGAGCGAGTTGAAGTGGTAGGTCTCGCCGAACGTGTCCATTGCGAGCTTCCAGTTGCAGGCCGTGTCGTACTCGTCGGCGGTGAGGCGCTCGAGATCTTTGAACCCCCAAGTCGAGAACTCCTCGTTGAACCATGCGCCCAGCAACCAGTCAAGGTCGATCTGCCCTTCGGGGTCCGGGTGGACGAAGAGGAGTCCATGGCGTTCCTCAGATGGCAGCTCGCGCAATCCGAGACATTCGTTGTCGACATCGCCAAAGTGCTCTGCTTTCGGCAAGCCGACGAGTGCCCCCTCGGCGTCGTAGGTCCATGAATGAAATGGGCAGGTGAAGCGACGCTTCTTGCCGCGCGGCTCTGACTCCACGATCGCACCCCGGTGGCGGCACGAGTTGACGAAGGCGCGGAAATAGCCGCTTTGGTCGCGTGTTGCGAGGATTGGGATGCCGTACTCGTTGTTGGTGAAGAAGGAACCAACTTGGGGTAGGTCACCACTCATGCCGATCAACTGCGGCAGCCCGACGAACCATTCGTTCCACTCGCGCTCGGCCTGCTCTGGGTCGGTGTAGGTCGAGGTGTTGTTTACGAAGATTTCCCCCGCATCCACATTTGTTCCCGCATCGAGATGAGAGAGCAGATTCTTGATGAGTTCAACCTGGGTTTCGTGCCTCACGTGACAATTCTGTCGCTCAGGGGCGTTGGGTGCCATTTGGTCGGAGTGGCGACGTGGGGTCGGGTGGACCCCTTCCTTCCGGCCAACGCCGCTGGCTCACCCTCTACTACGCTCGCCACACCTGGGCAGAGGTCGTTGCCCAGGACCTTCCCGCCGCCATGACGAATGATCCGGATGCTTTCCCCTCGAAGCCGCGCCGCCGAGCGGGCGGCGGCGACGGTGGTCATCACGAAACCCGGGCGCAGCGACGGCAACGTTTGGGTGGTGATGCAGCAACGCCGTCCTCGCAGAACGAGCTTCGCCCGCCGCTGACTCGCACGCCGCGGCCTCAGGCCTCGGTCGGGCCTCCCGCACCGCCCAAACGCAGGCTCCCGCTCGCTGAGGCATCTCTCGCCGAACCCGAGTCGCGCCCGATTCGGGATCAGGCGTCCCGCGGCGCGAGGCGAACCGTGGGCGACAACCGTGGTCGACGGGTGGCGCTCGCTGCGCTCATCTCCGCCGCCCTCGTCGGCTCTGGCTTTTTCCTCCTACCTGTTCGGGACTCCGGGGGCGTCGCTCCCGAGTCGCAAAGAGACGCCGACGTTGCCCCGACGGAAGACAACGAAAGCGCTCAGGTTCCTGCATCAACTCAGGTTCCTGCCCCAACGGCAACTGAGCCTGCGTTGACGCCGACGTCAGCACCGACGTCACCGCCATCGTCAGCGCCGACGTCGTCGTTGCTTCCCACGACCACGGTGGGCGAACCCTCAGACGACGGTTTTGCGCCGTTGCTCTCGGAACTTGCTGCGCTCATCGGCGAGCCTGCGTCGACTCGACCTCGATATGACCGCGAGTCGTTCAACGAGGGAGCGGACCTCGATGGAGATTGCATCAGGACTCGCCACGAGGTGTTGATCGAAGAGGCGACCGATCCGGTGACGATGTCGGTGGGCGGCTGTTCGGTTGCTGTCGGAGATTGGTACGACCCCTTCACAGGCCGGTCGACCGCTGACCCGCGGGACCTCCAGGTCGACCACGTCGTCTCGCTCTCCGACGCGTGGCACTCCGGGGCATGGGCGTGGTCCCCAGGACATAAGACCGAATTCTCGAACGACCTCTCGAACCTGAACGCCATCTGGGGTTCGGAAAACCAGCGCAAGTCGAATCTCGGGCCCTCGCAGTACGTCCCGCTGAACGAATCGCAGACGTGCGCGTATCTCGTTCAATACGCAGAAGTGAAGGTTGCGTGGCGGTTGTCGATCACCACAGCCGACTATGAGGCGACCGCTGCCGGCCTCGGAAACTGCAGCAGTTCCGACGTGGGACAGCGTCCGGCACCAGCGTCGACCGGCACAGGGCTTCCGGCGGCCACGACAACGTCGTTGGCTCGCCTGGAGGACACGGTGTCGACATCCGGGTCATCACAGGGCTGCCACCCTGCGTATGAACCGTGCATCCCGAATCTCGAGGGAGATGCGCTCAATTGTGGCGATCTCGGTGCTGACCAGAAGCCTGTGCGGGTGATCGAACCCGCCGTCGACCCCTTCCGGCTTGATGGCGACAACGACGGGGTGGGGTGCGAAGGAGGCTGAGTCGGCCCGAAATGCCGGCGTCGGGTCCTTGCGACCGACTCCAGAAGCAGTGAGCAATCGAGGTCGGAGGCGCTAAGGTCCGCCGCGATGGGTCCCACCGGCCAAGAGCGCGAAATTATCCGTCGGATCTTCGACTTCGACGAACACGGCACTACCCAGATGTTCGATGATGTGATGGAGAACCCGGTGTCGAAGTACACCGATCCCGATCACCTCCAACGAGAGATTGAGGTGCTGTTCCGTCAGTTCCCGATTGCGATCGCGCATCGCTCCCAGCTGGCGAATCCGGGGGATTTCCTCACGCATGGCGAGACCGGTGTGCCGATCCTCGTCACCCGTACCGAGGACGGTCACCTGAAGGCGTTTCTCAACGTGTGCCGCCATCGAGGCGCCACCCTCGAGAGCGAACCATGCGGCAACGCCCGTCGCTTCACCTGCCCGTATCACGCCTGGACCTACGACCTCGAAGGGGTCCTGCGAGGGTTGCCGCAGCCCGTGGGCTTCAACTCGGTTGACCGTGCGGGCGTCGGCCTCGTCGAACTTCCCGTCTTTGAGCATTTCGGCCTGATCTGGGTGGTTCCCTCCCCGCGCCACGAACCCATCGATATCGATGCCTGGTTCGCACCACTCGAGGAGAACCTCGGCGGCCTCGACCTCGGCGAGCACCACC
>PBLO01000024.1 GCA_002721785.1 Halieaceae bacterium
AGCACCGCGATATCGGGCAGCAAGACAGGAGAGCTGATGCCCGCCTTGGTGGTCTCGCCCGTGGTGATGACCGCCACCGGCGTCACCTCGGATCCGGTACCTGCGGTAGTGGGAATGAGAATAAGGGGTAGCCGACCTCCGACAACCTGGTCTACACCATAGGCCTCTGCGAGGGTTTGGGTGCCTGCCGCCAACACGGCGATGGCTTTGGCCACATCCATCGAGCTGCCACCGCCGAGTCCGACCACGCCATCCGCCTCGCCCGCTTGCAGCGCCGACAGTGCATCCAGTACTACCGATTCAGCAGGGTCTGCCGTCACCTCAGAAAAGAGCGCGACGCGCTCGCACTTGGCAGCCATGGCTTCCTGCACCGGGGCAACCAAACCCACTGCGACTAAGCCAGGGTCCGTTACCAGCAGCGGTCGTTTGATGCCCAGCTGGGCGCAATACGCCCCCAGTTCACGCGCGGCACCAAGGCCGACGCGCAGTTCTGGAGCGGTATTGAACCGATAGCCGGTCATATCAGAAGGTGAGAATCACCTTGCCCTTGGCACGGCGTTCCATCATCGCCGCGTAGGCCGCCTCGTACTCATCAATGGGGAAGAGATCGGTGATCACCGGTTTGATCTTGCCCTCTTCAAACCACTGCCACAGGGTCGCGATATTCGCCTGATGCACCTCGGGCTCTTCCATGGTGAAACGGCCCCAGAAGACACCCACAATCGAGCAGCCTTTGAGCAACGTGAGATTAAGCGGAATGCTGGGAATAGGACCTGAGGCAAAACCGATCACCAGATAACGACCGTTCCAACCCATCGAGCGCACCGCGGGCTCACTTAAATCACCGCCAACCGGGTCATAAACCACATCGACACCCCGACCGCCCGTCAACTCTTTCACGCGATCCTTCACGGACTCCGTGCTGTAGTTGATGGTGTGATCAGCACCCAGCTCCTTGCACAGGGCCAGTTTGTCATCGCTGCTCGCCGCCGCGATGACAGTTGCGCCCAGCGCCTTACCCAGTTCCACCGCGGTACTGCCGACGCCGCCCGCGGCACCGAGCACCAACAGCGTCTCGCCGGGCTGGATATTGGCCCGCTGCACCAGCGCGTGGTAGGACGTGAGGTAAGTGATGGTGATGCCCGCCGCCGCCTCGAAGGACAGCGCCGGCGGCTTGGGCAACACCGCAAGCTCGTTGGCGACGATCTCCTCGCAGAAGCTGCCCGAGCCGCCGCTGTGAATGACCTCGTCACCCACTTTCCAGCGAGTGACCGCCACACCAACCTCTTCCACCACGCCGGCACACTCGCCCCCCGGGATAAAGGGTAGTTCGGGTTGGAACTGGTACTTGCCCTGAATGATCAACACATCCGGAAAATTCAGCCCGGCTGCCTTCACTCTGATCAGAACGTCGTTATCACCCAACTCAGGCGATGGCCAATCAGACACCAAGTCCAATCGGTCAGGCAGACCGTGCTCGCGACACACCAATGCTTTCATATCAGAAAACCTCGAATAGACCAGCTGCACCCATGCCGCCACCGACGCACATGGTGACCACGACATACTTGGCACCGCGACGCTTGCCCTCAATCAGCGCATGGCCCAGCAGACGCGAGCCACTCATGCCGTAGGGGTGACCGACGGCAATCGCACCGCCATTTACGTTCAATTTGTCGTTATCAATACCCAGCGTATCGCGGCAGTGCAGGACCTGCACGGCAAAGGCTTCGTTGAGTTCCCAAAGGCCGATATCGTCTACCGTCAGTCCGTGTTGCTTCAGCAACTTCGGCACGGCAAACACCGGGCCAATGCCCATCTCATCGGGTTCACAACCGGCTACTGCGATCCCGCGGTAAGCACCGAGGGGATTCAAGCCCAGCTTCTCTGCGGTTGCCGCTTCCATCACGACCTGGGCCGACGCGCCATCAGATAGCTGGGATGCGTTACCCGCCGTGATAGTGCCACCCTCAATCACAGTGCGAAGCCCTTGAACGCCCTCCAGCGTGGAGGCGCGCACACCCTCATCCGCACTGACGGTCGCTTCTGCCGTGGATTGTTCACCGGTCTCTTTGTTGTAGACGATACGCTCGCAGGTCACGGGCACCAGTTCGTCATCAAACTTACCCGCGGCATAGGCCGCTGCCGCGCGCTCCTGAGACTGAAGGCCATACTCATCCATGACGTCGCGACTGACGCCATAGCGTGCGGCCACCACCTCGGCGGTCTGGAGCATCGGCATATAAATGTCTTTATGCATAGCGAGAAGCTCTTCATCCGCCGCGCGATGCAAGTTCATGTGCTCGTTTTGCACCAGCGAGATGGAGTCCACACCGCCACCCACAGCCACTTCCATTCCATCGTGCAGTACCTGCTTGGCCGCGGTCGCCACCGCCATCATGCCGGAGGAGCACTGTCGATCCAGCGTCATGCCCGACACGGAGACCGGTAATCCTGCGCGCAGCGCCGCGGTGCGACCAATGTTGCCGCCCTGACTTCCCTGAGTCAGCGCACAACCCATAATGCAGTCTTCAACGCGATCGCCCTCGATACCCGCACGCTCCACGGCAGCACGGATCGCGTGGCCGGCTAGTGTGGGGGATGCCAAATTATTGAATCCGCCGCGGTACGCTTTACCAATCGGGGTTCGCGCAGTTGAAACGATGACTGCTTCTCTCATGATGATGTCCTTGTCTACTCTGTTTATGTTGTCTGTATCGTCTACCTAGGGAGACGCGGTCCGGGATAAATCGGGTGTGACGAGCTCCTCAGCATCGTCGTGTAGCCCGCAGCACGTATCAGGGTGCTAGCACCCACGCGTCAGCTCAAATCCAGCCCCAGTCCTTTGGCCGCTTGGCCCACCATTTTGATGCTCTGCTCGAAACCAGCCTGCAGTGCGCGCTCACCGCCCTCCGAGATTTGGCTCCAATTTGCGGCAATCCCTTCGGGAGTCTGATCGGCCTCGGGTAACCACATCCCTTCGGTCTCGACAATTTTGGCCACTGCGAAGCTGCCTGCACCTGCGGCCAAAATCGTGCGCGTCGGGGCGTCTTCAGCTACCAAAAACAATACCGCGGGCGTCACCGTCTCGGGCGTCAGCAAGGCAAAGGCTTTCTCCTCGATCAGACCCTCGGTCATCCGCGTGCCGGCGGTGGGCGCCAATGCGTTGATCTTGACGTTGTACTTGGCACCCTCCTGCGCGAGCGTGTTCATCATGCCCACGACACCCATTTTCGCCGCGCCGTAATTGGTTTGTCCGAAGTTACCGTAGAGACCACTCGAAGATGAGGTCACCACAATGCGCCCATACTCCTGCTCTTTCATGATGTCCCAGCAGGCCTTGGTGCAATGCATGGTGCCCATCAGGTGAACGTCGGCCACCAGACGAAAGTCCTCGACGGATCCTTTCGAAAAACTCTTGTCCCGCAGAATTCCCGCATTGTTGACGAGAATATCGATCCGGCCCCAGCGATCCATCGTCTGGGCCACCATGTCTTCGACCTGCGCCAGATCGGCCACGTTGGCGCCATGCGCCATCGCCTCGCCACCAAGCGCTTCAATTTCAGCCACCACATCGAGGGAGGCCTGGGAGTTCGCACCTTCGCCCGATACCGAGCCGCCCAGATCGTTCACCACCACCTTTGCACCGCGCTTGGCGAGCTCAATAGCGTGGCTGCGCCCAAGACCACCGCCGGCGCCCGTAACCAGTGCCACTTTTCCGTCGTAACGAATTGTCATCTCTTGTCTCCCGAGTCCTAACTGACTTCACCCAATAATCGACATGCCGAGCCATTCGGCATACACAGCGGGTGTGTCCTCACCCTCGATCTCAACCGTCACCGCCTGCTTCACAAGGAAACGATTGGCGTCCTTTCGATCCACCGACAAAATTTCAGAATGCGCCCGCACTCGCTTGCCTGCTCTGACAGGATTCAAAAAGCGGACCTTGTCGAGACCATAGTTGACGCCCATGACGATCCCTTCTGGATAGACGCCGTTTTCAGCACACAGCTTGGTCAGTAGTGACAAAGTGAGGAAACCATGTGCGATGGTTCCGCCAAAGGGAGTTTGCGCGGCGGCCGCCTCATCGATATGAATGAACTGATGATCCTCAGTGCAATCCGCAAAGGTGTTAATGCGCTCTTGATCAATTTCAAACCACTCGCCGGGCGCGAGCTTCGTGCCAGCCTGATTTTCCATTTCCTCGGGCTTCACCATGGTCAATGCCATAACCGTTATCTCCTTATTTCTGTGTGTGCCGATCAACCGTCGCGAAAGGTCGCCGCAACGTCGCCCGACTCAGCCAGGTACTGTTTGATTTCGTTACGACCGACCACCATGCGGTGCACGGCATCGGGGCCGTCGGCCAGTCTTAGGGTGCGCTGACCCGACCACATTTCTGCCAAAGGCGTGTCCTGAGAGACGCCGATACCGCCATGAATCTGGATCGCGTCGTCGATCACCTTCAGCGCCATGTTCGGCACTACGGTTTTGATCATCGAGATCCAAATGCGGGCCTCTTTGGGTGAGGTATGGTCCATCTTCCATGCGGTCTTCAGAGTCAGCAGGCGGGCCTGCTCGATGTTCATGCGCGCGTCGGCAATGACGTCAATGTTGGCACCTAATTTATAAAGCGGCCGACCGAAGGCCTCGCGCTGCGTTGCCCGCTCGCAGAGTAATTCCAGAGCTTTTTCCGCAGAGCCAATAGAGCGCATGCAGTGATGGATCCGGCCAGGGCCCAAACGACCCTGAGAGATCTCAAAGCCGCGACCGGGCCCAAGAATCATGTTGTCTTTGGGTACGCGGACATTCTCGAGCTTCACCCGCATGTGACCGTGAGGCGCGTCCAGCATATTGAATACCTTGAGGGGCCGCACAATGTTGACGCCCGGCGTATCCAGAGGCACGAGGATTTGCGATTGCTGCAGATGTTTGGGCGCTTCAGGGTCGGTCTTGACCATGCAGATCATGATCTTGCAGCGCGGATCGCCCGCGCCCGAGGTCCAGTGCTTTTCACCGTTGATGACCCACTCATCACCCTCGAGTGTTGCGGAGGTGCAGATGTTCGTGGCATCCGAGGACGCGACGTCGGGCTCGGTCATACCAAAGCATGAGCGGATCTCACCCGCCAGCAGGGGCTCGAGCCACTGCTTCTTCTGCGCTTCGCTGCCGTACTTGTGCAGCACCTCCATATTGCCTGTGTCCGGGGCAGAGCAATTGAAGATCTCGGCGGCGAGCCGGGACTTACCCATTTCTTCCGCGAGATAAGCGTACTCGACAGTGTTCAGGCCAGAGCCCACATCACCGGTCAAAAAGAAGTTCCATAGACCTGCGTCGCGGGCACGACCTTTCAGGGAGCTCAGAATCTCGAGCTGACGGTCTGTGAGCACAAAGGGATCGTCAACCTCGATCTCGGCAATGAACTCATGCTCTACGGGCAGGATCTGCTCGTGAATAAACTGCCTGACCTGTTCCAGTAACGGCGCAACGCGCTCCGATACACCTAAGTCCATAATGATCCTCTTTCATCGATTGCGCGGTAGATGCCACCGAGTGGAATTTTTAACACAGCAGTCGCCTGGGTCCTGCGACGCCATCTGCCACAGCGCTGGGGAAGCGCCATATAATGACATAATGACTGCCATTACGGGTCCCCGAGCGGCTCCAAAAGTCTCTTCGACATCGTGGTACCGCTATTTTTGAAGGCGTGACAGTAGCGCAGGCCCTATCGGGCCACAAGGCGATAGACCATAGTGCGACCTGATATCCGCCATCACCCCTTTCTATAAGCCGGGTTCACCGCGATTGGCATGATGGAGCGTGCCTCAGACAGGCACCGGCAACATCAAAGATTCGCTCACCTGTTCCATTACGACGTAACTCGTCGATTCGAGCACGCCGGGCAGCGTCAGCAGCGTTTCCCCCAGGAGCGTGCGATAAGCATTCATGTCCGCCACCCGCGCCTTGAGCAAGTAGTCGAAGTTGCCGGATACCAGATAGCACTCCTGGATCTCCGGCAGATCCACGGCGCGGGCGGTGAACTCCTCAAAGATATCCTGTGAGGTGCGATTCAGCCGGATCTGAACAAACACCACCAAGCCCCGGTCCAATGCGGCAGGATTAAGAACTGCTTGGTAGCGCTGAATCACACCATCGCGCTCCAATCTCCGCACGCGCTCCTTGCACGGCGTCGTGCTCAAGCCGACTTTACGGGCCAACTCGGTATGCGCCATGCGCGCATTCTGCTGTAACAACCGAAGGATATTGCGGTCGATTTTGTCCAGTTGATTTGACTGACTCGGCATGGAAAAAACCCCTTGTGGCACCGCATTTTGGGCGCCGGATCGAATTATTTATGACCTTTCATTGATCATAATATAGTCAAATTGACTTTAAATAAGATAATTTTAATTTATATCGATTTTTTAAATCGAGTAATAAAGCTTTTGTAGCCTTTTGCCGGCAGATGCCGCATCGCACAATCCACCGCACAAAGTCAGACGCGTGAGTGGAGCGAGAAAGATGTTGATTGGCGTGCCGAAGGAAATCAAAGCGCAGGAATTTCGAGTGGGCATGACGCCGGCTGGCGTCAGAGAACTGGCGGCCAGCGGGCACCAAGTGCTGGTGCAGCACAGCGCGGGCGAAGGCATCGGCTTAACTGACGCGCTCTACGCTGCGGCGGGCGCTACGATAGTCGATTCAGCAGAGCAGGTTTTCGCAGAGACTGATCTGGTTGTGAAAGTAAAAGAGCCACAGGCGCAGGAGTGCCGATGGCTGCAACCGGGACAAACGCTGTTCACCTACCTGCATCTGGCAGCAGATTTGAAACAAGCGGAATTACTGATGGACTCAGGCGCAACCTGTATCGCTTACGAGACCATTACTTCTCAGCAAGGTGGGCTCCCCCTGCTCGCTCCCATGAGCCTCGTCGCAGGCAGATTATCAGTCCAAGCGGGGGCGCATCACATGGAGGTCCATCAGGGTGGCAACGGCACCCTACTGGGCGGTGTGCCGGGTGTCGCACCTGCCAAGGTTCTGGTGCTCGGCGGCGGTGTTGTCGGCAGCAGCGCGCTCCGCGTTGCACTGGGCATGGGGGCAGACGTCACGGTCACTGATCGTTCCGTCTCGAAACTCACGGAGTTGGACGAACAGTACCGCGGACAACTGCGGACCATTTACTCGACAGCGGAGAGCATCGAAGAACACGCGCGTGAGGCGGACCTGATCATTGGTGCCGTGCTGATCCCCGGCGCCTCTGCACCCAAGCTCATCTCTGCCGATATGTTGCGGCTCCTGAAGCCCGGCAGTGTGCTCGTCGATGTGGCGATAGACCAAGGGGGGTGTTTTGAGACATCCCGCCCCACCACTCACGCGGACCCGACCTACGTCATCGACGACGTTGTGCACTATTGCGTGGCGAACATGCCCGGCGCAGTGGCTCGCACCGCCACGCTGGCGCTTACCAATGCAACCTTGCCCTATGTCGCAAGACTGGCATCAAAAGGTAGCCGCGAGACACTCCTCTCTGACGAGCACTTCAGCGCAGGCCTCAACGTGTTCGAGGGCCAACTGACCCATCAAGCGGTGGCAGAGGCACTCGACACGTCATGGCGTCGACCTTCAGACGTATTGAGTTAGTCGCCGCAACTGAGAAGCGCTTAAAGCAGCCCCTGATTTTCGAGGTCGCGACGCGGGGGCGATTCAGTGCTTCTTGCCGCAACCAATTTACTGCACACTTAAACCCAGACTCGGCAAGAGCATCCATTCATGCATCAGATGAAACCCGACATTGAAGCGCTATCTGAATCCATCCTGGCTTACGCGATGGATCGCATGCGCATGGATCCACCGACGATTGATCACCCGTTACCGCAAACCAAATTGGAAGAGCTGGTGGGTGAAACCATTACCGCAAAAGGTCTGGGCGGTGAGAAAGCCCTGAAATTGTTTGTCGACACGCTGGCACCCGCCTGTATCTCCGAGGACCACCCGCGCTACTTGGCGTTCGTCCCCACCGCGCCCTCTGAGGTTTCTACGCTGTTTGATTTAGTCGTCGGCGCCTCGAATATTTGCGCGAGCAGCTGGCTCGAGGGCGCAGGCGCGATCTACGCCGAGAATCAAGCGCTACGCTGGATTGCCGACATCGCCGGATTGCCGGCCGAGGCTGGTGGTGTCTTCGTGAGCGGTGGAACGGCGGGCAACCTCTCCGCGCTCGTTGCGGCGCGCCACGATTGGCGGCAAAAATCCCCCGATCATCAGCGTCAGCGCGGTCTGATTATTTCCTCACGCGGCGCTCACGCCTCGGTTGATCAGGCGGCGCAGGTCATGGATGCGGACATTTTTCAATCCGGTGGGCATCAGCTTACCGGCGCCGATGTTGCCGCTACGATTGCGGCGCTGTCAGAGGAGGATCGATCTCGACTGTTCGCAGTGGCCTGCACCGCTGGCACGACCAATCTCGGTATCATCGATGACATGCAGGGCATTGGCGATGTCTGTTCGGCTGAAGACATCTGGTTCCATGTAGACGGCGCTTATGGTGGTGCAGCGCTGGCAGCGCCCTCCACGCGGGCGCTGTTTAACGGCATCGAGCGCGCTGACAGCTTCATCGTTGATCCACACAAATGGCTATTCGCGCCCTTCGATTGCTGCGCCCTGATCTATGCCGACCCGGCGAAAGCGCGCACAGCGCATCGGCAGCACGGTGACTATCTCGAAGTATTTTACGATGGCATCTGGAATCCCAGCGATTACGCACACCACCTGTCGCGTCGGGCTCGGGGCCTGCCCTTCTGGTTTAGTCTGGCCGTCCACGGCACCGAGGCCTACGCCCAAGCCGTTGAGACAACGCTGGACTGTGCCCGCGAGGCCGCCACCATGATTGAGGCCCATCCCCATCTGGAAATGGTGACCGAACAGAAGCTGTCTATTTGCGTATTTCGGCGCGTGGGCTGGTCGCCCGAGGACTATAGAAGCTGGAGCGATGCGCTACTGGAGCGCGGAGACGGTTTGGTAACACCGACAAAACACGAAGGCGAGACGGTATTGCGCTTCTGCATTGTCAATCCCCGCACGAGCCGCGAGGACATTCAACTGATACTGGATACGCTCTAAACAGCTATCGCAGAGCTGTCACCCAATGGCTGTAAAGACCTCCTAGCGGTAGCAACCGACATGCGCTTTGTACTTTTTCTGTGCTCTCGGTATGGTGTGGTGGTGACCCAACACGGGTCATCTTTACAACAACATAGGGGGATCACATGAAGAAGGCACTCGTGCTGTTCAGTCTTTTCGCTCTGGCCGCTTGCGGCGGCGAGTCCACATCAACAGAACCCGCAGCAGCCGCACCAGAACCAGCGGTCGAGGCGGCAGCACCACAGGTACCGGCGATAGTCGAATTCGTCTGGCACCAAAAAGCAGACGGCTTTACCGATGAAGCGCTGCAATCACACACCGAGTATTGGGCCAATGTCGCCGGCGAGGCAGATTGGGGCCTCATGGTCGCCGCCGTGATGACACCGCGGTTCGATGCTGAGGGTTTCGATTTCTTGTGGGTGATGGCTTGGCCTACACAAGAAGCACGCGATAACGCCTGGGCTGACTGGGCAGCAAATCATGAGCCAGCGTGGTTAGAACTGACACAAAACACCTTCACCTACTCCGCAGAGCATGCCTATGGCTTCGCACCGTCTCCGGGCAGACAGGCGACCGCTCCGAATACAAGCGGCAGTAGCGTGGTGGAGTTCCTGTTCTGCGAGTACAACGAAGGCAAAGGTGAAGCGGATCGCAAAGCGTTCGAAGCGATGCACGCGGCATTTATGGATGGCTATGAAGCCGAGGTGGGTGCCACCAGCTACTGGTGGACCGCTATGACGCCGATGTTTGAGCTGCCCGACCAGAACACGCCTGACTACATGTGGACGAACTTCTGGGCATCTGACGCCGAGCGCGAAGCGGGTTATGCCGCCTACGCTGAGGCGGATCACGCCGGCAAGGCATTGGAAGATGCGACCTGCCAGGATCCTGCACTGTTTGATTCACGGGTCATTTACGTCCCGCAAGCCTGATGCAGCAAAGCCACTCGTCTCGCTGACGGGACGGGTGGTTCACACCTTCTGCTAACCTATGAGAGGGCCCGTACACCCCGGGTGCTCGGCGAGCAACTCAACGAGACCGCGAAGTGAGACAGCGGTTCGTTACTGACTTCTATCCGTGGGCCGCAAGACAAAACCGCTGCGCCGCAACTCGAACGGTACCCCGAAACAGATAAACTTGCGGAACCCGAGGCCTTTTCTCTCTTTTGTGGCATGCTCCTCGCCGGCATGGATTTACAAGCAGTCGCCTTGAAGCGTCACGGTGATTTTCGTCACACCTGCCAAGATGGCGATGAACGATTTTTGCTGGCGCGAGACCCACTCGTCTGAAGGCTCTAGGGAAACAGGAATATCTGTTATGAGAACTCTTTTCGTATTGGCTCTGGCAGCATTGATCAGCGCGGGACTCTTCACCCCGTGGATGTTCGGAGAAACACGTGGCGCGCAGACAGCATCAAGCTTAGACGCGCCCTTCCCGCTAGTCTTTCCGGACGATTTCGACTGGGGTGTTGCCGTCGCAGCGCAACACGTCGAGCACCAACAGCCCAGCGACTGGACCGCTTTTGAGCGACGCGTGATCCGCGAATCCAAAACCGGCACCGGCGATCAACCAGGCCAGGCCAAACCGGGCCACATTCGCGACCTCGATCAGTACTCAGCCGAAGTCCGGCAGAAAAAAGTCGATTTCGACAACCGTTACAAGAGTGATTTCGCGGAACTCGCCAAACTGGGGCTCAACAGTTACCGCTTTAGCTTGAGCTGGGCACGTCTGTTTCCCCGCGAGGATATGACCGAACCGGATCCCGCCGGCGTCGCTTTTTACCGGGATGTGATTGCCGCCGCAAAAGCAAACGGCCTGAAGCCTCACGTATCGCTCTTTCACTTTTCCACACCCGAGTGGTTTTGGGAGGAGCGGGACGGCCAGCGCGGCTGGGAACGCGGCGATGCACTCTCACACTGGGCACGCTATGTGGAGGCAGTCTCGACACTGCTCGGACCGGAGATCAACCACTGGTGCACACTGAACGAACCCATGGTCTACGTGCTGTGGGGTTACATCGAGGGCATTTTCCCGCCGCTAGAGCAACGCGCCAGCCCCATTGACGTGGCACCAGTGGTCGCGCAGCTGCTGCGCGCGCATGCAGATGCCTATCGCATACTGCACGCCGACGCCGAGGCACGCGGCCAGTCCATATCGGTGGGCCTCACGCAACACACGCGAGCCTTTGAGCCCTGGCGAAATTGGCACCCGGTGGATCGCCTCGCAGCGGGCTTCGTGCAACAAGCCTTTATCTGGGATGTGTTCGACGCGATCGAGTCTGGCACCTACGCGATGACCGACACCGACTTTAACGTTGTCATCGACGGCCTCGAAGGTACCCAGGACTATGTCGGCATCAACTACTACGGCCGCTTTTATGTGCAGATGGACATCGACGCCATGGCGGCAGGACCGGTGACGCATACCCATGATCCCAGCGACCCGGATGAACTCACCAGTGACCTCGGGTGGGCGTTATACCCCATCGGCTTCAGCGCAATCCTCGAGGAAGCCTGGCAGCGCTATCAAAAACCCATTCAGATTCTCGAGAATGGCATTGCCGACGCCGCGCAGCCTGACTCACTTCGGCAGACGTTTTTGGTGAGTCACCTGCGTGAAGTCTGGCACGCCATGAACACCTTGGGCATCGACATTCAGGGCTATTTCCACTGGTCCCACCTCGATAACTTCGAATGGGCAGAGGGATTCGGCCCTCGATTTGGATTGTTTGCCGTCGATTACGACAACGACTTCACCCGCACGCCCAGGGACAGTGCCGGGGTCTACGCCGAAATTATCGAAGCGGGCATCAGCGAGGAGCTGTGGGAAGCGAACCGCGGGCCCTTCTAGCAGGGGCGAGCACCGGGCACGGTCGGTCTGATTGTCACTTAATGATGCGCATCTGAGTAGACAAATCGCCACACAGACAGCACATTCGGTGCCTATGGCCTATCCAATAGGGATGCGAGTGTGATCCCGTGGCGACTGCTTGCTGCATCGCTTGTGCTCAGCATGTTGGGCTGCGCTGGCGCCGTCAAAGCACCTTTCCAACTGCCCGACGCAGAATCGTCGCTGCCTGCGGCCGAATCAGGGGTTCTGGCTGATCTCGAGCATCAGGCACTCACCGACCAACGCGCTGGTGAGGCAACTGGCGGCGTCGAAGAGCCTCATCCGTCAGCTTTCAAATTATTGGACCGGGGTGATGACGCACTGCGATGGCGTCTGGCACTGATTGATTCCGCCACACAAAGCATCGACCTACAGTACTGCCTCTATCACGGCGACAGCACAGGCTTACTGGTCACCAGTCGTTTGGTCGAAGCGGCAGATCGTGGGGTCAGAGTCCGCGTCATCATCGACGTCATCGGCACCATTGCACTCAGTCCGAAACAAGAAAAGCTGCGCGACAGTATGGCGGCGTTGATGATCGCCCACCCCAATATCTCGCTGCGACTCTTCAATAGCGGTCCCAACCGAGATGCGCTCGGTCGAGGAATCGATTTTGCGACGGACTTTGATCAACTCAATCATCGTATGCACAACAAATCACTGACTGCGGACAACCGGGCAACGACTCTCGACAGGCGCAACATTGGTGACGAATACATGGGCCTAAACAGCCACTTCAACTTCAGAGATATCGACGTTTTCGGTATTGGTGCCGTCGCGAGGCAGACATCCGAAGTCTTCGATCTTTTCTGGAATAGTGGCTGGGTGGTATCGGCCAACGACATCAAACGCAGCGAGGCAGAGGCCGTGTTCGCGGAGCAGCGTCAAGCCATGGAGCGTGAACTGCGGCGGTCACCAGAGCTGGAGCGTTTTTCCCTCGTCAATCGCGCCTGGCAATCCGAACTGAACGGCCTGCTACTCACTCTACATTATGGGCGAAGTGAGGTGCTGACGGACCGTCCAGAGGCAGACGGCATCAGCCACAATCTATTCGATTGGCTCACGGCATCGCTCCCCAAGGCAACGTCAGAAGTGATGATGACCAACGCCTATCTCATACCAGACGCGACTGGCCTTGGCATTCTCAGAGACCTCTCGGCCGCAGGTGTTGAAGTCCTCATTCACACAAATTCCTTGGCCTCTCACGATGTGCCCGCAGTGAACAGTCATTACAAAGCTTTGCGTAAACCGATTCTGAAGTCAGGCGCCTCACTCTATGAGGCGCGCCACGACGCTGAAATCAAGCAATCGATCGTCGACACCCAGCCCGTCGCCTCGCGATACATGGGCCTGCACGCCAAATCCATGGTCATTGATCCATGGTCATTGACCGCCGCTACGCGGTCATCGGATCTGCTAACTTTGACCCGCGATCCGCCTACCTCAACTCGGAAATGGTCGCTGTCATCGACAGTGAGAGTCTCGCAGCGGAACTCCGCTCGATCATCCTGAGGGACCTGTCAGGTGCAAACAGCTGGCAAGTGGTGCTCGATGATGATGGCGAGCTAGTCTGGCGCCACGACACGGAAACCACGCGACGGCAACCCGCTAGGGGCGGTTTGCAGCGGTTCCAGGACGCGTTTTTCATGCTGTTTCCGAAGCGTTACTACTGATTCAGCCGACCTAACCCACAGCCACTACCTAATGAGCAGCAGCTCAGCGCGATAGACCGGCGCAAAGCCGGCACCGCATTGAAAAGCAACGACGCAGAAAAAAAACACTGTTGACTGTTTTTGAGGCCACAGGTAACTTGCTGTGGCACTTGTAAGCGTCGTTTTGCGGCCCGCACATTGCATACCGCCAGCGTTTTGGTGCAATGTGAGCGCGTCTGGGGTAACGACTAAAATAAAACATCCAAGGAGACCGAACGTGTCCATTCCAAAGGAAACCCTCCTGCACGCCTATCGCACGATGAAAACCATCCGCGAATTCGAGGAGCGTGTGAACGCCGAAATCATGAACGGCCAAATTCCGGGGTTCACCCACCTCTATACCGGCCAGGAAGCGAACGCCGTTGGCGTCTGCGCGCATCTGGATGAGAGTGACACCATTATCTCCACCCACCGCGGACACGGGCACTGTATTGCCAAAGGCGCAGAAGTGTCGGGCATGATGAAAGAGCTGTTTGGTTCCTCCGAGGGCCTCTGCAAAGGTAAAGGCGGCTCGATGCACGTCGCGGATATCGACAAAGGCATTTTGGGTGCCAACGGCATCGTTGCGGGCGGTCCGCCTATTTCGGTGGGCTCTGCACTAGCGGCCAAGATCCGCAAAAACGGCAAAGTTGCCGTGTCATTTTCGGGTGATGGCTCGGTGAACCAGGGCACCTGCTTTGAAGCGATGAATATGGCCGTGGTACTCCAGGCACCGGCGGTTTTCGTCATCGAGAACAACTATTACTCCGAGCACACTTCAATCAACTACGCGGTGGGCTGTGATGACCTGAAGGCTCGCACCGAAGCATTTGGCTTCCCGGTCTTTGTTGCCGATGGCGCCGACTTCTTTGCCGTTCATGAGGCGGCAGGTAAGGCCATCGCACACGCGCGTGCGGGCAACGGCCCGGCTGGCGTATTCGCAGAGCAAGGGCGTTACCACGGGCACTTCGTTGGCGACCCGCAGGCTTACCGAGCCGAGGGGGAGCTGGAAGATCTCCGCGAAAACCACTGCCCGCTCAAAAACTTCCGGGCACGCATGGCCGAAACGGGCGAACTGAGCGAAGCCGAGCTAGATGCCATTGACGCGGAAGTCATGGCTGAAATTGAACAATCCGTCACCGACGCCAAAGCGGCAGCGCGACCCACTGCTGAGCAGGTCACCGAAGACGTCTACATCCAATACACCGCGACGGCCTGAGGGGGGAACGATCATGCCTGAGAAAACAATGCGCGATGCAATCAATGAGGCCTTGCACCAGGCGATGGAGCAGGACGACTCAGTATTTGTCATCGGAGAAGATGTCGCGGGCTGCAGTGGCAGCGCCGGCGACGTTGGCGCGGTTGGCGGCGTCTTTGGCGTCACTGAAGGTATTTACCACCGCTGGCCAGACCGGTGTATTGATACCCCGATCTCCGAATCAGCCATCGTAGGCGCCGCAGCCGGTGCCGCACTGGTAGGGATGCGACCGGTTGCCGAGATAATGTTCGCCGACTTCATCGGTGTGTGTATGGACCAGATCGTGAATCAGATGGCGAAGTTCCGCTACATGTTCGGTGGCAAAAGCCGCTGCCCGGCGGTTATCCGATTCTCATCTGGTGGCGGCTTCAGCGCAGCAGGTCAGCACAGCCAAGCCATGTATCAAGTCATGACTTCATTCCCCGGACTGAAAGTAGTGGTGCCCTCCAACGCCTACGACGCCAAGGGCCTGATGCTCTCCGCCATTCAGGACGACGATCCCGTGCTCTTCTTTGAGCCCAAGATTCTCTACCAAGAGACCGCAGAAGTACCCGATGAGATATACACCATCCCGTTTGGCGAGGCGAACTTCGTTCGGGAAGGTGATGACGTCACCGTGGTGGCATTTGGTCAAATGGTGCCCAAAGCGGCGGCGGTCATTGACGCCCTCGGCGAAGAAGGCATCAGTTGCGATCTGATTGATCCGCGCACCACCTCTCCATTGGACGAGAACGCTATTTTGGAATCCGTCGAAGCGACCGGTCGGTTAGTCATCGTTGATGAAGCACCCCCTCGTTGCGGCCTGACCGCGGACATTGCGGGCCTCGCGGCAGACAAAGCTTTCAGCAGCCTCAAGGCGCCGATTAAGCAGGTGTCTGCGCCGCATAGCCCAACACCTTTCTCACCGGAGTTAGAGGCGGCTTACTTGCCCGACGCGGAGAAGATTACGGCAGCGATCAAGGCCACACTCGCCTAAGCGGCGACTAATCAGGAGTCACAGAGTGAGCGATATCTACCCCATCGCGGTCCCCAAGTGGGGGATTGAAATGGTCGAAGGCACCATTACCAGCTGGAACAAGTCAGAAGGCGACACCATCGCAAAGGGCGATGAAGTGTTTGAAATGGAATCAGACAAAATTGTGAATGTCTGGGACTCACCGGTGGACGGTGTGTTGCGCAGAGTGCTGGTTCCCGCTGGCGATGCGCATCCCGTGGGCGCCCTGCTTGGCGTGATCGCCGACGCAGCGGTTGCCGACAGCGACATTGATGCTTTCATTGCTCAACATAGCGCGGCACCGTCTGAATCAGCGAGTGACGGCGATGCTGGCGACACCAAGCAGTCGCAGACAACGCAAACCGTTCAGACGGGTGACGCCTATACACGCTCATCGCCAAGCGTCCGCAGATTGGCCGATGAGCTGGGTGTGGACTTAGGCACCGTCACAGGGACTGGACGACGCGGCCGTATCACCGATGAAGACGTCAAAGCAGCGGCAGGCGGCAGCGGTGGCGCTCCCGAGGGTGTCGAAGTCATTCCTCTCAGCGCCACCCGCAAAACCATTGCGCGTCGCCTCACCGAAGCCAAGCAGACGATTCCACACTTCTATCTGACGGCGGAATACGAGCTTGACGGACTCCTGGCGCATCGTGCGACATTGAACGAGTCCAGCGATACGAAAGTGTCAGTCAACGATCTGATCGTTTGGTGTGTTGCGCAGGCACTGATGAAAGAGCCTCGCGTGAATGTGAATCTGGTGGATGACGACATCCATCAATTCAGCGCGGCGCATGTATCAGTCGCGATCGCCACTGAAGACGGGCTCTACCCGGCCACGGTCTATAACGCAGATAGCAAATCTCCGGCAGACATTGCCGCGGCCACGGCCGAGCTGGCAGAAAAAGCTCAAACCGGAAAGCTCACCAAAGAAGATATCTCTGGCGGCTCTTTCACCGTCTCGAACTTGGGGATGTATGGCATCACGCAATTCACCGCCATTGTGAACCCACCTATGGGTGCCATCTTGGCGCTGGGTAAGGCAACCCAACAGGTTGTTGTTGAGAACGGTGAACAACGTATCGCAACCGTGCTGAACGCCACCTTGTCCTGCGACCACCGCGTGATCGATGGTGCAGTGGGTGCACAATACCTGGCGGTGCTCGGTGACGTTATCGCTGCGCTGTAAATGACAAAAGTGACGCAGTTGAAGCGAGTGGTCGAGGTGCGAAAAGGCGGGGCGCGAGCTGGTTAGCAAGCGATTGTCGCTTAGTCGGCCACCATCGCGATCTTTGGAACGAAGATTTGCAGTAGCAGCGCCGAAATGAGGTGCAAGCTGGCGATCATCAGGAACACGCTTTCGTATCCCGCGCCTTGAATCATAAAGCCTGCCAGCAGCCCAAGCAGGCTCCCACCCAGGCTTCCTACCGCGCCGAAGACCCCCCACACTGTTGCTACCCGATCCGCAGGGAACAGGTCGGTGGGTAAGGTAAAGAACACGGCGCCCTTAATCTGAATGGCAAACAAGCCAAAACAAATGAGGGCAAGCGCCAGAGCGCTGGAGTCCGTGTAATAAGCGGGCACGACAGCGACAGCCACCAGTACGGCACCCAACCAGATCACGGTTTTGCGCGCACGATCAATCGACTGCCCTCTCGTCACTAAGGACGAACTCAAGGAGCCGCCAACGAGCGCGCCGAGGTCAGCGGCAACCCAGGGCAACCACGCAAATAAGGCGATCGCGCGAAGATCGAAGCCCCTGACATCAATGAGATATTGCGGCAACCAGAATAAGAAGAAGTAAAAGGGGAAGTCACTGACAACACGGGCGATGAGGATGCCCCAGAACTCTCGATGCGACAGTAACGCACACCAACCCGCCCGGCTCTGCTGACCTGATCGGTTCTCGAGGATCAACGCTTGCTCGGCGGGCTCAATGCTCGGGTGTGCCTCGGGCGAGTGATACCAGCGTTGCCAGAGCACAACCCAAACAAGCCCCATCGAGCCTGGAATAATAAATGCCCACTGCCAGCCCAGCGACTCCATGGTCCAGACTGTGAGGGGCGGCGTGATAATCGCGCCGAGACCCGCCCCCAACATAAAAATGGCCACCGCGGTCGAGCGCTCATTGGCTGGAAACCACTGCGAAACGGCTTTACTGGCAGCCGGGAAATTGGCGGCCTCGGCGAGGCCCAGAATGATTCGCAGCGTGAAAAAACTCCACAATCCGCGACCCAAAGCGTGCAGGATCGTCGCCAGACTCCAGAATATCGCCGCGTAGCTGAAAGCGCGTTTGGTACCCAGACGGTCGATCAATGGGCCCGAGATCAGTTGGCCAATACCGTAAGCCAACAGGAACCCACTGGTGATCAGGCCATAATCAGCATCGTTGATATCGAATTCGCCCCGCACCACAGGCGCCACGACACCGAACACTGACCGGTCGATATAATTGATGGTGGTGATAACCGCCAGCAGTATGGCGATGCGCCAGCGTATGGCCACGGATGCCCCTCTTTATTGTTTTAGGGTTGCTGTCACGCCGAGGTCAGTGTCAGAAAAACGTAGAGCCTAATACGCCAGCAGACAGCGTAATCAGTATCACGCCAAAGCCACGCTCCAACAAGCCACCATATCGATTGAGGCGACCCGACCAAAGAGGACGTGACAGCAGCACCGCAACCGTGCCATACCAAAGGGCATCGATCGCGGCTGCAGTCGTCGCAATAACAAGCTGGGTGCCTGTGGTGGCCTCGGGTTGAATGAACTGACTGAACAGCGCCGCAAAAAACAGGGCAACCTTCGGGTTGGACAACGCAATTACTATGCCCTCGGTCGCCGCCTTGCCGACACCAGTAACCGGATCTTGCCGATCCGCAGGTACCCCGCCGTCCTGACTCAGCAAAGCGCGTGCGCCCAGGTAGAGGAGAAAACCCGCCCCCATCACGCGGAGTCCCTCAAACCAACTTGGCTGAGCCAGTAAGACGGCGCCCAAGCCACTCGTCATCAGCGCCGCCCACAAAAAAATGCCGGCGCCGTGTGAAAGTGCACAGACGACTCCCGCGCGGGTGCCGCTCAGCAATGAGTGGCGCGTCACGATCGCCAGGCTCGGCCCGGGTGACATCGCGCCGAGCAGGCATACCAGCGCAAGGGGTAACCATTGTCCCAGGGTCATATCGACTGCCCCCTTTTCACATGTTTCTTTTGCGCGTCCGATTCTGCCCGATCTCACCCGAAACGACGCTAAGAAACGCCAAATTAGCAATCCGGACCGAGTTGCCCGAACTGCGTATCTAATATATCTTCGAAATGAACAAAAACCGTGTGATATCACTGCGAAGGCAAATCCTGACCGCGCCTTCGACATAAACGCCGTTTGAAGCGGCCTTGGAGGAGTTCATCGTGTCATATCAGTCCAAAACACGTTCTACCACTTTCCATAAAAAGACGATTGTTGCCGGCGTTGCCGCAGCGATCGGTGCCGGTAGCGCCGGTTTGAGCTGGAGTGCCGAGCTTGAGGAAGTCGTTGTAACGGCTCGTCAACGCGCGGAATCCTCTCAGGATATTCCGATGATGGTTCAGTCGATATCAGGCGAAGATATCCAAAAGCAGGGCATCACGACGCTGGAAGATTTTTCTCGTCAGGTGGCGGGACTGAACGTGCAGACGACTACCCCCGGCCAGAACACTATCGTATTCCGTGGTGTCAGTGACGGTGGCGGCTTTTTGGTAGACCCCACCGCTGCGGTCTATCTGGACGAACAACCGATGTCACTCACATCGGCATCACCCGATATTTATCCCGTCGATTTGGCACGTATTGAGGCGCTGGCAGGACCGCAGTCAACGCTGTACGGAGCGTCGTCACAGAGTGGTGCCATTCGTGTCATCACCAACAAACCTGACCCAAGCGGCTTTGAAGCCAACATCGGCGGCGGTATCTCTACCGTGAAGGACGGCGGCACCGGCTATGAAATCGACGGCATGGTGAACATCCCGTTAAGTGACAACGTTGCTATCCGCTTGGCGGGTTTCAGCGCGCGAGACGCCGGCTTCATCGACAACGTGCTGGGCACGACTGTTGACGCGGGCGTTGGGTTCCCGGGCCTAGCCGGCTTGGGCGGTGGCAAGACCAACGCCTCTGCAGTTGCCGATGACATCAATGATGTCGAGTGGATGGGTGCGCGCGCAGCGATTCGTTGGCTGGTCAACGACAACTGGACGGTAACGGGCACGGTTAACTACCAAGACGTCGAAGCCGACGGTTACAACGACTATGACCCTAGCGTAGGTGATCTCCAGACGATCAAATTCAACAAAGAGACCCGCACTGACGAGTGGATCCAGACCAGCCTTATCATTGAGGGCGACCTTGGCTTCGCAAATCTGGTTTCGGCAACGTCCTACTACGACCGGGATATGTTCTATGTAAACGACACGCAGTCGTATGCCGCTTACTTCCATTACTCGTTTGGAATCTATTACGGGTATGCAACCTACGACTTCGGTCTGGACCCTACTGGTTACCTGACAAACGATCAAAAAAACGAGAACTTCTCGCAGGAGTTCCGATTAACGGGCAGCACCGACCGGGTGGATTGGACGCTCGGCGCGTTCTATCAGGAATCTGAGGAATTCTGGGACTTCTTGACCTACGTTGACGACTATCGCAACTCGGCGGCGTTTGAAGCCTTTAATTACTACTACCCAGGTATCGCACCAACTGACGCATGGTGGAATTCATTCCAAGGAACAGACCGCACCGACTACGCAGTATTCGGTGAAGTCGACGTTGAAATTTTGGAAGACCGTCTCACCTTGCTGCTAGGCGGACGCTGGTACGACGTTGACCGAGAGCTCAGCTATTCCGTTGAGCGCCCCGATGGACGGACCGATCGGCAGCTCCCTAACCGGAACGCGACCGATGACGGCTTTATCCCCAAGTACGGCTTGGAGCTACAACTCACAGAAGACGTGATGGTCTACGGAGTCTATTCAGAAGGCTTCAGAGTTGGCGGCACCAACCGCGGTCGAGGCCTCGATCTTGGCGGTCCAACGTTGCCCGTGGTGTATGAGTCGGACATTCTCGAGAATACTGAGTTTGGTCTGAAATCGACCTTCGCTGACGGGAGAGTCATCCTGAACGCGGTCTACTACACGATGAAGTGGAAGGACATGCAGATTGAGGTGACCGACCCCAGTAACCAGCTTGGCAGCCTGAGTGGAGGTGCCTATCAGAACATTCCTTTCCAGGTTGTCGTCGGTAACGTCGGTGACGCGGAGGTCAAAGGATACGACATTGAATTGAAAGCCCTGCTGAGTGAGAACTTTGAAATTGGCTTTAACATGACTGATATTCAGGACGCTTACGTCAATGCCGCTCAGTTCTACGATGAGCCACGCGCCATTGGTGGGCAGGTGCCGTCGGGTCTTGAGCCGCAGTCAGATTTGCCGCTGTTCGCCGATAACAGCTACTACCTGTATGCAGAGTATTCAGGGTTCAACCTGTTCGGTGGCAGCACCGGCATTCGACTGCAGCACAGCCATGTCGGCGAGTCTCTGAATCAGCTAACCGACGGTTTCACGTCGCCGCGGCTGACTCAAGGCGACTATGACATTACCGATGCGATCGTCTCGTGGGAACGAGACAAATGGTCGGCACAGTTGCGCTTCAACAACCTATCCGACGAGCGCGGGATCACCTACGAGGACACCTCGGACTTCGACACTGTGTGGGGCCGAAACAGTTCGGCGGTTATCAGGCCAAGGAGCATTTCATTCTCTCTCCGGCATTATTTCTGATCTGCCTCACTGCACACAAAAAAGGGCGCATCAGCGCCCTTTTTTGTGTCTGCGACTTAACAGCTACCAATGCAAAGGCCAACATTCGAGGCCGTGAATGGCATTTCGAATATCCATAGTGAGGTTCACTGCGGAAAGCCGCTTGCCCTCTACCAGATCAATGATCGCGATCGTTGATGGCGACGAACCAGCGGCCACCAGCCGCTCATTGATCACGCATAAACCGCGTCCGAACCCCTGCCGGGCAATGCGGGAATCATCTACCCCCTGAAACTCGAGTTCCTCTGTGGGGAACATCGGTACTGGCACGGCAACTCCCCCACCGTTTCTTGAGACGTAGCGCACCACATCCGAGCCAGTATCGTTCAGTAGGATGCCTTCATTAAATGGCATGGCGTTGTGACAGCCTCGGGGTAAGTTGCAGATTTCAGAAACCGTCATGTCCGCAGAAAGTGCCAATAGGGCCTGGGTATTCAAACCACTAAACGACACGCCGTTCGCATCGACCCGGACCATATTCAAGTGGTAGGAATTCACGAACGCAGGGCCACCACGGCTTCGTGGATCGAATCTTTGCGCCACCCACTCTTTGCCATTTTTTGACAAGTACAAGCCCCACGTGAAGTCCTTTTGCAACAAATCGAATACCAGAATCGAATCGAACCCCGTCGACGTGAGGAATAGCAGGTGATCCCTACGACATATCTCGTGGCAATGCCGCAGGTATTCGTTACGGTAGGCGCCAATCAGTTCAAATTCAGGTGTGTAACAAAAGAGCTCATCGCTGGCGGCGATCCACACTGCGTCATCGGTAAATTCGATGCCGCGGAGCCCTCGATCCCAGCCACGACCTGTGAAGTCAATGTCACCTGTATTCCAATCGATTTTTTGCTCCACTCGCTGGGTTTCAAAATCGATCAGATAAACGCCACCGTGACTCTGACCCTTCTGGGACCCTCTGACTACCGACGTAGCAATGAGCTTGGGCAACTGGGCGGTCATGACCCTAATCCATCGGCACTCGGGAACACGGGCTGCAGAATATCCCGCAGGGGTTCAAGGTGCGCCTCAAAGCGTTTCCATGTCTGCACTGACCCCGAATAGATAGGCTGCCTCACCTGCTCAGAGCTAGCGGTCCGAACGGCGCGTTCGGTTTGATGGAAGTCGACGCAACCTTGCTCGAACGGTAAGTCACAAAATTCCAAAATCCTGCGAACCTGCGTCTCCAAATCGGCCACGACTTCCTCATATTGCACGTGTAGGACCTGCCCTGGCAGGACCTCGTCCCAGTGATGCATCAGCTGGCAGTACTCCAGATAAAACTCACCCAGCTCGAAAAGGTCGTAAGTGAAAGTTTGCCCTCTCGCAAAATGCTGTTTGAAGCAGCCAAAACAGCTGTCCATGGGATGTCTGCGGGCATCTATGATTTTAGCGTTAGGCAGGATGGTTTTAATGAATCCGACATAAGCGAAATTATTGGGCATTTTATCGGTGAAGAACGGCGCTGCGCCCCGGTGGCGCCGTGTTTGCTCCAGATACTGCTCACCCAGCTCCCTCACTCTGCTATCGCTCAGATCAGGCATACAAAGAGGGAATGCGAGCCCCGAGCGCGGCTGCGTCAGCCCCTGCGCAATCATTGAAATATCAGGCAACTCGCTGGTGCCATCAACGAGTGAGTGGCTGGCGAGAATTTGCTCGAGCAAGGTCGAGCCCGACCTCGGCAAACCGACGATAAAAATAGGGTCAGCGCCTGAACATCCGGATTCAGCACCTCTACTCGCAAAATAATCCGTGCTAAATATCTCGCGCATCCGTTCGTGAGCCACGCCCGTCTGCACAGGATCATAGGCAATAGTGTCGCGATGCAGCTGATTCGCCAGAGCGTAATGCTCAAAAGCCTGATCGTAGTTCTTCTGATCTTCGAAGGCTTTCCCCAATGAGAACGCAAAATGTACCCGGCACTCTACAGGGAGCGATTCATTAGCCAGCCGCTCGCTCATCACCTCGACGTCCTGCTCTGTAAAACGGAACGTCTTGAGATTGGCGAGGCTGTAGTAGGTTTCACCAAAGTTGGGCCGCAACTCGATTGCTCGACGATAGGCGGCAATCCCGCCCTCTTGATCACCCACTGTTTTGAGCACGTGGCCCAGACCGATATGGGCACCCGGTAGCTCGGGATCGATGCTGACAGCCTTTTGATAGGACTGGACGGCGTCTGCAGGTCGCGCCGCCATCGCCAATGCCGCACCGTGGTAGTAATGTGTCAGTGCATTCTCTGGCTCAAGTGCCAGCGCTTTCTCCAGCACCGTCACCGCGTTCTCGTACTCATGACTCTCCTTGAGTACGGTTCCCAAATCATGCCAAGCGGCAATGAATCGTGGCTGCTTGTCGACGATCCGCTCGAGGATCTCGCGGGCGTCGCTGTAGCAATTCGCCATCATGGCCAATCTTGCCAACAGCAGAGCAGCATTAACGTCATGGGGATTCTCACGAACCAGCTCTTGTGCGAGCTTTTCCGACTCTCTGAACTGCCCTTTAATAAACAGCCGCGTGGCCTCATCCAGCTTGGCTTGAATCGGCGACAACGACGCCGCGGCCTGACGAGCAGAACTCGCCTCATTTTTCATTCCGAGTTTTTGGTACACCGCACTCAGCTTGGCTTCCAGCGGCGCATGGGGTGGGCGCAGTGCTTTCGCTCGCTCTAAATGCGGCAAAGCATCTTGAGCGCGATCGGCATTAAGTAACAGCGTGCCAAGGTCTTCCTGCGCCTTGGCGTTGCCCGGCGTAACCTGAACGACCTTACTCAGCAGCCCAATCGCTTCCACCTGTGCACCGCGCGTCGCCAAAATGGACCCAAGTAACGACACAAAATTCATGTCGTCAGGATCTGCCTCGACCTGCTTTCGACACAGCTGCTCCGCTTCCTCGCGCGCTCCGCTCTTAAGAAGTTCAACGCAGCGCTCAAAAATGGCTCTGGGACTCCTGTCGTTCATACTTTCAATCTCCAAGGGGAACACTGCGACGCGCCGCACGCATTGGAAAGTTTGCCAGATTATTGGATCCGCAACATCAGCAACCGCCTCATGATGCGTTGCTATTCAACCAGCCGGATGCGACAGTGCAGATCGCCGCGTTACGCGACACAACACGTAGGGGAAAAACTGGTGACTCATTCAATTCCCACGCCCGCAGAGCACAATCCGTTTGATGATCGGGGCCCATTCCTGCTCAGTTTGTTTATGACGCTAGTGGGTTACAGCGTACTGGTGGCCCTGCCCGCGATTAATAGCGCATGGGTAGATCAACTGGGATTCACCGACGTGCAGGTAAATCGCGTGGCGTCCGCCGATCTCTTGGGTCTTTTCATTGGTGCGGTCTTAACGAGCGCGCTAATAGGTCGTTGGAGCAGACGGGGGCTCACTTATTTGGGCATTGCTTTAGCGATTGGCGCAAACGCCCTGTGCACGCAATACGTCGACTACCATACAACGCTGCTGTTACGGCTCATGGCGGGCCTAGGCGCTGGATTTTATACGGCCGTAGCCGTAGCTGGCCTGGGTGCCCATTCAAAACCCCGGGAAGCCTTCAACTGGATGCTTCTGGCCTTCGCTGTTTCACAGTTCCTAGAGCTACAACTGATCCCACATCTTTCAATGAACGGCATTTACCTGTTCTTCATTGCCACGTACGTAGTGACGTTGCCCTTCGTCAAACTCATTCCTGCCGCCGATACACGGTCACGAGCCGCTGAAACGGTTTCCCCCGACACGCAACGGCCGACGCTGCTCGCTTGGGTTGGTATCGGGGCGATTGTCATCGCTTACATTAATATCGGTGCGTATTGGTCGAACATCGAGCTAGCCGCCGAGGCAGCCGGACTCGATGGCGATTGGGCGGCGCAGGTGATCGCCTGGTGCGTATTACTGTCCTTTGGCGGCTGCTTTACCGCCATGTGGATCCTCAAGAAGTTCGATTACGACCGACCACTGCTGCTAACGTTTTTTCTGATGGTCCTCGCCGTCGGCGTCCTCGCCCTAGACTTCACTGCTGCGCTGTTTGTCTTTAGCGTGGCAATGTTCAACTTCCTGTGGATCTTTATCGACGTCTACCAGATGGGCGGCGTATCGGTCGCAGATCGCTCGGGCAGCGCGGCAGCCTTTATTCCCGGTGCGCAGGGGTTGGGGCAAACCGTGGGCCCATTTGCCGCCTCGATTATGTTGGACTTGGGCTGGGGATTTGATGGCGTCTTCGTGCTGTGCGCTCTGGCGTCCGCCGGCGCACTGTCGGTCTATGCGGTGATCTACCTGAAATATGGCCGCCAAACCGTTTAGGGAGCCACTTTTGCAGAGACAGGTTGACGCCAATTTGCAGCGGGCTCGCTCAATGTTTGCGTTTGGCGGGTTGTTGCTGACTACGCTACTTGGCGGCTGCGGCGACGCCACTAAACCGACCACGAACGGCGCGCCCACCACCACTCTTGATATCGACACCGTTATTCATTGCGGGTCACTGATTGACGGGCTGGCAGATACACCTGTACTACAGCAATCGGTTGCCATTCGTGCAGGACGTATTGTGTCGGTGATGCCGACCTCTAAATTGTCGTCACACAATGCCGATGCGACGGTCGTCGATTTATCTGACATGACTTGCCTACCGGGGCTGATCAATACCCACGTGCACTTCGATGGCAATCCTGAAGACTCGATGGATTACAGCGTTTATGCGACCCGCACGGCGGCAGAAACCCTACAACTGGTTCTCGATAACGCCGAAACCACACTCCTTACGGGCTTCACTACAGTCCGTCATGTCGGTGCCTGGTTCCCCGACGCGGTATACGAGGCACGTGCGCTCATCGAGCGCGGCGACGCAGCCGGGCCCCGCATCCAAACGGCGGGCCCCTATCTGACTATCCCGGGTGGTGGCGGCGACCTGACCTTCCCCGAGATTCCGCCTGAGGATATTCCCCCGGAATCACAGCAAGGGATCGCCAGTACCCCCGAAGAATTCGCTGCGCGGGCTGAAGCGGCCTTTGCAGCAGGCGCAGACTTTCTCAAAGTGATTGCGTCGGGTGCGGTATTTTCGGTGGGCACCGACCCCGGTGCCCCTGAGATGACTCAGGCCGATATCGAGGCAGTAGTCGCTGTCGCGAGGCGCTATGGCAAAAAAGTCACGGCGCACGTGCACAGCGATCAATCGGGAAAGGACGCCATTCTGGCGGGCGTTGACTCGCTGGAGCACGCATCGCTGCTCGAGGACAACACCATCGCCCTGGCCGCGGAGCGCGGCGTGGCGTTCTCGATGGATGTTTATAACGGCACCTACACCGACACGATTGGCAGAGAGCAGGGCTATCCCGAAGTGTTTCTGCAGCGCAATACCGACACCACAGAAGCGCAGCGCATCGTATTTGAAAAAGCCTATCAGGCGGGGGTCACGCTGCTGTATGGCACAGATGCCGCAGTATTGCCTCACAACATGGGTGGCTGGCAGTTTGCCACCATGATTGAGCACGGCATGACCCCGATGGATGCGATTCGATCAGCGACTTCGGTCGCAGCTGACCATATGGACCTTGCCCACGACGTAGGCGCCATCGCACCGGGCAGATTGGCCGATATCATTGCCGTGCAGGGCGATCCCCTGATGCGTCCCAAAACCCTGCGAGACATACCCGTGGTGCTGAAGGCGGGAGTCATCGTTAAAAACGCCGACTAAACCGCCGGCTTGAACCCAAGCGCCCTCTTCGCCATCATCTAGCTCTTACCGGAACCTAGCGGATCGGCCTCTTGGACATTGGTGTACCCATAAAAGACCTTGGCGCGTATGACATCGCGCCGCTGAAAAACAAGATTCTGGGCTTACCAGAGGACGCCTGGTGGGGCAATCAGTTCCGGCAACACGAGTACGAGGTGCACCAGCATACGCAATCCATCGTGATGGTGTTCACTAGCGGTGAAGGCTGGCCGAATATCGAGGTGTCGAAAGACATAGGCTGGGATCTGCTGGCAGAGGAAGCCGTTCCGCTCATGCACAAGATTCTCGCTGATCATTACCCGGCTGGCGGGACAATCATTCGCGCCATGGCAGCAAGGTTGGAAGCGGGCGGCATCATCAAGCCCCACACTGACAAACACCCTTCTTTCCATTCTGGTCACCGGATTCACATCCCGATCTACACCAACCCCAGAGTGCGCTTCATGATTGACGGGCGCCCGCAAAGCATGCCGATTGGCCACGTCTACGAGATCAATAATCAGAAGCAGCACAGCGTGATGAATAAAGGTGATGAGGGTCGCATCAATTTTATTTTCGACTACATCCCGCCGACCCGCATTCAGCGGTAGCCTGCTCTGCCCGCTGACGCTCGCCACGCCTGCGGCAATCTCCAAAAACTATCGATCTATCAGTGAGAGTGTGCACCAGCTCTATGGCGCGAGGTGAGCAGTTAAAGGCAGGGTGCCGGGCGATCCCCCGCTTACGACAACAAGTCATCGCGCGGGGCGACTAGGAAATTCAATCCGGAAAACAACGAGATATCCGGTGGCTATCGGATGTGGTCCGGAAATGCGCGGCGCAGAAAGTCTCGGGCAACTGATCTGGCGCGACGCTTACTTAATTCCCTCGGGGTCACCAATAACCCCAGGTGCAATCCGTCGATCAATGCTGAGTAACCGGTAGCCAGTTCGCGCGCATCGACGCCCCGATAGCCCCCCTCGTCAATAATGCTGGCGAACAAGGTTTCGAGTTTTTGGGCCGCCAATTTGTCTACCGTGGAAACGATTTTTTGGTAAACCGGTCGGGCTCCTGCTTCGCCGTAATAAGCGAACCAAACAGACATTTTTTGTCGCTGGGTCACGCCCCGCCCTAACTGGAAGTCGAGTAAGGCATCGAGTCGCGCCCCCAAATCCGCTAGCTCAGTACCCTCCATGATTTCGATCTGACCATTGTGATATTCCTCGGCGACGTAACGGAGCGTCTCTTTGAGCAAGTTGTCTTTGCTTTCGAAATGCAGATTGGCAATGCCAACACTGAGCCCCGCGTCTCGCGTCACCATCTGCATGGTGACGGCAGACAAGCCATGCTGTGCGATACACCGAATGGTCGCGTCGATCAGTTGCTGCCGGCGTTCTGCCTTGGGCAGGATCTGTCGACGCTTTATCTGGGCATCGGCAAGCACTTCGGGTGTCGCGCTGGATGCGTCTGTCATGGGGCATCTCGACCTTGGAGCACTCCGAGTCTAGGCATTTCACGACAAAGTCTCAACGAAGAATGAACATTCATTCATTCCGGGTAGACGCTATTGCGCCGCCATGGCACTATTTCAGCTCGATGTAGCTCACCGGAGAGTGCAGTGAATCAATACGATGCGATCGTGATTGGCGCAGGCCACAATGGCCTCACCAACGGGGCCTATCTTGCCAAAGCGGGATTAAAAGTAGCTGTGCTGGAGCGCAATCCCTACATTGGGGGCGCCACCGTCAGCCGGGAACTACACAAGGGGTGGTGGTATTCCAACTGCTCCTATGTATCGAGCTTGCTACGCCCGGAAATCACGCGAGACTTAGAGCTACCCCGCCACGGGTTACAGGTCGTGTCGTTCGGTGGCGGCGCAACGTTCATGCGCAACGGCGACTATTTCGGCAACTATAGTGACCATGATCGCCACTACCGTGAGCTGGCGCGTCACTCAAAGCGTGACGCCAATGCCTATGATCGATATGCCGCTGATACCAGCCTGCAGACCAAGCTGATTCGGCCCTATCTTTTGAGAACACCGCCCGATCCCACCTCAATCAAACCACGGGATCTGCGCGATCTGCTCGAATTTGCCCGCTCCTTCATGGATCTGGGTGAAGAAAAGCTGCTCGATACCATTAAGTTCTGGACCGCGAGCGTCGGTGATTACCTAAACGAATACTTTGAAACCGATGTCATCAAAGCCCACATGGCGGGCAGCGGCATTATCGGTACCGCACTGGGTGTTTACTCACCCGGCACCGCCTACGTATTGCTGCACCACTATATGGGGGACGTCGACGGCAATGTGGGTGCCTGGGGCTTTGCACGGGGCGGCATGGGCGCCATCGCCGACGCACTCTCCAAGGCATTCCAATCTTATGGTGGCGAGATTATCTGCGACGCCAACGTCGACGAGATCATCGTCAAAAATGGGCGTGCGGCAGGTGTCGCGCTTAAAGACGGCACGGAGTATCGCGCGCCGATTGTGGTCTCCAACCTCGATCCGAAGCGCACCTTCTTGGATATTACCAACCCGTCTGATCTACCCAAGGACGTGCTGAAAAAAGCGCGTAATTTCAAAATTCGCGGCTCTTCAGGAAAACTCAACATCGCGCTCGATGGTCTTCCCGTGTTCAACGGACTCGACCCGCGCAATCGCCTGATGGCGGGAGACCTGCACTTTAGTGATTCACTGGAGCGGCAGGAACGTGCTTACGACGACTGGAAAGCCGGCACCTGGTCTAAAGACCCCTACCTCGACATGATGATCCCGTCGCTGACGGATCCCACCATGGCGCCACCCGGCAAACACATGATGTCGGTCTTTGTGCAGTACGCGCCGCCAAAAGTGGAAGGGCGTGAGTGGACAGATGAGGACAAGGACGGCTTCGAAAAATCCGTCATCGACCAGATTTCAAACTACAGCCCCAACTTCCGGGACCTCATTTTGCACTGCGAGACGCGCACCCCCCGCGAAATCGAGGCCGAGGTCGGTTTGACTGAAGGCAACATCTTCATGGGTGAGCTGACCTTCGATCAGCTGCTCTTCAACCGGCCCTTCCCGGGTTATGCACAGTACCGCTCGCCGATCAAAGGCATGTACATGTGTAGCTCGGGTACGCACCCGGGAGGCGGCGTGATGGCAGCGCCGGGCGCTAATGCCGCGCGGGAAATCCTGGCTGACCTGAAGAAACCGAACACTGTGCCGGGAGGCTATGCCGATGACTGATTATGACGCGGTAATCATTGGAGCCGGACACAACGGACTGGTCTGCGCGGGATACCTTGCGAAAGCAGGTAAGCGCGTACTGGTGGTCGACGGTCGCTCTGACCCGGGTGGTTGCGCCAGCACACGCGAATTCTCAGCTGGGTTTCAGGTCTCAGACTGCGCGCAGTGGCTCTCACAATTTGACCAGAGCATCGTTAAAGAACTGGACCTGAAGGGTAATGGCCTGCGGCTTGGGCAGCCCAAGTGCACTATTTCGTTGCAACCCGACAGTGACCACCTGATCGTCGATGGCGACACCATCAGTGGTGCCGGCGTGGACTCAGCGGATCAAGCGGCCTACCGCGACTTCAAGAAAATGGTGGCGGGCTTCGCCAAGCTCATGACAACGCTCTATCGCACCCGGCCGCCGAAGCTTGTTGAGCAGAACTGGACAGACCGCCTGACGCTCATGAAGTTGGGCCTCGGGCTCAAGCTCTTGGGCCGCGAGCGGCTGCGCGATCTGATGCGCATAGTCATGATCAACATTTATGACGTCATGAACGAACACTTCTCGCACTCGGCGCTGAAAAGCACCATCGCCCTGGACGCAGTCACCGGAACCAACATGGGTCCACGTTCTCCTAATACCGTCTACAGCTATCTCCACCGAGCGACCGGCGAACACCTCGGGCAATCGGGCACCACCCAAGTCATGGGCGGCATGGGTGCACTGGGACAATCGCTGGCGGGCGCGGCCGAAAAAAGTGGTGCAACGCTTAAGCTGAGCAGTCGCGTCTCTGCGATTACCAAGACAGATGATCGTGTGACGGGCATCACGCTCGACTCCGGAGAAACCGTATCAGCGAAGATTGTGGTCTCCAGCGCTGATCCTACCACCACCTTCCGCGACTTACTCGGCTACGACCAGATGGAGACAGGGATGGCCAAGCGTGTCGAGCATTACCGCTCTCGCAGTGGCACCGCCAAGCTTCATCTCGCACTCAGCGCCTTACCCACTTTCAAGGGGCTCGAGGCAACACAACTTTCACAGCGACTGGTGATCACGCCATCGATGGATGGCATGGAGCAGGCCCTGAATCCGATGAAGTATCGCGAGCTCAGCACGCTGCACACCTTTGATATCAGCATCCCCACCATTGAAGACCCGGCGCTGGCACCCGCCGGACAGCATGTTCTGTCCGCCATAGTGCACTACGTACCCTATGCACCTGACATAGGCTGGGAAACAGGCAAGCCGCAGTTACTCAGCCAACTGATCAGCGAACTCGAGACCTATGCCCCGGGCATTGGCAAGTTGGTGATGGCCAGTGAACTGGTCGTGCCATCTGATCTCGAAGCCTCACACGGCATGACCGGGGGCAACTGGAATCACGGCGAACTCTCCATTGACCAGGCACTGATGATGCGACCCTTCCCCGGCTCTACACAATACGCGACAGGGGTTGAGGGACTCTATCTCTGCGGCGCAGGGGCGCACCCCGGGGGTGGACTACAAGGCCTTCCGGGTCGCAACGCCGCCAAGGAAATTCTCAAGCGAGGAGCACTGTGATGAGCGACGTTAGCCGAGACACCATGCTACTCACCACTCCCTTCCACTCCCGCGTCGAGGCGATGTGCGACCTCAACGACTGGGGAAACTGGATGGGCTACACCACACCCAACGCCTACTTTGATGTGGAACTGGAGTATTTCGCGATTCGCAGCACCACCGGCGTGTTCGACCTGTCACCGATGAATAAATATCGCGTGACCGGACCCGATGCGCAGCGTTATCTCGATCGACTGATCACTCGGGATGTCAGCAAAATTGGTGTGAACCGGGTCGGCTATGCGATTTGGTGCGACGATAACGGTCAGGTAATGGATGACGGCACGATTTTTCGCCTCGGCGAGCAGGATTACCGCATCTGCTCCTACCAGCGCGCTGATGATTGGCTCGCCTGGAACACGTTGGGCTTTGACGTGACCATCGAAAATGAATCTGCCGCAGTGGTGGGCCTCGCAGTACAGGGTCCTACATCATGTACCGTGCTGACGCTGCTGGGTTGCACTGACTTGAATCAACTCAAACCCTTCGGCATCGCGCATTACACCTTTGAAGGCCGTCCAATGATGGTCAGCAGAACCGGCTTTACCGGCGACCTCGGCTATGAAGTCTGGGTACCGCCGGAATCTGCGGAAGCTCTATGGGATCAACTGTTCGAGCTCGGACGGGATTATCTGATCAAGCCGATCGGGTCCCACGCGCTGGAACTCGCCCGCATCGAGGCCGGATTTTTGCAGGCCAACGTTGACTTCATGCCCGCTGAGGAAGTGGTCCGCGTTGGACGAACAAGAAGCCCCTTCGAGCTGGGACTTGACTGGCTCGTCGACTTCAAGAAACCCCTTTTCAATGGACGCTCGGCGCTGCTGAAAGAGCAGGAAAAGGGTTCTCGGTATCGGTTTGCCATGCTGGATGTAGAAGGCAACAAGCCTGCTGAGCACTCTTTCATTCTCAAGGGTGACAAACAGGTTGGTACCGTCACCTCCGCAGCCTGGTGCCCGACTGCCAAAGCGAATATTGCCTATGCACAGATCGAGATGCCCCACGGCGCCGTAGGAGATGAGTTAGTAGCGGAGATCTACTACCAGCGCGAGCTGCACTGGACTCGTTTATTGGCCCCGTGCAAGGTGATCGATGCGCCAATTTTCAAATCGCCCAAGCGCTGGCAGACCCCCGCACCGCCACACTGATCAGCAGTTTTTACGAGATACACCATGCACACCATTGCCACCTCGGTAGACGATTCCTTCCAACGCATGCGTGACAAGTTGGAGGCGGAAAAGGTCCGCCCTCACCACGCTATGGATCCGTATTTCTATCGCTCTCACCTCGTGCATGAGCAGGAACTCGAGCATCTCATTTTCAAAAGCTGGATTTACGCCCTGCACGTCAGCGAAATTCCTGCTGCGGGAGACTACCAGCTCGTCGAGATTGGCGAGGACTCGATCATTGTGGCGCGGACCGAGGCGGGCGATATCAAGGCCATGCACAATATTTGCCGGCACCGCGGCGCCCGCGTCTGTGAAGAAACCAGCGGTAATCGCAGAACCTACGTTTGTCCCTACCACGGCTGGGTTTACAACATCGACGGCTCACTCAAAGCCGCGCGCGAAACGCATGTCATGCCTGACTTTGATACAGCGGCGCATGGCTTGAAGCCTGTCCAGTGCGTGACCTACATGGGACTGGTATTTATCAACTGTGATCCCGAGGCAGGCGACCTCATTGCTTCACTCGAGAATATCCGAGAGCCCCTGGGTGCCTATGACCTAGCGAATGCCAAGGTTGCGCATCGAGAGACTTTTCGGGTCGAAGCTAACTGGAAGCTCGCTCTGGAGAACTACCTGGAGTGCTACCACTGTGCGACCTCACACCGCGCCTACGCGAAGATGCACACACTGAAAGACCTCGAGGAAAAATCTGCACCCGTCGTTGCAAAGATGTTAGAGAATGCCGACGCCATCACCGGCATCCCGGGCATTTCGAAGGAACACACCGAAATCTATCTGGATGCCCCGAGCTTTGGTACCTGCGCGCACACCATGCGGTATGGCCTCTTCGAGGGGTTTGTCACCGGAAGTCAGGACGGGCAGCCCGTTGCGCCCCTCATGGGGAACATTAAAGAGTACGACGGCGGTGCCGGTGATTTTCAGATGGGCCCCCTCACCTTCATGCTGAATTATCCCGACCACTGTGTACTGTACCGGTTCATTCCTCGCTCACTCACTGAAACCGATATGGAACTGGTCTGGTTTGTGCGCGGTGACGCGCAGGAAGGGGTCGATTACGACGCCGACAAGGTGACGTGGCTGTGGCGACATACGACACTGGAAGACGAGTACATCATCACGCGCAACGCGGCGGGCGTGAATTCGCGGTTCTTTGAGCCGGGGCCTTACCACCCTGAGTTTGAATTCACGCTTCAGCAGTTTGTGCATTGGTACCTCCATTCGCTCGAGGCCAGCCTCCACTAACGGATTGATCCCCGTTCCTGTAGTACATTGAGCACTGCAGGGGCTCGGCTTCCCGACGATTAGCGGTCATCGCTTTCCAGAGTGATGGCATCAACCGCGTCGGGTGCCCCGTATCGGAACGTAGAGGGGCAGATGTCGCCGAAATCAGACCTGAGCGAAACCTCGATGGCCACGGCGCAGCGCACACGCGTTCCGCTCTTTAGCGCCTTCTTCATGATTTATATTTTTGTCTCCGGTGGCTCATTCGGCATCGAGGAGATGGTGGCCTCTTCCGGCCCCGGCCTGACTTTACTGCTGTTGCTGGCACTTCCCGTTATTTGGGCATTGCCCATGGCGCTTGTCGCCAGCGAGTTGGGATCAGCCATACCCGACAGCGGCGGGTTTTATGTGTGGACACGGCGTGCCCTGGGCGACTTCTGGGGATTTCAGGCGGGTTGGTGGTGGTCACTGGCATTACTGGTCGATACCTCGCTTTACATCGTCTTGAGTGCCACCTATCTCCAGAATCAGCTGGGGTTCAGCGATGCGGCCTACTATGGCCTGTGCTGGTCGATCATCGCAGTGTTTACACTAGTCAATGTTCTCGGTATCCGAATCGTCGCCATCGGGTCGAGTTTATTTGCCATTCTGATTATCTCGCCCTTTGTTGTGTTGGCCGGCATCGGCTTGGCCAACTGGCAATTCAATCCCTTCATACCGCTCACACCGCCCGATGCGGACCTATTGGGCAGTGAGGGCGCGCTCATTCTGGGCTTGAGTATCGGCATGTGGATGTATTCCGGTTACGAGTCGATGTCGACTCTCGCCGGCGAGATCGAGGAGCCTCAACGGATTATTCCCAAGGCACTCATGTTGGCGCTGCCCTTTGTCGCGCTGATGTATTTACTCCCCACCGCCGCCAGCCTCGCGGCTTATGGTCAGTGGGAGCTGTTCTCGGTCGATGGGGGTGATGGACGCGTGTCATTTGTCGATATCGGCCGCGCCCTCGGCGGAACGGCTCTGGGGCACGCGCTGCTCGCGTCGGCCGTACTAGGCAATTTAGCGCTGTATCTCGATTACATGGCCTCTGGCGCACGACCGCTTAAGGCGTTGGCTCAAGATGGCTTACTACCTCGATCCTTGGCGACAACCAGCACCCGGTTTGGCACGCCGATTGCGGCCATTGCCGTCATTGCGATCTGTAACGCCGTGCTGGTGATCGGCCCCTTCCAAAGCCTCGTTATCATTGATGTGCTACTCATGGTCACATCCTATGCACTCATCTTTTGTGCAGCGGTGACGTTACGGATCACAGAACCGGCGTTAGACCGTCCCTTCCGGATACCCGGTGGTCTACCCGCACTGATCGCACTCGTCCTTCCAGCCGTCTGCCTGATCGGCTTCATGATCTGGATCACATTGATGGACCGAAGCATTACAGCGTGGGGTCTCAATACATTTGGGTTGTTTGGGCTACATGTAGGCTGGTACGGCCTGGCTGGGCTACTGGCTATTTTATCTGGCCCGTTGCTTTACCCTATTTTTCGACTCACAAATCAGCGGAAATAACAGTGAGCTGTACAGCGCTGACGTTACGACACTAAAAACTGGAATAGAGCAGAAATGGAAGATAATTTTCCGGGACCAAAAACCCTTGCGGCGCTGCGGCGCGGTATTCCCTATTTCAAAAATGGCTTGCGATTTAATGAGGCACTAAAGGAGTCAGGATCCCGCGGCTTCCGGTCAGTCAGGCAAATCGTTATCGATCGTGCTGAGGGTGACTATGTCTGGGATCTGGATGGCTACCGCTACATCGACTTCCAAAACGGCTGGGCAACGAACCCTCTGGGTAATTGCCATCCAGAAATCCTAGAAGCAGTTGACCGGGCAAACCGGCAATACGGGTTTCACTACGATCACCCCCTCCGCTACGATTTGGCCGAAAGATTGGCAGCCATCATGCCGAGTCGCGCGCTACCGCGCACAAACTACGAGGTCTCAGGCACCGAGGCTGCAGAAGCAGCTGTCCACCTCGCGCTGACACACACCAAACGTCGTTATGTCATCACGTTTGGCGCGTCTTACCATGGTAATTCCATCGCCGGAAAACTACTGAGCGGCTTGGGCGACGACGCCACCCGTTACCTAGAAGCATGGTCTGGTGGCGTTATACGGGCTCCTTACCCTTTCAGCGAAGGTGCGCCCGCCGGCTTGACTCAGGATCAGTACATCGATTTTTGTCTGTGGCACCTCGAACACGAAATTAACGCAACCATGGTGAGCCGCAAAGAGATTGCCGCAGTCTTGTTAGAGCCCGGCCTTGCCGAGGGCGGAAACTGGATTCCAACACGCAAGTTTGTCCGCGGCGTAAGAGAGATCTGTGACCGGAATCAGTGGCTTCTCATTAGTGACGAGGTGCTGACGGGTCTCGGGCGCACGGGAAAGATGTGGGGCATTGAACACTACGACGTGACGCCTGACATTCTGGTCTACGGAAAGAATTTGTCCGGTGGTATCGCGCCACTCGCAGGCATCTCTGCGCGAGATGACATTCTGGGTGATGTCGAGCTCTTCAGCTCTGGCTCGACCTTCGCCGGTTCACCTGCAGGCTGTGCGGCAGCCATCAAAACCTTGGAAATCTATGAGCGCGACAATATTGTCGATCACGCCGCCAAGCTGGGAGAAATAGCTCAACAGACCATGGCCGAATGGGAGAAGTATTCGATCGTGCGGCAGGTCAGAAACAGCGGCCTCTTGATGGGGGTCAGCTTTAACAAATCAGCACTCACCGACCCCAATGCCGAGGATTGGTGGGCCGCCAGAGCCGTGAGAGGCGAGATGCTCCAGCGAGGTGTGTGGGCCATTTCTGATCACGAAGACACCATTCGTCTTTATCCTGCGCTCAATATGCAGGAAGAAACGTTCCGAGAGGGACTAGAGATCATGGAGGCTGCTATTCGGGAAGTTGAGAATGGCGCCGCCATAGAAGGAGACGGCGTAGCTTTCCCAACCGGCGTTGCCGGCTTCTAGCGGAGGGCTCTACCTTATTCAATGCGTATTCAGGTCTCGTACCACTTGCCGTCGGGGTCCTCGGGCCACACTCCCAAGAACGGTCCGTGCGCCTGAAACCCCAGCATGCGGCGCATTTCCTCGGACTGCTCTGCGACCTCCTCGGCCGTAAGCGTTAAGTATTGGTTCTCCTCTTGCCGTAACCATCCCAAGCAATAGGTGTTCACAATGGCTTTGCGAGGTGCATCACTTCGGTTCTCACCACCGCCGTGGAGGGTAGACCCCAGATAAATCACGACGGAGCCTCGGGGCATCACCGCCTGCACAATGTGCTCCTCTCGCACCTCGTTTGGATCCGTAATACCCACTTGGCGCGGGACAACCCTCGTTGCACCGTTTTCAAGCGTGAAATCATCTAACGCCCACAAGGCCGAAATCTGAGCCTCAAAGGGCAAAAGATGACTGGGGTAGCAAGTATCGTCGGCATGGAGAACCTGAGCGCCCTCTCCCGGCAGAATTTCAATCGCCGTCGTACTGCCAACCTGATAGACCTCACAGTGCGGCTTAAGGATGGCATCGGCCACTTCGAGTACCAGAGGATGTAAGAGCAAGGTCGGGAAATGCCGTGAGTACTTGGTGACACCACCAACCCGCAGGGTCTGATGGCCATTAAACGTGTTCTGGTAAAGATGGCCTTCACGATCAAATTCTGGTCGCAAGTCCTGCGAGATGCCGTCCACCACGCCTTCCCCAAGGAGATTCTCAATCACGACGGCACCATAACGCTCAAGCGATGCAATGATGTCAGACGTGGGGTCATGAGCGGAGTGCGTGGGTATGGCCATCTGTGGACGCGAGTTTGAGGGCATAAAGAGAGTATACCTTGGACTCAGGACGCTATTCGTGGGAGTGATCTTGCCGAACCATCAACCACGCCCGCACGGTGTTGTCCCCTGGCAAGCCGCTGATCTATAGATCGGTTGGGCAAATGCGAGATCGTGTTACCGTTATCTCAACCAGCCTAAGAGACAGCACATGAGCCCCGATTTGCTTCAATCGCCGCACACCGGATTATCTGTATCCCCACAACACCAAGAGATTCGAGCAGAGCTCGCCGCCGCTTTTCGCTGGGCCGCACGGCTCAACTTTCACGAGGGCGTGGCGAACCACTTCTCTGTTGCCGTCAACGAGGACGGCACGCAGTTTCTGATGAACCCCAACCAATCTCATTTCTCGCGCATCAGGGCCTCTGCCCTGATTCTGGTCGATGCAAACGACTCGGAAACCATGAACCGCCCTGATGCGCCTGATCCCACCGCTTGGGGCCTGCATGGTGCTCTGCATCGGCACTGCCCGCACGCTCGAGTCGCGCTACACGTCCATTCGATCCATGCGACGGTACTATCGACCCTTCAAGATCCGCGGCTTCCACCGATCGACCAAAACTGTGCGATGTTTTTCAATCGCTGCGCGATTGATACGGAATATGGCGGGCTCGCGTTTGAAGAAGAGGCAGAGCGCTGCTGCCAGCAATTATCAGATCCCGCCAAGCAAGTACTGATCATGTGTCACCACGGCGTCATGGTGATAGGTCACAGCGTCGCCGACGCATTCAATCGCCTTTTCTACTTTGAGCGCGCCGCCGAGACTTACATCAAGGCACTCTGGACGGGCCAACCACTCAAAGTGCTACCCGATGAGATTGCGGAGAAAACCGCCAGAGAGCTGGAAGCCTATCCCGGACAGGCCGAGCGGCACTTTGCAGAACTCAGAGCGATTCTGGACGCCGAGGAACCCGACTACGCCACCTAAATGCCGTCACCCGGTTTTTTGTAACGGGCGACACGCCCTCATCAGGATGCCAGCACCGCCTCGAAGGCACTCAGGCAACGATTGATGTTCACCGCGTGACTACTACTGCCCATCAATCCAATACGCCACTGTTTACCCGCGAGCTCGCCTAAGCCAGCGCCGACCTCAAGGTTAAAATCGGCCAGTAAACGAGATCGCGTAGCCGCATCGTCCTTACCCTCGGGAATCATCACTGCATTGAGCTGCGGCAGTCGCCACGGCTCAGCAACGGCTAACTCGAGGCCTAGATCCGCAAGCCCGCTAGCCAGTGCGGTGTGATTGTCACGATGCCGTGCAAAGCTCGCCTGAAGGCCTTCCTCTTCGAGCATCAGCAGTGACTCGTGCAGCGCATAGATCGCATTGACCGGTGCAGTGTGATGGTAGGCGCGCTTGGCCCCCTCGCCCCAGTAGCCCATGATCAAATTCATATCCAGAAACCAGCTCTGCACTTTATGCGTGCGCGATGTAATCGCGGCGACTGCATCGGCACTAAAGGTGATCGGCGCAATGCCAGGCAAGCTGGATAGGCACTTCTGCGTACCCGAGTAGACGACATCTGCGCCCCAGGCATCGACCTGCAGATCAATCCCTGCAAGCGATGTCACGGCATCTACAATCGTCAACATCCCCGCCGCCTTTGCGAGCTGACAAAGCTGCTCCGCATCGCTGCGCACTCCCGTAGAGGTCTCTGCGTGCACAAATGCGAGTACTTTAGCGTTGGGGTTGGCCGCAATCGCTGCAGCGACTTTTTCAGGATCTACCGGATCGCCCCAACGGTCCTGCACCATAACTGCCGTAGCGCCACACCGCTCGACGTTCTCCTTCATCCGTCCGCCAAAAACACCGTTCTGGCAGACAATGGCTGTGTCACCCGGTTCCAGCAGATTCACAAAGGCCGCCTCCATCCCAGCGGAACCTGGGGCGGACAGAGGAATGGTCAACTCGTTTCGCGTTTGAAACGCGAACTGCAGCAACCGCTTAACGTCATCCATCAAGCCGACAAATTCAGGATCCAGATGGCCGATGGTGGGGCGCGCCGACGCCGCTAAAACCCGCGCGGAGACATCAGAAGGGCCTGGCCCCATCAATGTGCGCTGTGGAGGATAAAAGGTTGAAGACACGGGCGACTCCATAAAATAATACCGTTGCCGTGGTGATCACGTAGCGCTCAGTCACTCGCAGCATCATCACGTTAGATTAAAAAAAAACCACCCGTGGGTGGTTTGCTGTAATGGTGGGCCGTGCTGGGTTCGAACCAGCGACCAATTGGTTAAAAGCCAACTGCTCTACCGACTGAGCTAACGGCCCGAAACAGGGAAGGCGCGTATGCTAACGCTACCGGGTAAAAATACAAGCCCCATCAACCGCGAATAAGTCCCGAACTGCGTCTCAGAAGTTCTCGAGCAGGAACTGCCTCGCCAACTGGGCGGCAGCATGGGACGGATACTCCCGGATCACTTCGTCAAGGTATTCCCGCGATCGTTGCCGATTGCCCTTAATGAACTGAACCCGGCCCAGCTTGTAAAGGGCGTCAGGCACTTTGGGGTCTGCAGGATACTGATCAAGGAGCAGTTTGAAGTTCTGCCTCGCCAGCTCGGGATCAGGTGGCTCAACAACTAGGTAAAGCTCTCCAAGCCAGTAATGCGCATTCGGTGCATAACGGCCAAAGGGGTAATCGGATAAAAATTCCGTGAAGGCCAAGACGGCGTTATCGAAGTCACGCTCACGCACCTTCTCGTAGGCGGCACGGTAAGCGGGCTCCTCTCCCTCTTGGGCGTCGACTGATCGCGCATCTGTGGCATCCCCTCCAGGTGGCGCAACACCAGCGGTGCCTGTCATATCCGATCCAGTTGAAGCCCCCTGCTGGGCACTGCCCGTTGATCCGCCCTGCGCGAGGCGCCGGTCAAGATCGACGTAACGCTCCAGGCTCTGCGCCTCAAGTGAACGCAGTGCCTGGGTAGCCTCTTCTAACAAGCCCGCGAGCCTGCGCACATCTGCCTCAAGTTGCTGTACTCGCAATATCAGGCTGCCAGAGTCCGTACCGGTGATGGGGGCCGCAGTCTCCGCGGGGGGTTGCGCCACGGTAGTCGAACCGGAGTAAGGCCGTATACCGGTGTAGGAAGTGGCGGGATCAACAACGGGTGCCGCCTCCGTCGCCATAGCCTGCTCAGCAGCGCGCCGCTCAGCCTCGACGTCGACATAATCCTGCGCCAGAAGACTGCCCGGGATCGCAAATCCGAACAAGCCCGCGCCCATTAACAAAAAGCCGGCGCGTAAGGCCGGCTTGATGGATACAGCTGTCACTGTGGCGTCCTCAATTACTTGAGCTCAACGCGACGGTTCTGTTGCCAGTTGGATTCACCCGAACCGTAAGCGACGGGGTTCTCCTCGCCGTAGCTGATCGTTTCAATACGGTAGCTCGGTACCCCATTAGCAACCATGTAGTCGCGCACCGCATTCGCACGTCGCTCACCCAAGGCCAGGTTGTATTCGCGCGTGCCACGCTCATCGGTGTGGCCTTCAAGACGGACGCTATCGTTATTGCCCAGCAGTGCCGCAATGTGTGCATCCACTTGAGCCCGCGACTCGTCGGTAAATGCAGAGCTGTCGAAACCAAAGTAGAAAACCGTTCCTACGTCAGCCGCAGCGACTTCCAGAGCGCGCTGGGCCTCGGCTTGCGCCTGCTGCTCGGCTTCGCGGGCAGCCGCCTCTTGTGCCGCTTGCTCGGCCGCAGCTGCAGCCGCTGCGTCTGCCTCTTTCGTATCGTTGCTGGAACACGCTGCCAGAAACAGGGCGGCAAAAACCAGTCCCAACCACTTCCCATAAAGCGTTACGTTTTTCATGTTGTTGATCCTTCCCCAGTTTCTGGAAACCTAGCTCACTGTAATGTAGCGCATAAATCAACGATTTTCTCGCGTTCATCGCCAAAATTTTTCACTGAAGCGATTCCTGATAACATTCGCATCGAGGGGGCTGGCATGGGCCGGATCTCTGCGGGCGTCCCTGATGCATGATGAAGACTTACAGCAGCACTGCCATGCTCATCACAAACAACACGCCTCTTGTCCCATAGCAGGTAGGCGTATCTCCGCTGTGGGTTCGCAATCAGGGCGTGAAATAGGGCGACCAAGCCGGCTCCTGCACGCTCCCCTCTCTGGCAGGGAGACTGAACCTCACGCCGCCATCAACCGCAACGGCACCGAGAATACTGTTCTCTCCCCGCTTGGTGGCGTAGAGCACGATAGATCCATTTGGTGCGATGCTAGGACTCTCATCCAGACTGGTCTCGGTCAGGACTGTCAAACGATCCGTAACCAAGTCAAACACCGCAATGTGGTAACGCCCATCACGCTGGTGCACCAAGGCAACGTTCCGCCCATCCTGGGCCACACGGGCTCGTGCGTTGTAGGGGCCCTGAAATGTGACGCGTTCAATTTTTTGAGTACGCAGATCGTATCGGTAGATCTGTGGTCGCCCACCGCGATCCGACGTAAATAGCAGCGACTTGCCGTCGGGCATCCATGTTGGTTCGGTATCAATCGCAAAATGGCGGGTCAATCGAGTGAGCGCACGGCTTGTCAGACTCAGCAGATAAATGTCTGGATTGCCGTCTTTGGACAAAACTAAAGCCATAGTGTTGCCATCCGGAGACCAGGCAGGCGAATTATTGAGACCTTTGAAGTTAGTCAACTGCTCGCGCGCGCCGGTTCGCAGATTTTGTCGGTAGATCGCCGGACGAGACGTTTCAAATGAGACGTAAGCCACCTCGGATCCATCTGGCGACCAAGAGGGCGATAAAATGGGATCCCGCCCTTCCAGCAACACGATGGGCCGACGCCCGTCCGCGTCCGCCAAGGTGAGGCGGTAAAAATCCTTGCCCTCTGGGTTGCGCGTCACCGACACGTACAGCAAACGGGTGGCGAACGCGCCAGGGATACCCGTCAATGTCTCGTAGACCGAATCGGCCACCCGGTGCGCCAGCATTCGGAGCTCGGTGACGGGTCCCGTCACGGCGCCGGACTCCACTGCTTCCTGCCGAGTCGTATCAAACAGCTGAAAATCGATGCGTGCCTGAGATCCCACGCTCACGCGCCCTATCAGTACATACTCCGCCGAGATCGCCCGCCAATCGCGGAAAAACAGTTCCGACTCGCGAGTCGGGTAACTCAACATATCGCGGCGGCTCACTGGAGAGAATTGGCCACTCCGCGCGAGGTCAGAATCAACGATTTGCGCGACGTCCTCGGGTGCCGACCCGACGCCCTGCCAGGCGAAGGGCACCACAGCGATAGGCGTCGGGTTCTCCACGCCTTGATTGATTTCGATCTGTAATTCAGCCCAAGCTGGCGCGACGCACAGTAGCAGGAGTGCAAGAATCCATCGTTGTCCAAACAGCATCAGTACCTCAAATCCTCGGGCTTGAATATCAGTTGAAAGCGGCGAAAGTTGTCCTCAAACACAGCATTCTCGAGTTTGGCGACATCGGGGAATCGCGCAGAGCGCTCAACGGCGTTCATCGCGCTACGATCAAAAGCGTTGTTGCCGCTTGATTGCAACACACTCACTCCTACCACTTCTCCGGTTGGCACCAATTGTATCGATAATACCGCGACCATTCCGTTGCGAGCGCTGGGTGGCCGCGTCCAACGATTGATGACCGTTGCGCGGATCGTAGCCGCCACCACATCACGCAGGGTGGGTTCTGCAGTACCCATCGCCCCCGAATCCGCATCAATGAGTGCACCCAATTCATCGCGTGTCAGCGCGGCCAACTGCTCTGCGTTTAGAGGCGGTGCGCTATCCTGCTGCGGCTCCGGCGCCTTGGGGGGCGCGGGTGCGGATTCCGGAGTCGGTTTAGGGTCAGGTGCGGGCTTCGGCTCTGATTTGGGCTCAGGTTTGGGTGTCGGCTTGGGCTTGGGCTTAGGTTTCAAGGCATCTGCCGAGACCAACGCGGCCTGAATCGGCTGAATGGCGGGCGCTGCCGCCACAACCTGCTCTGAGTGAGTCGATCGCACGACCAACATCAGCACGACTCCGCCGTGCAACAAAAGAGTAAGCAAGGCGGGCAGGCCGGCAAAAAGCAGACGATCTGCTGACATCAGTTGACCGTCGGGCTCTCGGTAACCAAACCCACCGACGGCGCCCCCGCTTCCTGTAGCGCGGTCATCACGACCACCACATCGCCGTAGGCAACCTCCTGATCACCCCAAACGAGGACCGGTTTATCCGGCGTGCGACGCAATACGGCAGCAACACGTTGACGCACGGTCGCAAGCTCAAGCACCTGTTTTTCGTTTGCACCCAGGTTGAGAAACAGCTGACCCTGACTGTCTATCGATACAATCAAGGGCTCCGCATCTTGATCTTCGACTGGCGCGGCATCTGCCTTGGGCAACTCCACTTCGACACCTTGCATCAGCATCGGCGCCGTTACCATGAAGATCACCAATAGCACCAGCATCACATCGATGTAGGGGACTACGTTGATTTCAGCGAGCATCCGGCGGCGGCGCATAATCAGAGCCTCTGGGGTTGGCTGGCTTTCAAGGCATAGGTCTGACGCTGCAAAACGCCGGAGAACTCATCGAGGAACGTTTCATAGCGATTCAGCAGCGCGTCACTCCGCGCTGCCAATCGGTTGTAAGCCAGTACCGCGGGGATGGCCGCAAATAATCCCATCGCCGTGGCGATCAGCGCTTCAGAAATGCCGGGCGCCACCGTCGCAAGCGTTGCCTGCGTCGCGTTGGCAAGGCCCCGGAAGGAATGCATGATCCCCCAAACCGTGCCAAGCAAGCCGATGTAGGGGCTGGTCGACCCCACAGAGGCCAAAAACGGCAGGTGCTGCTCGATTCGATCCGTCTCGCGCATCAGTGCGACACGCATCGCCCGCCGCGAACCTTCCAAAATCGCATCCGCATCCATATCGGCCTGCTGCGATAACCGGGAGAACTCTTTGAATCCGGCTCGAAACAGACTTTCGACGCCAGTCGGCAACTGGCCATCGGCCACGGCCTGATTACCCTCCCGATAGAGCTGCGCGAGATCAATACCCGACCAAAAGCGCTCCTCGAACACCAGCAGTTCATCATCGGCGCGGCGCATCAACATGACTCGCTGCACAATGAGAAACCATGACGCGAGCGAGGCCAGCACCAATATCAGCATCACGCCTTGCACCAAAGTGCTGGCGCCGGCAATGAGCTCCATCAAGCCCAGTTCCTGTGTCATGTGCCGGTCTCCTTGTTTTGCATTCTGGCCTCAAGCTGTTGTTTGAGCTCTGGCGATAAGCGTCGCGGCTTACCACTCACGCGATCCACGCAGGCAATGGTCACGTCACCCTCAACCATGCAACTGCTCCCTCGTTTCACGCTTTGAGCAAACTGAATCGTTGCACCCTTCACCGCAACGATTGCAGCGGTCGCATCCAGCTGGTCATCCAATTTCGCGGGTTGTCGGTACGTCAACGCCAAGCTGGACACGACGAACATCCAGCCCTCGTCAGAGATTGCAGCCCGATCTGTACCCAA
>PBLO01000025.1 GCA_002721785.1 Halieaceae bacterium
CGCATTGAGCATCTGAGCACTTGGTTTACCCCCACAGCAGGCGCAGAGCCGGTCAAAGCCGTTGACGATGTGTCGCTCGAGATTCACCGGGGCGAGGTACTGGGCCTGGTCGGTGAGTCGGGGAGCGGCAAGTCGACACTCGGGCGCTCCATCCTGCGGCTAGTGCCCATTACCGGCGGACAGATCACTTTTGAAGGCACGGAGCTCTCTGCGCTCGAGGGCAGGTCACTGAAGCAGTTCCGCCATCGTATGCAAATGATTTTTCAGGACCCGTATGCGTCTTTAAACCCGAGGATGACGGTCTATGACACGCTCGCTGAGCCTCTGTTACTGCACGGACTGGTGCGCAAAGCCGATCTGGATCAGGCGATACGCGAGTTGATGGATAACGTGGGTCTGGCGCGCGCGTTTGTGCGCAAGTATCCCCACGAGTTCTCGGGAGGGCAGCGTCAGCGCATTGCGATTGGCCGTGCGCTCGCGACGCGGCCTGAGTTTATTGTGGCGGACGAGCCGGTCTCGGCGCTGGATGTAACCATTCAGGCGCAGATTCTCGACCTGCTCGCCGAGCTCACCAAGGAATACGGCCTGACCATGCTGTTTATTTCTCATGACCTGGCAGTGATTCGCCAAATCGCCGATCGCATTGCGGTGATGTACCACGGCAAGCTGGTAGAGGAAGGTTCTACCGCGCAGGTTTTTGAAACGCCGCGTGAGGACTACACTCGCTCATTACTGGCGGCGATCCCCGGCGCAAACGCCGCCTGATTCACACAGAAAACCGAGCCTGAGCGCCTGCTGTTGAGGCGCTTCGTCGACAAACCTTGCGGGATTCACATCGACGGCTAAATCAGCGCGGTGTGCCATTAGCCAAGAAATCGCTCTGGTCGCGACATCCCGGGTTGCCGCCTAGCGCGGCTAGCGCATGAGCCACCAGCACGCTGCAGCACCGAACACGATGCCCTTAATCCAAGCGAACCACATGGCCTGATATGGCGTCATGTGCAGTCGCGCTAGCCATTGATCAGTCACGCGCTGATGCCATTGAATAAAGGTCATTGAACATCTCTCCTTCGGCCATGAGGAAACGCGTTTTGAGCGACGCGTATCGTCCTGCACATTCAGCGCGCAGCCTCACTTACAACGTGAAGCCAGAATCAATCGTGACCAGCTGGCCGGTCACGTAATCAGAACCGGTGATGAGAGCCAGAATACTGTCCGCCACGTCCTCGGGCGTGACCACATGGCCCAGAGGCGTCTGGTCCGAAAACATCTTCTTCAGGCCATCGTATTGCTCTGCATCGCCGCCGCCCCAAGTGTTAAAAGCCCAGTCGCCATCAATGAGCCCGGGTAGCACCGCGTTGACGCGGATTTTCTTTTTGCCAAGTGTTTTCGCTAGCGTGCGGGTCAGGCTGTTCATGCCCGCCTTGGAGGCACAATAAGCGATCGAGCTGCCATTCGCGGTCATGCTGGCAATACTCGACGTCATGATGATCTCGCCACCGCCGACGGCCTCGATGTGAGGCGCCGCTTCGCGCGACATCATGAAGGCACCGATCAAGTTGACTCTGAGTGTGCGCAGCCAAATGTCCTCGGTGAGCGCGTCGAGTTGGTCATGGGGAACAAAGGTCGTGGTACCCGCGTTGTTCACCAGTGAGTCGAGTTGCCCGAAGTGTTCGATCGTCGCGCTAACCAACCTTTTGCAGTCAGCTTCTTCCGAAACATCCGCCTGTATCGCGAGCGCCTGCCCGCCCACTTCACTAATGCGCGAGACGACCGCGTTGGCAGCCCCCTCGGAGCGGCTGTAGTTCACCACTACCCGCGCGCCCACGGCGGCCAGCTTTTCCGCCAGAGCGGCACCCACGCCCGAGCTGGCACCGGTAATCAATACGACTCGACCTGCTACATCCATCTTCGCTTTTCCCCAAGAACATCATTGAACGCAGCGCAGTGTATCGGTCGGGGCGCGTTTCGCCACCTGTGGAGACAACGGCACACGTGGAACGCGAGGCACTCGAGGTAAATCTAGGAACCTGAGTCAGCCGATGAGGGATGGGATCTTAAGGGAGTTCGTGCAGCCTCGGGCTGACAAAGCCAACTGCCAGGGAGCGGTAAAGTACGGTTTGGCGGGAGCGCTCTCAGAAGTGCTCAGAAATTTTGAAGCGGGAAGAAGGGCGCTGGGGTAGCACTCGCCACCCCAGCGAGAAGTGTTACCTCAGGCTAACTGCAGCGGCAGTGAGCGCAGGCGCTGGCCAGTGGCCTTGTACACCGCGTTGGCGACCGCAGGCGCGATGGGCGGCAAACCCGGCTCACCGACGCCCGTGGGCTTGGTGCCACTGTCGATGATCACCACCTCAATTTCAGGCGACTCATCCATACGGAGCATGGGGTAATCGTGGAAGTTGCTCTCCTTGATCGCACCATTTTCCAGGTTCAAACCGCCATAGAGTGCCGCGGTCAGTCCGTAAATCACGCCGCCTTCCATTTGTGAACGCACGATATCCGGGTTCACGGCCTGACCGCAGTCGAGAACGCAGGTGACCTTGTGCACTCGAATCTTGCCGTTCTCCACTGATACTTCAGCGATCTCAGCCACATCGGTGCGGAACGAATGGTGCGCCGCAAAACCGAGGTGATGCCCTGCTGGCACTCTCATGTTGGCCATGCGCTCGCCCGCCACACGAATCACGTTATTCAGGCGAGGCGAGTTCTGAGTGTTCTGCAAGCGGAATGCGACTTCATCCATCCCCGCGGCTTGGGCCAGCTCATCGATCATGGATTCCTTCGCAAACGCCGAATAGGAGTGCCCCACTGCACGCCAGAAAGTGAGGGGCAACTCGTGGTCAACTGTCATGTGCGTCACACGGGTATTGGGCTGGTCGTAATCCTCAAACAGTCCTTCAGTGCTCGATTCGTCGGTAGCAAATGTCTCGAAGTACCACTCGCTCAAATTGGCGACGCCCTCGACCATGCTATCGCCCATCCACGGATACAGCGCCGGCAGCAGGCCCCTGAACGTATCCGGTGAGATATCACCGCCCGCGCGGGAAGCGTCCCAAGCAGTCAGGTTACCCGCCTCATCGACACCCGCCTTGATGCGCATGAGCGACGCCGGTCGGAATGGGCCGTGCCGAACATCGTCTTCACGGGTCCAGACCAGCTGAATCGGTTTGCCGGTGGCCTTGGCAATTTCAGCCGCCTCAACAAGGTGTGAGGGCGTGCCGCGGCGGCCAAAGCCGCCACCAAGGTAGGTCTGGTGAAAGCGCACGTTCTCGGCCGGAATATCTGCCACGCGTGAGACAAGTCCTGGCACCGCTGACGGGAACTGAATGCCCGTCCATACATCCGCCTCGTCGCCTTCAATGCGCACCACGGCGTTCATAGGCTCCATCGGCGAATGGGAGAGCAACGGCGCCCAATACTCCGCTTCATGGGTGGTTGAGGCGGATTGCATGGCTGCATCGATATCGCCCTCCACCGGACCTTCCACGCCATCACCGGCGTTCAGCGCGGCGCTGTAGTCACGCCGCAATGTTTCAGTGCTCACCGACGCCAATGGCAGTGACTCCCACTGCACTTCGACCTTCGCCGCGGCCTGCTTCGCTTGCCAAAAACTCTTAGCGACCACTGCCACACCGGTGCCGATCGCCAGGACATCCGTGACGCCGGGCATGCTTCTGGCGCTATCAGCGTTTACTGACTCCGCCTTGGCGCGCGCTACTGGCGCGCGCACAACGACGGCGTAATGCATGCCAGGCACGTCGACATCAATACCAAACTGGGCCGTGCCCGTTGCTTTGGCAATAGCGTCGACCCGACGGGTTTCCTGACCGATGTATTGAAACTCGGATGCGGGCTTCAGTGCCGCATCGGCCTCGATATTCAGCGTTTGTGCTGTCGCAATGAAGTCGGCGTAGGGGTGGCGCTTGCCACCGTGAACAACGAAGCCATTGTCGGTACTCAGAGACGAGGCGGATACGCCCAGATCCTGCGACGCCGCCTCGAGAATCAGTGCCCGGGTATTGGCGCCAACCTGCCGGAGATGCAGGTAATGTGCGTGAATAGAAGAACTCCCCCCGGTGCCTTGCATGCCAAAATCGGGGTTTACGTAATCTTCATGCGCGCCGGCCAGGCGAATCTCCATATCCAGCGGGTTCACATCAAGCTCTTCTCCCACCAGCGTCGAGAGGCCCGTCGTAACGCCCTGCCCCATCTCGGAGCGGGCGGTGTAAAAACGGATCGTGTTGTCGGGCAGCACCTGCAGAAACGCATTGGGGGTCCAACCGCCCTCGGTGCTGGCCACCGGTAACGGTGCAGGCGTGCTCGAGCAACCTGTCATGGCAAAACCGACAATGAGCCCACCACCGGTGATGGCACTGGTTTGCAGAAATCGACGACGCGAGAAATTGACCGTGTTCATGCCCTGCCCTCCGTCTGCGCCATAGCATCGTAGGCCAGTGCATTCTCGCTCACTGACTGGATGGCACGCTTGATGCGCGGGTAGCAACCGCAGCGGCAGATATTGCCTGCCATCGCGGCGTCGATCTCGTCACTGCTGGGATTCGGGTTGGCATCAAGGAGCGCCGCTGCAGCCATAATCTGGCCCGACTGGCAGTAACCACACTGGGGCACCGCATGCTCGTGCCACGCTGCCTGCAACGGATGCAAGTCCTCTGGCGTCCCTAAGCCCTCAATCGTCGTAATAGACTTATTCGCCACCGCCGCAATCGGCGTGACGCAGGTCTTCATCGCGGCCCCATCCACATGCATTGTGCAGGCACCGCACAAACCGGCACCGCAACCAAATTTGGAGCCTTTCAGCTTGAAATGGTCGCGCACCACCCATAGTAGTGGGGTGCTGGGGTCGAGTTCGGTCTGAACGGGATCGCCGTTGAGCGTGAAGTGAATCATCCTTGAAGTCTCCATGTGAATACCGGTTGATACGGCCCCTCACGGGGGTGCGGATCGACACAAAAAGCGCCAAAAAAAGCTTGTTTCCACCACATATACCGTCCCTGAACGCTGTGAAGCGATTCAGGGACTCAAATGTTAGCGACTGTTGCCTGCCGATCGCAGGCGAGGATTTATTCGGGGTCAGCTACCTTCAGCAGCTGCTTGCCCAAGTTTTGGCCGGTGAACAGGCGCTGCAAGGTAGTGGGAATATTTTCGAACCCTTCCTGCATGTCGACCTGATACTTGAGCTTGCCTTCGCCGATCCAGCCCAGCAGGTCCTTGATCGCCTCCCCTGCGCGTGGCAAGTAATCGAGCACGATGAAGCCCTCCATGCGGCTACGCATGATGACCAGGTTCATGATGTTGGTGGGGCCCGGTTGAGGCGTGGTCGCGTTGTAGTTGGCGATGCCACCGCACATCACCACACGCGAGCGTAGATTGAGGTGATTCAAGGCCGCCTCGAGCGTGTCGCCACCGACATTGTCGAAGAACACATTCCACTTCTCGGGGCAGGCCTCGGCGATCTGTTGATCGAGGTTGCCCTGCTTGTAATCAATGGCGTGATCGAAGCCCGCTTCTTCAGTGAGCCAGGCGCACTTTTCAGGGCCACCCGCAATACCGACCACGCGGCAGCCTTTGATCTTGGCGATCTGGCCGGCTACCGAGCCTGTGGCTCCCGCCGCACCTGAGACCAGCACCGTCTCGCCGGGCTGGGGATCGCCCAGATCCAAGAGACCAAAGTAAGCGGTAAGGCCTGTCACACCCAATACGGACAACATCATCTCCGGCGGCGCGCCCTCGGGCATGGGGCGCAAGCTTGAGGGAGGATGCGCGGGGTCTACGACCGCGTAGTCCTGCCAGCCGTTGGTGGCCTGCACCATTTGTCCCGCCGAGAAATCCGGGTGGTTCGACTTCACCACCTGCGCCACACAGCCTGCGCGCATGGGCTCACCGATCTGCACAGGCGGCAGGTAACTCTCTCGGTCCATCGTCCAACCGCGCTGAGTGGGGTCAAAGGAGAACATCAGATTGCGAATCAGCACTTCGCCCTCCCCCGGCTCGGGGATGTCGGTTTCGACGTACTTGAAATGCTCTGGGCCAATCATGCCCACGGGGCGCTCGTGCAAAAGCCATTGTCGATTCATTGTGATGTGTTTCTCCATGTCACGGTGTGAGAGCAATAAGGCGTAAATCCGCGCGTTAAGCGCGTGAGGATTTACGGCATCAGGCCACGCACCATACAACAATGCAGCGCGGTTGTGCGATGAAGTTGGCGCCTGCGGGAGATAGACTGTTCGCAACCCGAAAAGGAGCGCGACCTATGAGTAACCCACACCCTCGCCTCACCTACTGCCTCATATCATTACTGGCGTTGGTGCTGAGCCATATCAGTCTGGCCGACACTCATACCGCCGTCGATATGAGCTGTGACGACACCAAGCCCGTGATCATGCTGGTGGCAGGCCGCACGCTGGATGCCAGTCGCATGCGCGACTATGCCATCGCCCTGCAGCGGTCAGACCTCTACCCCAACGCCCGCGGCTACTACCTGAACAATCCGCGGCCTGTACGAATTTTGGAGGGCGAGCCCGACGCGAACGACGTGGCACTGATGGTGCGCTTCCCCTCAGAGTGCGCCGCTGTGAGCTTCTGGTACGACGACTTCTACCAGAATGAGATTAAGCCCTTGCGACTGAACCCCTCCGCTGGGGACTACGTGGTAACGCTCTATGACGAGGCGTCTCTGCCGCCCTACATGGCGGGCAAAGTAGGGGACGCAAAGTACATCGCTGAATAAGCAGCTTAGATGTGCCCCTCACATTGCTGAACGGTCGCGCCGGTGGCCGCTGCAGGAGCAAGCTAAACCACAATACCCAAGCGCCGCCCGACCGAGGTGATCCCTACAGACACGGGCTACTGCCAATCAGGCGGCAACACCTCCCACTCGGGGGCCTCGAATTCACCGATAAAACGGATCTCCACAAAAGGCGCCTGGGACTCGATGATCTCCTGCACAGCTACCGGGAGTGACGCCGGTGAGGCGTCGCGCGCGGCCTTGCTCTCCCATGTGGCGATTGCCAGCGCGTTGCGCTCATCGCCAATCTTGCGGTGCAGCCGCGTGCCCTGTGCGCCGGGTGCCTGCTGAATCAACTCACTTGCCCGTACCCAGGCCTCGGCGTACTGCTCGATGGTGTAGCCGGGCTTGGCGATGACTTCAAAGAGGTAGTGCATGTTGGGCGCCCCCTATCGGCACATAGCGTAAACGATCAGTAACCGCGGCCTGCTCGCACCGCATCGTTAAGGGGCTCCCCGGCGACATACCGTTTGAGATTGCGCCCGAACACCTCGGCAACGGCCTCATCAGGAGTCGGGCCCGCGGTGTGAGAGGTAATGTGCACTCCGGGCGTTGCCCAAAGCGGGTCATCCGGGGGTAAGGGCTCTTCCCGAAAAACATCGAGCACCGCCGCTCTTAGGTGGCCCGAATTAAGTGACGCGATCAGGTCTGCTTCCACCAGGACATTCCCTCTGCCGGCATTGATCACAATCGCTCCCGGGTTGAGCCGCATGAGCACGTCGTGATCAATCAGGTTATCTGTCTGCGCCGTTTGTGGCAGCACGCTGACCAAGTAATCGAGCCCTTCTGCAAAGGCCAGTCGGTCTGCACTCGGGTAGCAGGCGGTAAAGCCCTCCACGGCGCGCCCATCGGAGTTGAGTCCAATCACCTCCAACCCAAACGGCTTCGCCGCGAGAGCAATGGCGGTGCCGATACCGCCGGTACCCATAATACCTATCCGCTTGCCTGTGACGCGGGGCTCGAGTCTGGGCGTCCATTGGGTATGTGATGCGCGGCTGATCACATCGCGCTCTATCGCCAGCAACCACCCCATCACGTACTCGGTCATCGCGGGACCGAACACGCCTTTCAGGGGTGTGATGCGAAGGCGCTCGCTGGCAAAGTGGGCGATAGCGTCAATGCCTGCCCAGGTGCTCTGCACCCAGCGGAGTTGGGGGCAGCGGGGAATGATGGCAGCCAAATCTGGTGGGGCACCCACCACGATTTTCACTGCGGAGGTCTCGATATCGGCATCGGGCGCGACGACTACTGCGCGACGGTGCGGTGATGCCAGCGACATCACGGCGTCGGTCCAAGGCGCCGAGTCGTCGGCCACGATCAATAGTTGAGGTGCATCGCCCATGGCGCAGATTTGAGCACAGGCCTCGGCCGCAAGAAAGCGGTCTTTACAAGTAGGGCTAATTCATGCAACTCCAATAAAAACCCCGCCGATGCGGGGTTTCATGAGTTTTGGTGGTTGCATTAGGACATCAAACGGCGCTTTGCATACCAACCCACGAGACCAAGCAAGGTCAGCAAAGCTGGCCATGGCAATGTCGGCACTGGCAAAGACGTGCAAGTGGGGTCATTCGGGCAGGCGTCATTTGTGTCAGGCACGCCGTCGCCGTCGGTATCTGCGGGTATCGTCACCTCAATTGACTCAGAAATTGATCCGTTGCCCTCTGAGTTGACGCCTCTCAGGGAGATCTCGTAAGTGGAGCCGTCCGGCAATCCAGTGACAGTGGCAGGCGACTCAGTCGCGCCGGTCGACTTCCACCCTACTCCCTCAATATAGGCTCCGCAGTCAGTTACGGAAGCACCATTGTCGCTGCCGGCAGTGAAGCTGATCACGATTCGGCGCGTATTCTCTTCAGTGCATAGTCAACACGCTCTACGCTTCGAGTTCTCTATCACCTGCTTGCACGGCTAGCTTAGAGCCGAATTGCGAGGTGTAGACAGGCTCGACGACTGAAGACACAAACTGCCACTGGGCAGCGGCCGACTCAGGGGTCAGCGTGACCTGCGTCCAACCCCGCTGCGAGGTGTCACAGGCCACCAGTTCGGGGCTGGAACCTTTGAGGAGGGCCTGCATCTGCTCGGGAGGTAGCGGAACGTAGTTCTCAAGACCGGGGCTGGACACCCCCGGGGTACCCCACTCCACCCCAACTGCCTCGCCTTGCGCGTTAGTCAGGTTAAAGGCCCAGCCATTGTGGGTATCGCCGGCCAGAGAGATCGGGTTGGTGGCGTGGGCACTGAGCATGGCAAACAGCCTTTCTCGGGCCGCGGGGTAGCCGTCCCAGGCGTCGAGGTTAGAGGGCAGGCCATAGGGCGCCAACTGCTGGGCCTCGGCCACACGGGGTTTCGCGTACTCCGAGAGCTCGAGCTTGGCGAGCTCCTCGGGGGGGATAACCGGGATATTGAGTTTGCCCATGAGCACCTGCTGGCCCAGTACCTGCCAAGTGGCACCGCGGGCTTTGCTCTCTTGTAGTTCGTTCTGCAGCCACGCTTCCTGTTCTTTACCCAGCATTTGCCGCTCGGGGCTGTAAAGATCGTCCTTAAGAAACACCTCGACGCTGCCGGCCCGCTTAATGTCTTCGGCGTAGTCGAGCTGCTTATCACGGCCCACTAGGCGCGTGTCGAGCATGATGAGGTCGGCGAGGTCACCTATCTGAAATGCACGGTAGATCACGCCCTGGTCGCCCTCGGGCCCGGTACGGATGGGCATCCACTCATGGTAGGCCTGTCGGGCGGCGTGAATCCGCTGAAAGAAATCGCCCTCGCCCTCGTCGTGGTTCTCGGCCCCTGCGCGCCACGTGTCATTCATCATCTCGTGGTCGTCCCAGACCGTGATCCAGGGGTGCGCGGCGTGGGCGGCCTGCAGGTCCGGATCGGTGCGGTATAGGCCATGGCGCATGCGGTAGTCCTCGAGCACGAGAATCTCGTGCTCGGGCTCCACCTTGCGGCCGAACTGGTTCTCCGCAACAGGGTTGGTGTAGTAGCCCACCGGGTATTCGTAGATGTAGTCGCCGAGGTGCAACACCACGTCGACGTTCGATTCGGCAATATCGCGGTAGGCGTGGAAAAACCCCTGCGGGTAATTTGAGCACGACGCCACCGCCATCTTGAACTCACTCACCGGCCCTACGGGCAAAGTGCGAGTGCAGCCAACGGGTGAAGAGACGCCATTGGCAATAAACCGGTAGCAGTAGCTTTGGGCGGGGGCGAGGCCCGTGGCGTCGACTTTTACGGTGAAGTCGCGCTCGGCGCGGGCAACCGCTTCGCCGCTAGCGATGACGGTCTCGAACGTCTCATCGGTGGCCACCTGCCAGGTGCAGGGCACTGCCTGTGCATTGCCGTTACCGGGTAATACCCGCGTCCACAGGATCACACGATCAGAGAGCGGGTCGCCGCTGGCGATGCCGTGGGTGAAGTGCGCGGCGGCAGGTTTGTCGATCGCAAAGCCGCGTAATGAGAGCACGCCGAGGGAGGCACCAGAGGCTTGGAGTAAAGAACGGCGACGAAGGAGTGTGGACATCAGGAGTCTCTTTTGTCAGTTGCCGATAGCAGTCTTGGTCCGGCTGGTTGGTGAAGTTCGCGTTTACAGTATGGGAGATATTTATGACCGATCGGTGACGGCTCACATATAATGACGAGTCTTAACTCCGAATGCGATCGACCTGGCCGATCCGGAAATGCGCCTAGACGCCCGCTAACCCTCGACCTCCCACACGCGCCACACTTTAGTCCGCAAAAGACGGCCTGAAGGTCAGGTTGATGTTGACGAACGGACTGCTGCTCACATCAATACGGGGGCCGTTGATTTCACCGTCGGTAATCGTCAGCCCTCTCAAACCTCCCACACCCGCGGTGGCTTCGAGCCACATCGGGCCCTTGATTCGCATGCCTCCGCCAAAACCAAAATCGAAACCGCTGAGGTTAAGGCCCACCGCGCCGGTGGTGCTATCCAGCGCCCAACTATTGCCCGAATACGATGCACCCAGTGAAACGAACCAGTCCTGACTCGGGGCATAAATAATCTGCGGCCACGGCAGTAAGGCACTTACGCTCCAGCGCTCGTTCAAAATAAGTGACGCGCCCACGTACGGTATCCACGTGGTGCCAAAGTCCGAGTCGTCAAAACCCACACCGAAGAGCCACCACAGCCGATCGTTGCGGGTTTACCGCGCAACGACGCCACCCATAACCTGCCAGTAATCCTTGCCGCGCTCACCCAGACTCGAGTGGTGATAAAAGGGCAGCACCGCGCCAATCAACTGCCAGTCCGGGTTGAATTGATACAGATAGCCCGCTGCCAGCGCGGCGCTGGTCAATGAGAAATCTTCGCCATTCTCAACGCTGAAATCGGTGTAAGAAACATACTCGCCCAGCACCAGCGCGCTGCGTTTGCTCAATAAAAGGGGCACTCCGGCGGACTGGCTTGAAGAATTTGTTTGGTAACGTGTGCCCGCTGTCTCGGGTGTCGCGCCCTCTTCACTCACCATCGCCTCGCCGTAGTGGGTATTGCCCAAAAACGCGACAGGCAGAAAAGGCGCGTTGTTCAGACCGCGGACGAATACCAGCTCGGATTCATCGAAAGCCCTCGCCGCGCGCTGAATCAGATTTTCATCCGGCGTGACGGCTTCGCTGATTAGCGTATCGTCGGCGAGCTCGGCGGATTCAACGTGACTCGCATCGGCTGGATGCTCGACCGAGACAGCCGCTTTATCTTGATCTCCAGCGACCTGAGCCAGCGCGTTGTATGCACCGAGGGCATTGATAAGCACCACCGCAACGCTTGTGGCGATAGTGTCGAGAAAGGAAGTCGCTCTGTAGGCCGATGCGTTCAATGACATTCCCGTAATGAGTGGCGTTGGCCTGAGAGCGGCGGTGATTTTACCGTCCCACTGACTCAAGCTTACCGCTGCGAGGCGGTATGCTATCAACCATCTGCTTGTGATGGTGCGCCGTATCGAGCGACGAGGCATGTATTTCAGGCCCCTACGGGAAACCACGTGTGACAGATCTGGACCCACACAACGCAACGCACAATCCATGGCGCTTTAGCACCGCGCCGTGCATGGATTGGACCGACCGGCACTGCCGGCGCTTTTGGCGCACGCTGACGCGCCACGCGCGGGTGTACACCGAGATGGTCACCACCGGTGCGCTGCTGCATGGCGACGTTGAGCGCCATTTACGCTTTAACGACGAAGAGCATCCCGTCGCGCTGCAGTTGGGTGGTGCCGTGCCCACTGACCTCGCCGCTTGTGCGGCACTAGGCGAAAAATGGGGCTATGACGAGATCAATCTGAACTGCGGCTGCCCCAGCGATCGCGTGCAAAACGGCCGCTTCGGCGCCTGCCTGATGGCCGAGCCTGCGTTAGTGCGGGATTGCATCGCCGCGATGCGTGAAGCCTGCGACATACCGGTGAGCGTGAAGCACCGTATCGGTATTGATCACCAAGAGTGTTACACAGAACTCGTCGATTTTGTAGGCACGGTGGCGGCAGGCGGCGCAGAGGTATTCATTGTGCACGCGCGCAAGGCCTGGCTGCAGGGCTTGTCACCTAAGGAGAATCGCGAGATCCCACCGCTCAATTACGACTGGGTGTATCAGCTGAAACGCGACTTCCCCCAGCTGACGATCGTGATCAACGGCGGCATCGAAACGCTCGATGCCTGCGAGGCACATCTAGAGCACGTCGACGGCGTCATGCTGGGCCGGGCGCCCTATCAGAACCCGTGGCTACTCAATGAAGTCGACACGAGACTGCTCGGGGCGATTGATGCTGTCAGCACGGATCGCGAGGCGGCAATTGAGGCCATGCTGCCTTACATTGAGGGGCAGCTAGCTGACGGGGCACGCTTACATCACGTCACCCGACACATGCTGGGGCTTTACCACGGGCAATACGGCGGACGGCAGTACCGCCGACACTTGAGTGAGCATGCACACAAGGCGGAGTCAGGTATCGAGGTGCTTCGCGAGGCCGCGGCGTTCTGCGCCGCACCACCCGAGCGCGCGGTTGCCGCGGGCTGAGAGTTTTAGCTCAGTGCCCCGTGCTTCGAGCGCCGGGTTGAAGGCGAGGTGCCGGGTTACCGTTACGACGATTACCCTGGATTCGGTCTACACATTATTCACTGTGGGCGAGATCACTGGGCAACATTGGTTCGCTCCCTGTTTCACTTTTGTTGGGGTTTTCTTCCCCAACACCGCACCTAATCGCCTCAGTAACACGTCGGCTGATTTACCATCCATTTGTTGATCACTCCCCTGACGGGAACGAGGCATGCCATGTCAAACGAAGAAGGATTGAAGGAGGTCATTGAGCTGCTGCACGAGCTCAAGCTGGAGCTAGTGGCTGAAATGGATTACGCGTCACTCGAGCTACAGGTCGAAGCTATCATCGATAAGGTGTATCTGATGACTGAGTCATCTGATTAAACCTGTTTAAAGGGGTTCTAGCGCTAACCCGCGTTGCCTTCCATCGGTAATGAATGGCGACTGCGATCTGCCCGATGGTTCTGGGATCCCAAGTACGCAGGGGTCATGTATCACCGCAGCGACCGGGTGCCATAGCCTGACGGGCCAACGCTCTAGGGCCAGCCCTGCCATATCACACACTGCCAGAACCCACCTAGGCGAGGTTCCCCCCTCCTTCGGTGATCAAGGCCTCTCAAGAGTGCTGACTAAATCCTTGAACGCGTTGGCGTTTTCACTGCTCATCGACATGAGCGTGCGATGTGCTTCCAGCACCTGCTTTTTCACTTCGCCTTCCTCGCAGGGCACCGCGGGGATCTCCGTGATCGTCGAGTCGGTATTGCAGCACTCGTTACGTCGCTCAAAGAGTTGATTGAAACCCATGGTGTCGAGCAAGCGGTCGATACTCGGGTTGGTGCTGAAGATTGCGGGGCGAAAATCAAACCGCTCTTTGGTCTGAATCGCCAGCTGGGCGAGCATGCCGAGGGTAGTGCTATCGAGCCCGTCTGCCTCGGTCACATCCACCCAGACGCTCATAAAGCCGGGCTCGGCAAACATTGACTGAAAGTACTGATCCAGGGCCGTGCACATGGTCAGACGCACGTCGCCCTCCAGCTTCAATACATGCGCCCCCTCGTTAGAGGCTGCGCAGATCCGGCAGTCGCTCATCCCACACCCCGACTCACAAAGAGTCCCGCAATGTCATCGGCGAGATCATCGGACGTGACTTCCCCTAAATCCAGCCTGCGAATGAGATCACCCGGCTTTTCCAAACTGCCACCGAGTCGCTGCAGGAGCGTTTTTTCGCGCTCGATCAGGTCGACTTCCTCGATGGTTTCCAATACACCGTCGGACATCAAGACCAACATAAACGTCTCGGGCAAAGTGGTTTCCTCGAGACCATAGGTGGCCTCGGGTGTGAGCCCCACCGGCATTCCCTCCCCCGGCAAGTAATCAATCTGACCAGGGGTCATCAATACAGGCTTGGGCAGATGGCCGGCGACGGAGTACTGCAGGGTATTGGCCTCGTAGTCGAGGCAGCCCACCACCATGGTGGCGTATTTGTTGACGTGGAGTTCAAGCAACTCACTGTTGGCGAGTGCCAACATCTCGATAGGGTTGATCACCGTCTTGTCGTCGCGGCGCAAGTAATCTGAGCGCTTGCGCGCGAACAGGTTTTTCAGGAGCACAGTGGCAAAGGCCGAAGAGCTCCCATGGCCGGACACGTCCGCCAAAAAAAACACCACCTTACTGCTGCCCACCTCAAAGTAATCCGTGAAGTCTCCGCTGAGATACAGCGAGGGCAAGATGCGGTGGCTGAACCAGTAATCTCCGGCCCTGAGGGAGTGCGCGGGGAACATGGCTTTCTGTACCTGACGCCCGGCAGCCTGATCCTGCTCGAGAATCCTGAGTGAGTGGCTCAGTTCGGTGTTAGCGCGCTCAAGGCTCTCGTTCGATTCCACCAAGTCGCGCTGGAGTTGACGGTGATGCACGCTCCGCTCGATCGCGCGCCGCACAAGCCCAGGTTTGTCTGCTGGGTTCACAAAAAAACTGGCCGCCCCCAAACCCAGCGCCGTTGTCATACTGTCCATGTCACGGTGATCACTCACCGCCAGCACCGGCACCTGCACATCAAAATTACGCATGACGCGACGCACCGATGCCCAGGACACATTCAGCAATTCCACATGGCAGATCACGCAATCCCAGGGGCTATCCGGGCCGAGTACGGCTTCAATGTCGGGGGCCTCGGGGGTGATTTCGTAGCGATGGTGTGGGTCATCTAGCGCCGCAACGAGCGCAGCCGCGCGGTCCGCTTGGTCGTCGACCACCAATACTGCACCCGCCTGAGTCATATCAGCAGCGCTGTGGCCACTGCAGGCGACACATCAGAATTCTTCCTCGTCCCAGTCATTGTCGAACTCGGAGAAATCGTCCTTTAGCGGGCCGCCGGTCTCGAGCACCGCGCGATTCTGCAGATACGCGTCGCGATAAAACACGTAGCGGTCGCCGGTCATGATCTCCTCGGCGTCCAATAGGCCCGCGCGGAGATCAATCAGGTTGAAGGCGCGGAGCCCCCAGTACGCCTTATCGTTCATCATCTGACCCGTGGGCGAGATATACGCATCAATGGACGAGCCAAAGGCACCGCGGACGGTACTCGGACCAATCAGCGGCAGTACGACATAGTTGCCGCGCGGCACACCCCAAATCGACAGCGTGTGCCCGAAGTCAGTTTCGTAACGCGGGATGCCGACCTTCGAGGCCACATCGAACAACCCGAAGATTCCGATAGTGGTGTTGGTCAACACTCGAAAGGTATTGCCGAACGCCTCTTCGATGCGGCCCTGCAGCAACGCGTTCACAGCGCCGTTGAAGTCATAGAAGTTGGTAAAAAAGTTGTTCACGCCGATCCGACCGAACTCGGGCATGATGGCGTCGTAACCTTTGGCGACGGGCTTGACGATCCACCGATCGGTGTCGTCATTAAAGTCGAACATCCACCGGTTATAGCCTTCCCACGGATCGATTTCGGCCCTTGATTCCACTGCGGGCTCCGCAGCGTCCTGTGCCTGGGCAGACAGCGCTGTGACAGCCATGAGCAACGCCATTAGCGTGGCGCGCGACGTCGTCATCGCGACTCGCGCGAGGTGAGAAGGGGAAATTGTCTGGCCATACCGCAACATACTGAGCGCTCTCGGGCACCTGCTTCACAATCGCTGGTTGCTACGCCAGCGATGCTGTTCGGTTTACTCTACTCCTAATGACGACGCGGGTCACGGGCCAAATCAGCGTGGGTTTTGCTCCATCCACTGCTGCACACGTGCCCACTGTTGTTCCAGACGCTTCGCCGACACCGGCAGGCGGGGTTTCATTTGCTGAGCAAATAAGGACACCCTGAATTCCTGCAGCATCCACTGATACTGGAAAGCTTCCTCACTTAAACGTACCAAACCGGGATACTGAGACGCTGCGTCGGCGAGCTTTTCGCTCCAAGGTGACAACATCTCCATAGCTTTTTGATCCTTCAGAAACTGCCCGTTCAATCGGCTTATGCGATGTTCTGCCGCTTTGGCATAGCGCGGATATTCGCGCAGCCATGCAGTGCCTGCGTGACGCAGGGTTGCCCCGTCGAGCAGGCACGCCATATCGGCCCAACAGTCCTTCTGGCTTTCGTGATAGTCGCTCCCGAGTTTGGCCGCTTGAGTCCGCGCCGCACTCCACGCCTTCAGGGCAGTCGCGAGCTGATCCCCCGCTGCGACCGCATCGGCATGCCAGCACCCACGCAAGGCATCGAACCACTGCTTGAAGGCCGCGTCAGATCGCGGTGCCTCAATATCCCTTAACGATTGATGCGCTACCGCTGCGATCACGTCCTCGATGAGCTGCTTGCGATCCACCTCGACCGCCGCGAACGCCAGCACCAACTCGTTACCCGCCAACAAAGATTTGCGCAAAGACTTTGCCAGCTGGCTCGCCTGTTTGATCGCGAGACTCACCAGGCCGTGCTCATGGGCCAGTGCCGCTTCACCTGGGTAATCCAGTAAGCGCACCGCAACGCTGTCTTTTTCCGCCACCAATGCCGGGTGGGCGATCACCTCGAGTCCCGCTGCCTTTGACTTCCACACAGTCGGCAAGTCACCAAAGTCCCAACGCTCGACGTTTGCTCGCTCAGGCGAGTCGGCCTGCGGGGCAACAGCAGCCGGTTCGCCGGCCCGAAACTCCGAGACCAGTGAGGCCATGTCACGCCCCTGCCCCAAAAGCTTGCCCTCGGTGTCGACCACACGAATGTTCATGCGGTAAAAATCTTCGAGCTGCGCCGGTTGCCAATCGGAGGGGGCTACCTGCACGCCGCGCTGCCGCTTCAATACCTGGCTCAACGCAGCGCAGAGATCGCTGTCCTCGGCCGTGATCTCTGCCAAGGCTGCGTCCACTACATCCGGCGCAGGGACTAACTGCTTGCGCACATTTTTGGGCAACCCTTTGATTAAGGCGATGCATTTGTCGCGGAGTAAGCCAGGCACCAACCAGTCAAAGAGATACCGCGGCGCACGATTCAAAAGCGGCAGAGGGATCGTGATCGACACACCGTCGTTCTGGCGTCCCGGTTCAAATTGATAACGGAGCTGGTAGTCCACACCCTGCCATTCCAAGGTGGGCGGGAACTGCGCTTCGACCTCGGCGCCCGGGTCGCGCACCAGAATCTGCTCACGCTTGAGCAGCAACATGTCATTGTGCACACCATCTGATTTGAGCCACTTGATGAGCGAGGTCATGCCCACGCATTCAGGCGCAAGGCGCTCGTCGTAAAACTGCACCAGTGCCTCTTCTTCAATCAGCAGGTCGCGGCGCCGGGTGCGGGATTCCAGCTCCTCCACCGAACGCATCAGCGCCAGATTCTCTTTGAGAAACCGCGGCGGCTTCATGACGTTACCGATCACCAAGGCATCGCGAATAAAAATCTCGCGAGCGGTTTGGGCGTCGATGTCACCAAAGTGCACCCGACGGCCGTCGCTGATGGTAAGCCCATAGAGTGTGACACGCTCTTTCGCCATCACTCTGCCGCTGCGGCGCTGCCAAGCAGGCTCGTAGTGACTGCGCTTCAAAACCCGGGGGTTCACGCGCAATAACCAGTCGGGTTCGATCGCGCCGCACTGGCGTGCGTAGACCTGCGTGGTCTCGACGATCTCACCGGCCACCAACCACGGTGGCGGCTTTTTGTATTGCCCCGAGCCCGGGAACACGACGATTTTGCGGTTGCGGGTGGCGTTGAATTGCTTGCCCTCGTCGCGCTGGGCCACATTGCCCAACAGCCCGGTCAGCAGGGCCTGGTGAATCGTCTCGTAGGCCTCTTCCTCAGGCAGTTGCGGCGGCACGCGGAAGCCCAGCTGTCTGCAAGCCATGACCAGCTGGCTATGTATCTCACGCCACTCGCGCATGCGCATATAGGCGAGGTACTCGCGTTGACACAGTTTGCGAAGCTGGTTCTGGCTGAGCGCCTGGCGCTGCGCTTCGTAGTAGCGCCACAAGGCCAGCCACGCCAGAAAATCTGACCGCGGATGCTGAAAACGGGCATGGGCCTGATCCGCCTGCGTCTGTTTATCGGTGGGTCGCTCACGCGGGTCTTGAATTGACATGGCGCTGACGATGACCAGCACCTCCGCCAGACAACCGTGCTCATTGGCCGCGAGCAGCATGCGCCCCAAGCGTGGATCGACCGGTAAGCGTGCGAGGCGCTGCCCCAGCGCCGTCAGCTTACCCCGCGCGGAGACCGCGCCTAATTCTTCTAAAAGTCGATACCCATCCCGCACCACCTTGGGATCGGGTGGATCGATAAAGGGAAAGCGATCCACGTCACCCAGTCCCAATTCGAGCATGCGCAACACGACGGCGGCGAGATTGGTGCGGCGTATTTCAGGGTCAGTGAATTCGGGTCGGCCCAGAAAATCCTGCTCGCTGTAGAGACGAAAACAGACACCGTCCGACAGGCGGCCACAGCGGCCTTTACGCTGGTTCGCGCTGGCCTGAGATATCGGCTCGATGGGAAGTCGTTGCAAGCGGCTGCGCGCGCTGTAGCGGCTAATGCGCGCCTCACCAGGGTCAATCACGTAGCGAATGCCGGGCACAGTCAGCGATGTCTCGGCCACATTGGTCGCTAGTACCACCCGCATGCCCGAGCCGCCGCTCTGGAAGACGCGATTCTGTTCTGCCTGACTAAGGCGCGCATAGAGCGGCAGCACACGGAGGCGATCGTTATACCGGAGCGCCTTGGCAAGCTCGCGAATATCCCGCTCGCCCGGTAAAAAGACCAGCGCATCACCTCGGGGACCGAACCGACCCTCCTCGATTTCAGCGAGCAGGTCGGCGATCTGTTGGCGCACCCCTTCGTCCCGATCCTCGGTCTCGCCCACATAGTGCACATCAACCGGATAGGTCCGACCGCTTACCTCGATCACCGGCGCGTCATCAAAGTGCTGAGAGAACCGCTCTACGTCAATCGTGGCTGAGGTGACGATCACCTTGAGGTCCGGACGGCGGGGTAACAGCTGCTTTAAATAACCCAATAAAAAATCGATATTGAGGCTGCGCTCGTGGGCCTCATCAATGATCAGCGTGTCGTAGGCGCTGAGATCCCGGTCGTGGGTGAGCTCAGCCAGCAGGATCCCATCGGTCATGAGCTTGATGGCGGAGGCATCCGAGATGATGTCGTTAAAACGGATTTGATAACCGACCAAGTCACCAAGAGTCGTGTTGAGCTCATCGGCGATGCGCTGCGCGACGGTGCGCGCTGCGATACGCCTTGGTTGAGTGTGGCCAATACGCAACTGTTTGCCGCGGCCCAGGTTCAGACAAATCTTCGGTAGCTGCGTGGTTTTACCCGAGCCCGTTTCACCTGCGAGGATCACGACCTGATGATCGCAGATCGCGGCCTCAATATCCGCTCGGCGCTCCGAGACCGGTAACTCGTTGGGGAAATTAATCTGTGCCGGTACCGCGCGATCGGGAACCGGCTGGGCAGTGCTCATTCGTCTAGGCCAATGTCAGTCGAGGTCGCGCAATTCGCGGCGCAGAATTTTACCCACCGCCGTCTTGGGCAACTCGTCCTTGAAGACCACTGACTTCGGTACCTTGTAGCCGGTTAAGCCTGCACGCATAAATTCGCGCACTGCTTCCTCTGACAAGTCCGGGTTGCTGCGCACCACATACATGCGAATCGCCTCACCGGTGCTCTCGCTGGCGATACCGATCGCCGCGCATTCCACCACGTCGGGGTGTGCGACCAGCACATCCTCCAGTTCGTTGGGATACACGTTAAAACCCGAGACCACGATCATGTCTTTTTTGCGATCCACGATCCGCAAATAACCATCAGGTTGCACCGAGGCGATATCACCGGTCGCAAACCAACCCTCACTGTCGATCACCTCGGCGGTGGCCTCCGGACGCTGCCAGTAACCCGCCATCACCTGAGGGCCGCGGACGCACAACTCGCCCGGCTCATCGAGGCCCATGGGATTACCGTCATCGTCGCGGATCTGAATGTCAGTGCAGGGCACCGGCACACCAATGGTGCCAATTTGCACACCATTGCCCGGGTTAGCAGATACCGTCGGAGATGTCTCGGTCAGGCCATAGCCCTCCGACACTCGGCAGCCGGTCACCTCAGCCCAGCGCTTCGCGGCGTCATGGGTCAGCGCCATACCCCCCGACAGCGTGACTTGAAGGTTGGAAAAGTCGAGGCCGCGGAAACTCTCGTCGTTACACAGCGCAACGAAGAGTGTATTGAGACCACAAAAGAGCGCGGGGCGATGTTCGTCGAAAGCCTTTACCACCGATGGCAGATCGCGGGGGTTGGGCACGAAGGCAGTGTGTGCGCCGATGCGCAACGCATACATGGAGGCTGTAAACGCATAGATGTGATAGACCGGGAGCGGCTGCAGAATGGTACTGCCCTGCCCCTCCATATTGTGGGTGGTAAAGAAGGCATCGCTTTGCAAAACGTTGGCGATCAAGTTCCCATGAGTCAGCATCGCACCTTTGGCCACACCCGTCGTGCCGCCGGTGTACTGCAACATGGCGAGATCATCGCGGTTGAGAATCTCTGCGCGATACGGGGTCTTCGCCCCCGCTTTCAATACGGCGTTCAGCTTGAGCGCACCGGGAATTGAGAAAGCCGGCACCATGCGCTTCACATACTTGACCAAGAAATTGATCAGTGTGCGCTTGGGTTGCGGGTGGAGATCAGCGATCTCGGTGACCACAACGGTCTCGACCTGTGTGCGGGGCAAGACCGCAGCAGCAGTCTGTGCGACGTTGGCCTGCACGACCATGACCTTCACATTCGCATCATTGAGCTGATGCTCCAGCTCTCTCTCGGTGTACAGCGGGTTGGTGTTGACCACCACCATGCCCGCGCGCAACGCGCCCAGGCATACCACCAGATACTGGATAAGATTCGGCATCTGGATCGCAACGCGGTCGCCCCGTGAGAGCCCCGCGCCGTGCTGCAACCACCCGGCGAACTGCGCCGACAAACGATCAAGGTCGGCATAGCTCAAGGTATGCCCCACGCTGCTGCAGGCCGCCTCATCCCGGAAGGTGGCCAGCGCTTCTTCAAATAGCGCGACGATCGAGGGATACCGCTCCATTTCAATGGTGCTGGGAATGTCTAGCGCAGCCAGCTGGGCGGCGATCGCACTGGGGACCGTTTCCGTCATGGGTTCATCTCGGGTAAATCGAGTGGTTTGGGTATGATGTGGATCACGCTAGGCGGGGTCAACCTTCCCGCGACATTCAGCACGATTTTCGGGACCACTGCCGGCAACGGGAGCACGCAGCATGCAGATCAGCAACGTCACCTTCGATGAGATCGCAATCGGGGACACCACCACCTATACCCGGCTCATTACCAACCAGGAAGTGGAAGCGTTTGCCGCGATCTCGGGTGATCACAACCCGCTTCATTTGGACCCGGAATACGCCGCTACCACAGCCTTTGGAGAGTGTATTGCCCACGGCATGTTGACAGGGGCGTTAATCAGTGCCGCCATTGCCATGCAGTTGCCTGGCCCTGGGTCGGTCTACCTCAGTCAGAACATCCAGTTCCGCGCACCCGTGATGCTGGGAGACACACTGACGGTCACGCTCACCGTAACCGATAAACACGCCAAACGGCCCTGGGTGACGTTGCAGTGCGAAGTGGCCAATCAGGAAGGTAAAGCCGTCGCCAAGGGCGAGGCGCAGGTCGCGGCGCCCACGGAATCCGAAACCGTGACGATCGTCCCTCCTCCGGCGATTCAGCTAGTGGAGGCGGCTTCCGTCTCTGGCGACTGAGCGAACTGCTCCGGGTCGATATACATAAGCTCAATCAAAATGACCGGTTCGCTGGGCGAAGGCGTGGCGCCCATCATCAACATATTGGGCACGCCATCGAGAGCGATCACGCCCGGCACGCCAAAGAGTCTTCGCTCCGAGGTTGACTGCCCTGCCTCGTCCATCAGACGCATCACCGGCAGCGCCGACTCCTCGTCACGCAGAGTGTCACTCAAGCGCGACAGCAATGCCAGCACCGAGTCCCTAAACAGAGAAAAATTTAGCGCCCCTCTGAATTCACTGCAATCGAGCTTCAGGTCCATGCGGACCTCGCTCCCATCCTCCATGCGCAACTGAGTGACCGCGATACGGGTACCGGACTCGAGCTCACGAAACAGACGCTTCCCCACCGTACGCGACACTTCGATAAGCGTTTGGTGCAGGATGTTCGCGCTGATGGTGGCGAGCTGCTCTTCAGTCAGGGTATGTTCGTTCGCGGCCATGGGTCCTCCTATGCTGGCCGCGAGTGTACCCTGCAGGATGGCTGGGTCCTACTCCGTTTTGGGCAATTGCCCCGCACGCAAGGAGCATGAAGGCTTTGGTAGACTGTTAGCCGAGCCGTGTGGACCGTGCGATGACACTCGGCGCAGCGTGACCGGGGCGTTACGCACCCGCATCATTCCCATCAGCAGGAGCCCGCCAGGCCGGACACCAACCATACAAACGTGATCAATCCCACCCAAAAGCCCTGGCGTCCGTTAGCCGCGCCCGCTCTGAATTGGCAGGAGGATGTGCCGGCCGCGGCCACCGCAGGTGATATCTACTTTTCTACCGAGAACGGACTGGCAGAGAGCGATTACATCTTCCTCCAGGGCAACCAGTTGCGCGATCGCTGGTCTACCGTCGGCGTTGAGCAGCCGTTTGTGATTGCCGAGGTCGGTTTTGGGACCGGGCTGAACGCTAGTCTGACGCTTGCCGAGTGGCTGAGAGATCGACCCGAGGGTGGGTCATTGCACTACATCGCAATTGAACATGCGCCGCTCTCACCTGCTGACGCCGAAAGAGCGCTGTCTCGATGGCCCGAGCTGGAACCGATCCTCTCATTGCTACTGGCGCGATGGCCTGATCCACTTCCGGGTTGCCATCGCAGACGTTTCCCCGACTGGGGCGTCACCTTGGATCTCTGGTGGGGCGGTGCCGCCGAGGTCCTAGGCGATCTGGCGAGTCACGCTAAACCATGGGTCGATGCCTGGTACCTCGATGGCTTCGCGCCCTCCCGGGAGCAGGGGCCGTGGCAGCAGGACGTGTATGACGCGATGGCGGCCTTGAGCCAACCCGGCGCAACGTTTGCGACCTTTACCGCCGCGGGCGCAGTGCGCAGGGGTCTTAGCGCGGCCGGTTTCACGGTGCACAAAAGGCGCGGCTACGGCACCAAGCGCGATGCCCTGTTCGGCCACGTGCACCAGGCGGTGACCCTGCCCAACTCCCTGACGCCCTGGGACATGAATCCACAGCCGGTGCGGGCTCGACACGCTCTGGTCATCGGTGCGGGTCTGGCAGGTGCTCATGCGGCACACGCTCTGGCCATTCGCGGTGTGGACGTCACCGTGCTCGAAGCCGGTTCCGCGGCGACTGGCGGCTCGGGCAACCCTCAGGGCGTCACCTATACGCGATTGTCCCACCAACATAATCCGCTTACCGACTTTTCGGTCGCCGCCTTCGGCTTCGCCGCTGACTGCTATCAATCCATGGCCGTGGCGGGACAGCTGACTGAGGGGGAGGATTTTGGTGCCGGGGGCTACATTCAACTGCACGACGATGACGAGACCCTTGAGCATCTGCGTCAGACGCTACCGTTGGCGCCGGGATTCGCCCGCGTGATGCGTGCCGAGGACATCGCCGAGCTCACTGGCATCACACCGAGATGCGGCGGCATCCACTATCAACGGGGTGGCTGGCTGAACCCTGCTGCTGTGTGTCGAGCACTCCTGTCCCACCCTCGGATTACAGTTAAGGAGCAGTGCGGGGCGCTTTCGATAGAACGCTCGGCCGACGGTCATTGGCAATCGCGAGACTGCGAAGGTGAAGTGCTCGCGTCGGCGCCCATCGCGGTTTTGGCGACGGCACACGGCGTGACACATCAAACTGACACCGAGTGGTTACCGCTCAATCTGATCAGAGGTCAAACCACTCACATACCAACCAACGACGCGCTGGCCAAGCTGCACGTCTCGCTCTGCGACAAAGGGTATCTCCCGCCTGCGCGAGGGGGCGTGCACTGTGCCGGCTCCAGCTTTGGCCCCGGAGATACCGATACGGATGAGCG
>PBLO01000026.1 GCA_002721785.1 Halieaceae bacterium
GCATCTGCGTCAGACGCTACCGTTGGCGCCGGGATTCGCCCGCGTGATGCGTGCCGAGGACATCGCCGAGCTCACTGGCATCACACCGAGATGCGGCGGTATCCACTATCAACGGGGTGGCTGGCTGAACCCTGCAGCTGTGTGTCGAGCACTCCTGTCCCACCCCCGGATGACACTTAAGGAGCAATGCGGGGCGCTTTCGATAGATCGCTCGGCCGCCGGTCTTTGGCAAGCGCTAGATGGCGAAGGTGAAGTGCTCGCATCGGCACCCATCGCGGTTCTGGCGACGGCACACGGCGTGACGCATCAAACTGGCACCGAGTGGTTACCGCTAAATCTGATCAGAGGTCAAACCACTCACATACCAACCAACGACGCGCTGGCCACGCTACACGTCTCGATCTGCGACAAAGGGTATCTCCCGCCTGCGCGAGGGGGCGTGCACTGTGCCGGCTCCAGCTTTGGCCCCGGAGATACCGATACGGATGAGCGTCCGGAGGAGCACACGCATAATATCGGCATGATGAAAGCCGCGCTGCCCGACCTGGCCCTACCCGAACCCGCTGGTGGCTGGCGGGGTCACGTGGCTCACCGGTGCAACAGCAACGATTACCTCCCTGTTGCCGGTGTAGTGCCTGACCTGCCTGCCTTCAACGCGGCCTATGATCGCCTGCGTCACGACCGCAAACGATTGATCGACGCCCCGTGCCCGACTCTTAGTGGGCTGGGGGTGCTGACCAGTCTGGGCTCACGGGGCTTGTCCGCGGCACCGTTGGCAGCCGAGGTGCTCGCTGATCAATTGCTCGGCGGCATTCCCGCTGTGCCACGTTACTTGCAGCGCGCCATTGTACCGGCGCGCTTCGCCGAGCGCGCACTCAAGCGCGGCGAGTCTCTGTGATGCCCATTTTTCAACCTTCTGTGAAACTTGCTGTGAGTAGACGCGTGAGCCAAGGGCTGCGCCCATGGTGGAGACATTTCATCTCATGCCGCACTACACACCGCACTGCTCGATTCATCGCACTGATCGGTATCTGTGCGCTATCTCCAGTCACCAATGCGGCGGAAGCCGCCCCTGCCGAAGGTCCGAGCACATTAGGAGGCGATGCTGCAACTGCTGTAGAAGTCGAGCATTACGGCTACTCCGTGGTCTCCCGGCTGCGCTTTGATCGCAATAACTTCACCCAGGGTCTCGAGATCCACGACGGGCGACTGTATGTGAGTTCAGGCCTGTATGGGCAATCGGTTATTCGCGTGTACACGTTCCCCAGTCTTGAGCTCATTCAATCTGTGCCTGTGGACCCCCGGATTTTTGCAGAGGGGCTCACTGTCATTGGCGACCGGCTGTTCCTGCTCTCGTGGCGCGAGCGGGTCATGCTGGTATACGCCTTACCCGACCTGTCACTCATCGGGCAAAGCCCACTGCCTGGGCAGGGCTGGGGTGCAACCCATAAAGGTTCCACGCTGTGGTTCAGCGATGGGTCCGATCGCTTGTACTCCGCCGATATTGCGGCTGGCGGCAAACTATCAGCCCTATCGGTAACGCTGGATCGTAAACCCCTGCGGAATTTGAACGAACTGGAGTGGGTCAACGGCGAGATCTGGGCTAACGTGTGGCAGACCGATTCGATTGCGCGCATCGATCCCGAGACGGGAACAGTCACCGGCATGATCGACTTGACCGGTCTACTGGCCGAGGAGGACCGGCTGCGCGATACTGACGTGCTGAATGGTATTGTTGTCGACCCGGTAACCGGGTCCATTTGGGTCACGGGCAAGCGATGGCCATGGCTTTATGAGATCGCACTGGAAAAAACCGTGCCCTGACCCCATGGATTAATAGCTCCTCAATGCACAATGAGCGCACCCTATTTGCGCCAGCGAATGCGCTGTTTGATGCAACACGATCATTAAGGACATCAGAACCATCAAGACTTCGACAACGACAACGACACAGCATTGGAATCCGTAACATGAACGAACCCTCTCGCGCCCCCGTCACTGGAGAGCATCCCAATACCTTCACCCTGAAGCGTGCGGTGCCGATTCCCAGCTTGAATTTGACGGTCGAGGAGTATCAGCACCCGGGCACGGGCGCGACGCACCTGCATTTGAACAGCGAGTCCTCAGAGAGCGTCTTCATGGTGGCGTTGAGGACCGTCCCTGAGGATTCGACCGGGGTGGCGCACATTTTGGAGCATACCGTCTTGTGTGGCAGCGAACGTTACCCGGTTCGCGACCCGTTCTTCATGATGCTGCGACGCTCACTGAATACCTTTATGAACGCGTTCACCAGCTCAGACTGGACCGCTTACCCCTTCGCAACCCAGAACCGCAAAGATTTCGGCAACTTGCTCGACGTGTACCTCGATGCGGTCTTTTTCTCCCGCCTCGACCCTCTGGACTTCGCGCAAGAAGGACATCGGGTCGAATTCGAGAACGACGACAGTAATCAAGCTTTGGTCTTCAAAGGGGTGGTATTCAACGAAATGAAGGGCGCGATGTCATCAACCCCTTCGGTTCTATGGGACCGACTGAGCCATGAGCTCTTTCCCAGCAACACCTATCACTTCAACAGTGGCGGCGATCCGGCACATATTCCCGACCTGAGCTATCAGGAACTGCGGGATTTCTATGCCGAGCACTACCACCCCAGCAACGCGATTTTCCTGACCTTTGGGGATATCCCTGCTGCAGAACACCAGCAGGTATTCGAGGCCTCAGTCCTGCATCGATTTGAGACGCTCGAGCGCAAAATCGAAGTCGAGCTGGAAACCCCTTTCAGCGCCCCTAGGCAGGCCTTGCACCCCTATGCGGTCGATGCCGAGGAAGGCACGGAGCAAAAAACGCACCTGATCATGGGCTGGAAGCTGGGCGAGAGCGCGGATCTCACCGCCATGCTCGAGGCACAGCTGGTGTCATCAGTGCTCATGGAAAACAGCGCCTCGCCACTCATGCACTATCTCGAGACAACAGATCGGGGCACTGCCCCCTCTCCGCTTTGCGGCCTTGAGGAGTCGATGCGCGAGATGGTCTTCTGCTGTGGCATCGAGGGCAGCGAAGCGGCTGAGGCCGATGCCTTTGAGCGCGAACTGATGGCCTGTATCGAGCGCGTCGCCGACGAGGGTATCGCCGCAGACAAGGTAGATGCCATTCTGCGACAGATTGAACTCCATCAGCGCGAAGTGAGCGGTGACGGAATGCCCTATGGCCTGAACCTCATGCTGCGGGCATTGGGTGCCGCCACCCATTACGGCGATGCAGTCGCCGCGCTCGATCTTGAGCCGGTTATCGACACGCTGCGCGAGCGGGTGAAAGATTCGGGCTATATCCCGTCGCTTATACGTGACTTGCTGATCGATAACCCGCACCGCGTTCGACTGGTGGTGGCACCCGATACGGACCTCGCAGCCAAGCGTGACGCGGCGGAAGCGGCACGCCTCACCGCAATGAAAGAAGAGTTGAGTGGTGAGCACACAGCCGAGATTCTCGATCTGGCAGCGCGCTTGCGAGAGCGCCAAGGGCAAAAAGATGACCCCACTATTTTGCCACGGGTGGAGCTGTCAGATATCCCCGCTGAGACCACATCCCCTTTACCAACCGTGACCGACGGGCCGTCAGAGCACTACCGCTATACCGCCGGCACTAACGGTCTAGTGTATCAGCAGTGGGTCAGTCCTCTGCCCGCCCTGACAGCGGCAGAACAGCAGCACCTGCCTCTGGTCACCGCGCTACTCGCAGAGGTGGGTGTAGGCGACCTCGATTACCTTGAGACGCAGGAGCGGCACTCCGCTACGGTCGGCTCTCTGGGTGCCTCAGTCAGCAGCCGCGCCCAGCGCGATGACGAGCAGGCTAGCGACAGCTACTTTGTAATGTCTTCGAAAGCGCTAGCCGACCGTATGGCACCGCAACTGTCACTGATGTCAGATACGCTGCAACACGCCCGGTTTGACGAGCACAGCAGAATTCGTGATCTCGTAAGTCAAATGCGCGCACGACGGGATCAGGGGATCACCGGCAGCGGACACGCATTGGCGATGAGTGCCGCCTGCGCCGGGATGAGTCCCTTGGCACGCGTCAGCCACGAACAGGGTGGCCTCGAGGGTATTCGTCGAATGCGTGCGCTCGATGATGTGCTCAAACAAGACGGCGAATTGGAGGCCTTATCGCACTCACTGAGCGCCATCCATCAAAAACTGGCGGCGGGCGGTGCGCCCCTGCTATGCACCATCGCAGATGAACCCAATATCAGCCAAGCCAGCGAATCCGCAGCCGCGGCCGCACCCATCGCAAGCGAGCCGGATGCGGCGACTGCGCTGGAAGGCATTCGCGAAGCGTGCCAGGAGGTCTGGGTCACCAACACTCAGGTCAATTTCTGCGCGAAAGCCTACCCCACCGTGCCCTCTGGTCATTCAGATGCCCCAGCGCTCTCGGTATTGGCGGCCTTTCTGCGGAACGGTTTCCTGCATCGCAGCATCCGGGAACAGGGTGGTGCCTACGGCGGCGGCGCGAGTCATGACCCCAATATCGCCGCATTCAGGTTCTTCTCATACCGGGATCCACGACTGGTCGAGACCCTCGACGACTTCGACGCTTCTATACGCTGGTTGCTGGAGAGCCAGCACAAACAGCTCGCGCTCGAAGAGGCCATTCTCAGCGTGATGGCCAGCCTCGACAAACCAGGATCCCCCGCCGGAGAGGCCAAACGCGATTTCCACGAGCGGCTGTTCAAACGCACCGCGGAGCACCGTAAAGCACTGCGGGCCGGGATCGTTAACACGACCCTCGACGACCTGAGACGAGTGGCTGATACCTACCTCAAACCGGAGCTCGCCAGCACCGCCGTCATTACGCATACCGCGGGCGCCGAAACCGTTAGCGAACGCGGACTGAATCTGACCCGTCAAGATCTGCTGTAATCGCCAGCGCGAGGCCCCGATGTTCCGGGGCCCAAGCGCTGAGAAACTCGGGCAGTGACCACAGCAGACGGCCCTGACTCGGATCAGCCAGCGTCACGCGATTTCCTGCGATTCCGGTCAGCACGCTGAAATGGGGTCCAGTGTCCAGTTGCAGATGTACCAGCAGCGGTAATGGCTTCGTCTGAAGTTCCACGGCTGTGAGGGCGATCAGTTGTGGCGACGCACCAAAGGCTTCCGCCATCAACACGAGCTGCTGCAAACTAAAACCGGTCGACTGGATGCGCCGCCACTCAGGCTCTCGCCACGTGACGCCCTCACTTAAGGACACCGCTGGCACCGGGTGCTCCGCATAGTGTGAGAGCAATGTCGCCAGAGCCGCACGCCCGCAATCGAACGTAGCTGACTGCCTCATCAGAGTCAGGGAAGCAGCCCGAGGCGGCTGTGACGCCGCCTGAGCCGCCCCGATAAGTAAAACACCGCACAGCAGGAACCGCGCTACCCGCCGCGGTGTTGAGCTCCTCCTATTGCCCAACACACGCAGCGGCGCGGTGGTATGAACATGGACGTGAGCCATGTACTAGGGAGCTAAGGCATCGCGAGCTGCGACCGGGCGCGGCGCTCCAGCCACACCACGAGGATAGCCGCGCCACTAAAGTACAGCGTCAACGACACACCCGGTGGTATCAGAGCGCCTGCCACGGCTGCCGTCGCCGCAACCAGGGCTGCCCAAGCCAGTAACGTGGGCACGATCCTCACGGCAAAGAAGCGCTCCCTAGCGCGAAGGCAATCATCCCTGGCGATTTTATGACGCAAACGCTCTACAGGATTGCGGCTCGCGAGGGTTTGAGCACCCGGGCAAAGCCGGCTCCAGCTGCTCAATGTGCAGGCTCCTTCTCCGCATAGAACGGTACATAAACACCCCAAAAGTAGGTCGCCAATGCAATATCGACTGCCGCCACACCCAGCACGACGGGCAGCACTTTGCCCCGGGTTTGCATGGCCTCGATGACCGACACGCTCCGAGTTTGCTCATCCCGTAGAGGCGTCTGTCCGACGTGCAGTGAGAGTGAGGCGGGTAAAGCGCCTGACTCCGATGAGGCAAGAGCACCTGCAGAGAGTGTGGTTTGGCTGAGCGATAGTGCCAGTGCACCGGTGGTTAAGTCCATTTTTTCATGAGTCACTTCCTGTTCGTTTGTTATTCAATGACGTTAGAGATAAGCAGCGGAGCTCGGGTTATGGATCACTGTCACCCAGCTCGTTCACCCACCGGTTAAGTGTGCCAAGCGGACTATTGCCGACCCACGTCATGGACGAGCACAATTCGCCCGCGCTCTAATAAGGTCGAAGGAACACAGGAGATGATGGGATGATCGTCAAGCGAGTAGCGGGAGCCATAGGCGCCGAGTTGCAAGCGATCAATTTGGGAGACGGCATCGATGCCGAGCTGGCCAAGACGTTGCGCGAGTTGCTCAATGAGCACGAGGTGCTTTTTTTGCGCGATCAGTCGATCGAGCCTGCTGATCAAAAGGCGCTGGCAGAGATATTTGGCCCTCTGCAAACGCATCCCGCCTATCACACGGTGGAAAATCTCCCCGAGGTCATGATTCTCGAGAGCACCAAAGAAAACCCCTCGAAGATTGAAATGTGGCACTCAGATATGACGTTCCGGCAGCACCCGCCCTCGGTGACCGTGCTCAGGGGCATCACCATCCCGGAGGTGGGTGGAGACACTCTGTTCGCCAGCATGACCGTGGCCTACGAGGGGCTCTCCGACGGTATGCAGCGGTATCTGGACGGTTTGGTCGCGGTGCATGACTTCAGTCACGGCTTCAAAGAGAGTCTCGCCGAGCCCGGTGGACGCGAACGGCTCGCTGACGCGGTGGCGAAAAACCCACCCGTGCGCCACCCGGTTGTGCAAACCCATCCCGAGACCGGCAAAAGAGTGCTCTTTGTGAACAGCTTATTCACCACCCATATCGAGGGCCTGCCCCCGCTGGAGTCAGCTGAGGTCCTGCAGTTCCTGTGGCGACACGCGAGCCTGCCCGAGTTTACCTGTCGCTTTAACTGGCAGCCCAACTCAATGGTGCTCTGGGACAACCGCAGCACTCAGCATAAACCGGTCAACGATTTCTTCCCGGCAACACGAAGACTGCACCGGGTTGTTAGTGAGGGCGATCAGCCTTACTAACGCGCCTTGATAGCTGCGATGTACTCACTGACATCACGCCTGACCATCGGTGCGAACAGGTACAACATGAGAATGTTGGGCAGTGCGATGAGGAACGTCATCGCATCGGAGAAGTCGAGTACCGCACGTATTTCCAGCATGCACCCCAGCGCGATGAAGCCGCAGAAGATCATTTGGAAAACAATCGCCCGCACGCGCCCTTCTCCCACGAGATAACTCCAGCCCTTCAAACCGTAGTACGACCAGGCCAGCGCGCTTGAAAACGCGAACAGCAACGCCGCTACCGCAATCACGTAAGGCGCCCAACTGAAGTGCCAGGCGAAGGCAGCAGAGGTGAGCTCGATGCCCACGAGTTCGCTACCCATTAATCCTTGCGGAATGGCCGTCGTGAGAATCACCAGCGAGCTGAGGGAGCAGATAATGACGGTATCAATCAGAGGTTCCAGCAGTGCGGTAATGCCCTCGGATGCCGGCGCCTCGGTCTTCACTGCCGAGTGGGCAATCGACGCCGAGCCAATCCCGGCTTCGTTTGAGAACAAGGCACGCTGAAAGCCGATCACCATCGCACCTAAAATCCCGCCGGATGCCGCTTGCCCGGTAAAGGCATCGTTCATCACTAATGCCAACGCACCGGGAATGTGCTCAGCACTCAAGCCAATCACCACCAAGGTAGCGAAAACGTAGATCAAACCCATGATGGGCACGAGCACAGCGGCCACTCGCGCAATGGAACGGATACCGCCGATAATCACGGCGGCTATGACCGCCGCCAAGGCCAGCCCAAAGAGCCAACCGCGGCCCGCAAGGAGCGAGTCCTCGCCGCCGGTAATCACCAAAACCTGGGCAAAGGCTTGATTGGATTGCCACATGTTACCGATACCCAGGCAACCGATCACCAGTGCTGCGGCGTAGAACATACCCAGGCCTTTGCCTAGCCAAGGCCGACCGCGTTCCTGAAAATAGGCCTCCATGTAGAACATGGGACCGCCCGAAACCGAGCCATCCTCGTTATAGCGCCGATATTTTACGCCTAAGGTGCACTCCACCAGCTTGGTGGACATGGATAAAAGCCCCGCCACAAAGAGCCAAAAGGCCGCACCGGGGCCACCCAGTGAGATAGCGACGGCCACACCGCCGATATTCCCTACGCCGACCGTGCCGGACACTGCCGTGGCGACAGCTTTGAAATGACTGATTTCGCCTCGCGCATTGGGGTCAGAAAAATCCCCCCGCGCATGGCGAATAGCCAATCCCAGGGCGCGAACATTGATGAGACGCAAGTAAACGGTGAAGAACAGTGAAGCGACAGCAGTCCATATGACAATCAGCGGCACCTCGGTGCCGGCAACCGAGACGGTAGAAAAAACAAACGAAGACAGCGACTCGGCAACGGGGCCCAGATGAGCCTCTACCCACTGGTCAGGTGATTGGCTCATGTCCACCTCACTGCATGCAATAGTACTTGCTGATAACTGTTGAACGCGGGCACCTCAGCCAGCAACCCTTTGCTCTCGAGCAAGGCGCGAAAAGCCGGCAAGCGGTAACAGGGGACCCCCGGCATCAGGTGATGCTCGAGGTGATAGTTCACATAGTGCGGGGCCATCAACCAACGTTGCCAAAGCGGCGCAACCACGGTGCGCGTATTAAATCGCGGGTCCGGGTCAAGGGCATCAGGCACTGCAGCATGCTCGGCGACCTGCCGTAACCGCACCACCAGCATGTAAGAGGTCATCAGCGTGCCAAACCACAGCCACCATACCCAACCTGCACCCGACAGTATCAGAACAGCTGCCAGCGCACCCTGAACCGCCACCTGCTTAAGGAGTAATGCACTCCCCGGCCGTGTTGAACCGCCAAAATGCGACAACCCACCGTGCACCAGCGCTGCGATCAGCTTGGCGCCCGTTTGACCCGTCAGATCCCGAATCACTTTGCGCCAAAAGCTCTGCCGGTCAACCGGGTAAGCCCGATAGTTCGGTAGATCCGGATCCGCCGCGCTACCCGCCAGGCGGTGATGATCCAAATGGCCCGTCGCATAGGCGTTCAGGTCGTTCAGTGTGGGTAATGCACACAACCACTGCCCAACCCACTGATTGAGCCCGCGGCTGGCAAACAACGTGTTGTGCCCCGCCTCGTGCATCAACACAGACAACCCCAATTGGCGACCAGGCAGGAACAGCCACACCATGAGGATTGTCCCGGGGTGGGGGAATGCCGCCGCCAGCGCCAAGAGCCCCAAGATCGCCGCCCAGGTCGATAGCACCAGCCACCACGCCTGCGGATCGCTACGTCGCAAGACGCGCTGGCGCTCGTCGGCACTCAAGTGCTCGCTGATTGTTAACATCGGTCTCTCACGGTGGGGGATTATCGGTGATTTGATCGGGACATCAAATGATGCCGTGGTAGCGAAACAGCGTAGCTCTGTCCTACAACGGAAAAACGCGAGGCAACAGCACCAGAACCGTCGCCGAGTAGCACAGGGAGACCAGCCAACCAAAGCGTACGTAATCGGCGCGCGTATATCCCCCGAGGTTCTGCACCATCAGGTTAGTGGTATAGCCAAAGGGTGTGAGAAAAGAGGCGCTGCCCCCCAAGGCAACCGCCATAACAAATGCCATGGGTTCATAACCGGAAGACAAGGCCACGCTGTAACCGAGTGGAAACATCAACGCGGCGGCCGCGTTGTTAGTCATCAACTCCGTCATGGTAAGCGTGAGCAGGTACACCATCAGCAGCATCACGATGGGCGGCACACTGGCTAAGAGCGGCGTCAAACCCGCCATCACCTGGCCCATAAGCCCCGAGTCCATCACTGCCTGACTGATCGCCAGTGCAGAGGAGACGATGAGCCACATCTCGAAGGGAAATCGCCGCCTAAGCTCTGCCGCGCTGAATAGTTTTAACCCCAGCATGAGCAACAGCAAAAACATCAGCCCCGTCGAGAGGGGCACCCAATCCAAAACAGATGCCATCACCGCTGTAAACATACCTGCCGCCACGGTAAGGCTTTTGGGCGTCGACAGACTGTGGCTGGCCACGCTGCTATCGATCACCAAAAAGTTCCGGCTCAAGTTGCTGCGTTTCTGGAAATCAGGCCCGACGGCCAGCATCAGTGAATCGCCCGCCCTGAGCGTGATGTTGCCAAGCCGCCCGGAGAGTCGTTCGCCATCGCGATGCAGGCCCACCACCGCCGCGTCGAAGCGCGAGCGGAATTCGCTGCCCTTGATCGTCAAGCCAATGACCGCCGCACCGGGTAGTAACACCACTTCGGTGAGGTTCGTTCCCAGCAAGCCTTCATCGATCGCGAATGAGCGCAATCCATGGAAGCGCTCGAGGATCCCCACGCTCGATACGTCGCCGGAGAAAATCAGGCGATCGCCTGCTTCCAAATGTTCTCCGGGCGCAACGGGCGTGATCAATCGCCCCTCTCGAACTAATTCGACCAGAAACAATTCGCCCAGGTCGCGCAAGCCATTCTCTGCCACCGTCTTGCCGATCAATCGAGACTCATCCGCCACCGCCATCTCGATCAGAAATTCATTCACCGGCAACTTACCGTGCGAACCCGTCGGCAGCACTTTGTACATCAGCAGCATGGCGACCAAGCCGGCCAAAGCAGCGGGCAAGGCGACGGGTAGAAAAGCGAAAAAGGCGATGCCTGTGCCGGTGATATCTTTGAGAAAGCTGCTGACAATCAGATTGGTCGAAGTGCCAATCAGCGTCAGTGTGCCGCCCAAAATAGCGGCGTAGGAAATCGGCAACAGAATTTGGCTCGCGGCATGGTGCGGGTTTTTCCGCAACGTGCCTGCCAGAGTCGCCACGACCGCAGTGTTATTGACGAATGCCGAGAACAACATGGTCATGCCCGATAGACTCAATAAGGTACGGGGCAAAGAACCTCTGACAGCGCGATTAGACAGCGCCAGTAACCAGGGCAGCCGCTCAAGGCCAATCGACACCATCAGCAACAACAGCAGCGTCACTAGGCCCTCATTGGTCGCCTTCGCCATCACGGCCGGCATGTCGATCGCTCCCACCAACACACAGCTGGCCATAGCCAGCGTGAACAAGAGCGCAGGAGAGACCCGGCTCACAATGAGCAAGGCAATCAACGCGACAACGATCAGTGCAACCAGCGCAGATTCCATAGTGATCCGGCTATTCAAAGATAGTGCCGAGAATACGCGCTCTTAAGGTGACACCCAAACCCCGAAATCTGGTCATCCTGCCGCTTGATGGATAAGCTCGAGGCTCGCGGGGAGCCTCAGCGACTGGTGCTTGAGACCCTCAAACCACTTTCTATCAGAACGAATCAGGAGACTTTGATGCTGGCCTATACAACCTTGGGTGTGACCGATTTCGAGCGCGCCAAATCTTTTTATGAGGCGCTTTTAGGGGTGATCGGAGCCAAATGTGTGTTGGGTAACGAACGCATCGCCCTGTATGGCATGGATGTGTCGAGTCCCATGCTCGCTGTCTGCATTCCGTATGACGAAGGCGAGCCCAGCGCGGGTAACGGCACGATGGTGGCGATTCGCGCTGGTGGGCCTGCCGAGTGCGATGCCATGTATGCCAAGGCGATTGAGCTCGGCGCAACCTGTGACGGCCCACCCGGGGAGCGCATGCCGGGCTTTTTCTACGGTGGCTATGTGCGCGACCCCGACGGTAACAAGCTGTGCTTCTGCCAGATTGGACCGAGCTGAATAAGAGCGAACCAACCTGTCATTTTTGTTGATGCCATCTACTGGGGCAGCAGGAACGGACTCCATCTCGGCGTCCTGAGCGCTCGCCGCACTTGTGCAGAGCGCAAACACCCAAGCGAACGCCATAGAGGCGAGAAGCGACCGCATCACTTGAGGCGATAAAGCCTTTGCGCGAACACCGGACATGGGTTCAGGCTGCATGTCGTCGCCGTTGCACCGCGTCTGCAAGGGTCCGCAGGGTCACAATCGTTTGCTCCCAATCCATACAGGGATCAGTAATGCTTTGCCCGTAGACCAGCTTGTCCTTATCAACGACATCCTGACGTCCTGCCTCGATGAAGCTCTCCAGCATCAGGCCAATAATGCGGCGGTCCCCTCGCTCAACCTGGGAGGCGATGTCCTCTGCGACCGCAACCTGCCGTGCGGGCTGCTTGCGACTGTTGGCGTGACTCGCATCGATCATGATGCTCTCTGCCAGCTTCGCCTTAGCTAGCATGGCGCAGGCATCATCCACTGAGAACATATCGTAGTTGGGCTGCGGGCCGCCGCGCAGAATCAGGTGGCAATAGGGGTTACCTGCTGTCTCAAAGATGGCTGATTGGCCGCCCTTGGTCACGGAGAGGAAGTGATGCGAATTCTGTGCGGCGCCGATCGCGTCGACCGCGATCTGGACATTACCTCCGGTACCGTTTTTGAAGCCAACGGGGCACGACAAGCCGCTCGCGAGCTCGCGATGACTCTGACTTTCTGTCGTTCTCGCACCGATCGCGCCCCAGCTGATCAGATCCGCGATGTATTGTGGCGAAATCAAGTCGAGATACTCGGTCGCCGTTGGCAAGCCCATTGCATTGATTTCGAGCAGTAACTGTCGGGCACGCCTTAAACCCTCGTTGACGTCAAAGGAGTTATCGAGGTGTGGGTCGTTGATCAGCCCTTTCCAGCCCACCGTGGTGCGGGGCTTCTCGAAGTAGACGCGCATGACAACAAAAATATCCTCAGCGATCTCATCCGCGAGCGTCTTCAAGCGTGCGGCGTAATCAAGTGCCGCCTCCGGATCGTGGATAGAGCATGGCCCCACTACCACCACCAGACGATCATCTGCCTGTTCGAGAATAGACTGAATCACCGAACGTGATGCCGTGACATGCTCAGCCAGTTTGCCTTCTGCAGGAAGCTGCGCGATCAGCGACTCAGGCACGACCAGTTCGCGCAGGTTGCGAATGCGAAGATCGTCAGTATTCGTAGACATGGTGTGTTTCCGTCAAACCGCTTAAAACAAGGGCTGAAGGATACCATTGCTGATTAACTAGTCCGGCGCCAAGTATTCACTTTCTGCGAGCAACTCATCGACCAACTCGCCGATCGTATTAGGCGTGACAAGATGCGCGGCGTACCAGGTGTGCAAGCAGCGGATCCGACTGGGTTCGGCAATGCCGCCGATACCTCTGGCATCAAGCGCTGACAGCATCCCCTGCGCCGCTAAGTGGGCGCGCTCCTCTGACGACAGAAAACCGTCGCGCTCCCGGCGATGCCGCGCATGATCGGCGCGCATGGCCTGCTGCAAGCTTTCAGAGGCATCCACCTGCTCCTGCAGTGCAGCAATAAAACCAGCGGCTTCCAGTCGATCAATACGCAAACAAATGGCCTCGCCAAGCAACCAATAAAGCGTTGGAAAGGGCTTTCCGTCGACTACTGATGCCACACGAATGACCAGCGGGTCGCCTTGCTCATCGGCTACCGCGACCGCGCGCAGACCCCGGGGCTCCCTGCCGAGGAGTTCCGCTACCCGGGCGTGCTCCGCATCGGTGGGTGGTGGTGATATCTGCGATGAATCCATCGCTATAGCCTACCACCGCCGCACATTTGACCCAGAACGGACTCGGGCGTATGGTTCCGCCCATCAGGTGCCTGCCGATCACATGATCTGGGTAGGTTAAAAGGGAAGTCCGGTGAGAGAGTTCAAGTCCGGCGCTGCCCCCGCAACGGTCATCACTTTTGTGAGAGCCCGATACCTGCCTGATACAACACCATCATGTGGAGCGGAGGGCTCCCACAGGATGCACAGCAACGCAGCCCTGTTCACGGACGGGCAGAGTGTTGCGCATCCCCGCGCCCTTCCCCACTCGATGGCCACCAACCGAAGTCGGTGCGATATGCGCCCCGGGGATGAACGATGACTGACAAGACGATCCACAACTGCCTGACCAATTTGCCTGCGGAATGCGGCGCACATACCACTACTGAAAGATCCTGTCGCACCAGCGGAGCCAAGATGTCTCTCGCGAGGGGCTGCGCCTACATTCTGGGCGCCCTCTCCTTAGCGCTAGCCAGCGCAACCAGCCTAGCACAGGGGTCAGAGACAGACGCAGCGAGCGATGCCGGGGAGAGTGATCGGGTTGAGGAGACCGTCGTCGTCGCGTCGCGAACACCTGACCTGATTGACCAGATCGGCGTCTCCGTGACGGTGCTGGATCAAGACGCGATGCGCGCTTTTGGTTACCCGGACTTAGGCTCGCTGCTCGATACCCAACCCGGCGTCACCGTCACCATGGATGGTGGGTACGGCAAAGCGGCCGCAGTCCGCATTCGCGGCGAAGAGGGCTATCGCACGCGTATCGTGCTGGACGGCATCAATATCGCAGATCCCTCCTCGCCACAGATTAGCCCCAGAGTAGAGCATCTACTCAGCAGCGGACTCTCCCGCGTTGAGATTTTGAGAGGACCACAGGGTTTGATGTGGGGAGCCGACGCAGGTGGCGTGATCTCAATGTCTACTGTTGATGCACAGGCAACCACCGGCGCCTCGGGATTTTTTGAAGCAGGGGGTGATGATTTTTATCAGGGCAGCGTCAACGGCTCTTTGGTCACGGATCGCGTCCGTGCCTCGCTATCACTCTCGCAGCTGGAAACCGAAGGGATCAATGCGCGCGAAATCGACAGCGTCACCCCCGACCGCGACGGATACGAGAACACCACCGCCCATGGCGCAATGGCAGTGCAACTCACCGACATGATCGCGCTCGACTTTGCCGCGACCGACATTTCGGGCGAGAACGAATACGATGGGTGCTACGACACCCTCACCTTCGCGCTAATCCACGACTGCGACGATGACTACGAGCAACGCGCCTGGCGGGCTGGCGCGACCCTGACGTCAGACCAGCATTCGCTGACATTAGCCATTTCTTCAAGCGAGACCGAGCGCGCCTTCTTTTCAGCGGGACAGCGCTCCTATGCGACAACCGGCGAAACCGATTCGGTCTCGTTACTGGGCACATGGCGCGCCTCTGACGCCACACGGATTACCTATGGCATCGATCAGGAGGAACAGTCGCTGTCGGATGGCAGCACCGACTGGACGCGGGACAACACGGGTCTGTACTTGGAAATTCAGCAGAAGTGGGGGCCTGCGGTGGTGACAGCAGGATGGCGCCGCGATGATAACGACGATTTTGGCGAGCACGATAGCTGGCGTATCAGTGCACGCTACAACCTCCCGCAGTTCGCGCCCGGTTGGGCCATCCGCGCCGCATCCGGCACCGGATTCAGAGCCCCTAGCCTCTATGAGATCGCCTACAACAACGGACCATTTGCCTACCCGCCCGCCAGCGGCACACCACTCCTCGAGGAGGAATCCGACGGCTGGGAAGTGGCATTGATTGGTCAGTTCAGCGCATTGTCCTTCGAGGTCATCTTGTTTGATCAGTCCATCGAGAACGAGATCATCTTTGATCTGGCCGCGTATAGCGGCTATCTGCAGGCTTTTGGTGAGAGCGAGTCGGACGGCCTCGAGGTCGTGGCCAGCCTGCCGCTATCGGATAACTGGTCGATAGACGGTAACTTCACGTGGATGGATGCTGTGCAACAAAATGGTGCTGATCGCCCCTATCGACCAGAGGAAACCGGGCGAGTGAGCCTGACGTGGGAAAACGCAGCGTTGTCGGCCAGACTCACCGCGCGGCACACCGGGAAAGCCACGGGGCCTTTTGGTACCCCCATCGACGAGACAACGACGCTCGATCTCTCGGGGCGATGGGCTGTTACCCCGCGACTCTCGCTGGAAGCCCGCCTGCTGAATCTCACTGATCAAGACGATCAGCAGTTACCCGGCTACTACATGCCGGGCTTTACCGCGTATCTCGGCGCCCGGATCAACCTGTAGGATTGAGACATGGACCGTGACACCAAACACAACAAGGCGATGGCCAAGCAAAAAGCCGCCGTCGATGAGGCGATCTTAAAAGCCGATATTGAGCAAGGGGTCGGCGTGCTGCTGACGGGTGATGGCAAAGGTAAAACCAGCTCGGCTTTTGGCATGGTGATTCGCGCACTGGGCTACGGCCAACGGGTGGGCATTGTTCAGTTCATCAAAGGCGCGCAGCCCTCCGGCGAAGAAACCTTTGTGAAAAATCATCTGCCGGATGTGACGCTCTACCAAATGGGTACCGGCTTTACCTGGAACACACAGGATCGTGCCGGGGATATCGCCGCTGCGGAGCGGACGTGGGAGCAAGCGCGTGCCATGCTCGAAGACGAGACCTATGATCTCGTCGTGCTGGACGAGCTGACCTATATGCTGGCCTTCGACTACTTACCCGAGCAGGACGTTATCGGTGCTTTAACTAGCCGACCTGCCGGACAGAGTGTGGTGGTGACGGGCCGCGGTGGGGGTCAGGCGCTCAGGGAAGCGATGGACACAGTGTCTGAAGTCAAAGAGATCAAACACGCGTATCGGGCTGGCATCATGGCCCGGCAGGGCGTGGATTACTGAGGATGGCGGCACACCCCACGATCCGGCCCGCCGCCTTTATTCGCTACAAGTTTCTGAATTCACTCTTCCTGGGCTTATCCGTGGGTGCCGTGTTCGTGCTGTACACCCCGCTATCACCCGCCGTGTTTTCAGCGGGAGGCCTTGGGTTGGCGCTGGGCACCCTGATTGTGGCAACGCAGTATCGGCGCATCCTTGCACCGCGCTGGTTCTTCCGCCTCTCCCTCGCGGTTGAATGCATCACACTGAGTGGCGTCACCGCCGTGCTGATACTCCCGATTGCATTACCGTTGGCGCTATTTGTGTACATCGGTTACCAAATTACGTTCTCGCTCAGCAATTATCTGGTGCGCTGCGAGACGCTGCTGATGGGATCAGTGGAACAACTCAGACGACTGGATATCGCGAAACAGGCAGGCTACCTGCTCGGCATGGCCGCAGCCTGGGCAATTTATGCGGGCCTGGAATACTGGTTCATGGTCAGCGAAGAGACAGCGCAAGTGGTTTCATTGCACCGGGTACTTTGGGCAGTCGAGGTGATGGTGTTA
>PBLO01000027.1 GCA_002721785.1 Halieaceae bacterium
CGGCCTTCGACTTTCGCGTGAAGTCGGCGGACCACCGACAACCCATGTGGAACAAGCTGTTTGCCGTGGGCTCGCTCATGGCCTCAATGACGCAGGGCTGGATGCTGGGTGCCTACATCACAGGTTTGACTGGCGACGCCGTAAGCGTGGCGTTCTCCATTCTGATTTCACTCACGTTGCCCGCGCTCTACATCATGCTGGGTGGGGCTTGGCTGTTGATCAAAACCGAAGACGAGCTCTTCGATAAAGCCGCACACTGGTGCCGGCTGGCGTTGCCGCCGATGGCCTTTGCCTTGCTCCTCGTATCGATTGCGACACCGCTGGTGAGTCAGGACATCGCGGATCGCTGGTTTAAGCTGCCTGATGCGATTGGCTTGCTGCCCATCCCGATGAGCTGCGCGCTGGCGATCATCGGCATGGACTGGATGCTACGCCGTCCCAAGGTGCTCCACGCGGGCTATGGCTGGTTTATTTTTGTGGCGCTCATGGTCATCTGCCTGATGGCCGCGATTGGTCTGGCCTATAGCATCTACCCTGACATCGTGATCGGCCGCATGACCCTGTGGGAGGCCGCAGCGGCCACGGAATCACTGCAATTTATCTTCTGGGGAGCGGTCGTCACGCTGCCCGCTATTCTGGGGTACACTCTTTACGTGCACAGAGTGTTCTCTGGCAAAGCCACAGAGCTCTCTTACGATTAAATCCTGGGGGATGTGGTAGTAGAGCGGGGGTGATGTTGGCCCCCGCTTTTTTATGCCCGACTGTTTTGTGCGCTGAGTAAGCTGGAGAGCGCTTACAGCTCGTTCTCGAGCGGGAAGATCCGCATCACGCCCCACACAAAGCGCGTCCACCAGCTGGTGCCCGGGTCTTAGCTGAACTGAACGGTCTCGCCATCAGACTCACCCGACCACAGGAGCTTGCCGTTGTCATCGAGTGTCACATGCCATGCGGCATCAGGTGTGAAGTCCCGCGCCATCTCCTCAAGCACCTCGGCGGCAAACCCTGCGTCGTCCAAGATGAGCGCGATCTCTGAGTTCCAGACTCTGGAGCGGGGGTCCATGTTGTAGGAGCCAATAATCGATACGCGTTCATCAAACACCATGGCTTTGGTGTGTAGGCCTGCGCGTCCATCCTCACCCACCCGGTCAAGGTAGCGCGCGAGGCTGCCGTTACCCTGCACCTCATACAGATCCACACCCGCTTCAATCAGGCGCTTGCGGTAGGACACATAAAACGCGTGCACCGAGTTGTGGTTATTCGACAGCGCCGAGTTGGTGAGGATTTTGATGCTCGCGCCCGTAGCGCCCATCGCCTCAATGTTCCCCATGGTGGGGCCGTTGGGGATCAGATAGGCGGTTTGAATCACCATGGACTTTTCTGGTCGCAGGCTGGGGTCGTCAATCAGTGCCATAAAGGCAGAGTCGGGTTGCTCAGTGCTGCGGTCGGGCCGATCGACGATGATGCGGGCATCGGTCCAGAGTAGCTCACCGGATAGCCCGCTTAGCCAGGCCGCAGTGGCGGCGGCGTTGTCTTCTTCACCCGCAGGGGTCACGCGTTCTCGCGCGTCAGCCAACACCGCAGTCTGTGTGGGGGTGGGCATTGCTTCCGGGTTGCTGTTCAGCGCCTCCACGGGGAAGGCGAGCTCTGCGTTCCAAAAGAGATCAAAGGCCCGGCCGGCCTCGGTCGCGACGTCACCAAGGGCGATCGCGTCCATATCCTAAAAATTAAAGCTGGGGTCCTGCCCAAAGTACTCATCGCCGATGTTGCGTCCAACCAATACTGCGGCTACGCCGTCCACCAAGAAGATCTTGTTATGCATGCGGTAGTTGAAGGTGGATTTTTTGAGCGCATAGTTCACCTGCTTGGCGGCGCCGCGGTTACCCATTGGGTTAAAGAGCCGCACCTCTACATTGGGGTGGACATCGAGCGTCTGGTAGGCGCTGTCGCGGCCCGAGTGATAGATGTCATCAAGCAGTATGCGCACCCGCACGCCGCGATCGGCGGCCTGCAGGACCTCGTGGGTCAGCGCCAGACCACTGTCGTCACCCTGCCAGAGGTAGTACTGAATATCGAGTGTGATAGTGGCGAGCGCGGCCAAATGCAGCCGGCTTTGCAGTGCCTCGCTGGGGTCAGCCAGCAGCCGAATCCCCGAGTGTGCCTGGGAGGTCGCGAGTGCGACTAGGGGTGATTCAGTTTGAGCACGGTCATTGAACTGGCTGACCGAATTATCGGCGACCTGTGGCGCCGAGGCGCAGGCGCTCAAAAACAGACTGAGGCAAATGGCCCAGCAATGGCGGGGCCGCATCACTAAGCTGAGCGTGTTCAAGCAGCCCGCAGTGCCCGGCCTAATGTCTCCTGGCCGAGTGCTGCCTGAGCGGCGCCGTCTTTCCACGCCACCACGCCGTTGATGTACACCGAGTCCACAATGCCTTCGGGCCGGTTCACCATTTGCTCGTGACCAAAGATCTCACGGTACTCGAGCTTGCGGGTCTGGTCGGGCTGCCAGCCGTCGAGGGCGTCGGGGTTAATGAGCACCATGTCGGCCTGCGCGCCGATCTCCAGTGAGCCCACATCGAGGCCGAAGATCTCGGCGGGCTCGGAGGTCAAACGCTTCACCATGTGTGCGACGGTAGCCTCATCGCGCTCTCTAGCGAGCTTCAACGACATCAGGTTAGAGTCAAAGAACGCCATGTTGGTGATGTGCGCGCCGGAATCGTTAAAACCGGGCAGGGCGTGCTCGTCGAGTAAAAAGCCTAGCGTGGCTTTATTGTCCTTGTTGGCGATGTCGGCATAAAAGCGGAAGGTCTTATCGTAAGTGCGCATCATGTGCAGCATAAAGTCGGCGTCGTCGCGCAGTACCTTGGGGAACAAATCGAATGCTTCACGCTCGGCATCGGAGCGCGCCGCAGCGCTGTCGCCACCGTGGTAGCGCTGCACGCGGGCCATTACGTCGGCCATCGACTCGCCGTCCCAATTGCTCACCGGGGCACCGTCAAAAATAAGCATGTTGCCGTCGCGAATCACCAGCGAATCGGGGAAGCCTTTCTCCGTTTTCCAGCTGGCGAAGTCGCCGCCTGTGCGGCCGTGCATCCACTCCTTGCGGTAGAGCTCGACCCACTCGGGGTCATTGAGGAGCGCCATGCGGCCCTCGCGGTCTTCGTATTCCTTGGCTATGAGCTGCGCCGTGGATTTCATTTCCTCAAACAGCGGGCTCACGATGCCGTCGGACCACACGCGGAAGTTCGTGCCCAGCGCCTGGAAGTGCAGCTTGCCCTTGAAGAGGCGGGTATTGAGGAGCTTCGCCACATTCAAAAAGAGCTTGGCGGTCTTGGGTGCGGCGGTCATCTCCATTGCCGAGAGCGCCGAGGTCTTGAGTGGCTTGCCAAACAAGCGCCCGCTGGTGAGCGTGAAGTAAAAGAGCGCCATCAAGCGGTTCTCGATGATGGGCGTGGTCTGCCAGACCCGGTCGTACTTGCGCACCACTTTTAATAGCCGGCGCAGCTCTTTGAAACTCGCGAACTGAGTCGGGATGCGTTTGTCAGTGTTGGGGTCATTCGACAGGTAATGAAAAGGCAGGCCGTCGGTACTCAGGCCCATGTAGCCCTGCTGCATCGCGGCCTCCAGGAGTTGCTCCATCTTGCAGAGCTCAGCCTCGGTGGGCTTGCGGCTCACGCTCGCCTCAAGGCCCATCACTTCCACGCGTAGCATAGAGTGGGGGACGAAAGCAGCGATATTGGGCCCGAGGGGCATGTCCGCAAAGTGGTCCATGTAATCCCCGGTGTTGTCCCAGGTGATTTTCTCGGCGACTTTGCGCAATACGGTTTTGGGGATGTTCTCTACGCGGGTAAAGCAGTCAACGATGGGCTCCTGCTCACCGGATTGTTGCGTGCCGAAGCTGGTGCCGAGGCTGCAGTTACCCACGAGTACGGTGGTGGTGCCGTGGCGCACCACTTCGGGCAGCGCGGGCTCCACGTCGACCTCGAGGTCGAGGTGCGTATGGATATCGAGCATGCCGGGGACGAGCCATTGGTTGCTGCCATCTACCACCTCGGTAGCGGCGTCGGCGGGCAGGCTATCGCCCCGCGCGGCGACCTTGCCGTTGCGCACGGCCACGTCCTGAATGCTGGGTAGCGCGCCACTGCCATCAAATACCTTGGCGCCTTTAATCAGCAGATCCCAACTCTGTGTCACGGTGTTGCCCCCCAAGCGTTGTGTCGCGCACTCCGGCACGGTGTTTTCGAGGGGTGAAGATTAGCCGATGCGCCGCTGCTTAAAAAGATCCGCCTGGCCCTCAGAGTTGGGCGGGCGACGTGCGTGCAGTACTTTTGAAGCGCTTCAGACGATGACTTTCGTCGGTGTCGCAATGAGTTCTTTGATGCGCCAGCGGCCGTTGATGCGCACCAGCGTGCCCCGATAGTCATTGAATTGCGTGCCTGCGGGGTCGACATTCCAGTCGGTGACCAGCGTGCGCAGTCGCACGGCAACCTCGTCACCATTCGCGCCCGGTGTTACCAACACGTTCGTCGCCATGTGGCGCCAGTTACCTTGGCTGCCCTCGATGACGATGTCAGCAATAGCGCGCAAACCCTCCGGGCCTTCGAAGCGGTTTAGTCCCGGCACATCAAATACGCCGTCGTCGGTGTAAAGCGCGATCCAGCCATCGGCGTCGCCATCATCCAGCGTGTAGGCATAAGCAGAGAACAGGTTGTCGATATCGACACGATCTTGAATGGGAACAGCCTGATAGCTCATTGGGTCATGAATCCTATCTCTGGCACCTGCCGCGACGGCCGTGGATCGAGACTCAACGATACATCGTAGGCGCTAAAGAGGGGAAGGTAGCTAGTGGAGGGCAAAGAAAAGCGGGTTGATGGGTGACGGGGTGCAGATAACAGGTTGAGAGAATAAGTTGAGAGAGTAAGTTGAGAGAGCTAGATGGGCGCTACCGGCTGGAGAGTAAGGAGAGTAGCGATCGGAAAGAAACGGCTAGGTGGTATTGGGTAGATAGAATAGAGAAGCCAGAGCAGCCCGCGCAAAAAGGTGGATAGCGAATAGCAGAGCGTAAGGAGTCGAGCTAGGGGGCGGGAAGTGAACGCGGGCACCGAATCCGGTGCCCGCGAGGATCGCTGAGTGTATTAGCTGATTTTCTTCACTTCAGGCAGGCGGAATTCCTGCAGTTCGTCCAGCTTGGGCTCGTAAATGCGCATGATGTAGTTCCAGCCATCCACGGTCGGCAGGTTGTTGTCGACGTCGCCACATTCGCCAAAGTAGGCGTCAAAGGAGCCATCATCATTCAGGTTCATGTTGAACTCGTTGAGGATGCCGTCATCGGTGTAAATCCAGCCGTCTGCGTCATAAATCGTGATGGAGAAAAAGCCGGGTTCGTTGAAGGGCGGCGCGGCGTAGGACGCCATGTAGCAGCCGTCATTGGGGAACTTGGGTGATCCCAGATATTGCGCCTGTGCGTCGGGCAGCAGGCCCCAACCAATCGCCGTGCCGTACAGGTGCATCATGGGCTCGATCGTGCCGTGCGCGCCCTGCATGCCCATTAAGGAGCCTAACTTGGTGCCTTCAACGGTGAGCTCATCACGCAATGCAACCATCTGCTCCATGTCGCAGTTGGGTCTGACGTGGCTGGCGTTGCCGCCGACTTCCAGTTTCACGCCCGCGCGGAGTGCAGCGATGGCTTCATCGTCTGCCGGGTCGCTCTGGTTGGCGCGAATGCGCATCGCCACCATCGCAAAATCGGTCTCACTGGTGATCTCGTGGGTGCCGGGCTCCAGGAATACCTGATCGATGTAGTGATCGTTTTGCACCACCATCACCGAGAGGTAGCGGCCGTTGGTTTCCGGGATGGTCACGGTGGCGCCCTGAGTCGTGTCGATGATCGCCCCGCTGTAATAAGTGTCGCGGTTCATACTCACAACGGTTGGGTTGTCGAGATCAAAGGCGCCAGTGGGGAAGTGGAAGAAGGTGTTTATCCCGACCAGTTTGGTGATGTTGTAGAAAGCGAGGTCGCTCTCGGCGACTTCGTAGTTTTACAAGGTCACCGGAATTTTTTCGCCGGTGTCGTCCGCGTGGATGGCGGCGAAGTTGGGTGCTGCCGGCGCCGCAGGAGCTTCAGCAGGCTAATCCGAAGAGGATGAGCACCCGACGGTGAGCGCGAGGCCCAGGCTGAGTGAGAAAGTAGTGAGTGTCTTGATCATGGCAAGTCCCCAGAGGTTGGTTGATCAGCCATCGCAATAGACGCTGTCTGAATGGCTTGCCACCAGCTCATCGGCGTCGTGTGCCGTGGCAATAGCATTAGATGACAGGTCAGGGCGGGCTGGTTCGGCGTCCACGGCGTGGAGGGCCAGAAAAACCGCCAAAAAGTGCCACAGGGGAGGGCTTTTACGCGACACCCCGAGGTCAAAAAACGACACTTTGCCAATGCGCACCAAATTGGTGTTTTGCATGGTTTGCCATGCCTGCCAATTCTCCGAATAATGGCGCCCGCCGGGCCATAGAGCAGGTGGTCAGAGCCGCGTGAATTCGCGGTTTCTCGTCCTAAAAGCCTGCCGGGCACGACAATAACAATCTACTCAAAGTAGACACTCAAAACGGAGTGGAGAGTCAGCGAATGCGTCACGCTGTACAGAGTCGATCAGCACGCCAGAGCGATATCGGCACGGGCACCCCTATTTGTATCCCCGTGTCTCGCTCGCGTGCCTGCCCGGCGTGCAGTGTGAGGTTGTCGCTGATCCCTCGCTCGCCCCTTTTTCCCTGACCCTTTAGTCAGTTACCGGAGCATCACCCATGGCATCGGATATCGAAATCGCTCAGGCCGCCACCCCCAAGCCCATCACCGAGATCGCCGAGGCGCTCAACATCCCCGATGAGGCGCTCGAGCCGTATGGCCGGATCAAGGGTAAGGTGAATCTCGATTGGTTGCTGCAGCAGCCGGTGCGCGACAACGCGCGCATGATCCTGGTGACGGCGGTGAGCCCGACCCCCGCGGGTGAAGGTAAGACCACGACGACGGTCGGCCTCGGTGACGCGCTGAAGCACATCGGCAAGAACGTCGCGATTTGTTTGCGTGAGCCCTCGTTGGGCCCCGTGTTTGGCATGAAGGGTGGCGCCGCAGGCGGTGGCTACGCGCAGGTGATTCCGATGGAAGACATCAACCTGCACTTCAACGGCGACCTGCACGCAATCGGCGTGGCGAACAACCTGCTGTCGGCGCTGCTCGACAACCATATTCACCACGGTAACGCGCTGGGCATCGACGTGCGCCGCGTGACGTGGAAGCGCGTGCTCGACATGAACGACCGCGCTTTGCGTGACATCACCGTCGCTCTCGGCGGTCCGGGTAATGGTTACCCACGCCAGGACGGCTTCGATATTGTGGTGGCCTCGGAGATCATGGCGATCTTCTGCTTGGCTACGGATCTCGATGATCTCAAAAAGCGTTTGGGCCGCATTGTGGTGGGCTACACCCGCCAGCGCGAGCCCGTCACCGCTGCTGACCTCAAGGCAGAGGGCGCGCTGACAGCCATCTTGAAAGATGCGTTGTCACCGAACCTGGTTCAGACCCTCGAGGGCACGCCTTCTTTTGTGCACGGCGGACCCTTCGCCAACATCGCTCACGGCTGTAACAGCGTCATCGCGACCATGGCCGGCCTGCGCTTGGCGGATTATGTCGTGACTGAGGCCGGCTTTGGTGCCGACTTGGGTGCTGAGAAGTTCATCGACATCAAGTGCCGCTCGGCGGGCATCCGGCCCTCGGCTGCGGTACTGGTCGCTACGATTCGCGCGCTCAAGTTCCACGGTGGCGTTGCACGTGAGGATCTGAGTGAGGAAAACCTGCCCGCACTGCGCGCGGGTCTCGCTAACCTGAACCGTCACATCAATAACCTGCGCGAGAACTACGGCGTGCCCGCGGTGGTATCTATTAACCAGTTCGTGGCCGACACCGACGCCGAGGTTGAGCTGGTGATGGAGCACTGCAAGGCGCTGGGTGTTCAGGTGGCGCTCTCCAGTCACTGGGCCAACGGTGGTGCCGGCGCGACGGATCTCGCGCACATGGTGGCCGAGATTTGTGACGCTGACCCGACGCCCGCCAACACACCTCACAACTCTTTCGTGTATCCCGGCGAGCTGTCGTTGTGGGAAAAACTCGAGGCGGTGGCGACCAAGGTGTACCACGCAAGCGAGATCACGGCGAGCAGCAAGGTCCGCGACCGATTGAAGGAACTCACCGACGGCGGCTACGGCCACCTGCCGGTGTGTATTGCCAAGACCCCGTACTCTTTTTCAACGGATCCCGCATTGAAGGGTGCGCCTGATGGCCACGTGATGGATATTCGCGAAGTCCGGCTCTCTGTGGGTGCGGGTTTTGTGGTCGCCATCTGTGGTGATGTCATGACCATGCCTGGCCTGCCCAAGGTGCCCGCGAGCGAGAAGATCGACGTGGTCGACGGGCAGATCGTAGGGCTCTTCTAGTGGCGTTACACGCGACGGATCCCAGGCCGGTACGGCGCGTCAGCGCGGTTACGGCCTCCGGCGCGTCATCAAAAGACGATTTTGATCCCGTTGTGGTCGAGGCGCCCCTGTCCATCGCAGTGGGCGGCGAGGTGCTCGCCACCACCATGCGCACCCCGGGCCATGACGAAGACCTGGCCGTGGGTTGGCTCGCCAGCGAAACGGACCTGTCCGCCCGCGCGGATGTGAAAGGCATCAAGCGCGAGGGTGCCGCGGCATCGCGCGCGGAAGGCATAGAAGAAGCGGTCGATACGGTCCATCTCGACGTGGCGCCTTCAGTAGACATCCCGAGAGCCCGCGCCTATCTGACGTCGAGCTCCTGCGGTATCTGCAGTGCCGAGGTCATTGAGGCGACGCCCAAGCCCCGTGTTGCACTGCAGAGCGCCGGCTGGCAGCTCACGCCGCAGGAGGCCCACGAATGGGTTGCGGCGATGCGTGGCGAGCAAAAGATGTTTGAGCTCACGGGCTCCCTGCACGCCGCGGCGATCATCGCGCCCGGCGGTAGTTTGCGGGTGGTACGGGAGGATGTAGGGCGCCATAATGCGGTCGATAAAGTGATCGGGAGTGCGTTCCTCAGCGAGGAATATCCACTCACTGATCACGTGTTGGTGGTGAGTGGTCGGGTCTCCTACGAGATCGTCGCTAAAGCGCTCAGGGCGTGTATGGCGGGGATTGTTGCCGTATCGGGACCCACAACACTGGCAGTGGATCTTGCCCGCGCCCATGGATTGGTGTTGGTCGGTTTCACGCGGGAAGACCGCCTGAATGTCTACGCTGGGGGAGAGCGCGTCGCGCAATGAGTCACGCACGTTATCCAGAATGGCATGCCGAGTCGGCTGAAGCCCTGATCGCACCGATCGTGGCGAATGAGCCCGGCCCCGTCTTGCTGTGCTTGCAAGCCGTGCAAGCGCACTTTGGTTATGTCCCTGGCGACGCCGTGGCGATGATTGCCGAGGCCTGCAACGTCACCCGCGCTGACGTGCACGGTGTGTTCACTTTTTACGGGGATCTTCGTGATACCGCGCCGCCTGCGGTACCGGTGCGTTTGTGCGCGGCCGAGGCCTGTCAGGCCGTGGGCGGGCGAGAACTCAAAGCCGAGTGGGCTAAAGCCTGCGGCGATGACGCCGACTTGGCGGCACTCACCGGTGTCGATGAGCCGATTTTTTGTTTGGGCAACTGTGCCCTGGGGCCCGCGGCACTGGTGGACGGTGAACTCATGGGCTGTGCCGACGTGGCGCGCTTGAAAGCCGCGGTCACGCAGGCCCAATCAGTGGGAGAGGGCGCATGAGCATTTGGTTCGTGCCCCGCGACGCCGCCGCTCGTTCCATGGGCGCTGACGCCGTCGCGAGTGCGTTGGCAGCGCGCGGTGAGAAGGTCATTCGTAATGGCAGCCGTGGCATGCTGTGGATGGAGCCGCTGGTTGAGCGCGCTGATGATCGCCACGGACCGCGAGTGGGGTGGTCAAACGTCACAGCGGGCCAGATTGACGCCGGCATACCCGACGAGCAATCCGATAACTTTATTGGTGCGGTTGAAGAGGTCGAGTACCTCGCCAAGCAGAACCGTTGGATTTACGAGCGGGTGGGAATTACCGACCCGGTCGACCCCGAGGACTACCTGGCTCACGGTGGCCTGACCGGCCTTAAAAACGCCCTTGCCATGAGTGGCAGTGACGTCGTGCAGGCGGTGACCGATTCCGGCCTGCGCGGTCGCGGTGGTGCCGGCTTTCCCGCAGGCATCAAGTGGCGCACCGTGGCGGATCAGCCACCGGCTCCCCATGCAGGCGAGTCGCAAAACGCGCCCGCCCACAAATATATTTGCGTGAACGCCGATGAAGGCGACAGCGGTACGTTTGCTGATCGCATGCTGATGGAGGGAGATCCCTTCTGTTTGCTCGAGGGCATGACCATTGCCGCCCACGCCGTTAGTGCCGACCGTGGCCTAGTTTATCTTCGCTCTGAGTACCCCGATGCCATCGCTACCCTGCAGTCGGCGATCTGGATTGCCCGGGAGCAGGGCTGGCTGGGTGACAACATCCTCGGGTCTGATCTCTGTTTTGACGTCGAGATTCGCGTCGGCGCGGGCTCTTATGTCTGCGGCGAGGAAACGGCGATGCTAGAGAGCCTGGAGGGTCGTCGCGGCATGGTGCGCGCCAAGCCGCCGTTACCCGCGATCAAAGGTTTGTTCGGCACGCCCACCGTGATCAATAACGTGCTCACCATCGCCAGCGTCCCCTCGATTTTGGCGCGCGGCGCCGAGGCCTACGCCGCACTGGGGCAGAATCGCTCGCTGGGTACTCAAGTGTTCCAGCTGGCAGGCAACATTGCCCGCGGCGGCATTGTGGAGACAGCGTTTGGCATCAGCGCAAAAGAATTGATTGAAGATTTTGGCGGCGGCACCCGGTCGGGCCGGCCGCTCCGCGCGGTGCAGATCGGCGGCCCATTGGGCGCGTATCTCACCCCTGAAAAGCTCGACGTGGCCATGGAGTACGAGGCGCTCATTGCGGCCGGTGGCATGATTGGTCACGGCGGCGTGGTGCTCTTTGATGACTCCGTTAACATGGCCGAGCAGGCGCGCTTTGCGATGGATTTCTGTGTGGAAGAGTCCTGCGGTAAGTGCACGCCTTGTCGTATCGGTGCGGTCCGCGGTTTGGAGACTATCGACAAGATCCGCGCGGGCAAGGATGTTGAGGCCAACACCGAGTTGCTGCGCGATCTATGCGATTTGATGACACAAGGTTCGCTGTGCGCCATGGGCGGGCTCACGCCCAACCCGGTGCTCAGCGCGCTCAACGAATTCCCAGAAGATTTTGCATCGCCTGTGATTGTCACGGGATGAGGGTAAAACGATGAATATGGTCCAGCAGTTCGATCCCGCGCAGGTGGATTACTCACAGGATCTCGGTACCCCCGGGGCCGAGTCGGATGTGATGGTCACCGTGCGCATCGACGGCATGCCCGTGAGCGTGCCCGAGGGCACATCGGTGATGCGCGCCGCGGCCATGGTCGGGGCTAATATCCCCAAGCTCTGTGCCACGGATAACCTCAACGCTTTCGGCTCCTGCCGGCTGTGCCTAGTCGAGATTGAAGGCCGCCCTGGCACGCCGGCTTCCTGCACCACGCCCTGTGCAGAGGGCATGTCGGTTCACACCCAAACGCCACGCCTCGACAAGCTTCGCAAGGGCGTGATGGAACTCTATATTTCCGATCACCCCCTCGACTGCCTCACTTGCCCCGCCAATGGCGACTGTGAGCTGCAGGACATGGCCGGTGCCGTCGGCCTCAGAGACGTCCGCTACGGAACGGAAGGGGAGAATCACCTCGACCGCGGTAAGGACGAGTCCAACCCGTATTTCACCTTTGATTCGAGCAAGTGCATTGTGTGCAGCCGCTGTGTGCGGGCTTGCTCGGAAGTGCAGGGCACCTTCGCGCTGACGATTGCCGGCCGGGGCTTTGGCTCGCAGGTATCACCTAGTGAGCAGCAACCCTTCCTCGACAGCGAGTGTGTGTCGTGCGGCGCCTGTGTACAGGCCTGCCCGACTGCCACACTGCAAGAGAAGAGCGTGATTGATCTCGGCGTGCCTAGCCGCAAAGTCAAAACCACCTGCGCGTATTGCGGCGTGGGTTGTTCGTTTACCGCCGAGCTGCGCGGTGATGAAGTCGTGCGCATGGTGCCCGACAAGCAGGGTGGCGCGAACGAGGGTCACTCCTGTGTGAAAGGGCGTTTTGCCTGGGGCTATGCCCAGCATCAGGATCGCGTCACCACGCCGATGGTCCGCGACAGCATTGAAGACGAATGGCGCCCGGTCGAGTGGGACGAGGCGATTAACTTCGCCGCCGACCGACTCAACGCGATTAAGTCCAAGCATGGCGTTGACGCCATCGGTGGGATCACCTCATCGCGGTGCACCAATGAAGAAGTCTACGTGGTGCAGAAGATGGTCCGCGCCGCGTTTGGGACCAACAACATCGATACTTGCGCGCGCGTGTGCCACTCGCCCACCGGGTATGGCCTGAAGCAAACCTTTGGCACTAGCGCGGGCACGCAGGATTTCTCGTCGGTCGAGCAGGCCGATGCCATCCTGGTGATTGGCGCAAACCCCACCGACGCGCATCCGGTTTTCGGCTCGCGTATGAAGCGTCGCCTGCGCGAGGGCGCGGATCTCATCGTGATCGACCCGCGCTCGATCGACTTGGTGCGCTCGCCGCACATTCGAGCAGAGCATCACCTGCAGCTCATGCCCGGTACCAACGTGGCGGTGCTCAATGCGATCTCTCACGTGGTGGCCACCGAAGGGCTCATGGACGATGACTTTGTCTATGAGCGCTGCAACAAAACCTCGTTTAACGCGTGGGTGGATTTCATCAGCCTGCCCGAGAACAGCCCCGAAGCATTGGCCGACATCACGGGTGTGGATGCCGAGACGGTTCGCGCTGCAGCGCGGGCCTACGCCACTGCAGGTAACGGCGCGATTTATTACGGCCTCGGTGTGACCGAGCACTCACAGGGTTCCACCATGGTGATGGCCATGGCCAACCTGGCGATGGCGACGGGTAACATTGGCCGCCTAGGTGTGGGTGTGAACCCGCTCCGTGGCCAAAATAACGTGCAGGGCTCCTGCGACATGGGCTCTTTCCCCCATGAGTTCGTAGGTTACCGGCACGTCTCGGATGACACCGTGCGAGAGCAGTTCTCGAGCGTGTGGGGCGTCACGCTCCGCGAAGACCCGGGTATGCGTATCCCGAATATGCTGGACTCGGCGGTCTCGGGTGACTTCAAAGGGATCTACATTCAGGGTGAGGACATCGCCCAGTCAGACCCCAACACGAATCATGTGGCTGAGGCCCTGAAGGCGATGGAGTGCGTTATCGTGCAGGACCTGTTCTTGAACGAGACCTCGCACTTCGCCCATGTGTTCTTGCCCGGCACGTCGTTCCTGGAGAAAGACGGCACCTTTACTAACGCTGAGCGGCGCATCAACCGGGTGCGCCCGGTGATGACCTCGCGCACCGGACTCTCTGAGTGGGAGGCCACCTGCGCGTTGAGTGAGGCCATGGGTTACCCCATGCCCTATGAGAGCGCCTCAGAGATCATGGACGAGATTGCGCAGCTAACGCCGACCTTTGCTGGCGTGTCCTTTGATCTGCTCGACAAGCTGGGCAGCGTGCAGTGGCCCTGTAACGAGCAGGCCCCCGAGGGTACGCCGATCATGCACAAGGATGCCTTCGTGCGCGGTGAGGGGCAGTTTATGACGACGCCTTACGTACCGACCGACGAGCGCTCGACCCGCAAGTTCCCGCTGCTGCTCACCACTGGCCGAATCCTCAGCCAGTACAACGTGGGCGCCCAGACCCGCCGTACCGACAACGTGGTGTGGCACGCAGAAGACGTGCTCGATATTCACGAGGCCGACGCCGAGGCGCGTGGTGTAAAGGATGGCGACTGGATCGAGATCACCAGCCGGGCAGGGCAGACACGCATGCGCGCGCGCATCAGCGACGACATTCCGGCAGGCGTGGTGTACACCACCTTCCACCACCCGGTGAGTGGTACCAACGTGATCACCACCGACAACTCGGATTGGGCGACCAACTGCCCCGAGTACAAAGTGACGGCGGTCGAGATTCGCCCGAGCTCGGAGCAGCGTGCATGAGCACCTCGGGAGACTACAAGCAGCAGCACCTGATCAAGATGGCGAATCAGATCGCGCACAGCATGCCTACACGTGACGACATAGCCGGGCAGATCAGTGCGCATATGCGTCAGTTTTGGCCGTCCGAGATGCAGCAAACGCTGCGCCAGATCGCCTCTGAAAACCCCGATTTGCTGAGTGAGGACGTCCATAACGCCCTGCAATCCCTGTAGTTTGGGTGGATCATTTCGGGTGACGCTTTTGGTCATCCGGGTGTCGGATTTGATACAGCGTTTTTGACGCGAAAAGCGCCAAATGCGCACCATAAAATCAGCCCTGCGCAGGTCCCCCGGAGCAGGTTTACATTGTCGAAAAATTGGGTGTTTTCAGCGCCTTCAGGCGAGACGAGGCACCCATCACCGGTACGGAGTGCAGGAGACTCGTATGGCAGCGTTACCCGAAAAAGCGCGTGTGGTGATTATTGGTCAGGGCGGCATCGTGGGTGCCTCCGTGGCGCACCATTTGGTGCAAAACGGTTGGGATGACATTGTCGGACTCGAGAAGTCCGCCATCCCCACTGACATTGGTTCGACTTCGCATGCCTCTGACTTCTGCTACATGACCAGCCACGACAAGCTGAACGTGTTCACCAGCACTTACAGCCGCGAGTTCTACAAGTCCCGTGGCAACTTCATTGAGATCGGCGGTATGGAAGTTGCGCGCAAGGGCGATGACGCCCAGGTGCAGGAACTGCTGCGCAAGGTCGCCTCCGGTAAAGCCTTTGGCACCAATGCACGCATGATCACAGCGGCCGAAGCCAAAGAGCGCTTCCCGCTACTCGAAGAGGACACCATCGAATGCGCGATGTGGGATCCCGATGCGGGTCTGGTCACGCCGCGCTCACAAAAAGTCGCCGGAGATCTGGTGGACGAGGCGGTCGCGGCAGGCAAGCTGCAGGCCTTCCCCTATACGCCCGCTGAAGAAATCATTGTTGAAAACGGCCGCGCCGTCGGCGTGAAGACCGCCAAGGGCACCATCATGGCAGACCACGTGGTGCTCTGTGTGGGCATCTGGGGTTCACTGGTCTCCGAGACGGCCAACGTCAAACTGCCGTTGATGCCCGTCGAGCACCCGCTTTTGTTCTTTGGACCTTGGGATGCGCTGGAAGGCACCGGCGAGGACATCGTCTACCCGCTGTTCCGCGATCAGGGCAACTCGGCCTACGTGCGCGACACGGGTGACCCGACCACGCCCGAAGGCGGTCTGCTTGAATGGGGCTATTACGAGCCCTTCGAGCCGCGCATTGTTGAGGCCAAGGACATTTCCGAGCCCGAAGATGCGCGCATGTCACCCTCGATGAATGACCTCACGTTGGATCAGGTGATTGAGGCGTTTGAACGTTCCGTAGAGCTGACGCCGGTATTGGCAGAGCTGCCCTGGGAAGAGCGACGCTCCTTCAACGGCCTGCTCTCTGTGACCACCGACGGTGGCTCGATCATCGGGGAGTCTCCCGATGTCAAAGATCTGTGGCTCTGTGAGGCTGTCTGGGTGAAAGACGGCCCCGGTGCCGGCAAGCTGCTGGCCGATTGGATGACTAACGGCCGCACCGAAATGGATCCGCACAGCATTGACCCGGCGCGGCACTATCCGATCCAGTTGACGGACGAGTTCATCCGCAATCGCAGTTATGAGATTGCGCAGAAGATCTACACTCCCGCTGTACACCCGCGTGAGCCCTACGCGACATCGCGCCAGCTTCGCGTGAGCCCTTTCTACGAGCGTGAAGTCGCGCTTGGCGGCTACTTCATGGAAGTGGCGGGCTGGGAACGCGCCTATGGCTATGCGGCCAATGAAGACACGCTGCTGGCCAAGTACCGTGATCAGGTACCGACCCGAGAAGCGGAGTGGGATAACCGCCACTTCTGGGAAGTCTCCAACGCCGAGCACCTCGCGCTGAGCGACGGCGTCGGCATGATCAACCTGTCGCACTTTGCCATCTTCGATGTGGTGGGTGCCGAGGCGGAGGCATTACTCGAGTTCTGTTCCGTGGCCAAGGTCGGTACCGACACGCCGGTAGGTAAAGGTGTTTACACCCACTTCCTCGATAGCGCCGGTGGTATCCACTCGGATCTCACGATTGTGCGCCTGGCCGAGGACAGCTTCCGCGTGATTTGCGGCGGTGACACGGGCCACCGTGACTACGTGTGGATGAAGCGCATGGTCGACAAGATGGGCCTCACGCAGGTGGAGTTCGTCGACCAGACCGAGCAGATCGCGACCCTGGGTCTGTGGGGACCCGAAGCGCGGGCAACCATCCAGAAGCTCATGGACGACCCCGACAGCGTCTCCCATGAGAACTTCCCCTACGCGACCGCCAGAGAGATCAACGTGCAGGGCACCACGATCTGGGCCTTCCGCATCTCCTATGTTGGCGAGCAGGGCTGGGAGCTGTACTTCCCCTTCGGCGAGGGCCTCAAGCTGTGGGATGCCTTGTTCGAGCTGGGCGTTACGCCAGTCGGTATCGAAACCTATGCCAACAGCCGACGCCTCGAGAAGAGCCTGCGCTTGCAGAACGACGATCTTGAGATCGACTACAACCTCTATGAGGCGGGCCTGTCACGACCCAAGGTCAAGGCAGCGGACTTCCACGGCAAAGAGGCTTACGTCGCGCAGCGGGAGTTGCCCGAGCAGGCGGCTTACCTCTGCACCTTTGTGCTGGAAGACACGACCGACGACAAGGGCGTGGTGCGCTACCCGGTAGGGCATTGGCCGTTACTCGACCCCGAGTCGAAGGAAGTCATTATCGACTCCCACGGTCGTCGTTCTTACACAACGAGCGTGGCCTTCGGTCCGTCGCTGGGTCAGAACATCGCCATGGGCTACCTGCCCGCAGATCGCGCCAAAGAGGGCGACTCGGTACTTATGGAGTACTTCGGTTGCTTCTTCCCCGTGAAGATCGTGTCGGTGGGTTATCGGGCGCTGCTCGATCCCGACAACGAGCGGGTGCGCAGCTAAATCGATAACGGGGGCTACGGCCCCCGTTTTTTATTTGGCGGGCAAGCAATCGATCCGGTCATAGCTCAGCCGGCTGACCACGTCGCCCGTCGGCTTCCGGTAGCCATAGATCAGTCGGGTTCTTGCCTCGATGCTGCCGAGCAAGGCGTTACCCAGTTTCAGTGCTGATTCACCCCGGGCGGCGCTGTAATCTGTGAGATAACGGAGCGCGAGGTCATCTTTGCCGGCATCAAATAGCGTCTCGGCAGTCTCTACGACCGTCGCCTGTTCACGAATCAAACCGTCCTCGAAAGCGACCAGTGCTTCGTTCACTTCAGGCAGGAATTTCTCCGGGTGGTCGCAGGTAAAGTACATCAGCCGTTTAAAGGTCCTGCCGGCAAATTCGGTGGCCTCCTGTATTTGCCAGTCTTCGGTAATGAAACCCGCGTCCTCACCCTTGGTCAGGTAGCGGTGCTTGCCGAACTGGGGTGCGATGCGCTGCACACCAATCCGATAGGGGATAAAAGGTGAAGTGACAGAACCGATGGGAGCGATCCACAAGAGATTCATTTCCGGGCGACCGTTGGCTTTGAGCGCCGCGACCTGCCCATAACCGGTAGAGTCTTTCGAGATGCGCGGGTCTCTCACCGCCTGCATCATTGCGCGCAGGTCGATGGGTGCCGCTGCGCGGAGTTCGGCCTCCATCGCGCTACGGGGGTAACGCTCTTCATTGACGCCGTAGATCAGCGTAACGTTGAAGGCTTCATCTTGCTCCGGGTCGAACCAGCCTTGCTCGATCGCAAATTCGACAAAGTTGGGTGAGCCCATAAAGTCAGGGTGCTCGGCGTAGTCGAGCGGGATCTCGTGAATGTAACCCGGGTAGGACATGCGGATGTCATCGGGGCCCAGACGTTCGGCGATCCACAATCCCTGACCGCCGGCGAAATTCAGCAATACCCAGCCTTCGTTTTCGTCCGCGAACATATGCGAGTTGCCGCCATAGGTGGAGTAGCCGTATTCGTTAATGAGCTCTCCAATGATTTCAACCGCCTCTCGTGCAGTGCGGGCCCGTTCCATGGCGATGCGCGATAGGTCGCTGTATTGTGGCCCCGTTTGTGGGCTGGGCGTCATGGCAACCAGCTCCGGTCGCGAGGGCGACCAGACATCACGACCCGCCACGTTGTGCTCATTTAATCCACCATTGGTGAGCGGCGGCGGAAAGCCCTCATACTCGGAGTAATTCATGGTCAGGTAGCGATACGTCTTGGCGGCCTGCGGAATCTCCGTGAATTCGCCCGGCATGAAGGCCGCGTCGGTGACGCCGACAGTGATCGTCGCTTCCTTGGCGTGCGTCGCAGCAGGGACCACCTCGAGCCAGTGGCTTGAAACTTCGTCGCCCGAGCCGCCAATCATGACGCTACCGTCTGCGGTCAGATTTTTGCCGATATAAATGGCGTAGCTGGGCCAGGCGGGCAGGGCGATGAGCCAACAGAATAAACAGCAGATGAGCTTATACGCATGCATAGGTGGTCATCAGGCATCAGGTTATGAGGTGATCACGGTGCCACTCTCGGATGATTCGGTAGGCGATGCAATAGGATTCTGGGCGTTCTGGCCAGCGTTTCTGAGGCAGCATTGGCGAACCGATGAACGACCTAAATAGAATCGACGGGTTGGGATGCCTGCGTTGAAAGGCTTTAGATTATGATGGACGGTGCAAAAAGTGTCGTAATTGGATCGCACATGTCGCTTTTGCGCGCCTCTTACGCCAGAATGATGCGGAATTGGCCCTTTACGCGATCTCTGTCGCGCATGCGTATTGGGTAAGCACGAGAAGGTGAGTGTGGATACGATCGGCAGCCTCAAGCAACAGACCACACAGCGGGTAGGCTTCCTGCTGATGGATCAGTTCACGCTGGTATCACTGTCCAGCGCCATTGACCCGCTCCGCGTCGCCAATTCGCTCTCTGATAATGAGCTCTATCGCTGGTGCCTGATCGGTGCCGGGGAGGGGGAGCAGGTCTCCAGTGATGGCGTTCGGGTCAAGCTCGATCACAGCCTGACCGATGAGGTGGAGCTCGACCTCGTGATTGTCGTGGGTGGCATCGATATTGAGCAGAGCGTGACCAAGGCGGATCTCAGCTGGTTGCGCAAACAGGCGCAGCGCGGTGCGCAGATGGGTGCCTTGTGCACAGGGTCCTATGCTCTGGCCAGCGCAGGATTACTCAATGGCTACGAATGCAGCGCCCACTGGGATTGCTTGACGCTGCTGACCGAGCAGTTCCCCGGTATCGATTTCAACACGCATCTGTACACCATTGACCGCGACCGACTGACCTCCAGCGGCGGCACGGTGCCTCTGCACATGATGTTGGCGATGCTCGCCAAGCGTCACCCGCAATCACTGGTAGATGGTGTGGCCGATATGCTGGTGTGCGAGCGCCACCGAAGCGATGCCGAGATGCAGGTGATCCCGATGTGGTCGCGCAAAGTCGAAGTCCAGCCCAAGCTCAAGGAAGTTTTGCAGTTGATGGAGGCTAACCTCGAGGAGCCGCTGCCGCTGCAAGATTTAGCTGATTATGTGCAGTTGTCGCGGCGACAGCTAGAGCGACTGTTTCTCAAGCACTTACACAGCACGCCCTCGCGCTACTACCTGAAGCTGCGCCTCGATCGCGCCAGACGGTTGCTCAAGCAAACTTCACGCTCTATTGTCGAGATCACCTCAATGTGCGGCTTTGTATCAACAACGCACTTCAGCCGCTGCTATCGAAAGTACATGGGCGTCTCGCCCAAAACCGATCGTACTCAGGGTGTGCCCGAGGTCTTCCAGATCTTCGAGTCGGAATTGCCCCCCGACGGTGCGGACCTGGCTAACTAGCGTCTTTCTGCGGGCCAAAAGTTGGTCGTTGGGTGGCGTCCCAGTGGAGCCAAGCAAAGCATCCCACGCTGCACAGCGTAATGGCATCGCCCACTAGCAACGATGTAGTGAGTGGAGCGCCGGAACCCTGCGTCGTTAACCAGTCTGCGGCTGCACCAATGAACCAAGTGCCGCCCCCAATTACCAATACATTACAAGAGAACATGGTGAAGCCAGTTGAAGTTGATTGGATTTCGAGTGGTGCCTCGTCTAATACGCAGGCGAGCAGGGCCCCATAGGGGAAGGTCAATAGAAAGATCGCACCATACAAACCCAGATCAAATAGTATCGACTCAGGGTCGGCTAGTCTCAGCATAAACAGCGCAGGGCTGGTAAGCAGGTAAACACCGCACAGGAACAAGGCCTTGGTCGTAGCAAATCGGTTTGTGAACCAATCCGTAACGAAACCGCCAAGCAAGCCTGACGGGATGGCTACCAGTAAGTAGGCACTGCCGAACAAGGTCGAAGCCTCGAATTCGCCGAACCCACGCTCCGTCGCCAGCCAGATCTGCATAAACTGGTTGCTGGCGTAGAGCATGTGAACCAGAGAGAATCCAATGATGGCGACGCGCAGTCGAGGAGAGCCGCGCAGGGCCCGCAACATGGTGAGGAAGATATCTTCGAGCTGGGGTTGAGCACGGACTGCTGCATCTCCTTTGAGGGAGCGGGAATCGATCTCTGGCCCGACAAAAAACCACAGCACCAAGCCAAAAAGCAGGCCCGTTGCGCCCAACGTGATAAACAGTGTTCGCCAGCCTACTGATTCACCAAAGGTACCGGCAATCCAGTAAGACAAACCCACGCCAATGTGGCCGCCGAGTATGAACAGACTCAACACAGTGGCGCGACGCGCGGGACTAAAAAGTCGATTGAAAACGCCGATGGCGGCAGGATGCAGAGTCGCTTCGCCGGCCCCAATGAACAGCCTTGGGATCAGTATGCTGACAAAGGACTGCGCCTTGCCGGTGAGCGCGGTCATGACGCTCCATACAGCAATACCCACTGTGAGTACTCTGGCCGGATTGAAGCGGTCTGCCAGTGCCCCCATGACTGGGCCGCAGAGCGCATAAACAGTGACGAAAGCAAAGCCCGTTAGGAAGCCGAACTCCTGTCGTGATAACCCTAAATCTGCACTAATCTGCGTGCCAAAAGCTGGCAGGAGCATACGATCAACGTAGCTCAGTATGTTGATCAGAAAAAAGATGCTAAAGCAGCAGTAAAGCTTGAATTGGTTCATCAGCTTGACGGAGGGAGAGTCTGGGGTGCCCAGGGTCACTGCGGGTCAGACGTAAGGCTCCGGAACGACCGATTCCGACCAGGCGGATACCCGGTACAGTCGGCGATGTTGCCCTCCCGTATTACCCGAGACCCCATAGTGACATGTTCCAAAGTTATCCCACATAGCGAAATCCCCCGGCTCCCACTCGTGGCGCACCTGTAGCTCGGGAATAATCGGGTATTGGTTGGCCAGTTTGATGACCATTTCGCTGATGTCCACCTCATACCCGTGCACACGTTTGATGTAACCATTTGCCACATAGAGACAAGGCCTGCCGGTAGCATGATGCTTGATAACAGCAGGGTGTATCGCGTTCTCTTGAAGTTGGGCGATGCTCTCGGGAGTGACCGAGCCACCACCAAAGTTGTGCCGTAGAACGGTATACAGCGTGTCGTGTTCGATCTCGATATTCTCAAAGAGCATTTTGAGCGCGTCGGGGAGCAGTAAGTACGCGCCTGTCGTGCTCGACCACATGGTATCCGCACCAAAAGGCACCACATCGCCCTGCAGAATCGACATGATGTTGGGATGCTTTCTGGCAGAGACATCGTGGTGCCAGAAGTCAACGTTGGATTTTTTGGCGCCATCGCTCTCGAGTCGCTCGATCACGGTGACCTCTGGAAAGCCCTCGTTTTTGAGTGTGTTGGCAAATGAGTGATGCTCGAATTGATCGCCAAAAGCGCGCGCGACATTTTTCATCGTGTCAAAAGAAAGATGCCGGTGTTTGCCAAATAGCACGCCATAGGTCCACAGCGCGTCCCGCAGGTCGTCGAGAAACTGCTCGTCCATATTGTCAAAATCACCGCCCTCAATGAAGCCACCAATGACGGGTGTCCGGGGCTTTACAGTGAAATGACGGTACTCGCGAGATTGCAGAACCGGTAGCACAGAGTCGACATCAATATTGTTTAACAAGAGGGCACCCTTAAAGCTTTTAGTTTACGAGGGTTTATTCGGACACTATCGAGCGGAAAAACCGCCCTGATCCTCTAGTTTGATGCCGCTCTCCACACTTGTCCATTTCATCGAAGACTGGCACCAGATCTGGAACTGCGGCGTGAGCTCATGTTTCTGCTCACAGCCTCCCAGCCGCAAGGAAAGCAGCCCGGTGTCATCCGTATTCCCCGTATGGATCATCGTGGCGCAGCGCCCACAGAAACTCATGGTGCGTGGGTTACCGCTCTCGGCGGTTTTGATATAGGCAGTGAGCTCACCGGTCAGTATTTCGAAGTTTTCTCGCGCGACCCGTGTGGTGAATTGAAACGCTGAGCCGCCGACGGTCTGGCAATCCGTGCAGTGGCATATGCCCACCTGTGCGGGGTCGATGGTCGCTTCCCAACTGATATCGCCGCACAGGCAGGCGCCATTGATTTCCATGCCCGGGAGGTCTGCCTTAGAGCATCTCGTTGGCGAGAAGCTCTAGGACGACCGGGTCCTGCACACCTAACAGCATGCTGCCCACCTCGCCGCGCTTGCCAGCTTCTTTCCAGGGGCCTAGCCGTTCAATGATCCGCTCGCGGGGCCCGATGAGTGAGACCTCGTCGAGTAATTCATTTGGCACCAGTGCTTCGGCTTCCGGCTTTTTACCGCTGAGGTAGAGCTCCTGAATCTGATCTGCCGCGTCGCCGTAACCCAAGCGCGTCGCGTAGTCGTGGTAGAAGTTCTTGTTCTTGGCGCCCATGCCGCCAATGTAGAGCGCGAGCCAGGGGCGCAGGGCATCGTAGGCCGCGTCGAGGTCATCGTTCATCGCGACCGTGACAAAAGGTGCTACGTCGAAATCTTTAAGGCTCTTGCCGTTGCCGGCTTTCTCGAAGCCCTGCTCGATCGATTCACCCAGCACATCGTATTTGTTGGGGTCCATCCAGACGGGGAATACGCCATCGGCGACTTCGCCCGCGCAGCGTAGGCCCGCCGGGGTGATGGAAGCGGTGTAAATGGGGATGTCAGAGGCTGCGGCAAGGATCGACTTCAGTGGCTTGCCCAGCCCCGTGGTGCCCTCGCTTTGGTTGGGCATTTGATACATCTGACCGTCGAACTCTACAGGGCCTTCGCGCTCGAAAATCTTGCGCATGATCTGGATGTACTCTTTGGTGCGCGTGACAGGCTTACCGTAGGGCACCCCGTGCCAGCCCTCGACCACCTGCGGGCCGGAGGCGCCCAGGCCGACAATAAAGCGGCCGCCCGACAGTTGATCGAGAGACATAGCGGTCATCGCACACATCGCGGGTGTGCGGGCAGGCATCTGCATGATGGCCGTGCCCACACGAATCTTGCTGGTCTGCGCCAATACGTAGGCTGCCGAGGTGACGGCGTCGTTGCCGTAGGCCTCGGCGGTCCAAACCGAGTCATAGCCCATCGACTCCGCCTGCTGGATCAGGTCGATCGGAATGTGAATGTGCTTGCCAGAGTAACCAAGAAGAAAACCGAGTTTCATGATGCGGGACTCCTAACACCGGTTTGGGTGTGATGTGTCGATGAGTAAAGAGCTGAACAGTGTACGGGGGAACCGGCCGAGAGCCCACCCTGTGAGTTGCTTGAGGAAGGGGCCTTAGCGCGGCGCTTGCAGATAATCATCCAGCGTCAGATGGAAACGTCGGATGCGCGCCTCCTGATAATTCCCCAGGGTGATGCCCTTGCGAGTCGCTTTAAGACCCTGTTGCTGCAACTGCAGATTACCCGTGTCCTGATCGTAAACCGCGCCTAACCACGCGAGCTCCTCGACATCGGTGTAGGACTGCTCGACCGACAAATGCACGGGTTCAGGCGGGTCGGGATGTTTCATGCCCTCGGGGAGGGGTTCCAGCATGAGAATCTCGAACAGGCAGCTGTCTACGTCATCACCCATGGGTCGGAACCGATAGGCCATCGAAATCAGCGTGCCGGGGAAAAAGAATGCATTGGGGAACAGGTGGTACTCAATCGAGTCGAGCATCTCGCTGTCGGATACCGCTGAGAAGTCGACGTTGAGCTGCGCTCCCATCTCCTCGCGAAGGAGCTGCGCGCCTACTGCCCGCGCCGTTTCACCGTCTTCCAGGGTGCGTTGGGTCACCGGCAGACCTGCCAACAGCTCCTGCTCCGTGAGGGGCGGAGCTCGCCACTTGTCACCCGGGTAGTCCGACAGCGATTCGGGGTGGTAGTGACCGATGTTATGAATAAAGCGGCTCACGTTGGGGCCGAAAATGTCGTACTGGGCGTTCGCGCCGGTGGGTGAGTCGTGGGTCGTGAAGTTGTGATACGCCTCCACGAAGGCTTCTTGCGCCGCCTTCCAGTTGGCGGGCAGCACTTTTTGCACGTGAAGACGGATGCGTCTGTTCTCCAGCGGGAAGTGCGCAAAGTGCTCGGGGAGCACATCTAGCTGTTCGCTGAGTGGCGGGGCATCGGGGTCAAGGTTCACAAATACAAACCCCTGCCAAGATTCACAGGCCGCTTCCTGCAGGGAATGGGTAGCCTCGCAGACATGGGGGAAGTCCCACCGACCAGGGAGATCTTTCAGAGCGCCATCGAGGTGCCACGACCAACCGTGAAAGGGGCAGTTAAACGACTGTCCGTATCCCGGGCCCTCCTCGCCCAGCAACCGGGTGCCGCGATGGGTACAGCTGTTAACAAAGGCTTTGATTTCACCCTCCGCGACGCGGGTGACGATCACGGAGTAGGGGCCGATGTCGTAAACGTAATGGTCGCCGACTTCGGGAATGTGTTCTTCACGGCACGCCCACTGCCAGGTCCGTGACCACATGGCATTCATTTCTTGTTTGAAGAAATCCGGGCAGGTGTAGCGGCTGGCGGGCAGATCGGCATCGCCCAGAAATTCATAGGCTTCTGTGGTTAAAGGCTCGGGTGCGGGCCTGGCGTCTGAGGCCAGTATCTGCGAGATAGTCCCGCCTTGGGCGCGTGCCTCGCCGGGCTTGGAGTCTGAATGGGCCATCGTTTCAGTATGCGGCTTGTGTTGTTTTTGTTTGCATGCCCTGAGTATGCGGAGCAGATGCCTCGCCGACAAGGTAGTTGGTGCAGGTCTCGTCACTCGCACAGGTACACACGGCTCTTTTGCTGCCGGATGCAGGAGTTGATCCTGCAACGGATGTGGCACAGGATGCGGCTCACCATCTTGAACACCGCAGGGCGACAAACATGGATCAAGCCACACAGACGTTGTTGGACAAGCAGGCTATCTACGAGCTCTCGTGTCGCTACATGCGGGGCCTCGATCGCCTCGACGCTGACTCGTTGCTGTCGGTGTTTTGGGAGGACGCCTACTGCGAATACGGCTTTATGAACGGCGATGCGCCGACGTTTATCGTGTTTGCAATCTCGGCACTGCGCGACCATGAATCCAACCAGCACATGATCGGCAATACTCTGATTGATGTGGAGGGGGATGAGGCCTTCGGTGAGGTCTATTTCCACGCTTACCACAAGGTGAAGTCTGATACGGGATTCGACGACCTGATCGTCGCGGGGCGTTATTTAGACCGGTACGAGCGTCGCGACGGTGTGTGGAAGATGGCCTATCGATCAGAGCGTGTGGATTGGAGTCGCACCACGCCAACCAGCGACCCCTACTACGAAATGATGCCCGATTCCCTGTTCGGTAGCCGGCTTGATGATGCGGTGTATGACCGAAAAGGGCGTTACAAAAAGGCGAAGTAACGGCTTACTGGGACACGTCGTGAATTGGTGACATTCTCGTATTTGCTATAATTGCACGATTGTGCAAATATGCACGAATGAATGCAGCCGAAACCCAAAAAACAGCAGACTTTCTCAAGGCCTTGGGCGAGTTCAATCGCCTCTCACTGGTTTACGAGTTATGTCGCTGTGAGTCGTCGCAGAACGCCATGTGTCTATGCGAGTGCTGTAGCGTCGACGCGTCGGTTGTTTCAAGACATCTCAAGGTACTTGCTGAGCGCGACATCGTGACGTTCGACAAGGTCGGCCGCGAGAAGACTTATCGGTTGAACCGCAACGAGGTGGCCACCCAGCTACGGGAATTGGCCGATTTAATTGAAAACAAAGACTGTAAGAGAGGACACCATGACGTCTGAAAAATGCACTTGTGATTGTGAATCGAAAGCCTGCTGTGAAGCAAAGTCTTGCGAGTGCTGCAAGACCAGCTGCTGCTGTTAAGCATTCGTCGAGATAAACCTCGCGTAGCGCGCGTCGGTGTCCATTCGCCGCCGCTACGCCAACCCCACCACTTAACTGTGCTGATTCTTCTTATGGCCATTGCTAAGTCGGCACCCCCTTACTCGATTCAGTGAGTCCCACTGTTTCACTAGCGAAGCGGGTCTGTCCCTAGACGACTGGCGGCTGCGTCGCTAGGCTTGCATAATTTGTTGTTATTCTGAGTATTGCGGTGCCTGCTCCACTGGATGCCAACCCGTTTATTCATACCCAAAGCCAAAATCGTTTAAACCGATGTCACGACGCTGGACACGGTATCAAGCTCACTATTTCACGATATTGGCTCATGCAGTCACTACCCGCGTCAGACCGTCTGGCATTAGATTCGCTGGCGCTTTATCAATGAGAGGCACAGTGATCAGCCTGCGACGATCGCTCGCTAAAACCGCCGCGTCCCTTTGGTTATTTGGTTTCTTCATTCCGTTCAGTGCCACTCAGGCGCAGACCCCAACGGAGCCTGAGCGCGAGTTGGAGGAGGTGCGGGTGGTGGCGCCTCTGACCGCGACTACGCTCCCTGATTCGCTGAACTCGCCGCATACCTTGCAGACATTTACCGCTCAGCAGTTGGCTGACCCTACTGACTATTCCCTGCTCGGATTGCTCGAGTCACGGGCCGCCAACGTGACAAGCAATGCAGCGCAGGGCAACCGTCTGCAACCCGATTTGCAATACCGCGGCTTTACCGCTTCGCCGCTGTTGGGGTTATCGCAGGGCCTTGCGGTGTACCAGAACGGCGTGCGGGTGAATGAGATCTTCGGCGATACCGTGAATTGGGACCTGCTACCCGCGGGCACTACCGAGCGGATGGTGCTGTTGGGTGGGGCGCACCCGGCACTTGGTCTGAACGCCGTCGGCGGCACGCTGGCGGTACAAACTAAAACTGGTTTCAGTCACCCTGGCGGTGATGTCGCGGTCACACTCGGTGATTTTGATACCACCGATGTACGAGTGACGGCAGGGCAACATGGCCGACATCACGGATGGATGCTGGGTGTAGAAAGCATGGAGGAGAGCGGATGGCGCGATCACTCCGATTCCTCCGTCGATTCGCTGTACACGGCCTATAGCTGGCGGGGTGAGGATAGTCAGCTCGATGTGTTTGGCCAATTGGCCGATACCGACTTAAGGGGCAACGGTGCTGTGCCCGTGGCGCTCTTGGCAGCGAGCCGCAGCGCTGTGTTTACCCATCCGGATCGGACTCAGAACCGCTTGAAGAGCTTGAGTGCGTCGTTTCAGCACGCGTTCAGTCGCGCAACTCTCTCGGTGAATGCCTTTTATCGCGACCTTGAAGTGCGCACGTTCAATGGCGATGGGGCGGTCTACGAGGAGTGCAGCGAGGACGAGGGCGTACATGCGGCAGACCTGGATGCCGAAGAGCACGCAGATTCTCAGTATGAGGGGCTTCTGTGTCGTGAGGAGGGAGTTCTCGCGCTCGATACCGCGGGGCAGGTCGTGGATGAGGATTACAACGCGGTGAACAACCGGAGCCGGCGTGACCAACGCAGCTATGGGGCGACGATACAGTGGAGTCAGGTATGGGACGCAGGCGGACAGCACAACGCCACAGTGGGCACCGACTATCTCAACGGTGACTCACGGTTCGCGTCTTCGACTGAATTTTCACAGCTCACAGCGGATCGCGGCACCACATTGACCAGCAGGTACGACGCGGACGGCTTCACGACACTCAATACGGATATCGAATCGCTGGGTGTTTTTCTCGCCACCGCATCGTACTGGAGTGATCGCTTTAGTAGCTCCGCCTCCGCCCGCTATCAACATCATCGCTCTGATTCTCTCGACCCCACGGGAGCGCGCCCTGCCTTGGCAGGTGACCATACTTTCGAGGTCTTGAGCCTCGGTCTTGGCGCCAGTTGGTTACTGAATCCGGACACCGCGCTTTACGCCAGCGCGAGATCTGGGGCGAGAATTCCAACGCCGGTCGAGCTTGCGTGCTCCCACCCCGAAGCGCCCTGTACGCTGCCGAACAGCTTTCTTGCCGATCCGCCGCTGGAGAAGGTGAAGTCGTTGAGCATCGAGGCTGGTCTCCGTGGTCAGTCGGCGTGGTTGAGTGCCTATCGAATTAGCGTCTTCCAGATCGAGAGTGATGACGACATCGTTTTTCAGACCACCGGTGGCGTATCGAGTAATCAAGGTTTCTTTCAGAATGCCTCGGACACGCGGCGCGCGGGTCTTGAGCTAGAGCTACATATCGATCGGGAAAGGTGGAGCGCTTACCTGAATTACAGCCGGTTGTCGGCGACCTTTGAGGATGCTTTTTACGCGAGCTCTCCTAATCATCCGCGTAGTGTCGACGGCAAGCTGTTGGTGGAGAGCGGTGCGCGGATCCCGCTACTGCCTCGAGATAACGTCAAGCTGGGGTTGACCTATGGGATCACTGACGGCCTGACAGCAGGTTTTGACGCGCGCTACCAATCCGGCGTTCACCTGAGAGGTGACGAGGCAAACGTTGACGCCCGCACCGACGACTGGGCGGTGCTAGACCTGTATCTCGCTGTAAAACTGCCGGGCGGATGGTCGTTGGAGGCGCGTTTAGATAATGCGCTTGACCACGAGTACGAAACCTTCGGTCTTTACGGCGAGCCCGATGAAGTGATGCCCGAACTGGACGATGATGACACGCGGTTCTTTGGGCCCGGCATGCCGAGGACGTGGTGGATTACGCTGGGCTACCAGTGGTGAGACCGAGTGATATGGCGCGTTGATCTCGCAGCTGGGCGTGGCGCAAGGCAAGTCGCCGCTTTATTGCTCAGTGATTAAAAGCGCGCGACTTCCCTTGAGAACACCGTAGGGTCGGGCGTGATGCCAAGCCCGGGCCCTGTGGGTGTGGCGATGTGCCCGTCCTCAATCTTTACGCCACCGCTCGGATCATAGTGTCCCTCGATGTAGGGCTGCGCCAGCCAGGTGCCTTCATAGGTTTTGGGGCTGACCGTGGCGCCTAGCTGCACGCAGGCTGCGGCGATGATGTCGCCGCCCCAGGAATCATCCACGGTGTGGGGTAGGTGTCGTGCCTCGCAGAGATCGCGGAAAGTCGCCATGGGCGTGAGGCCACCGATACGTGTGATCTTCATGCCAAAGCCATCAACGAGACCATTGGCTGCGCGAATCACGGTAGGTAGATCAGTGGCACCTTCGTCGAGATACACGGGGTGACAGAGCTGTGCGCGGATTGCCGCGATTTCCTCCAGCGTGTCGCAGGGCTGCTCCAGTACAAACGGAATGTCACGACAGGCCTGACTCAAGAGCAGTGCGTCTCGCGTTGGCATGCCGCGGTTGCCATCGACCGCGAGGCGCACGCGGTTGCCGACGGCTTCCCACACTTTGCGTACCACTTCGATATCGATCTCCACGGGCCGGCCGCTGATTTTGATTTGTAGCCGGGGGTAACCCTCGTCCGCTTTATCACGGGCGATGCGTGCGATCTCGTCGGGTTCCCCCACGCCGGTGGCGTAGTAGGAGGGCACGCGGTCTGTCACGGCACCTCCCAGCAAATCGGCTACGGAGCGACTGGTTTTCTGACCAATCGCATCGTAAGCGGCGATATCCATCGCGGCTTTGGCGTAGCGGTGGCCATTAAGCAGATTGTCCATTTTGCGGTTGAGCACTACGGGCTTGTCGAGACCAGTGCCGATCAGGTGCGGCGCCATTTCGGTGAGTGCTGCGCGGGCACCCTCGGCGTGGCTGGGTGCGTAGGTTGGGCCTACGGGGCAGGTCTCGCCCCAGCCCACGGTGCCGCAGTCGCTTTTGATGCGCACGATGGTGCTGTCGAGATGGGTCACGCTGGCATTGGCCATACGGTAGGCGCCGCCCTTGACCGGTAAATCATGCTGGAAAACCGTGATGCTTTGGATCTTCATGTTTCAGTTCGCCGTGTAGCCGCCATCCAGCGACAAAATGGTGCCGGTCACGTGCCGCTCGGTGGCCAAAAACAGCACAGCGCGGGCCACTTCCTCCGGCTGGGCGACATCACCAATCGGAATGCTGCTTTGGTTGCGCTCGACCACCGAATCGGCAGCCGCCTGGGTGGCGTGCTCAGAGAACAGCATCGGGGAATTGATCGCCCCGGGCGCGACGGCGTTCACGTTGATTTGCTTGTCGGCGAGCTCGAGGGCCATGGTGCGGGTGAGTTGATTCAGCGCACCTTTGCTGGTGCAGTAGGCAGCCAGTCCTGCCGCGCCAACGACCCCGCAAGTGGATGACACGTTCACGATCGCGCCGTCGTACACAAGCTGCTGCGCAAAGGCGCGGCTCAGGTAAAACACACCGTCGACATTGGTCTGCATGACCGTACGCCACTCATCATCGCTGGTATCGACCGCATCGCGGCGCACGATCACGCCTGCGTTATTGATAAGTACCTCCACCGGTGCGGCAAAGGATTCCTGCGCGGCTTCCATCGCCGTGGTGGCGAAGGCCGAGTCGGTCACATCGCCCGAACAGATGGCCGTCTGTGCTCGCGTCTCCGCGAGTTCAGCCGCTGCGGCCTCGAGTTTGTCTGCAGAGCGACCCACCAACAGGAGCTTCGCGCCCTGGGCAGCGAAGACGCGGGCGCACTCGAGCCCGACGCCACTGCCCGCGCCGGTAATGAGTACCACGCGACCGTTAAAGTCCCGAGGTGCTCCACGTGTTGACGAGGGTGTGCTCATATTCAGAGTGCCGGTAGAGGGAGTTTAGCGAGCCGGCCTCCATCCACCACCACCTCTTGCCCGGTGACAAAGGCGGCATCGTGACTCGCCAGCCAGAACACGGTGTTGGCCACGTCCTCCGGGTTGCCCAAGCGTCCCACTGGATGCAGGGCCTCGATCGCCGCGTCGACGGCGGCGCGATCGGGGTACTGCGCAAGCAGTTGTTCATTAAACGGCGTGTTGATCCAGCCCGGTGCCACGGCGTTACAGCGGATGCCATAGGGGCCGTATTCGAGCGCGGTGTTGTGGCTAAAGGCTGCCACCGCGGCCTTAGAGGCGGCGTATACACTGTGGAGTGGGTTGGCACCGAGCCCCTCAATAGAGCTGATGTTCACGATGGTGGGGTGTTGCGCACTTTCTGCGCGCATCAGGGGTAGGGCATGTTTGGTGGTGAGAAACGTGCTTTTTACGTTCACTGCCATGACCCGGTCCCAGTCTTCCTCTCGGGTCTCAGCGATAGGTTCCTCGATGCAGATGCCGGCGTTATTCACCAAAACGTCGAGGTGCCCGAAATCGAATTCGACCCGTGCCATCAGGTCTTTGACGCTTGCCTCCCGGGCCACATTGGTCTCAATGAAGGTGACGCCTTCAGCGCCGGGCTCGTTCAGGTCTGCGCAGATTACGGTGTCACCCGCCGCTTGAAAGCGCGCCACGATGGCCGCGCCGATATTCTGAGCGCCGCCGGTCACAATCACGATACGGGGTGTACTCATGCCAGCTTCAGGTGTACCGGGGGCTATATGCGACGACGGTGCTCCGCTGCACGCCGAGCTTGTCGATGCGGACTTCCATCACGTCGCCGATGTTGAGGTACTGGGGTGGCTTCATGCCGTAGCCCACACCAGGCGGCGTGCCGGTCATCATGACGTCGCCAGGCTGCCAGCTGGTATAGCGCGAGATGATCGAGACCAGCTCGGCGATGCTGTACATCATGTCCGACGTATTACTTTGTTGCCTGACCTCGCCATTCACGTGCAGCGAGATATCGAGCTGGTTCGGGTCGCCAACTTCGTCGGTGGTGACCAGCCAGGGCCCAAGCGGTTTCAACGTGTCGGCGCTCTTGCCCTTGGTCCACTGCGTGCCGCGCTCGAGCTGAAAGACGCGCTCGGATACGTCATTGCCGACGCAGAAGCCCGCGACATGACTCATGGCATCTTCTACTGCGATATTCGCCCCTGCCTTGTAGAAGACCACGGCGAGTTCGGCCTCCCAATCGAGTTGTGTGCCGCCCTGGGGCATCATCACCGGGTCGGTGGGTCCGTTGATGGCGCTGGCCGCGGTCATCATGAACATGGGCTCCTCGGGGGGCTCGAGGCCCGCCTCGGCGGCATGCTTGCCATAGGTGAGGGCGCAGCCAACGATTTTTCCGGGTCTGAACACCGGCGCGCCGAGGCGCGTTTCCGTAGGCAAGGCGGGTAGGGTATTCGTGTCCAGGGCAGCGACCTGCGCCAGCGTCTCAGGCGTCAGTGTCTGCCACGACCAGTCCGCGATCGTACCGCTGAGGTCCCGCAGCGTTCCTGAATCATCTACCAGACCCGCTCGTTCGGCGCCGGCCTCACCCCACCGCACCAGCTTCATGGCGTTTTCCCCAAGGTGTGTTGATACATGCCCGCAAGATCCACGCCCCGCGCCTTGGCTGCCTGAAAGCCCGCGACGGTATCGGCAATCCCTGCGGCCAATGGTCGGCAATCGGGCAGGCCAATGAGTTGCTCCAGCGCGCCGCTATTGGCGTCTGCAGGGAAGGGCATGGCGTCGCCGGTCGCATCGACGGCGGCAGTGGGGTAATGGTCACTCAGCAACGCCAGCATCTCGGTCACGGTGGCGGGCGTACCGTTGAGGTCAAATACGTGGGCGCCCTCAAAGGAACGGCTTGCTGCGACAATGAAACGCTCCGCTGCGTCTGCCACATACACAAAGCCCACATCGCCGGTGAAGGGGATGGTGTAGGCCTCTCCCACTTCAGCCGCCATCAGTGCAATGGTCGGTGCGGCACTCATACCTTGGTCACGGCCGGGTCCGTAAATAATGGCGGGCCGAATCCCGATGCTGGGTACGCCCCAGTCCTGCCAATACACGGCGGCCATTTGTTCGCCGCAAATCTTGTGCGCGCCGTACAGGGTGGCCAGCCAGTCGTTGTCGCCCATGGCGGGTGCCGCAACGGAGCTGGCATAGCTCATGCGCGTAATACCGCGCTGCCGGGCGAGCTCCAGCATGTGGATGCTGCCCATGACATTGATGCGCGTGCTGCCGACCGGGTCGGCCTTGCAGAACGGCACTTGCAGCGCTGCAAGGTGAATAATGGCCTCGATGTGATGTGTTTCGGCCACCTCCAGCAGGCGGTCAAAATCGGTGATGTCGCCCAACTCCCAGATCACTGAGTCAGCGTCAGGCATGATCAAATGCAGGCGCTCGCGATTCTCTGCGATATCAAACACCACAGGGGTGGCGCCCAGCTCGCGAAGTTGTTTGACCACCCAGGCGCCAATACAGCCTGCGGCCCCGGTGACGAGAACGGCCTTGCCGGCGAGTTCAGCGCTATGACTCATGAGGATCTCTTCTCCAGTTTGTCGCTGAAGCTGACCAACCGCTCGATCGCCGCATTAATACGGGCGCTGATGTCGGCGGGTTGGTCTTCCAGTGCAATATCACCCAGCAAGCTTTCCAGTCGCGCTTGGGTACGCCAGATTTCATGACGGGCAAGCTCGGGGCAGATGCCCGGGTCATCCCAATCGGCCATGTTGAGGGTATTGGTGCTATCCGGCGCGTGGGCGGGCAAGACCTCAAAAGAGGGAATCATGGTGATGCGATCGGCGCGCTCCAGTAGCCGGCAGGCGCGGTGAAAAATCATGGTGCCTTGCTGCATGAAGCCAAAGCCGGCCTCAGGAAAGGGGATGGTTACCACCCGGTCTTCCGGCAGGTCGGTATTGACTCCTTCCTCTCCGGTGATGCCCAGTAGCGCCTGACCCTCCTGCTTGGTGCCATGGAAGTACTGGAATTCGCCTCCCTTTAAGACGGTGGGGTCGGTGACCATCATGACAATATCGAAGGCCACTGAATCCACGTGCCAGGTATCCACTGCGCGGGAGATATCCTCTGGCGCGTAGTTGATGCCGCAGGCCACGGCGGGGACAGAATGACGACCCAACGGGATGCCGGCAATCGCAGATAGATGAGCGGCTAGGTCAGGGCTGTCGCAGAAGTCGCGAATGAATTGCGAGCGATATCCCGCGCCGCGCGCGTAGCTGCCGAGACGATTCGCGCCGGTGCCTTCACTGGCGTTGCGGTTGTGGTAAATCTGATCGCACACGTGGCGCATGGCCGCGACACCTTCCTTCGAGAGAATGCGAAACGCGTTACTCACCGCAAAGGTCGAGGCGCACTGCTCCAGATCGGCTTCCTGATAACCCAGGGTGACAAGGTCAGTGGTCTCGGTAGGCATTTCGAGCGCCAAGTGCTGGGCGGGATCGAAAGTTGGCTCGTCTGCCAATGGCAAATAGTCAGATGGTCTGCCTGCGGGGAAGGGGAGCGTATGAGCAGTTGCGGTCATGGGGAACTCGGGATCTGAGCGGTTCACGCGTCGGCGCGCGAGGTGCGACGGCGGCGGCGTTTGGGGGAGTCGTTGGATTCAAGCATCTTGGCCGTGGGGGGCGCAACGACCGAAAACAGATTCGGGAAGGGGTCACTCTGATGCGGCAGCCCCATAGCGCTCACAAAGTGAGCCTGAAAATCGTCTGCTACCGCGGTCTCGATGCGCTCGGCCTTGGCGATGGTCGCCGCAATCTCGAGGCGCGCGTTACGA
>PBLO01000002.1 GCA_002721785.1 Halieaceae bacterium
CGGAGTTGGCCGGCGACACACCTTGAACAACCATCTTGTCCACGCCGACGGTGATGGTGACCGTATCGGCTGAGTCCAGCGTGAGGTCCACGTACGTAGCAACTGTGTGCCCGGGGTCGGCGCGCTCGTCCTCGGGTCGGTGGACTCACCGTCCAGGGGCCACCGAGCGCAGTCGGGCGCTGGTCGCTGGTTGAACCGCTGCGCCACCCCGTTCCCTCGCCAACCGAACGATCGCTCGCCCAGGCGCACCAGCTGCTCGACCGCTATGGCGTCCTCACCCGCGAGACCGCCCTCGCTGAAGGTGTCTCGGGCGGCTTCGCCGGCGTGTACCCCGTGCTGAAGGCGCTCGAGGAACGGGGCGAGGTGCGGCGGGGCTACTTCGTCGCCGGGCTCGGGGCTGCCCAGTTCGCTCTGCCGGGGGCGGTCGATCGGCTGCGGGCTGTGCGGGAGGTCGAGCAGGCCGAGGCGCCGGTCGTGCTTGCCGCCACCGATCCGGCCCAGCCATACGGCGCCGCAGTGGCCTGGCCGGATTCGCAGGGTCGTCCATCCCGGAGTGCCGGTGGCCATGTCGTGCTCGTCGACGGTGCTCCGATCGTCCTCGTCGAGCGAGGCGGCCGGTCGCTGGTGACGTTCCCGGGCGCTGCCGAGACCGATGCGTGGATCGAGGCGGTGCAGGGTCTGGTGAAGAACGGGCGACTCGCCAAGCTCGAGATTGCGAAGGTCGACGGCGAACCGGTTCGTGAGACGCCACTGGCAGCTCGACTCGAGGCGGCCGGCTTCTCGCCCGGGTATCGGGGAATGACGTACCGGGGCTAGCGGCTTGGCGATTCAGCGCCAAGCCCGTTCCAAAAGCCGTCAGCCCCGATGAGACAGATGACGTCAGAGGTCGCCTTGGTGGGCCAGCAGCAAATGGCGCGGTGCCGTCCTGCATCATGGCGGCTAGATAGGATCGCGCTGATGTCGCAACCCGAACCAGACCAACTGGGCCTGCCGCCTCTCAGGAGCGCCCACGCATCAATGGGACTGCGGCCGTACCTTGGCGGCCTCTGGCAGCGACGCGAGTACGTGTGGGTCGAGTCGATGAGCGAGCTGCGTGCTCGTCAGATCACCAACGTGCTTGGCAACCTGTGGCATCTTCTAAATCCAGCCCTCAACATCGCCGTCTACTTCTTGATTTTCGGGCTACTGCTGGGGGTCGACCGAGGTGTCGACAACTTCATTCTGTTCTTGTCGACCGGCCTCTTCATCCATCAGCTCACCCAGCGCACGACGGTCAGCGGAGCCAAGTCGGTGGTCAGCAATCGCGGCCTCCTTCAGGCCATCAAGTTCCCTCGAGCACTGTTGCCGCTGACCAGTTCGCTCACTGAGCTGTTCGCAGCATTGTCGACCTTCGGGATCCTGTTCGCCGTAGCATTGCTAACTGGCGAGTCGCCTCGTTGGACGTGGGTCATGATCGCGCCGTTGCTTGTCGTGCAGACGGCGTTCAATCTTGGCGCGGCCCTGTTCACGGCCCGGCTCACCACGCACTTCGTCGACCTGACGAACATCTTGCCGTTCTTCTTCCGACTCGTTCTCTACGGCTCCGGAGTGATCTTCAATGTCACGGAGTACGTCGAGTCTGACTCATGGATTCGCTGGCTGTTTACGCTTAACCCCGTCTACTGCTACATCACCTTCGGTCGATGGGCCGTCATGGGTGCCGAGATCAGCACGGCGGTGCTGATCTCGGGGTCTGGTTGGTCCGTTGCAATGCTGGTCATCGGTTTCGTGTTTTTCCGAGCTGGCGAGGAGCGGTACGCCAGTGTGTGAGCCCCAAACCATCGCTGGCGGCGCCCGGGTCGATGCACCCGTCAGCATCAATGTGCAGGATGTTCATATCCGTTACCGCGTCTATGAGGATCAGGCGTTCAGCGCCCGCCAGTGGGTGAGCAGCGGATTCAAGGGCCGGCAAACGATCGAGGTCCACGCAGTGCAGGGCGTGTCGTTCGAAGTGCGCGCTGGCGAGGTTCTCGGCCTCATCGGCTCGAACGGCTCGGGCAAGTCATCGTTGATTAGAGCAATTGCTGGCCTGCAGTCGCTTGCGTCGGGGCAGATTGACGTCCGTGGGCGGGCAGCGATGTTGGGCGTCGGGGCCGTACTGAAGCCCCGCCTGTCGGGCCTTCGGAACGTAATGCTCGGCGGCCTTGCAATGGGACTTTCGCGCGAGGAGATCGAGGCCGAGCTCGAGAACGTGGCCGAGTTTTCGGGTGTTGGTGACGCGATTCGGCGACCGATGTCCACCTACTCATCGGGAATGCGGGCTCGACTCGCGTTCGCCATCGCAACGATGCGGGTGCCGGAGATCCTGTTGATCGATGAAGCGCTTGCCGTAGGCGACAAGGAATTCCGTGCGCGGAGCTTCGAGCGAGTCCAACAAGTTCGCGAGCAGGCCGGCACGGTCGTGCTCGTCTCCCACTCTCTCCGCGAGATTGCGAGTTCGTGCACGCACGCCGTCTGGCTTGAGCAGGGACGGCTCCGGATGACTGGTCCGCCCGGCGAGGTCGTGGCCGCTTACGAGCAACTGGGCTGAGTTGGGCGCGGGCGGTTTCGGCCTATTCTTCGAAAATGCTGTTCGTACTCAATGCGGGACGGTCGGGGAGCCAGACGGTCACGAATGTCCTGTCTCAGCACCCAGCGCTCGTCAGCGCCCATGAACCGGTTCCTCGCCTCATTGAGGAGACCGCTCGATGGCGCTACGGCGAAGTCCCGACCTCCGATCTGGTCGCCGAACTTCGGGCTTCTCGGTCGCCCGCGATCGACGGCCGTATGTACTGCGAGACCGCGAATCGCCTCTCGCTAGCGACACCCGTGCTCGCTGAAGCCTTCCCCGAGGCGAAGTTCATCTGGTTGATCCGCGACGGACGCAATTTCGTCTCGAGTGGGCACCAGCGGGGTTGGTACGATCCCAATCGGGTGGCCGATACCCCTTGGGAACGGCACCGCCTCCAGGGAGACCGTCTCGGGGATGTCGAGCCCGATGTCTGGAAGGCGTGGAGCCCGTTCCGAAAGATCTGCTGGTTGTGGACCCGAACCAACGAACTGATCGAAAACGACCTTGCGGCGATGCCCGAGACTCGGTCGATGATCGTTCGGCTGGAAGACCTTGAACATCGGCTACCAGCAGTCGAGCAATTCTTGGATCTCGACCGTATCGACTGGGTTGTGCCGAGGCTCAATGCTCGGGCGGCCCGCCCTGACACCGGAGTAAACTCGGCAAACGCCGTCAGCCGCAACTTCACCTTTCGCGACTGGGATGCCGAGCAGCGAGGCGACTTCGACGAACTCTGCGGCCAGCTGATGTCGCGGCTCTACGCGAGCAGTCAGTTGGAGGCACACGACGTGGTGCCAACGCCTCTGGAGGAGATCCGCATCGAACTTGCCGGCCTACGGACCCTCCAGGCCGAGCAGCGAATGCTTACCCAGCAGACGATTCGCGTTGATCGGCGCAACAAGGCGTTGCAGGCTGAGATTGCTCGCCGAGACGAGAAGCTCAATGAGGCGAAGGCCCAGCTGAACGCCGCTAGCCAGAGGCTCCAGGATGCAGCAGCGCTCGAGTCCGTGCTTCGCTCCGAGGTCAAGGGCGCCCAAGCTGAGGAAGTTCGACAGCGTCAACGTGCACTGCGCCAACGCGACCGGGCCCGAATAGCCGAAGCTGAGGAAGTTCGACAGCGTCAACGTGCACGGCGCCAACGCGATCGAGCCCGAATAGCCGAAGGCGAACTCAAGCGTGCTGAGCGTCGCCTTAGTCAGATTCGGAACAGCTGGAGCTATCGCCTTGGTCATCCCGTAGTGCGATTGGCCACTTACCCGAGGCGTCTCGCCCGTCGTGCACTGAGGCCGCTCGCGTCTCCAGCTGTCACTAGTGCTGCGCCCGTCGACGACTCGGCACTGCGGGCGAAGGAGCCAGCACGTGCCCCGTCACTCGAGCTTCGAGTCGGTGGCATCCTCGACGAGTTCACAATGGATTGCTTTGCTCCGGAGTTCGAACTCTTTCCGCTCGATCGCGCGGCTGGGCCAGCCCAGCTTGAGGGGATGGACCTGCTGTTCGTCGAGTCGGCCTGGCGAGGCAACGACGGCTCGTGGAACTACACGATCAACCAGTTCGATAAGCACGGCGAGGACGTTCGATCGCTAGTTGAGGTGGCTCGCCAGGCGCAGATCCCCTCGGTGTTCTGGAACAAGGAGGACCCGGTCTCGTTCGATCTCTTCCTCCCGGCAGCCAAGGCCTTCGACATCGTGCTCACGACCGATGCCGACATGATCGACGGCTATCGCAGGGCGACGGGTCACGAACGGGTCGCTGCGTTGCCGTTTGCCGCACAGCCTCGACTTCACAATCCGATTGGGCGAGCACGTGGTGCTGATGTAGCTCCTCGTGTTTGCTTCGCCGGAAGTTGGCGGGGCGAGAAGTACCCGCAGCGGGGTGACGATTTCGACACCCTCCTCCGAGTACCGCTCGAGCGCGGGATTCTCGATATCTACGATCGATATGCAGGATCTCCGGACGAAGCGAAACTCGGATTTCCACAACCGTACCGCTCTGCTGTGATCGGATCCTTGCCGTACAGTCAGATCGGCAAGGCCTACCGCGGATTCTCTGCGTTCTTGAACGTCAACAGCGTGAGTGAATCGCCCACCATGTTCAGCCGCAGGGTGTTTGAGCTCATGGCCTGCGGCTCACCGGTGATCTCGACCCCGGCGCGCGGGATCGACGAAATCCTTGGTGACGCCGTGTTGGTCACGACGAGTGCGGAGCAGACAGCCGAGTACGTCGACTGGGCGGTCCACGAGCCAGAGGCGCGAGATCGCTTCGCTCACCGCGGCTATCGGCTCGTACACGGGCGACACACCTACCGACACAGGGTTGACGATCTCTTGGGCTTTGCCGGCATTGAGACGTCACGCAGCAGATCGAAAGTCTCGGTTCTGTGTGTAAGCAATCGGCCTGAGCAACTCGACCATCTCATCGGGAGCTACCAGCGTCAGTCCTATATTGATACTGAGTTTGTGTTCGTCGCCAACAGTGATGGATACGACGACGCAGCGCTTCAGCGTGTGGAGTCGGAGATTCCGGGTGCGCAGGCGTTTCGGCTCGATGAATCTGCGTCACTCGGAGACTGTCTCAACCTTGCGCTTGAGCATGCCAACGGTGAGTACTTTGCCAAGTTCGACGATGATGATCACTATGGCGAGCACTACCTTGCCGACCTGGTGCTTGCGTTTGGCTACACCGACGCTGCTGTTGTCGGTAAGCAGACGTATGTCGCGTACCTTGAGGGCTCGGATCGGACCGTGGTTCGTTTCCCGGGAAGGGAGTACCGAAAGGCGACGCGGGTAATCGGTGGCACGATCGTCGCCGACCGTTCCAAGGTCGGTGACATCCGATTCGAGTCGGTCCCCCGGGGCACCGACTCCCGTTTCCTGGAAGCGGTAAAGGACGCCGGACTCGAGATCTTCAGCGCCGATCGGTACAACTTCTGTCAGGTGCGGCGAGCCGACCCCACCAGCCATACGTGGGCGATCGACGATGAGGAGTTCTTGCGGAACTGTGTGGCCGTTGGGGACGGGCTTCGGACCGACGCCTTCATCGTCTGACTCGGTTCGAGAGTCGGTGCCTGCGTCGATCCGCAGCGGCAGACCCAGGAGCAAGGAACATGCTGCGCCGGCTCCTCATGTCGTTCCGGGCTTTGCCGCTCGACCCCCTGTTACCAGCAGTAAACTGGTAGCGGCCTCTCGTGATTTCGAGACCCCTTGCGCGATTCGGACGCAGTCTCATCTGGGCCGCTGCTTCCTCCCCACGCCGGTGACTACACTCCCCGACTGTGCAAATGGTCCTTGTCGCTGGAGCACGACCCAACTTCATGAAGGTCGCCCCGATTCTCTGGGCGGCGGAAGAGCGTGGCGTCTCTGTGACACTCGTGCACAGCGGGCAGCACTACGACCGGAACATGAGCGACGTGTTCTTCGACGACCTCGGGATGCGACCGCCCGACATCAATTTGGGCGTCGGCTCCGGTACGCAGGCGTATCAAACTGCCATGGTGATGATCGAGTTTGAGAAGGTCTTCGCCGAGGCTGACGTTGACGTGGTCACCGTCGTTGGCGACGTGAACAGCACCGTCGCGTGTTCGCTCGTTGCCGCCAAGCTCGGGATCAGAGTCGCCCACGTTGAAGCAGGACTACGTAGCCGCGATTGGAGCATGCCCGAGGAAGTCAACCGTGTCGTCACCGACCGCTTGAGCGATTTCCTTTTCGCTCCATCCCCGGACGGTGTCGACAATCTTCGTGCGGAGGGCTACCGCGACGACCAGATCCACCTCGTTGGCAATGTCATGGTCGACACCCTGCTCGCCAACCTAGAACGCGCTCAGGCCGGCTCGACCCTCGAGTCGCTTGGCCTCGAACCTGGGGGCTACGGACTCGTCACGATGCACCGACCGTCGAACGTCGACGATCACACCGTGTTCGCTGGTCTCATCAATGCGCTGAATCGTGTCGCCGAGCGGATCCCACTCGTCCTGCCCACGCACCCTCGAACGCGTCCTCGACTTCAGGCCGCGGACCTTCACGGCGCCATCCGGCTCATCGACCCGGCTGGCTATCTCGACTTCATCGCGTTGCAGGCCGGAGCCCGGGTGGCTCTGACCGACAGCGGCGGGGTTCAGGAAGAGACGACGATGCTTGGCGTGCCGTGCTTGACCATGCGAGAGAACACCGAGCGGCCGATTACCGTTTCCGAGGGCACGAATCAGGTAGTGGGCACCGACCCGGACACAATCGTCGAAGCGTTGGACCACGTCTTGGAGTCCGCGCTTGAGCCTCGTCGTCCAGAACTTTGGGATGGTCGGGCGGCAGAGCGGATAGTTGATGTCCTTCTTGCTCGCCCGCTCGCTAAGCGCCAGCGGCCGACGGATCTCGCAAGCGATGAGGCCTCCCGTTAGGCGATCGCCCCGTCGCAATCCCGAGATCGGGAGCGGCTCCTCGCAATCTCCAAGGTGCACCCCGACCGTGAGTTCGTCGGGCCGGACGCCGTCCTCTCACCCGCAGCGCTGAGCAATCCGGCAGAGATCCTGTCGGATCTCACCGTCGTCGGCCACGATGCTCGGACGCTCGGTCGCCTCGCCGATGACCACGTCGGCGTGGTCTTCTCGACTGCGGTGATGGAACGCACCCATGAGATCGACCAGTACCTCGAAGAGGTGCGGATGGCTGTGTGGTCGCATTGATTCTTGGAGGTGCCGTCCTGGTCCTCCCGCCTCGGGCACCACCACCGCCATGCGAAGCCGACTGCCCGGTTCCTCGGTACAGCCATCTATCCGCAACTCGGGAGAAGCCCACCGAGATGGGCGTTCCCGGGAAGGCGTGAGCCGCATCGATGACCGGGGCGACTTGTCCCGGCTCAGGTGGAGTTGAACCCGTGAGCTTTGTGAAACCTAAAATCCCACCATCGAGGAATGGAATCATGAGGTTGTTGACAACGACTCCCTTGAGTTGGGCGCCGAGCTGCTCAAGGGGAATCTCCTCGAAGTGAGGGACGCCTCCCGCGCCTCGCCCCACGCAGCTGAGAATCGAGGTTCCTACTCGGCGGCGAGGGCCCGCTCGGCCCGCTCCAACAACACCTGCCCGTACCCAGACTTCAGCAGTGGTATGGCGAGATCCCGCAGCTGTGTAGCGGAGATAAACCCCATCTCAAAGGCCACGTCTTCGGGAGACCCGATCTTCAGTCGCTGTCGCGTTTCGAGAACGCGAACGAACTCGCCAGCTTCGACAAGCGACGCAAAGGTCCCGGTGTCGAGCCACGCAAGTCCGCGACCCATCGGGACCACGCGGAGCTCGCCGCGGTCAAGGTAGGCCTGGTTGACCGCAGTGATCTCAAGCTCTCCTCGCTCCGATGGGGCGATCGAGTTGGCGATCTCGACCACGTCATGGTCATAGAAGTAGAGGCCGGTGACCGCCCAGGAGCTCTTGGGCTGCGCCGGCTTTTCCTCGATCGATATGGCGCGTCCGGAGTCGTCGAGTGCGACGACTCCGTAGCGCTCCGGGTTGCGGACTTCCTTAGCGAACACGTGAGCTCCGCGCTCGTGAGCGGCGGCTTTGGTCAGCTGCTCGTGGAGCCCACCTCCATAGAACAGGTTGTCGCCAAGGATGAGTGCACATCGCTGGCCGTCGATGAAGTTCTCCCCGATGATGAATGCCTCGGCGATGCCGTTGGGCTCTGCCTGAGCGGCATAGCTCAGCGTGATGCCCCACTGACTGCCGTCACCCAGGAGACGTTCGAAGGCAGGTCGGTCGATGGGTGTGGTGACGATCAGGATCTCCGTGATCCCCGCCAGCATCAGTACTGAAAGCGGGTAGTAAATCATCGGCTTGTCGTAGACCGGCAGCAACTGCTTCGATGCCACCATGGTGAGGGGGTGGAGTCGGCTTCCGGTGCCGCCGGCGAGGATGATGCCTCTGGTCATGAGTGGTTCCTGGAGGGGACGGAGGACCGCGCGGCGTCGATGACGGCAGGAAGTGAGTCCTGCCAGCTCGGCAGCCTCACGTGGGTCGCCGACGCCAGAGCGGTCGAGTCGAGTCGGCTGTTGGCCGGGCGGGGGGCGGGGGTCGGGTTTTCCGCGGTCCCGATGGCCTCAACCGCTACGTCAAGTTCGGCCAGTTCGAACGTAGCGGTCGCAAGTTCGTGCCAGGTTGCTTGACTGGCACCTGCCATATGGTAGGTGCCGGTGGCATCAATGTCGACCAGGCGGAGAATGGCATCGGCGATGTCGTGGGCACTCGTCGGACAACCGATCTGATCGGCAACGACCCGGAGGTTGCCCCGTTCGGCACCAAGCCGGAGCATGGTCTTCACGAAGTTGTGGCCGTGGGCGGCGTAGACCCATGCGGTCCGCAGGATGAGGTGATCCGGGTTCGTTCGAGCGGCCTGCTCACCCTGCCACTTGCTCATGCCGTACACGCCCAGCGGAGCGACGGGGTCGGATTCCGTGTACCAACCGTCCTTACTGCCGTCAAAGACGTAGTCCGTGGAGAGGTGAATGAGTCGACGGCCCGTCTGCGCGGCCAAATGGGCGACGCCGTCGCAGTTGACGAGCATGGCAGCTGCTTCGTCGGTTTCCGAGGCGTCGACCGCGGTGTAGGCCGCGGTATTGACGATGGCGGAGGGATTGAACCGTTCGATGGCTCGTCGCACAGCATCGGGATTGGTGATGTCGCATGTTGCGCGGTCGGCGACGGAGACGGTGAGGTGCTGAAAGCGCTGATCGCCGAGCAAGTCGGTGATCGAACGCCCGACCTGGCCGTTGCCGCCGGTGACGAGGACGCGGGTCATGACAGGCCGAGGCGGCTGCCAGCGTAGGTTCCGTCTTGGATCGGGCCCCACCATGACTCGTTGGCGAGATACCAGTCGACGGTGCGGGCGAGGCCTTCCTCGAAGGTCACGGTCGGCCGCCACCCTAGTTCGCCCTGGAGCTTCGATGAATCGACCGCGTACCGTAGGTCGTGTCCCCGCCGGTCGGTGACGAACTCGATGAGCTGCCGACGAGGTCCGGTACTCGGAATGCCGAGGCGATCGTCGACCAGGTCGCAGATCGCACGGACGACCTCAAGGTTTGTTCGCTCGGCGTTCCCGCCAACGAGATAGGTCTCGCCGATGGTCCCGGATGTTAAAACCGTTGTCAGCGCAGTGGCATGGTCCTCCACGAAGAGCCAGTCCCGGACGTTCTCACCTGTGCCATAGACCGGGAGTGTCTGACCCGCGATTGCCTTTAGTGTTACGAGGGGAATCAGCTTCTCGGGGAAGTGGAACGGCCCATAGTTGTTTGAACTGTTGGTGATGAGTACCGGGAGTCCGTACGTCTCTCCCCAGGCCCGGGACAGGTGATCCGCCGAGGCTTTCGAGGCGGAGTATGGCGAGCGCGGGGAGTACGGGGTCGACTCGGTGAACGGATCGTCGTCGGTCGTCAACGCGCCGAAGACCTCGTCGGTTGACACGTGGAGAAAACGGAAGTGGGCGCCACCGTCCGAGCGGGAGTGCATCAGTTCGCGCGCCGCCTGGAGAAGATGCATCGTGCCGACGATGTTGGTCTGCAGGAACTGTTCTGGCCCGTCAATCGAGCGATCGACATGACTCTCTGCCGCGAGATGCATGACTGCGTCCGGCTGATGGTCGACGAAGGCGGCTTGGACCGCAGCGCCGTTGCAGATGTCGATTTTGAGTTGCGTGTAGCGCTCGTTGCTCGCCACCGATTCGACGCTTTCTGAGGTTGCGGCGTAGGTCATCTTGTCGACGTTGACGACCTCATAGTTCGTGTTGTCGATCAGGTGGCGGACAACGGCAGAGCCGATGAATCCACAACCGCCGGTGACGAGCACGCGCATCAGTTCATCTCTTCGAGAACGGCGGCGAAGGAGGGTGCCGCAGCGTCCTTTTCGGAGAGCACCGCCCTAGCCGGTTCTATCGGCCAGGCGATGCCGAGTTCGGGGTCGTCGAAGCGGATGCTCCGTTCGGCGTCGGGGGCGTAGAAGTCGGTCACCTTGTAGGCCACAACCGTGTGGTCGGCGAGCGTGCAAAAGCCGTGAGCAAAACCGGCAGGAATCCACAACGCTTGACCATCGCCTTCGGAGAGTTCGACCGATGTGTGTCGACGGAAGGTGGGGGAGTCGGGCCTGATGTCGAGGGCAACATCGAAGATCGAGCCTCGGAGGACCCGTACGAGCTTGCCTTGTGCGTGGGGGTCGGCTTGGAGGTGGAGGCCACGGACCGTTCCGCGCGTCGCCGAAAAGGCCTCGTTGTCCTGGACAAACTCGTGATCTACGCCGAAGCCGGCCATCGTCCGCCGGCTGAATGTCTCTGAGAACGATCCTCGAGTGTCGTTGAAGGAACGGGCTCGCAGGTGCAGGACGCCTGGAAGTGGTTCGCTGAGCAGCTCCATGATGATCTCACCCTTCACGACTCGTGGTGCCACGTTTATCGTCACGAGTGTAAGAGAGCAGGGCTATCACCGGAAGGGTTAGACGAGCCTTCTCCTGTGGCCCGATGGCGGTGGTTGTTGGGCTCCAGACCGAGTGGGTCGGTGTAGAGTCTGCGGCTGTATTAGAGCGTCAGTCTCGAGGTGGACGACATGGCCAGGACCGCAACCGAGCGTGACGAACGTCTGCGAGCGCAGCTCGACTGGGTTCGGCTGATCGAGTCCTTCGATGAGGAATCCGCAGAACTCGCGCTTGGCAGTCGGCTTCGGGAGACGGCCCGTTCGGCCCGGCGTCGCCTTGAACTCCCGGCGCCGTGGCCTGGACAGCCCGAGGACATCAAACGGATGTGTCGGCGAGCGAGCGAGGTCGTTCGCTTTGACCGGATCGCCGAGATGATGGCGCCGGGTGATCGAATTCTCGACGTTGGGTGTGGCCACGGCATTGTCGCAGGCTGCATCGCCAAGCGGGTCAAGCTGGGTGCCTACGTCGGCGTTGACTTGTCCGCTCCGAAAGCTGAGATGGCCGTGCAGATGGCGGCGGCGAACGATCTGTCGCATATCTTGCGGTTCGAACACGGCGATGCGGCGGACCTTCCCGAGGAACTCGTTCGTGCCCTTGCGCCTGACATCGTGCTCCTTCTTGAGGTCCTTGAGCACGTCAACGATCCCATCGCCGTTCTGCAGGCTGTCTCAGAGATCACGGAGACCGACCCGTTGATTATTTTCTCCGTACCGTTGAAGGGACGGATCGAAGCGTGTTGGGGTCATCGGGCCGTCTTTGGGGTTGAGCGTGTTCTGCACCTTGTGGAGGGTGCGGGACTCGAGCTCGAACATATTGAGGAACTGCACAACACTTGGGCGCTTGTCGCCGTTTCGCGTAGCGGCGACCACCCACGTGCGAGTCGATTCGCCCGAGCGAGGTCGTTCGAGCCGACGCCTATTCCGCTCGTGGATAACGTTCCCGTCGAGGCGAGCATGGCTGCCGCCAGCAGGTCGACAATGCTCGAACGCCCGCGACGCCTGCATGTCGTTGGGGCTGAGGGGCAGATGGTGGAGTGCAGGTTTCCTGCCTCCGGCATGAACCTGGCGCGGATCGAGATCGCCTTTCAGAGCCCTGGCGACATAGAAGGTGTCGTGTTTGAGGGTCTCGACCGACGCGGCCGCGTCGTTGCCCGTTGGGCCAGCGGTTCGAACCGAGCGATGATTCGCGAGGCTACGGCGACATTCACGCTGCGACCGGGCTGGAAGACTCGGGGCATCGGGGAGGCTGCTTTGCTCCGCAAGGACGCGATCGAGACGCTTTCGGTCCAACTCTCATCGAAGACTGACTCGGCTATCGAAGCGACCATTGGTCGCGTCGGAGTGAGCCAGGCCGAGGAGCGGGATCGCCCAGCGTTCGTTGTCAACCGGTCCCAGGACCTTGGGGCGCCTGCGAAGCCGTACGCCGAGTCGGGCCGCCTGGTGGGCCACATCAAGCTAGGCGTCCGCCGCCTGATCGAACCCCGCGAGAACGAGCGACGTAGCGAGGTGGTGGCCCAAGGCATCGAGGTGCTCCGTCGGCGGTTGCGTCGCCGACGCTAGCCAAGGTCGTCCGTCAACGTCGTTGAGTCTCGACCGCCTGCGCCGTCACTCGCCGGTCTCAGTTATTGACATCAGGAGGTCACCTCGATCGTGAGTTGATGAACGACGAGGTTCGCTCCGGTTCCGAGGCGCCCACCTCCGACGACGCGATGGACATCTTCACTGGGAGAGAGGTCTCGCACAACGAGGCCGATATGTCCACACGGATCGCAGGGATCGAGCCAGATGGCCGCTGACGGTTTGACCACGTGTGGCGTTGTTTCTGGCCTCAGCACACGCAACGCTTAATGCGTGGTAGTCGCCGAGCTGCCCACGGAAGCTGCCCGGATGGGTGTAGCCGATGGAGACCTAATGGCCTCAAGCGATGACGAACTTACCTCAGCGCTTGCGGAGAGCGCCGAGCACCACCACCGCGAGATCGAACAGCTGAAGGCTCAGTACGAAGCCATGCTCGTGCACGTTCGATCGTCGTTCAGCTATCGGTTGGGTGACACGATCCTCGATCTCGCGTCGAGGTCCGGACGCCGTCGCTTTCCCAAGCGTTTCTTGGCGCTGGTCAAGGAGGTGCGCAGCCGCCGACGTGGGGGACCTGGCGCAGCGTCGACCGTTTCGCTTCTGCCCGAGGTGCCACCTCGACGGTCCACATCGGTCGTCTCGATTCTTGATGAGTTCAGTCATGCGTGCCTCGCGCCGGAGCTCAAGCTCACACCCGCGTCGCCCGGCGTTCTCGGCACCGTCGGTGGGGCCGATCTGCTTTTCGCAGAAACCGCCTGGAACGGCAACGGCGGTCAGTGGGCCTACGCCTTCAGCAACTTCGGCAAATCCGAAGCTCTGCCGGAACTCTTGGCCACGGCGAAGCGATTAGAAGTCGCGAGCGTGCTTTGGAACAAAGAGGACCCGGCGTCGTTTGACCTGTTCTTGCCGGTAGCCCGGGAGTTCGACCACGTCGTGACGACCGATGTGGAGTGTGTCCCGAGATACCGGTCTCAGCTCGGGCACGATCGCGTTCATACGATGATGTTCGCGGCCCAGCCTGCGATCCACAATCCCATTGGTCGACCATCCGAACCAGCCGCGGATTCTTGCTTCGCCGGGGCGTGGCGAGGCCACAAGTACCCGGAGCGCGGTCGCGATTTGGCAATGATCCTTGATGGTGCCCTTCGCGCTGGACCCCTGGTGATCTTCGATCGGGAAGCGGCGACCGGGTCCGACCCGAGCGCAAGCTTCCCGCCCCGCTTCCAGTCCTTGATCGCCGGTTCCCTGCCCTACGACCAGATGGTGGCCGAGTACAGGCGTCACGCCGTCTTTCTCAACGCCAACGCGATCGTTCGATCGCCGTCGATGCTCTCGCGACGTGTCTTCGAGATTCTCGCGAGCCGGACCCCGGTCGTCAGCAGTAACTCCGCCGCGATCGAGACGCATCTGGCTGATGTGGTGTTCACCCCGGCGACGGTGGATGAGGCAGCGGAGACCGTTGGCGAACTTCTTCACGATCGCGACCTTCGGGATCGGGTCGGTCAACGTGGCTACCGGCTTGTCCACCGGGAGCACACCTACGAGCGGCGTGTTGCGGCACTCCTTGAGGACATCGGTCTCGAGACGCCGACAACCAGCACCCCCTCGGTCGACGTCATCTGCGTGTCGGACCGGCCCCACCAGGTCGAGCACGTGTTTGCGAACTTCGAGCGGCAGGTGAACGTCGACGCCTCTCTCGTCTTTGTCGCCAACGCAGACGGCTTCGATATCGACGGACTACGCAACCGGATTGAAGCTGTACCCGGGTCGCGTCTGCTCGTGCTCCCTGCGGACCTCACCCTAGGGGAGTGCATGAACGAGGCGATCAGCGGATGCACCGGTACTCACTGGGCGAAGTTCGACGATGACGACCTCTATGGGGCGCACTATCTGGAGGATCAGATGCTTGCGGTTGGCTACTCCGGAGCCGCTGTCGTCGGGAAGCGCACATTTCATGCCTACGTCGAGTCCGCGGACAGCACCGTCGTGCGCAACGAGGGGCATGAGTTCGCCTCGACGTCGTATGTAATGGGCGGCACCATCGTCGCTGACCGCAACGCGGTTGGCCCGATCTCGTGGCGTGCCCTTCCGAGCGGATCTGACAGCGTCTTCCTTCGTTCTTGTCGCGATGCCGGTCTCTCGATCTTCTCCACTGACAGGTTCAACTACCTTATGGAACGACGAGCCAGCGGCGATCACACCTGGACGGTCGCCGACCACGACTTTCTGCGGAACTGTCGCAAGATCGCATCTGGTCGAGCCGATCAACTGGTGTGTATCTGAAACGTTCCCTGCTCGCCCCAGACCCAAACGCCTGATGCGGCAAATGGATCGTTGAACCCATTCGCAGTCGCATACGACGACCGATGAGCCTTGACGACAGTTGACGCGATGCAGATGGGGGCTTCGTCGAAATGCAGCAGGGACGACGGTGGACTGTCGGACTCGTAGGCGCCGCTGTCTGGGACTATCGCACATGCTGCGATTGGCACTCAACCACAACAGGACGACAACGACGTCGTGACGCACATGGCGGTGAAAGTTGAGATCTCACATATCGCGAAGCCATGACGACCGAATGCCTTGGCTGCGAATATCGCCTTGGCTATCGATTCGCCCGGCGTTGCTGTGGCTCGCAGGTCGCCCAGCTCGACGGAATGACCTGTAGCGAACTGCTACCGCTCGAGCCGAGGGCGATCGCCTCAATGTCCTGACAGGCCCAACCCCCTAACTCGTCGCGACCTCCCTCAATGCCCGTCGTCCGATCACGGTTCGCTTGGCTGAGCTTGCGCAGGACACCGTGAGGATGGCCAAGCCCGTAGCCAGAATGAGCGCAGGGCTCATTGCCCTTGTCATCGTCGTCAGATCCCCTATCGTGAGACGATGAACGACGAGGTGCTGACTGGGTCAGAGGCACTCACCTTCGACGACGTGCTGGTCGTCCCGGGTTGGAGTGAAGTCCTCCCCCACGAGGTCGACACCTCAACGTCGATCGCAGGGATAGAGCTGGCCGTTCCCCTCATGTCTGCTGCGATGGACACGGTCACCGAGTCGCCTCTCGCTATTGCGATCGCTCGAGCTGGCGGGATCGGTGTGCTGCACCGGAACTTGACTGTCGAGGAGCAGGCGGAAGAAGTCGACCGGGTCAAGCGGGCCCAGGCTGGCATGATCACCGCACCGATCAGCCTGCCGCCAACCGCCACCCTTGATGATGCCGAGCAACTGATGGCTCGTCACAAGATCAGCGGTGTGCCGATCTGTGATCCCACCGGCCGTCTCGTGGGCATCCTCACCAACCGCGACATTCGCTTCTGCACGCCCGACCAGTTCGGCCAGCCCGTCACCGAGTTCATGACCGCCGAGGGGCTCGTGACGGCGCCTGTCGGTACCAGCCTCGAGGACGCCGTATCGGTCCTTCACCAGCACCGGATCGAGAAGCTTCCGCTGGTCGACGGGGCCGGTGTTCTGCAGGGCCTAATCACGGTGAAGGACATCGACAAGCGGATCGAGCACCCGAATGCCTCGCTCGACCCGGACGGTCGCCTGCGAGTCGCAGCAGCCGTTGGCGTGACGGACACCGCTGAACGCACCGAGGCGCTGGCAGCGGCTGGCGTGGACCTTCTCGTGATCGATACCGCCCACGGGCACACCCAGGGTGTGGTCGATGCGGTGCGCACGATCAAGAAGGGATGGCCAGATGTTCCGGTCGTCGGCGGCAACGTCGTGACCCGCGAAGGGGTCGAGTCCCTCGTCGAAGCGGGCGCCGACGTCATCAAGGTCGGTGTAGGAGCCGGCAGCATCTGCACCACCCGGATCGTGGCCGGGGCTGGCATGCCCCAGATGACCGCCATCCATGAGTGTGTGAAGGCAGCTCGCGAACTCGGTGTTCCGATCGTCGCCGATGGCGGCATCGTCACGTCCGGCGACATCGTGAAGGCGTTCGTTGCAGGTGCAGACGCCGTCATGCTTGGCAACCTGCTCGCCGGCGTTGACGAAGCGCCCGGCGATCTCGAACTCGTCGACGGGGCGATGTGGAAGACCTACCGAGGTATGGGTTCATCGGGCGCGATGCGCGGCCGCGCAACCGACCGCTACGGAACCGGCCAAGCGCCAGGCAAGCACGTCGCTGAGGGTGTTGAGGGCCGTGTGCGCTACGCGGGCCCGATGAGTGAACTGATCGGCCAGATCGTCGGTGGTCTCCGTTCCGGGATGGGTTACGCCGGTGCGGGCACACTCGACGACCTTCGCCATCGCACCCGTCTCACCCGCATCACCGGTGCCGGTCTGCGCGAGAGCCACCCCCACGACATCACCGTCCTTCGGGACGAGTAAGTGCCCTCATGCCGTCGGAGAGACCCCTGCGCTGCCTGGAGCGACTGAAGGTTGACAGCGGAGCACGTTATTTAGGAGTAGCTGATGTCGCCCTCGATTGATCTTGTTGTCGTCGGCTTGGGCTACGTGGGGTTGCCTCTAGCCAGCCAGGCTGTGAACTGTGGCGTTCGTGTCGTCGGATTCGATCTCAATGAAGCAGTAGTAGCGGGCCTAAACGCAGGTCGGAGCCACATCGACGCCCTGTCGGACGAAGACGTCAGCGCCATGCGGGTCAACGGGTTTGAGGCGACCA
>PBLO01000003.1 GCA_002721785.1 Halieaceae bacterium
GCCTGTGATGATCATGTCTTTTTTTCGATCACAGATGAAAAGGAACCCGTCCTCATCCAGATAGCCGATATCGCCAGTGCGGAACCATCCTGACCGGTCAAAAGCGTTTATGTCTATAGGACACCTTTAATTTTAGACACAAAGATAGAACTACACTGTGTCTATGTAACAGCGACTGGGGCAAAGTCTGGGAATGGGGCCCAAGTTACCTGCTGCACCGGTTTCTGCCGACTGCTTTGCGTCAATACGGGACAAAACCGGTCCAGCTTGCCGCATTTTTCCCTTATCCGCCGATGATTTGATTGGAAACTGCTATTGAAGACCTAAACTGACACTGAAGCTGACGAGCGCGTAAACTGGGACGACCGCATTACGGTAACCGCTCCATGGACTGTCCTGTCAGCACATATTCCTTTATCGAACGGCTCACGGAATGCGGGCTCTATGGCTTTAGCCTGACCCAGGTGTTGTTACTGGTTGCTCTGGTGATCGTCGGCACGGCCTACGCGATCTGGGAACATCGCACGCAGTTGCGTGAAGAACGCGACGAGAAAACGGACCAAATGTGACCAAGCGGCGCTCCGCCACACTTGATCGGCGCTCGCTGTTCGTGTCTTCCAAAGCAATGTAGTTAAGCCAACTACCTCACATATTTTTCAACACAGCTCCTTAAGGCCACTTATATCAATCTGCACCATGCGGGCATCGGCGAAGACAAAAAACCCGGCCGAAGCCGGGTTCTCCTGCACATCAGCAATGCATCACTGCATAGTCAGCACATTGGTGGAAAGGTCATCCACTGAACCGCATGCCGCTTCCATTTCGGCAAACTGTGCCTGCCACGTCGCATCAGCGCCTTGCCAAGCAACCGCCTTCTCCATTGCTTCAGCCGAGGAATGCACGTCGACCGATACGACCGCACCATCCGCGTGAATCGCCGGTGCCGCGGAGTACGGATACGGTGACGCATCACGCTCGTAAGCAATCATCTCTTTGAGCAACGAGAGTCCCTTGTCGGCATCAGCGCAGGGCCAGTGGTAAACAATTACGATCTGGCCCGGCTTCGCGGCTAACATCGGCCCCTCACCTTTTTCGTGATGACCTGCAAAGACTGTCGCGGAAAGTAACAGACTCAGCAGCGCACACGCTGTCGTTTTCATCACTGTCATAGTTCTTCTCCTTCTGTCACGAGGCCAATGCGTCAGCAAGACCTCCGACATAACTTATTGAGGATCCTGATATTCGTAGTAACCCGCAGTCGGAATCATGACGTGCGCACCGGGCGTACCCGGGAACATCACGTAGGGCGCGCCGGTATTAAAGTCATCCCTCATACCATCCAGCGAGGAAGGATCAGCCGGTAGCAACATCAAGTGGGGGCCAGACTCAATCCATTGCGAAGGATCTTTGGCATCCGCTTTATTCAGGACACCGGCGGTCGTATTGTCCTCACCTACATCGCCGTGAAGCATCCACATAAACGTGTCACGCTCGATGTCAGGGTCCTGACCGGCCATGAAATCACTCATCCACTTCATCCCGACCGCGTCAGTGCAGACAGGCATCGCGTCGTGCGGTGTGGGCCAGCCGCCCTCAGGCGCGGGCCGCGGATTGCCCACCATGCAGGTCCAGCCGTTACTGCCTTCGCGCAGCACCGACCCGTCCAAGCCCAGTACAGTAGCGTTAGTGCCCAGTGGTGCGGGTGCGGCAGATGAATACGCCCAGATCTGCCACTCGGCACCGTCATGTGGACCCTCGGGTTCACCCGCCTGCGCGAGTGACGCTAAGGCAGACAATGCCGCCAACCAAAATAATGTTCTCATTGTTATGCTCCCCTTTTGATGGCGGCGCTGAGTGGCCGCCTGTGATCACCATAGGGGAAAGCAGATGCCGACTCAAACGCGAGCCGGATCGTGATAGTCAGAAGGCGTAGCTCACACCAACGGTCACGCCCGAAAATTCGACGTCGAAGCGGTTGTAGCCACGATCCAAACTTTCTTGGGCATCGATCGATGCGAACTGAAAGCCCGCGTTCAAACCGAGCGCATCGGTGACGAGATACTCCGCTTTAAATCGAAGGTAACAGAAGTCACCGTCGTATTCGTTGTAGCTTAGCGACAACCAACCTGCGGTCGCCGTCATCGATACCTTCGGCGTAAACGCATGGAAATACGTCGCGCGGATGTTGGGTAATGGGGCTATGAGCGATGCCCTGCCCCGCTGAATTTCTTCTCGGTCGTTGTTATTGACGCTGCGCTGCGAGTTGATCACCACGTCGTTATCCAACACGTGGAATCCCCCACCGACAGACAGCTCTGAGCGATCGGTACGGCGAAGCGTATACATGGCATCAAAAGCGTAGGTATTAATTGCTAAGGATGACTTCAGCGCAGCGCCTACCTGCACGTCGACGTTATCGAAATTAAACTCGGTCTCGGCCGTGGTATCGACACTCACGCGGTATCGATAGACCGATAACGAGTACTGCCACCGATCACTCTGACGATAGCGATACTCAGCCAACCAGGTGGTATCGCGATCCTTTAAACCCATGGATTCTAGGTCGACCGGGGTCACCTCGAAATCCCGCCGGGCAGCGGTCAAGCTGGCTTTACTCTGTTGCCGATAACCGCCCAAATTCAGCAGGTGCTTTTTCTTCAGATGCGGGTGGTCCGCCTCTGCATAGGCCACGCTGGGAATCAGCTGACCGGCCGACGTCAAGCTGCACGCGAGCCATACAACGGGAACCGTGCTGACGACTCGGCTGGGCTCACTGGACATCGGGGCGCTCCGCATATCGGTGTGTCGCCTTCTCCTCAGTTCGCCGCGCAAGCTATCACAGACTGACGCAGATTTTGCCAAAGTGCTGCTGCGATTCCTGATACCGGAAGGCGTCACCCAACTCGGCAAGAGAAAAGGTTTTGTCGATCACCGGTTGTAGATGGTGGGCCTCGACCGCCGAAATCATATTGGCCTGATCCGCCTGGCTGCCGACCGTTATGCCACTGATGCGACCATTTTTGGTCATCAGCGCAGCTGTAGGCACCTCTCCCGCCCAACCGGTCAAGACGCCAATCAGGCTGATGCAACCATCGATCGCCAAGGCATTGATGGACTGCGGCAGATTGCCGGGCCCGCCCACTTCTACGACCAGGTCCACCCCCGCGCCGCCGGTGAGTTCAAACGCCTGCTCTCCCCAGTTCGCATGGGTTTTGTAATTGATCAGATGCTCTGCGCCGAGCGCACCGAGGCGCTCTAACTTGGCATCTGAGGACGAAGTAGCAATAACGCGGCACCCCATCATGCGCGCCATTTGCAAAGCGACGACAGATACGCCACCGCTGCCCTGTACCAGTACCCAGTCGCCCGGCTTGAGACGGGTCTCGACCACCAGCGCGCGCCACGCCGTCAAACCCGCGCAACTCAGGGTTGAGGCGGCATCGAAATCCATGTTGTTAGGCATGCGACTGAATGCCGTCGCCGGCATGGTGACTGTCTGTGCGGCAAAGCCGTCGACGTGATCACCCGGCACACCGATCAAGTCGGGAAGCGTGGGTCGGCCACCCGCCCAATTGGGGAAGAAGTAGCTCAGAACCTTGTCGCCCACCGAGTAGGCCGTGACGCCGTCGCCTACCGCGGTTACCACACCCGCACCGTCAGACATAGGGATGCGACCATCGTCTGCAGGGATCAAGCCAGTCACAACAGCGTAGTCGTGAAAATTGAGTGACGTCGCCTTGATCTCTACCTGAATCTCACCGAAGCCCGGTGCCCGAGGTTCAATCTCGGCAAGCGAAAGTTGGTCAATACCGCCCGGGGCGGAGAGCTTCATGGCGTACATGGCAGTGAACTCTTGCGAAATGGAGCGCAGAGTATAGAGGTTCAGCGCGCAGAGGCGACATCGCTTTGCTATTCTGACAGCGCACCTTGCGACCCAATTTGTACGCTTGCCTCAGGGCGGATCATGCGCCGAGCTTCCACAGGTCATGATGGATATGAGGCTTGCACCAGCATCACGCCGGTCGCTCGCTGCTATGCCCATTTATAGCTGGAAGCCGAGAAACAGTTGATGAACAAGCTTGAACAACTTCGCACCATGACCACCGTCGTCGCCGATACCGGAGACCTCGAGGCCATCACGCGGTTGCGCCCTACCGATGCCACGACTAACCCTTCGTTGCTGTTGAAGGCGGCGGCGTTGTCGGAGTTTGCTGACGAAGTTGGCGCACTGAAAGCATCACAAGATGCGGTTGCGGATAAGGTCGATCGCTTTGCGGTGAGCGTTGGCTCCCGCATTAATCGGGTCATACCCGGCGTCATCAGCACCGAGGTCGACGCCCGCCTCTCATTTGACACCGAGGCGACCATTGCCAAGGCAGAAAAACTGATCGGGCTATATGCCGATGCCGGCATTAGCGCGGACCGCGTGCTGATTAAAGTTGCCGCGACCTGGGAAGGGATTCGTGCCGCTGAGGCGCTCGAGCAGCGCGGCATTCATTGTAACGCCACGCTGATTTTCAGCTTCGAGCAGGCCTGCGCCTGCGCTGACGCCGGCGTGTTCCTGATCTCACCCTTCGTCGGGCGCATTACCGATTGGTATACCGCCAATACCGACCTCGCGATTACGGAGCCGGCCGACGACCCCGGTGTGCAGTCGGTCACGCGGATCTATAACCATTTCAAAGCCCATGGCTATGGCACTGTGGTGATGGGCGCGAGCTTCCGGAATACGGGACAGGTCGAGGCACTCGCGGGCTGTGATCGGCTGACCATCAGCCCGGATCTATTGCAAAAGTTAGAAGCCGACGAGCGTGATCTGCCACAGCGATTGTCTGATAGCGGCGACCGCGCGCCGGCGCCGCCACCGCTCAGCCACAGCGATTTCCTGTTCGCCAACAATCAGGATCCGATGGTGTCCGAGAAACTCAGCGACGGGATCCGGCGCTTCGTTGTCGATCAGGAGAAGCTGGAGCGCTTACTCGGCGGCTGATGGCCTCAGGCTACTTGCGAGGCGGGAATTAAGTTCTTGGCGAGCTCATTGGCGGGCCGGTGAATGCACCAGGTCCCGGCGGGGTGATAGATATAAGCCAGGCAGCTATTGCAGCTGTCACACTGTGACGGCTGTTCCGGTGAGGCATACCAGCGGTTGATGAGATCGGGCTCACGGAGTAGCGCGCGTCCCATCACTACCCCTTCGAAACCACCGGCCATGATTTGCGCGACATTAGCGGTGCTCTTCACACCCCCGATGTAGGCAAGCGGCATCGAGACCGCGCTGCGAACCTGCGTGGAGTAGTCCCAAAAATACAACTCCTTGAACGCGACCTTGGGCGCCGTGCGCGCCGTGCTTGCCACCGCAATACCCGTCAGCGTCCATTTGCCAATCACGCGCATCATGGCCTCGAGGTTCATGCTGCTGCCAAAGGTAAACCAGTTGGATTCCACATTACGGCCGCCGGACAGCACCAGCATATGCGCACCGGCCGCTTCCAATGCCTGCGCGGTGACGATGGCGTCCTCGACGTGTGCACCCCGTGAGCGACCATCATCGACATTGATTTTGGCGAGCACGGCGATCCGGTCGCCGACGGCTTCCTTGACGGCCTGCAGGACGCGTGCGGGAAACCGCACGCGGTTCTCAGGCGAACCACCAAACTCATCTTTGCGGCGATTATCCATAGGGGAAATAAACTGATTCAGCAGATAACCGTGGCCCATATGAATCTCGACGGCATCAAAACCCGCCTCGACACAAATCTCCGCCCCCACTACGAAACGGGCCACTATGGCATCCATGTCACGTCGGTTCATGGCACGCCGGAACACATTGCCACACAAGAGCCCCGCCGCATTAAGACCGCCACTGGCACTCTGTAGCGGCGCGGGCACGAAGGTGCCGGTGACAAAAGACCCACCGTGAGTAATTTGCGCCGAAATCTTGCCACCGGCTGTGTGCACCGCGTCGGTCACGGCGCGCAGATCAGCCACCACTTCGGGCCGAAGCCAAATTTGATCCGCAAGCGTGCGGCCCGTTTTCTCGACCGCGAGGTATGCCATGGTGCTCATTCCAACACCGCCCTCGGCGAGCGCGCGATGATGTTCTAGCATAGCCTGGGTCGGCACGCCTTTCTTCGACATGTTTTCGTTGGTCGCCGCCTTGATGAAGGCGTTGCGCAACGTAATGGGTCCAATCTGCAGCGGCTCCCAGGCTTGGGCAAGTGCGGCGTGATCGGTAGGGGCTGGGTTCACACGGATTCCGGTGCTGGTCTCAACAAAACGCTAGCAGTATAGCGGGCACCGTATGGCATTTAGATAGTCCAAACGTACGGCGCCCGAGCTCGGGCGCCCTGCGTAATAGAAAGAGATCATCCCAGAATGTCGGGCAGTTCCTTCGTCAGCGCCATACGCTCCTTGACGGCCTGACCAGTGAGCGCAAAGCCCAATAGGTCGCCGGCATTAGAGCGGAACAACGCCTTGATATCAGGAGCTTCGCCCTCAAAGTGCCAATCGCCTGCTGCGTCTTTGGCGGGCGGTGATACCACCACCGGGCAGGCCGGCGTCTTGATGGCGACTGGCATAGGGGGATAACTGACTTCTGTGGGTTCCCCTGCCAATGTTGCAGCCAGCGCACGTGCACAGGCCATCAGCGGTGCGACATAAACCAGCACATGCCCCGCCACCTCGGCGCAATCCCCCATAGCATAGATATTGGGCACATTGGTACGGAGCGTTCGGTCGGTCACGATGCCGCGATTCACCTCAACCCCCGCATCGCTGGCCAGTGCAGTCCGCGGCCGCACACCGACGGCACAGAGCACCGCGTCCGCCTCGATGGTCTCACCATTATTAAGTGTGACCACATAACCCTCACCCGCGCGGTTCACTTCTGTCGCCAGCGGGCCAAAGTGGAATGCGGCACCCTTCTCCTCCAATGCAGCCTGCACCGCCCGACCTGAGCGCTCTGGGAGCAAGGTCGGCAGGCACCATCCCATGGGGTCTACCGCTTCAACCGTGAAACCACCGTTAACGAGATCGTTGGCGAACTCACAGCCAATCAATCCGGCACCGATGATCGCGATCTTTTTGGCGCCCTTTGCAGCCAGTAGATCCTGAAAACGGCGATAGTCGTCGAGGTCGTTTACACCGAGCACGTCATCCGCCGCATCGCCAGAGATCGGCGGCCGAATGAGTTCGGCGCCCAATGCGAGCACCAGCTCGCTGTAGGGCAGCGCCTCGCCACCCTCGATGTTCACGACTTGCGCTGCGGTATCGATACTGGCCACCCGCGTGCGAGTGCGGACCGTCACATTCAATTGCTCTGCCAACTCAGCGGCGCTTTGCGCGGCGAGCTTGTCGGCATTGAGGTCTTTGGTATAGCCCGTGGAAATCATGGGCTTCGAGTAGCCCTCACCGCCGTCGGCAGTCAGCACGGTAATCGCCACCGCGTCGTCTTTACGACGGAGCTCGCGCACCAGGCCGTAACCGGCGAGACCCGAGCCGATCACGACGATAGAGCGAGCGGCGGTCTCATCAGCGGCCGCGGGCGCGGCGTCATCTGCCGGCGCTTCGCCATCATCCGAGCCGGGGATGAGTTCAAAATCTTCCTTACCGACACCACAATCCGGGCAGGTCCAATCGTCGGGCACGTCTTCCCACTTGGTGCCCGGCGCGATGCCGTCCTCAGGCCAGCCTTCTTTTTCGTCGTAAATCAGTCCGCAGACAATGCATTCCCAACGGGCCATGAATTAACTTCCTCCATTAAAATACCGTGAAAACAATAGCGGCGCGCAGAGTGCCAGCCATTGCCTGACCTGTCACGCGCAGATGCACTAAAACCAGAGGGCATCCGGGCGACGCGCCGCCCGAAGTGATGCGGCGCTTAGATCGCCGCCGCGAGCTGAGTGGCCTGATTGATCGCCGTCTTGGCGTCAAGTTCAGCGGCCTCAAAAGCACCACCCACAAGCTCAACCGATAGGCCCTCTGCCTCGAGCGCGTCGTAAAGGCCCCGCTCGGGCTCCTGCCCGGCACAGATGATCACCGTGTCGACATCAAAGGTCTTTGGTTGCCCGCCAATCAAAACATGCAGACCCGCTTCATCAATGCGCACATATTCGACCGCATTGACCATGTTGACGCCGCGTCGATTGAGCAACAGACGCTTGGTCCAGCCCGTGGTTTTCCCCAGGCCGCGTCCGACCGGCGTGTCCTTGCGCTGCATAAGCCAAACCTCGCGATCCGCTTTGTTCACCACCGGCTCAACATCCGTTACGCCACCGCGCGGGTGGTTTTCAAAATCAACGCCCCACTCCTGAGCAAACAAATCGATGTCCAAAGCGGAGCTCTTACCCTCATGGGTGATCAACTCGGTGACATCGAAGCCAATGCCCCCGGCACCGACCACGGCCACTTTCTTGCCAATGGCTTTGTTGCCCTTGATGGCGTCGATGTAGCCGACGACTTTCTCGTGATCCATGCCAGGGATATCGGGTTTACGCGGGTTAATACCTGTGGCCACAACGACGTGATCAAATCCCGCCGCGGCAAGTTGCGCAGCATCAACGCGCTCACTCAGTTTTACCGTCACCGCATGCTTCTCTAGCATCGCCCGGTAGTAGCGCAGCGTCTCGTGGAACTCCTCTTTACCCGGCACTTGTTTCGCCAGGTTGAACTGTCCACCGATTTCATCCGCGGCATCGAAGAGCGTGACGGAATGACCACGCTCCGCCGCCACCGTGGCATAGGCCAGTCCGGCAGGACCAGCACCCACAACCGCGATGCTTTTGGTGTCAGTAGCTGGGCCCCATTTGATCAGCGTCTCGTGACAGGCACGCGGGTTGACCAGGCATGAGGTGGTCTTCATGGCGAAGGTGTGGTCGAGGCAAGCCTGGTTACAGGCGATACAGGTATTAATTTCGTGCTCACGCCCCTCGGCGGCTTTACGCATCAATTCGGCATCGGCCAGCATCGGGCGCGCCATGGAGACGAGATCAGCATCACCATCGACCAATACCGCCTCGGCAACATCGGGCATATTGATGCGGTTAGACGTAATCACCGGGATCGATACTTCCGCGCGGACTCGCTTGGTCACACCGGTGAAGGCACGACGTGGCACCATGGTTGCAATCGTCGGCACCTGAGACTCGTGCCAGGTAAAGTGCGTGGAAATGATCGACGCGCCAGCGGCTTCGACAGCCTTGGACAACAGCGCGATCTCGTCCCAGCTCATCCCGCCCTGAAGCATGTCCATGGCGGCGATGCGGAAGATCACGATCGAGTCAGGACCCACGGCCTCACGCACGCGACGAACGACCTCGACCGGGAAGCGCATGCGATTCTCGTAACTGCCACCCCACTGATCAGTTCGCTGGTTGGTTTTTTCTACGAGAAAGGTCGAGAGCAGGTAACCCGCTGAACCAATAATCTCAACGCCGTCATAACCCGCTTGCTGGGCAAGCTTGGCACAGTGCGCATGATCAGCAATCTGTTTTTCAATACCGGCCTCATCGAGCTCGTTGGGTGAAAACGCGCCGATGCGAGACCGGACCGGAGACGGTGCCACGGCGGCATCGTTATACGCCAAGGGGCCCATGTGCAAAATTTGTAGGCAGATTTTGCAATCTGGCGCGGCGCTGTGCACTGCGTCAGTGACGATGCGGTGCCCCGCCGCCTCTTCTTCCGTATTCAATTTAGAGGCGGCGGCGAGGGGCTTTCCATCCTCCCCCTTCACGACCAGTCCGCCTTCCTCATTGGGCGAAATGCCGCCGGTGATGATCATGCCGACCCCGCCCGCAGCGCGCTCTGCGTAGAACGCGGCCATGCGCTCAAAGCCATCGGGCTGCTCTTCAAGGCCCGTGTGCATTGAACCCATGATGCAGCGGTTGCGGAGCTGCGTATGCCCCAGGTCCAGTGGTGAAAATAAATGAGGGTACTGAGCGTGACCGGGGAATTCCGCTTTGGCGTTCATAGCTTTGCTCTCACATCGTGGCTGGTTGGTTACCCGCAATGGGCAGGTCTTTCAGTAGGCGGGCACGATAACGCAACCCGACCACGTTAGACAGCGTTGCGACTTCGTACCCAGCACCGGGTTGGGGTTGGGGCGAGGTCAGCACATCTGCTTCCTAGCGGATTGTTACGCGGCAAGCGCCCGAACGTCTTAACGACGCTGTTGTTTTGCCCAACTTCTGACGCAATCGAGACTCGGGTGAGGCAGGCTGGAGAGATTTCCTTACCCGGCCCCACTTTTCGTCCCCCGCTCGGTAGATTTGCGCCGATCCAGTGGCAACCGCGGGGCGGGAACAATATGTATAGATTGTTAGACGCAAATACAGTAAAAGTATTGGTACAAAGGGGCAGTATTGGCTCAAAACCGTGGATAGAACGGCACTTCTGACAGTAGGACGATTCCCCAAGGCGTTAACGCTGGCGCGAAGCCTTCATCGCCATGGCGTTCGCGTTCTGGTGGCCGATCCGCTCAAGCGCCAGCTCTGCTCCGTCAGTCGATCCGTCTCCAAAAACTATCAGGTCACAGCGCCCAACACCGATATCCGCGCGTGGGAAAGCGACATCCTCGATATCATCGACCAGGAGCAGGTGACTGATCTCATCCCCATTTCCGAAGAGGTTTGCCACGTAGCCAACCTGGCTCCGAAGCTACCAGAACACGTGCGTTACGTTGGCCCTTCGGCTGCATGGATCACGCAGTGGCACGACAAGCTCGCCTTTGTGAATCACGCCATCGACCGGGGGGTAACGGCGCCCTCTGTATTCACCACAGCCCACCCTGAGGCCCGCGGATTGCTCCGCCGAACCGAGTGCGTTGTTAAACCTCGTCGGGGCTGCTCGGGCACTGACATCGCCTTCATTCCAGCCGGTAGCACATTGCCGCCACCGTCCAATGATCTGCTGGTGCAACGCAAGGTCGAGGGCACCCACCTTTACACCATGAGCTGGGTGAAGAACGGCAGGGTGATGGCCACAGCGAGCTACCGCGGCAGTACACACAGCGGCACGGTGGCGGTGGGATTTAAAAGCGCACCGACGCCGTTCTCTGTCAGGCAATGGATTGAACAGTTTGTGGCCGATACGGGCACCACAGGATTCATCAGCTTCGACTTCATTCTGGATCGTAGCGGTATCCCCTGGGGCATCGAGTGCAATCCGCGCGCTAGTAGCGGCATCCATTTTATTGACGAGGCCTGGTTAGGCGCCGCAGTAATGGGTGACGCGTCGACACCTGCACCGATCGTACCCGCGGGCAAACGCGCACAATGGAGTTACTCGACACTGACGGAGGCTTACAAACACTTTTTAAGCTTGCGTATACCTGAGCTGCTGCGTTGCTGGCGGGATCTTTTGGCGTCGCGCGATGTCGTGTGGTCTTGGCGGGACCCGCTGCCCTTTCTGCTCATGACGCCGCTCTGCTGGGAATTTATTTGGAAGTCGATTCGCGAACGCATGCCGATTGGCGACGCCAGTCAGTGCGACATCGCGTGGCATTGGTTCGAGGCGAGCGAAATGCAGGCGCCTAGCGCTGAGAGCCTTGGGGGCGAACGTGAAGCGTGACCTGATTGACCGGACGCGTCGTCATCCGCGCTGCGGGTCGCACGGTTTGACCCGGGGTCAAGATCCAATCAAAGCGACGCACCAATTCGGCCAGAATCAGCACGCTCTCGGTCTGCGCGAAACCGGCGCCCACGCACGTATGCGGCCCTTGCCCGAAGGGAATATAAGCGCCCTGTGCAATAGTCTTTTCCTGCTCGGGCAAAAAACGCTCAGGCTTAAAGGCGTGCGGGTCCGGCCACCACTTGCTGTGACGCTGCAGCGTCCACGGCGCAATCATGACGAGGGCACCCTTGCGCAAGCGTCGCCCCGCCACCGTCGCCTCGCGCAGTGCAACCCGCGGCATGAAGGTAATAGGTGGGTACAGGCGCAAAGTCTCTTTGAAAAACGCCTTGATGAGTGGCAGCTGACGCGTGTGCTCAAACGACAGGGGCGCATCGCCAACCACCGACGCGATCTCCTCGCGCAACCGCTCAAGCCAATGCGGCTGGTCAGCGAGCATGTAGAACGCCCAGGTCAGAGCGCTGGCCGTGGTCTCGTGGCCGGCCAGAAAAAACACGCCGAGCTGATCAATCAGTTCTTCCCGCGTGAACCGCTCCCCGGTTTGCTGATCCGTCGCCGCGATCACACTGGTTGCGATGTCATCAAAAGACTCCCGGTGCTCAAGATGCGAGTCCACCAAGGTGCCGAGATGTCGGCGGATGCGCTCGCAGGCCGCCAATACTTCCGGCGGCTGCGGAATATCACTCCAGGCCGGCTTGAAAATGAGGCGCAGCACGTCGACCTGTACCGCAGAGCGTTCAAACAGATTGAAGTCCTCGAAAATGTCGACGGCCACACCAGTCTGCAGCGGCGTGGAAAAAACCGTGCGGCAAATGATGTCGGCGGTCAGGTGGCTCATCGCCAGATCAAGGGAGAACGTCTCGCCCGAGGCCGCCCTCTCCTGCAAGGTCGACACGTGATCATCAACCGCCGCTTTCATTGCACCAAAGGCGTGGCTGATGCGCATATGCGAGAACGCCGGGTCGATCATGGCGCGCTGACGCTTCCAACGCTCACCGTCGGTGACAAAAATACTATCGCCAATCAAATGCTCCAACGCGCTGACCATCAAATCGCTTTTCGGGAAGATGCCATCGGCATCGCGCATGATCTCGCGGACCGCGCCGGGGTCATTGAACAACACGGTGGAGCGTCGCGAGTAACCCAAGTTACCCACATCAAAGTGATAGGCCGCGGCGGGCAACAATTCGAGCAAGTTGCCGTCGCCCTTCCACAGTACTCGAGCCAATGCGACAACAGACCACAGCGAGAGTGGTTTGGGAGGAATGTAATGTTCCGCGACCGTCATCTCAGCGCCCCAACACAGCGGGATCAGTATGGAGGGGGGATGTGATGCTGTCGACCCATACCCTGTTTGAGTGGTTAGTCGGTCTGCATATCGCCACGGGCACGGTGGGCCTCATCGTGGTGTGGATTCCCATTGCGGGCAAAAAAGGCGGCACGCTTCACAAGCGCGCCGGGACGCTCTTTGTACAATCGATGATTGCCACCGGCTTAACCGCGGTCGCGATCAGCCTCACCACGCTCTCCGACCCCACCGGCACACATCCGCATCTAGCCCAGCATGAGATCTTCTCGGACCCTCAGGCGATCACCAACATCTTCGGCTGGATGATGCTGTACCTCGCCACACTGACAATCAATCTGGCCTGGCAAGGGTGGCTGAGCTTGCGCAATGGTCGCAACCATCGGCTCAACCGCGCCTGGCATAACCTGTTGTCCCAAGCGCTACTCACCGCTGTATCCACCAACTGCTTCGCCCGAGGTGTGATCGCGGCAGAACCCATGATGATGGGCATCTCCATGGTGGGCTTTGCCACCGTCGCCACCAATCTGTGGTTCATCTACAAGCCGGAGCCACTGCCAACAGATCGCATCAAAGAACACATCAAGTGCCTGGTTGGCGCCGGCATCTCGGTTTATACCGCCTTCTTCGCATTCGGCGCGGTGCGATTGTTGCCGGAGTTGGCGCTGCAGCCCGGGCTGTGGGCTGTTCCGCTGGTCGTGGGACTCGCGCTCATCATCTATCACCAGCGAGCCGTCACGCGACCCGCTCGACGTAAGCTGGGCCTCGCATGACCGACCGGCACGCCATTGTTGTAGGGGCCGGCGCTGGCGGGCTGGCTGCCAGTATTGATCTTGCGCGGGCCGGGTTCCGCGTCACGCTCCTCGAGCGAGGCCACGCGCCGGGGGGCAAAATGCACGCCCGCGAGGTCGACGATAAAGCCGTGGACGGCGGCCCTACCGTGCTGACCATGCGCTCGATCTTCGAAGGGCTCTTCACCGACGCAGGCGCATGCCTGCAAGACCGAATCACGCTACTCGAGAGCCCGATCATCGCGCGCCACGCGTGGACAGATGGTGGGCAGCTGGACCTGTATCCCGACGCAGAGCAGTCACGACGGTCCATCGAGGCCTTCGCGGGTCGCGATGACGCACAGGGGTTTGAGCGCTTTTATGAGCACAGTGCGCGGATCCATGAAGCACTCGCCGAGACCTTCATGAAGGCATCGAAACCGGACCCGGTCACCCTTGTCGGCCGTGTCCTCAAGCGCCACCACCCAAGCTCTTTAATGGCGGCGCGACCGGCCCCTAATCTGTGGCGCGCATTGGGCCGCTTTTTTTCGGATGAGCGTCTGCGGCAGCTGTTTGCGCGCTACGCCACGTACGTCGGATCTTCGCCCCTCGCTACACCTGCCACACTGATGTTAATCGCCCACGTCGAGCTCGAGGGCGTCTGGCTCGTCGACGGTGGCATGCACCGACTCGCCACCGTCATGTCAGAACTCGCGCGCGAACTCGGGGTGGACCTGCATCTCAATACGCACGTCAGCGAAATTCTCGTTAAGCGTGGCAAAGCCTGCGGCGTCCGCCTCGAGGACGGCACCTCGCTACCCGCCGACGTCGTCGTGTTCAACGGCGACACCGAGGCTCTTGCCCGAGGCCAGCTCGGTGCGGCAGCGACGCGAGCGGTCAAACCTCGGGCTCGCGAAGAGCGCGCGCTGTCGGCCCTGACATGGTGCATTAAAGGCAGTACCTCGGGCTTCCCGCTGGATCATCACAACGTCTTCTTTGAGTCAGACTATCCGAGCGAATTCAGCGCCATCTTCCGGGACCGAAATGTCCCGGACAAACCCACTGTCTATTTGTGTGCTCAGGATCGTGGGCCCAAGGGCTCTATGAATGGCTCGGAGCGATTACTCATGTTGGTCAACGCACCTGCCGATGGCGATCGTCAAACCTGGTCCCCAAGCGAGGTACTGCGCACACGAGACAACGCCTTGACGGTGCTCAACCGCTGCGGCCTCAGCGTCGAATTTAAGGATGACGATTGCGTCAGCACCACGCCAAACGATTGGCATGGCCGCTTTCCGGGTACTGGAGGTTCGCTTTATGGCGGCGCCTCACATGGAGTGTGGTCGAGCTTCACGCGGCCCGGCGCGAAAAGCCGTTTAAAGGGCCTCTATTTGTCAGGCGGTAGCGTGCATCCCGGCCCCGGTGTGCCGATGGCGACGCTCTCAGGCCGACTCGCGGCGCGCGCCGTGCTCGCCGATTTGACCTGATCGCATCGCGCCCTGATCAGGCGGAGTCCAGAAATCTTCCAGCGCCTCGATCGTCTCTGAAGTCAACTCCCAATGCGGCAAACCGAGACTCGGTGATAACTGCTTGGCAGCCCAATTGCTGTGCACCTCGGTGAGCTCCGCTAGGCGCTCAAAGCCGATGTTGGGGTCGCGATCATAAAGGACCAGACAGGGCAACTTGAGTCGGCTGTAAAGCCGGGAAACGGCCTGCTCGGTAAAGAGACTAAAGGTTAAAAATTTGAGCGGCGCATGATGGGCTCCGGGATGGCGCGTCGTCTCTTTGGCATATTGCAGTAAGTGCTCGGGCGTCGTTCCCACAAATGCCTGCCCTAAGAACCAGCGGATACTGAACTTGCTCGTTAGCATGTTAAAGAGTGGGCGACCTACCCAACGGGAAGTCAGTAGCCGATCAATGCGTGATCCGTTGGGCGCAACGGGAGGCGTGCGCAGACCCATGCCCGTCGGCGAAATCAGGCTGAGGCTCCGCACCTCCAAACCTTGCTCAAGGATCGCTCGCGCGACGAATTCGCCCGTCAACGACAGCGCAACGACGTCTGCGGGCGCATCGAGACTGCCAAGCCACTCAGCCAGCCACCGCGCGTACATATTGCTGCTGTAGGGGACGTCGGGCCGATCGGACAGACCAAAACCCGGTAAGTCAGGCGCCATAACCGGTCGCTTGTCGCGGTAATGCTCGAAAAGGGGACGCATCTCCATGGCGCTGGGCGCTGCATTGATGCTGTGCAGTAAAACCAGCGGCGCACCCTCGCTGACCTCCCCCCGATAGCCCCGGAGAGTCAATCCACCATTGAGCGGAAACGCAAATTGTTCCGCGTCCAAAGCAGGCATCAGCGGCTTAGCCATGGTATAACCATCAATTACATTTGACACTTTATTAGTATAAATTGTCACACACCCGGACGGGTAGCCCCTCTTTTGTAAAAACTGGGGCCGCCTGGCTCAATCACCCGGGTCAGACAGGGGGCCTCAATGAGCATCGCTTATCCGTTTACCGCCATCGTCGGACAAGACGACATGCGCAGGGCGTTGACTATCGCCGCGGTGGACCCCGGCATTGGCGGCGTACTGGTGCTCGGCGAACGGGGCACAGGAAAATCCACCACTATCCGAGCGCTCGCCGCCCTGCTTCCAAAAATTGATGTGGTGCGCGACTGCGCCTACCACTGTGACCCGTATGCGCCCCGACCCGGGCTGTGTGACCGGTGCGGCAAGCCCAAAGACACGCCCGACTCAACTGCCGTGACCATACCGGTCGTTGACTTGCCGCTTGGCTCCACAGAGGATCGCGTTGTCGGTGCACTGGACATCGAGCGCGCATTGGTCAACGGGGAAAAAGCGTTTCAGCCCGGCCTCCTGGCGCAAGCGAACCGCGGATTTCTGTATGTCGACGAAGTCAACTTGCTCGAGGACCACATTGTCGATGCGCTGTTGGATGTCGCCGCGTCGGGCGAGAACGTGGTTGAACGCGAGGGGCTCAGCATCAGGCACCCCGCCCGCTTTGTATTGGTCGGCAGCGGCAACCCCGAGGAAGGTGAACTGAGGCCGCAGCTTCAGGACCGATTCGGTTTGTCCGTAGATGTACGAACGCCGGGCGATGTGCCCACCCGGGTCGAAATTATTCGCCTGCGAGAAGCGTTCGACCAGGATCGCCCCGCCTTTCGCAAAAAATGGGCACGCAAAGAGAGTGCTCTACGGCGCAAGATTCAGGCGGCGCGGGAGCAACTCGATGATGTCGACACCCCCGCAGTGCTGCTCGAAACAGCAGCCAAGCTCTGCCTGGCACTGGGCACAGACGGCCTGCGAGGCGAATTGACCTTGGTGCGCAGCGCTCGGGCGCTGGCGGCACTGGAGGGCAAGTCTGCAGCCACTCTTAAACATCTGCGCGCGATGGCGCCTTCGGTGTTGCGTCACCGATTACGGCGTGATCCGCTAGATGAGTCCAGCGCAGATATCCGGGTAGAGCGGGTCATTGCAGAATTGTTCCAAGAGTCTGTTGACGATGGTGGCAGCTGAAACACCCTCACCCTGGGAGGATGCCGAGTGGGCCGCGGCGCTGATTGCACTGACAGGTGAAACCCTTGGTGGCGTCCATTTGCGATCCCCACCGGGTCCGGTGCGTGACTACTGGATGGAGCGCGTCGAAAACCTATCCAAACAAAACCCCATTCGCAAAATCCCCGCCAACATTCCAGAAGGCAGGCTGTTGGGCGGCATTGATCTGGGCGCGACGCTGCAACACGGCAGACCCATCGCTGAAACCGGAATGCTCGGAGAATGTCACAGGCACATTGTAATCGCGGCGATGGCGGAGCGCTTACCTCGCAATACCGTGCACCACTTGTGCACTGCCCTCGACCACGGTGCTATTACGGTGGCGCGCGATGGCATCGAAACCGAGACGCCGGCGCGGATTGCGCTGATTGCTTCTGACGAGGGTACCGAAGACGAGAACGCGCACGCGGCGCTCGTCGATCGGCTTGGGATCGCGCTGGATATGACAAATCTGGGCATCCACGATGTCGACGAGGAAATTTTCCGTCGCCGCGAAATCGAGCGAGCAATGGAGATGCTCGACCGAGTGACCTTGAGCGAGGAGCACCTCACGGCGCTGGCCATACTGACCACATCGCTAGGCATAGACTCACCTCGCCCGACACTCGCTGCCGCGAAAGTCGCGCGCGCCTCGGCCGCGCTCAGGCATTCTGAAACCGTTGAAGAGGAAGATGTGGCGCGCGCATTACGGCTCTGCCTGATTCCCCGGGCGCAGCAGCTACCCGAGACCGCCGAACCGCCACACGAGCCCGAACCAGAACCGGAGCAAACCGACAACGCCGAGCTACCGCCTGCGCCAGAGAAACCACCGTCAGATGAGGAACGCCTCCTCGAGGCCGCGCTGGCCCAGCTCCCAGCCGGATTACTGGAACGACTGCAGACCCGGTCGGCGCGGCTGCGCCAGAGCAGCACCGGTAGCGCCGGTGACCAGCACCGGCATCAGAACCGGGGACGACCCACCGGCGTATTTCGCGGTGATCACCGGCGTGGTGGCAGGGTCAATATTCTTGCAACGTTGCGCGCCGCCGCCCCCTGGCAATCGATACGGCGACGTGAGCAAGCAGTGCTCGGCAGCCACACCTCGCGTCACTTGCAGATTCGACGAGACGATATACATCTGACGCGTTTTCAGCAGCGCAGAGAAACCCTTACCCTGTTTGTAGTCGACGCGTCTGGTTCAGCCGCATTACAGCGGTTGGCAGAGGCCAAGGGCGCCGTCGAACTGTTACTCGCCGACTGTTACGTGCGCCGGGATCAGGTTGCACTGATTGCATTTCGCGATGAGCAGGCCGAACTCCTGTTACCGCCTACCCGATCACTGGTGCGCGCCAAAAAGACGCTGGCAGCGCTGCCTGGGGGTGGCGCCACGCCCATGGCCGCAGCGTTAGATCTCACCCGCGATATGGCAGAACGCGCCGGAAAACAGGGCACGACCATGCAGTACGTGATCCTGACCGATGGCGCAGCCAATGTGGCCCTGGACGGGACCCGAAGTCGGGAGGCCGGCACGGCAGACGCAATGGCTGCAGCCCGAATGCTGGCGATGAGCCCCTCAAGCGGGCTCGTGATCGATACCGCACAGCGACCGCAGCCTCGCGCCAGAGAACTAGCCGAGACCCTGCGCGGCAACTACCTTGCGTTGCCACAGGCAGACGCACAGACGTTGAACCGCGCAATTCGCGCCGCCACCCCATGACCTCACAGGCAGCATGGCACGCAGTGACTGAGTTCTGGCCGCTGGCGGAAACCAGCCGCTTCGTGCAGGTACGCAATATTGATTTTCATGTGCAGGTCAGTGGCACGGGTGAAGACGTCCTCCTGCTCCACGGCGCCGGCGCCTCCTCGCACTCCCTCTCAGGCCTAGCGGCCCGGCTGAACGAACGCTATCGCGTGATCGCACCCGACTTACCCGGCCAAGGCTTCACCACGTTGTTGCCGGTCGAGGCAGTGGGGCTTGTCCCCTTTGCGGATTACGTGAGTGAGCTGATGTCGGCACTGGAGGCCACTCCGCGCTGGATCATTGGTCACTCCGCCGGTGCCGCGCTGGGCGCCCAATATGCGCTGGATACTGACACGCTGCCCAGCGGCATACTCTGCATCAATGCCGCGTTCAATCCGTTTGGCTCGATCGCGGCACCATTATTCAGCAAGACGGCAAAATGGTTTGCCCGCAGTAATTGGCTACCCAAGGCACTGGCGTCTCCCGCGCTTCGCTGGCGGGCCACCGGTTCGATGCTGGCGGACACTGGCTCGGCAGTGGATCCCCTCATGAGTCGCTGCTATGACACATTGCTCGGCAACCCCGAACATATCGCGGGCACCCTCAGGATGATGGCGGGATGGGATCTCCCTCCTCTAATACGACGCCTGTCTTCGTTGCAGGCGCCGGTATGGCTGGCCGCGGCCGAGGACGACCGTACGATTCCTCCGGAGCGCAGCACCTCGGTGGCCCACGACTTGCCCCTCGCCCGCTCGGTACGCATCCCTGGGCTGGGACACCTTGCCCATGAGGAAGACCCGGACGTTTTCGATGCGATTTTCCAAGAAATGGTGACGAAAAGCTCCCCCTGACTGCGCTATGACAGGCAAAAAAGAAGGCTGTGCACCCCCCAAAAGCACTGCTACACTGTCAAATATAAATGACAGTTTGAGTGTCTTTTTTATATGAACATCGCTGAATCTGCGTTTCTTTCATTGCAGACGACCGGCCCTAGACCCACGGCACTGGTGATTGGTACCGGGTTTGGCGGTCTTGCGGCTGCTATCCGCTTGGGCGCCAAGGGATATCGGGTACACATGCTCGAAAAACTGGACGCGCCGGGTGGACGCGCCTATGTCTACCACCAGGATGGCTTCACCTTCGACGCCGGCCCCACCATTGTCACCGCGCCCTTCTTGCTGGAAGAGCTCTGGGCCATGTGCGGCAAGCGCTTTGCCGATGATGTTGAACTCAAACCCATGGACCCGTTTTTTCGGCTACGTTTCGACGACGGCCGCACCTTTGACTACTCCGGCGACAAGGCACGCAACATCGAACAAATTAAAAGCTACAACGAAGCCGATGCCGAAGGCTATGAGCGCTACCTGAAGGCCAGTGAGGACCGGTACAAGGTCGGCTTCGAGGGCTTGGTTGATAAACCCTTCGACTCACTGCTGGCACTAATCAAGTTCATGCCGCAGCTCATTCGGCTCCGGGCTGATCGGAGCGTCTACAAACTGGTGTCGCGCTACGTTCGTGATCCGCAACTCCGCATGACAATGAGTTTTCACCCGCTGCTGATCGGCGGCAACCCCTTCTCGGTCACCAGTGTCTACACCCTGATCTCCTTTTTGGAGCAGCGTTTTGGAGTATGGTCCGCCATGGGCGGCACCGGCAGCATCGTCAAAGGCATGACCGGGCTCATTGAAGGTCAAGGCGGCAAGATTGAGTGCAACGCGGAAGTGGAGGAGATTTTGGTAGACCAAGGAGCGGTGAGAGGCGTGCGGCTGGTAGATGGCCGCACACTGCACAGCGATCTCGTAGTCTCCAACGCTGACGCGGCATGGACCTACCGACACCTCATCAAAGCGGAGCATCGCAAGCGATGGACAGATCGCAAAATTGACCGCTCACATTTTTCAAACGGATTATTCGTTTGGTACTTCGGCACTAAAGGCAAGTACTCCGACGTACCGCACCATTCCGTGATTCTGGGGCCACGCTATGAAGGCCTGCTGGATGACATCTTCAAGCGCAAAGTGCTGGCTGATGATTTCAGCCTCTACCTGCATAGACCTACGGAGACCGACCCCTCGCTTGCCCCGGAGGGCTGCGACACGTTCTACGCTCTGGCACCGGTACCGCATCTCGATGCGGATGTAGACTGGCCCACTTATGCCGAGACCTTCAAAGAGCGCATCTGCCAACGGCTAGAAGAGACAATGCTGCCCGGCCTGCGTGAGCGCATCGTCACATCCAGACTGCTTACGCCGCAGGATTTCCACGACCGACTGAACTCGGTCAAAGGAGCCGCCTTTGGTTATGAGCCTCGGATTACCCAGAGCGCCTGGTTCAGGCCGCA
>PBLO01000028.1 GCA_002721785.1 Halieaceae bacterium
GCGATAGTTACGATCGCGACTTGCTGAACACAAGTAAGTTTAGCTCAGACTGGCTCGAGACAAGAGCCAAGCGATAAAAAAAAAAGCGGTGAATCGACCGCACAGACCGTGAGTGTACTGGAGTATCAGCCGCCTGGCAGGGGTGGCAGCGAGCAGGAGAAAGTTATGAGTACGACGCATGCCGCCGATTATGACGTGATCGCCGTGGGCGCCGGTTTCGCCGGTATTTCGTTGAGCTACCACCTTCGAGAAGCAGGCTTCAACGTGAAAGTGTTTGATCGCGCCAGCGACGTGGGGGGCACCTGGGCTTGGAACAAGTATCCCGGCGCGGCCACTGACAGTGAGTCCTACTACTACTGCCTGACCTTCTCTAAAGAAGTGCTTCAAGAATGGTCCTGGAGCAAACGCTATTCGGGCTGGCAGGAGACGCAGAACTACCTGAAGTTTGTCATGGACAAGTTCTCGCTGTGGCCCATGTTCCAATTGAGCACGGAAGTCGAGAGTGCCGAGTTCGACAATGACACGGGGTTGTGGAACGTCCGCACTCAGGGCGGAGAGATTCACACCGCGAAGTACTTCGTCAGCGCTATGGGCATGATTTCACAGCCCGTACTGCCAAACATTTCAGGACAAGATCGCTTCACCGGACCTATTTTCCACTCTTCCCGATGGCCTGAAGGGCTCGACGTGGCGGGCAAGCGTGTCGGCGTCATTGGCGCAGGCGCCACAACGGTACAGATGCTGCCGGAGGTCGCGAAAACCGCCGCGCAGGTGACGGTATTCCAGCGCACACCCAATTTTGTCCTGCCCGCCATGCAGAAAGACATGACGCCTGAGTGGGAAAAAGAAATCAAAGACAACTACGACGAAATTATCGCCAAGGCCCGCAACCACATGTTCGGCATGGCCTTCGAGCAACCGCCGGGGCGCAACGCGGTGGACACACCTCCCGAAGAGGTCCAGCGTATCTTTGAGGAGCATTGGAAAGGCAGCTTCCGCTGGGTATTCGAAACCTTTGACGATTTGCTGGGTAGCGCCGAGGCGAACCAAATGGCCTCCGATTTCATCACCAGCAAAATCAAAGAGAAGGTCAACGATCCCGAGCTGGCCGAGCTGCTGACACCCAAGGGATACCCACTCTTTGCCAAGCGCCCGCCTTTGGATCACGGTTACTACGAAGCCTACAACCGTGACAACGTGAAGCTGGTGGACATCAAGGACCGTGAGCCGATCCAGGAGATCACGGAGACCGGCATTCAGACGACCGAAAACCTCTACGAGTTTGACATCATTGTCTTGGCAACTGGCTTCCAGGCCTACACCGGTGCCTTGGAAGCGATCGATATCCGTGGCGCCGACGGGCGCACGCTGCGAGAGAAGTGGGACGAAGAGTCCAAGTCCATCATGGGCGTCTACGCCGCCGGCTATCCTAACTTCTTTATGATCACCGGCCCTCAGGCACCCTTTGCCAACTTACCGACATCCATCGAGCAGAACGTGGCCTACATCACAGACTGCATACAAAAAATGGAATCAGAAGGCCACGACCTTTTCCAGCCAAGCCAAGAGGCCGAAGACGAGTGGTCAGCGCATACCGCTGAAATTCATGAACAGACCCTGATGGCTCAGGGAGACAAGGTGAATTCATGGATGATGGGCGCCAACCTCGAGAAGCGAAAGCCCCGGGTGCTGGTGTATTTTGGTGGCGCGCACATTTACTACGACAAACTGCGTGAGTCCGCAGAAGGCGGCTTCCCGGAGCTGTCCTTTAGCAACCGCGCGGCCTGACTTCGTTAGCGCTGGCCACCGTATTGGGTGGCCAGCGCTGCGATCAACCGCTCAACCTCGTTTTCAGGTAACCGGTTAATGCCGGCAGCTGCCTCGCGGCCTCCCCCGGTATCGAACTGTGAGCACACAGCCTCAGCGCCGGTGCGGCCCTCAAAAGGCGCCCTCACGCTCACCAAATAAGCGCCATCGTCTAGCTCAGTCAGAACGGCGTGTGCCCTGCTCGGATGGGCGCGAACCAATTCATTACTAAAAACCCCACTCACCCTCCGCGCCCAGGCCGCGTTAGGTAACTGATATACGGCAAAGCCCTGCGCTTCGTGCGAAGGCGATAGCGCTTGCGACGCCGCGACATCCTCTCGATATCCCGACTGCAACTGCCGAAACGCTTCCGAATCGAGGAATGCGATCGGGTCTCCTGCTTCGTAGAGCGCCGCATATAGACGGTCAGGATAAAAATGCAGGTCGGCCAACGAGGGGCCGTAGCCGTTATAGTTAATGCAAATCCCAAGCTCGCGTAGCTGCTCTGTTCGGGTAGCCGAGCAGCGCGCTTTGGCCGCCACTTGTCGCGCGGGCTCGTCGAGGTTGTCGCCAAACGCGCCAGTAATCGCCCACTCAACACGGGCGCCGCGCAACCGACCATTCACCAGCAGCGCGGTGCATACCTCCGGCGCCTCGCTGATGGTCACATTGAGATTCGCGTGCACCGGTATGTCACCGGGTGCGTGATGATCGATGTAGTCAACGGACGCGCCCTGCTGCAACAGGCGCTGCAAGGCCGCATTATTTTTGGCCATGGAGATATCGAGCACCGTAACGTGGTCACCGGCACTGGCTTGCACACGCTCTAGCAGGGCAATATCCCGTTTAACGCCCGTGACCCGCTCCGTCGTCAGCGGGTTTTCGAGTCGCAACTGCAACAGTGAGCAAATCCCGTCTGCATCGCCGTTGTACACATCGAACTGCATAAATTGATACCTGTTGCGGGGTGTCTCAGACCGACCCCGGCGATCACATTATGCCGGGAACGCCTCGATCAAACCTGCAGCACCCTGACCACCCGCCACGCACATTGAGACAACGCCATAACGCCCGCCACGGCGGCGAAGCTCACGCAATGCATGACCCACAAGCCGGGAGCCCGTCATACCGAAGGGATGACCAATGGCGATACTGCCACCGTTCACATTGTAACGATCATTATCGATGCCCAACTGATCCCGGCAATACACGCACTGCGAGGCAAAGGCCTCGTTGAGTTCCCAGAGGTCAATATCCTCCACTGAGAGACCCGCTCTCTCCAGTAACTTCGGAATCGCAAACACGGGACCGATACCCATCTCGTCGGGTTCGCAGCCCGCCGTCACAAAACCGCGGAAAGCGCCCATCGGCTCGATCGCCAGACTCTCGGCGAGCGCGGGAGACATCAGCAAGGTCATCGAAGCGCCGTCACTTAGCTGCGAGGCATTGCCCGCCGTCACAGAGCCATCTTCACTAAAAGCGGGTTTCAGCGAGGCCAATCCCTCTGCTGTCGTCTCGGGGCGCTGGCATTCGTCTGCCGACACCAGCACCTCCTGCAAGCGGGTTTCTCCCGTATCGCGGTCTGTTATCTGCATCGTCGTCGCCATGGGCACAATCTCATCAGCGAGCAGGTTCTGACGCAGGGCCTCACCATAGCGATGCTGGCTCTGTAGAGCGTAGGCATCCTGCGCCTCGCGTGACACGCCGTAACGTTCCGCCACGACTTCAGCGGTATGGCCCATTTCCATATAAATGGCGGGTTTCACCTCTTGAAATCGGGGATTGTGCTCAAACACACCGGGCTCCTGACGCTGCCGCATCGAAATCGATTCAACCCCGCCCGCCATCATGATATCGGTGAAGCCCGAATCGATTTGTTGGGCTGCCATGGCAATCGTTTGCAGACCCGACGCGCAAAAGCGACTCACCGTTGTACCCGTCGTTTCAATGGGCAATCGAGAGAGCACCGCTGCCATCCGCGCCAGATTAAAGCTTTGCTCACCGGTTTGATTAGCGGCACCCAAAATCACATCGTCGATCCTGGACGCATCGACCTTGGGATTTCGATCCAGCAGCGCATCGATGAGGTGCGCCACCATGTCATCGGACCGGGTGCGGTTAAAACTGCCGCGGAACGACTTGGCCAGACCGGTGCGGATGCTATCGACAATCACAGCGTGAGACATGATGAAAATCCTTGTGAAATTGAGGGCGGTCTTGGCGGTGGCCGACCCTATCCAAACTTGCTCTCAGTCAAATCAAAGTGCTGATCCAACAGAGTCTTTCGGTATCAGGTTGCCTCGTCGGGAATGGGTTTCAACCGAAGCGTGATGTCATCGCCACGGGGGTGGTACTCCTCCCATAATCTGCGGTAACCCGTGCGAGCGATCTTCCACTCACCTGACTCTTTTCGGTAAGCGTCGTCATAGAGCGCGCTACCCATGATCGTTAGGCTGTGATTCAGCTCCACAAAGATATCCTGCAGATACCAGATCCCGGCAGCCGTATCACCGTCCACGGTGATTTCCGGATGATGCCCGTTATGCATGCCAAAGGCATTCGGGGTGAAGGATTTTTTATAGAAGGTTTCCAAGGCCGGCCACCCATCCAACTCGAACTCATAGTCCGCGCCTTTGAAATGCGCCTTCGCGTCGGCAGTAAATACCGATTCAAGCCCTGCGAGATCGCGCGTATCAACAAAACGAAAGTACCGCGCCTTGAGCTGCTTGATGAGTTCGATCGCTTCGAGATCCAGCATGGTTGTCCTCAGTCTACGAAGGAGTTGATGTGTTTGGCGGCCTGGTAGGCCATGGTCATCGCAGGGCCCAATGTTGCGCCCGGGCCGGGGTAAGTGGGCAGTATGGCCGCGGCACAATTACCCACCGCATAGAGCCCATTGAGCGGCTCGCCGCTCTCTTGAAGCACCCGCGCGTCAGTATCGGTATCCAGCCCGCCCAGCGTGCCGAAGTCACCGGCCTCAATCCGCATCGCGTAGTAAGGCGGCTGGTCGATGGGCGCCAAGCAAGGGTTGGGCTTGATCGCCGGATCAGCATAGTACCGGTCGTAAGCTGAATCACCGCGCCCAAAGTCCTCATCCTTGCCGGTCTGAGCATAGGTGTTCATGCTGGCGATGGTTTGCTTTAAGCCCTCAGCATTGATGCCGAGTTGCTTGGCCAGCTCCCTCACCGTATCGGCTTTCGCGACGAACCCCGTTTCAAACCATTTCTTAGGCAGTTGCCAATCGGGCTTCATCGACTCCGTCATCATCGGCCCCACCATGTAGTTTTTTCGGAAACGGGAATCGAAGACATGCCATGCCGGCGCATTCGGATGCGCTTCAGTATGCGTTTTGAACAAGGCTTTCTGGAACGCCATATAGTTTTGAGATTCATTGGCAAACCGCTTTCCATCGCGATTGACCACGCAGGAACCGGGAAAAGACTTTTCCATAATCGCCAAACGCGGCGTGGGTTCGTCCGGTACCACAAGTGTTGTGGTCCACCATGCGTCCTGCATCAAACGCGTCCGCGCGCCCAGCGCCAAACCGGCCTGCAAGGCATCCCCCTCGTTCAGCGGATTACCCGCGCTCCATTCCGTGTTGGTGGGTGCCGGTAAATGCTGTTCTCGCAGGGCCTGGTTCTTCTCGAAGCCGCCTGCAGCCAGCACCACGCCCCGCCGGACCTTAATGCGCTGAACCCGACCGTTACACTCCACTTCAACGCCCGTGACGTTATGCCCCTCGGCAATCAAACGGACAAGGCGCGTGCCAAACTCGATGGGTATCTGTCGCTTGAGCACCGACAAATAAAGCCGAGCAACGCCGGCTGAACCACAACACAGCCTGCGTGAAATCGAAGTCCGCAATCGCCATGGAAGGTCGCGGACGTAGTCCCAAATCATGCGACCCAGCAGGCGCTTCCAACCCGGCAACTGCACCATGAGCGTATGCGCTTCAACCTGAGTGAAGTGGATGCGGTTAAACATCCTCATCATATGGTGCGTCCAGATCATATTGCGCCAGTTGGCACCCAGCTCCGAGGCCATCACCGGCGCCGGTTCCAATGATCGGTGTCCCTCGCGCGCGCCTTCCACATTGGTGTAGTAATCCGGGTAGTGCTCCAACGATTCATAGCGCACGTCGGTGCGGTCATGAAGGAACCGCAGCATTTTGGGACCATTGTCGAGGTAGGCGTCGATCAGTGCCTCGGGCACGTCCTCACCGAACAAAGTGTTCGTCAAATAAGCCTTCGCAGCATCCCGCGAATCTTCCGCCCCCGCGGCCTTGGCGTAGTGGCTATTGGGCACCCAGATGCCGCCGCCAGACGTCGCACTGGTGCCGCCGACCTTGTGCCCTTTTTCAATCAGCAGCACATCGGTCGCACCCATTTCCCAATTGCATAGCGCCGCGGTCAGGCCACCATTACCGGTACCTGCCACCAACACATCAACCTCGCGGTCCCAGCTCTCGCCCGTCACTGCGACATCCTCATCATTTTGCATGCCTCTCTCACGGGTGCTGGCTGGATACCGACACCACCTCACCCGTCATGTAGCTGGCGTAGTCAGACGCCAAAAACATCATGACGTTAGCGACTTCCCACACCTCTGCCGCCCGGCCAAATGCCTCACGAGAGGCCAGCTCCGCAAGCAACGCCTCGGGCGTGGTTTTTCTTAAAAAGTCGTGAAGCGCAATACTGGGCGCCACCGCATTAATGCGAACACCAAACTCGGCCGCTTCGAGGGCGGCACAGCGCGTTAGCGCCATGACCCCCGCCTTGGCAGCGGCATAGTGGCTTTGCTCTTTCTGTGCCCGCCATCCCAACACCGAAGCGTTATTCACAATGACGCCCCTGCCGCGTTCACGCATAGGCGCCAACATCGCACGCGTCATGCGCATTGTTCCCGTGAGCGTCACGTCCATGACCTGCGTCCACGCCTCATCCGTCATATCCAACAATGCGCAGGTGCCGCCGAGTCCCGCGTTATTGATCAATACATCAATACCGCCACTCACCCGCTCCGCTTCGCTCACAAGGTGCTGCACCGCGGCTTCATCGGTCACATTCGCCACCACGCCAACGACCTTCGCATCCGCTGAGATCGCCTGTAATGCCTCAACGGCTTGAGACAGTCTCCCTTCATGAATGTCACTGATGACCACGCAGGCAGCGCCTTCCTCCAGCGCTTTTTTAGCCGCTGCAAAGCCAATCCCCGCACCCGCGGCAGCGGTGAGCAACACCGCCCGCCCGGCCAGGAGCTGGTGCCCCGGCACGTAAGCTGGCAGCGCTCGACTATCTGACTCCATGATCGATTCCTCTGTGCATCGCCTAAGCGTCGCCCCGGGGTTCGCGTGGCATACCCAACGCCCGCTCGGCGATTAAATTACGCTGTATCTGGTTGGTACCACCATAGATCGTATCGGCCCGCGTAAACAGAAACAGCGACTGCAAGCGATTCAACTCGTAGGGCGCCGATTCCACCAACTCTGCCTCGGGACCCAGCACGTCCATGGCGAGCTTGCCCAGATTACGGTGCCAGTTCGACCACGCCAGCTTGTAGATCATGGCCTCTCTGGATAGCGAACCATCGTCTTCACCCGATAGCATACGTAGGCTGTTATAACGGAGCGTGCGCAATCCGATGTGGGCCTCGGCGATGCGTTGTCGCAAGGCAGGTTGGCGCGAAGCGCCATTTTCCTTCGCCAACCGAATCACCTCGTCGAGCTCGACCTGAAACAGCATCTGCTGACCCAGTGTGGACACCCCGCGTTCAAAGCCAAGAAGCCCCATCGCAACACGCCAACCGTCGCCCTCTTCGCCGACCAAGTCCTCGGGGCTGCAGCAGGCGCCGTCGAAAAAAACCTCGTTGAATTCAGCCGTGCCCGTAAGCTGGGTGATGGGCCGAATCTCCAGCCCCTCCTGCGCCAGAGGCACGAGGAAGAAACTCAAACCGCGATGACCACGCTGCGACACGTCAGTGCGCGCCAGAACGAAGATAAAATCAGACTCGTGTGCCAGCGACGTCCATACTTTTTGTCCATAAAAGCGCCACACGCGCTCTTGTTCATCCCACTCAGCACGGGTTTTGATATTCGACAGATCGGAGCCTGCGCCGGGCTCCGAGTAACCCTGGCACCAAAACGCTTGACCCGCGCGAATATCGGGGAGGTACCGCTGTTTTTGCTGCTCTGAACCAAACGCAAGGAGCGTAGGCCCCGTCAGCGTCTCACCGATATGCCCCAATCGGCCGGGACCGCCGGCACGGGCATACTCTTCGTTGAATATCACTTGTTGCTCAATCGTGGCGCCGCGTCCACCCCACTGCTCTGGCCACCCAATGCAGGTCCAACCGCCCTCGGCAAGCGTTCGCTCCCAGGCTTTTCTCTCGTCGACAAAATGATGTTCGTCACCCGGGCCCCCACGACCCCGGATGGCCGCGAATTCGCCGCACAGGTGATCCCGCAGCCAGCTCGCCACCTCGTTGCGAAATTGCTCATCGGCGGGGCTGAATTCAAGCTGCATGAACCGTTCCCTCCAACTCAGGACCGTCGAGCAACATCTGGGCAAGCCTCTCGCGCGACTCATCGGGCCGTCCTAGGTAGGCCTCCAGCGCCCGCGCGCGCTTAAAGTACAGCTGTATATCGTATTCTTCGGTGATACCGACGCCACCGTGGAGTTGAATGCCCGTGCCGGTGACAAAAAATGCCGTGTCCCCCGCGGCACTGGCCACCATCGCGGCAGCCTCGCGCAACGCCTGATCATCAGCGCTACCTTGCAACCACGCATCTGCGGTGCACGCAGCGTAATAAAGCAATGATCTGGCAGATTCCACCTTGAGCATCATATCGGCGGCCTTGTGTTTCACTGCCTGAAAAGACGCAATGGTCCGCCCAAACTGCACCCGCTCACCAACGTAAGCCACGGTCATGTCCAACGCTTCCTGCGCGCAACCTACTTGCTCTGCTGCGCTCAGGATCCGCGCCATGTCGAGGCTCACGCCCAATCCACGCTCCCAATCGGCAGCGAGCTCACAGCCCGGTTCAACGAGCACACCCGTTAGGGTGACTTCCGCCAGCGATCGGGTTTGGTCAACCGTCGGCCGGTGACGGACCGACACACCTGGCGCATCCGAAGGTACCGAAAATAGACGCACGCCGCCCTCGCCTCGCGCGGCAACGAGCAGCTGTTCGGCCACCCCACCAGCGATGACATAGCGCGCCTCGCCATTCAATTCCGCGATGTGAGGTGCACCGGCTGACGAAACCTTGACGCCCACTTCGTTCCAGTCAGGCCGTGCATCCGTATGCGCAAAGGCGACCACGGCACCGCCAGCCAGCGCCTCGAAGAGCCGCGTTTGCTCAGGCGAGGTGGGGACCGTCCGCAAGATCATGGCTGCGAGCGCACTGGCGAAAAACGGGATCGGCGATAACCTCGCACCCAATTTTTCCAGAAGAATAACCAGTTCGACTGCGCCCAAACCCAAGCCATCACAGGCTTCCGGGATGGCCACTACCTGCCAACCCAGCTCCTCGGTCACGCGCGACCACAGCGCCAGATCGACACCTGACGGTAACTCCGCCGCCGCCCTGACGACCTGCGAGGACGAATGCTCACCCAGAAAGCGCTCCGCGCTCTCCAGCAGCATCCGTTGCTCCTCGTTAAAGCGGAATCTCACTCGCTACCTCGGCCTTTGTCAGCGCACATCTTCACGACCCCCACACCTTTTGCGGCGGCTGCTCTTGATCCAAAAGGCGGGTCATCACAGCACCGACTTCAGAAGGATCCCATCGCGCCGATTGCTCTATGCCCTCGGTACTACGCCATCCGTCCGCGAGCGCAATGCGTCCGCCCTCGGCCTCAATAATTTTGCCGGTCACATGACCGCTTTCTTCAGAACACAGCCACACGACAACCGACGAGACATTCTCGGGTGCGAAATGATCAAAGCTGCCATCTTCTGGTGGTGCCATTCTCTCTGCCATCTCCGGCACAGCCGTGGTCATACCGGTTCGCGCCACGGGGCAAATCGCGTTGGCGGTAATCCCGTATCGCCCCAACTCCGCGCCTTGATTCAGCGTCAGTGCTGCGATGCCCGCCTTTGCCGCAGCATAGTTGGATTGGCCAATCGAGCCTTGCAGGCCCGCACCGGACGTGGTGTTAATGATCCGGGCCGCGACAGGCTCGCCAGCTTTGACCCGATGGCGCCAATACTGGACAGCATGGGAACTGATGCAAAAGTGCCCTTTGAGATGCACCGCCATAACGGCATCCCAATCGGCCTCACTGAGTGAGGCGAACATACGGTCGCGGTTATTACCCGCGTTGTTCACGACACAGTGCAGATCGCCGAAAGTATCGAGGGCCTGTGACACCGCCTCGCCCGCGCTGGTGTAATCGGTGATATCTGACTGGTTGACGACCGCCTCACCACCGGCAGCAGTGATCTCCGCGACCACTACCTCAGCCGCGGCTGTGTCAATATCATTCACCACCACCTTGGCGCCTGCGGCAGCCAAGGTGCGAGCGTGCGCGGCGCCCAAGCCGCCACCCGCTCCCGTGACAATCGCCACCCGTCCAGTGCACAACGCAGTCACTCAGAAACCTCCTACAATCGCTCAAGAATGGTGACGTTCGCCTGCCCACCACCTTCACACATCGTTTGCAGACCATACCGCGCGCCGCGTCGCTCCATCTCGTGAAGCAACGTGGTCATCAGTTTGGTGCCCGTCGCACCCAAGGGATGCGCCAGCGCGATCGCGCCACCATTCACATTCGTCTGCTCATGCGGATAGCCGGTCTCGGCCAGCCACGCCATCGGCACTGACGCAAATGCCTCGTTGATCTCGACCAGATCGATATCATACAAATTGAGACCGGAACGCTTCATCGCGCGCTGTGTCGCAGGGATCGGCGCGGTGAGCATCCAGATCGGGTCGTCGCCGCGGACCTCCATATGCACAATGCGTGCGCGGGGCTTCAGGTTATATCGCTTGACGGCATCCTCAGAGGCGACCAACACCGCTGATGCACCATCACCCGTCTGGCTTGATACCGCCGCCGTAATCGTGCCACCGGGCGCGAGAGGCTCAAGCTCCGCCATCGCCTCGAGCGTGGTGTCACGGATCGTCTCGTCGGCACTTAAGCCATTGACTGGAAGAATCTCGCGCTCAAATACGCCACCCTGGGTCGCTACCTGCGCCCGCTGATGCGATTCCAGCGCGAAGGCTTCCATCATTTCCCGACTCAGTGACCATTTGTCGGCGATCATCTGCGCCGAGCGGAACTGCGTCACCAGGCCATCGCCGTAACGCGCGCGCCAGCCTTCACTACCCGTGAACGGGTCATTAAATCCCAGAGGTTGGCCCGCCAGCATGGCGGATGAAATCGGAATGCTGCTCATGGTCTGGACACCGCCTGCCACGACCACGTCCATGGTCCCGGACATGATGGCTTGCGCAGCAAAGTGAACTGCCTGCTGAGAGGAACCACACTGTCGGTCAATCGTCGTCCCCGGGACGGCGTCGCTGAGTCCCGCCGCGAGCCAGCATGTGCGGGCGATATCGCCTGCCAATGGGCCAACCGTATCGACACACCCAAAGATGACGTCGTCGTAATCATCTTCCGGGATATCCTGTCGAGCCACCAACGCTTTCAACACTGATGAACCCAAGTCGGCGCCATGCACCTGCGCGAGGCTACCCCGGCGACGCCCCGTCGGCGTTCTGATGGCATCGATAATGTAAGCCTCGGCTCTTTGCGTCATGGCTTTTTCTCCTGTTTGCCTCACTACCCAGTCATGCAGCGCCTGCACCACGGGACTGATTACCTGCTATGACTGCGACCCGCGATGGGAACCGGTGTCATCCAACCAGTGATCGACGACCAAAGGTGTACTCAGGGCCCAGCAACGCATTGGGTTGTAGCAGCCATTCGTGAATCCGGTTTTTGTGGAAGCCCTCGTCTCCCCACTCGTAGCTCAATGCCCAAATGCGCTTGGCAGCGATCTGAACATCACACTCCCAGGTGTAACCCATTGCCCCGTGAACCTGTATTGCCTGACGCGCGGCGAGCTGCGCCACACGTGTTGCCGCCAGCTTGGCATGCGATACGGCGAAGTCCGCCCGCTCAGGAGACACCCCGACGGTGTAGGCCGCGCGCGCGACCACTGGCCGGGCGTATTCCAGCTGTACCGCGACATCTGCGAGCAAATGCTTGACCGCTTGATTCGCGCCGACGGGGCGTCCGAATTGGTTGCGATCCTGCGTGTACTGCACGCTCTGTGACACCAACAGTTCGCTGAGCCCGAGAAGCTGCGCCGCTACTGTCAAACCGCCCAAGTTCAAACTGGCGCGCAGCAACGCAGCGCCCACTTCCCCTCCCGCCACGCGATGCTCTGCTGACGGATCAAACTCAACGCTCGACAGACGCCGGCTGGGGTCCAGGCTCTTCGCGGGCGTCAAGTTCACGGCATCTCGGGGTAAGAGATATAAGCCGTCTCCGGAGCCCGCCAAAATCCAATCGACGTCGGCCGCGAAATTGAGATAGGGGTTGATCGGATGCAGAACCGCCACATTCACTCGGCCGTCCATCACGCCATCAATAATGGGTTGAATCGCTCCGTTGCCCAGCCCACGATTCAGAATGTCGACCAGCAAGGGAGACGCCACCATCATGGTCTCCGCCAGCGGCTCGGGTAGTGCCACTGCTCCGCAGGCCTCGGCAAGCAGCACGGCATCGATGGCATCCATGCCCAAGCCGCCAAGACTCTCGGGGAACAGCAAACTGTAGACGCCCATTGCCAGTAACTGCTCTTGTAGCGCCGGATCTTTACCGCTGTCGGTGGACCATCGCGCACGAATCGAATCGCTGGTCACTTCGGTCTTCAACAGACCGGCCACGGTATCGCGGAATTCAAGCTGCTCGGCGGTAAAAGTGAAATCCATCTCGCGGCCCTATCGTCTCGGCATACCGAGCACGCGCTCAGCGATAATGTTGCGCTGGATCTCGTTCGTCCCCGCGTAAATCGGCCCAGACTGTGCAAAGAGGAACCCATCAAGCCACGTGCCCAATTCATCTCGGTCAGCAGGCGAACCAGGCTCGACCTCGCCACGCGGCCCCAGAATACGCAGTGCTGTCTCGTGAATACGAAGATCCAGCTCAGACCAGAAAATCTTATTGCAGCTTGCCTCGGGCCCGATGCTGCCGCCTTTCAGGAGTCGGGACGCCGTTTGATACGTCGACAGCGTGTAGGCCTCGGCATCCATATAGCAGCGCACCACGTCGTCCTCGACCGAGGGGTCGAGAATATCCGTGCTGTGCGCGCGATACAGGTCGACCAGTCGCCGCGTCGCCTGCTGAAATCGCGCGGGACTGCGCAACATCAGTCCGCGCTCAAATCCGGCGGTCGCCATGGCGATTTGCCAGCCAGCTCCCTCCTCGCCCAGCAAATTAAAGACAGGCACGCGCACATCATCAAAGAAGATCTCGGCGAAACCTGGTAACCCATTCAGCTGCTGGATGGGTCTGACCGTGACGCCCTCGGCGCTGAGTGGCACCAGGATTTTAGACAGCCCGTGATGCCGCTCCGAGTTGGGGTCAGTGCGAAACAGACCGAAGACCCAATCTGCAAAGACCGCTCTCGTCGACCAGATCTTTTGCCCATTGATCACGTAGTCGTCGCCATCCCGATCAGCCCGGCAGCGGATGGCGGCCATGTCGGAGCCCGCGTTGGGCTCGGACCATCCCTGCGCCCAAATCTCATCTCCAGAGGCCATTGCCGGTAAAAAACGCGCCTTCTGTTCTTCCGAACCATATTCCATGAGCGTCGGGCCCAACAGAAAAATGCCGTTTTGATTGACTCGGCCCGGCGCGCCCGCGCGGTAATACTCTTCCTCAAAGATCAGCCACTGAATGAGGTCGCAAGCCCGACCACCGAATGCTTCCGGCCAGGTCACCATGCCCCAGTTGCCTGCCGCCAGGGTGCGCTCCCAATCGCGATGCGCGGCGAAACCCGCTTCCGTATCAAAAGAGGCGAGCGGCTGTGACGGCACGTTGCTCGCCAACCAGTCTCGAACCTCGGCGCGAAACGCCTCTTGCTCTGGTGTGTAAGTTAAGTCCACGTCTCAGCTGTCTTCTTTATTGGCCTTCGCCATGGATTTGGCGTCCATACCGCCTAACTTGTTGCCCGTTGTGAGATCGTTGTGGACATGGGTGAAGTGATGCCAGGCAAAAGCCGCTTCCATCGCCGAGCGCTTACCTTGTAAATCCTCGACGTTGTTAATGGCTTGCTTGGTCAGGGCAAGCCCAAGGCGGGGCATCGCCGCGATCTTTGTCGCCAATGCAGTGACATCGTCGATTAACGACTCGCGGGTGCTGATTTGATTGACCATTCCCATTTGATAGGCACGCTCCGCGCCCATCTTGTTACCCGTAAACAAGAATTCCTTCGCAATGCGGGGGTTCAACTCATAGGGATGCGCAAAGTATTCGACTCCTGGAATGCCCATGCGCACGACAGGGTCTGAAAAATAGGCGTCATCCGTCGCCACAATCAGATCGCAGACCCACGCCAGCATCAATCCACCTGCAATGCAGGCGCCTTGCACGGCAGCAATCGTAGGCTTGGGAATCTCCCGCCATCGGCGACACATACCCAAATAGGCCTCGGCTTCTCTCACATAGAGAAACTCGCCCCCCTCTTTATTGGCGTGGTCATACCACATGGTCACGCGTTCCTGGCTGAGGTGCACATCACGACCCGGCGTCCCGATATCATGACCCGCCGAGAAGTGCTTGCCTTCGCCCCGCAAGACAATCACTTTGACCTCATCATCGGCCACCGCCGCTTTGAACGCATCGTCGAGGAGGTAGGTCATCTTGCCGTTCTGAGCATTGTGATACTCGGGTCGGTTCATCGTTATCCAGGCGATGCCATCCGCTGCCTCGTAACGCACTATGTCCTGCTCTTCTGGCTGCTGAGATCCTTCGCTCACCTTGACAGCTCCTTCTACTGTGTTGCCGCAGTCACGTCGCGGATACCGGGGGGATTACCCTTCAGTTGCTTCGCTCGCAATTCCTCGGGATCGAGCTCCACCATCAGCGCCATTTGCGCTGCCGTGGGCGCGGGCGTCTCGCCGAGACCTTCCACAGCAGCCACATCGAAGCCCGTTTGATCCCGCACCTCTTCCAGTGTCACGCCGGGGTGTAAAGATGTGATCCGCGGCTGAAAATCTGGGCCAGCAAAGTCCATTACGCACAGATTGGTAATGACTTGGCGCACGTCAATATCACCGAGGGCATAGCCCTTCGGCAAGCGCTCAGGGTTGTAGCCGATGGAGCACACCACGTCGCATTCCCCCTCGACAAACACACGGCGCGAGTGAGCGGGAACAAAAAAGGAATTGGCATGACGAATCGAGTTCCCCGGAAAGCCTCTTACCCCCAAAAGCTGCACCTTCGGCGAAGCATAGGTTCCGCCCAGCGCGGAAATATTGCTCTGCCCAAAGCGGTCAATTTGACTCGGCCCCACCAACGCATGGCGTGCGCCACTCCAGAGGTTGTCAAAAACCCGTGAGAAGCCCATCCAGTTCTCGTTCGACTGGCCGGCATGGGTTTTGAGACCGCTGACCGGGTTAGGCGCGCTGAGCATAAAAGACTGACTGTCCGTCATCATTAAATCAGGATTCGTTGTCCGCATCGCCAGGCTCGCGGCCAAGCGAGGTAAAAGCCCGATGCCGGTCGCCAGCACCTCGCCCTCGTCGTCGAAAACGCGACTGGCTGCAACGACCATCAATTCTGCGAGAGAAAATGTCATGCCCCGCTCCTCAGTAGGCCGGCAGCGGCAGTGATTGAATCGCGTCCAACCCGCCTACTGCTTGCTGATAGGCCGCTTCATCAGCACCCAGGAACTGTTCCGCCCAGGCGTCGTAACCGCCTTCGCTGGTGTGTTGCGCGTAGGCTTTGAAATGGGCCACGTCAAAGCCGTATAGCGGGTCGTTCGAGGACGGGTGCGCACCACCCGGCTGATGCACCACGCTTTGAACGCAGTTACGTTCCCAGTAGACTCGCCGCGCCACATCAGGGTCAGAAAAGTGCTCGCGCGTGACCAGCTCATCGACCGATACGACGCGATGCTTCGCCGCCCGGATAAACCAGTCATCCATGTAATGGTCGGGGCTCGCAATCTCGCATACACCGGAGCGGTCCGCTCGTGTGGCATGAACCAGCGCGACATCTAACGGCAACGCGGGCATCGCCACCCATTCTTTATCATCGTAGGGACTGTCGATCACCTTGATGTCGGGCGCATTACGAATCACGTCGGTGCCAAGACCCACCGGCGTCGGGATGAACGGCGATCCCCACGCTGCCGCTCGCAGACCCAGCAACATCATGCCCTCGTCAATCTCCGTCACCTCGATTGAACCGGACTCTCGGGCCTGTCGGAACGCGGGCTCTAGCGGCATAAAGTCAAGCGACACGAAAGCAAAAATCACGCGCCTGACTTTTCCGGCAGCGCACAATAGCCCGACGTCCGCCCCACCGTAGGCAACGATTGTGAGGTCTCGCACATCGCTGCGCAGCAGCGCACGCACCAATGCCATGGGCTTTCGCCGCGGCCCCCAGCCACCGATCCCCACCGTCATACCGTCTTCAATGACAGACAACGCCTCTTCAGCGCTGACCAGCTTGTCCATGGGGTATACCCTTCAGAAAATAGCGCGAGCAGTATCGAAGTCGGGTCTCTAACGGGCATCCCCCATTGAGACTATGACACCCTCCCTCACCTTCCTTACCTTGCACGCTCTACAGTTGAGACATGCCAACCAACGACGATGGATCACATCGCTCTGCACACTGCCGACCTGCTCGACCTGGCCGCGACTCGCTGGGGAGAGAAGCCTTTTCTAGTCGACGGGCAGACTACGCTGTCGTTTAGCGCGACTCGCGAGCGCGTTCGGTTTCTGGGGGCCGCTTTACTGTCCCGTGGCGTGAGCGCGGGTGACAAGGTCGCGATATGGGCGCCCAACTGCTGGGAGTGGGTCATCGGTGCACTCGCTGCCCAGTACATTGGCGGCACACTGGTCACGCTGAATACCCGTTACCGTGGCCACGAGGCGGCGCAAATCTTGCGACTGAGCGGCGCGCGCACCCTGATCACCATCGCCAACTTCCTCGGCACCGACTATCCCGCACTCCTCGCCGACGAGGACTGCGGCGACCTGATCGATATCATCACTATCGACGGGGGTGATCAGGACGCATTTGATACGGTGATGAACACCGGCAAATCGGACTTGGTGCGCTGTGACTCTTCGGCGCAGCAGGCACTAGACAAGGCCCGCGAGGCTGTCTCTCCCGAGGATATCTCGGATATTTTGTTCACCTCGGGGACGACGGGAACGCCCAAGGGAGTCATCACCCGCCACGACCAGAATCTGCGCGCGTTTTCTGCCTTTACTGACATCCTCGAGCTCACCGCAGAAGATCGATACCTGATCATCAACCCGTTCTTCCACAGCTTTGGGTACAAAGCAGGATGGCTGTCTTGTCTGCTGGTCGGTGCTGAGGCGCACCCGGTGAGGGTATTTGATACCGAGCAAGTGCTGGCAATGATCCGCGACCGCCGAATTACCTGCATGCCGGGCCCGCCTACGCTGTTCCACGCCTTGATTCACCACCCAGGGCTCAATGCTGCCGACGTGCAATCACTGAGCAAGGTCACAACCGGTGCGGCCGTCATTCCTACCGAGCTGGTGGAATCAATGTGGCAGGTATTGGGCATTGAAACAGTGATCACGGCTTACGGGCTGTCGGAGAGCTGCGGCTTGGTCACCATGTGTCGGCGCGGCGATTCAGCCCAGATCATCGCGACCACCTCAGGACGCGCGATACCAGACGTGGAAGTCGCGATCATGGATGCCGATGGCCAACTGCTGCCCCACGGCGAAACCGGCGAAATCGTCGTCCGCGGCTTTAACGTCATGCAAGCCTATCTCGATGCCCCGGAGGCGACCGAACAGACCATCGATGCGAGTGGCTGGCTTCACACGGGGGATGTGGGCGCACTGGATACAGACGGCAACCTGACCATCACTGATCGACTCAAAGACATGTATATATCGGGCGGCTTTAATTGCTACCCCGCCGAAATTGAGCAACTCCTCGCGCGACACCCCGCTGTCACACAGGCAGCCATTGTCGGTGTACCTGACGAGCGGTTAGGGGAAGTCGGTGCCGCCTTTCTGGTAGCAACTGACGGCCATCAACCCGACCACTCAGCACTGCATGACTGGTGCCGGCAAGAGATGGCCAATTACAAAGTGCCCGCGCACTTCATATGGGTAGACGCACTGCCCCTGAATGCCGCCGGAAAAGTTTTAAAAACCACCCTACGGGAGATGCTCTGATCTGACAGAGCCCTCACCAGGACAACAAGGAATATCGCTATGACGATTCACAGTTTGGGCTACCTCGGCGTGATCACACAGGATCTGGAAGCCTGGCGTGCTTTTGGCACTGACGTGCTCGGGTTACAGGACGTCAGCAACTCAGATACCGAGGCCAAAAGCGTCTACCTGAAGATGGATGATGCGCAATGGCGGCTGCTCATCGAGTCGGGTGATGCCGATCATTTAGCCCTGTGTGGATGGGAGGTCGTCTCCGAAGCCGCGCTGCACGCTTTGTCTGAAAAGCTCACCGAAGCCGGCACGGCGTGGTCATGGGCGAGCGACGAGCACTGCACGCAGCGATGCGTGCAACAAATGATCGAGTTTCAAGATCCCTCCGGCATCCGCCATGAAGCCTATTGGGGAAGGGTGTCGGATTTCGCCGTGTTCAACTCACCTGCAGGAGTGGCCGGTTTTGTCACCGGCGACCAGGGCATGGGTCATGTGGTCATCCCCACCGCCCACTTCGATGAGATGGCCGAATTCTTCACTGAGGTATTGGGCTTCGGACTGTCGGACTTGATGAAAATTCGGTTTACCCCCGACCCTGACGAGCCGGTCAAACGGCTGTGGTTCATGCACTGCAACCGACGGCACCATAGTCTCGGCTTGTTTGAGATGCCGATGCCAACGCAATGCGTCCATTTGATGCTGGAGACGTTGAACGTTGATGAGGTCGGCCGCTGTAACGATCGCCGCATTGCTGCAGGCGCCAAACTGACGGGCACCCTGGGCAGGCACGTCAACGATCACATGATCTCTTTTTACATGCGCAGTCCCAGCGGCTTTGACATCGAATTTGGCGCGGAGGGCCGGACCATCGATGACTGGTCGCGCTACGCCGTCTTTGAAAGCACGGTACCCAGCTATTGGGGGCATGATTTCAGCGTAGGTCAGATGGACTAAAGGACCGGCGGGGTTACTACATATTGGTTATGCCGCGGCCTACCTGCTGTGCATCGATCCGATTAGAGTGAGTTGAAAGGTGTAATGACATTAACCGTTAAGGACACGCGTCATGAGCAGTTATGAGCCACTGGTCACACAGCAGATTCAGGAGCTGATCGAAAGCAAGTCAGCCGAGCAACGCGACAACCGTCGCTTGTCACCAGAGGTGGTTGACGCTCTCAAGGCGTCAGGATTTTTTACCATGCTGCTGCCGAAACAATGGGGCGGTCTTGAGCGCAAGCCTCAGGATTTCTTCCGCGAACAGATCAGGATCGCCGAAGCCGACATGAGCACAGCCTGGGCCTGCGGCATTATCGGGGTTCACGCGTTCCAAATCGCATTAATGTCAGAGGCAGCGCAGGAAGAGGTTTACGCCACCGACCCCAACACGCTGGTCAGCAGCTCTTACAACCCGGTTGGCGCCAAGGCCGAAATGGCCGAGGGCGGCTTTATGCTGAGCGGCCGGTGGGGATGGAGCTCAGGCTCTGATCACTGCAGCTGGGCACTCCTCGGTGGCGTCATCCCGGGGGACGGCTACCGCACCTTCCTCATCCCGCGCGCCCAGTATGAGATTGAAGACACCTGGAATGTGATGGGCCTTCAAGGTACTGGGTCCAACGACGTGGTGATTGATACGCCTATTTTCGTACCCGAGCACAGAACACACAGGCAGATGGATGGCTTTAACTGCGTCAACGAGCAGGAAAACGCCATTTACGACTTGTCCTGGGCACAGACCTTTGTCCGGGTGGTGAATACCGCCGCGATCGGCGCGCTCAAGAAAGCGCTGAAACTGTTTATAGAAACACGAACGCACGCAGCAACCAGCGACCCTACCAAGCTCGCCGGTGACGTAGAGACGCAGGAGCGCATCGCGCGGGTCATGAATACCATTCAGGAACTCGAAGCGGTGATGTTTCACAATTTTGATCAGATGGAAGCGGCCAACTGGTCCCCCAGTCTCGAGGATCGTGTGCTGTATCGCTACCAAGCCTCCATCGTGATCGACAAGGCAAGCGAGGCCGTGGACACGTTATTCCAGGTAGCGGGTGGACGCTCTGTATTCGACGGCCACCCTCTGCAGAATTTGTGGCACGACATTCATATTGCGCGCTGCCACGTGGCGAATAACCCCACCTCCTTCGCCCGCAATCTCGGCGCGGTCCAACTGGGCATGGAAAACCAGGATGTTTTCGTCTGATGACCGGCCAAGCTCCGGCCTCACACTTTCACGAGTTCGCGGAGGGCTTGGCACTTCATTACACGTCGCATGACCCGCAACCAGAGACCAAGGCCGCCAAGGATACGCTGATCTTCATTCATGGCAGTGGTCCGGGTGCGAGTGGCTGGAGCAATTTCAAACACAACATTGCGCCACTGCAGGCTGCGGGCTATCGCTGCGTCGTCTTTGATCAGTGGGGGTACGGGGCCAGCTCCAAACCCACGGATCGAGACCATACCCTGGCCTTCTTTGTAGAAGGCCTCCTATCACTGATGGATGGACTCGATATTGATCGTGCGACGCTGGTTGGCAACTCGCTGGGTGGGGCCGTGGCACTGGGCGCAGCGCTGTCGCATCCGGATCGTGTCAACACGCTCATCCTGATGGCACCAGGCGGCATCGAGTCAAAAGAAGACTATTTTGCGATGCCGGGCATACAGGAAATGGTCAAATATCCTATGGGTTCGCCCGAGTTTGACCGTGATGTGCTGGCCAATTTGCTCACGCTGCTGGTCTATGACGCAGCCGCTGTTGATGACGCGCTCATCGACGAGCGCTGGGCAACGCTACAAACACAAAACCCGCATGTGCTGGTCAGCATGGCCATCCCGGATCTCACTGATCAACTCAATGCGATACAGCATCCCATATTGGTATTTTGGGGAACGGACGACCAGTTTTGTCCTGCCTCAGGCGCCCAGAAATTGTTGAAGCACTGTCACGACACACAAGTGGTGTTACTCAATCGGTGCGGACATTGGGTCATGACCGAGTATCCGCACTTGTTCAACCGGCGCTGCGTCGATTTTCTGGAAAACGGTAACGCCTGACACACCCCTGACGGTTTGTTTTTCCGGCTATCTGATGTGGGCCTAAAAACCGCGTTTATGCGCTATTTGCGAATTTCGCCTCAGTGATATGATGCGGCCGATGAAGACTCCCGGACTGGCAGATTTCTCGAAATTGCTGGGACACCTCTACGATGGACACATTGAAGAGGACCCTTACAACGCCTTTCTATCCAAGACCCGACAAATCATTGATGCCAGCTTTGGCTCCATCACCATGCGCGAGCCACAGGGGGACGATGGCGGGTTACTGTTTGTCTCATCCGAGCAACTGGCCAAAACCTTTGTCGACGACCACAGTAACCCCTACACCGACCGCTACTACACGTCGAATTTGATGACCAATCTCCCGTGGGGCAAGGTTGTGTCACTGGACGAATGCATTTCCTATCAGTCGCTGGAGCAGACTGACCTGTACCACTTCTGCATGGAGCCCATCGACATCTATCACATGGTGGGGGTCGACCTGCGCAATGCCAACGGACAGCGTTTCAGCGTGCGGTTTTGCCGGCCCAAAGCCGCGGAGAATTTTGGCGCCGAGGAACGGGAATTTCTTGAAATGCTGGCGGCGCATATTCAGCGCGCCGTCGCAAACGGTATGCAGCTCATTCAAATGGACAAGGAGCGCCGCCTGTACAGCTCGACCTTCGCGCGCCAGTCCGTGGGCATTATCACACTCGACGAGCGCGGCAAGATCGTTACCCGTAACACCGTCGCCGATACCCTGATTCGGGAAAAAGATGGACTGTCGATCGTGAATGACCAGATTCACCTCGAGAGCCCCTCCGCGCGTTCAAAGCTTCAGGAATATGTCGAAGCGATCGCAGCGGCGCAACGCGACCAGGCACCTGCGCCCACCAACGCCCTGTCAGTCGACCGCCCCTCAGGTAAGGCTGACCTAGAGCTGCTGATCAAACCGATGATGATCGACAAAACGGTCGAGCCTGGCCACACGCCCCACATGATCGTGTTTATCAACGAGCCCGAGCGTAGCTATGAGATTGATACGCGGATACTCATGTCACTGTACGGGCTGACCAAAGCCGAGGTAAACCTCTCCAAGCTGCTGGCCGAGGGTGCCAACCTGGATCAAGCGGCAGCCGATCTGGGGATTGCGCGAAACACGGCGCGGGCCCAGTTACGCTCGATCTTTGCGAAGACCGGTGTTTCACGGCAGTCCATGTTAGTCAGTCTGATTCTCAAGAGCGTCGTCACCTATTCCTGACGCCGGCAACGTTCCGGGCGACACGGCACCCCACACGAAATGGGCTAGCGCGAGGCCTCTGCGGCTCGCATGTTGTCGGGCCCCCAGTAAGCGCGCATGCCACACACCTTGCCAGCGCTGTCGCAGCTGAACACATCAATGATGTCGATGCACATGGCGTTCGGTGCACTGCCGATGGTGATCGTAAACGCAAAGGCAATGTCCGTACCCGCGATACGCGGTGGGCCCACCCTTTCCGCTTCACTCACTGAATCGCAGGCAATCTGGTAGAAGGCGCGTAAGGCCTCCATGCCCTGCTGAGGCTCACTACCGACTGGGTCTTCAACCACCGCATCCGGGCTAAACAGCGCCAGCACTGCTTCCAGATCGCCCGCCACCAGACCAGTCAGATAGGCATCACAGAGTGCCACCGCAGCTTCTGGCGTGATCACTGAGTCGGCGTCTGAGGTCATATGGGCAACCCGTCATCGATAGCGTGATTGCGCTCGGCCGGCGTCTCCACGCCGGGCACGTGATAAACGCCGTTCAGCTCACTCGTCACAGACGCCGCCTCACCACGGGCCCGATAAAACTGGCTGTACCAGCTCCTGCCGACCTTAAACGGCCCGTCGGTTTTCAAGGCCATGATCTTCAATGCCGGGCGCTTGTGCCGCCAGATCTGAAAATCGGTGGCAAACGCCTCTAGGGCACCAGCCTGTGTTTGGCGCGCGATGTCGAGGTCCTCATCGGTAATCTCATCACCTTGCGCCCGCACCAGACACCCATGCCAAGCCTTGATGCGGCCATCCTCGACGGGCGTATTGGCGATCAATTCAAACTGGGCGGTATCACCCCACACTTGCTTCGACAGCAGAATGCCGGGGCCGGTATACCAAGTGGTGGTGTACAGCATCACACCGCCATAGAGCTGCATGGGGCCACCCTGACGCTGGATGTAAATATGATCGCGCACTTCGTTTTCGAAGTATTCACAGGGGGCACCGTGAGTGGGGCCGAGGTGGCGAATATCCGACATGTTATCCAGCACCTCCTGCGGGTGGATGTCGAGTTCACCAAGATGGTCCAACTGCCATTGAATCCAGCGCGAATCCTGCCACTGCTCCAAAGAAGGTGCGGCGTAATCCGGCTCACCACCCTCCTCATCAAACCACGCCATGATGCAACCCATTGTGTCCACCACCGGGTAGGAGCGGATCGAGGCGGATTTCGGACAAGGCCCGTCGTGATAAGGGATGTCGTCGACATCGCCCTGAGCGTTATAGCGCCATCCATGGTAGGGGCAGCGTATCGAATCGCCCTCGATCTGCTGCCCGTTCCGGACGATCATCGCCGAGTCACTCGCCGCCAAATGGGTCCCCATGTGCCCACAGTAGGCATCCAGTAGGACGGGATTGCCACTCTCGCCACGATATAGCGCCAGGTCACGTCCAAAAAAGCGAACAGCACGGGGGCCTTGATCCAGCTCGCTACTCTCGGCCACCACAAACCAACCACGCGGAAAGGTATGCGGCCCCAGTCGATACTCACTCGCCACTGCCATCAGTGCGTTCTCCCCTCTCGGTTAGTCATTAAAATCGGCGTCGCGTTTCTCGTTAAAAGCATCGCGCGCCTCCTGCGAATCAGCGTGCATATATGCCTCCAATGTGAGGCCCTGTTCGCGCCGATACTTCTCCTCAAGGTTGCCGTCTTCGATGGCATTGAGGGCTTCCTTGGCCAGTGAAATCATGCGCGGGCTTTTAGCAGCGATCGACTTTGCGATCGCCAATGCTGTCGGCACGAGCTCGGCTCGCGGCACGACTTTTTCGATAGCACCCAATCGAAACGCTTCAGCGGCGTCAATAAATTCGCCGGTGAAATACATGTGCCGCACTTTCTGCACCGGGAACAGTCTCTGCAAGTGCGCACCGCCGCCCATCGCGCCACGGTCTACCTCGGGCACGCCGAATGTGGCGCACTCAGAGGCGACCAAAATATCCGCCGCACCGGCCATGCCGATACCCCCACCCAGTACAAACCCGTGTATCGCCAGCACAACCGGCTTTGAGTTGCGATGAATCGCCTCGAAGGTGTCGAAGTTACCTTTGTTCACGGTAACTATCTTCGCAGGCTCCGCACCCAACTCCTTAATATCCACGCCCGCGCAGAAGCCCTTGCCTTCCGCACTGACCACAATCACCCGGACAGAGGACTGTTCACCCAGTGACCGTATCTCGGCGGCAATACCTGCCCACTCCTCACTATTGAAGGCATTCACGGGCGGCTTGCACAACACAAGGTGAGCAATACCGTCTGTAATCGTCGTTTCAAATGCCATGGCCTTTACCCTGTATTGGATTGACTCGGGTGGCTGAGCGATGCGGCAGACCCCGTTGTCTCATTATTCGATGTCTGCACGCTTTGAAGCCGCGACAGCGCGGCGTTAGCCCCCGACATCATGCCATGCAGCAGGTCCTCTACCGAGGGCAGGTCGGCAATCAACCCAGCCACCTGCCCGGAGGGCAAAATGCCGTCGTCGGGCCGACCATGCACGACCGCCTCCTGAATCATCATCGGGGCATTGGCCGACATCAACATCGCGCCAAGGGAATCATCACCCGCGCGATACATGCGCCAACCAGAACGCAGCAGCGCCCAAGGTGAATCGCCGGTTTGCCTGGACAACTTGAACGCATTAGCAATCGCCCTGACGAGCAGACCGAGGGATGAGGACGTCATCAGCTGTTTAAGCTGTGAATTCAGCACCATGCGTTGAGACATACCGTCGAGGGCATCGCTGACAACAATATTTTCGGGTGGTGTCGCGAGATACACGCGCTTGGTGCTCTCCGGCACCGGAGACTCGCGGGTAAGTAGAAAGCGTGTGCCCATCGCCACCCCGTCTGCACCAAGACTGAGCGCGGCGATCAGGCCCGCCCCGTCCCGGAACCCGCCTGCTGCTGCCAGTGGCACTGTGACCGCCTCTCTCACCTGCGGCAGTAATATTGAGGTGGCGACACGCCCGGTATGACCACCCCCTTCGCTTCCCTGAACCACCAGGGCATCGGCACCCAATTCAACCGCTTTGACCGCATGCTTCAGCGCACCAACGGTTGGGATACAGAGAATACCGGCCGACTTAAAGCGCTCGATCGTTTTCGCGTCGGGTGATCGGCTGTAACTGACCGCGCGAACACCCTCGGCGATACAGATATCCACGATCTTGGGCGCCTGTGGCACATACATGTGGAAGTTGACGCCAAACGGGGCGTCGGTTTGGCGCCTGATGTCAGCGATACCCGCCGCGACCTCTTCGGGGCTCATCACCGCACCCGCCAGGAAACCAAACCCGCCCGCCCGGCCAGTGGCTGACACCAACCCCGCATCGGCCACCCAGCCCATCGCGGTCTGGATAACAGGATGGGTACATCCAAGTAAGGCATTGAGTGGTGTTTGCATGGCGAGCGGATTCAGTCCGGGGCAAGCGTCTCAGAGAGCATTATGTGGCCGTCTGTCGGAGGGTCAACGCAGGGTTTACGGGGGCCATAGCTTAAAGAGACTATGACTGATCACGCAGGAGACCCCATCATTCGGTCCTGACTGCGTCACCACGCTACCCAAATCGATCATCGCCATGAGTGAATTCACCGCCAACCATCTCACCGCCGTCGCACAGCTCACCGGAGCAGGCGCACCATTCGAGGTGTTTGATCGTCAATGCGGTGACTACTCGGTGAAAGCCTACCGGCATGCCGAAGCAAACCTGCGATCAGTGATGGCCCCCGGCCGAGAATTCGGCGACGCCCTCTTTATCGAGTACCCCGGACAAAGCTGGACCTTCGATGCGTTTTTTGCCGCGGTAGACGCCCTCGCGGGCTACCTGCAACAGCACTGTGGCGTTGCCGCCGGCGCGCGCGTAGCCATTGCCATGCGCAACCGACCCGAGTGGCTCATCGCCTTCACTGCGATCATGGAGTGCGGCGGCGTCGCGGTCCCGCTAAACAGCTGGGGCAAATCGGCAGAATTGCAACAAGGCCTGGAGGACAGCGCTGCAGGCGTCGTGATCTGCGACGCGCCAAGGCTCGATTACATCCTCGAAACCGGCCATGCGGTCACAACAGTCGTCGTCGATCCCGGCGAGCAGCAACAGGCTAATCATCGCTTTGCTGACGCGGTGTGTGCGGGGCTCATTCCCAGCCCGGTGGACGTTCAGCCGAGCGACCCGGCGATTTTGCTTTTCACCTCAGGTACCGCGGGCCGGCCCAAGGGCGCGCTGTTTACGCATGACAATGCCTGCCAATCGCTCATGAATATTGAGTTAATCGGTGCCGCAACGTATCTGACCAATACCGAAGCCATGACCGCGCAAATGAGCGCCGGCACCCCATCCAAGACCTTGCTCGCCGTGCCACTGTTTCACATCAGCGGCCTCTTCTCGCAGTTCATCATCAACCTGCGGCACGGCAGAGGGCTTTACATGATGTACAAGTGGGATGCCGATGAAGCGCTCCACCTGGTGCGCGAATCGGGCATATCGGTACTCATGGGTGCACCGACCATGTTGCTCGATTTGCTGGCGCGCGAGGATGTTGACGCGTCGGACTTTTCTGCCATCGCCAACCTCAGTGCAGGCGGCGCCGACACGCCACCCCTGCTCCATGACCTTTACCGACAGAAGTCTCCCGATGCGCTGGCGGGCGCTGGATGGGGTCTGACCGAGAGCGGCGGCACAGGCGCTGCCTTTACCGGACACTTCATGCATGAACGGCCGGGATCGTCAGGTTTCCCCAGCCCGATTATGGAATTCCGGTTCTGCGACGAGACGGGCCAAGCGGTACCTGAGGGCGAGCCCGGCGAAATGTGGGTGCGCTCTGCCGCCACCATCAGCGGTTATGTCTCGGGAGAGACCGAAGGCGAGGCATTCCATGAGGGCTGGTTGCAAACGGGTGACATTGGTTACATCGATTCCGAGGGCTTGCTCTACATCTGCGGCCGAGTGAAAGACATGGTGTTACGAGGCGGTGAGAATATCTATCCCAGTGAAGTGGAAGCCACGCTGCTCGAACACCCGCACTGTGAAGAGGTCGCGGTCATCGCGTTACCTGATCCCACACTGGGCGAAATTCCCGCTGCCGTTATTAAAACCACATCGAGCACTTCGTTGACGGCCAGTGAGTGGGAGCATTGGTGTGGAGAACGCATGGCAGCCTACAAAGTCCCGGCCAAGTGGCGGTTCACAGACCAAGCCCTGCCCCGCAACGCGGTTAACAAGCTTCTGAAGCACACCATCCGCGAGCAGTTTTTCTGATGCAGCAACACGTTAACCCAGAAGGGATTCACTGATGTCTGATATGGATTCGTTCAGGCTCGAGACCCGCGCTTGGCTCGAAGCGCATTGTCCGGTGTCGCAACGCCAGCCCATTGTTCGTGAAGAGCAGATCTGGGCGGGCTCCCGTTCGACCTTCCCCTCAGAGGATGCCAGACAATGGTTCGAGGCCATGCGCGACAGAGGCTGGACTGCACCGACCTGGCCAACCGAGCTCGGTGGCGGCGGACTGAGTTCAGAGGAGGCTAGGATACTGGAGCAGGAAATGGCGCGACTCCAATGTCGTCCACCGCTGTACGATATGGGGCTGTGGATGCTGGGCCCTGCTCTACTGACGTATGGCACGCCTGGGCAAAAAGCGCTGCACATCCCCCGTATCGTGCGGGGCGAGGTCCGGTGGGCGCAGGGCTATTCGGACCCCGGTGCGGGCTCTGACCTCGCCAGCCTCTCTACCCGCGCCATCGACCAGGGCGATCACTTCGTGGTCTCGGGCACCAAAATATGGACGACCCGTGCCGATGTCGCTGACTGGATATTCTGCCTAGTCCGCACCGACCCCGATGCCTCAAAGCGCGAGGGCATCAGCTTTCTGCTCATCGACATGGCAAGCGAGGGCGTCTCGACCCGGCCCATCCCGCTTATCAGTGGGGAGTCAGAGTTCTGCCAGACCTTTTTCGATGAGGTTCAAGTGCCGCGAGACAATCTGGTCGGCGAACTCAATGGTGGCTGGGAAGTGGCCAAGGAACTCCTCAAGCACGAGCGGAAGTTGATGGCGACCATGGAAGTCATTACCGAAAAGGTCGATGTGGGGTTGGTGGACCTGGCCAAATCACGCCTCGAACTCTCAGACGCGGGCGAGATTGCCGATGGCGATCTCCGCTCACGGATCGCCACACATTTGATGCACGCTGACGCGCTCCACCATCTTAATGAAACCATTTACCGGGGCATGAAGGCCGGGCAACTCGACCCCGCCCTCCCCCTCACGCTGAAGTACATCGGCACAACAGAACAACAGCGAAAAGACGAGCTGATGCTGGAAATATTGGGCACGGATGGCCTCGCCATGACAGGCACGGACTCGGTCGAGCAGGAACGTATGGTCCGCAATTGGGCCTACAACAAAGCGCATACGATTGCCGGCGGGACGTCGGAAATACAGCTCAACATTATCGCGCGCCGCGGTCTCGGACTCCCGGAGTAGGAAGTCGAAGATGATGATTCTCAACGATGAGCAACGCATGCTCCGCGATACCATCGCGGACTTCCTGGCCAAAGAATCGCCTGTTGACGCACTTAGAGCCTTACGCGACCAGGAACCCGAACTCGCCTGGGAGCCATCGCTGTGGTCCGGACTGTGTGAGCTGGGCGCACCCGCCGTGGCCTCCTCTGAGGCTGAAGGGGGTCTCGGGTTTGGTCAAGTCGGCATGGGAGCGCTCATACTGGAGACAGGCCGCACCCTGTGCGCAAGCCCACTGCTGTCGAGCGCCATCCATGCGCAAGCTGTCATCCGACATTGCGGCAGCCCGGCACAAATCGAACGGCGCTTACCCGGCTTGTTAAGCGGCGACACCGTCGCCAGTGTCGCGATACAAGAAGGTTCTCAGTTTCGTCCTGCACCCCGCGGTACGCGCCGGAATGGCAACACCCTCAGCGGAGACAAATCCCTTGTCATGGATGCAGGCGCCGCTGACTACCTGCTGGTCTCCGCACTCGACGAAGCGGCGCAATTTTGCATTGCGGTGGTGCACCTCAATACGCCAGGCCTGACCATCCAATCGCAAAGGCTGATGGATGGTCGCCAATATGGGTCCGTGTCGCTGGAGATCGTCGAGGTCGAAGAATGGCTTGAGGGTGAAGCAGTGGAGCAGGGTTTCACGCGGGCGCTCGATGAAGCCACGATCATGCTCTGCTGCGAGATGCTGGGCGCCAGCCGGGAGCTACTAGACCGCACCGTGGCCTACCTGCAGGAACGCGAGCAGTTCGACGTCAAAGTCGGGACGTTCCAAGCACTCCAGCATCGCTTAGCCACTGCCTACTGCGAGCTAGAGTTGGCCGCGGCATCCGTCTTCAATGCCCTGCTGGCAATGGACAAGGGTGAAACGGTGCTGTCTGAGCACGCCAGCAGGGCCAAGGCCCTCGTCGGCGATATTTTGCAGCATCTCTCCAACGAAGCGGTGCAAATGCATGGCGGCATGGGCGTGACCGACGAAATGGACATCGGGCTGTTTCTCAAGCGCTCGAGAACTTGTAATCAACTATTCGGTAACAGCGCTTTCCACCGCAACCGGTTCGCCACGCTGCGCGGATTTTAATGACCTCGTCCTACCGCGTGCAGCTGGTTTACTTGGGCGACACAGCGCCTTCTGCGGAAGAAGCCAGGCGATTGGCCACCCAATTCGAGGCGCCACTCAGGGTCATGCTCGCCCGTTACGATCACCACAGTGCCCGCGCCGACCAGTGGCGACGCGACCCGCTGAGTCTTAACCCACAGGGTCGGATTGCCGTCGATCTCGATGCGGTGCCGTCTTCCGATCATCTGCAAACGCTGCATCAACAGACCGGTGGCGCCGTGTATCTGTGTGGCGTGCACTGGCCGCTTGAACTCACGCTTGACCCCGGCAGCACCCATGCCGGCACCTTGCAATGGTCTGGCTTTCAAAAACCGCCCGAGTTGGATCGGGATGAACTCCGGGAGCGATGGTTGAGTCAACATACCGACGTGGCCATTGCGTGTCAGAGCACAGACAGTTACGCCCAACACGAGATCCTCGCCCATTTCGGTCCGTCGCTCGATGGCATTGCCGAGGAGACATTTCCGATCGAGGCGGCAGAGTCTGCGGCGGTGTTTTTTGCTGCAAAAGACGATTCGGCTTTGCTAAAAACCAATGTGACCAGGCTACTCGAGAGCAGTCGCCGGTTTATCGACTTTGATACCTTAAGCGTCGCGCACTTCACTGAGCAGCGACTGCACTGAAGGAGAGCTTTCATGACAGTTCCACTCAATCAAAAAGTGGCGCTCATTACCGGCGCGGGCCAGGGAGTGGGACAAGGTATTGCCCTGTCGCTGGCCAAACGCGGCGTGCGGGTGATCGCCGTGGGACGAACTCTGGAGAAATGTGAGCAGACCTGTGCGCAGATCACGGAGCGCTTTGCTACCGAGTGCAGAGCGTTGGAGTGCGATATCGGCAACTTGGACACGCTGGACGCCCTCGTGGCAGACGCCCACAACACCTTTGGTCGTCTCGATATCCTCGTGAATAACGCAGTGTCGACCCAGCCCCGGCCATTGATGAAGCTCAGCCTGGACGCCTTTCTGCAAAGCCTCCGTGTCGGGCCGATCGCCACCCTGAAACTGATGCAACTGGTCCAGCCACTGATGCTGGAACAGGGTGAGGGACACATTATTAACCTCGCCAGCACCGCGGCAATGCGTTGGGATAACGCACGTTACGGGGCCTACGCCGCGGAAAAAGAAGCCATTCGCGCCCTCTCCCGAGGTGCGGCCTGCGAGTGGGGTCCATTGGGCATACGTACCAATGTAATTCTGCCCCATGCCAAGTCCCCGGCGCTGGCGGGCTGGGCCGAGGCTAACCCCGAGGAGGCCGCCGCGTTTGAAGCGTCGATACCACTGGGCCGTATCGGGGACTGCGAACAGGACATCGGTGAGTTTGTGGCGCTGCTCTGCTCCCCTGAGGCCAGCTACGTCAACGGCCAGAGCATTGCGTTAGATGGCGGGCAGGCCAACCTGGGCTAGCCCGTATCAGCCGCCGGATGACTCAGAAGTGAGAAACTGACCGTACCAACGGCGCATCTTGGCGAAGGGTCCGTCACCGTCACAAAGCATCGGCTTCTCCAGATAACGCTTATGCGCCCAGATGATCATGTCCTCTTCCATCTGCTGACGGATGTTCTGGATGATGGCCTTGCCAACGGTTTGTCCCAACGTGTCCAACGTGGCCTTGGGCTGGATAAAAGCGTAGTGCGCGCGCGTCAGCTCCGGTGCGATTGGCGACACGTTGGCCATCAATACCGTGTCATAGATGCCTGAAAAACGGACCACCGAAAGGCCGGCACCCATATTGGCATTTTCAATCGCGCCCTCAATTATACCCTTGGGCGTCGGGTTGCGAGTTTTCAGCAAGCCCCGTCGTGTCACGCCTTCAAATTCCGATATCTCGGCGTCGGGCACATCATCGGTGCCATGAACAAAGTGGAAGTGGGCAGGGTCAACGGCATTCTCCGCCATTTCCTGCATATGCACTTCGATATCCCACGTGTAAATGTCCAGCTCTGACCAGTCTGGGTGGTTCGCTTGCGCCTCTGGAATGTCCATCGGTTCGTAGGTCGGCGCAATCTTGTCCGGGTGATACCACACCAAAATGGTTTGATTGATTTCACGCACCGGCCAACAAGCGATCACCTGCTCACCCTTGGCGACCCGTGGCGGCAGATTTTTGGCATACGGCACATGGGTACACTCGCCGTCACCGTTGTAGCGCCAGCCATGAAATGGACACTCAATGGACTCACCGACGACACGCGAGCCTCCACCCGCCTGATCACGGATTCCGTAGCCAAGGTGTGCACCCATATGTGGGCAATATGCATCCAGTACTTTGACGGCACCGCTCTTGGTGCGAAAGATGACCAGCTCCTGATCAAAATAACGCAGGGGTTTGGACTCACCGACGGCCAAGTCATGTGAATACAGCACCTGAAACCAACCCCAAGGCATAGGGAGTGGGCAACGCGGCGCGTTGTCGCTGGCAATCACCATGTCGTGTTCTCCTGAATCAAGCCCGAACCGAGGCGCCTCCATCGACGCTCAAAACCTGGCCAGTGATATAAGACGCCCGGTCAGATAGCAGGAAGCAGACCGCCTCTGCCACTTCTTCTGCCTCGCCGAGACGACGCATGACTGCCGCCTGTTTGAGGCCCTCGGCGATCTTCGGCTGCTCATGCATGTAACGCTCAACCCCTGGCGTACGAATCACACCGGGGCTCACCGCATTGATACGGATGCCCTTGTGGCCGTACTCAGAGGCCGAACTGAGAGTCAGCGTGTTAACGCCACTCTTGGCTGCCGCGTAAGCCGTATTGTAGGGCTGACCGCGGAGCGACGCGTTTGATGAGATGTTGACGATACTGCCGCCGTCGCCATTGAGCATCGCCTCTATCTCATGCTTTAAACATAAAAAGGTATTGGTCAGGCACAGTTCCAGCGTGCTGTCGAACACGTCTCGATCATAGGTATGGATCTGTCCGGAGCCTCGGCTGACGGCGGCGCTGTTACAGGCCACGTTTAACGCTCCGTAATGCTCGACACAGCACTCAACCAGCGCTTTGACCTGTGCCTCGTCGCTCACGTCCGCTTTGAACGCGACGGCGTCACCGCCTGCCGCCTTGATGAGATCAGCTGTCTCGTTGGCGGTCTCGATGTTGAGATCCGCGATGACAACACGTGCACCCGCGCGCGCCATCATCAGGGCAATCGCACGCCCGATACCGACTCCGGCACCAGTGACAATACCGGCTTTGTCTTTCAGTTCTGACACAGCTATTTCGTCTCGGGCTGTTGCCCCGTTAGTCGCCCACTGCGCCGCCGGGCACTCACCCGTCCAGCACATCGTCGCTTTGGACGAATGATTCCATGCGACAATTGCGTATTGTACAGGTCGTGATTTTCACTGGAGTCACCCCGCGGGAGCGACTCGCAAAAGGACTATGACGCCGACACCAAAGCTCGTTACTCCTGGTCATCAGAGCACCACTGCGCGGCTTATTAACGGGAGCCTAAAATGATTACCGACGCCTTTAGACTGGACGACAAAGTGGCACTCGTGACGGGCGCCAGCAAGGGGATTGGCGCATGTATCGCCAGTACTTTTGCCGCCGCGGGCGCAGACGTTGTCTTGCTGGCTCGATCTGAGACGGAGTTGCAGGGAGTGGCCGACAGTGTCGAGGCACAGGGCAGAGCCGCGCTCCCGCTGGCCTGCGATATTACAGATGACGAGGCGCTGGCAGCGGCGCTGGCCAGTGTGCAAACCCGATTCGGGCGTTTGGACGCACTCGTCAACAACGCCGGTGGGCCGGGGAAAGGCTACGGATCTCTGGAAAAAGTCGATCGCGCGCGCTTTGATCACACGCTCGAGATCAACCTCAGTGCCGCTTACTCACTGACCCATCAGGCGTTGCCCCTGCTCAGAGCAGGCTCTGCGGCGACCATTATCAACATTTCCTCGGCGCTGGCATGGATGGTCGACCGTCACTTTGCGGCCTATGGCGCGGCCAAGGCCGGGATGGAACAGATGACCCGCATCCTCGCCCACGAGCTGGCACCTGATATGAGAGTCAACGCGATTGCGCCGGGTGCCATCGAAACCCCTAGCACCGCATTCATTACCCAGAACCCGGAGATGCTGGCCAGCACGACCCGTTGGATACCCCAGGGTCGCATGGGCCAGCCTGAGGACATCGCGCTGGCCGCGCTGTATCTGGCGTCGCCCGCGAGCAGCTTCGTCAGCGGCAAGGTGCTGGAGGTCGATGGCGGCATGGCTGCCCTGCCCGGCAGCGCGATCGAGGCAAACCTCGCTCGCTGAGCCAACCGGATCGAGCCCTAATTCAACACCAAGAGGTATCCCATGGGGATTTACGTCATCACGGGCGGCACGACGGGAATTGGCGCCGCCACCCGAGACCACTTGCATCATCAGGGTCACCGTACGGTCAACCTGGACCTGAAAGCCGGTGATCATCAAGTCGATCTCAGCAACCCTGAGCAGTACATCCCTGTATTGCGCGAGGTGGCCCAGGCACATCCCGAGATCAATGGCATCGTGACCTGCGCGGGCGTGGCCTCGCATTTTCCGGATACCGGCAAGATCCTCGATATCAATTTCTGGGGAACCGTCAATGTCGTCGAAGCGCTGCGAGGCAACCTGAGTGAGGGCGGCCGAGTGGTAGTCATCAGCTCCAACTCAGCGCCGCAATGCAGCAAGCCAGAACTGGTGGAGGCCATGCTCGCAAATGATCGCGAAGCGGCACTGACCTTGGCCACTGAGTATTCCGGGCACGACTGCTACTCGGGGAGTAAACACGCTATCGCGCGCTGGGTTCGTCGGGAAGCGCCTCAGTTTGCACGACAAGGCATCTCGCTAAACGCCATCGCACCGGGTTATATCGAGACACCTATGACTCAGGCGGTGGCACAGAGCGAGGAGTATGGCGAGGCGATTAAGCAATTTGTGGCCTCTATTCCGCTGGGACGGCCGGGCAAGCCCGAGGACATTGCTTCGCTGATTGGCTTTTTGCTCTCCCCCGAAGCGCATTTTATCGCCGGTTCGCTCATGTATGCGGACGGGGGACATGACGCCCTATTTCGCCCAAACCAGGGGCCATGACGCCCCATGGCCACAGCGGCCGCCACACTCGCGTTATCGACACCAGAACCGGCCTCTAACGATCCAAGCTGGTCTCTTCACTCCTTTGATCTATTGGTATTTGCGGGCCTTTTTCCAAGCGGCCCGTTTCGTGCGCTTACGCCAACTGATTTCGTCTGACCCGTTTCAGCTCACACATTGCGCGCCCTTACTCAAATCCGGTCTGCTACCAAGCGCTCTTATTTTTCGGTTCTTAACCAATCTACAACTAAGCACTTCCTGATCAGCACGCAAAAAAAAGCCCGCTATGAAGCGGGCTTTCTCGTTACACGATCGCGATCAGTGGCGATAGGTGAAGTCAACGCCGTAGGTCGCGGGCGGGCCGTACTGATGGGCGTTCAAGCCCAGGCCGGGGCCATAGTTAAAGCCGAACGCACGGTACTCTTCGTCGGTCACGTTCAAACCCCAAACTGCGACGCTCAGTGCGCCGCCTGATTGGAGCTCCAGATCCCAGCTCAGTCGCGCGTTCATAATGAAGCGGTCCTGGTTCTCAAGGATCTCGAAGGCCACCGGCGTATCATTGGCTCCCGCAGTACTGTAAACACCTGTAGAAACAGGCACCGAGTTGGTCTCGGACTGCCATGCACCGCTCATGGAGAGCGTGACCGCGCTGGCACCGAACTGCATGAACTGCCAATCGACACTGAAAGACACCTGATCGTCCGGGCTCATGCCGCGGCGAGCGATGTCATCCAGCGGCAAGAACGCACCATTGGCCTCAACGCCCGGGTAACGATCGAAATCACCGTCAGTGTGGTTCCAGTTCACCGTAGCCACCAGATTGTCCGTCAACAGCCAAGCCAGGGACATCTCAATGCCCTCGCGCTCGGCTTCGCCGGCGTTACCGATAGCACTGGTCACGGTGTTACCCTGCGCCAACACTGTGGACACCTGCAGGTCTTCATACTCGTACAGGAAAGCTGCAGCGTTGAACTGCACGCGTCCGTCCATCAGAGAAGATTTCAGGCCCAGCTCGTAGCTCGTGACCTCTTCTTCGTTGTAGGCATCCGCATAGTCGTTGGCGCTATCGAAGAAATCGCCATTGAAGCCGCCGCTACGGTAGCCGGTAGAGTAGGTTGCGTACATGTTGAAATCATCGCTGAAGAAGTACTGCACCGTCGCACGGCCGGAGACGTTGCTGAAGTCCTCAGAGAAGGTGCGGCCATAAATGCCTGCACGCTCTGGCAAGGTCTCCGCTTGTTCATTGGTCACGTAGTTGTCGAGCAGGTTGTAGTTCGACATGTTGCCGCCAGAGAACAGGTGGGTGTAGTAGCGGTTGATGAAGTTCGAGTTAAAGCCGCGCCACAGGTAGGTAATGTCTTTGGTCTCTTCGGTGTAGCGCAGACCGCCGGTTAGCGCCAGGTTACCGATACGCCAGGTCGCCTCACCAAAGACTGATGTCGCTTCCGTATCAATATCGTAGGAGGAGGTATCAGAGGTCGCCAGCGGGAACGACGCGATGCGGTGATTGCGGAACTGCGCCTCATCCTCCCAACGGAAGAAACCGACGACGTAATCCAAATTGTTGACGCTGCCGCTGAACTGCACCTCAAGAGAGGTCTGCTCGTAGTCGGTCTTGGCGTAGTTGTTAAACACCGGCGCACCGCCATAGGCGTTGATCGCACCGATCACGTTGAGTGCCAGCATGAATTCATCCCCCGCACCCAAGCCAAGGTCCACGCCCGGTGCAATCGGGATGGAATCCGGCACGACTTGGTTAAAGAGCAAGCCGCCAATGGTCGAGAGCGGCAAATCACCGATCACGCCTCCGTTGGCACTGTTATCCATACCATCGAGGTCCGCGCTCAGCTCGTTGGTAGAGTCGCGGTAGCCACCGATGACTTTCACCGCGAACTCTTCGCTGATGTCCCAGTTCAGAGTCAGGTTGTGGTGATCCACATCACTGATGTTGTAGGACTCTGTATCGCTTGAGCCCTGACTCGTTCGGGAGTCGAAGTTGGCGAGGCGCTCATTTGCCCACGCACTGTAGTCAGCACCCCAACCCAAGAACTGATTGATCATGCCGTCAACGGGCGGTCCGGGCAGCGGGAAGAACCCGTACTGAATCGCCTGAGCCAGTCCACCGACGATCGCGTCGACCGTCGCAGGACGAGCACCACTGTTGATAGTGAGGTTATCGGGGAAACCCGACTCAAACAGTACCGATGCATTCGTGGGGTTGAGACCCACGATGTTCAGCATCTGGGAGCGCTCATCAATCGTGTCGTTCGAGAACGAGTAATCGAGAGTCAGGCGATCGGTCGGCATCCAGCGCGCCGCCAAACGGTAGCCATCCCGGTCCATGTTTTCAAATCCACCCACCTGCGCGTTGGTGTTGTCGTAGAGATCGTCACGCTGACGCTTATAAATCGACGCCGCGAACGCCAGAGAATCGCCCACCGGCGCATCGATGCGGCCTCTCACGGCGCGATAGCCGTAGTCACCGAGTGATGCCTTAAACGTGACGCCACCCTCGCTGGACGGCTTCTTCGTTACGAAGTTTACGGCACCACCGGTCGAGTTTCGGCCGTAAAGCGTGCCTTGAGGACCGCGGAGAATTTCGATCCGTTCGAGGTCGATCGCGTCGACGCCGTTAGCAATCCCTTTGCCGATGAATACTCCGTCAACGTAAAGGCCAATCGCCGGGTCGGTAGATGGGCTGTTTGAGTTACCGGAACCGACACCACGAATGTTGAGACTCATATTGCCGCGAGAGGATGGCGCCTCGTAACCACTCACACCCGCAGCAGAGACAAACAGGTCACTGAGGTTGCCGATGCCACGCTTCTCGATCTGATCAGCGGTCAGCGCCTGCATCGAGATCGGCGTGTCCTGAATGCTGGCCTCACGGCGCTCAGCCGTGACAATCACCTCTTCCAGTTGCGCGTTGACGACGCCCGATGCGGTGGACGCACCGGCAACGACTGCGGCGATCAAAGTCTTTTGAACATTTGCTTTCATGGGTCAGCCTCTCTTGGGATTTGGCAGTGGGACAGCGGGCGTGCGTTACTGTTTGTGGCAGCGAGCGCACAGCGCTTTTTACAGGTCTTACCTGACTATTATTTTCTGAGCGTAGTATTCAAACTCCGCCTTCCGACCTCAAGCGGCAGATGCACAGCGCGCTAATTCAAATGGACTAGCGCGCCGGGTGGCAATTTTTCCGGATTTTGCCGCCGCTGTGCGCATACTAGAAGCCACTTGTCAGCACGAATGAGGCAAACATGATGCCTGGTCAATGCCTACCGCCATCTCGATATCGATCGAGGCTTCAGCCGGCAGGATACAAGACTGGCTTATGGGGCATAGGCGGTCGGTTGCGTGGTATCCGCACCGCGATGACAGTGCTCGGCCTCCTCAGCTTGATGAGCGTGGCCCCCGTCAACACTTTCGCGCAAGCGACACCGGAATCGGTTTCGCCACAAACCTGTAATCGCCATGAGGCGTTCAAACAGCCCCTGTTCGGTGATTTACACGTTCATACGGGCCTCAGTTTCGACGCCTACATCTCGAGTATCCGTCTGGGACCAGACGCCGCCTACCGCTACGCAAAGGGTGAACCCATTCAGATACCCGGCGCAGATGGTCTGCCGGGCGCTTATGTCAGGATCGACCGTCCTCTCGACTTCGCCGCGGTCACAGATCACGGCGAGTTTCTCGGCCAGGTCGCAGTCTGCACGGCAGAGACTGGCGTAGCGCGCTTCTGGCCACTGTGCGCGATGAGTCGCGCCAATAACCTCTGGGTCCAGCTTCTGGCGGCCAGCTGGTGGACCTCGCTCGGCGGGCAAGCGGTCGATGCGCCAGAGCCTTCTTTTGCCTGCTCGTTAGGGGATTGTAAGCAGGCCCAAATCGATACCTGGCGGGATATACAAGCCTCGGCGGCTCGCCATCAGGACACGTCCGGGGATTGCGCCTTTACCACCTTCAACGCCTACGAATACACGCAGGCCAGCGCGCAAAACAATATGCACCGCAACGTCATTTTTCGAAACGCACAAGTGACCGAACTCCCTGTGACCATCTACGAAACCGGCCAATCGGTGCCCGAACTCTGGCGTGCGTTGCGCGAACAGTGCTTACTGCGCGGCGACGGCTGCGACGTGCTCGCGATTCCGCACAACAGCAACCTGGCCGGCGGCCTGATGTTCCCGGACCCGGTCGATCAGGAGGACGCGGCCCTTCGACTGCAAATGGAGCCCGTGGCGGAAATCATCCAACACAAGGGTGCCTCGGAGTGCCGGTACGACCGACTCCGCGGCGCAGGCGTGCTGACCGAGGACGAACTCTGTGACTTCGAACAGATCGATAGCGACAACCTGCATATGCTGGGCACAGTCGAGGGAAAAATGCGCTCTGAACGCGGTCTGTCGGTGCCCGTCGAGCAGTTCGCGCCCCGCAATCTGCTGCGCAATGTGCTGAAAGACGGGCTGGCTATCGAAGAAACGACCGGCGTGAACCCTTTCCAGTTCGGATTCATTGGCAGCACTGACACTCACAGCGCGACACCCGGCGCCGCCATGGAGTCGGGCTATGCCGGGCACCTCGGCCGTCGTGATGCGGAATATCGCAATGTGCAGGATCACTTTGCATCCAACCCGGGCGGCTTGGCGGTCGTGTGGGCGGAGGAAAACACCCGTGATGCGATTTTCGACGCGATCCGGCGGCGGGAAACCTACGCGACATCGGGCACCCGAGCGCAGCTGAGGTTCTTCGCCGGGGATTACGCTGACAACCTCTGCCAATCACCCGACATGCTGGCTGAAGCCTACGCTCAAGGGGTACCGATGGGAGCTCGCCTTGACCCCACGAGCACCAGCCCCCCGCGCTTCTTGATCGCCGCACAACGGGACGCAGGCACCACTGCTGGCGCGGGCAACCCGATTGAGCGTGTTCAGATTGTGAAAGGCTGGGTAGACGATACAGGCCAAACGCGCGAGGTCGTCCACGACGCCGCGGGCAACGCCTCGACGGGCTTAGGCGTTAACACCGATACCTGTGAACCCATTGCGACGGGACTGTCAGAGGTCTGCACCGTCTGGCAAGACCCGGACTATGACCCCGATCAGAACGCTTTCTATTACGCCCGGCTCATCGAAACCCCGAGCTGTCGCTGGAGCACACTGCAGTGTCAGGCTGCCGGGGTAAACCCCTTCGCCGAGGACTGCCCTGTGCAAAAGGACGCAGCCAACGCCCGGGCGCTAGCCGCAGGGGCGACAGGGCAGGTCTATGACAATTGCTGCCGCACCGCTGACACGGAAGCGTTTTACTCGCCGGTCATACAGGAGCGAGCGTGGAGCTCGCCTATTTGGATCGCGCCTCGTTAGCGAGGTGCAAGAACACCGGCACTTCCCCACCACCGTGCACTTCCAGCGACGCGCCGGAGATGTAAGCGGCATCATCAGAGCAGAGCATGAGTACTGAGCGAGCAATATCCGCAGGCTCCGCCATCCGTTTGAGCGGCAGCATGTCAGCGACTTTTTTGAAGCCAGCCTCACCACCGTAATGCTCGTGCCCCGCCTCGTTGTGCACCAAACCCACCACAATGGCATTGACACGGATGTCTGGTCCCCACTCCATGGCGAGGGACTGCGTGGCACTGACCAGCCCTGCCTTGGCCGCACCATAGGCGGCTGACCCAGGCGAGGGCCTGACGCCGCTGACCGAGGCGACGTTAATTACCACGCCCGGTCGTGCGCCCTGACCGAGCGCCGCGTGGGCCTGCTGGGCCAGCACCAAGGGCGCGACCAGATTCAAGGCGACAATTTTCTCAGTGAGGGACGGGCTGGCCGACGCAGCCTCTACCGGTGGTCCACCACCCGCGTTATTAACCAGAATATCGAGCCCGCCGAATTCCTCGGTCACCGTTGCAACCAAGCGCTCCGTCGCTGCACTGTCGCGCACATCCGCGCAAATGAACTGTGCCCCTCGGCCCTCGGTGGCAATGGGGTCGGCAGGCTCGCGACGACCACAGGCAACCACATTCGCGCCGGCTCTCAAAAAATGTTCACAGATCGCTCGACCAATGTGCCCCGCGCCCCCTGTGACCAAAACGGTTTGACCGGAAAAATCCTGCATACGGCCCTCTCTTACCAGTACGGGGGATGGATGGTAGAGGTGTTATCCACCTTGATTGCCGCGCCATTGATGTGCCGGGCGGCATCGGAGGCAAGAAAGCCAATCACATCCGCCACGGCGGCCGGTTCACAGGCAAACGAAGCCGCCTGCATACCCATTTCCCGACTCATGACCGGCGGCTCACCCGCTATGTCCATCACCATGGGAGTGATAATGCCATCGGGGTGTACCGAATTGCAGCGAATAGGCCGCCCCTGCTGCTTCAGGTAGATCGCCGTGCTCATCGTCAGACTGCGCACCGCCGCCTTGGACGCGGTGTAGGCGCAGAACTGCGGATAACCCATCTCTGCGGAGGACGAACAGACATTGATGATGGCGGCGCCCGGTTTCGACATGAGCGGCAGGCAGTTCTGGATACCCAGAAACACCGACTCGCAGTTCACCGCCATCACACGCTGAAACTGCTCGAGGGTTTCTGCCTCGATATTGTCCGCACGCAGAATGGCCGCATTGTTCACCAGAATATCCAGACCACCGTATTGCTCAGAGAGCACATCGGTCAGCGAGCGCCACGTCGGCTCACTACTCACATCCTGCTGAACAAACTGGACGCCCAGCGCGTCGGCAATCTGCGGGCCTTGCTCTGCATCCAGATCGGAAATAATCACCGTTGCGCCATCTTGCCTGAGTCGCTCCGCTGTCGCCTGGCCGAGACCACCACAGCCGCCGGTCACCAGCGCCACACGACCCGCCAACGCCTTACCCTCGTTACTTGCTTCTGTCATGCTGTGCACCCTGCCTGATACCGGAGCCGATCACCATGTCCCAATGTGTTGTAGACCACCCCAACGAGCTGCTCGACGCGATTGGTCAGACACTGGGCCCCAGCGAACCGCTGGTCGTGACCCAGGAACGCATTAACCAATTTGCCGAAGCCACGGGCGATGACCAGTGGATTCATGTGGACCAAGCGCGCGCCGCGGAAGGCCCGTTTGGACGCACCATCGCACACGGCTATCTGACGCTCTCGCTGGCCGCGTATTTTCTGCCGCAGCTGCTGAGCGTCAAAAACATGTCGATGGGCGTGAACTACGGCACCGAGAAGGTGCGGTTCCCCTCGGCGGTCACTGAGGGTTCGACCCTGCGTGCGACCGGCGAAATCATCTCTGCTGAGGAGAGCGCCGGCGGCATCAAAGTGGTGGTTCGTATGACGCTTGCGGCAGACGGTGCCGAGCGCCCGGCCTGCGTAGTCGATACGATCAGTCTTTTTTATCCCTGAGCGCGCCAGCCGCATCAGAGTTTGAAAACGCGCGCCGCGTTGTCGCGGAGGAATTTGGGCCACACCTCGTCCTTAAAGGGCACGTTCGGCATTTCCTCGAAGATTCTGTCCAGCGACAAGCCCATGGGGAAATAGCCGGCATACATGATCTTGTCGGCGCCGCGGGTATTGGCAAAGTCGATAATCGGCTTGGGGTAGTGCCGCGGTGCGAAGGCGCTGGTCATGTAGTACAGGTTTGGATACTTCAGCATCAGCCTCCAGGCGAGATCGGTCCAGGGCTCGCCGCCATGTCGCATCACCACCTTGAGTTCCGGGAAGAACCAACAGATCTCGTCGAGATGCTCGACCTTCTGCGGCCCCATGGATATCCGCGGGCCCGGGACGCCCACACAGGGGCAGAACGGAATATCGAGATCAATACAGGCGACGAAAATGGGGTACCACTTTTTGTCGTCGAGCGGCACTTGCGGACACAGTCCTGAAGGAAACGCGGTCACCGCCTTCAGATCGTAAGCCTCTTTGAGGCGACGTATTTTGCGCACCTCTTCCATACCGTTGTTCGGGTTGGCGTCGTAACAGGCGATAAACCGGTCGGGGTAATCTTTGACGGCCTGATTCTGGGTCTCGTACTGATCCTCATCTACGCCGATCATGCCCTTGGCGATGCCGAACTCATCCATTTTGCTGAGCGTGTACACCGCATAATCGTCATGCTCTCCCACCTGGGGCAGGTTCTTGAACATATATTCGGCGGGCATCTGAAACTGCTGACGACTCTCCTCGTCCATCAACAAGGGCTTGATGAAATCGTAGTAGTCGGAGGTGTCGTTGTTGGGGATCGCCATCATCAAGTCGATCACTTCAATATCGCGCGGTATGGGCATGATTCAGTTTCCCCCGGGGAATTAGCGAGCGGGGTCGTCCCGCTCGCGCAACAGTTTATCGGCGCCGTACTCTGCAATCATGTACGTGGCCGCCATGGTATTACCCGATGTCAGCTTTGGCATCACCGACGCATCAATCACCGATAGTCCGGACAGACCTCGCACTTTCAGATCCGAGTTCACCACGGCGTCCTGGTCCGAGCCCATGCGACAGGTCCCCACGGGATGGTAGCCCGTTGTGCCCTGCTGCCCCGCCTTTTTGAGAAGCGCCTCATCCGTCTGGGCGTCAGCACCCGGTCTGATCTCTGCGCGCCGGTGGGCCTGCATGGGCGGCGCGTCATAAATGCGGCGGAGCGTCCGAATACCCGAGAGCAATACCTGCCGGTCGTGCTCAGTGGTGAGATAGTTAGCCTGAATCTCGGGCGCCGTGCTCGCATCGGCGTCGGTAATCAGTACCGATCCCCGACTGGTCGGGTGCATGGGATAGGTAATGGCCGTCACACCGGGCACGGGATCCATTTTGGAAGTGCCGCTCACTTCATCATGCATACCCGCGGCGGGCGTAAAGTGAATTTGGATATCCGGTACACCTGTCGTGCCCAGTCCCGACTCGTGAAAGACACAGACATCCGAGGACGGCATCGCCAGTAGGCCTTTGCGCTGGGTCACATAGCGCCCCAGCTGCAGTGGGAGCCGCCAGGGCCTGACGTCGGCCCATACGGTGCCCTCGGGGGTGGTTTCCGTCGCCACCAGCGTGCCGAAATGATCCTGAAGATTCTGACCCACAGCCGGGCGGTCGATGACAGGCTGAATACCACACCGCTGGAGGTGCTCGGCCTCACCCACACCCGAGCGCTGCAATAGGGCTGGAGAACCAATGGCACCCGCAGCCAGAATCACATGCCGGCCCTCTATCAGGGACTGCCGATTTTGCTTGTCACGCACCAACACACCGGTCACGTGCCCATCGCTGATGACACAGCGATCCACAAGGTACTCTGAGCAGACAGTGAGGTTTTGCCGATCCATGGCCGGGGCCAAGAAAGCCACCTTGCCGCTTTGCCGCCAGCCCCTGAACACATTTTGGTAGTAATAGCCGGCTCCCAAGGTATCGCCAGAGAGGTAGTTGTCGTTGCGCGGTATACCCGCTGCCTCGCAGGCGGAAATGAAGCGTTCCCCCCATAACGACGGGCTGGCCTGCTGTATCCGCAGGCGGCCCGATTTAGGTTGAGCTGACAGATTTTCGAATCGCTGAAAAAAAGGCTCCACGCTGCGCCAGTCCCAACCCTCTGCCCCGGCATCTGCCCAGGCATCAAAATCGCTCGGGTGGCCACGCACATAGATCATGCCGTTGATAGCCGTGCTACCGCCCAACACGCGACCACGAGGCCAGCGAACCCGGCGCCCGCACACCTCCTGCTCAGGTGCAGTCCGAAATCCCCAGTTGAAGGGTTTACCGTAAGCAACGGTGGTCCAGCCAATCGGCAAGCCCAGCACAAGACTGCGTCCTTTGCCACCCGCTTCGAGCAGCAGGACGCTGGAGCGGCCGTCTTGAGTGAGTCGCTCGGCAAGCAAGCAACCCGCCGCTCCGGCCCCCACAATCACGTAATCCCATTGCCTGGCCATCAGCGCCTCACTCCACAGTTGGCCGCGCGGCGGCACAGGGGTGGTCGTCGCCGTGGACGAACGCGCGCAGGGGCCCTGCCTCGCCCCGCTCTACCCGAGAGCATCGCAGGAGACGCATCATCGCGTGCGAATCGACGGGTCAGCTGCACCCGCGCGCATGGTCTCGAGGAACTTTTCCAGGGGTGCGGGTTCAGCGACCTGAGGTAAGGCATCGCTGGGTGGGTGATCCCAGAAGGCCTGCCAGGTGGGGAATAGCGAGTGGAACTCACCGTCGTAGTGGTCGCGATCCGGCCAGCGCATTTTGTGGTCTCCCACCGGCGGCTTGTTGAGGTCCGTCGCGTACCAGTAGCAGGGCAAACGCCGGTGAAACAGCCAGCGACCTTCCTGCCGAACGTAGTGATCCCAGTACAGCATCTGCATGATCACCCATTCGCACCCACCATCGGCCGTGGGGGTTTCGTGCTCGTTCTTGGAATACACCAACCCGACTGCCCGGTCCGGCGATTCGAATTCGATAATATGATTGCCGATGTGGTGGGCGGTGCCCGTGAACTGTTGCCTCAGCGTCTCATCCATCCACTGTTTGAAGTGCGCGCGACCCACCTTGTCGCGACCGACCCGAACATCCTCGGGGAACAAATTCACCAGCGCGTCGAGGTCGCGCATATCCAGCGCTAAAGAGTATTTAGCCGCAAGCTGGCGGATCTCATCGAGTGACTCGAGTCGATCGATTCTCGCCAATACGTCGCTGGCGTCACTCATGCCGTGTCTCCTGTTTGTGCCGCCGCGCGACCCGCCTGTCGGCCAGAGAATGTCGCATCTCCAACCGAACTACCAGAGGCGTAACCATCGCCCCGACGCGGTACGCCGCAGGCGGTGCGGCCCGCCGCGTAAAGCCCGGGAATCGGCTCCCCCGCCTCATTCAAAACCGCACCGTTAACCGTGGTGTCCACACCGCCCAACGTGAAGTAAGGGAAGAACGCCCCGCGCCCCGGCGTGCAATCCAGCGCCACCAGCGGCGCGGTAAGGGGTTTTAACCAGTCCGAATGTTTGTGGCACTGAGGGTCCTCCCCCTGAGCCGCACTGGTGTTAAACGTCTCAATCGTGGTTTCCAACGCGCCTTCGGGTAGCCCCAGCTCAACACACAGCTCTTCTATCGTCTCGCCGGTTGCCGCGATCGGCGCACCCAAGTACGACACCGTCTCGTAGTCCGCATAGTCATCAACCGATACCACCAAGTACACGGGCCAGGTTTGGTCGAGTATCAGTGTCCCCACCCGACCGTGGTAGACATCTTCGTTGATAAAGCGCTGCCCGTTACCGTCCACCAGGATGCCGAATGTCAGCGAGGCGGGCGGGTAAAACGGCAGACTCACAAAACCTTCATCCATGTTGATTAGCCGCGCACCCACGGCCGCAGCCATCTGGATACCCGCGCCGGTGTCGTTGGGGTTACCAATTGGGATCGTCGCCCTCTGTAGTTTGGGGGCGTGCTTGTTGAGCATGTCCGAGTTCATCACAAACCCGCCCGCGCAGAGCACCACGCCGCGCTCCGCCCGGTAATACCGCTCCTCACCATCCTGCCGCACCACCACACCGCAGACCGGCAACGCGTCGTCGCGACCTTCCACAATGAGTCGCAGTGCGCGAGATTCCAGCACCACCGCAACACCCCGTTCCCGCACAGCAGCCTCGAGCAACTGCATTAGTAACGGCCCACCGTTATCCCCTTCCACCTCGAGGTTATGACCACGCGGCGCAGCTTCAAACTGATCGCGATAAGGCCAGGCTTTCTCGCTACCCGTGTAGAGCAGGCAGTCGTCCGTTAAGGCCATCATCGCGCGATGTGGGTATTCCGAGTGTTTGAATGGCACGCCTAAGGACTTCAGCCATTCCAGATGGTCCGCGCCACCCTCGGCATAGGCGCGCACCTTTTCGGGGTCAGCCTGCGGCGCATTGGACGCCATCAAATAACCGTAGGTGGCCTCAATGGTGTCGTCGTAGCCCACCGCTTGCTGCACGCTGGTTCCGCCGCCAAGGTAAAGCTCGGCCGAGCTAAGCGCTGTGGAACCCCCGGCGCCCGATGCCGCGTCGAAAATGATCACGCTGGCACCGCTGTCTGCGGCCTCAATCGCGGCGCACGCGCCGGCCCCGCCAAAGCCCACAATCAAGACATCGGCGGCACGATCCCACGCCGAGACCTGATCTGCTTGTAGCGGCTTAAAGTCCATGCACGGCACCGGCTGCATGCAGCGGCGTTTGCCGCTGACATCGCTGTTGTTATTCGACTTGCGATCAGACTGTAGGCAGCATCGCAGCCACTTGCAGCCCTCGTTCGGACGATAACATGTAGTCCTTACGGGGGCTGAATGGGCGCAACAGGTACTCGACAATAAACCTCTCATGCATGGTGCCCCACGGCGCACCGATCAAGGAGTAACCCATGACCTGGTATACCGGTGACCCCCTGTACGACACCTTACTGATCATTGGCTTTGCCTATGCGGCGCTGGTTTTAGTGAGCAGCTTCTTCGGCACCGCGGCCTATGGCGGCCGATTCGGCGGCGGCAAGCGTGCCAAGGGACTGAAGCTCGGCGCCAAGCAGGGCTGGGTGTTGATGGAGTTGCCCGGGCTGATCGTGTTCCCCGTGGTGTTCTTTATGGGCACTAACGCCGATCAGGCGGTACCGCTTTTCTTCCTGGCGATCTGGATGATGCACTACACCAACCGCGCGCTGATCACCCCGCTACTCATGCGGGTGCAGCCCGGTTCACAGGCGAGCTTTTCCTTCGGCGTGGTCATCGCGGGCTGGATCACGCTGTTTCTGCACGGCTACTTCAACGCCGCGTATTTGACTGAGCTGGGCACCCAATACACCTACGACTGGTTTACCGATCCTCGATTCCGCATTGGCTTTGTTATCTACACTGTCGGCTTCGTGCTCAACATCCACTCGGATCGCATCCTGCGCAACCTGCGCTCCCCGAACCCGAGCCCTGACGAGCCGCGCTACAAGATCCCCTATGGCGGCGGTTTCCGCTTTGTCAGCTGCCCGCAGTACCTGGGTGAGATCCTCTCCTTCACCGGCTTCGCCATCATGGCGTGGAACCTCGGTGCGGTATTTGTATTGGCCATGACCGCAGGGAACCTCATCCCCCGCGCGATTTACACCCACCGCTGGTTCCACAAAAACTTTGAGGACTACCCCGCCGAGCGGAAAGCGATCATCCCGGGTATTCTCTAACACGGCGTTTATTGAGGGGGCTACATGGAGCTGTCACTGAAAGGCAAAAAAATACTCATCACGGGCGCAGGCGCCGGCATTGGCCTGGCCTGCGCTGAGGCGTTTGTAACGGCGGGCGCAGATGTCGCCATCTGCGATGTAGAGCAGGCGCGACTGGACGAGGCACTGGCATCGCTCACCGTCATCGGTGGGAGCCACTACGGACAACTCTGTGATGTCGCTGACGCAGCCGAGGTAGCAGACTTTTTCGCCAACAGTGTGAAGGCGCTGGGAGCACTGGACATTGTGCTCAATAACGCAGGCGTCGGCTCACCGCTGGTGCCACTTGAGGAAACCGACGAGGCCGACTACGACCGGCTCATGGGTATCAATCTCAAAGGCGTGTGGCTCTGCATGCGCGAGAGCCTCAGGATCATGTCGCCCACCGGTTCCGGCCACATCATCAACATGGCCTCGGCATTGAGCAAAACCACCTTCCCGGGCGCGGGGCTGTATGTGGCCTCAAAGTACGCCGTGGGCGGTCTGACCCGCAATACGGCGGTAGAATACGGCGAGTCGGGCATCCGCATCAATGCGATTTGCCCAGGCTTCATTGAAACACCCCTACTGAGGGAGTCGGTACCAGAAGAGGAGCGCACGCATCTCGCCAGTCGTCACCCCATGAATCGCCTTGGCACTCCCGAAGACGTGGCCAAGGCCGCCCTATGGCTGGCGAGTGATGCCTCGAGCTTCGTGACCGGCATGCTGTTCTCGGTAGACGGTGGCTGGACGGCGATTTAAAAAAATCGACTTCGGCTCTGACACCAATTTGTCACTTCCGCCGTATACCCTCGGGACAGCTGGCTGAGGGGATAGCCCATGACCATCTCGCTGGATGACCCGCTCTTTAACCATTATCTGGAAGAGCGCCCTACCCTGACTTATGCGCAGCCCGATGATCCCTGGGCTATGCGCCAGTTGATTCTTGGCATAGAAAACCTCTTCGGTCGACGCAAGGTTCAGAGACTGTACGACACCTTAAAGTCACAACCCTTTGAACTAAAACGCTTTTATGAAGATGCGATCGCGGTCACGAACATTGACGTACGCTATGACCAAAGACAATTAGAAAAGATCCCTGCGACCGGTCCGCTGGTTATGGTGGCCAATCATCCCTTTGGTGTAATGGATGGCACCATCCTCTGTCACCTCGCAGCCCAAGCGAGAGGCGACTTTCGCATTCTGATTAATGCCGTCCTGTGCCGGGATAAAGACCTGGCCCCGCACTTGTTGCCGGTGGATTTCTCACCTGGCAAGGCCGCCATGAAAAACAATGTGGCGATGGGGCGTCGGGCTCGGGAGGCAATGGCGGAAGATATCCCGGTGCTGATTTTCCCCTCGGGATTTGTCTCAACGGCCGGGAGATTCGGTACTGGGCGCGCCATTGATGCGCCCTGGACGACCTTCGCCGCCAAACTCATCACCGACGCGCGCGCTAACGTGGTGCCGATTTTCTTCCATGGCCAGAATAGCCGGGCCTTTCATATCGTGTCCCACCTATCGGAGTCCTTGCGCATGGCGTTTCTCATTCGCGAGGCGAAGGCCCGTTTTGGTACCCGCTTTGACGTCACGATCGGGGATACCCTGCCCTATGACTCTTTGGAGAACATCAAGGGACGCAAAGCATTGACCGATTTTCTTTACGATGCCGTCCTACAGTTGGGCGAGGCCTAGTCAATCCGGATCTGATGACGCCGGGAACCAGAGCCACGGAAACTCGCAGCTAATCAAAGAGGCCTGCCGCCGTTCTGCAAGCAGCATGGGTTTTTGACACAATCAGGGCTGAATCAAGGAGCCCACCATGCCTGTACTTACCCTCGATCAAGTTGAATCCCTTTGCGCTGACGCGCTGAAACGTGCGGGTGCCAGCGACGAACAAGCGGCGATCGTCGCCGAGGAGATCATGGACGCCGAGGCCGAGGGCATCCGCAATGTGGGGCTCGGCTACCTGCATTTGTATCTGAAGCACCTTCGCTGCGGCAAAGTGAACCCCGCCGCGGCTCCGAAGATCGTCAAAACCTCTGAATCGACCACCGTGGTCGATGCGGATTTTGGCTTTTGCCACCACGCCTATGTGATCGCCGAGGAGCGGCTTATCGAAACAACCCGTGCCCAGGGTGTGGGGCTTATGTCGATTCATCAGTCCTCATCAGCAGGCGTGCTGGGGTGGTTTGTGCGACGCCTGGCGCGCGAGGGCTTGGTGTCACTCATGTTCGCCAACAGCTCGAAAGCCGTGGCGGCCCACGGTGGCAAGGTACCCTTCTTTGGTACCAACCCCTTCGCAATGGGCGCACCGCGCGCCGGTGATGAGCCACTGGTGATCGATATGGCGACTGCCTCGACCGCACGGGTGAATCTGGTCCGCGCCGCCGCGGAAGCTCGAGAGATTGAGCCCGGCCATGCGATCGACCCTGACGGCAACCCCACCACGGACCCGGCCGCAGGACTCAAAGGCGCGCAACTTCCCGTGGGCGGGCCCAAAGGCTTTGGCCTGGGCTTAATGGTGGATGTGTTGGCCGGTGTGCTCACTGGCAGCAACTGCTCCTACGAGGCCTCGATGTTCGCCACCACCGAAGGCGGCCCCCCGAATGTCGGTCAAACCATTATCGCAATGGATCCGGCCTTTTTCGGCGACGGGTTTGTTCCCCATCTGGAGACGATGTTCAGCGCGCTCACCGAAGGTAACGATGTGCGGATCCCCGGCGAGCGCCGCGGGTCTGAGCGCGTGAAGCATGAAGCTGAGGGCGTTGAAGTGCCGCAAACACTGTTAGAACAAATCGAAACACTGGCGGCCGGTGGTTAAAGCTCAGCGTTACTCGAGCCACTCTCCCATCGCATCCTCAATCGCCTCCCAGAGATAATGCGCGAGGGATTGGTCTACGAAAATTGAAAACACGGGTTGCTCGTTTTCGTTCTGATGGGCGGCGATGCTCACCGAAACTCTGGCAACCTGCGTCTGGGCCACGCTGCCCAGCGGGAAGGCCGCCTCTGAGAGGTCCACGCCGCAGAGCTTCGCCATGACCTCGGCCCGCGGCTCGCCCGCCAACTGCAGCCAAGCATGACTGTGCTGGCAATACAGCGGCCAGACACCTGACGCGACCGCCTCGGATGCCGGTCGACTTGATGAGGCCTCGCTAACCGGTTGTAACAACCAGAACTCGCGGTGACTCAGAGACATCACAAAGCCTGACTCGCCGCTGGCAACAATCTGGTTCGGCGCATCGGGCAACGTGTGCCCCTGACTCAATAGCCATTCCCGAGCACCGGTGCCCCGCACGCCGTTTCGACGGGCCAGCGACAGATCACGCAGCAGCAATCCGCCGGGTCCCTCGGTCAACTCGCAGCCTTCTAACGGACTGCGCAGGCTCATAACGCTTGCCTCACGTTGTCAGGGTCGTAAAACGGTAGGGCTTCAACCCGCGCCTGGACGAGCACGCCGCCCTCAATGCGGATTGCAATGCGATCCCCCGGGTTCGCATCATCGGGGTGCGCATAGGCCAGGCCGATAATCTGATTGAGCGTGGGCGAGATCTCGCAGGAGGTAACGTTACCCACAATATTGCCGTCTTTGATCACCAGGTGACCCTCCAATGGTTTGGGCGCCGTAAGATCTAGCGAAAACCCAACCAACTGCCGGATGGGCGCGGAGGCCGCGAGAATATCCACCGATCGGCGCCCCACGAAATCTGGCTTGGTGCGATTCATCGCCCAGTCCAGTCCTACCTCGCCCGAGTGCGTCATGCCATCGGTGTCCTGCCCAACAATAATATGGCCCTTCTCTAAACGCAGCAGACGCTGCGCCTCAACACCAAAGGGTTTGATGTGCCACTGCGCACCGGCCTTCATGACTGCATCCCACAACGCTGCGGCAAACAGGCTTGGCACGTGGAGCTCGTAGCCCAAATCCCCCACAAACCCGACCCGCATGAGGCGCGTCGGGATGCCCGCCACGTCACCCTCCCTGCAACCGAGATAAGGGAAAGCGTCGGCACTCACACCAATTGAGCAGCCCAACGACTCAAGTACGGCACGGGAATCAGGCCCCGCAATATTGATGGCCGAGAACGCCGCGGTGACATTGGCAATGTCAACGGATAACCGCCACTGGGCGTTCCAGCGCAGCATCTCTCGATACACCCTATCGACCCCGCCGGTCGTCGCCGTGACGTAAAAATGATCCTCCGCGAGCCTCGCTGCGACGCCATCGTCGATGACCACGCCTTGCTCACTCACCAATACGGCGTAGCGGGTGCGCCCCACGGGTTGCTTCAAGAACCCATAGGTATAGAAGCGATTCATGAACTCGGCGGCGTCAGGACCGCGCAGCTCGATGCCCCCCAAGGTGCTGACATCGATCACGCCGACGCCGGTTCTCACCGCCGTCACCTCCTCGGCCACGCAGCGCTGTTTGTGGTGTGGATCGCCATAGAATGCTGGCCGCCCCCACAGGCCCGCAGGCATCCACTGCGCACCCGCGGCATTGTGTCGGTCCGCGATCGCCGTGTGGCGATGGGGGTGGAAGCGTCGCCCGGCGATATGACCCAGCGCTTCCGGCTTCACCGGAGGCCGCGCCGTGGTGACGCCAGTTTCACTCACCGTGCGATCAGTCGCTTTTGCCACCAAGCGCGCAGTGGGCAGCGCGGCATGTCTAGCCTGGGAGGGACCCATACCCACCGTCGAATAGCGTTTCACCAGCTGCACATCGCGGTAACCCAATCGGGTCGCGTTCACGATGTCTTTAATTTGCAGGTCCTCGTCGAAATCGATGAACTCCCTGCCCCTCGGGTGAGGGAAAATAGGCCAAGGGTGATTCACCTGCGCGGCGCAGGTAATGGGCTCATCCTCATCGGCACTGATATCAATGCAACGTAACGCGGCCCGCGCCGCGTTGCGGCCATCGGCCAATACCGCATCCAGCGAGTGAATGCTGTTGACACTGCCGGCCAACAAAAGCCCTTCGGGTAACCCGCTCAAGTTAAAGGCCGCACGGTCGTCGTCATAGTCGAGCTTTGCCCCCGCCTGACACGCCAGTTGGTAGGCCGGCATAAAGCCCGCGCTCATGGCCAGCACAGCGCAATTGTGTTGCGCGATCAAATCAGCCGCTTCACCCTGCGCGTCGATGCGATGGATATCGACACCACACAGCGACTGACTTTCTGAATCGCGCTGTGCGGTGTAAACCGTGGCGCCCATATAGACCGTGATGCCCCGGGCACTCGCCTCAGCCAGCAACGCCGCGTTATCTGGCGCCTCACGAAGGTCCACCACTGCCGCCACGGAGAGCCTCGCTTCTGCCGCCGTGAGGGCGGTCAGCCAGGCCTGATCATTCCCTGCGAGCACCACCAGATTGCCCTGGGCCGCTACTGCGTAATGGTTGATCAGGCGCTCCAGCGCGCTGCAGAGCACCACGCCAGGCAGGTCGTTGTTGCGAAAGACCACGTGCTGTTCACTACTGCCTGTTGCCAGCACACAACTTTTGGCGCGCACCTTGAACAGGCGATCGCCTTGAATCACGGGCAGGTAATGGTCGGTGAACCAGCCATTACAGAGCGCATGAGTGAGCACCTTGATGCGGGGATGCGAGGCAACGTTGGCGATGAGCGTCTCTGCCTCGCTTTGCACCGCCGTGTTGTCGATGGCGAACCGGTGATAGGTCAGGGAGCCGCCTAACTCGGGTTGTTCATCGATGAGCAGGACCGAAGCACCGCCCTCCGCCGCCTTGAGCGCGGCGCTGAGGCCCGCAGGCCCTGCACCGACTACCGCCACATCGCAAAACAGATACTGCTTGTCTTGGTAGCGCGGGGTAGCGGACAGATTGGCCACACCGAGCCCCGCCGCTTTGCGAATCATTCTTTCCCACCAGTGCCACACACCGAAAGGCTTATAAAAAGCGCGGTAGTAGAACCCCACGGGCAGGAAGCGACCAAACCAATCGATGATGGCATTGCGATCCGCCATCAAACTGCCCGAGATGTTCTGTGCCGTGGTCTCGGGATAATCGGTGATGGGCAATTCATCGGCGAGGCGATTCGGCGCCGCCGGCGTTTGCACCAAGGTGTTGGCGTCATGCCCCGCCATCGTCAGCGGGCCTCGCGGCCGGTGGTACTTAAAGGACCGGGAGATCACCCATTGGCCGCTGGCCACCAGAGCAGAGGCGACGGTATCGCCCTCGAAGGCGGGCAGTTCGCGCCCGTCAAAACGCGCGCCCACAGGAGCATCCCGCTTGATGCGGCTGCCGTAGGGCAGTGGCAGGCGCTCCGTCACGAATCGCCCCCCGCCGGCTCCGCCGCTGGCGCGGCACCCGCATCAAACAGCTCCGCCGGGTCATAGGTGCGGATTACTTCATCAGTCTGGTTATGGCGTTCAACGATGAACCAGTAACTGCTGGGCGTGTGCATCCACCACTCACGGACTACACCAATGTGGTTATCGCCATAAAAAACATAATGCGCCCACTCTTGATCCGTGGCCTCGGTCGGGTTGGGCATAGGCTTCACCTGACCACCGTAGGTGAACTCGACGATGTTGCGCGGACCATTCAAAGGACAAGTGAGGATTTTCATACCAGCCCCTAGTGACTCGCCGCCGTGGCGCCCATCTCGTTCACCTGCCGGAAGGCATCGAAACGATCGAGACTAAAGGGCGCAATGAGGTCAGGCACTTTGCCGCCGGACGCCACCAGCTCCGCCATGGTGACGCCACAGATCGGGGTCGCCTTAAAGCCCCAGGTGCCCCACCCCGCGTCCAGGTAATAATTCTCGACGGGACTCAAGCCCATGATCGGGCTGTAGTCGCTGGTCATGTCGGTGATGCCAGCCCACTGACGCATGAGGCGCATCTCACTCATGAACGGGAACATCTCGACCGCAGACGCAATCAGACCCTCTTTCAGCTCGAGGGTAGAGCGCGTGCCATAGAGCGGATAGGGGTCAGACCCACCGCCAATTACAATCTCGCCGCGACTGGTCTGGTGCACATAGCAATGCAGCGCAGAAGAACTCACGTGGGGGTCTAAAAAGGGCTTCACCGGTTGGGTCACCATGGCCTGTAGCGGGTACGCCACAATCGGCAGCGGAAAGCCGGCCATTATGGAGACTTCCGCGCTGAGGCCGGAAACCGCCTGCACCACGCAGCCGCAGGACACCTTCCCGCGGTTGGTTCGCACCCCGGTGACGCGCCCCGCCTCCACGTCGACGCCCGTGACTTCTGTCAGCTGATGCAGTTCAACACCACGTTGAGTGGCGCCCTTGGCGTAACCCCAAGCGACCGCGTCGTGGCGCGCGGTAGCGCCATCGAGATGCCAGAGACCCGCGAGTATCGGTAAGCCGGCAGGATCCAAATTAAGGCTAGGCACCAGTTCACCCACCGCCTGGCGGTCGATCAGTTCGGTGCGACCACCAAAATGCTTATTCACCTCCGCCCGCTGCCGAAAGGCCCTGACCGTGGCATCGGTATGCGCCAGCGTCAGCTGACCCCGCTGCGAGTACATGATGTTGAAATCAAACTCGTTCGACAGTCGCTCATAAAGCTTTACCGACTCGGTGTAAAAGCGAACGCCAGCGGAGGTGAGGTAATTGGAGCGAATCACCGCCGTATTCCGCGCTGTGTTGCCGCCCCCCAAGTAGGCCTTCTCGAGCACCGCAACATTCGTGATGCCCTGATACTTGGCGAGGTAGTAGGCGGTCGCCACGCCGTGCCCGCCGCCGCCGATGATCACCACGTCATAGTGAGACTTGAGATCAGTGGGGCCCGGTAAGTCGGCGATTTGCTCAAAGGGGAAGTCTTTGTTCAGACCGAATTTCAGGAGCGAGAACGGCATCGCTACGTGCCTCGCACAGTATTCAGCGGGCCACGATTCAAGGGCCCACGACACGTCAGCAGGCTGACCAGTCTGCATTGACAATGCTGATATCGCGGCGTTGTCGTGATGCTTGCTGCGACGCAGTGCTTTCGCGGCAACACTGTACTGTTTTCTGCCAATCCAACCATATCGCTCATTCTGCCGGCCCCGCACCGGAGCGAGATTGCTCAGACGCCTCGACCAACGTTTTCGCCGCAAAGCCTTTGAGCTGCTGCCAGACCTCCGGATCGACAGTGAGTCCCTCTGCTAATGCGTGATGGCGAGCGGCCAACAAATCGGACTCATCGTGACGGGCCAACAAAGTGTACTCATCCTCAGAGCGAATCGTGGGCAGCAAGTCAAAGTGATTTGCCATCACAATGGTGACACCATCATTCGGCACATCATCATCAGGCGACTCAGCGAGCTCGAACACTCTAATGGAAGGTACCGACGAATTGGCACGAAACCCCACCACTTGTTCCGTAATGGGCGTCTGAGAGTGGCGCCAAAATGCCGTCACGTTCATCCCGCGATCAGCGAGCCTAGACAGATATCCCATAATGAGTTGGCGCTGACGGCAGTGCCGAATCTTGATAACTGACAGACCCCGAATTCGCGCCTTCGCGAACGCCAACTCGAGCGCGAGATTGCCGGACGACAGCACACTCATGTGCTGCCCATCCACAACAGCGAGGTCAGCGTCCTGATAGATCACATTGGGTCTCGCTGATGCCGCGGATGCCACGACACACTCAAGCCCCTCATTGAGCGCCTTCATGCCGTCGAGCCCATAACTCTGCATCCACGCCACCATCGCAGCGGCATCATCGGCATGCCCTGCTGCAAACCCCATCCCGGCGAAAGCTTTACGGCAAACCGACTGCAACTCGTTAAGAGAGATCTTCATGGCATTGCTGCCGTGAGTTCCGCTTCGGGCGCGACTGGAAAACCCCAGTCGTCAAAAACGTCCGGCGATGTTGACGAATCTGCGTAGTCACTCAGTAGCGGCGCCCCTTGAAAAAAGGTCACCCTCACCCAGCGATCGCCCCGCGGATCGAACCGGTGCGCCCCCAGAAACGACAGCTTGGCGCGCAACAAATGCATGGGTTTCATGTCGCGGTGCCATAAATTGGCCCTGATCTCGCCATACACGGTAGCGGCCATCGTCTGAATGCGACGGATGACCCGCATGTGCTCGGGGAACGCCATGACCAAATCAACCGTCAGCGCACGTGGCTGTTCATCCAACAATTGAATGAGGTCACGGTAGACACGCTGGGCGGTCGGCGCAACGGCAAGCGCGAGCTCCTTTTCCTCACCCAATTCTTCGCCTCTGACACCCAGCCGAGGCTCCTCTTTTTCTGCCGATTGGTACCAAAACCAGTACCGCGCATCCTCGCAGTCGTAATCAGCATGAATGGCCCAATCGAAATGCGTCTCCAAGATCTGCTTAAGCTGAATCAGCGGCATGTCGGGGGTCAAATCGAGATTTTCGTCGGCACCCATTACATCGTTTAAGGAATCGACTTGCTGGGGGTAGAGTTCAATGAGCAACGTAGTGAGCAACTCTTGGGTCTCGAGTGACAGCTGTGTCTGCGCCCAGTCGAGCAGTTGTTGCCAAAGGGTGTCATCCAGCGGCACCTGCTCCAGCCAGGCCATCACCTGTGTGAGCTCGGTATGCGCCTCGACATTGCGCGCTCGTTGGGGCTCATCTTCAACGCGGGTATCGGCCAGATAAGCGGTAGCCCGGTGACAAAGCGCGAGTATCTTTTCCCGATCGCCCTCAGTGGGAGATTGCGACACGGCGACAGCGAGCGCCCGCTCCCGTACCCACACCCACTGACTGATGAGTTGCGGGTGATTGATCAGAAAAGGCGCCATGCCAAGCCCAGTGGAATTGCCGATGCCCAGATAGCGGCGCGTGTCTTTGTTCAAGGTCACAGCGCGGCCCGGCTCGCTTTGCTTCGCGATGTGCTCCACTTGATCGACCGAAAACTCGCGCAGCACATAGACAGCGGCCATCTGCGCGGAGAAGGGCTGCTGAAAATCCTCACTCCCTTTGACGCGGTCGTAGTCCGCAATCCCGAACTTACCGTTACCGTAGACTGCGGTCGTTCGATAAAGGTACCCGGCTTGCTTCAGATGCTCGATATTGGGTTGTTGGCCTGCTGCCAAGGCCTCAATAAAGGCCTGAAAGGTCCGCAGTGACTTATTCGCCCGGGAAATCACCAGGAGTCTCGGGTGTTGCCGTCCCGCCTCCTGTAACGGCACGTTGGCCGTCATCGCCGACATCAGCTCGGGGTCGACCTCGCCCTCGACCAGACAAAAGGTCAAGTCCCAGGCCTCTGCGATCACTCTGTCGGTGCGCCGGTCGTCTTCGAGATGCTGGGAAAAAATCACGACGTGATAGCGGCGCGTCGGTGTCTGCAATCGATAGATCGCTTTACCGTGACCGGAGGCATCGAGCGCTAATTCCGTGCAAGCCACCTGCCATTTTTGCTCGAACATCATGCGAGTGAGCCGGCGCGCAAAGCTCAATCGCGTCGGTGAAAACGACCCCAGCCGTTCGAGATCCATGACCGTCGCGGGTGATCTTAGCGACAGCGCAGATGCGTCAAAGGCGTGGGTCAGTTCCGTCATGGCTCGGCGCCGTTTTGCATAGACGCAGCGGGTGACTGTGCGACGCGCTTTAAGAGATCGACCCAGTTACCACCCATGATCAAGCCGAGCTCTTCCTCGGAAAACCCTTTGTCACGAAACGCACTGACGATACCCGGGAAGTCCCGGTTATCCGCAAACCAACTCAACGGCTCGGGCCAGCCGGCGTTATTGGCCGAACCCTCACCGTAATCCATAACCTTGGACCAGCGACCCACCCGCATCCATTCCAACACTGACTGCGGCTGGGCCTGACAGAGATCCGAGCCAAAGCCGATCCGGTTCACGCCCATGCGATCAGCGGTCCAGGCGACCATGTCAGCGAAGCTCTCCAGCGTGCACTGCGGCCCATCTTTGAGATGAAAGGGATACAACGAGAAGCCGAGTAATCCCTCATTCGCAGCAACCGCATCCAATACCTTGTCGGACTTATTGCGCAGCGCCGGATGAAAATGGCTGGGGTTGGCGTGGGAAATGATCACCGGTTGCTCTGAGTAATCGATGGCCTCCAGGGTCGATCGCTCGGCACTGTGCGACATGTCGACCACCATGCCGACCCGGTTCATCTCGCGGATGACCTGCTGCCCAAAGCGGGTCAGCCCACTGTCCTCCTCCTCGTAGCAACCGCAGGCGAGCAGGCTCTGATTGTTGTAGGTGAGCTGCATAATCATGAGGCCGAGGCGACGCATCACCTCCACCAGACGGATCTCGTCCTCGATCGGCGAACAATTCTGTGCACCAAAAATGATACCGACGCGCCCTTCTGCCTTAGCGCGGTCAATATCAGCCGGCTCATACACGGGCCGGATCAGATCAGGGTACGTCTCGAAGCGTTGGTTCCACTCACCGAAGCGGGTCAGGGTCTCGCGGGTGTTCTCGTGGTAGGCAATGGTGACGTGGACTGCATTGAGGCCGCCCTCGTGCATCTGCTCGAAGATCTCGCGCGACCAGGCCGAGTACTGCAGGCCGTCGATGACTGTCCAGTCTGGGTTCACAGTCGCTCCCGCATCAGGCCTGAAGGTAGGTCGTTTTGACCGTGGTGTAGAACTCACGCGCGTATTGGCCTTGCTCGCGCGGGCCGAAGCTGGAGTCCTTTCGCCCACCGAAGGGCACATGATAGTCGGTTCCCGCTGTCGGCAGGTTCACCATCACA
>PBLO01000029.1 GCA_002721785.1 Halieaceae bacterium
CATAGTCGAGTAAGTCGCTGAAGCTATCCTGCAAACGCTCTGTGACGATATCGCCCATTTTTTCCGCGTAGAACCGTCGGTTCTCCAGCCGCACATAGCCACGATCCTGAATCGTAGAGATAATTGCAGCGTACGTTGACGGCCGACCAATGCCCCGCTTCTCAAGCTCGCGAACAAGGCTGGCTTCGCCGTAACGCGCGGGTGGCTTGGTGAAATGCTGTTTCGGATCGAATTCGGTCACCGTGAGGGTATCGCCGACCGCCAGTGGGGGTAGCACGGCATCGTCGCCCTTCCTGGCCGCAGGAGGCTGAACGCGCGTAAAGCCGTCAAACTCGATCACACGACCCTTTGCTGTCAGTCGGCAATCGGCCGCCGTTACGACCAAAGTGGTCGATAAATAGCGGGCGGGCGTCATCTGGCACGCTACGAATTGCCGCCAAATCAGGTCGTAGAGGCGCTCCGCATCAGGGTCCATCCCCGAGAGCAGACTGCTTCGCAATCGCACATCAGAGGGCCGAATGGCCTCATGCGCTTCCTGCGCGCCTTCTCGTGACCCATAACGAATCGGGCTGTCGGGGAGATATTCGGGAGCGAACTCCTTTTTTATCAGGTCCCGGCATGCACTCACTGCCTCATCACTCAGGTTAGTCGAGTCGGTTCGCATGTAGGTGATGTATCCCGCCTCGTACAAACGCTGCGCGAGCGTCATCGTTTTCTTGACGCTAAAGCCCATTCGCGTACTGGCAGCCTGCTGTAACGTCGAAGTAATAAAGGGTGCAGAGGGCTTCGAGCTGGTTTTGCGTGACTCCAGATCGGTAACCGAGAATGCGGCATCGCGCATCGCGGCAACGGCGGCCTCGGCCTCGGCCTCGTTTTTGGGTTCGAACTTCTCTCCACCCCTGTGGGTGACCATGAACCGGACAGGCTCGATATCGCCCGATTTGAGCAGGGCGTGAACCTCCCAGTATTCCTCGGGCACAAAAGCGCGGATTTCGCGCTCGCGCTCCACAATCAGGCGGACGGCCACCGATTGCACACGGCCAGCTGACAGTCCCCGGGCTACCTTGGCCCACAGCAGCGGACTGACTTCAAAGCCCACCACTCGGTCCAAAAACCGTCTGGCTTGCTGAGCATGCACACGCGCCGCGTCGAGCTCACCCGGCTCCTTGAAGGCCTCTTGAATCGCCTTCTGCGTGATCTCGTTAAATACAACGCGATGGTAGCGGCTGGTATCACCACCGATCGCTTCCTGCAGATGCCAGGCAATGGCCTCGCCCTCTCGGTCCAAGTCAGTGGCTAGGTAGATGGCGTCGCTGGTTTTAGCCAGCTTCTTGAGCTCGCTCACCACTTTTTCTTTACCCGGCAAAATTTCGTAGCGGGCTTTCCAGCCGTTGTCTGGGTCGATGCCCATCCTGCGCACCAGCTGCTCTCGCTTTTTCTTTGCCTGATAGCGCGCCTTTTCGTCGGGGGCCATCTTGCGGGTGATCGCAGCCTGAGCGGCACGCTCTTTCGGGTCCGAAGGCTTTGCGCTACCTGAGGTGGGCAAGTCACGAATGTGGCCCACACTGGACTTCACAATGTAGTCCTTGCCCAGGTATTTATTGATGGTCTTCGCCTTGGCGGGCGACTCCACAATGACCAGTGCTTTACCCATAAAACGCTTTTGCCTGCTGTTGAAAAAGGGGGTCGGCCATGAAACCAACGCCGAAAGGTGGGCATCTATAAGGGCGAAAACGCGCGGGGTCAAGGCCTCGTCAAAATCATGCCATGCGCCATAGCGGCGCTAAATCGCAAGACATTAGTCAATTTTTTCAATGGCTTGGCACAGCATCGAGAGGCCTTCCGAGCCCATTTTCTCATCCCAGAAAATACTGACCGCTTGCTCTACCCGTTCCGCATAGACCACACCCTCAGGCATTTCCGCCAGCCAATCTGGCGCCTTCTCTGCACCCTGAGTGGGCGACCAGGCACCCTCGACGCAAACAAACGACTCACCAGGATTTGCCACCGGCGAGGATTTCGGCAAGCGCCGCTCATAACAGGCCAGTTCTGTATCGATCTGCAATCGAAATCGTGGCGGTACCGCTGGCAAGGGGCGCAGGCTTACGCGAAAAGAGCGCCCTCTCGCCTCGTCACGCAGTGCGGCTTTAGCACGTTGGGATTTGCTGGGCATGACCGATACCAGCGGCGCGATCACAACAGCCAAGCCGAGCAAAATCAGAACATAAACCACAGTAACTACCCCGAGAGACAAACCGGTTTTTTTTGACTACATTTGCCCATAAGGCACCTGATGAGCGTGAAAGTATGCCCTACCAAAACATCCTCGTAGCGGTCGATCTGGGCGCGACGACCGAAACCGTGATTGAGCGCGCCGCGGCGCTGGCTCGGGATAACAAAGCGGCGCTCCACGTGTTACACGTCATCGAACCTCTGGCCATCACCTACGGTGGTGACATCCCCATGGATTTTTCCGCGATTCAGGAAGAGATCCACAGTCAAGCCAAACAGCAACTGGATCGACTTTGCTCGGGTCTGGGAGTCGACGAGGCGAATCGCCATCTGGTCACCGGACGTCCCGAATCCGAAATCCCTTCACAAGCAAAGGCGATCAACGGGGATTTAATCGTCGTGGGAACCCATGCTCGCTGGGGTCTGGCTTTGCTGCTGGGATCGACCACTGACGGCGTCATGCATAGTGCCGAGTGCGACGTGCTAGCCGTAAAAGTGGACGCACCAGCAACTGAAGACGGCAGCGCCTAAGACGCCAGAAACGACGCCAGCTGGGTGCCGTCAAATGGCCAACCCAACTCGCGGCCTGCATCATCGCGCACGACCGGTATCCTGACGCCGTAACGCTCCATCAGACTGAGATCATCCGCGATATCTACCGGCGAATAGTCGCATGCCGCAGCATCGAGTATTGCCTCGGCATGCTCGCATAGGTGGCAGCCTGCCGTGGTGTAGAGTACGAGCTGACGCATAGACCAATCTCACTTAAAACTCATGTCCGAGCCATCCAAAACCAGTTGGGACCCGAACGCAGGGCTGACGCTCTTTGGCCGGAAGCCGGCGCTCGAGGCGCTGTTGGACCCCTCACTGACGATCCACTGCCTGCATCTGGCTGACAGCAATCGACCAGCCGGCATTATCGCGCAAATTACCGCCGAAGCAGAGCGCAGGGGTGCAGAGATCCGTTATCACGACCGCCTTGCCCTGTCGCACATCTCGAAGAACGGTCGTCAAGATCAGGGCGTGGCGCTGGACGTGGTCTGCCCACAGTTCACGTCACTATCAACGTTTCTGGATCGATCCTCAGCACCCCAAAGGGTGCTGGCATTGGACGGCGTCACCAACCCACAGAATGTCGGCATGATCATCCGGTCAGCAGTCGCGGCAGGAATCGATGGCATCCTCTACCCCAAGCGAGGCATCGCCTCAATGGGACCCCTGGTCATCAAGGCATCCGCCGGAAATCTCTTCAAAGCGCCGATTATCCGCTGCGAGACAGTGGTCGAGGCACTAGAAAAACTTCGATCTCACGGCTATCGCGTCGCTGCGCTGGAGGCGAACGGCGAGCAATCGCTGTTTGAGCTCAACGTTGAGGGGTCAATGGTGTGCGTACTGGGTGGCGAAACAGAGGGTATCTCCCCAGCTGTTCAGGCGCTCGTGGATAGCCGATTAAGCATTCCCATGGCCCACGGCGTGGAATCATTGAACGTGGCCGTCACGGCCGCGCTGGTGGCTTTTCACATCAAAAAACCGCCAGCGTGACCAAGAGCCGCACGCTCCCCAAGGAGTGTTCCTAATTGCCACCGGAGGCTGAGGCGTTACCGTTCGCGACCGCCAGCCATGCCTGCTGGATCACATAGGCGCGAATGGCATCGGTGTCTTCCTTACTGAGGCGCTCGGAGAAAGCGACCATACCCTGCTTGGTGAGCGCACCGTCACGGACAACTTGGTCCCACGCCTGCTCACTCGCTGAAATCGCTGACCACCGAAGATCGGGGATCACACCGCCGCTGACTGCAAAAGCACCGTGGCAGAAATGGCAACTCTCCGCGTAACGCTGCATACCCAGTTGATGCTGCTCCGGCTCGCCAAACATCGGAGACTTCGGTGTAGCGACGACCTGATCACCCATGGGCGTCGGCATGGGCTCGTTGCCACCCAGCTTGAACGTGATCACACGCGCCGGCTCCTCACCCACAGCTTTGCCGTAGGTAAAGCCTGCGATGAGGTTGGAGACACTACCCCAGCCAGACAGCACGCTCAGATATTGCTCACCGTCAATCTCATATGTCATAGGCGCCGCGGCCGCATTACCGACCAAACGCTCCGACCAAAGCTGCTCACCGGTCTCCGCATCGTAGGCAACCAGGTCGCCAAACTTGTTGCCCTGAAAGACAAGTCCCGCATCAGTGCTCAATACGCCTCCATTCAGCGGCAATGCAAAGGGAACCGCCCACCTCGGTTCTGCCTTCACCGGATCCCAGGCCAACAATGAACCGCCATCGAGCCCGGCGACTGCATCGAGCGTGCCTGCGGGATACTCAACGGGCCATCCGGCCGCGGCGTCGTAACCAATATTCCAGTGCGACTTGGATTCCTGAACGTTGCGGGTTTTATCGTAGAAGAACGGTATTTCGTTAACGGGGATGTAAACGAGGCCGGTATCAGGATTAAAAGCCATCGGGTGCCAGTTATGCGCCCCAGTGGGACCGGGCACTACTGCGTACAAGGCGAGATCCACCGCTTCTTCAACCAGCACCGGCCGACCGTTCTCGTCGAATTCCCCGGTAGTCCAGTTCTGATTGGTAAAGGGTGTCGCCGAGATCAATTCACCGTCAGCGGCATCCAGTACGTAGAAGAATCCGTTTTTGGGTGCTTGCATGACCACCCGCCGGTCAGCTCCGTCATCCCCCAGTGGGAGGTCGGCCAGCATGATCTGCTGGGTCGCGGTGTAATCCCAACGGTCTCTGGGCGTCGTTTGGTAATGCCATCGATACTCACCGGTATCGGCATCCACCGCCAGGATCGAGGATAAAAACAGATTGTCGCCATCACCGTTGGGGTCACGGATGTCCGGATTCCACGGAGAGCCGTTTCCAACTCCAATCAAAATTTGGTCGTTGACGGTGTCATAGACGATCGAATCCCAGGCGGTGCCACCGCCACCGTCCGTTACCCAGGCGCCATCGTCACCCCAGGTTTCGTTAGCGAGCTTGGCCAAAATGGCGTCTGAGGCAGCGCCGTCGGGTTTTTTCTCGGGATTCGGTACGGTGTAGAACCGCCATACCAGATCACCGGAGTCAACGTCGTAAGCCGTCACGTAGCCGCGCACACCTAATTCGCCACCCGCATTACCGATAATCACTTTGTCTTTAAAGACTCGCGGCGCGCCCGTAATCGTGTACGGCTTGCTTTGATCTACCGTCACTTCGCTCCAGATCACTTCGCCTGTGGCCGCATCGAGCGCCTCAAGGCGACCGTCAAAGACACCGATGAAGACCTTACCGTTGTGTACCGCAACACCTCGGTTGACGACGTCGCAACAGCCTTTCGCCGCGTCTTCACCCGACACCTCGGGGTCATAGACCCAGAGCTCTTCCCCGGTTTTGGCATCTAACGCATATACAACCGACCAAGCACTGGATACATACATCACGCCGTCGACAACCAATGGTGTGGCCTCTGCGCCACGGGGTTTCGCTGTCTCGTAGACCCATCCGACACCCAGCTCAGGCAGGGTATCGCGGTTGATTTGCCCGAGCGCTGAGTGGCGCTGCTCGTCGTAGGTCCCGCCGTAGGTCAGCCACATCTCCGGCTCCTCGACCGCAGCCTTGATGCGGTCGGTGTCGACACGCGCAACCTCAGCGTCGGAAGCAGCCATAGATGTCGTCGCTGTGACCGTGTCATCAGACTGTCCACCGCAAGCCGCTAGTGACGTCATGACAGCGAAAGCAATGAGCGCGCGTAAGATCCCAGACATGCCTATCCCCTGAAAATTATTTGTTGTAAAGGTGGGCAAAGTGTAGCCAAAAAAGCACTGGGCCGCGCTGGTTTTACTTAATGGAGGGTTCGTGAAATTCCCCCGCGGCATCTGCCCTCAGCCCTGTGCAGTTAAGCGCGTTGACGCGCCTGCAGTACTACTTCGACAGGAAGGACATCCCCTCCTCCAACCCCCGCAGGGTCAGTGGATACATCTGTCCCTCCATCAGCTGCCGCGTAATGGCAATTGACTGGGTGTATTCCCACTCATCCTCCGGCACTGGATTGATCCAAATGCACTTCTCGTAGGTTTCCCTGAGCCGGCGCATCCACAGCTCGCCAGACTCCTCGTTCCAGTGCTCTACGGATCCGCCTGGCTGCATGATCTCGTAGGGTGACATGGAAGCATCGCCCACGAACACCACTTTGTAGTCGTGCGCGTACTTATGCATCAGGTCGAGGGTAGAGGTGCGCTCGTTGAATCGCCGGATGTTGTTCTTCCACACGCTCTCGTACACAAAATTGTGGAAGTAAAAGTACTCGAGGTGCTTGAACTCGGTCCGCGCGGCGGAAAAGAGCTCCTCACACACTTTTACGTGGGGATCCATTGACCCGCCGACATCTAGGAACAACAGCACTTTCACTGCGTTGTGCCGCTCAGGCACCATCTTAATGTCCAGCAAGCCGGCATTGCGCGCCGTCGACTTGATCGTGTCGTCGAGATCGAGCTCTTCGGTCGCGCCCGTCCGCGCGAATTTTCTCAGCCGGCGCATGGCGATCTTGATATTGCGGGTGCCGAGCTCGACGCCGTCATCCAGGTTTTTGAAATCTCTTCTATCCCAGACCTTCACCGCGCGCTTGTTTTTGCTCTCCCCACCGACACGAATGCCTTCAGGGTGATATCCGTCGTTACCGAATGGTGACGTGCCCTCTGTACCGATCCACTTGTTACCGCCGGAGTGACGCTTCTTCTGCTCTTCCAGTCGCTCCTTGAATTTCTCAATGAGCTCTTCGAGGCCACCCAGACTCTCTATTTTTGCCTTGTCCTCCTCCGACAGCTGCTTCATGAACTCAGAGCGCAGCCAGTCGTCGGGAATCATCGCTTCGATGACATCGTCCAAGGCTTCAAGGTCCTGAAAATGGAGCCCGAATGCTCTGTCGAAGCGGTCATAGTACTTTTCGTCTTTGACAAGAATGGCGCGCGACAGGGAGTAGAAATCATCCATGTCACCGAAGGCCAGCCGCTGCTCCATCGCCTCAAGCAAATCCAGCAGCTCGCGGGGTGTCACCGGCACGCCGGTGTCCTTCAGCACATGGAAGAAGTTGACGAGCACGGGCTTAGCGCGCTTCTCGGCGATGCATGAATGCCAACCGCTCCAACAGCTGAACGTCCTGCTCGTTCTTGAGCAACGCACCATACAACGGCGGAATCGCTTTGCTGTGATCGCGATTCTTCAGAACTTCGTCTGGCATGTCGTCAGCCATCAACAACTTGAGCCAATCAATGAGCTCGGAGGTTGAGGGCTTCTTTTTCAGGCCGGGGATGTCACGCAGCTCAAAGAAAACTTCCAACGCCTCCTGCACCAGGCTCTTTTGGATCTCTGGGTAATGCACCGCAATGATGTCCTTCATCGTCTCCTTGTCTGGGAAATTGATGAAGTGAAAGAAGCAGCGACGCAGGAAAGCGTCCGGCAACTCTTTCTCGTTATTAGACGTAATGATGATGATGGGGCGATGCTTCGCTTTGATCGTTTCACCCGTCTCGTAAACAAAGAACTCCATACGGTCTAACTCAACCAGCAAGTCGTTGGGGAATTCAATGTCGGCCTTGTCGACTTCGTCGATCAGCAGAACAACCTGCTCCTCTGCCGTGAAGGCTTCCCACAGCTTGCCTCGCTTGATGTACTGGCCAATATCCTCGACCTTGCCATCTCCCAGCTGGGAATCCCGCAATCGGGAAACCGCGTCGTATTCATAGAGACCCTGCTGTGCCTTGGTGGTTGACTTGATATGCCATTGGATCAGCTCTTTGCCCAGACCGGCGGCCACTTCCTCAGCCAGCATGGTCTTTCCGGTGCCGGGCTCGCCCTTGATCAGCAGGGGACGCTGCAGCGCCACCGACGCGTCTACCGCCATCCTAAGATCGTCGGTCGCAACGTAGCGTTCTGTTCCTTCAAATTTCATATTGAGGGTCTCTTTAATGGAGTTCGTGAAAGGTCGAGCAGACTAACCGAAGTCCAGTCGCCAAACCACCGGGTCAAACGCTTGTCTTATTGTTCCTGCCCACCCACCAGGCGCCGCAGAGGCCACCTGCAGCCAGCCCGGAAATGAGCCACAGCCCCGGCGTCAGCGCCGTCTCGGTGCCACCGCCAAATAGCGCATTGAAGATCACAACAATCAGGGCAGGTGCCAGCGTGGCCACTTCCGGCCCCGGGAACGCTGGGGTCAACAACACGCCCCCTATACAGCCGAGCACGAGTCCCGCTGACCGGGACAATTTGGCAGGGAACCAGCTTCGTCGGATCAACACCAAACCCGCCAGCGCTGCCGCCCAATAAATAAGCATCGCTATGAGATAGGACTGGGTGGTCAGCATTCAGCGGACTCCTCCGGAGAAACAGCAGAGATGGGATTGGGCGGCAATTGCAGAAAATAGCCCCGCTCCTTGATGGCGGCCATCACTTCGGTGGCAGGCTGGGCGGCGAGCGGCTGCTGCGCTGTCAAAGTGAGGCCCATAACGCGCTCCGCAGGGCTGAAGGTGTCAGCCAAGCCATCAGGCCATGCGTCAGGCGAAACTCCCGCAGGCACAAACAAAAAGGTCTCAGCGCGACGCGCTGTTTTGTAGATGTCGACCTCGATTGGCTCGCACTCGCTCATGCCTCACCTCTTTCGCGCAACCAATTGCGTAAAGGCGCCACTACTTGCTCTGAACGCCAACCCAGCCACGCATCAGGAAGCGGTGTCGCCGGCACAGCCTCCGCGCGAATGAGTCGTTCCAGATCGGCTTTTGGCATGAGGACCTCAGGGGGAATATCCACTTCCTCTGCTATACCGCGCAGGTACTCAGATAGTTCACTCAGCACCCTCCGCTCCGCGCTGGACAGCGGCTGCACGATTTGGTCCGATCCCTCGCTGTCGCTACTCTCACTCGCAGCCGAAATGCACGCGACCAGTTTTTCTCCTGCTCGACGCACCAGTCCCTGCGGCATGTCGTCGACCCGTGCCAGTTCGCGCGTGGAAGTCGGCATCGCGCGGACCACTGCGGTCAGCACCTTGTCACTCAAAATCCAACTCCGTGGGCGATCACGCTCCCGCGCTTCCGCTTCTCTCCAATCCACCAACGCAGCCAGCATCCGCTGTTGACTGGGTGGCAGCCGATAGGCGTTTTTAAATTTCGTAATGGGTGGTTTGCCACCGGGCCGCATCCGCGCACCGTCTTCGAGTATCCAATCCATCCTCTTCAGACTCGCCGCCCGCTCCTGCAGCTGCACACCGATGGGATGCAGATAAGTCACGTCGAGCGCCGCATACTCCGCCTGCGCGGGCGACAAGGGACGCTGAAGCCAATCCGATTGCGTCTCGTCCTTGGGGATGTCGACATCAAAAAAGATCGCTACCAACGCTCGGTAGCTGAGACCCGAGCCAAGCCCCACCAGCGCGGCGGCGCGCTGCGTATCGAATAGCGGGTTGGGCAGGACACCCAACCACCGCACAAACACCTCGAGGTCTTCACTGGCGCTATGGACCATTTTGATCTGGTTGATGTTCGTGAGCAGCTGGCGGAGGGGCTCGAGATCATCGAGTCCCAGTGGATCCACCAGATACGCCTCCTCCCCCCAACATAGTTGCAGTAGCGCCACCTGAGGATAAAACGTATCGCGTCGGCGAAATTCGGTATCAACCGCAACGTAGGCATGGCTCTGGTGCGCATCGAGCACTTGCACTAACGCTGTATCGTTATCGATCAGCGACCACGTCACTCGCGCACCACCGTTCGGCCGCTCAGCGCATGCGCCAGCGTGCTGGCGTCTGTGTACTCGAGCTCTCCGCCAAGTGGCACACCATGTGCGATACGGGACACCGTAATGGCCGCATCACGTGCACGCTGACTGATGTAATACGCGGTGGCCTCGCCCTCAACCGTCGGATTCGTGGCGAGGATCACTTCTTTGATTTCGCCAGTTCCGAAGCGCTCACAGAGTGCATCGAGACCCAGCTGCTCGGGCCCGATCCCGTCAATCGGAGACAGGTGGCCCATCAAGACGTAGTAATGGCCGCGATAGCTCCCGCTCTGCTCTATCGCCATAACATCCACGGGGGCCTCCACCACACAGAGTGTGGCCGGGTCGCGCTTGGGATCGACACAGATCTCGCACACATCCAACTCTGTGAAGTTACGGCATTGCCGACAGTTCTTCACTTTGGCCAGCGCATCGGTGATGGCATCGGCGATGGTTTGCGCGCCCTCGCGATCGCGCTCCAGCAGATGCAAGGTCATCCGTTGGGCGGATTTTGGACCCACTCCGGGCAGATGCCGCAATCCGTCAATCAGTGCCTCAATAGATGGGCTCAACTTCATTCAATCAGATCTCTTCACTGGTCGGTCATGTGAGGTGCGCGTTTTCGCACGGCTCTCCATTGATCGCAAGGTTACCTGATCACACCAGCGGTAATCAGCCTTCCTGCTGATCGGCTTCCGCCGCACCCTCTGCAAGGTTAGGACGAATACTGCCCGGAATGATCTGCCCGTCGAAGGCCGCCATCAAGCCGTGCAGCGATGCGTCACTGGAGATCGCTCGTTCTGCCTCCGCGAGTCGCGCTGCAGCATGCGCCGCGCGACGCTGCGCGGGCGTTTCCTTGTCGTGCTCCAAGACGGTGATGGTCGCCGTGACTGGCCGGTCCAACTGCTGACTCAACGCGTGGGTCAGCTGAGTGTGATGACGATCGTTCAGTAGCGTCGCGTCTTGCGGTGCGATCACGAATGACAGCGACTCATCACGGGCGTCCTGCAGCGCTAGGTTCAAGGCAATGTTATGCAAGATGCCCCCGAACGTGAGGCGCTCGAATTGCTCGGGCCAATTGTCCTGTGTCAGCGCGTCAGCGCGCAGTGTTTGTGCCACCGATGATTCAGCAGGTTGCGGAACCACCGCCGCTGGCTTGTCCGACTCGCTATGTGTCGCCTGATTTGCCGCATCCTCTGCACCTTTGGCCACAGGCTGATCGCTAGTGGACACATCAGGCGATTCAGCCACCTGCGTCGCCACGGTTTCCTGAATGTGTACTTCCTGCTGTGCGGTGTTGTCGTGTGGCGTGGGTTGTTGTGCTGAGGCTGGCGCGACACCAGCCGCTGTATCAGATGCGAGTGCTTTGTCTGCTGGCAAAGCCTCTGCCGGCGGCCGAGACTGCTCCGTCTGATCGGTTGCAGCCGGCCTCAAGTCCACCGGCAGTGCCGGTGGTTCAGGCTTTTTTGCCGGGGGATCTCCCGCTGCGGGTGCAGGCTGTAAGACGGCGGCGGGCCGGAATGCAATCATGCGCAGCAGGATCATTTCCAGGCCAGCCCGAGCAGATGACGCCAAATGGACTTCTCTCCGCCCGGCAACCGCCATTTGCCAAAACAACTGCGTGTCGTCGAGGGTCGCCTGCTTAGCCAACTCTATGATCCTCGCCTGATCGGGCCAGCTGGCATCGAGGGCATCCGGGACCGTTTGCGCGATTGTCATTTGGTGAAAGGTATTGCTGAGCTCATCTAAGGTCGAGACGAAATCCGGTGCGTGCTCCGCGATCTGTGCCACCAGTGACAGCACCTCTGCGGAATTCTCATCAAGGATCGCGGCCGCAAGGTCGAGCACTTTGCCACGGTCGACCGTTCCCAACATTTCGGCAACCTGCGCGCCCGCTAACGCCCCCTCTCCGTAGGCAATCGCCTGATCCGTGAGGCTAAGCGCGTCCCGCATGGAGCCCTCTGCCGCGCGTGCAATCAGCGCCAATGCTTCAGGCTCCGCCGCGACAGATTCAGCCGACAGGATGTGCTCAAGGTGCGAGACGATTTGCTCGGGCTGCATGTTTTTCAGATTAAATTGCAGGCAACGTGACAAGACCGTTGCGGGCAACTTCTGCGGATCCGTCGTTGCCAACAAAAACATGGCGTGGGGCGGCGGCTCCTCCAGCGTCTTAAGTAGCGCATTGAAGCTGTGGTTCGACAGCATGTGCACTTCGTCGATGAGATAGATTTTGTAACGCGCCCGCGTTGGCGTGTACTGCACGTTTTCGAGCAGCTCGCGCGTGTCTTCAACCTTGGTTTTGGATGCCGCGTCCACCTCGATCAAGTCGACTGAGCGGCCCTCGGCAATTTCAGCGCAAGCGCCGCATTCACCGCAGGGTGTCGCGGTCACGCCGGTATCGCAGTTCAGACATTTGGCCAGAATTCTCGCTACGGTCGTTTTACCCACACCACGCGTGCCCGTGAAGAGGTAAGCGTGATGTAGCCGGCCGGATTCCAGCGCGTTGACGAGTGCCTGCAACACATGCTGCTGGCCGACCATCTCCGCGAAGTTGCCGGGACGCCACTTTCTGGCCAGAACCTGATGAGACATGCAGACCGTCCGTGATTTGAGGAGGCGACTCGGACAGCCACACCCCGGCACCCGAATCAGTAACTACCGTTGCTCCCTCCCGGGCCTGGCGGGGTTCATCACCTATCGCTGCGGGGGGACCATCCGAGCCACCACAAATCCCGCTAAATAGCGGGACGCGTAGTGTCGCGAAATCCCCTCGCCGGCGCAAGCTGAGGCCGCATTGCCAGCGAATTTTCGGATGTTAATAATATTTACATTTAATGTGAATCTAATTAACATTGGGCTCCGTAAACCCGTCTTTCCAACCACCGAGCACGGCCGTGAACCCGAATATATTGAAATCCCTGTGGGGCGTTGCACTCGCCATTGGGCTGACCCTGGCAGGCACCTCCTTAATCAAAGCGAACAAGGAGACAACGACCTCAGCCGAGCGGGTGCCCATGCCCGTGGCCGCCGTCACCTATCGTCAGCAGCCTAACTTCACGCGAGACGCAAACTACCTCGGCGTCGTGCGGGCAGGTACAGATAGCGTCGTGGGATTCGAAGTGGCGGGCGTACTGACCTCGCTCACCGCGACGGAGGGCATGCGAGTCGCTCCGGGTGATGTCCTCGCACAGCTCGGCACTGATCGCAGACAAGCGCGCCTCGATGCCGCAGCGGCCGCGCTCTCGCGCGTGATGGCGGAGCGCGCGCAAGCTGAAGCGAGAGCCGAGAGGATTGCCGCCTTGGTCGAGGATGGATCAGCCTCACAGCAAGATTACGATGATGCCCGTTTCGCTACTCAAGCGTTACAAGCCGCAGAAAATACCGCCGCCGCGCAAAAGCAGTCAGCACAGCTGGAACTGAATAAAAGCACTCTGAAAGCACCGTATAACGCGGTGGTGGCTGAACGACTCGCGCAAACCGGCGCCGTAGTAGCCCCTGGCACACCCGTACTGCGATTGGTCACCGCGAGTGGGCGAGAAGCGCACATCGGCGTGCCCTCCGACGTCGCGCGTCGATTGCAGATTGGCTCGACCCACACGCTGTTACTGCAGGGCCAACAGGTTATTGCGAGGCTTCGCTCAGTCAGGGAAGACCTCGACCCGGCCACCTTAACCGTCGGCGCAGTCTTCGACCTGCCCGATGACGTCACCAGTGTCGTTGGAGAATCTGCAGTGCTTCAGGTAGCCGAGACGGTCACCAGCGATGGCGGCTGGCTCCCGGTCACCGCGTTACTGGAAGCGTCGAGAGGCCTTTGGGATGTTCTCACAATCACTCCTGACGAGCAGGGCAAGCCCCGCGCGGGGCGCGAGAGTGTCGAAATTTTGTATACACGAGGCAATGAAGTCTTCGTCCGCGGCACGCTGCCCGATAACGTGGCCGTGGTGGCATCCGGTTTGCAGCGAATCAGTCCCGGAGATCTGGTTGAGGCGATTTTTCCTGACGCAGCAGGTGCCGGTTCATGATCGCAAAACTGCTCCATGCCAACTCGCGCTACCTCGCGCTGGTCGTACTCGCCATCGTTGTGGTGGGCTACACCAGTCTGAGCGGGATGGCCCGCAAGGAAGACCCGGCCATTACCCCTTGGTTCGCCAAGATTCAGATCTTCTTCCCCGGCGCGAGTCCAGCTCGCGTGGAAGCACTGATCACCAAACCCATGGTGGATGCCCTGCGTGAAGAGCCCGACGTCATGGAGGTCGACGGCACCTCCGCAGCAGGCGTCTCACTGATCTTCGTTGAGGTGGATTACAAGGCGCCGCCCGCGCGGCTCAAGCAAATCATGTCGGAACTGCGGGATATCGTCGACCGTGTTGCCCTGACCTTCCCGCCCGGCACTTCACCACCCGACTTTGATGACGAAATCTGGACGGAATTCGTCAAAATCATCTCCATTACCGGCCAAGACGGCCGGGCTCTGCCCCCCGCACAGCTTCGTCGGCAGTCACTCCTGTTTGCCGACGCGGCGCGCAGCGTGCCACAAACTCGTAGGGTCAAGCTCTACGGACTGCCCAGCGAGGAAGTGCGGGTCGCGCTGAATGAGACGCGACTGGCCATGCTGGGAATCTCGGTAGACGAGGTCTCTGCGGCGCTTTCCCGCGCCGATGCACGCACACCGGCCGGGCAACTTACCGGCGCGGGTGCGGCGCTTACCGTTGAACTCACTGGCGAATTCACCGATCTCGAATCCGTGCGCGAGGTGATTGTGCGGGCACTGCCCGATGGCCGCGCCATTCGCGTGGCGGATCTTGGGGAGGTGACCAAAACCGAAACGACACCCTTCAACAGCGTCTCCTTGTCTAATGGGCAGCGATCGGTATTGATCGCCGCAGAAATGCAGCCCGGGTACCAGGTGGATGTGTACGGCGCACGCTTCGATACGTTCCTCGAGGAATACCGCGCCAATGCACCAGAGGGTGTGAGCATCGAGACTGCGTTTGACCAGGCTGGCTACACCACTGACCGGCTTCAGGGCGTTGCCAAAAACCTGCTCATGGGTATCGCCCTCGTACTCTCAGTTTTACTGGTTACGCTAGGCTGGCGCGCGGCGCTCGTTGTCGCGGTCATCTTGCCGTTGTGCACCCTGATGTCGATGATCGCCCTCTTTTATCTGAAAATTCCGATCCAGCACATGTCGGTGACCGGTCTGGTCGTGGCGCTGGGCTTGCTGGTCGACGGTTCGATCGTGATGACCGACGAGATTCGCAAGCGGCTAATGAGTGGGCTATCACCTATTGAGGCGATGAAGGGTGCAGTCTCGCGAATGCGCATCCCGTTGATGTCATCCACACTCACTACGGTTCTGGCCTTTATTCCGCTTGTACTGCTGCCGGGCGCAGGCGGAGATTTCCTCGGCTCAATCGCCGTAGCCGTCATCGCCATGCTGGTCTCCTCTTTCGTGCTGGCGATTGCCGTCACCCCGGTTCTCGCCGCGCGATGGCTCCCGTCAGGTATCGCGCTCGAGCGGCGCTGGTGGCGCGCGGGTGCGGACAACGCAAAGTTGACACAGGCCTTTCGGCGCTCGCTTCAGTGGGCGATCCGCAATCCCTTGGCCTCTTTCGCGCTCGCGTTGGCGCTCCCCATGACGGGCTTCCTGAGCCTCGGCACGCTCACACTGCAGTTTTTCCCGGGCACCGACCGCGACCAGATGTATCTCGACGTCAAACTGCCGGAGGGCGCCTCGATCGAAGACTCCTTGGCACTTGTGACGCAAATAGACGAAAAGCTTCGATCAGAGCCCTTGGTGAGACGCGTCGATTGGTCGATTGGTGAGAGTCCCCCCGAGTTCTACTACAACCTTCGCGCCAACGTGAAAGGCGTACCGAGCTGGTCACGTGCACTCGTACTCACGAATGACGAGAATCAAACCGACGAGCTGATCAGACGCCTGCAGATCGAGGTGGATAGAGAATACCCTCAGGCACAAATTCTGGTCCGCGGCATCGATCAGGGACCGCCCGTAGAGGCTCCGCTTGAAGTACAACTGTATGGCCCCAGTACTGCGGTGCTCAAAGAACTGGGCGAACAATTCCGTCAGCGGATGGCCGCCCTGCCAGATGTCACCCACACCAAAGTCTCGATGGCCCCTGCGCCACCAAAGGTCGTCTTCGATCTGGATGAGTCCGCTTTGAAGCGGGCCGGGCTCAGTAAGGCAGAGGTCGCACGTGGTATCGAAAGCGCACTGAAAGGCCGACTGGGCGGTGAATTACTGGAGGGCACCGAGCGACTGCCCGTGCGCGCTATTCTCGAGCGTGAACAATGGGACAGCACAGATGACCTGAGGAATATCCGCATCCCTATTCGCAGCCCTGGCAATGACACGCTGGTGCCCGCTGTCCCGCTCAGCGCGCTAGGCACAGTTGCTCTGGTCCCTGACGAAAGCCCCATAGCCAGAAAAAATGGCGACCGACTCAACAACGTGCAGGGCTACCTGAAGCGCGGCGTGCTGCCAGAGGAAGCGCTGAAGATGCTGGCGGCCGATCTGCAGGCCAACCCCATTCCCCTGCCGACCGGTTACGCGTTGGAGTTCGGTGGTGACAGCCAGGAACGTGACGAACTGGTTCAAGATCTCATGGCCCCGCTCGGCACAATTGTTGCTGCCATGCTGGCCACTATCCTGCTGACCTTTAACTCCTGGCGCCTCACCGGTATCGCATTCGGCGTTACCGGCTGCTCCTTCGGTTTGAGCCTGCTCGCGCTCGCGGTATTCCAGTACCCGCTGGGTATTCAGGCGTTGATTGGCGTGATCGGCTCAGTAGGTGTCTCCATCAATGCGGCCATTATTATCCTCAGCGGTCTGCGGCTCGACGAGCGCGCCACAGCCGGCGACCCCGACGCTATTGTTGAGGTGGTCATGGACGCCAGTCGGCATATTGTCTCGACTACCGTGACAACCTTCGGCGGATTCTTCCCACTAATTCTGGAAGGCAGCCAGTTCTGGCCACCCTTCGCGATGGCGATCGCAGGCGGCGTGCTCCTCTCAACAATTGTGTCTTTCTATCTCGTGCCTCCGCTCTACACGCTGCTCATGCATCCGGGTCGCCATTTCCTCAAGCCGCAGCCACAGCCTGCGCCAGAGCAATTAGTCACCCTTCGGGAGGCTGCGTGAGCAAGGCACGATGTAGTTATCACCACGGCGACTTACGCAATGCCCTCATTGTCGCGGCGGCCGAACTCATCGAGCGAGACGGCACGCTGGATTTCACGATGGCCGAAGCCGCTACACGAGCAGGGGTCAGCGCGGCCGCGCCCTATAGACACTTCGCCGACAAGGAAGAGCTCCTGCGCGGAGTCCGTGAGCTGGCGATCCTAGGTTTGGGCCATGCCGCGGGCGAAACCGTCTCGGAGCACCCCAACGGATCGCTTGAGGGCATTCTCGCCATGGGTCATATGTATCTAGACTATGCGCGCGACAAGCACGCATTCTTCTCCCTGATGTGGGAGGACCGTGGCGATATCGAAGAGCGACGCGAGAAAGTGGCCGAGGAGCACGGTGGTTTCATGGTGCTCGTGAATATGGTGCAGGCTTACTGCGATGCGCACGGCAACACTCAGGTCAACAGCCTGCATCTGGCCACCCAAATCTGGTCAATGGGGCATGGCATCGCAACCCTGGAGGCCAACCAACTCATCAACCTGTTTGATCGGTCGATCGAGCCCGAAGCACTCTTGGATCAAAGCGTGCGAACCATGCTGGCCGGCGTGGTCGGGGCGGCCGCCTAAAACCCCAGCTGGGGCCTGCCCTACTTGGCCCCGGTGTTAAGGGGTGGGATACTGCGCACCCTCCGCCCGTAGCACAACTGGATAGTGCAACGGCCTTCTAAGCCGTAGGTTGCAGGTTCGAGTCCTGCCGGGCGGGCCACACCCTGTAATCACAATTTGATCACTACCAAGTCTTTGCACGGAGCTGGCTTTCGCGCACTATCTGGTCTGAAGACAATAACAATGCGATCAGTTCATGCCCCGCCATATCTTGATAGCTGACGGTCCAGCACAGCCAGACCCCCAAGACATCGATCAGTTTTGGGAGCGGGCAAAAAACCCGTACCCGGGATTGGGCGACACGTACCAGGTCCGCTCGTTAGGTATTGACGCTGACACCACGACAGAAATCCTGGGGTACATCAAAACCCGCGAAAAAGTGGCGACGTTTAGCTTGCCCTGGGTGATTGACGCTAACCACTTTCCTTACCCCGAACCGGGTATCCCGATTGTGCTCTGCGACTATGTCGGCACACCGCATCTGATCGTGCGGCTCACAGAGGTTCGCGAGACAACGTTTGGGGAAATCGGTTACGCCGAGTCCTCTCTCGATGGCCCGCCCGTTCAGGATCCGGACGTATGGATTCCGTTGCACCGACAATACTGGAACGGTCTTCTGGCAGCCTACGGGCGCGAGTGCACTGACGAGATGCCGGTTCTGATTGAGCCCTTTGACTACATTGGAGAAATTATCTGATGGCGATTCCCCATCACAGCCCCTATGTCATTGTCGGTGCCGGCATTCACGGTCTGAGTACCGCCTACCACCTTGCACTCCGCCTGAAAGCATCAGGAAAGGGTGACGGTCGGGACATCGTCATCCTCGACAAGTCGGGCATCTGCTCGGGCGCGACGGGCATCGCCTGCGGTGTGATTCGCAACAACTATTTTCAACCGGCTATGCGGGAACTCATGGCTCACTCTGTGGATATATGGGAGAGCGACCCGGACACATATAGCTACCATCCCGTGGGCTACATGCAAATTAGCTGTGAATCGATGCGAGACGACGTGGCAGCGATTCACGCACAGCAGCAGGCCATCGGCTACGAATCGGTGTTTATAGAGGGTGCTGCAGAAAGCGAGCGCTACATGAAAAGCCTGTTTTCTGACTGGCGGGCTCAGGGCATCACCTCTGTCTTACATGAAATGCCGGGCGGCTACGCAAATAATTCGCGAGCCATGTACGGCCTGGCCGGCAAGGCCGAAGCGCTGGGCGTGAGAATCATCAGTGGCATTAACGTCAAGGCGCTGGAGTCCGACAACAGTGGCGCAATTCAGGCAATCGATACCGACAAGGGTCGCATCGAGTGTGACTACGCCGTCATTGCAGCAGGCCCCTGGGTGCGCAGTTTTTGGGAGATGCTGGAATTGCCGATGGAAATTGGCATTCGCAACCCCGAGACCGACACGGTTACCGACGGCGTACCGATGTGGATTTATTGGTCGCTTCAGGAGGGTACGCTGGGCGTCGAACCCGCACTGCAGGTCACCAATGATGGGCAGATGCCGCCGGTCATCCACGTCGACACCGACGCACCGCTTTACTCAGATGAGGACGGCCGGCTGATTACGGACGCGCTGTGGGGCATTTACTACAAACCCGACTTTCACTTCGGTGGCGTGCAGGGTGGTGCCGCACCCTTCATCGTGGATAAACCCGCCGCGGAGGTGGCCGTAGACCCCTACGGACCTGCCTCACCGGAGTTCGTAGTGGGCGCCGAATTTGCCCAAATGTGGGTCTCTGCCCTCGCCCACTGTCAGGCGCGCTTCTCAGGCACGCTACCCCGCTTCAAAAAAGACCCCTCCGGCGGCATCGGCGCCTTTACGCCCGACAGCTTTCCCGTGTTCGACACGATGCGAGAGAACTGCTTTGTGATCGCAGACTCTAACCACGGGTACAAAATGATCGGGGTCGGTGACTTGGTGGCACAGTCAATCTGTGCAGATCGCCCCAGCCTACTGCATCCTTTCCGTTTTTCGCGTTACGCAGAGGGTGATCTACACCCGGTCTCTAACAGCCCCTTTCCCTGGAGCTAGCACCCTCTGGAGCGGCGGCCCATGTGCTCGATTTCACTGGTGCCGGGTAATGGCTGTGGCAGTGAAAAAAAGGATTTCCCAGCCGGCGTGGCGGGCGTAGAATCGCGCCACTTCCACCGAGCGCTTTTGTTATGACCACACCTGACAACATCGCTACCTCTAGCAGCACCAGCCCTCACGGGGCGGCTGACCCCTCGATGCGAGACAGCGCCGCACTGCCCAATCAGGCCTATGTTGAGCACAGCGAGTGGCTGAAAGAGCGCGATCTGGTGATTGCCAAAACCTGGGCGGGCCTCGGCTTTAGTCGTGACATCAGCCAGCCCGGCAGTGTGTACCCCGTCGTATTCATGGGCCTGCCTTTGGTGATGGTGCGCGATCAGCATGGTCAAGCGCGCGTCTTTCACAACGTGTGTCGACATCGCGGCATGCAGCTCGTCGCGGAGTCGGGTGATGCGGGCCTCACGATTCGCTGTCCATACCATAAGTGGGGCTATGACCTGAGCGGGCATCTGAAAACCACACCCAACATTGGCGGCATGGGCGTGCATCAGGTGGACGGCTTTGACTGCGCTGAGCACGCCCTCACCGCCGTTCGCTGCGAAGAATCGATGGGCGTTGTGTTTATCAACCTGTCCGGCACGGCACCGGCGTTGTCAGAGCATCTCGCGCCACTGCTCTCGCGTTGGCACGAGCTGGCAGGGCCAGCATTTGACCAGCGGCTCAGCGCTGACACCAGCGAATCAGGCTCCATGGAGCTCGTTCTCAAGGCGAATTACAAACTCGCGGTCGAGAACTACTGCGAGTCTTATCATCTGCCTTTTGTTCATCCTGATCTGAACACCTACTCACCACTCGACGCGCATTACAACTTAACGGTCGACCCACTGGCGTCGGGCCAGGGGACGCGAGTCTATGACCTCTCCCGCGGTGACAGTGAGCCGCTGCCACTCTTCCCGGATTGGGACGGTGATCGGCTCAAGACAGCGGAATATCTATCGCTTTACCCCAACGTGTTGCTCGGCATCCAAGCGGACCACTTCTTCGTCATTCTGCTAATGTCAGAGGCCGTCGATCAAACCCGGGAGCGGCTACAGTTTTTGTATGCTGATATCGCGGCCACCGATGAAGCTTACAGGTCGCGACGCGAGAGCCTGCACGCCGCCTGGAGCATTGTGTTTGCGGAGGACATCTCGGTGGTAGAAGGCATGCAAAGAGGCCGCTCCTCCCCCGCCTTTGATGGCGGGTTGTTTACGCCCCTCATGGATGTGCCTACCCATCATTTTCACCAGTGGTTCCTCTCGCGCCTTGAGAAAAACACCACCCGCGCGGTGAGGTAACATAAAAAACCCCGCACGTAGCGGGGTTTGCAGTATTCAAGGCGGCACCTACTCGACCCGTGTCACCATGGCGCTGGCTGTGATGATGCTGCGATCAGGACGAATCACGGTGTATTCGTATTTAAACCGATTCGCATCCTCTGGCATCAGCGAGAGCGACCAACTATCGACGTACTCGTCTTTCCCCTCTTCCAGACCGCTTTCAGCAGCATCGGTTTTGAACTTGATCACCCCACCCTCGGAGGAGACCAGTTTCGATACCGGCTTGTTCATCAGCCCGCAATAATGGGTTGAGACCACTGTGCCTTCCTGAATGTTGAAGATGTTGAGCATTTCGACATCATCTTCGCTGCTCTCCTCGAGCAACGCACTGCCATTGGACTTGCTGATGTAGTTGAGCTCCAGATTGACTGAGGTCCCATCCGACTTGTCCAGTGTGCCCTGCCACTGGCCTTGCAGTTGCATCAACCCTTCAAAGGCTTCCTCGGTCATTCCATCGCCGGCAAATGAGGGCAGAGACAGTAGCGAGGCCACCGTGGTTGCCATTAGCGTTTGACGCATCATTTTCATCATCGCCTCCTAGCGCCGAATTGCGGTTGCGGCAAAGGTGAAGTTCTGACACTCAACCATTGCATTCCATTCAGCCTGCAGAGCTGAACCGTTCCAATTCTCTGCACCCGCCTGAGCCGCTGACTCATTGGCAAACAGGTCAAGCCAAACAAAGTCCGTGTCTTCGAGATCGAACTGCGGCTCCATGATCCAGTAGCCATAGTCGCTGGATGGCTCCGCATCCAGTGACGCATCGTAAGCGGCGTGGAACGCATCGAAACTGGCCTCGTCATAGCCCTCGTTGAAATTACAGAAATCAAAGCTGGGGATAAAACTGCCACCTTCTGGGATCGAGCTAACGGCACTATCGCGACCTGCGCCAGGGCTGAAGGTGTAGACGTTCTCGGCATCGTAGGAGAGCGCGCCATCCAGCTCGGCATTCCACTCCTCTACCTGATTGGCATTCCAGTGCGCCCAGGCTGACTCGCGAGCCTCCATCGAGGGCCACAAGAGCACCCAAATAACGTCGTAGTCATCGGTCTCAAACTGCGGCCTTAGAACATTGGCACCCATCATGTCGTAGCCACCGGCGTCGATTCGGGCATTCCACCGCGCCACGATATCGGCGAACTGCTCTTCTGTGACATCTGCTCCGACGTCATTCCAAACGTAATCGACAATCACATCATTGGCCGGCGCACTGGCCTCGGCAGGTGCTGCCGGCGCCTCGCTGACAGGCTCCTGACTCTGACCACACCCTACCAAGAGCGCAAAAGTTGCAAATCCCGCAAATACCATCTTCATACAGACCCCCTTTTTTGTGTGACGCCACAGGCGTGTAGGTCGCATGAGTAAAACAGGATCAAGTTGAGGCCTCAAGCGGCGAGCCGCACCAATTTAGTGCCCTCCAGGTACAATGTGACTGAACACCCTCAGGCAATCGGTTCTAGCGAGCACCCTTATGTTCGAGGTATCGCTCTCGAGCTTCTGTACATTCATCGTCTGTCAACGCAACGAGCAAACCGTCCGCGTCAGACCAGCTACGCATCGTTCCAACCATCTGTCCCGTGACCGCGTTGACATGTCGTTTCGTCGCAAACAGTGCATGCGAGGCTTTACCCGCGAGCTGTTTCGATAGTTCATCAACACTCACTTCGAGATCCTGCTCCACAACCACCCGATTTAAAAAACCGGATGCAAGCGCCTCCGAGGCCCCGAAGGGACGACAGGTCATGACCAATTCTTTTGTCCGCGCAGGCCCGATTTCGCGAACGAGGCGGGGAATACCGCCCCAGGCCAACGGGATACCCAGATCGACCTCAGGAATTGAGAATTTAGCTGTCTCAGTCGCCACCCTCAGGTCACAAGCGGCGGCCAACACCAGGCCGCCGCCAACACACCAACCATGAATCGCCGCAATGCTGACCGCTCGCATTGACTCCAGCGCTTCTGCCATCAGCCTACCCTGGTCAGCCGCCGCTCGTAGATCATCCTCTGGCTGACCCTGAAAGGTCGCGAGGTCGGCACCGGCAGAAAAGGCCCTGCCCACTCCACTCACCACCACAACCTTGACGCTGGACTGCTTGTCGAACCATCTGGCCGCCTCTGCCAACTCAGACAACGCCAAGCGAGACAGCGGGTTTAGCTTGTCGGGTTGATTCAATTCGACGCGCCCAATGGCACCGTCAACGTCAACTTTCAGCGTGTCGAACATACTCATTGAATGCCTTGTTTGTTAGGTTGGTTGTTCGTAGTTTTTAACGGCTTTTCGTAAGACTAGTCACATCTTGGGGTGCTGACTAACCGTGCCACCCTCCACCGCATATTGCCCACCCGTGCAGAAACTGGCCTCATCAGACGCGAGAAAAACAGCCATAGCCGCAACCTCGTCTACCGTACCCATGCGGTTGAGCGGCGACATCTTTTTGCAGGCCTCCTCGACCTCGGGCATTTGCTCAATCGCAGTCTTGAGAATGTTGGTCAGCGTTGCGCCAGGATGAATCGAATTGCAGCGAATGTTGAATCCCTCATTCGCACAGTGAACCGCCACTGACTTGGTGAGCCCGACGACCCCTGTCTTTGACGTCGTGTAGGCCACGTCAGGAATCGCAAGGTAAGAGGTAGATGATGCGGTATTGATAATGGAGCCCCCCGCATCATCGGGGTTATCTCGCATCACGGAGATCGCAGTCTGACAACCCAACATGACGCCAAGCAGGTTGATGTTCATCAACTGTTGCCATGCCTCCACTGTTACCGCAGTGATATCGAGATTACTGACAATCCCGGCGTTGTTCACCATGATGTCGAGTTGCCCCGCATCAGACCGGACTGTCGCCTCAAGCGCCGCCCAACTACTCTGATCGGCAACATCGAGCGAACAGAATTCAGCACCCGTGTCGGTCGCAACAGCTGCTCCGTTCACAGCATCGAGATCAGCAAGAATGACCCTGGCACCCTCGGCACAAAATCTCCTGACAATGCCCTCACCGATACCGGAGGCACCGCCGGTGACCACAGCGACCTTTCCCTTTAATCGATCCGTCATTTCGCGACACTCATGACTTGATGACGGCTCAGACTATCACTCCACACCGGCGGGTTCAGCCCGTTTCTCAGTTGTACTCAAAGGAAATAGCTGCGACACGTGATGCCCAAACCAGCGGGATACCGACTCCCGGGTGCAGTAGACTTAAGCCACTCCGTCACGAGGTTCGTTTATGGCCGACGCCACGCTCACTGACATCTATCGCTACCCAGTTAAATCCATGATGGGTGAAACCCTCAACGATGCGGCGCTCACCGCGGCGGGGATCCCGGGTGATCGCGCCTGGGCAGTACGCGATGAGCAGCGAGGCGGCATACGAGGGGGTAAAAAAATACCCCAGCTGATGACGCTCGCGGCGCGAACGGGCCCTGCCGCACCTTCGATCACTGCACCTGATGGCGAATCGGCTGCGGCTAATTCTGAGCACATCAACGCATGGCTGTCCGATAAGTTGGCGCATCCGGTGACGTTATGGCCGTTGCTACCGGCCGCGCAGTTGGATCACTACCGTCGCGGCGCGCCCGACACGGAGGATTTCGAGCAGGAACTGCGCACCGTCTTTGGGCGCCTCCCGAATGAACCGTTGCCTGACCTGACCGGATTCGAGGAATTATTCGAATTTGAGTCACCCCCTGGCACCTACTTTGATGCGTTTCCCCTCTCCATCATGAGCCAGCAATCGCTGCACAACATGAATCAATTAGCCCGAACTTCGGAGTTTGATGTGCGACGCTTTCGCCCCAACTTATTGGTGGACATACCCGACTCTAAGGATTCCTTTCCCGAGCAAGCTTGGGTCGGCGCAACGATATCGATCGGCGGTGCCACATTGCGGGTCGAGTCGACCTGCCCGCGGTGTTCGATGACCACTCACGGGTTCGATGACCTGCCCCGCGATACCGACATCATGCGTGCCCTGGTAGAACACAGTAGCGGCAATTTGGGCATCTACGCGTCGGTCGTGACACCCGGTGAAGTCAAGCCGGGGGATCTCATCAATATCTCTCAAGCCTGAGCAATACCAGACAAGTGCAAGATTGGCGCGACAGTTATCAGCAGATTCGTTCCCTCTTGGACGCGGGTCGGGCCGCGGAGGCAGTTGAACAGGCGGAGCGCTCGGTTGCAGTGTATGCAGACAACTATGCGCTGTGGGAGTTACTGGGCATCTCTGCACGTCGCGCGGGCATGCATGATTTGGCGGTGAAGGCGTTAACGCGAGCAGTGACGACCGATTCTACGCAACCAACAGGCCACAACAATCTCGGCAACGCACTCAGAGATGACAAGCAATATCGCAGCGCGGTGGAGGCCTACCAGCATGCCATAGCCCTCAAACCTGATTACCCCGAGGCCCACAACAACCATGGGGCCGTCAGGAGGCTGCTTGGTGACGCCGAATCGGCACTGAACAGTTGCCAGCGGGCGGTTGCGCTGCGACCCAACTACGCTGAGGCCCACCATAATTCGGGCATGGCGCTATGTGACCTGAATCGTCTCGACGAGGCGATTGAGGCGTTTCGTAGCGCCATCGCCCTCAACCCAACACTGGCTGAAGCGCATTACTACTTGGGCAATGCGCTCTCTGACACACATTGCCACGAGGAGGCGATCGCCAGTTACCGAGACGCAATTGCGGCAGCACCCCACTTTCCCGAAGCACACTACAGCCTCGCCAATGCGCTGAGAGATGCCGGCAGTCTCAATGAGGCCGCACAGCACTATGGCGCCGCACTGGCAGCCGGGCCAACATTCGCAACAGGCTGGCGGACTGCCACCTCCATGGGCGCCTTTCCAGTTGACATGAACACACTGGAACAGCTAAAAATTGTCAAGCAGGACGCGACGCTGAGTGATTCTGACCACTGTGAATTGGGCTTCGCGCTGTATCAAACCTGCAAACGTCTCAACCGCCTCGAGGAAGGCTTCGACTTTCTTCAGGAAGCCAATTCTTCGCGCAGGGCTCAGTTGGGCTACAAACCGACGCACGACTCAACTGCGTTCAAGGACCTGTTCACCGAATGCGCCCGTTGGTTCGATGCACCCGTGGCAACAATGGAACCCAGCCCGTACGAGCCTATCTTTATCTTAGGAATGCCACGCAGCGGCACAACCTTAGTCGAGCACATCGTATCCAGTCACAGTGATGTCAGGGATTTGGGTGAACTCCCCTTCGCGAGAGCAGCGGCAGCGCCGCTGCTGGATCAGGCTGATACTGCTATCAGCGAGCGTGCCGCTGATTTACGGCAGCACTACCTCGCACGAGTGGCCAGCCGGTTGCCAGCGGCAGGTGCATTCACAGACAAGATGCCTCAAAACTTTTTGTGGCTTCCCTTGCTAATGCGGGCCTTTCCTGACGCCAAATTTGTGCACGTCTATCGAGATCCCCGGGCAACCTGTTGGTCACTATACGAGCGCTTTTTCCCCGCCGGCGGGCTCGATTTTAGTTACGACTTGAATGACGTAGCGCATTACTACGGCCTCTACCGCGACTGGATGCAGTGGCTGAGCCTACAGCTCGGGGCGCGGCTCTTTCACCTCAATTACGATCAACTGACTGTGGAACCGGAACACACGATTGGGCGCTTGGCAGATTATCTGGATCTATCAGTTGAGGCAGGCATGCTCGCGCCACACGAAAATGCGAGATGGGTGCGTACCGCCTCAAACGAGCAGATACGCCGCCCGATTTATGCGTCTAGCTCGAACCAATGGAGAGTGTTTGAGCACCATGTGGGGGCTCAATGGGACCATCTCCTGCCTTTTTCTCCACCCGACGGGTACCCATTTTGAGCTGGTGACAAATCGCCGCGCTCAGACTGCCCACGCCAACACACTGCCGCTGGCAAAGTTATTTGAAAAGGTATCGACTTATCTGCGCCCGTGGTCGTTCCAGCGGACTACGGTCAGTCGAGAGACACCCAGTAGCCGGGCGGCCTCACTCAGGGAATAGCCCTGCTCGATGTACGCGTTGAGCGCGCGCAATCGCCGTTCATGCGCCAGATCGAAAACCTGTGCACGCTGACGAAAATCTCTGGATGCCTCTGTATCTGGGCCGCCCACACTATTGCTGTCGCGACGTGCCTTGGGCACCGCTTTAAGTCTGGGAACAAACTGACTGAATCCGAAAATCATGTACATCGCGCGTCGAGGGATTGCCTCTGTTACCGCTGTTCGCCCGCATTGGATCAAAAAAACCCTTCGCGTCTGCGATCATCGTGTTACCAGAGCGCGCATTTATACCTACTCCTGACAGCCTCCCAAATCTGCAGACGCACAAGATCAGTCGCAATGTAGACTAGGCATCTTGAATCACGGCAGGTGGGGAGATGACGGACTTGAAGGATATCGATTCTCGGCTCAGCGCTGTTGAGGCCGACTTGGCGATTAATCAGACCATTACGCGGTATTGCCGCGCTCTGGATTGGTTGGACGAATCATTACTGAGAACCTGTTACACCACAGACGCGTTCATCAACTACGGATTCTACAAGGGGCCAGTCGAAGGCTTTTATCCTGTCGTTATGGAGATTGAGAGAGCGACGCTTCATCGGAGCCACTTTTTGTCGAACGTCGCAATTGAGCTAGATGGTGACAAAGCTGAGGTCGAGTGCTACGGCATCGCCTCATCCACGCTAGACGGTGAGACGCTCAACGTATTCGGGGGGCGCTATCTGAACCAATTTGCGCACGTCAATGCCGAATGGCGAATGTCTCGAAGTGAATACGTTCTGGACCATCACTTCGTCGCACCCATGCCACCATTAAGTGATGCGATAGGAGAGTTGCAACTAGGGACTGGCCTCGACTCAAACCATCCGCTGTTTCGCACCTTGTCCGCACAGCAGGCTGATTAAAACCCTGACGCCGGTCGCAGGCTTGAATAGGCTGCGATATATTTACGGTTACAGCGTAGCGACTTTAGTCAATGATGCTCTCCGTGCAGTCAGCAAAAATACTGCGGAAATCGTGGACTGATCGATCAGTTGCAAACAAGCGTTCTGGCTACCTATGGGGGCAAGCACCATGAATAATAACGAAGAAGAAAATCCACATGACGAAGCGATCCCAACATCAGAATCTTCACCTGACGAGGAGATGACCGAGGAGGCAACCGAGAGATCAGGCGGGCCAGGGGACGACACCCCTGGGGATACAGAACTTGATTTTGACGAGGAGTTAGGTGAGCTGACGGGGGACAACGCTGAAGGTGCCGCTGCATCAGGAAAGGACTGGTTGGTGGATACCGGCTTAGCCGCGGCAATCAATCCGCAAACCGATGTCTCGGAAGAGTCTTCCGACGACTGTGAGGAAGATGACGCCAGACAAGAGAACGCAGAGTCGGTTTTTGAAGAGGACGAGGACGAAAATAACAGCTATATCGAAGACGACTCAGATGACGACGACTATGAGGACGTCCCAGACGATCCTGACGACGATGACGAAGATTTCGAAGAGGCCGAACAGGCCTATTTAACCGATGACCCCTTTGAAGATTCCGCGCCTCCCGCTCGTTCGTTATGGCCGATGGTTGTGGGAGGCATTGCCTTAGTGCTGATCGGCGTTGGAGGCTGGGACCTCTTTCGGGAGCGCGCCACTCTCCAGACCCGAATCGTCGAGCTGGAACAAAACCAAGCTCGCACGAAGGATTCTGAGGCGCTCGATGCCAAAACCGTCTCTGAGCTGGAAGTCGAGAACGCTGCACTCAAATTGCAGCTCAACACCCTCTACGAGGATTACAATGCGGCGCTGGCGGCGCTCAATGATATTTCCGAAGGCGAAGGCGCAACCGGAAACAGTATCGACGCTGGAGGAGCAGAAGCGGACTTAGATCAGCCCACCGCTTCAGACGCCTCAGATGAAGAGCGTGAGACCAGCGATATGACACTGTCGGACGCTGGAGAGTGGTTTATCAACATTGGCGCCTACGCCAATTCGCAGTCTGCCGAAACCTGGGTCCAGAGACTTGAAAACTCTGGCTACGACGTATCTGTTACAGAGATACAAACGGCTGAAGGTGACACATTAAAACGCGTGAGGTTGACTGGCTTTGACTCTAAATCAGCGGCTCAAGTTGTCGCTCAAGAGCTAGAGACGGACTACGGCACCGGTCCTCTGTGGGTGGGGGCGATCTCTGGCGCCGACTAGGCGCCTCGTGGCACTTGGGACATGTCCTAAGAGCCCCCCCAAAAAAAACGCTACCTTCGATTTCACAAGTGCTGCTTGCACGTGCAGGGCTTACAGGCACCCACTCAAGCAGTTTGTCATCCTGCCAGGACGTCAGCGGTAATGTGGCCAACAGCGAATGTCACGGCTTGACCCACTAACTTGACTCGATCGCCCTCTATGACACAACTGAGCCTCCCTCCACGCATGGAGCACTGTTCGGCGGAAAGTGACTTTCCTCCCATCCTCTGAGCCCAAAACGGCGCGAGTAGGCAGTGCGCCGAGCCCGTGACGGGATCCTCGTCCACGCCAAGATTGGGCGCAAACATTCTCGAAACAAAATCTGTCTCACTACCCCGGGCAGTAACGATCACGCAGTGATTCACCGCAGTCGCCAAAGCGGGAATGTCAGGCTGCAATTCTCTCACCGCAGTCTCGCTTTGAAGCTCATAAATCACTTGCCACGGGTCACCAACTGGCCGCGCCGCGGAAACCACTTTAGCACCCAGTGCTTTCTCGACCGCGCCCTCAACATCATGGCGCCGACATGACAGAGCTGGCAGATCGACGGCGATGCCATGGGCTTCCTCATTTGCGAAAAGGCTTCCCCGAAAGCGGGTTTGAAAACGCAGTAGATGTCCGGTCACCCCCAGCTCACTTTTCAAAACATGCGCCGCTGCCAGAGTCGCATGCCCACAAAGCGGTACTTCCGCAACTGGGGTGAACCATCGCAAGGCGAAGGTGTCGTCTGACTGCTTCACCAGGAAAGCCGTTTCCGACAGATTATGTTGCATCGCTAACGCCTGCATACTCTCATCGGAAAGCCACTGATCAAGCACCATAACGGCCGCGGGGTTGCCTCCAAATATCGACTCCGTGAAGGCGTTTACGATGTAATAAGGGAGCGCTGCGTGCATCAGACTTAATCGTTGTCGGATCCATCTCGACTTCGCTGCAGGGCAACGAGCTGCCAGACGCACCAGACTAGGGGCAAGCCAAAGAAGAGTAATGCCTGAATGAATTTGTACTCGCTGTAGTCCATAACGAGATCTTAGACGGTTAACGTAGGGCAGCAAAAGTCGAGGTTTTACTTCAAGAGGCTATTACCACCAACTAAATGTTGGCGCGCCATTGCAATGGTATCGTGGGTCCCACCAGAAGCACCCGCAAAAGGTTTACACCATGAAGCAGCACCTGACCGAAGCACCCGGTCTACTGGGTCGCACCTTCCTGAACTTCCCACTGGAACTCGATCTGCACACCATGGAAGCCGACATCGCGGTTTTAGGGATTCCATACGGAAAGCCCTACGACACAGCAAGCATGGCAAACGATCAGAGCCGAACGCCCGATATGCTCAGGCACACGCCCACGGAAGAAGACATTACCTACACGCGAACCCACTACGACTGGGATCTCGACGGATATCTCCTCGATGGCCGCGACATTACAGTAGTGGATTGCGGCAACGTCATCTCGGACCCCTCTAACCACTCACTCCACTACGATATGGCAGAGCGTGCGGCACGTCTCATCTTTCAAAAAGGCGCCCTTCTGTTAGCTCTGGGCGGAGATCATGGTGTGCCCATTCCGATCATGCGCGCACTAAAAGTTATCGGGAAGCCCATCACCTTGATTCACATCGACGCGCACCTGGACTGGCGCGATGAAATCAACGGGGAGCACGAGGGGTATTCGAGCCCCATCAGGCGCGCATCGGAGATGCCATGGATTGGGGAAATTTTCCAGATCGGCATGCGCGGCATTGGGAGCGCGCGGTCGCAAGAGGTGGATGACGCCAAGCGCCACGGCGCCCACATTATCTCCGCTTACACCCTCCACGAAGTGGGCATGAAGCGAGTCCTTGAGAGAGTCCCGAACGGTGGGACGTATTACCTGACTATTGATGCGGACGGTGTCGATCCCTCGATCATGCCCGCTGTGATGTCACAGACACCGGGGGGACTCACTTGGCCGCATCTCCATACGCTTGTTCACGAACTCGTGCGAAAAGGCACGCTGGTGGGTATGGATCTCGTAGAGATTGCTCCAGAGCGAGACGTCGGCAGCACAACCATGGTTCATGCTGAGCGCTTGCTGTGTAACGTGATAGGAGCATGGGTACGAAGTCAGCAACCCCTATGAGTCAGCGCATCGATCCAGCGCGCTGGTTACTCATGACGGTCCTTGGCTTATCCGGGGGCATCACTTTTTTCTTGCCCTTTTTGCAAGAGCTTTACTATCTGCCCCTGGCCGCCGCGCTTGACCTCAATAACGCCCAAATCGGCTCGCTACTGAGTGTTTTCGGCGTTACATCACTCTTATGCTACGTCCCAGGTGGCTGGCTGGCCGACCGTGTCTCCCCACGTTTGTTGTTGAGCGCGTCACTCATTAGCACCGGCCTGTCGGGCTTCTATTTTTCAACTTTCCCCAGCTACCAGATATCACTGCTGTTGCATGGCTTTTGGGGCATTACGATTACGCTGATGTTCTGGTGCGCAATGCTCAGAGTCACCCGTCACTGGGGTGCCGCGACTGGTCAGGGCCAGGCGTACGGGGCCCTGGAGATGGGGCGAGGCATCGGTGAAGCATTGAGCGCGGCCGCGACGCTCGCATTGTTTGCCTATCTTGGCAGCGGCACACGAGCACTCGCTGCCGTTATCAGCTTATTTTCGGCCACCATCCTATGCCTTGGGATCGCGTCGATTGTCATCCTGAATAAAGACTCCGGCGGCGAACTGGTTGCAGAGAGCAATGCCCGAGTGAATTTCGACACCGTGAAGGCGGTACTGAACACGCCCCAGGTGTGGCTGATTAGCACCATCGTTCTCTCAGGTTATTGCGCTTACTGGGGAACGCTCCGCCTCACCTCATATGCGACCGATGTCTTTCTCATGAGCGTCACGCTAGCTGCGCTGCTCAGTAGCCTGAAGCTGTGGGTCAAACCATTTGCCGCGCTGGGAGCAGGAGTGATCGCAGATAAGCTAGGCGTAACACGAGTCATCGTGGCCCTCTTCATCGTGCTGCTTTTCGGCTTCCTGAGCTTCGCGTTCCTGCCCGGCACGACCGGCTGGATACCAGCAATGGTATTTAACCTCGTCTTGGTTTCGATGGCGGTCTTCGGATTGCGAGGTATTTATTTTGCGCTGGTTCATACGTCCGGCATTCCCTTCAGAGTGACGGGCGTGGCTATTGGTGTGATATCGATGATTGGCTTGTCACCCGATATTTTCATGCCACTGCTGGGAGGAATTCTCTTGGACACGTACCCGGGCGCCGAGGGTTACAGGTACTTCTTCTTATTTGTCAGCGCCATGTGTGTGCTGGGAGTCATCGCTACTCGCACTTTGGCAACGCGCAACGCGCGCGCTGCTGGAGCCGGATGCAACTAGCCAAACTATCGCCCCTCTCCACAAAACAACTATGATCCCGCCGTCTTCGGCAGCTCTTGGAGATCGATACAAGCTTGTGTGGTCTCCTCGCGCTATTGCGCTTTCAGTGAAGTCATCACGGCCTGCGGAGGTGCCCGCATGCCCCGAGGCATCCAGTGAAGGGCGACCCTTTTACTCGGCAGCCGCTTCTGCCTCGTATACGGCGACGATTAAGTCACTCAACGCCCATACTTCCTCTTTCGTTTCTTGGATATCGTGATTATTTGTCTGCACTGCGGCATAGATATAGTTCAGCGTGCGCTCAACTTCTTTGAGCTCGCTCTGCTAAAACAAAATAATCGCCACGAGAGCGAGTAAAACGGCATTAGATTTCACAAACTGGATCAAGAAGATCTCCTTATCGTTAAACGCACGCGCTCCTAGGATGCAGCCACGCATTAGCAAAAGGTGACACCACCGGAATCTAAATTGTGGAGCGGGTGATGGGATACGAACCCAGTATTCAGCTGCATTTGATTGCCCGCCAATCTCCAGCATTAACGCGGATTATATCTAATCTCTGTACTTTATTGTATACTCCTGTAGTCACTCCTATTTGGGGAGTAGATTGGGGAGTCAAGGATGACAGCAAAGCAGATACTCAAGGCCAAGGCCGGCGATAAGGTTGGACTGGGCAATGGACTCAGGCTCGTATGCGACAAGCGTAACGGAGCCAGATACTTCGAGCTACGGAAACGACTGAGAGGCAAGGACTACTCGTGGGGCGTTGGCAGCGTTGAGACCCTCACGATGGCTGGTTGTAACAAGGCGCTCACA
>PBLO01000030.1 GCA_002721785.1 Halieaceae bacterium
ATAAGGAGGGATGGTAGCTACGGGTGGACTTGAACCACCGACCCCAGCATTATGAATGCTGTGCTCTAACCAGCTGAGCTACGTAGCCACATAAGGAAATCTATGAGGCGCGCGATTCTGCAAAACTCCGTGATTGAAGTCAACCGGCAGCCCACTGCATCTTGCGCTGGTTGGCTTACAGCATTAACACACTAGCTAAACGGGCCCACCCATGATTGAAGAACAAAACGACCCTTATACCGGGTTGGCGGACAGGCTCGCTAAAACTACGGATGACGCGCGTGAAGAAGCCGTCGCCAAGCGCCACGCACGAGGAGGCCGCACTGCACGGGAGAACTTGGCTGATCTCACTGACGGCGCTGCGGTGTCAGAGTATGGCCAGTTGGCGGTTGCGGCGCAGCGAAGCCGCCGTGAGGGGGACGCGCTCTATGCCGAGACAGCGGCCGATGCGGTCATCACGGCAGTGGGCCCGGTTAACGGCGCTATTTTTGGCGCTGAGCAAAGCCAGACCGTACTGATTATTAACGATTACTCCGTGCTGGCAGGCACCCAGGGGTACTTTCATCACCGCAAGATTGATCGGATGCTGGACGTTGCCGAGCGGGATAGCCTGCCCATCGTGATGTACACCGAAGGCGGCGGCGGTCGACCGGGTGATACCGATGTGTTGGTGTCGATGGCTGGGCTGAACGTGCCCACTTTCCATCGTTGGGCGGCGTTAGCCGGCCGGATTCCTCGGATTGCGGTGAATCACGGTTACTGCTTCGCCGGTAATGCGGCGCTGTTTGGTGCGGCGGATCTTCGTATTGCCACCGAGGCGAGCTGCATCGGTATGGCGGGTCCCGCCATGATCGAGGGAGGTGGCCTTGGGACCTGGAAACCGCAGGATATTGGTCCGGTCTCGGTGCATCGCGAAAACGGCGTGGTGGATATTGTCGTGACCGATGAGGCCGAGGCGACGGAGGTTGCCAAGCGGGTACTAGGCTGTGTCCAAGGCTCGCTCGCGGATTGGCAAGCAGCCGATCAATCAGAGCTGGCCGCACTGATGCCGACTAATCGGCGATATGCCTTCGATGTGCGCAAGATTATCCGGCACTTGTTCGATTCAGATTCCTTTATCGAAACCCGACCTGATATGGGGTGCGCGGTGGTAACCGGGCTTGCGCGGGTGGAGGGTCGCGCCGTTGCGGTGCTCGCCAGCGACTGTCGTCACCTTGGCGGCGCAATTGATGGTGAGTCTGCGCTCAAGGCAACGGCCTTGTATCAGCTAGCAGAGCGCTGGCGCTTACCCGTGGTCTCTTTGATCGATACGCCCGGGTTTATGGTGGGGCCCGACAGTGAGGCTGCCGGTGCACCGCGATTGATGTCTGATCTCTTTATTGCAGGTTCAACGCTCACTCAACCGATCGTCGCGATTTTTTTGCGGCGCGCTTATGGCTTGGGCGCAATGGCCATGACAGGCGGCTCATTTGAGGTGCCAAGGTACGCCGCCAGTTGGCCGCAAGGTGAGTTTGGTGCTATGGGTTTGGAGGGGGCCGTTCATTTGGGCTTTCGACAAGAGCTGGCGGCGGCGCCTGATGAGGACGCGCGCCAGGCACTGTACGACAAGCTACTCGCCGAGATGTACGACAAGGGGCGTGCTGTAGAGGCCGCAAGCTATCTCGAGATCGATGCGGTTATCCAGCCGGGAGAGACGCGCGGTGTGATCAGTCGTGCCCTTACGGGCGACTAATCACACGTTGAAGCGAAAGTGGATGACGTCTCCGTCGTCTACGACGTATTCCTTCCCTTCAAGTCGCCAGCGCCCGGCATCTTTGGCGCCTTGCTCACCGCGATGGGCAACGTAATCCTCGTAACCAATCACCTCGGCGCGAATAAAGCCTTTTTGGAAGTCGGTATGAATCACGGCAGCGGCCTCCGGCGCGGTGGCGCCGACGCGAACGGTCCAGGCGCGCACTTCCTTGGGGCCTGCAGTGAAGTAGGTTTGCAGGTTCAGTAGTTCGTATCCTGCACGGATCACCCGATTCAGTCCCGGTTCTTCCATACCCATCTCGGCAAGGAAATCGATCTTTTCTTCCTCGTCGAGTTCAATAATCTCGGACTCAAGCTTGTTGCAGATCACCACGACGCCAGCATTCTCGGCAGCGGCATGCGCACGCACGGCGTCCAGGTGGGGGTTATTTTCAAAACCATCCTCAGCGACGTTTGCGATGTACATCGTGGGCTTGGTCGTTAGTAGGTGCAGGCTTTTCACCCGCGCACGCTCGTTGTCGTCGAGCGTCAATGCGCGCACGGGTTGTGCCTCATTTAATTGGGGGATGAGCTTATCCTCGAGGAGCGCCTTGAGTGCGACCGCTTCCTTATCACCGCTTTTTGCGGTGCGGACTACTTTAGTCAATTGTTTTTCGCAGGACTCCAAATCTGCGAGCGCGAGTTCTGTGTTGATCGTCTCGATGTCGGCGAGCGGCTCGATCTTGTTGGCCACGTGGATCACGTTGGGATCCTCGAAACAGCGCACGACATGGGCGATCGCGTCGGTCTCGCGGATGTTGGCTAAAAACTGGTTGCCGAGACCTTCGCCTTTTGAGGCGCCCGCCACCAGTCCGGCGATATCTACAAATTCCATCGTCGCGGGAATGTTGCGTTCAGGATTGACCAAGGCGGCGATCTCGCCCTGCCGCGGGTCGGGGATGGGTACGACACCGGTATTGGGTTCAATCGTGCAGAACGGAAAATTCTCCGCGTCGATACCCGCTTGAGTCAGTGCATTGAATAGCGTGGACTTACCGACGTTGGGTAAGCCGACGATGCCACATTGGATCCCCATGCCAATTAATCCTCTTGAGATGGTTTGGCGGCATAGCTCTCGCTATGCAGCGCGGTCATGGCCTTGATGTCTTCACCGTCAAGTAAAAGCGGTAGCGCCTTGATGGCTGCCTCGGTGCTCGCCTCGGTAGAGGCTTGATCCGCTGCCGAGGCTTTACTGAGCACCCAGGCCGACACTTTCTTTGCTGAGCCAGGATGGCCGATCCCAATGCGCAGCCGCCAGAAGTCGCGGTGCCCGCCCAAGGCGGGAATAATGTCCCGAAGCCCGTTGTGGCCGCCGTGCCCCCCGTCGTACTTAAAGCGAGACTCGCCCGCAGGGATGTCCAGCTCATCGTGCGCGATCAGAATCGCGTCGGGCTCGATCCGGTAATAGCGCGACATCGCTGCAACCGATCGCCCGCTCTTGTTCATGAAAGTTTCGGGAATCAGCAAGCGCAGGTCGTGACCGGCAACGAGGCCCCGGGCCGATTCACCCAGCGCGTTGCGATCAGCCGCTAAAGACAAACCAAATTGCTGGGCAAGCCGGCGCACAAAAAAGGCACCGGCGTTATGCCGCGTGCCTTCGTATTGTGTGCCGGGGTTGCCTAGCCCGACGATGAGTCGGATGGCAGGCAAGGTCTAATTAGTCCTCGCCGCCGTCGCCGGCGTCGTCAGAAGGTGCTGCCTCAGCGTCACCACCTGAATCGCCTTCACCTTCGGCCTCGCCCTCTGCCTCAGCATCGGCTGCTTCTTCTTTCGCGGCTCTTGGCGCAACCACAGACGCAACCGTCAGGTCATACTCTTCGCCCTGTTCCAGTGCGGTGGAGGTGACGCCATCAGGAAGCGTGATATCAGACAGGTGAACGATGCCGCCGAGCTCGACTTCAAGCATGTCAACTTCGAGATATTCGGGCAGATCCTTCGGTAAACACTGCACTTCGATGTCAGTTGCTTGCTTCTGGATCATACCGCCCCCCAGTTTGACGCCCGCACACTGCTCTTCGTTCACGAAATGCAGCGGGACGTTCACTTTGATGGCCTGGTCCATGCGGATTCTCAGGAAATCGGCATGCATCGGGAACCCCTTGGCAGGGTGCCGTTGGATGTCCTTGATAATGGCGTTTTGCGCCTCGCCTTCCACTTGTACTTCGAGAATCGAGCTGAAGCAGGCTTCGTTCTCCAGCATGTGCTCGAAGTCCTTACGGATCAGCGTCAGGCTCTGGGCAGGCTTACCGCCGCCATAAATAACGGCAGGCATTTTGCCTTCAAGACGACGCAGGCGGCGGCTCGCACCTTTCCCCTCATCGACTCGCGCCTCTGCAACTACAGTAAAAGATTCAGACATGGTCTGGCTCCTTTGTTAACACCACTTTGTCTGCGACCGACGCGGTGGTGGGTGGGTAAAACGCTGCTTAAGACAGATCAAACAGCGCGCTAATAGATTCTTCGTTACTGACTCGTCTGATGGACTCAGCAAGCAAATCAGCAATGGTCAGCTGGCGGATTTTGCAAATCGCTTCCGCTTCTTCAGATAGCGGAATCGTATCGGTCACGACCAGCTCGTCCAGCTGGGAGTTCCTAATGTTGTCCAATGCCTTGCCGGAGAGTACGGCGTGGGTGCAGTAGGAGACCACTTTCAGCGCTCCGCGCTCCTTGAGTGCGTTGGCTGCGGTGCATAGCGTGCCGGCAGTATCGACCATGTCGTCGACTAGAATCGCAGTGCGTCCCTCGACATCGCCGATCAAGTTCATCACCTCCGCCTCATTGGCGCGCGGTCGGCGCTTGTCGATAATCGCCAGGTCGGCGTCGTCCAATTGCTTCGCGATGGCGCGAGCTCTGACCACGCCGCCAATATCGGGCGAGACCACAATCAGATTCTCATAGCCGGTTTTCACGATATCGGCGTTGAGGATGGGCGACGCGTATACGTTGTCCACCGGTACAGTGAAGAAGCCCTGAATCTGCTCGGCATGCAGGTCGCAGGTCAGTACGCGATCAACGCCCACACCCACCATCGTATCTGCGACCACTTTGGCCGAGATCGGCACCCGGGCAGAGCGCACGCGACGATCCTGCCGTGCGTAGCCAAAGTAGGGCACAACTGCAGTGATGCGGCCGGCTGAGGCGCGCCGCAGGGCGTCGATCATCAGCAACAGCTCGATAATGTTGTCATTGGTGGGGTGGCATGTGCTTTGAATGACGAAGACGTCCTTGCCGCGCACATTCTCACCCAGCTCAACGGTGATTTCCCCGTCGGAGAACTTGCTGACCGCGGCATTGCCCATGCCGAGGTAAAGGCGGTCGGCCACCTTGCGCGCGAGCGCAGGGTTGGCATTACCCGTAAACACCATCATTTTGGATGACATGGCTTTACCTCAAGCTGAGAAAAATGGCTGGGGCGGGAGGATTCGAACCTCCGAATGGCGGGATCAAAACCCGCTGCCTTGCCACTTGGCGACGCCCCAATCAAACTTTTTCAGGTGACTTCCTGCATATCAGGCAGTCTGTCCAGACCTTCCGCGACAACCACTGCCAACCCTGCGGGGGCTCGCGCTGCGATGTCGTGTGCTTCCTGCTCGCTCTCCAACGAGGCAAAAACACAGGCACCGCTGCCAGTCATTCTCGCGTTTGGAGAGTGCTCTTTTAGCCACTCCACAGCACGCTGGACTTCGGGATACCGGCTTTCGACAACGGGTTGTAAATCGTTGCGTCCGGCCCCTGAAAAAAAGGCCTGCACTGTAATCGGCGGGGTCTGACGTGTCAATTCGGGATGGGCGAAGATTTCGGCAGTACTTACCATGCAATCCGGCTGGGCAACGACAAACCATCGCTTTGGCAGTGAGACGGGAGTCAGCTCCTCACCAATGCCCTCGGCCCAGGCGCTCTGCCGTTGAATGAAGACCGGCACATCTGCTCCCATGGGCTCGCCAAGTCGCAGTAACGTGTCCAGATTCAAACCCAACTCCCACAAGCGGTTCAGTGCAAGCAGGGTCGTCGCGGCATTTGAGCTGCCGCCGCCGAGCCCACCGCCCCGGGGTATGCGCTTGTGCACGTGAATATGTGCTCCCTGATCGGAAGGGGCAATGAGCCTGGCCGCTCTCAGGATCAGATTGTCTTCTGGCGCGATGTCATCGGTATCGCCGGAGAGTGTGATGTCGGGCGACTCTCGCCACTCGAAGCGCATGTCATCACCCCAGTTGAGCAATTGAAAGACCGTCTGGAGTGAGTGGTAGCCATCTGGGCGTCTGCCCGTGACATGCAGGAACAAATTCAGTTTGGCAGGCGAGAGTGCGGAGAGGGTCTTCACGTTATGGGTTCGAATGACCATTGCGAAATGATGAGCTTGATCTCCATGTCTGCGCCGCGGATTGCAACCCGCTTGGGCGCTTTCCAAGGCGCTGAGTTCTGCCAATCCACCACATCAAGCTGCCAGTCGCCGCTGTCAGTTTCATGCCCCAACAACCAGTTGCCAATGGCCTCAGGTGGCAGTGTCGATAGCGCTGTGGAAACGGGATCAGTGCCTGCAACCCGATCAATAGGTTGAAGTGAGGCGCCTATTTGACGAAACAGCGCGCTACCCCGGCGCTCCAGCGTCGTCTGATTCGTTGCAAAAGGGCCTGATAGCGTCACGACGTCCGTTTGCAGGTTCTTTCTCTTCCACACGAAGCGCGCCGCCTCTGTTCGATCGTCGATGGTGACCGCAACTTTGCCTCGAGCTTCCCAGCCGGTGAGGTCGGCAGGGACGGGCGTGAATGTGTCCGCAGGTTCTGTTATGAAAGCGCTACAACCAGTGTAGAGGAGCATCGCCGCAAGGGTCGCTAACATTGAGGTCGGTCCGCGCCGCGCCCAGCCCGGCCGAGCCATACGATCTCGTGCAGAGCAGCCCGCTCCGATCGACCGGTTCACGGCAAGTCGGCCCTCAGACGCTCAACGGCTTCGAGAATGATGCTGTGATCGGGTGCCTTGCTCAGGCCGTCCCGCCAGATGTCTCTCGCTTCAATTTGCTTTCCCTGTATCCAAAGCACCTCTCCGAGGTGGGCGGCTACTTCGGGATCTGGGAAGGCACGGTGCGCTTGCCGGAGTAATGCTTCGGATTGGGCAAATTGCCCGAGCTTGTAATACACCCATCCCAAGCTATCGAGAATGGCAGGATCTCCGGGAGACAACACCAGTGCCCGTTCAATGAGATCCGCCGCTTCCTGATAGCGTTGGGTGTGATTGGTCAGGGTATAGCCCAAGGCATTTAATGTGGCGGCATGATCAGGGTCCTGCGCGAGAATACTGCGCAGGTCTTCTTCCATTTCGTCTAACTGCCCCTCCGACTCATGCGTCATCGCACGCCCGTAGAGCAGGGAGAAGGAGCTCGGAAACGCCCTCAGCCCGCGATCGTAGACCTTGAGCGATTCGCCTTCCCAGTCGCGCAGTGCATCGGCTTCTAGTAGGAACAGTTGTTCCGCATTGCCGGGGTAGGCCTGACGCTGCGCACCGAAAAAACCCCTGATATCACTGGCGAATGCGGTCTCGGCCAGTAACTGCGCCGCGCGTGCCTTGGCATCGCGGAATTCGCGAGAAGGTCCCACCAGGCCAAATGCTTCGATCGCCTCGGGGTATCGATCGCGCAGGGCCTCAATACGCCCGACATAGTAGTGCGACTCATCGACGTTCTCGTCCAGTGAGATGAGCTGCTGGAACTTTTCTAACGCCGCGTCATATAGCTCGAGCTCAAAGTCCAATAAGGCCGCCGTCGTGAGGAGCTCCGCGTTTTCAGGGTCTTTGTCGAGGAGGATGACAAACTGAGCCCTGGCAGCGGGGTAGTTTCTCTCGGAGCCCAGGAGCCGTGCATATTGCAGCCGTAACTCCTGGTTATCAGGATAAACATTGACTGTGGCGGCAAGACGTTGAAGTGGGTCATCGACCCCCTTGTCCAGCATTATCTGGGTCCACAGCAGGATTGCGCGGGTATCCTCCGGCATGCGGTTCAGTACGGGTTCAATGCGCTGCTCAGCCAACTCGGTCTCGCCCTGCAATCGCGCGAGCAGACTGGCCGCAATCGCCGCTTCATTATCATCAGGCCAGTTTTCTGCGAGTGCTGTGACCCCGTCATCCACAGCGGCCTGCGATGCCTCGTCTAGCTGTTCGTAACTGCCTAAAACCGTCGCCACGTTTACAGATTGACCGAGTTCATAGGCGATTCGAATGTAGCGCAGTGCCGCTATCGGCTGTCCGGTGCGTGTCAGCCATCCCGATGCCGCCGCCGCGGCCGCCGCGTCCTCGGGCGCTAATTCAACCAGGCGAACCGAGAGTTGTGCTGCCCGTTCTGCGTCGGTCATGAACTCGGCAAGCCGCAGCGCCCGTCTCGTCACGGCTGGGTCTGTGAGGGCGTTTGATTGATCGGTCAAAATGTCGAGCCCGCGCTCATAGTTGCGATACCGCAGCGCAAATTCGGCCTCCAGCAACGGCATCAGGTTCTCTGGCGGGATGGGTGTTTCTCGGGGCGCGACCGCCGCGATCTCGTTCTCGGTAGGCGCGGGACCACTCTTGACTGTAACGGCGCTGCTATCCGGTGGCACGGTGGCGCAAGCGCTTAAGATCAGGACAAAAGAAGCAGTAAGAAGTTTTGAGGTATTCATAAACGCGCTGTGGTCCGCTTGGCACTCTTTCGCATGGCAGCGAGTTCGATGGCTGTAGGTGCTATGATAACAAGTTGGAATGGCTGGCGAGGGATTGAACCCGACCCATGTTAGGTAAGCTGGTAGTGGTTGGTGTGAACCATGACTCCGCATCCGTGGAGCTTCGTGAGCAGATAGCCTTTGCCCCTGAAAAAGTGCCCGAGTCTCTCAGTTCACTGATCCGGGATACGCAGGTGAGCGAGGCCGTTATTCTATCTACCTGCAATCGCACGGAGCTCTACTGTGTTTTGCCCGAGGGCGCTGACGGGGTAACCGCGAGTGATCAGTTATCGCATTGGCTGGCCGATCACCACGGGATAGATGTCAATCAGCTGTCTCCCTCTATTTATCGCAACCATGGCACAGCGGCTGCCTCACATCTGGTTCGTGTTGCAGCGGGCCTGAATTCTATGGTGCTGGGCGAGCCGCAAATTTTCGGGCAAATGAAATCGGCTTTTGCGGTGGCGCAGGAAGCCGGTGCCGTGGGTTTTCATTTGAATCTGATTTTTCCAGAGGCTTTCAGAATCGCCAAAAAGGTGCGCACTGATACCGCCATCGGTGAGAACCCCGTATCGGTGGCCTATGCGGCCGTCGATTTGGCACGGCAGATTTTCCGCGATATGGAGCAGAGCACTGCGCTGTTGCTCGGAGCTGGTGAGACTATTGAGCTCGTAGCAAGGCACCTGCGGGATGCCGGTCTGGGCAAGCTCATCATTGCCAATCGAACGCTCGAGCGTGCGGAGCAGTTGGCCTCGCAGTTCGATGCAGAGGCAATCCTGTTGGCGGACGTCACCGAACGTTTACCTGATGCCGATATCGTGATTAGCTCCACGGGTAGTCAGCTACCCATCTTGGGCAAGGGTGCCGTAGAAGGGGCGGTCAAGGCGCGTCGCTGGCGGCCCGTGCTAATGATCGACTTGGCCGTGCCGAGAGACATCGAGCCGCAGGTCTCGGAAATACCCGATATCTACCTCTACACCGTTGACGATATGCGGGAGGTGATTGAGGAGAATCTTCGCCTGCGTGCCTCAGAGGCGAGCAAAGCCGATGAAATCGTTGCCTCCGGGATTGCTGTACTAAAAGATGGATTGCTGGAGAGACAGTCGGCCGATGTCGTCAAAACCTATCGTGACTCGGCGTTAGCCTTGCAGCAGGCCGAGCTTGAGAAGGCTCTGCGAATGCTCGAAAACGGTGCCGATCCGGAAGAAGTTTTGAGCAGATTGGCGAGGGCCCTCACCAATAAACTGATTCACGCTCCCACCGCAGGCCTGAGACAGTTGGCCAAAGAGGGTGGGAAACGCGATGTGTCGCGGATGGCGGCCATACTCGGACTCACGGATTTTGACGAGGAGCGGGATGAGGGTGCAACCCTTCAATAATTCCGTTTCGCTAATCCGACGTTGAAAACCTCTCTTCTTACAAAGCTCGATGCACTGGCAGACCGTCATGAAGAGGTGTCTGCGCTCCTGGGTGATGCTGACACCGCTTCCGATCAGAATCGATTCAGAGACCTATCGAAAGAGTTTGCCCACCTCAATGAGGTCGTTACCCAGCATCATCGGTGGAGCCAGCTTCAGGAGACGTTGGCCGATGCGCGGCAGGTGTTAAGCGACTCCGATGCCGAGCTAAGAGAGCTTGCCGCGGAAGAAATCGCGGAAGCTGAACGCGAACTGACAGACATTGAGGCCAGCTTACAGGTGCTGCTCTTGCCGCAGGACCCGAGTGACAGCAGCAATGTTTTCCTCGAGATCCGCGCGGGGACCGGCGGTGATGAAGCTGCTATTTTTTCTGGTGACTTGTATCGGATGTACCACCGCTATGCCGAGCAGAAGGGCTGGAGCGTTGAGATCTTATCGGAGCGAGCGGGGGAGCACGGCGGCTTTAAGGAAGTCATCAGCCGCGTGGTGGGACAGGACGTCTATAGTCATCTCAAGTTTGAATCGGGCGCTCATCGAGTTCAGCGTGTCCCTGAAACGGAATCTCAGGGACGGATACATACCTCTGCCTGTACTGTCGCGGTGTTACCGGAAATTGAAGAAGTCGACAGCATTGAAATCAGAAAAGAAGATCTTCGGGTCGACACGTTCCGCTCATCGGGGGCGGGTGGTCAGCACGTCAACACGACAGACTCAGCGGTGCGGTTGACGCATTTACCTACCGGCATTGTGGTCGAGTGCCAGGACGAGCGCTCACAGCATAAAAACCGCGCCCGGGCGATGTCGCTGCTGCAGGCAAAACTGTTGTCTGCTGAGCAAGAAAGTCAGCGCGCATCTCAGGCATCGGAGCGTCGCTCTCTGGTGGGCTCCGGCGATCGTTCAGAGCGTATCCGAACCTACAATTTTCCTCAGGGGCGCATCACGGACCACCGAATCAATCTGACCTTGTACAAACTAGATGAGGTGGTTAGCGGCGATCTGGACCCGTTAATTGTGCCGCTGCGTCAGGAACATCAAGCCGACCTTCTTGCGGCGATGGCCGAAGAATGACGGCCAAAGAGCTCCTCGAGCAAGCGCCGATCGAGCGATACGAAGCAGAGGTGTTGCTTGCTCACATACTGGGTGTGCAGCGGAGTTGGCTGTTCTCACATGGAGACGAGGGGCTCGCATCCGACGATGAGCAAGCGTTTATGGCCCATGCCCGAGCGAGAGCGAGCGGAGAGCCGCTTGCTTATCTCATGGGTTATCGCAACTTTTGGTCCCTGCGCTTGATCGTCGATCAGCACGTCTTGATTCCCAGACGAGAGTCCGAGCATCTCGTTGAGTGGGCGCTGGAGTGCCTTGATACCGGCGAGCAGAAAGTGCTGGATCTGGGAACCGGCAGTGGCGCCATCGCACTGGCTTGTAAATCAGAGCGGTCTGACTTGTCTATTACTGGCGTGGATCAAAGCGAGCAAGCCTTGGCTTGTGCTCGGCGAAACAGTGAGGCATTAGGCTTGGAGGTGTGTTGGAAGCAGGGCAGTTGGTTCGAGCCCGTAGAGGCAGGGGGCTGGGATTTAGTGGTCAGTAACCCGCCGTATATCGCCGCTAACGATGTGCATCTGGGTCAGGGCGATTTGCCTGCAGAACCATCGGGGGCGTTGGTCGGGGGGAAAACTGGCCTTGAGATGATCGAACACATTGTGACGGAGGCGCCGCCCTATCTCCGCGCCTCTGGATGGCTGCTGCTCGAGCACGGATTTGATCAGGGGGAACCGGTGAGAGCACTCCTCTCTGACCGGGGTTTCTCACATGTTGCCACGCGCAAGGACTACTCGGGTCAGCCTCGGATATCGGGTGGGCAATGGCTGAACTGACGGATTCACAGCTACGGCGTTACGCTCGGCAACTGATTGTCCCGCAAGTCGATTTAGAGGGTCAGCAGCGGTTACACACAGCGAGAGTGCTGATTGTGGGAGCCGGTGGTTTGGGTGTGCCCATGGCCCAGTACCTGGCCGGGGCCGGTGTTGGCTTTATCCGAATCGCTGATGACGACCGCATTGAATTGAGTAACTTACCGAGGCAGGTCGCCTATACGGAGGCGGATGTCGGCCGGCTAAAGGTGGATGTGCTGGCCGAGCGATTGAGAGCGGGTAATGCAGAGGTCACGGTGGATGCTCGCGCAGTGCGTTTTGATACGGACAGTGGGTCCGATCTCCTCGACACGGTGACACTGGTGCTCGACGCCACCGATTCCCTGCAAGCACGACAAGATATTGATCGAACCACGCGGCAAGTAGAACTGCCTTGGATTATGGGTTCGGCGGTGCGTACTTCCGGCCAGTGGGCGGCGTTCGATTCCCGTCGGCGGCTGGGTTGTTATCACTGCCTGATGAGTGATCCCATTGGAGCTCAGCACGCCAGCTGTGCTGAGCTCGGCATTGTGGGTCCCATCGTAGCGCTCGTATCCTTACAGCAGGCGCTTTGGGCAATCAAATACTTCGTAGACGATTCGCTCCCTTGGGCGCAGCTACACATCATGGACGCCTGGTCAGGGGAGCGGACCCAACTGGCGCTATCCGTCCGGCCTGATTGTCCCTTATGTCAATCGGCAGAGAGTTAAGCGCACTCAGCCCAGTGTTTTGAAAATCCTGCGGACGCGCCAGCTGATCAGCGCCGCAGCCACCGCAATGCCCAATATTGTGGTGATCCAGAAATCGACCGTCCCCTCTGACGAGCCGTCGCCCCAGTGAATGGCTAGCAAATAACCCAGTGGTAGCGCGATACCCCAGTAAGAAAATGTCACGACCAGAAACGGGAAGCGCGTCTCTTTGTAGGCGCGCAGAACGAAAGACCCCACGATCTGTATCACGTCAATCATGATGAAGAGGGCGGCTAGCCGGAGCAGCCTGAAGGCCAGCTCTTGGATGTCCTCTGACTGCGTGTAGGCGGCGACAATGGCATCGGGAAATAGCAGCAGCAGCGACATGGCCAATAGCCCGATCAACGTGGATATCGCCGCGCCGACACGAAACGCCACCTGAACTCCTAGAGGGTTCTGCGCGCCAATAGCGTGACCCATACGCGTGGCCATCGCGCTGCCAATGCTGACCATGGGTATGTAGAACACATCCCAGACATTAATCGCGATCTGGTGCGCGGCAACGGCCGCATCACCGAGCGTGGCGATCAGTAAGGTAATGGCGGAAAACACCCCCGTTTCCAGGAAAAAAGTCAGGCCTACCGGGAACCCCACGGCCAGTATCTCGCCGATTCGTCCACCGTCGGGTCTCTGTAGCCATCGATCTGGCAAATAGGGACGTAGCGAGCGGGCGGTGAGCACATAGAGTGCGATGATGGTAGTGCTGATCCACATCGACGCCGCTGTCGCCAATCCGCAGCCTTCAGCGCCGAGTTCCGGCGCGCCCCAGGCGCCAAAAATCAGCATGTAGTTGAGGGGCACATTCGCTACGAAGCCGATGACGCTCGCCATCGCAAAGGGTGCTGTCACGCCGAGCCCCTGAGTGTGGTAACGCAGCGCCATAAAGATGCCGAGTGCAGGGAAACCCAGGCCCACACGACTGACATAGGCTGTCGTTTTTGCCGCTGTTTCTGTGGGGAGACCCAACAGGTCTATCACTGCGCCACTGTTCAAGCACAAAGGCGTCATCACCGCGCTCAAGGCTACCGCTACCCACAGCCCTTGAGGCAGGAAGCTTTTCACCCGCTCAATTCGGCCCGCGCCGAAGTCTTGCGCCACAATCGCTGAGCAGGCAAACAGCGTACCCAAGATAATGAGATAAAGAGGTAGCCAGATATTGAACCCTACGGCGATCGCCGCGAGGTCTACATCACTGTAGTTACCTGCCATCAGAGTATCGACAACACCCGTACCAATCTGGGCGGTTTGCGCAATAAGTAACGGCCAGGCGATACGCCAGAGAGGGCCCAATTCGGTCAGCATCTGGGACAGGACTCGACGAAAAGATGTTGTCAGGTCAGGCAACGGCTCTGGCTCTTCTGCACTGTGTTATGCGCACAGTTTAACCTGCTTCCCTGTGCTAGACTTCGCGCTCATTTTTGCCGGCCATTACTGTGCAAGACAAAGCTGAATCCGCGGTCGAGACGCCAGCGGATCCTCAAACTGACGACGCAATGTCATCGGATGCTCCAGATGGCGGTGAAGCCGGCGCGCAGGTGAAATTCGACACGCTACACCTCGAGGCGTCGGTGCAGCAGGGCATCGATGCATTGGGATTCGAGCATTGCTCACCGATTCAAGGTCGCATTTTGCCCCACACCTTGGGTGGCAATGATGCGATCGGTAAGGCGCAAACCGGTACCGGCAAGACAGCCGCTTTCCTGATCACCATTTTCAACGACCTGCTCAGTCATCCGATTGATGGCGAACGCTACCTCGGCGAACCGCGCGCGGTCATTATCGCCCCCACCCGGGAACTGGTGATGCTGATTGCCTCGGACGCGCAGGAGCTCGGTCGGTTTACGGGTCTCAAAACCGTGACCTTGATTGGTGGCGCGGATTACCAAAAGCAGCTCAATCAAGTGAATCGATCTCCTGTGGATATGGTCGTGGCGACCCCGGGGCGCCTGATTGATTTCATGGAGCGGCGTGATCTGGCCTTGGACAGAGTGGAAATACTGGTGCTGGACGAAGCGGATCGTATGTTGGACATGGGGTTTATACCGCAAGTCAAACGGATCGTACGCGCGACGCCGCGCAAAGAGGACCGGCAAACGTTGCTGTTCTCGGCGACCTTCACGCAGGACATCATGAATCTCGCGAGACAGTGGACCTTCGAGCCCATCACGGTTGAAATCGAGCCAGAGCGGGTCGCCACCGCGTCGGTGGATCAGCGCGTGTATCTGGTTTCCAGCAGGGAGCGCTTCCCGGTGTTAATGGATATCTTGAATGGTGCGTCGGTAGAGAGCGTCATCATCTTTGCCAATCGACGCGATCAGGTGCGGAGACTCTATGAAAAGCTCCGCAAGGAAGGTGTGCAATGCGGCATGTTGTCCGGGGAGATCACCCAGGCAAAACGCACCAAGACGCTGGAAAATTTCAAGACGGGTCGCTCAAAGGTGCTTGTCGCGACGGATGTTGCAGGCCGCGGTATCCACGTAGAGGGGATCTCGCACGTGGTCAATTACAACCTGCCGGAAGACCCAGAGGACTACGTGCACCGGATCGGGCGAACGGGTCGTGCAGGTGCGAGCGGCGTATCCATCAGCTTTGCCAGCGAGGACGATGCGTTTCTTCTTCCCGACATCGAGGCACTGCTCGGCCACTCCTTGGCTTGTATGGCGCCTCCCGAGACTCACTAACGCTGGGGCCTGAGTTCCTCGCACCACAGTAGCGTCGCTCCGATGACCGCAGCGGGAATCACGACCAAATTAAGCAGCGGAATGCCGGTAAAAAACGCGACGGCACCGCCAAACCCCATGGTCGACAGGCGCCTTGCCGCGCAGGCGTCTCGCACGTCTCGAAAGGGCAACCGGTGGTTGTCCATCGGATAGTCCACAAATTGCAGGCTCATCATCCACGCCCCCAGCAGGAACCACGCGAGTGGTGCAAAGGCGTTAAAGACGGGGATGATCGTCAGCAGCAGCACGCCGAGCGCCATGGGCACGTAGTAAAGCACTTTTCTAATTTCACGAAATAATGCTCTCGGCACCTCAAGCAGTGCCGCGCCAATGCCATCCAGCGCGGGCACAGGCTCACCTGTGATGCCTTCCTCGACTTTCTCGGCTAGCAGGGCGTGGAACGGCGAGGTCAGCATCAGCACCACAAATGTCGACAGGTATCCGGTCATCAGACCGCCGATCAACCAAAGGAGCGGTGTAATGATCCAAGAGAGGAACTGCAGCCACTCGGGAATGGTTAGCATGGCCGCTTCGTAGAAGTCGGTGATGAGCTGAAACAGCAGCCAGCCCATCAGGCTGAATAAGATGATATTGGCAGCAAGCGGCACCAACACGAATCGCCGCAAACCTGGCTCGAGCGTCATGGCCAAGCCCCTGAGGAAATAGCCCATTCCGGTAAAGAGATTGCCTGTCATGAGATTCGCTGCGATCAAAACGTCCGACTATACTGTCGCAATCTTCGACCCGAGCGCAATCACCGGTGAATGACGACGACCTTTTTGCCGAGGAGATGGCTGGCGTTAAGCCGCTTGGCCGCGAGGCCAGAGTGCGTTTGGTCAAAGACCGCCTGTCCGACGATCAGCAGCGGGGCCGCCGCCGTGCAGCGGAGGGGGAAGATCAAGTCATCAATCCGCTGGCCTACGAGGGTATCTCACCGCTGGACGCCTGGTTTGTCTTGGAATTCAAGCGCCCGGGTATCCAGAATGGTGTGTATCGCAAGTTGCGCCTCGGTCATTATCAAGTGGATGCCCGCTTGGACCTGCACAGAATGGTGGTCAAACAAGCACGGGAGGAAGTCTTCTCGTTCATAGAAGAGGCCACCCGCCTCGGACTTCGCACTTTGCTGATTGTGCATGGTAAGGGTCAGTCCAAGAGCCAGGGCGATGAGACTGCGGTGCTAAAGGGTTACGTGAATCATTGGCTGCAGCACCTCGATCCGGTGCAGGCATTTCACTCAGCGCAGCCACAACATGGTGGTACTGGGGCGGTGTACGTGCTCCTGAAAAAGAGCGCCGAGCAAAAACGAGAAAATCGCCTGCAATACCTAAAGGGTAGAGTTCAGGACTGATCCTCAAGTTTCTTCAGAAGTAATTCATTCAGCATTTGCGGGTTGGCCTGACCTTTTGAGGCCTTCATGATCTGCCCCACAAAAAAGCCACTCAGCTTTTTACGCTTGGCGTCATCGGCAGCAATATATTGCGCTACCTGGTCTGGATTATTGGCGATGACTTCGTCGACCATGGCTTCTAACGCGCCAGAATCACTGACCTGCTTGAGCCCCCGCGCAGCGATGATTTCGTCGGTATCACCTTCCTCATTCCACAAAGCTTCAAAGACTTGCTTTGCAAGCTTGCTGGACAATGTGCCGTCACTGATTCGGCTGACAAGTCCGGCCAGACGCTCCGCTGAAATAGGGTTGGCGTCGATCGATAGCTCTGACCGATTCAGCGCCGCAGAGAGATCACCTAGGATCCAATTGGCCGCGAGCTTGGGCGCGCCCGAGGACTTCGCCACTGCCTCAAAATAGTCGGCTACGGCATGGTTGGGCACTAACAAATTGGTGTCGTATTCGGTCAGGTCGTATTCGGCGATGAATCGCGCCCTTTTTGCGGCCGGCAACTCGGGCAAGCTTTGTCGCACCGACTCGATGTACGAGTCGTCTATGACGATCGGTAAGAGATCGGGTTCCGGGAAGTAGCGATAATCGTTTGCCACCTCCTTGGAGCGCATCGAGCGAGTGGTGTTTTGCTCGGCGTCGTAAAGGCGCGTCTCCTGAGTAATACGTCCGCCAGCATCCAGAATGTCTGCCTGACGCTCGTACTCGCAGTGAATCGCTCTCTCAACGAAGCGAAATGAATTGACGTTCTTGATTTCCGTGCGCGTACCGAGTTCGTCCGAGCCCTTTTCTCGCAGTGAGATATTGATATCACAACGCATGGAGCCCTCAGCCATATTGCCATCGGAGATTCCCAAGTAGGTCACCAATGAGTGCAGGGCTTTAAGGTAGGCGACCGCTTGCTCAGCAGACCGGAAATCGGGCTCTGTCACAATTTCCAACAGAGGCGTTCCTGCGCGATTCAGGTCAATTCCCGTCTCGTGGCTAAAAATATCGTGAACTGACTTGCCCGCATCTTCCTCAAGATGCGCCCGTGTAATGCGAATCGGGTACAAGCTGCCGTCCTCGAGGGGCACGTCGAAGACCCCCTCACAGACTATGGGCGAGAAGAATTGACTGACCTGATAGCCTTTGGGCAAGTCTGGGTAGAAGTAGTTTTTACGGTCAAATACTGAGCGCTTACCAATTTTCGCTCCGATACCCAAACCGAATTTCACCGCGTAGCGGACGGCCTCTTCGTTGAGGACGGGCAGCATGCCGGGCATACCGAGATCGACGGCATCGGCTTGTTGATTTGGTGCGGCACCAAATTGCGTCGCAGATCCCGAGAAAATTTTCGATTGGGTGGCGAGCTGCAGATGCACTTCCAGTCCCATGACGATTTCCCAGCTCATGACGCCAATCCTTGCAGAGTGGGGCGTGCCATATGGAAATCCGTCTCAGTTTGAAGGCGATGCGCGGCGTTCAGGATGGTCTGTTCATCGAATGGCTTACCGATCAGCTGAATGCCCACGGGCATACCATCAATCAACCCGGCGGGGGCTGACAAACCGGGTAGTCCCGCCAGATTCACCGCGAGTGTGTATATGTCTTCCATATACATTGCGACCGGATCGACCTGTTTTGCACCGAAAGGAAAGGCGACGCCGGGCGCAGAGGGCCCCGCGATAACGTCCACCTGCTCGAACGCACGGTGAAAATCTTCCGTGATGACCCGACGCACCTGTTGCGCTTTGTTGAAATAGGCATCGTAAAAGCCTGCAGAAAGCGCGTAGGTGCCAACAAGAATGCGGCGCTGTACCTCTTCACCAAATCCTTCGCTTCGCGAGCGGAGATACAGATCTTCCAGATCTGTAGGTGCCTCACAGCGATAGCCGAAGCGCACGCCGTCATAACGTGCCAGGTTGGCAGAAGCCTCCGCGGGCGCGATTACGTAGTAGGTTGCAATCGCATAGTGGCTGTGGGGGAGGTCAATATCTACCAGAACGGCGCCCGCTTTTTCGAGTTCGGCGAGCGCAGCCATCACGCGCTCCCGCACGGCGTCATCTAGGCTCTCGTTAAAAAATTCTCTCGGCAGGCCGATACGCAGGCCGTCTATCTGGGTATCCAGGGCGCTATGGAAGTCGGGTACAGGTATATCCGCGGAGGTAGAATCACCGGGGTCAATGCCGGACATGGCAGAGAGTGCGATGGCGCAGTCTTCAGCCGTATGCGCCATGGGGCCAGCTTGATCCAGCGAAGAGGCGAAGGCGATGATACCCAAGCGTGAGACGCGTCCATAGGTGGGTTTGAGTCCCGTCAGGCCGCAGAGAGACGCCGGCTGCCGGATGGAGCCGCCTGTATCGGTGCCCGTCACCAAAGGCGCCATGCCAGCGGAAACCGCTGCCGCAGAGCCTCCTGAGCTACCACCCGGAACGCAGTCGAGGTTCCAAGGATTCTTTACGGTGCCAAAGTAGCTGGTCTCATTGGAAGACCCCATGGCGAATTCGTCCATGTTGCACTTCCCCAACATAATGGCGCCCTCGGCCTTCATCTTGGTGACCACTGTCGCATCGTAGGCGGGAACAAAATCCTCCAGCATTTTGGATCCACATGTGGTGCGAACACCCTGTGTGCAAAATATGTCCTTGTGCAGGATCGGTATACCGGTCAGGGATTGATGCTCACCTCGGCTTATTGTCGCGTCGGCCTCTTGCGCTTGCTCCAGCGCCTGGTCGGCGCATACCGTGACGACGGCATTCAGAGATTCATTAACGGCGGCAATGCGCTTCAAAAACACCTGTGTCAATTCCACACTCGATACCGAGCGCTCACGCAACATCGTCTGAAGCGCGCTAACGGACATCCCAAAAACGCTCTCATCGGACATCAATCAATCACCTTCGGCACCAAAAAGTAGCCATCTTGCTGCGCCGGAGCGGTAGCCATGAGCGCTTCCCGATCGCTTGGATGGGCAACACTGTCCTCGCGGAGTCTTTGCTCCATGTCATGGGGATTTGACATGGGTATCACGCCGTGCGTATCAATCGTGTTCAGTTCGTTCACCAGGGAGAGAACACGCGAGAAACGCTCTGTCACGTCGGGCAGGTCGGTTTCGGCAATAGCAAGGCGTGCCAGCAGGGCCACCTTCTCGATATCGCTGGGTGTGACGGACATGGGAGACTCCTCGTCGAAGGCCGCGAAAACTAACACACTTGCGGCTTGCCCAAAAAGCCCCGCGTTGCTACATTCGCTAGACGTTTGACGCTGCTAGAGTCTGTCTTGGGGCAGTACAATGCGGGAAACCCTAGCTGTTATCTGTGCATTTCGGTGCGGTCACCGGCCGTAGCTCGAGAACTTCTAAAAGTCAGGAAATTAAAATGTTCAAGCGGCTCGCAGGGATGTTCTCCACCGACATGTCCATAGACCTTGGAACTGCCAATACCCTCATTTACGTCAAGGAACGGGGGATTATTCTCGACGAGCCCTCTGTGGTAGCAATTCGCATACATAATGGCCAAAAGTCGATCGAGGCCGTGGGGGCCGAGGCAAAGCGAATGTTAGGTAGAACACCGGGCAACATTCAGGCTATTCGTCCTCTTAAAGACGGTGTGATAGCTGATTTTCAGGTCACGGAAAAAATGTTGCAGCACTTCATCGCAAAGGTCCATGAGACGAAGTTCATTCGACCAAGTCCACGAGTCTTGATTTGCGTCCCTTGTACGTCGACGCAGGTTGAAAGACGCGCTATTCGCGAATCGGCACTGAGTGCGGGCGCGCGTGAGGTCAAACTCATCGAAGAACCAATGGCCGCCGCGATCGGTGCGGGATTGCAGGTAGAGGAGGCGTCTGGATGCATGGTGGTGGACATCGGCGGGGGTACCACCGAAATTGCGATAATCTCTCTCAATGGGGTAGTTTATCGGGATTCCATTCGTGTCGGCGGTGATAGGTTCGACGAATCAATAGTCTCTTATGTTCGTCGCAAGTACGGAAGCTTGATTGGCGACTCGACGGCTGAACGCATCAAACAAGAAATTGGCTGCGGTTACAAATCGGATGACCTAAAGGAAATTGACGTGCGCGGGCGTCACCTAGCTGAAGGTGTCCCGCGGAGTTTTACGCTGACGAACGATGAGGTCCTCGCGGCACTTGAGGAGCCGCTAGACGCGATGATGCGATCCATCAAGCTAGCCCTTGAGCAATCGCCTCCCGAACTCGCAGCGGATATTGCGGAGTCTGGTATCGTCCTCACTGGAGGGGGGGCGCTTTTGGCCGACCTCGATAAGCGTATCTCAAGTGAAACTGGTCTACCTGTGTTCATTGCTGACGACCCGCTGACTTGCGTGGCCCGCGGGGGCGGCAAGGCCCTCGAACTTATGGACCGGCACGTTTTGGATTTGCTGTCCACCGAGTAACTTCAGGCTTTTAGGAGCAGCGCCATCAAACCGCTTTTCCTCAAGCGAAATAATATTGGTGCAAAGTTTGTTCTGCTCTCCTTAGTCTGCGGAGTGCTTCTCTTTGTCTTCCGCGATCACCCTAGTTTAGTAGCCGCTCAGCGAACATCGGTAGATGCGGTAGGATCTGCGGCGACTCTTTTGATGGCACCTTTGGATGCTTGGGCTGAAGTCACCAGAGCGCTTCAATCCAGATCAGCGTTGCAGGACGAAGTTCTGCAATTGCGACAAGAAAACCTTGTACTCAGAGGGCAGGCTCAACGACTTTCGTCCGCGCTCGCAGAGGTCGCGCGATATAAGACGCTGCTCAACTCGGTTCGAGAGGTTGAAGCCGAGCCCGTGGTTGCTCGCATTACTGCACTGTCACCGGATGCAGCACGACATTCAGTTATTTTGGATAAAGGGTCATCTGATGGTTTGCGGGAGGGTCAGCCGGTATTGAGTGCCGAGGGCCTAATGGGCCAGCTACTGTGGGTTGGGGAACGGAGTAGCGCTGCAATCTTGATTACGGATGGCGCTCATGCCTTACCCGTTCAAGTTAATCGATCAGGTTTGCGAGCGGTTGCTGAAGGCACCGGCGATATTAATCAGCTAGTCATAAAGCACCTCTCCTCTGCCACGGATATCCGTGTGGGAGACTTATTAGTTAGTTCAGGGCTGGGTGGGCGTTTTCCGCACGGCTACCCCGTAGCTCGTGTGACTAATGTGACAGTCTCTCCGGGTGCTGCGTTTGCTATCGTGCAAGCCGCGCCGACCTCTCGGCTGGATAGGGGGCGTCATGTACTGGTCGTGGTGCCCCAATCGGCTGAACTATTGGAGCCCGAGACATGACCAAAGCCCGGGCCCGATGGGTAATCTATGTCACATTGTGTCTCGGTCTGGTGTTTGTGTTGATTCCACTACCAATAGAGTGGCGAGTCATCAGGCCAGATGCTATCGCGCTGATACTGTTTTACTGGGTAATAGCTTTACCTCATAGGGTGGGAATTTTTACGGCGTTTTGTGTTGGTTTGTTACAAGACGTGATTAAAGGGTCTCCGCTGGGCCTCTCCTCACCGGGCTTGATGCTAGCGACTTTGTTCTTGCTACTGAATTATGAGCGCGTTCGGCAATATGACGTAGTCTTGCAATGCTTGGTGATATTCATGATGTTGAGCGTTAGTGTAGGCATTGAACAATGGCTCCGAAGCGGAACCGCAGTTCCGTTACTTCCCAGTGGTACCCTACTCGGGTTGATACTCTCGGTTTTGTGCTGGTTGCCCACGAAAACTGCGCTAAGGCGTCTGCGACGATACTACGAGGTTTTCTGATGCGGCTGACTTTGGCATCGTCTAGCCCTCGTCGACGGGAACTCTTGTCCATGTTGGTGCCGCATTTCGAGGTCTCCGCGCCCGATATTGACGAAGCACCTCATCCTGGAGAGTCCCCTGATCACTATGTCACGCGGTTAGCCATGGAGAAGGCCGTGGCCTGTGCAACTGACAACTGTGTGAGCTTGGGTGCTGACACAGTGGTGGTCTATGAAGGGCAAATACTGGGGAAACCGGCTGATATCGGTGCGGCGCGGAGTGTGCTGGAGCAGCTGTCGGGTAACGTGCACACGGTTTTCACAGGAGTTGGGTTGGCGCACGGTAGCCAGATCACTTCCCGGTTGAGCGCCACGAGAGTGACATTTGGCCAGCTGTCGCCCGAGACCATCGAGACGTACCTGCAAACAGACGAGCCGTGGGACAAGGCGGGCGCCTATGGCATTCAGGGTTACGCGGGTGCTTTCGTTGAGAGAATCGAGGGCAGCTATTCCGGTGTCGTCGGCTTGCCGCTATACGACACCCGTCAGTTACTGGTAGACGCTGGTGTGACGCTCCTCCATGGTTAGTGCACTGCCTCGCCGCTTGGGCCAGGCCGTGTGGCCGGTCATGGTCACAGCGCTGGTGACGCTCGCGGTTTATGTGAGTGGTGGCCGATTACTCTTGGGCGCGATGCCACAATTTCAAAGTGATATTGAAGCGTTGCTGTCGCAGCGGATTCCGGGGCACGTCAGCGTTGAGCGGATCACTGGCAGTATGGATGGGTTCTCTCCGCGATTGCGTCTCACTGAATTGACGTTGCAAAACGAAGCCAATGAGGAATGGATCCGTCTCCCTGAGGCGAGTCTGCGCATTGATCCATGGCAGTCGATCGTCAGTGGTGCGTTGCGTTTTGATGAATTGACGCTGATTGCACCAACGATTGAATGGGTCGCCCCTGGTGGTGAGATTGCGCCAGAGCTGTCGATTGGCTTGCAGGGGATTTTGAACAGCTTCACGCGACTTCAGATTCGCGACGCAGAGGTCGTACTGGGGCGAGCACGCGGTGCGTCTGACCAAGCTATCCCGGCACTCGCTATCGATATGGATTTAGTTCGGGATCGGAGCCTTCGTACTGTCACGGTGTCGGTTCAACGTGAGGGGCGGACGGTATTTTCTGCTACCGGTTCAGGTACGGGGAACCCTTTCGAGTTCAGTGATTTTTCTGCAGAGCTGCACGGGCAATTAACAGGCGAGGGCCTGTCGATCGCGGGTCAATGGTTTGACCGGGATGTCGCCGTGGAGGGCACCTCTGATTTCTGGTTTTCGGTGGCCAGCGGCATACCGACGCTGACTTTGCAGGGACAAGTCGAAGCGCTGTCGGTGAGAGCCGGAGAGTCAGTCAATCTTGATCAAGTCGTGTTTCAGGTTGAGGCGGTGGGCCCCCTGGACACTGCGGACGTCTGGTTTTCCGGGGGTCTGCTGTCGATTCAGGACGAGGCATTCGAGTTACCCCGTATGCATCTGAGCCGGGTTGATAGCGGCTGGCGTTTGCTGACGGGGGAGTGGGACGCTGCCGCGGCAGTGGGTGTCACGACGGAAAGCGGCCTCTTGCCCGCCAAAGTCAGCGACGTGTTGTCCTCGCTCGCTCCAACCGGCACCATCGAGAGTTTGATGCTCGCGGTGGCGTCTCTGGAGGATCCGCTGGCTTCGTGGGAAAGCGCGGCGGTAGTGAGCGACGCCACGACAGAGCCGTTTCGAAAAGTGCCGGGTCTTGCCGGGATAGATGCATCGATTACCGCGAATCAGGGCGGCGCCAGAGCATGGGTTGTGACCAATGACTTTGAATTGCAGCTTCCCAATGTTTATGAAGCGCCCATTGAACTGGAGAGTGTCACAGGCCAGCTGGCGGGCCGTTGGCAGCGAGGCGCTTTATTCTTAGAGCAGGGACTATTTTCCGCGTCGGCATCGGATCATGACGCACTGGTGCAGTTTGAGATCGATATCCCCTTGTCGAAACCGCCGCTGATTCCCCTTGAGATGCGGCTGGCTGCGGCGGTTGATGAAGCGCCCGTATCGGCTCGGGATGCTTATATTCCCTATCGGCTTCCGAGACCAGCTTATCGGTGGTTGCAGTCGGCACTGCCCAGCGGGGCTATCGAGAGAGCGATCTTTCTGTGGCACGGTGGATTCAAGCCTTTCGGTCACCCCGGTCAGACGGTACAGCTCGCCGCTTCTCTCTCGGCGGTGGAATTGGATTACCAGGCGGGCTGGCCACCCGGTCGGTTCGACGCTGCGCGTTTCGCATTGAGTGATCGCCACCTTGCTGCTGTGGCTTCCAATGGTCAGGTCGCAGACTCCGCGGTAGAGGCTGTGGAGGTGCAAATGCAGATTGGCCGTGACGAGATTGGATTTGAATTGAACGCTCAGTCTGCCGGATCACCAACCTCACTGCTCAGCACATTGCGGCAGATACCGGCGTTAGCCGTTGCCGACACTGTCATGCGTGATCTCACTGTAGGCGGTGATCAACCCGTAGCAGCGCGGATGGCACTGGAGTTTGATTTGCGTAACATCACTGACACGCTCGATGTTGCCGTTGATGTTGAGCTTTCTGGCGCGCAGCTTGAATCTGAATTGCTGGACTTGGCTGCTACTGAGGTCAGCGGCATGCTGCGCTACCGCACCCGGACCGGGTTCGGCAGTGATGACCTTAACGCTGTGGTGTTTGGACGACCTGTTGCCGTGACGATGGGGCCGCAGCTCTCGACGGCCCCCGACACTATTTTGGCGGCTGAAGTTCACGCTGAGGTGTCCGTCGCCGATATGCTGACATGGCGAAACCTCCCCGCGACGATTCCTGTAGAGGGGACTACAGCGGCTTCCGTCAGCGTGAACATCGCAGAGGACATTGCGGTGAGTATTCGCTCTGATCTCGAGGGTGTGGCGGTCGATTTGCCCTTGCCCTGGGGGAAAGCCGCCGATGCGAAAGCACCGCTTCAGGTGGTCTGGCAGAACCGTGATTGGGCGGCTTGGGAAGTCTTTTGGTTTGGGCGTCTGACTCTCGTGGCAGATGTGCCCACACTCGGTGCGCTGTCTGCTTTGGTGGATGTCACGCCTCGAACCCGGCCCCCCGAACCGGCAGCGGTTGCCCCGGCACCGGGACTTACCGTGACTGGCTTTATTCCGTCTTTCGATCTTGCCGAGTGGCGTTCGATTCAAGGGTTCGACGCCGGCCGTGACGGGTCGATGCCCTTCGATATGCACTTGGAGAATCTGAACGTCGGACGCCTTCTGTGGCGCGGGCAGGAGTTGGGCAGGCTGAATGTGAGTCTGCAGGGCGCCGGTGACTCCATAGCGGCACAGTTTGATCTGCCCTGGTTGAGTGGCGCCTACGTGCAGGCCAGGGCTGCGCCGGTGACTGAATCCGATGCTGGCCTGGGAGCAGCATTAACGCGAAATCTGGATCTGACAGTCATCGACCTCGATGGCCTGCCGACACTGAGTGAGGAACTCACTGACCCGTCACCGCCAAACCCGGAAAGAGGAGTAGGCCAGTGGATTCGCGGTCTCCCCGTAGCCGTCCAGGCGATTCGACGAGGCGATACAGATCTGGGTGATATCGCACTGGTGATTGACTACGTCGACGATCAGGGCTGGCAGTTCAGAGACATCAGCGGCGATTTCTTGGGCATTGAGTGGCAGCCTGCTACGCATATTGTTTGGCGCGATGACGAGACCGAATCGACGACGCTCACGCTTGCGGCGGAACTGAATGATATTGCGACCTCTCTCGAACTGATTGGCGTTGCCCCTATCCTAGCGACGCGTAGTGGCAGCGTAGACGCAAAGTGGCAGTGGCCTGGAAGTCCCGCTGACTTTGATTTGCACGCTGTATCAGGAGATCTGCATCTCGAAATGCGTACGGGTTCCTTCCTGACGGCGAATGCCGAGGCGACGGGCGCGATGCGCCTGCTCAGCCTGCTCAACCTGTCTGGCCTATTTCGCCGCGCCAATATGAATCAATTGTTCAACCCGGGGGTCACTTTTGACCGCGCAGAGGGTGATTTCGAGCTGGATGTGGGCACTATGCGCATACCTGAATTCTCAATTGAGGGGTCCGGCGGATACTTTAATTTTACGAGCGATATCGATCTAGTGACTGAAACCTTGGATGGCGAGCTGGTTGTTACGCTGCCCCTCGTGGAGAACATTCCCTGGTTCGCAGCCCTGGCAGGAGGATTACCTGTCGCGGCGGGCACCTATCTGTTCAGCAAAGTGTTTGAAGACCAGGTAAACCAGCTTTCTAGTGGCGTTTACTCGGTCGGCGGGAGCCTGAGCGAGCCCGAGGTCGTTTTTGAGCGGGTGTTTGATGCCACTCTGCGCACCAATGGCAACCAAGCTCAGGAAGCGTCATCACCGGATCCGTCAAGCTCGGCCAAGTAGCGAAACAACTTCCGTGAATGGGCCCGCTCGTTACCTTTTGCTACCTCTTTAGGGTGCTGTCTGATCCACTGCCTCAGAAGCGACATCTCCGCATGAGGCCATATAGCGAGTATGTTACCCAGCGCGCGGTCACCTTCAGTGCGCAGTTGATCTCGCGCGTGTTCGATACGATGAAATGCAGCGGCACTCTCTGTCGCGCGGTGGTCCAAGGCGGCCAGCCCGTTGGCAATGGGTGTGGGATCGATAGAGCGCATCAGCTTTCCGATGAACTGTAATTGACGCTTGAGTCCACCCCGCGCTGTAATCCGCCGCGCGGTTTCAACGGCGTCACGCAGGCGTTCGTCGTCGATGGGTATTTTCGCCAGTTCTGCCGCAGGCAGCGCAACCAACCGCTCACCAAGATCTTGCAAAGCCTGCATCTGCCGTTTGCGCTCGCTCTTGCTGATTTCGAGATCAATATCGTTGTCGTCGATGTCCTGATTCTCTGTCACGAGCGGTATCGCTTATCCGTAATACAGGGCCGCTAGCCCCAAGAATGTCAGGAATCCCATGACGTCGGTGATGGTTGTCACCAGGACGCCCCCCGCGAGTGCCGGGTCAATCTCAAGTTTGCGTAAAATGATAGGAAGCCCCGCACCCGCCACGCCCGCCGTAACCAGATTGATCAGCATGGCGCAGGCAATGATGAAACCTAAGGTCGGGTCCCCAAACCAGATAGCGGTGGTCGCGGCGATCACCAAAGCCCAGAAGCACCCGTTCAGCACGCCCACTAGCGACTCTCGCCCAACCAGCCAGAGTTGATTGCGGTGAGTAATCTGTCCCATGGCCATAGCGCGGATCAGGATTGTCAGACTTTGTGTGCCGGCGATTCCACCCATTGAGGCAACAATTGGCATCAGCACGGCTAAAGCCACCACTTTTTCGATGGTGTCCTGGAACAGATTGATCACAGAAGATGCGAGTAAGGCAGTTCCCAGATTGATACCGAGCCAAACAGCTCTGCGTGGCGCCGAATGCCATACGGTTGCAAACGTGTCTTCCTCGGCTAGGCCCGCCAGAGATGTCAGTGAATGGTCCGCTTCTTCCATGATGACGTCGACGACATCGTCAATGGTGATGCGGCCCAGTAGCTTGCCGTCTGCGTCGACGACGGGTGCCGAGATCCAATCGTTTCGCTCAAAACGATGCGCGACTTCGGCTGCGGGAACTTCCGCATCGATCGCTTGCTGGTCGGTAATCATCATTTCCCTGACAGAGACCGCCGGATCCGAGACCAAAACCGTGCTGATAGGAAGCAAGCCCACAAATCGATCATTGCGGTTGACCACGATCAGGTTATCCGTATTGGGGGGTAGCTCGGAGTGCCGTCTCAGGTATCTCAGGACCACATCGAGCGTTAGGTCTGCGCGGATGGTGATGGTGTCGGTGCTCATCAATCCGCCAGCACTATCGTCCGGAAAGCTGAGAACAGTCTCCAATCGTTGACGGTATTGCTCGTCCATGATCGCCAGAACGCGCTCGGTCACGTCACCGGGCAGCTCGTGGAGAATGTCGGCGCTGTCGTCATCGTCGAGTTGCTCGACAATTTCAGCCAGCACTTCTGGTGCCCGGTCAGCGAGCGCAGCGCTCCGCAGCTCGTCGGGCAGTTCATTAACAACTAGGGCTTCCTGCTCGTGTTCCAGCAGGCCGAGCAGTATGTCTCGGAAATCCGGAGTTGACGATGCGATCAAGTAGGCGACGTCGCCGGGCGACATGTCGGCCAAAATCACAGCTGCGTCACCTAGCGTTCCAGAACGCAGGGCCCGTTCAAGACGTTCTGTCTTGCTTGGGAGTTGAGCAGGTGAATTCACGATGGCACCTCCGTGGGATACCGCATTATCCCCGCCCTCTCGTTAAGGTCTAGCCGAGGTCAACGCTTTGTGAACTATTCCAATTCACCAAAACCGCTCTCGAAAAGTGCCCTCAATGCATCTAAGGCGTCGGCCTGATCCGCGCCGCTCGCAGTAATTTCAAGCTCGGCGCCGCAGGGTGCTGCTAGCATCAGAACCGACATAATGCTCTTGGCGTCTACCGTTTGATCTTGATGCTGAATACGAATATCGCTCGCATATCTGGCTGAGCAATCGACCACCTTTGCAGCGGGTCTGGCGTGTAGGCCTAGTGGATTGCTCACGACGATGCGAATACTGCTCACGATTTTTGGGCCTCGGGCAGATCTCGATGTCGTATTTGAATGCCGTCGAATTCATTTGCCAGTGCGGTAAATAACTTTTGTGAGAGATAAACCGAGCGGTGTTGGCCCCCAGTGCAGCCGATCGCAATGGTCATGTAGCTGCGATCTGTCTGGTCAAAGTCTCGCAATACGCCGATCACAAATTCGTAGAGGCGTTCATAGAAGCGACCCGTTCTCTCATCGTTATCCAAAAATTGTGCGACTGGCGCGTCCAAGCCAGTCATGCCACGGAGCGAGGTGTCCCAGTAAGGATTGGGTAGGGCACGCGCGTCGAAAACGAAGTCAGCGTCGGTCGGGACGCCCCGCTTGAAGGCAAAGGACTCGATGAGTATCGATACCCCCTCGCGGCGCTCGATGATGCGGTTGATGATGCTGTCGCGCAACGCCCTTGGAGTGAGATCAGACGTGTCAATAAATAAGTCTGCCTTCGCGGCGATGAATTCGAGCTGTTTCCGCTCCCGCGCGATAGCTTCAGGGAGTGAATTGTTTGAGCCCGCCAATGGATGCCGCCTGCGTGTCTCACTAAATCGCTTAAGCAGCGTGTGGGGCTGAGCATCGAGAAATACGATTAACCGATCACGCGAGGAGAGAATTTTTTCAAGAGTTTCACTCTGCTCTTCCTCGTTCACACCTATGGCGCGGGCGTCTATGCAGATCGCGATGCCACGAAAGCGTTCGTATGCAGGATGCCCAAGTATTTCGTCCGAAAACTGTGTAAGAAGGCGGGGTGGAAGATTATCTACGCAGTAGTAACCCTCGTCTTCTAATAGGCGCAGCGCACTGCTTTTTCCTGCTCCCGAACTGCCACTGATAAATATGAGCTGAGGCGTCATAAATTCATCCGCTCAGTTAAAACCGTCCATGCTTTATCGCCTGACGGCGCACCGAGCAATGCCAAGCGTAAGTCGGGTTTTGAAAACGCTGTTGCAAGCTGTGCGAGGATATTTAGATGTTGCTCAGTCGCCTGAGTAGGCACTAAGAGCACGAAAGCTACATCAACTGGCAAGCCATCCGGGGCGTTGAAATCAATGCCGTTTCCGAGGGTAATCAAGCATCCCGCAGCGTCAGTGCATTCGGGGATGCGACAGTGTGGAATGGCGATGCCTCCACCGAGTGCGGTACTACCCAGCTTCTCGCGACTCAGTAGCGCCTTGTAAATAGTCTCGGTATCAAGTTCAAACGCATCACGTAGGGCAGTCGCCGCGAATTCAAAAAGCCGCTTTTTACTGTGAACTACGTCACTTGAGAGCGCGATGACTCTTGCAGGATCAAGGTGGCTATTAGTAGACATTAATCAATGGCCCCGATGTTTTTCCTTGTGCTTAATAACTTGCCGATCGAGTTTGTCTGCCAAAGCATCAATTGCGGCATACATGTCCTTGGATTCTGAGGAAGCAAACAGGTCACCGCCTGCCACGTGGAGATTGCCCTCGGCTTTATGAAGGTTTCGTTCCACAATCAACGTAATTTCTGCTCGCGTAATGTGCTCCCCGTGTCGTTGCATGGGTGCGAGCTTTTGCTCTACGTGCTCTCTAATGGCGGATGTTACGGTGATGTGATGGCCGCTAATCGTTAGGTTCATTTCGCCTCCTTGCGCGCAATACGCAGAGTTAGTTCAACCGTTTACGCTCATTCGAGGGGGGAATCGCCATCTGTTCTCGATACTTTGCGATTGTTCGACGCGCAACAGCGATGCCTTCATCCTTCAATAGCGAGCAGAGCTTTGCATCGCTGAGTGGTTTTCGGGTGTTTTCTTCGCTGACTAGTTTCCGGATTGCTGCTTTGATGGCTGTTGATGCCATGGCATCTCCGGCGTCCCCTGAAACCCGACTTGAGAAGAAGTATTTCAGTTCAAATGTGCCTCTCGGTGTGTGCATGTATTTGCGGCTGGTGGCGCGAGAGACAGTCGATTCGTGTAAATCTACCTCTGAGGCAATATCAGCCAAAATCAGCGGCTTCATGCCAATTTCGCCTATTTCTAGAAACGACAATTGATGCTCAACAATTTTGCTGGCCACCTTCAGCAGCGTCTCGTTCCGACTTTGTAGGCTTTTCATAAACCAGCGGGCTTCTTGTAAATGCTCTTTAACATACCCGCGATCTGAAGCCGATCCTGCATTTAACATCGCTACATAGTGTTCATTCACACGTAGTTTGGGTGCAATATCCGGGTTCAACTCGACCTGCCAACGGCCGTCAATTTGCTTCACAAATACGTCTGGCGTGACATACTCGGCCCGATTCCCTCCAATGGACGCGCCTGGACTCGGATCGAGCGATCGTATGAGTTGAATCGCGCGCTCTAATTCGGTCTCGCTAACGCGCAGTTTGCGTGCAAGTTGTCGCACTGGCGCAACGGGTAGTTGCGCAAGGTGTCTGCTTACCAGCGTGCCTGCAATTTCCCGGCATGGCGTCTCGGGAGGCAGTTGACGGAGCTGAATAAGTAAACACTCGCGCAGATCTCTGGCAAAAACCCCCGAGGGTTCGAAGTGCTGTAACCGGTGAAGAACCACCATAAGTTCATCGAGCTCCACCCCCTCTAGGCCAAGATCGACAAATATATTTTCTGGAGTTTGAGTAAGGCGGCCGTCTTCATCAATCGCGTCGATTAGAGCCAGTGCTATGCATCGATCGATATCCGAGAATCGGGTGAGGTTTAGTTGCCACAGAAGGTAATCCTTAAGTGACTCGCTCTCAGAATCCTGTTCAATAAGACCGTTATCAACCGCTGGCCCCGATGGCGGCGGTGCTGCCGAGGGCAAGACGTCCTCCCAAACGGTATCAACAGAAAGCCCCTCACTTTCGTCCTCCTCGGCCGCAGATTCAGAAAAATCGATACCTTCGGGGTCGGTGAGGTCGTTTTCTTTTTCAAGGAGCGCATTAGACTCAAGCGTTTCCTCAATTGCCTGCTGAAGGTCAGCCGTGCTGAGTTGCAGCAATTTAATGGCTTGCTGCAATTGAGGAGTGAGGGCAAGTTGTTGGCCCAGTTTAAGCTGGAGCGCTTGTTTCATGCGTAGAGTCGTTGATGCCTCGATGCAGTTTAGCGCCGGAGCCACCTGATGCAACTGAATTAGTCGGTGTTTTAATGCAGGCGTATACCGAAGCTATGAGGCGCTTAAGCGCGACACGCTAATGGGATCAACGTGATTTTCAGAGAGAGAAACTGGCGCCCAAGTATGTGTTACGAACTTTCTCGTTGTTCATCACGTCAATGGGCTTGCCTGCCGCGATCACCTGGCCTTCTCCAACGATGTACGCCCGCTCGCAAATGTCCAGCGTTTCTCTGACGTTATGATCCGTAATGAGCACGCCGATGCCGCGATCTTTAAGGTGGTTGATGATGTTTTTGATATCGGAAATAGAGATGGGATCCACGCCCGCAAAGGGCTCATCCAGCAATATCACCGATGGTTCCGTGGCGAGTGCTCTGGCGATTTCAACTCGGCGACGCTCGCCGCCAGATAGCGCTTGACCAAGAGAATTGGCGAGATGCCCGACATTGAACTCTTCGAGTAATGCGGCCGCCATATCGTGACGTTGAGCTTTTGTCAGTTCCCCGCGTGTTTCAAGAATGGCCAGCAGATTATCGCGAACCGACAACTGTCTGAAGACAGATGCTTCCTGCGGGAGGTAGCCGATACCTGCTTGAGCGCGACGGTGCATAGGCAGTCGCATCAATGACTGGTCGTCCAAGTGGATGTCGCCTGCATCAGCGTCGACCAGCCCCACAATCATGTAGAAGCAGGTCGTCTTCCCTGCGCCATTTGGACCGAGGAGGCCAACAATTTCGCCTGCACTGACCTCGAGAGACACATCTTTGACAACGGGTCGGCCAGCATAAGCTTTGGCGAGATTGTGCGCGCGCAGAGTGCTAGGCATCGGATCCGTTGTTTCTCAGATTTTCAGGTGGAATGACAACCTCAACACGGCCTTCTCCCGATGAGCCCGGCGTACCGGCCGCCCGCACCGATCTCTGGCTGACTAAGTAATCAATTTGGTTGCCCGACAAAGTGGAGCCGTTCTGCGCAATGCGCGCGTCTTCAAGCAGTCTGACGAGATCCTCTGAGCGGATATACTCGATCCGTTGTGCCGATGCATCGACCGGTGTCTGATCAGGTGTGGGCTGCTGGATGAGTGTGGCGGGCGACCCTGTGGCGACAATACGATCGGCACCATTACTACTGTGCTGAATAGATAGCTCGTCTGCCGTGATTTGTAGTGAGCCCTGCGTCAGTACGACGTTACCCTCATAACGCGTTTCGCCGGCGACTTCGTCTCGCACGGCCACATCTGCGACGATCTGGATCGGTTGCTCTTTATCCGAGTCCAGTGCCCACGTCGTATTCGCTAGTGGCAGCAGAGCGAGCATCCATCCCGCTAATGTGATGGCTAGGTTCTTACTCATAATGCGTTGTGACGTCGCCTTGCAAAGTAGCGGTGCTGGTATTGAGGTCAAGTTCAAAAGAAGACCCCGTCGTTACGCTCCCTTGTCCCGTCAGCGTCACCGGATTGATTCCTGATGCCCTTTTTTCATCGAGGAATAAGCGCATAGCGTCCGTTTTCATCACGGCCTGCTCATTCAATTCCTCAATTTCGACCCCGTTCGTCAGGGCAAGTTCATTCTGAGCCCCGAAAAAATCGCCTTCAGCTGCCTCGATTTGCCACTGCTGGCCATCTTCGCCATTGGCAAAGTATTGGATGCCGGTCAGTTCGGTCCGGTCGGTTTGTGACCATCGGGTCGCTGTATCGATCTTCAATACGTCGGCGGCGTTGCCATCGGCAGAGAAGTGCGTACGCGTGCCGTTTACGACATAACTCACTACGACAGGGTGGTCGGTAAGGGTTGCAGCTGTGGTGTCCACAGACGCCGGCGTCATGTATTGCCAAATCACTGTGCCGACCAGAACCAACATACCGACGAGCGCCCAGAACCGCATTAATAGGAGCCGTATAGATCTGCGAGGTGGCCTTTCGCCCCCAGAATGAAGTCCGCCAGCGCGCGCACCGCGCCGTGACCTCCCGAATGCGGCGCGATCCAGTCGACACTTTCCAAGACCTTGGTCGCAGCGTCGGACGGGCAGGCAGAGAGTCCCGCGAGTCGCAGTGCAGCCAAATCCGGCAAGTCATCTCCCATATAAGCGACAGAAGCTGCGGCGAGTTGGCGAGTATCGAGCAGCTCTCGCAACGCAGCGCCTTTGTCCTCTCTGCCCTGAACAAGGGTCTCGATGCCCAACTCCGCAGCACGTCGCTCGACTGCGCTGGACCTGCGACCGGTGATGATGGCGATGTCGATGCCGTATCGTTGTAGCAGTTTGATACCCAAGCCGTCTTTGATGTTGAACGATTTCATCTCCGCCATTTCGCCATCACCATAGAGCAACGTGCCGTCAGTCATGACGCCGTCGATGTCGAGCACGACCAGCTCAATGTTTTCTGCTTTTTGTGCCGCGCGGCCATTCATGAGATGCCAGCCTTTAACAAAGCGAGCAGGGTCAACACGCCAAGTGCATGCCCGTGCTCATCCACAACGACCAATGCACTGATGCGATGGCGTTCCATCAGGCCCATCGCTTCAGCTGCTAACATGTCCTGAGACACCGTGTGCGCGCTCTCGGTCATGACTGTCGTCACCGTGCAATCTTGAAGATCAACTTTATTTTCTACCACCCGCCTTAAATCACCGTCGGTAAAGACGCCCTTCAATTCTTGCCGCTCCGAGACGATAGTGGTCATGCCCAATCCCTTATGGGTCATTTCATAAAGCGCTTCTGCGACAGTGGCAGATGGCGCTACCGAGGGCATTTCGTCGTGTTCAACCATGATGTCAGCGACCCGCAGTAGCAGTCGCTTCCCCAGCGCACCGCCCGGGTGGGAGAAAGCGAATTCCTCTGCGGTAAATCCGCGGGCCTCGAGGGTCGCGATCGCCAGCGCGTCACCGATAACGAGAGCAGCGGTGGTACTGGCAGTCGGCGCGAGGTTGAGTGGGCAGGCTTCGCTATCAACGGCAACGAGCAGGTGCGCATCCGCTGCCTGAGCCAATTCTGATTGCTGATCACCAGTGATCGCAATCAGAGGGATATTGAGTCGCTTGATCAGCGGCAGTAGCGTCATGATTTCACTGGTGCTGCCACTGTTTGACAGGGCAATGACACAGTCGTCCCGCGTGATCATTCCCATATCGCCATGGGATGCTTCGCCGGGATGGACAAAAAAGGCAGGCGAACCTGTACTGGCCAACGTCGCTGCGACTTTGCCAGCAATGTGGCCGCTCTTTCCCATGCCTGTCACCACCACGCGGCCCGTGGTCGATAGGATGTGCCGACAGGCCTGTGCGAACGATGGGCCCACTGCAGCGGTCAATGCCGAGATGGCGGCCCCCTCAAGCGTGATGGTGCGCTGCGCGGACTCAGTAAAGAAAATGTCAGCGTGTTGGGTCATAGGGCACGTATAGGGCTGATGCGTCAGGGCGACGCGAATAACCAAGCGTAGTAAGCTGCGTAGAGCGACAGTAACACCGCACCCGTACCCCACTTCAGACGGCTCGATTGACTGTCACCATTCCAACGTCCCAGCGCGGCCAGGGCAAGCACCAGAGTCGTAACAAATACCGCTCCCATGTCCCGAGTGATCACCTCAGGTTGCAGAGAGATGGTGCCCCAAAAGCCGGGGATTGCTAGGACCAGTAAGATGTTGAACATATTGGACCCGACAATGGCGCCTACGGCCATATCAGCGTGTCCTTTCAAAGCGCTGGCGACCGATGCGGCTAATTCCGGCAGGCTTGTGCCGACAGCGACGATGGTGAGTCCGATGATCAATTCAGAGACGCCCAACATCGTGGCGATGTGAGAGGCGGCCCATACCAGCGCCCGAGAGGCCGCGATCAACAACAGCAATCCGCCCACAAAATAGGCCCACTCCGCGATTGCTGAGAGCTCAGCGGGGATGTCTTCGTCACGTGTCTGACCGGACGTTTTGGCATGGTGAAGGATGCGGACAAAAAATAGCCCCAATGCGCACAGTAAGGCCAGACTGTTAGTCGGCGACAGCGTTAGGTCGAGGAGCAAAACCCAGGTCAGTAACACGGCAGCGATCAGGATAGGTAGGTCGATGAAAACGGTCTCTTTGTTGAGTGCGATGCTGCTCAGGACCAGAGTGGCGCCGAGCACCAGTCCGATGTTGGCGATGTTGGAACCTAACGCATTGCCAACGGCGAGTTCTCCAGAGTCCGCGACGGCAGACATGATTGAGATCAATACCTCGGGGGCTGATGTGCCAAAGGAGACGATCGTGAGACCAATGACCATTGGGGATAGACCAGCGCGGCGGGCGATGGCTGAGGACCCTTCAACAAACCTGTCAGCGCTCCATACCAACGTGAGCAAGCCGATAACAATGACTGCCGAGTACCACAACACAGTGTTCATCCTTCTTTGCGCCAAGCAGGCAAGTGGCCGGTGCGCTGATCGGGTATCATTAGCGTTACGGCGCGCAGGCCAAGCACACTCTCACGGCTCGATAAGCGTCAGACAGTCTAACCCAGTGGAATTGCGGCGTAATAGCCGTCTGAGATAGCAGAGCACGTCGCACCCGTCTTTGAGCGGGCTTTGAGCGGAAGAGTATTGGATACAGTGATGAGTGGAAGTGTGATGGGAGTTGCAGATTCGTTGAGCACGGCGCTACGTCTCGGGCTATCGACTTTATCGGTGCTATGCGCGTTCAGCCTGCCTGGTCCCTCAGTGGCCGATGAGAACGTGGCCCAACAGGCGGGCCCCGATCAGGTGGTGCGCAGCGTGACAGAGCAAGTCATGCGCGTGGTGGCGGACGCGAATACGTACTTCGACGAGGATCCCGAGCGTTATTACCGCGAGATTGATTCGGCGCTGGCAGAGCTCGTAGATTGGCGAGGGTTTGCCACTGCGGTAATGGGTGACTACTACAGCCGGGGCCGATCTATGGACAGTGCCGGTAGAAAGAATTTGAAGCGCCAGCGTGATCTATTTGCGCAGACGTTGCGTGAGGGTTTGATTCAAAGTTATGCCAAGGGTCTATTGGCGTTTGGTGGCGCGCAAATGGAAGTGCAGGGCGTCGAGGCGTCACCGCAGAGCGCGCGCATTGCGTCCGTGACACAGCTTGTGTACGGCGAGGCGGACCGCGTCTATACGATTCGGTATCAAATGGGTCAGTACAAAGACGGTGCCTGGCGTCTCCGGAACCTGATTATCGAGACGATCAATCTAGGTGAAATCTATCGCAATCAGTTCAGCGCGCTGGCCAAGGAAGCGGACGATGATCTGGACGTGGTGATTTCGCGCTGGAATGACACGATCAGCGCGCAGGCGGAGGAACTGACGAGTGAATGAGCAAGATCTGATTGCCCTGTTGCAGCAGGCGTTTCCCGATGCGCAGGTGTCGGTGTCTTTAAACGGTGGTCACGTGGACATCAGCGTCACGAGTTCCGTTTTTGTGGGCTTAAGGCCCGTTGCGCGTCAGCAGCTCGTCTACGCGCCATTGGCGTCGCTGATTGCTGACGGAACGCTCCACGCGGTGAATATCTCGGTGCAGACTCCATGATGAACTCCCAGAGCGGCGCACCTCTTGGATAGTTTTATCGTCTGCGGCGGACGGCGCCTGCATGGCGAATTGTCCGCGTCCGGATCAAAGAATGCGGCGCTCCCGATCATGGCTGCAACGTTGCTTTCTGCGGAGCCATGTCAATTGCATCGCGTACCGGATTTGCGCGACATCGCCACGATGACGACGTTACTCGAGAGCTTGGGTGCGACGGCAACCCGTCATCCGACAGAAGCGACCTTGGCTGTGGATAGCAGCGCAGTCGAGCAATTCCGTGCTCCCTACGATTTGGTCAAAACCATGCGGGCCTCGATTTTGGTTCTGGGGCCACTGTTGGCACGCTTTGGTCAGGCGGAGGTGTCGTTCCCTGGCGGCTGCGCCATCGGGAGTAGACCCGTCGACCTTCACATTCGTGCATTGGAGGCGATGGGTGCGCAGGTCGCTGTGGAAAGCGGATATATTGTCGCGAAGGCACCCCGCGGCCTTCAGGGTGCAGAATTCTGCTTCGATACTGTCACCGTTGGCGGTACCGAAAATGCAGTTATGGCAGCGACTATGGCGCGCGGAAAAAGCACGCTGCGGAATGTCGCGCGCGAACCCGAAATCGTCGATCTCGTGCAATTTTTAAGAGCGATGGGGGCGCGCATTGAAGGTGAGGGCACCGACATGCTGCAGATCGAGGGCGTGCCGGCATTGCATGGTGCGACGCACGAGGTCATGCCGGACCGTATTGAGGCAGGGACGTATCTTGTCGCGGCAGCCGCGACGCGGGGTGAGGTGAAGATCGAGGGGATTTCCCCCGAAGTGCTCGGGGTGGTCATGGATAAGCTTGCGCTGACCGGAGCAGAGATTACGAGTGGGGAGAACTGGGTCTCGCTCGATATGAAGGCCCAGCGACCTACCGCCATTGATATCACAACGGAGCCATTTCCGGGTTTCCCGACGGATATGCAAGCCCAGTTCACCGCACTCAACGCGGTCGCGCAGGGCCAATCTGTTGTCGTTGAGACGGTCTTTGAGAATCGATTGATGCAGGCGCACGAGATGAGGCGTATGGGCGCTGAAATCGATATCGCCGGGGACAGCGCCCGGATTACCGGACGCGAACAGCTGCAAGGTGCACCTGTGATGGCCTCGGATTTGCGGGCTTCAGCGAGTTTGGTAATCGCCGGATTGGTTGCCGAGGGCGAAACGCGGATTGATAGGATTTATCATATTGACCGCGGCTACGAAAATATTGAGGGCAAGCTGCAATGTTTGGGCGCAGATATCCGTCGTTTAGCGACCTGACAAGCGTAATAGGCCAATGAACATTCAACACGACATCACCATTGCTCTGACGAAGGGGCGCATCCTCAAAGAGGCGCTTCCTCTGCTGGCGTCTGTGGGAATTGAACCGCAAGAGGACCTCGATACGAGCCGGAAGCTGATCGTCAAATCAACCGTGCCCGGTGTCAGTCTGGTGATTCTCAGGGGCTCTGACGTTGCGACCTATGTTCGGCACGGTGCCGCGGACCTCGGCGTGGCAGGTAAAGATATGCTGCTCGAGGCCGGTGGTGCGGGGATATACGAAGCATTGGATTTGAAGATTGCACCGTGTCGATTGATGACGGCGGGCCCGGAGGGGCTCGGGGGAGACGACGCCTCAACTCGCCGGGTCAGAGTGGCAACGAAATTTGTCAATGTGGCGCGTGCCCACTATGCCAAGAAAGGCTTGCACGCGGATCTCATCAAGTTGTACGGATCCATGGAGCTCGCACCGCTGATGGGCCTTGCAGATGAGATAGTCGATATTGTCGATACGGGAAAAACGTTGGCAGAGAATGGTATGGCGCCGAGAGAGCTCATTGCGGACATCTCCTCGCGATTGATCGTGAACAAGGCTTCAATGCGCACACGTCATCGCTCAGTTCGCATTATCGTTGACGCGCTGGCCGATGCCGTCACTTCCAAGACGAGCGCGTGAGCATGAGTATTGTCACCCGGCTAAATGTCACTGATCCCGACTTCGATACGGCATTTGCCCGTCTATTGGTGAGTCCTGCCGAGGCGGACATCGGACTCCCCGAAAAGGTCTCCAGTATCGTGGCAGCAGTTGCGCAAGAGGGCGATGCCGCCTTGTTGCGTTTCACCAACGAATTTGACCATCGATCGCTGACTGACGCTGCAGCGTTGCATCTTGATCGGGCGGCGATGGAAGCGGCGGCCGGGCCGGTCGACGCGTCCGTCCGCGAGGCGCTCTCGCATGCAGCCGACAGGATTCGTGACTTTCACCAGCGTCAGGCTGGCGCGAGTTGGCAATTCGAGGACGCTTCCGGCTCGTTATTGGGGCAGCGCATCTCCCCGCTGGACCGAGTCGGCGTTTATGTTCCGGGGGGTCGGGCCAGCTATCCCTCTTCGGTGCTCATGAATGCGATTCCCGCGAAAGTCGCTGGCGTCCCAGAGGTGGTGATGGTGGTCCCGGCGCCGCAGGACGAAATCAGCCCGGCGGTGATGGCGGCAGCATGTCTGGCCGGCGTGGATCAGGTCATCACGATTGGTGGCGCTCAAGCCATCGCTGCGCTGGCTCACGGGACAGAGACGGTGCCCAGGGTCGATAAGATCGTCGGCCCCGGGAATCGTTTCGTTGCCGAAGCTAAGCGACAAGTATTTGGTCGTGTCGGCATTGATATGGTCGCGGGCCCTTCTGAGATTCTGATTATTTCTGATGGATCGGTACCGCCGGAGTGGGTCACCATGGATCTCTTCGCTCAGGCAGAGCACGATGAATATGCTCAGGCGGTGCTGATTTCGCCCGACGCGGGGTATCTCGATGCTGTGGCTGAATGCATTGCATCCAAACTTCCTACTCTCTCGCGTCAAGACATTGTGGCGGCTTCCCTCCAGAATAGGGGTGCGTTGATCAAGGTCCCGGACCTCGCCGCTGCAGTGACTCTAAGCAACTCCCTCGCTCCCGAGCACCTTGAGCTGGCAGTGGCTGACCCGCAAGCGCTCCTGGATGGCATTACCGCTGCCGGGGCTATTTTTATGGGAGCGATGTCCTCAGAGGCGTTGGGCGACTACTGTGCCGGTCCTAATCATGTGTTGCCTACTGCGGGCTCCGCGCGCTTTGCGTCGCCTCTGGGTGTCTACGATTTCCAGCGGCGTAGTAGCGTGATCCAGATCTCAGAGGAGGGTGCGCAGATTCTGGGTGAGGTCGCCTCCACGTTGGCAAAGGCCGAGTCTCTGGAAGCGCATGGCCTCAGTGCTGCCATCCGTATGAAAGGCGGCGGCTAGCTCAGCCGCTGTTGGCGCGTGTTCCCACCACGGCTTCCAGTTCTACCGGCGTGCCGCCACGATCGAGCTTGACGCGCAGCAGGTGACCCGGTCGCAGTTGCGCTATTTGGAACATGGCAGCGCGGCCATCCACTACGGCTTCCCCATCCATAGCCACAATCACGTCATTAAGTCGGATGCCGGCCCGTTCTGCGGGTCCGCCGGCTGCGAGGTTCGTCACGACAAGCTGCTGCGTTGGTATGCCGTCGTTGCCCTCGCTGAACAAAACTTCGACGCTGACACCCAGCCAGCCCCTGATGACGCGGCCGTACGCCACAATATCCTTCAGGACCGTGGCGGCCAGGTCACTCGGGGTGGCTAGATTGATACCGATTCCCGGTGTCTCTTCGCCTCGCTCTGCCCCTGCGGTGTAGATGAGTGTGTTGATGCCAACCAGGCGGCCCTGGGTATCGATCAACGCGCCCCCCGAACTGCCAAGGTGAACGGTCGCATCGGTTTGAATGTAGCCTTCATAGGTTGATAGCTGCAGTCCAAATCGCCCCACACCCGATACGATTCCCTGAGAGACGGAGTGACCAAAGCCGTAGGGATTTCCAATGGCCAGCACCACATCACCGACTGCTACATCTGATGCATCTGCCAGAGCGATAGGTGTGAGGTCAGTGAGCTCAATTCGCAAGATAGCCAGGTCAGTCTCCGGATCAGTCCCGACCACAGAAGCACTGGCTGATCGACCATCAGCCAGCAGAATCTGTATCGCGTCTGCGCCTGCGATGACGTGATTATTCGTCACGATATGGCCGTCATCGCTGAGGATGACACCGGATCCCAAGGAGCGCTCAATTCGTTGCCCGACACCTCGACTCGCGCGTAAACGGCGCTGTAGCGGTGAGTTGAGTCGAGGGTCAACGCGTGTATCAATCAGCTTGGCGGTGTAGATGTTGACTACCGATGGCGTGGCGCGCGATACGGCCTCGCGATAGCTGCCCTGCGCAGGCTCGAGTATCGAGTCGTCTCCCTCTAATACCCACTTATCCAGAATAATCGCGGCGGCCAAAACGCCGACGAGAGCTGGCCATAGCAATGCAGCAAGATCTTGTTTCACATATTTCTCCCCGCGCCATTGTAAAACACGATCCGCTGGTTATGCTCCGTCAGGCACACCACATCAGGTATTGGCCATGGGATGCACTCGCCAACAACTTACCGCATTTCTTGATGACTTACTCGAGCCCCACCGCTTTCGCGATTACTGCCCCAATGGCCTGCAGGTTGAGGGTCGCAGTGACATCGGTCATTTGGTCACAGGCGTTACCGCCAGTCAGGCGTTGATCGATGCGGCCCTAGAGCGCGGTGCAGACGCGATCTTGGTACATCATGGCTATTTTTGGCGGTCTGAGGATCCCTGCATCGTTGGCATTAAGGCACGAAGAATTAGGTCTCTTATCGCCAACGACGTCAATTTATTTGCCTACCACTTACCCTTGGACTGGCACGCGCAGCTCGGCAATAACGCGACGTTGGGTCGATTGATGGGCCTTGAGGATGCCCAGCCTATGGATCCATCGGATACCGACACGCCAATTTTTGTGGGGCATTTTCCAGCGCCCGTGCCCATTTCGCAGTTCGCGCAGGTACTTCAGGAGCGATTAGCGCGAGAGCCTATGGTCATCGGCGAGCAAGCGGTGTCGTCTGTGGCTTGGTGCACGGGAGCGGGTCAGGGCTACATTGATGCGGCCGCCGATTGGGGTGCAGATGTTTTCGTGACGGGGGAGGTTTCAGAACAAACCGTCCACATTGCGAGAGAGCGAGGTATCGGGTTTATCGCTGCTGGCCACCATGCTACCGAGCGCTATGGTGTGCAGGCAGTCGGTGAACGGGTTGCCGATGGGCTCGGTATTTCCCATGAGTTCATCGATGTCGCCAACCCTGCTTAGCGCGCCGCTCGCGCGGTATCTCTTATACCCAGTGGCGGTATTCCTTATACCTAGTAGGCGGTATTCCTTATACCTAGTAAAGGGAACGCGTGTCAGCAAGCCGAAGAGTAGAGAGCCGGTTGCGATTTACGCGGCCGAAGAATTGGATTTGTCGAGTCCGAAGGTCTCCGACAGTTGCCCTTGCTCGTCCGGCTTTTTGGGTGCGTAGTCGAGCGGTTGCGCGACCTCTACGAGATGCGGTTTGGTATCTTCTACCGGCGCAGTGAGGGCGGCTTCGGCGATACTTACCTGGTCACCACATAGCTGCTGCGCACCGTCTGCTAGATGCGTGTAGACCGCGCGGTAATCATCGGTGAGCTTGTGAAGTAGATCCGCTGTCTCGGAAAAGTGCTCAGCGACCTCGGCCTCATAATCAGCGCGGCTCTGAGACGCCTGCTCCAACTGCGTTTCGAGATCAAGAATCAATTTTCGCTTGTTGTCGCCGCGGGTGTTCAAAGCCACATACCAACCTGCAAAGCCTCCTATTGCACCGCCGAGGAGTAAGGCAAATATCAAATTGGTCATCGAATACATAAGCAGAATCACCCCTGTTTGCACGATTGGAAATCGACCGTTGCATGCGTGGCTTACTCTGGGCGATGACGCCCGGCAACCTCGTCGCCACACTAGTGTACTGGATGCGGCCTCTTTCGCCTACGTCACACTCGCGCTGCTCAGTGCCAATGCAGTAGATGCGAGTCAGCTGATCTGTGTGGCAAAAAAGTCGACGAGGCGCATTACCGCTCCGTGATACCCTGCGCGGCGTTTTTCAGACCGAATCCTGCTATGACCCACGTGTTATCGCCGCGACAGCGCTACGAACAGGACCTTGCGTCGGGCGTCTTATTGCCTGACGCCGCGCAGGCATCGGTTATCGCTGAATTCGATGACCTGTGTACGCGATTAGTCGATGCCGCAGCGCGTGAGCAAACACTGTGGTCGCGGACGCAGCGTCTTTTCGGTCGCAGCGCCGCACCTGAGCTGGGGCTGTATCTCTGGGGCGGTGTCGGCCGGGGTAAAACGCACATGATGGATGCGTTTTTCGCCAGCCTGCCATTCCAACGGAAACTGCGCATGCACTTCCATCGATTTATGCAGCGAGTTCACACCGGCTTGACGGCGCACAGTGGTGCGAAAAATCCCCTCGAGCGGGTGGCAGCTGAAATTGCCGAAGAAGCCTCGGTACTGTGTTTCGACGAGTTTTTTGTCAGTGACATTGGCGATGCGATGATTCTGGCGGGCCTCATTGAAGCGTTATTCGCCCGCGGCGTGGCCCTTGTCGCGACGTCGAACATTCCGCCCTCGGACCTCTACAAAGACGGCCTCCAGCGAAGTCGATTTTTGCCTGCTATTGGGCTGATTGAAAAGCACCTCAAAGTCGTTTACCTCGATTCCGAAACCGACTACCGGTTCCGGACGCTCAATCGCGCCGATTTGTGGCACGTCCCCCACGACCCCGACGCGACAGAGCGGCTTCGCCAATACTTCGAATCTCTGACCGGTGGGTCCCCCTGTGAATCCTCTGTCATCGAGATCAACCAGCGGTCGGTCGCCATGATCGCCGGTGCGCCGGGTGTGGGCTGGTTTGAGTTCTCCGCCCTGTGTGAGGAGGCGCGCAGCGCCGCGGATTACGTGGAGATTGCCCGCGAGTACCATACGGTGCTGATTCAGCACATTCCGGTGCTCAATCGTGACAAAGAGGATGCCGCCCGGCGGTTTATCAACCTTGTCGATGAGTTTTACGACAGAAATGTCAAATTAATTACGACAGCAGAGGTGGCGCCGGAGGCCTTGTATGAGGGATCCCGCCTGCGCTTTGAATTTGACCGAACCCTGTCCAGACTTCAGGAAATGCGGACACAGGAATACCTCCGCGCAGAGCATCGACCGTGACGACTACCGGGCAAAATAACGGTTGAAAGCCCCATTGCTGTCCAGTACCATCCGCGCTCCTTTTACATCGCCCTCAGGGCATTGGTCATGAAAACATACAGCGCCAAGGCAGATGACATACACCACGATTGGCTGGTGGTCGATGCTGAAAACATGACGCTCGGTCGACTCGCGACGGAAATCGCACATCGCCTGCGCGGTAAGCACAAGCCCGAGTACACGCCCCACATGGATATGGGTGACTACATCGTTGTCGTGAACTGCGAGAAGGTTCGCGTGACGGGAGCCAAGCAGACCGACAAAATGTATTACCACCACACGGGTTTTCCGGGTGGTATTCGATCCGCCAGCTTCGAGCAGCTGATCGAGCGTGCCCCTGAGCGTGTGATCCAGCGCGCAGTGAAAGGCATGATGCCGCGCAGTCCGCTAGGACGCGCGATGCTGAAAAAACTCAAAGTGTATGCGGGTCCCTCGCATCCGCATGCGGCTCAGCAGCCGCAGCCACTGACGATCTGAGGAGGTCTTGATGGCAACGGCACAATATTACGGAACCGGCCGGCGCAAGACGTCGACCGCGCGCGTATTTCTTCGGAACGGTAGCGGCAACATTACGATCAACGGACGCCCGATTGATGAGTACTTCGGGAGAGAGGTGGCCCGTATGATCGTGCGACAACCGCTGGAGCTGACAGAAAACGCGGCTAACTTCGACGCAAACATTACGGTAGCCGGCGGTGGTAGCTTCGGGCAGGCGGGCGCGATCCGACACGGTCTGACCCGAGCGCTACTTGATTACGATGAGAGCTTGCGTGGTACCTTGCGTGCAGCGGGCTATGTGACGCGTGATGCAAGGGAAGTTGAGCGCAAGAAAGTGGGCCTGCGAAAAGCCCGCCGCCGACCTCAGTTCTCCAAGCGCTAAACTGCGCAGGACAGTTAAAGGCCCGCAGATGCGGGCTTTTTTTTGGACTAAAAAAACGCCGCTTGTCATAAAGCCCCCGTCCTCGCAGTAGCGTGTGGCGCTTTGCAGGTGTACTGTCACGCCGCAGACAGAACCCGTTCGCTGGTGCGTGCTGGGCTCGTTGAAAATCCCGCTTGGGGCGTTTTCGGAGGCCGCGGCGGACCTGACGAGAGACGAACCGATGCACTATTTCTATCTTTTGGTAGCCGTGGCACTGGAGGTCAGTGGCACGATGCTTTTACCGGTCAGCCAAAACTTTACACGCCCACTTCCGACGATTGGCCTCATCGCTTGTTATGCCTCATCGTTTTATTGTCTGACCTTCTCGCTGAACACCTTACCAATTGCTGTTGTATACGCGACCTGGTCCGGGCTGGGCATATTCTTAATTACCCTGTTCGGCTACCTCGTTTTTGACGAAGCGCTGGACTGGCGAGCGATTCTGGGGCTACTGCTGATCGTGGTGGGAGTGGTGCTCGTGAATGGATACGCATCCCAAAAATAGAGATCCAGCGCGCTCAACGTGGCGTGATGAGCAACTTTACGGCAGCGGCCGCCCCGGGCCGTGGTCGAGTGGTATTTCAACTTGCTGGTGGCTCGCGTGACCATTACACTTCGCGCGCTAAATTCATCTTGTTCGACATGACCAATCTGCGCCCCTGTAGCCAACCGGCACATAGCGTATTGGTTTTGGAGACATTTCATTATCGGGAGAGGCTGATCAATGAGCGAAACAACTGAAGCCCATGACGCAACAGCTGACGGTAGCCAGACACGCAGACGATTTTTGACGGCTGCGACATCTGCAGTGGGTGTTGGTGGCGTGGCCGGGGTAGCCGTTCCGTTCCTGGGTTCTTGGAATCCGTCTGAGAAGGCGAAGGCAGCGGGTGCGCCCGTTCGCGCGGATATCAGCAAGCTTGAAGCCGGGCAGATGGTCGTAATCGAGTGGCGAGGCAAGCCGGTTTATGTGCTGCGGCGCACCGAAGAGCAAGTGGCTGATTTGGCCAGCCTCAACGGTGATCTCAAAGACCCCATGTCTGAGGGCTCTGCTCAGCCAGCGTACATCGCTGGCGAGGGGCGGGCGATTAATGACGAATTCCTAGTGATTGTTGGACTCTGCACACACTTGGGCTGTGCTCCGAAGTTCAGACCCGAAGTCGGCGCGGCCGATTTAGGGGGTGACGAGTGGCTGGGCGGTTTTTTCTGTCCGTGCCATGGCTCAAAATTTGATCTGGCGGGGCGTGTCTACAAGGGTGTTCCTGCGTCGGCAAACCTTGAAGTTCCCCCTTACACGTTTGAGAGCGACAACGTCCTGGTAATTGGCGTTGACGCGGAGGCAGTCTGATGGAAAAAGCACTGACAAGCTTGATGTCGTGGGTTGATGACCGGCTGCCGCTCACGCGGACCTGGAACACGCACATGGGCGAGTATTACGCGCCCAAGAACTTCAACCTCTGGTATTTCTTTGGGGTGTTTTCTCTGCTGGTGCTGGTGAATCAGTTGCTGACGGGCATTTGGCTCACCATGAATTACACCCCCTCGGCTGAAGAAGCGTTCGCCTCCGTCGAGTACATCATGCGCGACGTCGATTACGGCTGGATGTTGCGGTACATGCACTCCACGGGTGCCTCGGCCTTCTTTGTTGTGGTGTACCTCCACATGTACCGCGCGTTGATGTACGGGTCATACAAGAAGCCCCGAGAGCTGATTTGGATCTTCGGTATGCTCATCTTCGTAGTCCTGATGGCCGAGGCGTTCGTTGGTTACGTCCTGCCATGGGGGCAAATGTCCTACTGGGGTGCGCAGGTAATCATTTCCCTGTTTGGTGCGATCCCTGTGGTGGGAGAAGACATCGTGACGTGGATCCGCGGGGACTACCTGATCTCCGGTATCACACTTAATCGATTCTTTGCGCTGCACGTGGTGGCGCTGCCAATTGTTCTTCTGGCGCTTGTAGTGCTGCATATCCTTGCACTGCACGAAGTGGGCTCAAATAACCCAGATGGTGTTGAAATCAAGAAGAATAAAGGACCTGATGGCGTGCCGCTCGACGGTATCAAGTTCCACCCGTACTACTCGGTGCATGACGTGCAGGGTATTGCTGTGTTCCTTTTCTTCTTCTGCGCGATCTTGTTTTTCGCACCCGAGATGGGCGGGTTCTTCCTAGAGTACGCTAACTTCGAAGAAGCCAACGGCCTCAAAACGCCCGAACACATCGCACCGGTTTGGTACTTCACGCCGTTTTATTCGGTGCTACGAGCAGTGCCTGACAAGTTCTGGGGCTTTGTTTTCTTTGCCATCTCAGTGGTCATTCCCTTTGCGCTGCCATGGTTGGATCGCAACCCGATCCGTTCCTGGCGGTATCGCGGTATGTTGAACCGAGTCATGCTTCTGTTGTTCGTGGCGTCGTTCATTATTCTCGGTGTGCTGGGCGTGAAGTCCCCGACCCCCGAGCGAACGGTGCTCGCGCAGATCTGTACCATCTTCTACTTCGTGTTTTTCCTTGCTATGCCCTGGTGGTCGAAAATGGACCGTGGCACAGAAGAGCCCGAGCGCGTGACGATGGACGGCGGTATGCCCTTGTGGAAGAGTCTGGCGACCTTGGGCCTGGTGGGCGCGCTGGCATTCCTGCCGCTCAAGGTCGTTGGCGCGGAGTCAGCATTTGACTGCGGCACCATACCTTGTGATTCATTTGAAGCGGATCCTACGGATAAGCCCTCACTGCAGCGCGGTGCGGCGCTCTACGCGAGCTATTGCATGGGTTGCCATTCCTTGCAGTATTCGCGCCACAATCGCGTCGCGCGGGATCTGGGTATCCCCGAAGATCTCTACAAAGCCAACCTCGTCTTTGACCCCGAGATCAAGCTCGGCTCGCTGATGTCGAACAGTATGGATAAAGCCGAGGCGAAGGTCTGGTTTGGCGCGACGCCACCCGATTTAACGCTGGTCGCTCGGTCCCGGCAGCCGGATTGGCTCTACACCTACCTGCGTGCGTTTTACGAGGACGAACTCCGGCCCTATGGCGTGAATAACCGGGTCTATCCCAATGTAGGTATGCCGCATGTGCTGATGGAGCTACAGGGATTGGCGGCGTGCGCGGACGAGTCTGGCGTTGCCGCAGCAAAGGCAGATCAATGCGTCAGCATGAGTATGGCGTCGACCGGTGCGATGTCTGCGGACCAGTACGATGGCGCTATATACGATCTGGTGAACTTCCTCGCTTATACTGCCGAGCCTTTTAAAGCAGACCGGCAGCGGATTGGCACTTACGTTCTGTTGTTTTTGGTGGTCTTCTTTATTTTCGCCTGGTTGCTCAACCGGGAGTATTGGAAAGACGTTCACTAAGGCCACGTGATCCGATGGGGGCAACCTCTGCCCCCAATTGAGTGGTACACTTCGCCACCCGTTCTTCAGTAGAAAACCTATGTCAGATGATGCTTCCGGGATCGTGTCCAAGCGATCCTCAATGACCTTGTTCTCCGACAACACAAGCCACTACAGCCACCGGGTCCGCCTGGTTTTGGCAGAGAAAGGCGTGACTGTGGAGCTCGTAGAGTCGGAATCCGGTGCGATTCCTGCGGAGCTGGGCGACCTGAATCCCTACAACACCATGCCGACCCTGGTTGATCGTGAGCTGGTTCTGTACGAGTCGAAGGTGATGATGGAGTATCTCGACGAGCGTTTTCCTCACCCGCCACTGTTGCCGGTGTATCCGGTCGCGCGCGCCGAGAGCCGGTTGTTCGTCTATCGCATAGAACGCGACTGGGCGGCCTTGGTCGATGCAATCCAATCTTCACGTAGCGACAACGTGGTCAAGAAATCCAGTAAAGAGCTCAAGGAAAGTCTTGTCGCGGTAGCGCCGATATTCACCGAAAAGCCTTTCTTCATGAGTGAGGAGTTCTCGTTGGTTGACTGCTGTGTGGCCCCGATTTTGTGGCGGCTACCGTCTTTGGGAGTCGATATTCGGCCCAGCAAGCAGTCCAAGCCGCTCCTTGATTACATGGATCGGCTATTCAATCGTGAGGCTTTCCAGGAAAGTCTTTCGGTTCAGGAGCGGGAGATGCGCCCCTAGGGTTGCTCCGGCCATTGAACTCTAGCCGTCCCTACATTATTCGCGCAATTTACCAATGGATTGTCGATAACGACTGCACGCCGCACTTACTAGTCGATGTTGAGACAGACGGTGTCGATGTACCCCAGGCCTATGTGAGTGATGGGCAGATAGTGCTAAACATCTCGCCAACCGCCGTAGTGGGGCTTGATATGGGTAACGAGTACGTTGCTTTTAATGGGCGCTTTGGCGGTGTCGCCACCGACATTACCGTGCCCATTAAAGCTATCCTGGGTATTTATGCCAGAGAGAACGGTCAGGGAATGGTATTTGACACCACCGAGGAGCCGGATACCCCACCAGACCCACCGCCCGACCGAGCCCGACCGAGTTTGAAAGTCGTTAAATAGCCGGTGCGGGAATGAGTTCGAACAGTTGCACCACGCGTTCCGCACCGCTGACTTCAGCCGCCTCCAGCGCTACCCGATCTGCTTCTGCTTCTGTGAGTAGGCCCATCAGGTAGACCACACTATTTTCTGTGACAACCTTGACTCGTCTGCCGGGGGTGTCAGAGCTGGCCAGCAGTTTGGACTTCACCTGCGTAGTGATCCATGTGTCATGGGTCCGGGTGCCAGCACCTGTGGCTTCTCCAATTTCGAGCTCGTTATAGATTCGGCGCACATCCTCAATCTTTCTCACCACGTCAGTGGCCAAAGACTTCAGTTCACCTGAGGGGACTTGGCCCACCAGCAACACAAAACCGTTGTACGAAACGACGCTGAGGTGGGCCTCATCGTAGCCCTCGGATGCTGCGGTGATATTGACTTTGGCCTTGGTTTCGATGCTTTCGTCTGTCATCTGCTGACCCAGCGTGCGTTCCCCGGGGTCCTCCTCGATGGGGCCCGCGCCTGCGCTCGACATGATCGATCCACAACCGCCAAGAGTGAGAGCAAGCAGTAGGGGGGTAAGTAGGTATCGGATAGCGGCCATGAATCAGTCCTCCATCGGGCCAAAGGTGTGAATATCAATCAGTCTCGCCAAGCACACGGCCAGCGTTGCATTCAGGGTGACGCGTGTTTCCACCTGCTCTTCTGCCGCGTCTATGCTGATGCCCGGTCCGCGGCGGCCCAGCCAGATCACTTTCACCTGCCGTTGATCTGCTGCATGACCGATTCGCTGCGAATCCTGCTCGCTGAGGGTCGCGCCGAACACGATGGCGACATCGCCGGGTTGGCCCAATGCCTGTATCTGCTGGCTCACCCAGCTGACGCCTGCTTCTGCGGATTCAATATGGTGCTCGCTTAATTCGACCACAGGGAGCCCGGGTCGTTCCCGCAAGATGCCCCGATGCAGTAACCCAGCGAAGGCGGTAGCGCTGGCACAATCGGCGCCAACGCCAACGCTGAAGAGCTTGCATTCGTTCAACACCGCTTCGCTCGACATGACGGCAGCAGCACCGAGTGGCTCCGCCATGTCGTCGATCATCATGCTCGCGGCATTGAGATGCCGCTGAAAAAACTCTGAGATGAGGGGGTAGAAATCCACGTTTAGCCCGAATCAGCTCATACCGGTTGTTGTGTCGAATGCCGCGCGAAGCCATAGGGGCTCGTGCACGTCGCGATGGGCATCATAAGCGATAACATCAAACCGGCAAGGGTAGCTTTGCCACGCCGGGTGGGTTTGCAGGAAGCTTTGCGCACAACGCCTGACTCGGCGTTGTTTTGCGGCAGTAACACTCAGCCTTGCGTCGCCAAAACGGGAGGCGCTTCGATAGCGGACCTCTACAAAGGCGATGTGATGATCATCCAGCATGATTAAGTCTATTTCGCCATGCCGCGTTGCGAAGTTACGCGCAATCGATTGCAGCCCCTGCCTGGACAGGTAGGCCTCCGCGCAGCGTTCCCAATGTTGCCCGACAGTCCGCAATGAATGCTTCCGTGATCTTGTCGGTTTTTATTTTAGCGACCATCTTCTGACTTCTGCGCCATCAAAAGTGCTCAGTTCGAGGGCGCGCTCAATCGACCCGTCTGCGCGGCGTCGGAGCACGCCGGTCTGGCCTCGTATGGCCCACTGCTCGGTGTGCTGCAGTTGTTGCCAGCGCTGAGCTAGTAGCAGCGCGTCCCCACCCAGCGCCTTGAGGCGCCCGAGTCGCCCACCGTTGAGCGGCGGCAGCATTGCGGGCGTCTCGACGAAGCGGACACCGTTTAAATCGCGATTGCGCGTATCGGTCACTCCGTCGTTGATCGCTGAAGTGGCATAGACAGGGATGTCCCCAGTCATATGAAATACCAGCAGGGGGCGCCAAGTTCGCGCTGTGGCGGGGTCAGGCGCCAACATGAAGATACATTCAAAGTCGGTGCGGCCTCTGCCGCGCGAGTCGACCGGCAAATCAAAAGCTCTCTCCACGTCGCCAATGCGTCGGTCGCTGGAACCAGACCCCAGTAGCTTACCCATGGGCTCGTTGGCCATATTAGGGTTATCCACTATGAGGCGACCGCGGAGCGAACCGCCGTGACGTTGCCAGCGCGTCTCGAAGGCGCCGAGCAACCTCTGGCCTCGCTCGCTACTCAATGCCACGACAATGGCATTTCGGCATCCCTGACCAAATGCTACGTCAGCGGTCTGACGCGCTTCGTCTTCAGGAGAGAGGCTGAAGCTGAGCCATGGCGTCTCGCTGTCAGCCGCAAATCCATCAATCTGATTCAGTGTGATGAGCGGAACCGGTTTATTGGGTGCGTCTGCAAGCGCCGCAACATTGGTCTTGGTCAACGGTCCAATCACCATGTCGCTTCCCTGCTGAATAGCGGCTCGATAGCCCGAGGCAATGTCCGGGTACTGCTGGGTGTCGATGGTGGTGAGGACGGGACGGCGACTGGGATCAGGGAACAGGCTGTAGAGCTGGTCCATTGCGCCGGCTACGACCGCTTCTCCAGCAGCCGCGAGGGGGCCTTGCAATGGAAGCAGTAGCGCGACGTGCTCAACCGCCTTGTCATCACTGACAAAGGCGAGGTGATGTGGCAGGGCTGGTGTGAGTGACCCCGACGACGCGCTCAGCCAGCGTTCCAGTTCGGCGCCACTCTGCCGATAGGCCAAATGCATCTCCAACCATGCGCGCCATTGTTCATCCGAGGTGGTTCCCAAGCGGGCGCGTATGTGTTCCTCATCTGCTTGGATCAGGTAGGCAAATAGGCGTTCGCTGGTCTGTTCTTCGACGCGCCGTTCCGGCGAGCGCGCGATCTGTGCAAGCAATATTTCGGCCGCCTCCAGCCAGCTCCCCTCGGCCTCTGCATGCCGCTCTTGATCTCTCAGGACAAAATCGACACTGGCCGTATTGTCTTGCGCGAGCCGATTAAGCAGGGCTGCTGATTTGTTCACGTCCCCCTCTAGCCAGGCTAACCGGGTGTCGATGGCAATCAGCGTCGAGGCGTCAATGCCGCTGGCGGACAGGCGGTTGCGCTCGTGTCGTGCGTGCATGAGTGACGATGAATGAGCGATGCTCGTGACGTGCTGGATTGCCGCCAGGTCGAGCTCCTCCCCCTCCACGGCGACAGGCAGGGTGTCTTCTTTCTGGGGCGATGGTAGCGTGAGGTCGGGTTCCGGCGGTGTGGAGGTGCAACTTGCCAGCACCGTCAAGATGACGGCGATGACACTGACGCGACAGAACGTGCTGCGCCTCGCGAGGGTACGCGAGGTCAGAATGCGTGCCGCCCAAGTGGCGCTGAATGATTGCAAGGGATGACCATAGCGGCTCATCGCGGCAGTATAGCGCCAAGAGGACCGATGTGGTCTGAAACGGAGTAGCTCTAGTGACGGCATGCCTTTACATCGTGGCGACCCCAATTGGCAACTTGGGTGACATGACGCTTAGGGCTATCGAGACTCTGCGCGAGGTGGATGTCATTGCAGCCGAGGACACGCGACATTCCACTAAATTGATGGCGCACTTCGACGTTCGCACACCGATGGTGAGCTATCACGATCACAGTACTCCAGCCGAGCTCGAGCGCTTGTTAATGAGGCTGCGAGGGGGTGATTCCATCGCCCTGATATCTGATGCGGGCACACCGATGATATCCGACCCGGGATATCGACTGGTCGCAGCGTGTCAGGCAGAACGCTTGCCGGTCGTCCCGATTCCCGGACCCAGCTCGATGACTGCGGCACTGAGTGCAGCGGGATTACCCAGTGATCGATTTCACTTTGAAGGATTTTTGCCGGCGAAGCCCGGGCAGCGCAGTCAGCGTCTTGAAAGCCTGAGAGCGCACGAGGCGACCTTGATCTTCTTTGAATCGCCCCGGCGCTTGCCGATCACGCTAGAGGCGATGTGTTCCGTGTTGGGTGATCGGGAGGCGGCGCTCTGTCGCGAATTGACTAAGAGCCACGAAACCATCCGCCGCGACAGGCTTTCTGCTCTCGTCGAGTTCGTTTTGGGCGATCTCAATCAGCAGCGAGGTGAGATCGTGATTGTGGTGCGAGGATTTGACGCATCGGAGTCGGATCTGTCCCCAGATATTTGGATATGGCTCGAGCGCTTGGCAAGTGAATTGCCTCCGCGTCGCGCAGCGGCCATCGTTGCCGATGTCACGGGCCAACCTGCCCGCAATCTGTATCAATGGCTATTGGACAGAAGAGAGCAGACCTGAGCTTGCGACGCTCCAACGATACCGTTAGGCTCGCCCGCGAGTTGGTCAGGCGATCGCTGTCGCTTCGCGGCAGAGGAAAGTCCGGGCTCCAACGGGTCAGAGCGCCAGGTAACGCCTGGGGGGCGTGAGCCCACGGAAAGTGCAGCAGAAAGGAAACCGCCGGTTCGCCGGTAAGGGTGAAAAGGTGCGGTAAGAGCGCACCGCGTGGCTGGCAACAGGCACGGCGATGGTAAACCCCACCTGG
>PBLO01000031.1 GCA_002721785.1 Halieaceae bacterium
ACGACATCGCCACCAAAAACCGCGCCGATGCTCTGCTGCCCAAGGCAAATACCAAAAATCGGCAACTCACCGGCGAAGTGCTCAATAACCGACATCGATACGCCCGCCTCAGTAGGGGAGCACGGGCCCGGGGAGATACAAATACCCGCGGGCGATTTCTGCGCTATCTCAGCGAGCGTAATCTCGTCATTACGGCACACTTCGACTTCGGCGCCCAGCTCCCAGAAGTACTGCACGACGTTCCAGGTAAAGGAGTCGTAGTTGTCGATCATTAAAATCATGGCCCTGCGTGCACATCGATTGTGGCGAGCGAACGCGCCCTTTTTACGCGAATACGTCGCTAAATTCAGTAAAAATCCAAAAAATAATGCCGCTTGCGCGAAAATTGCGCCGAAATGCGTCGAAAATCGGCAATTTTGAAGAAAAATAGCCTTCCACCACTCCCCGCGGGCTCATATGCGAGATTATCCAAGATCTCGACGAAGGTGTAATTGAACACGGGGTGGACCCAGCCGCAACAGCTCCTGCCATTTGCCGCGGCTCAGAGAACGTGTCAGGCAATCTCCTCCTATACAAATGGATGAGTCAATTTTAGCAGGGCAAATTCTGATAGTGGGCACTTACTTTTTATTCAATATCCCTCAATAACAAAGGATTCCAAATGCGGAGAATTACCGCATACACGCCCTTTCAGAGCATATTCGGGCGGAATAATGCCCATGGCTGCGGCGTCAATATACACAGGCATAGCACTGGCGACCGATAAAAACCGGTGCTAGTGTTCTCGGCCCGTTTTTTTAGGTATCAGGAAAAGCTCTCAAACCATGCGCCGCTGCACCACATTCTCTGCACACTTTGCAGCCCTCGCAGCCCTTGCCCGACGGTGGGCCGGCGTTGCTATGGCTCTGTTACTGCTGCCCGCAGTGGCGGGCGCGAGCGCAATATTCGAATTCGAGGGCCATACCTACCGAATCGTCACCGATACTGCCGATTGGGAAACCGCGGGCCTAAATGCCTCCGAAATGTCGCTGAACGGGCAAGCAGGCTATCTGGTAAGAATTGATTCTCAGCGAGAAAACACCGCGTTGATCGAGGCTTTAGCGGCTCACTTGACCGCCGAGCAGCTAGAAACATCTGTGCCTGATGACGGCTCGGGCGTTCCCTTTGTATGGTTGGGCGCCTCGGACGTCGCACAAGAAGGCACCTGGACGTGGTCAAACAACGGCGACCAATTCTGGGAAGGTGACTTCAACGGGACGCCGAAGAACGGACTCTATTCCAACTGGGGCGTGCAGCCCGATAGCGCTAGCGGCGCTGAAGATGGCGCCGCCATCGGCCTGGGCGACTGGCCCGAGCCTTTTTATGACCTAGGCGCGATGGGCGAGTGGAACGATCTCGATGTTGATAGCGCACTTATTTACGTCGTGGAGTTCGACGGGGTCAGCGACCTTGAAATCGCCATTGATCAACCCATCCGCAATGCAGTCCACTCGGGTATCGGGATGGTTCGAGGCTGGGCAGTGTCCAGCGAACCCATTGAAAGGGTAGAAGTTTATATTGATGGTACCTATCGATTCGATGTCCCGCATGGCGATCGGCGCAATGAGCTGGTAAAACGCTTTCCGAACAATGGACAAGCAGGTCAATCGGGTTTCTCGAGCGCGTTTAACTGGAACCAGTTAGGTTCGGGGCAGCATGAAATCACTGTCCGAGCCATCGACTCATTTGGGTCGACAGCAGAGCGAACGTTTAATTTCGCTGTCACAACATTCGATAAAGGCTTTATTAAAGCACGCGATGTGTTCGAGTTGGGTTGGTCATCAATCAGTGGACTCGGCGATAGCTTCATCATCCGTGGTGCTTTAATCGATGGCGCCTACTACGACATTTCCGTGCAGTGGCAGCCCCGCTCTCAGAATTTCGAGATCGTCGGCATTCGCAATCTGAGCGCCGGAGAATAATCCCGGCTCTACTATCCGGCTGATCCGGCCGTTAGCATCAGCATGGCCCTCTCGATGGGTCTTCAGCGCGATTACTCAGTCAACTACGAATCGGCAATCTTAGCGCCCACACTGAGAGACTGCTGAGGCCCGTCAGCCCAACCGATCAGTCACCATCGCACATAGCCACAGCCCTAAGCATGGCGCGCGCCTTGCTGAGGGTCTCTTCCCATTCAGACTCAGGAATAGAATCAGCCACCACCCCAGCACCCGCCTGAATCACCACCTTCTGATCCATGACCAGCGCGGTTCTAATCGCAATGGCAGTATCCATCTCGCCGGCCCAAGAGACATAGCCCACGGCACCGCCGTATACGCCACGTTTCACAGGCTCCAACTCATCAATGATCTCCATCGCTCTGAGTTTTGGCGCACCACTTAGGGTACCGGCAGGCAGTGTTGCCTTGAGCGCATCGATCGCACCGACATCTTGGCGGGCGCGGCCCATCACATTGGAAACGATGTGCATGACATGGGAATAACGCTCTACCACCATTTTCTCGGTCAGAGTGACCGAGCCAGGCTCAGCAACGCGCCCGACATCGTTCCGGCCGAGGTCGATGAGCATCAGATGTTCGGCGATTTCTTTTTTGTCACTTAATAGATCCGCTTCAAGGGCTTCATCCTCGGTGACGGAATCACCTCGCTTGCGCGTCCCCGCAATCGGGCGGACCGTCACTTCACCCGCCTCCAGCCGCACCAAAATCTCTGGAGAGGATCCCACAATCTGAAAATCGCCCAGATCGACGAAGTAGAGGTAAGGAGATGGGTTGAGATTGCGCAGCGCGCGATAGAGCGTGAGCGGTGATTGCTTGAAAGGAACGGTCATGCGCTGAGATGGCACAACCTGCATCACGTCACCTTGCAAAATATAGTCTCGAACTCTCGACACCCAGTCCTTGTAGGTGGCTTCATCGGTCGAGAATGCCACCTTTTCCTCTGCGGCCGCCGCGTCACGGGGCGCAAGGGAGATGGGTTCCAATGGCGAGATCGGTTGCGATAGCGCCGCCTCAAGCGCATCGAGCCGCGACACCGCGAAAGCAAAGGCCGACTCATTCTGAGTGTCGGCATTCACCACTAACGTGAGCGCACCTGCGAGATTGTCAAATACGACAACCTCCTCAGATAGCATCAGCCAGATATCCGGCACACCGAGCTCATCCCGCGGGCAACTGTCGGCCAGCCTGGGCTCCACATATCGGACCGTATCGTAACCAAAATAACCTACCCAACCTCCATGGAACATCGGCAGGTGCGTCATGGGGGCGCTGTGATAGGCAGATAGAATCTGGTCCACGGCAGCAAACGGATCAGAGGCATCAAACGACTCGGTCAGCTGGCCGTGTTCATAACGCCGTACGGTGCGGCCTGACACCGTGAGCCAATTCGATGCAGGCAAACCAATAATCGAATAGCGGCCCCACCGTTCGCCACCTTGAACAGATTCGAAGAGGTAGGACTGAGGCCCCGAGGCCAGCTTGTGGTAAGCCGACAAAGGAGTTTCCGTGTCGGCCAGCAGAACACGGCTTACCGGTATCCGGTTGAATCCCTGAGATACCAGCGTTTCAAAATCGGTTTCAGAAAGCGTTGCGCTCACGCGTGGCTGGACAGCTCGAGCTCAGCTCGCATCTTGTCAATGACGTCGCGATAGTCCGGCTGATTGAAAATCGCGGAGCCCGCGACGAAGGTATCTGCGCCGGCTTCCGCGATATCGCAGATATTCGCCGCACTCACGCCGCCATCGACCTCAAGGCGAATCGGCAGACCCGATTCGTCAATCATTGCACGCGTCTCGCGACACTTACCCAACGTAGCGGGAATGAAGGACTGACCGCCGAAGCCGGGATTCACCGACATCAACAGCACCAAGTCGACCTTGTCCATGACGTACTTGAGCGCATCGAGCCCTGTGGCGGGATTAAATACCAGGCCCGCCTGACAACCCGCGTCTCGGATCATCTGTAGTGATCGATCAACATGTGTCGATGCGTCAGGGTGAAAACTGATCACACTCGCGCCGGCATCAGCGAACATACCGATCAGCGCATCAACGGGCTCAACCATAAGATGAACGTCGATGGGTGCGGTGACACCAAAATCACGCAAGGCTTTACACACCATCGGCCCGATCGTCAGGTTGGGTACGTAGTGGTTGTCCATGACATCGAAATGCACCCAATCGGCACCCGCCGCTAACACTTGCTCCACTTCTTCTCCGAGGCGGGCAAAGTCAGCAGAAAGAATTGAGGGGGCGATGACGAAAGGCTGCATGGCAGTGTGACCACTCCTGAGTGTGGGACGAGTTTAATGCGAGGCACCCCTCAGCGTGAACCTCTCATTCTGTAACGAGTTGGTGATTTAGCGACTCCAGCCGCTCAGGTGTCCCCACATCTGCCCAAAAGCCCTGAAAATATTCGCCAGTCAGTGTTTCGGTTGCTATGGCTCGATCAAACAACGGCTTGAGCGGCCACTTGCCCTCAGACAGCCCCCAAAAAAAAGTAGGGTGGTACAGCGCGACACCCGAGAAAGTGAGTGCGCTACCCGCAGCAGCTGAGTGACGATCAGGCAGGTGGATACGAGTACTTTCAGGATTGAGCAGAAAATCTCCCGACAGGTTATGAGGCGGATTATCGACCAGCACAAGGTGCGCGCTCGCCTCTTGCAGCACATGGTTGCGGAGTCGCATGAACGGGTAATCGGTATAAACATCGCCATTCACAACCAAAAATGGGTCAGACGAGAGCCACTGGAGTGCCTTAACGATGCCACCTGCCGTCTCCAGCGGTTCATCCTCGTGAGAGACTCTGATGGAAACACCCCAGTGACCTCCGTCGCCGCAAAAAGCGGCAATCTGCTCACCAAGATACGAGGCATTGATAATCAACTCATCAAAACCAGCCGACTTCAAATTGAGGATATGGTGCTCAAGGAGCGGACGGCCAGCCAAAGTAAGAAGTGGTTTGGGTGTACGATCTGTTAACGGGCGCATCCGTCGACCTTCGCCCGCTGCCAGAATCATTGCCTTCACGGATCACCCGCCAGGGGCTTGGGCGCCTTCAGATCTTTGTACCACGGTTGCTTGGTGATGACGGGCATCACTGCGTCGTCTAGCCAGCCTGAAAAATCCCTAAGCGTGGGAATGTTCTGGTACTGGGCGAGCACTTCCCGGATGTAGTGCCACACGCGCGGCAAATCGTCGAGGTACGCCGGCTTTCCGTCACGTAAATGCAGGCGCGCAAAAACCCCAAGCACCCTGAGGTGGCGCTGCAAACCACACATATCGAAGCCGTCTTGAAACGTTCTCGGGTTGCCAACCGCTAACTCATTCCGTGCCAGTTGCTGCCGATATTGCTCAAGCCACCGCAGCTGATCCTGGCGGTGCCAGAGCACATAGCAGTCCTTGAGTAGCGATACCGCGTCATAGGTAACCGGGCCTATAACGGCATCCTGAAAATCAATAACGCCCACGCCGCCGTCGGGCAAGCACATGAGATTTCGGCAATGAAAGTCCCGGTGCACCACGCACTGCGTCTGCGCAGAAAATGCCTCGGCAAGATATGTCGCCAGGCTGTCCAACATGGCAATGGGTATCTCTGCATCCGACAGCCCCAGCAGACCACGCAAAAACCACTCGGGGAAAACCGACAACTCCTCTTTAATTCGCGCAGCATTCATCAGTGGAAGCCGAGCATCACGATGGGAAATAGCGGTGAGTTTTGCGAGCTCTCGCAGCGCCAGCGGGTACCAGGTCTCCACAGAGCGTTGCTCTAACTGCGAGGACAGCAGTGCGTCACCGAGATCTTCCATGAGGAAAAAACCCCGAGTCAGGTCTGCGGCAATCTGTGCCGGCACTCGCAGACCCGCGGTGCTCATCAGCCGTTGTACAGCCAAGAAAGCGTCGTTGTTCTCACTGCCCGGGGAGAGTGCCGCAATGAGCGTATCGGCCTCTATGATGCGGTTTGACCCGGAGGAATCGGGCGCGCCGGATGGCAGCGCAATGTCTGTGGCGCCGCGTCTTCGACTTACTCGGAAATAGCGACGAGGACTGGCGTCCCCTGCTATTTGGGTCAGCGAAATAGTCGCCGGTTCGATCGCGAGTGCCGCGGCTACCCAGTTGTGCAAAGCTTCTAGCTGCAAGCCCACTCGTCCCCTTAAAAGCGGCTCCGACTCAACGCATCGCCGCCGTTTAGCGCTGACATTCCTTCCCGAACCATACACCAGAATTCAAGAAAATTTGGCCGTGACCGACCGAGCAGATGAGGCCAGCATGCTTTATGATTCTGGCCAGAAGATCCCGAGCTATCCGTCCCCTTGATTTTGTATTCATTACCTTACGTTGTTCGCCGGGCTTGGCTGCGCAAACCGCTCGCCAGCGCGGTTTGCGTAGCAATGGGGGTCTCGACCCAGCACACTATTGCGGACGAGCTTAATGAGCGAACCGTTCTACCGTTACTGGATTGGCAACCGCTGATCTCGGTACCTGTCATGTCTGTCGACAAACGATGTCGGCAGTGTGACGGACAATTCATCGATCCATTGGCCAATATCGACACCAGCATCCCGCCTACTGATTCTGATCTGGAGGTCAACGCTGACAACAGCGAGGTCACAGAGACCGAGTTAACGTTCGTTGGTAATGTCCGCGTGCAACAGGGATACCGACGCGTCAGTGCCAACCAAGTCACCATCGATCGCGCCCGCGAGCGAGCGGTGGCCTCGGGCGATGTAACCTTCCGCGAGCCGGGCGTGGTCATCACAGGTGACTCTGTCATCTACGACAGTGTCTCGGAAGTGGCTGAGGTTAACGCAGCGCAATACCTGCTCCATAACCGACAGCTCTCGGGCACCGCCGCAACGCTTTCCCGCGACGCCAGCGGTGAGATTGAGGTGAATGACGGCGCTATGACCTATTGCGCGCCCCACGACCCCACATGGATTCTCGAGGCAGATAGGCTGGATATCGATCCGAACAGCGGGGACGGTCAGGCTTGGGGGGCAACCCTCAGGGTAGCGGATGTCCCCATTTTCTATTTGCCTTGGATTCGCTTCCCGGTGGACTCGCGAAGAAAGAGCGGCCTGCTTTTTCCGGACATCGGTAGCGATAGTCGTGGTGGCGCGGATATCACACAACCCATCTACTTCAACCTGGCACCCCATTACGACGCGCTGTATCAGCCACGATACATACAGGAACGGGGTCTGCTCCACCAAGCGAAAGGTCGCTGGCTGGACGAAACCACGGGGTATTGGGAACTGACCGGCGGTTGGATCAGTAACGACGAAAAATATGAAGGCGAAACGCAAACAGACGGTCAGCGCTGGCTCCTGGCTGCGCAGCATGCTGGCCAACACGGCGATGCATGGCGCACGACCGTCAAATACACACGGGTGAGTGATGCGGAATACGTGCGCGATCTCGAAAATCACCGCCTCAGCGCTCAACGCCAAACAGCTTTGCAGCAGCTGGGCAGAGTGGAATGGCTCGGTGAGAGCTGGCAGATGCGGTTGGATGTCGAGCAATTCCAGTCTCTGGCCCAGGATATACGCAACGATTACAAGAAGCTGCCGCAGATGACGGCGCGGTGGCGCGGTCAGGCGAGCTGGCTTGGTGTTGAACCCCTGTTTTTGGCCCAGCTCTCTCACTTTGATACCGATGCCGCGCGCGTAACCGGGCAACGGTTATATACAGAGGCAGGCCTCACCTTGCCCAAGCGATGGCAAGCGGGCTTTTTGACTTCAACGCTGAAGTATCGCTCCGTCTCTTACGAGCTCGACGATTTTCCGCTGCTAGACGACACCTCTCCCAGCGCGGGCTCGATCATGGCCAGTGTGGACGGGGGCTTGATTTTCGATCGCCAGACCCAGCTAGGTGGCATGGGGATGACGCAAACTTTGGAGCCGCGGGCTTACTTTTTGTATTCGCAGTTTGAGGACCAAACACGGCATCCTGATTTTGACAGCGCTGAGCTGACATTCACTTACAACCAGCTGTATCGCGACACCCGGTTCTCAGGTAACGACCGAATCGACGACGCCAACCAACTGTCACTAGGCGTGACGACACGCTTCATCGAAAACGAGACGGGCGAAACCAAGTTAGAGGCCAGCCTTGGACAGATCTTTTATTTTCGGGATCGCGAGGTGAGATTAAATCGGTTTGACCCCGATCTCGATGAGACGGTGTCGGCGATTGCCGCTGAGGCCACTTGGTACCCCTCATCTCAATGGCGACTTAGATCAAGCCTGCTCTATGACCCCAACGAGAACACTTTTGACGCCGCTTACGCGCAGGCTAATTATCAACCGGGTAACGGCGCCATTTTCAATTTGGGTTATACGCTTCGCGAGCCACCCCCGTCGTTAATCGACAGACCGGTGACCGAACAGGCAACCGTATCGGCTTACTATCCGGTTAACGACACCTGGAGTCTCTTTGGGGCCTATGAGTACTCGCTCGAAGCCTCGGAAGTAGTGGAAAGCATGGTGGGCTTTGAGTACGACGACTGTTGCTGGCGGGTGCGATTGCTTTACATGCGTTACATCGACACGCTGGTAGGGGACATCCCTGACTTCACTGACCCGAACCTTCCCCGCGAGAATTCCTTCCAATTACAAGTGATGCTGAAGGGGATGGGCGGCTTTGGCGGACGTGTCGACGAGCTGCTGAGTGACATGATCCGGGGCTTCAAGCCCCGGCAGTAAAGCAGTCAATCAGGGCGCAGGATCTTCCTCTGCTCCTGAGCCCTGAGTGGCCTGATATAGAAGCCAAATCGGCAAGCCCGAGGCCAGCTCTTCCTCAGGTATGACCGTGGCACTCGATGTCGTTGTCGGTGTCTGACCTACACCATTAATCGAAATCACGGTGGTGACGGAGCAGCTCAGCGCCACCCCCGCCTCTGCCTCAACAAACGTTGAAGCGCCGCTGAGTGCTTGATTGACCACCTCCGCACCCGTTTCAGCGTTAACGCATCTCACCGTACCTGAAGCCATGTTCGCGCTCGCAAGGTTGGGATCCGGGGTCCAGAGCACCCTGATACCGCCGCTATCAGCAGAAAACGACGCCGTCGCAGCTGCCACCGCCCCAGCTGTTGCTGAGGCAGTAGTTTCTGTCGACGAGGTTATGTCACCCCCACCATTCAGGACATTGACCGTAACGCGACAGGTGACCTCGGTACCTTCTGGTTGCTGAAGGGCATAGTCGGTCTCCGATACAACATCTGTTTTGGGGTCCCAACCAGAAATCGCTTCATCATCAGCGGTGCAGGTCGCGCTGTAAGTCACCGTCTCCGTGGCCTCCAGATCCGAGGCACTGAATGACATAACAGCACCAGCAGCCTTTGCCGTCATGGACACCGTTACGGGCGCAACACCGCCAGATTCAGCGGACGCGCTAAGTGAACTGGGTAAGTAAACGTTGGCTGTACTGTCTCGCCTTGGTGTAACGCTGCAGAAAACCTCTTCTGCAGAGGCTATAAAAAGCGGCACCTTTGTATCGTTGACAACGCCACCATCTGCATCGCTTGCGTAGAGTGTCTTATTGAGGAGAGTATCGTCTGCAGGGCTTTCGCCACATACAGCAGAGTATTCAAACACTGCTGGGTCTGCGACGTCGTCGAGCGCTTTGTCAAAATCGAGCTCTACTCCGCCCGGTACGCTCATCATACTCAAGTTTTGAACCGGCAGCGGCTCATCGAACAGCGTTTTATCCGCAGCATCGTTCCCAGAGCTTAGCGGGGCTACTGCGGCGGAAGCATTCAATACGCCGCTCCCGAATAAGATATCCGCACCGGCACCAGTCACAGACTCTTGAAGTGCAGTGGCCACCTCAACAGAAAGAACATTGACATCTGTTTCTGAGGCGCCTCGATATTCCCAATACAGCGCCGCAATGCCAGACGCTGCTGCCACAGAGGCCGAGGTGCCAATAAAATCTCCAGATGCCAGCGCGTTGCCATCCCACAACTGAACGCTCTCTTTACCCAAGGCGGTTACCGAGGGCTTAGCAACAGCCAAGCCTCCGTCAATTTGTTGCCAATTAGATTCACTGTCCATCTGCCAATAGAAACGAGGCACATCCGCCGCCTCTCCATCAGCTGAATAGGGCGCGATGCTTATGGTCGGGCAAACCGAGTCATCACTATAATTCTGAACCGCATCATTATTTCCTTCATCAACACAGAGATCAGCGGCTGCGATGGTCAGTGCGCCAGGGGCGTAAGCGTGGCCGAGAATATTGCCAGCGGTCGTTTTACTCATCGTTGGCGCCGTGAATACCAAATCAGCAGGCACGGCAGCACGCTCAGATGTGAGCATGACACGGCTACTCCCGCCCACCGTGTTGACCAGCACGATGACGGAGCTCCCTGCCGCTAACGGCAGTGCACTCTCCGGATCATCTTGTGAGAGGCAGCCAAGTCCGTCGATGGATCCAACGAATGAATCGCTCTCATTATAGATCCATGCGGTAAGCGCAGAGGTAGAGAAGTCAGGATTCTGATCAGAGAACAAGCAAACATCTGCTAGCGACTCACTCACCGTTATTAACGCATCACCAGCAAAGTTATGGATCGTGTCCTGCGCTTCAAGAAAAGAGTCCAGTTCCTGCGCAGCAGTGCCGTCGGCAGACACACTCTCCACATCAGCAACGTACACGCTGGAGGTGGAGTCAGTCTCCGCGTAATGCCCGCCATCGCCGGCCGCAGTCAGATAAAGGACGCCATTAGCTCGCGCATCAGTTATGGCCTCAGAGATTTCGTCGACTTCGAAGGGGTTCTGACTGGGGTAGTACAAGTCATCAAGAATAATGTTTGCGGCGGGCACACTGTTGCCGACATCACCGGCCACCATTGCATCGACCAGCGTCGCCATCTCACCCGGCTCACTGGTGATGCCTGGCGACCCCATCACCACCTGAGCGCCAGGTGCAATCTGATAAATCACCTGCAACATATTGAGCGCATCAGCGGTCAAGCCTGCACAGGGATCTGGGCCGGGGTCTGCACCAGGATCGCAGGTTACTTTGGCATCGCCAAGGATAATGAGGTTGCCGCTGGCCTCTGTGGGAACCGCGGTAGCCGTTTCAAGCTCTGAGAGCAGACTCGCGCTGAATGGCAAACTGATTAAACCGATCACAACGCCGCTACCGGATAGGTCGCCCCCTCCCGAGGCATTTCCGGTAGAGAGCGCACTAATATCGTGTGCCAGCGAGGCATTGCCCTTGGCTCTCGGGCCAATGACTGCGCTGATCCGTGTTACGTCTTCACTCTCAGCCAGCACTTGAATTTGCGCCACCGTCAGCTCAACCGTCGCGTAGGGGCGGCGCTGTGAGACAAATTTTGGTGTGACGCCCAGCGTCCCCAAAGCCGTTTCAATGGCGGCGGCACTTACTGCGTCGACACGGTAAAGCGCTCGCTCCTCGGGCGCTATTTGTGACGAAGTCGAATGCCGGCCAAATAGTGTGCGCAGAGCATTAAAGGTTTCAGGATCTTCCTGCCATTGCTGGGCTACTGAAACCGGGACTTTCCGTTCAGCGACGCTTCGCGAGGCCAGAAAGGCTTTGCGCTGCGAAGTCAAATCGGCCAAGGCTGGGCGCTCGTTGCGGTCCTCTATCGCGTTCGCAATCGCAGAGCACGGCAACGCAATGGCAAGAGCCATCAGTGCGACGCGAGGCAGAGTTGATCTAAACATTAGCGGCAATTCCTTTTGTTCTCTCGGGCTCCATGCCCTGCCCTGTGGTTAATATGCTGGGTCCGACTTACGGTTTCTTCGGCGTCATAAATGATGACGTGCTAAGCCATGCCAATATTCTTGGCAATTATCAGCAACCTAGGCCTTCCCGTCTCTTGGCGACAGCATTTTTTGGGAAATTCCCGCCCAATTACACAACTTTCGGTTAAGTTCCGGGCCCGCAGAGCACGATCACAGAAAGCAAGTCCTATGTTAACGAGGCCGGTTTTACTTCACAATCACATTCCCACGGTAAAACTTCGCGGTTCCTGATGAGCACACCTCGGACTGACACTCTTAAAGCGGCGCTTCGGGCACAGCCCCTGATGGGGCTCTTCGCTCTATTGATGCTGCCCTTCTTTACATCAGCACAAGTCGAGATGCTAGATCAGGTCGTGGCGATTGTGGATGACGACATCATTCTTGCGAGTGAACTGCAAGAAAGGGTGCAAGGTGTGCGCGCGACAATGGAATCCCGAGGCGTTGAGGTTCCTGAAGACGACATTCTCATCCGTGAAACTCTGGATCGATTGATCCTCGACAGCATCCAGCTGCAACTGGCCAACCTGTACGGAGTCCGCATCCCGGATCAACAGCTTGATGAATCCATGACGCGGCTCGCGCAGCAAAATGGCTTGACCCTTGAGCAGTTCCGTTTGGCCCTCGAGCAATCGGGGCAAAGCTACGCCGCGGCGCGGGAAGGGCTCCGGGATGATTTGGCGATCCAGCGCGTGCAGCAAGGCAACGTCATGCGCAATATCAATATATCGGAGCAGGAAATCGATAACTTCCTCGCGACTGAGGAGGGTGAGGCGATGACGCAGCCGGAGTACCGCGTTGTGCAGGCACTGCTCTCATCAGGGCGCAGCGAGGACGCCACCACGGTGGCGGCGAAAGAAAAGTTCGTCGATGCCGTGCTGGACGCCATTCAGGGCGGTACCCCGTTTGAGGAAGCCGTATCAGCACCCGGCCCCTATACTTTTTCTGGTGGTGACTTGGGCTGGCGCAAACTGAGCGACATCCCCAGCATGTTTGCAGATGTCGTTCCATCGCTCAGTGTTGGAGACGTCACCAAAGTACGCTCTTCATCGGGCTTCCATCTGGTGTTCCTCGCCGATGCTGTAGGGGGCGAGCGACTCGTTAGACAAACAGACGTTAGGCATATCCTGATCAAGCCGACTGAGGTGCTGAGCGAAGAGGCGGCTGAAGCCCTCGCTGGGGACCTTAAATATCGAATTGCAGCGGGCGAGGCATTCGGTGATCTGGCACGCCAGTACTCGGACGACATTGGTTCCGCAGCCGAGGGCGGAGAGCTGGGCTGGACTAACCCGGGCCAGATGGTCCCGGAATTTGAGGCCACGATGGCGGCGACGGCAAAGGGATCTGTTAGCGAACCGTTCAGAAGTGAGTTTGGCTGGCATATTCTCGAAGTGAAGGACCGGCGCGATAAGGACTTTTCATCGCAAGTACGCCGAAACCAAGTTGCGGGGTACATCCGGGAGCAGAAATATCAGGAGGAACTCGACGCCTGGCTGCGCAAGATCCGTGAAGAAGCTTTCGTGGACATCAAATAATCTTCTGGAACACAAATCAGCGAAGCCGCAAGACCGCCTGATCATAAGATCAGACTAGGCATCCTTCACTTAGACACCTGGCTCGCCACTGGCGCCGTATTATTCGGGCAGCCCTGTCTAGCCTGAATGCAAGATGGCTAGTCCAATGCCACTCGACCACTTTGTTACTCTCTCGGTATGCGCAATCCCCTTCCAAAACTGATTATTACAACCGGAGAGCCGGCCGGCATCGGGCCCGATATTGTGTTGTCAGCCGCAATGCACGACTGGGCCGGTCAGATTGTTGCAATGGGCAACACGGCACTCCTGCAAGCTAGGGCTAACGCACTCGGCATCGACGTAAAGCTCACCTCCTATACCAGTACCGATACCGCTAAGCCCCATCGAACGGGATACTTGCCGGTCATCGACTTACCACTGAGCAACGATTGCCAGCCTGGAGAGCCCGACCCACTGAACGCCTCTTACGTGCTGGCCCAGCTGGAATTGGCTGCGTCGCTCTGCCTGGCGGATGAGTTTCAAGGAATGGTCACAGCACCCGTCCACAAAGCCGTCATCAACGACGCCGGGACGCCCTTCAGTGGACACACCGAGTTCCTTGCCGACACAACGGGTGCTCAGCACGTGGTGATGCTGCTCGCGACAGGTGCGCTCAGAGTCGCACTGGCCACAACGCATCTCCCGCTTCGCCACGTGCCAGACGCGCTGTCCAGCGATGTCATCGAGCAAACGCTCCGAACCCTTCATGCCGATCTCATCAATCGTTTTGACATCAGTGAACCGCGAATCGCTGTACTCGGTCTCAACCCTCATGCAGGAGAAGGCGGACATCTG
>PBLO01000032.1 GCA_002721785.1 Halieaceae bacterium
ATGAAGGAGTTGTCCCTAGCCATGACAGATCAACCCGTTGCACTGATATCGGCTGGTGCCTCAGGCATCGGGCTGGCCTGCGCGCGAGCGCTGGCCGAGGCGGGCCATCGGGTGCTCACCCTCGATATTGATAGCGAGGCCATCGCACGGTTTAAGGATGAGTTCGGCGAGGGTAGCGCAGTGGTCTGTGACGTGGCGGATGCAGCGCAGGTGGAGGCGGTTTTTCACTCTTTGGTCGAGCCCCACCAACGGGTTGATCTCTTGTTCAACAACGCGGGTGTCGCGGGCCCCCAGCAGCCGGTGGAGGACATCGAGGTGGCGGCCTGGCAGTCGACGATCGATACCGACCTCAACAGCGTTTTCTATCTGACGCGTCTCGTGATCCCGCTGATGAAGTCCCGGCGCAGTGGTCTCATTTTGAACATGTCCTCTAGTGCCGGGCGGTATGGTTGCCCAATGCGCTCCCCTTATGTGGCAGCCAAGTGGGCGGCAATCGGGCTAGCCCAGACCTGGGCAATGGAGTTGGGCCCCTGGAATATCAGGGTCAATGCGCTGTGCCCCGGCAGTGTGGGCGGGGAGCGGATTGATCGCGTCATTGATCGCGATGCCGCTGAGCGTGGCATGACGCCGGATGAGATCCGTAAGATCTACCAACGCCAAAGCTCGCTCAGAAACTTTGTGAGCCCCGAGGACATCGCGGCGATGGTGTGTTTTCTCGCCGGGCCCGGGGGCCGGATGATCTCCGGCCAAACCCTCGGTATCGACGGTCATACCGAGAGCCTTGCTAACTGGCTGGACCCATAAGGATGAATCGATGAAAGCTTGCTGGTTTGACGCATTCGGTGCGGCGCGGAACGTGCTGCAGCAGGGTGACTGGCCCACGCCTGAACCCGCTCCGGGCGAGGTGCTGGTGCAGCTCCATACCACGGGGGTGAACCCTTCTGATGTGAAAAAACGCGCCGGGGCGTTTCCTGATTTATTAGAGGCCGGGCCGGTGATACCCCACAGCGACGGCGCGGGTGTGATTACCGCAGTGGGTGAGGGCGTATCGTCTTCCCGCGTCGGTGAGCGGGTGTTTGTGTATCAGGCCCAATACGGCCGCCAACTGGGCACCGCCGCGGAGTACGTTGCACTCGACAACGTGCGCGCACCAACGCTGCCGGCGAACGCCTCGTTCGGGGTGGGGGCCTGTATCGGCATTCCCATCATGACCGCCCACCGCTGCGTGTTGGCGGATGGCCCCGTTGCCGATCAGTTGATACTCGTTACGGGTGGCGCCGGTCGGGTCGGCCACTACGCCATCCAGTGGGCGCATCGCAGCGGTGCGCGGGTGATTGCGACGGCGAGTAACGAACAAGACGCTGCAGCCTGCCGTGAAGCCGGTGCCGAGGCGGTGGTCAATCATCGCGAACCCGAGTGGGGGAAGGCGGTGCTGGATTTGACCGGAGGTCAAAAGATCGATCGGGTGATCGAGGTGGAGTTCGGTGCCAACCTGCCCGAGCTGCTGCACTGCGTGAGGATCGGCGCCACGATTGCGACGTACTCCAGTACCGTGGTGCCCGAACCCGCATTACCTTTCAGAGCCATGATGTTTATGGACCTCACGGTCCGCATGGTAATTGTGTACGCCATGCCGGAAGAGGCCAAGGTGAAGGCGATGGCGGATACCCAAGCGGCGTTGACAGAGGACGGCCTGCAGCACCGCATTGCCGAAACGCTACCATTCGATCAAATGGTCAGGGCTCACGAAATCATCGAAGAGGGGAGCGTTCGCGGATGCGTTGTCGTGACGATTTAGTATTCCGGTTCAGTGGGTTGGTGCGCGTTTTGCTGGCTGGCATGCTGGGCCTCGCTGGTTGCGGAGCGGAGCCGAATTCACCCTTAGTGCAACTGGGCGACACCATGATTAATGGTGTCTATGAGACAAATGGCATCGCCGCGTTTCTCGGGTTGCCTTTTGCCGAACCGCCGGTGGGTGAGCGACGCTGGGCGCGGCCAGTGCCGTGGCAGCCCGACGGCCAATCGATCGACGCCTCCACTTATGCGCCAGCCTGCATGCAAACGGATAGTGGCGTCGAGTGGTACCGCGGCATGATGGCGCGGGTCGGCATTGACCCCAATCTCATGGTGGCGCCTGAGTATTCAGAAGATTGCCTGTACCTCAATGTGTGGACGGATTTGGAGGCCGGGGAACCGCTGCCGGTCATGATCTACATCCATGGTGGTGGTAACACGGGGGGCTGGAGTTACGAGCCCAACTATCATGGTGAGCAGCTAGCGCGGCAGGGCATAGTAGTGGTTTCGGTCGCCTACCGGTTGGGGATATTCGGCTGGCTCAACCACCCTGAAATGACCATCAAGAATCCTGCACTGCATGACCTCGCTACCAGTCTGGCGTGGGTGCACGAACACATTGCCGCGTTTGGTGGCGACCCTGAGCGCATCACGGTGGTGGGGGAATCCGCAGGCGCCGACAATGCGATCCATTTGGCGATCTCGCCGTTGAGTCAGGGCCGCTTTCGCGGGCTGATTCAGCAGAGTGGCGGTTGGTCTTTCGATGAGGGGCCGGATACGCCAGCGGCGGAGGCGCATGCGCTTGAATTCCAGCGATCACTGCTCGGGGAGACAGGCTCCCTGGATGGCCTGCGCGGAATACCCTCTGCGCAGCTTCTCGAGGCGGCGGGGAAGGTGTATTCCAATTTCTATTTCGATCCCGTTGAAGACCCGGAAAGCCTCCCGCAGACACTGCCTGAGTTATCACACAGTGGATCGCTGCCGCTGATCGATACCATCATTGGCACTAACTTCAACGAAGCGCTGATGTATATACCTCCCGGTTCCTCGCCACTTGAGAATTTTGGTGGCCGGCTGTCGGAGGCCGTGGTCGAGAAGATCTTCGGCGATTTTCCGGAAGAGATACCTTTGCTTGAACAGATGGACCGAGTGGGTACGGGTATTCAGTACCTGTGCCCCTCTCTGGCACTGGCGTCAGCGCTTGATAAGGCAGGTGCGCGTGCCTGGGTCTATCGGTTTGACCGCGTTCGGCCAGGCTTTGAACCAATCGGCGCTTACCACGGCGCCGAGTTGCCCTACATGTTTAATCAGCATGATGACTGGCTACCGACCGTTGAGATCGATCGCCGCTTGACCAGAGAAATGGTCGCTCATTGGAGCGCATTTGTTCGCCGGGGGGATCCCAATTCGGAATCCGCTCCGCTATGGCCACAATGGCGCGCTGGCAACTCCCAGATGATTCGCTACGGCGATACGACGACCCACGGAACGCATCCTGATCTGGCGTTTTGCGAGGGCCTGCGATCACATTACCTGCCATAAACGACCCGTTAACTAGGTGGGCTGGTGTCACTTATCCCGTTTGCGCAGGGGCATCTGAGCTGCTTAACGGCCTTTGGCTGCTCAGGCTTGATTGTTGAGTGATCGCATTTTTATTGCGCCGTGCCAGATCTGTTAGTTGCCAGCTCATCAATCATCGCCCTCCAGAACCGCAACGATTCACCCACAGCGGTTTTGGGTACCCGCTCGTTTAGCCCATGGGCAAAGCTGTCTTTGGGGTTGATGAAAATCCCGGTAAAGCTGTAGCTCGGTATGCCCGCCGCGCGCCAGTAGGCGCCGTCGGTGGTACCCGAACCCATCTTTGGCACGATCGGCAGTGCTCCGTGGATCGGGCCCAATGAAGCGGCGATGGCGTCCATCACTTCTGTATTGAAGGATGAGGCCGGGCTGGTTACCGGCACACCGACAACCCGCCACTCGAGATCGGAGTTATCGGTCACGCGCTGCAGTTCTCGCATGATCTCCGCGGGTGTATGACCGGGGAAAATACGGCAGTTCACCACCGCGGTCACCGCCCTGGGCAGTGCGTTCTCTGCATGTCCGCCCGACAGCATGGTTGGGATGCAGGTTGTCCCAAGAGTGCCCACGTACTGAGGTTGCGCTCGCAGTGTCGCGATCGCCTCGACATCATTCTGATCTGCCACCAGACGCGCCATCGCCTCACCGACCTCGTTATCGAGGAGCGGTGCGGTGCGGGCAAAGTAGGTCAGCGTGATTTCATTGGTCTCCACCGGGAAGGTGTAGGCCTCGAGGCGCTGAATGGCGCGCGCTAAATCATAGATGGCGTTATCCGCCCGCGGCATCGAGCTGTGCCCGCCGGGGTTCTTCGCGGTCATGGAAAAGGTCGCGTAGGTTTTTTCGGCAAAGCCCACCTGAAACTGGATGGCCTCATTGGCGTCATTCAGCACACCGCCTCCGCCATCAACGACCAGCGCGTATTCGGCGTCAACGAAATGACGGTAGTCGCGGGCCAGCTGTTGCACGGTTTCCTGGAAGGACTCCTCATCACCGGTGAAGGCAATAATCAGATCGCGGTTTGGGACGAACCCAGACTCCTTTAGCCACACGAAGAGGGTGGTGAGGAGGGTGACATCAAACTTGTTGTCCAGTACCCCGCGGCCATAAAAGAACGTTTCATCCTCTTGCAGCTCAAATGGATGTCGCAGCCAGCTCTCGGGGTCGGCGGGCACCACGTCCATGTGGGAGGAAAATAAGATGGGTTTGCGGCTGCTGCTGCCATCGCCCTCGTAGCGCACCACCAGTGACGCTGTCTCGCCGTAAGGCACAATAGTCAGCGCTTCAGGCGAGAACCCAGCCTCGAGAAATACTTGCTTCAGGGACTCGGCATAGGCCGGTACCAGCCCTCGCCCTTGGGCGGTCTCGCGGCTGATCGCATCGCGCAGGAGCTCCACAGCTCGGTCGCTGTAGTGTGCGATTGCATCGTTTTGATCAGAGGTGTTATGCCCTGTCGCTGTGGTAACAATGGCACAGCAAAGAACGAGAACGCGGCAAAGATTTTTCATGAGGCTGTCCTGTGCGCCGATCGATTACGAGCGGCAGAGTCGTGATGCAGAGGCTCAAAGGACTTGGTTGAGCGCTCTTAAGATCCTTGATAGGCGTCGCAATATAGCATCGTTCGCCGCCATGACCGCCTAGTGAGGTGTCGCTCGAATGTGTTGCCGCATCGTGTTCTTAGCGCAGTCCTCTTGGGCGTCAATTGTTCTTCCCACGATTAGCGGCTTCGGTTACATTTCCGCCCATTACGGAGCCATGGATTGTGAGAATCCACCTAGGATCCGACACAATAAAACGCCATACCTGGCACCGCGGATGACGCGGCCACCGCAGTGGTTTGGCGAGGGAGATGTGCATCGTGATGACGCAACGCGACCTTTCCTCGGAGTTAGTGGCCCCCGACTTTTATCAGTACGCAGCCCAGCCAATTGCCGCTGTCACCAAGGGTGATGACGCGCTGGTTGTCAGTTGGCCCGATGGCCGTCAGTTGAACTGTCACCGTTTTTGGTTGCGGGAAAACACGCTCGGCCACGGTGGCATCGACCCCGCTACCCGCGAGGGCATCATGGACCCCGCTGAGCTATCCGACGCGATGCAGATCGCGGCCTTTGAGCTCACCGCATCGGGCGATTTAAGCGTGACTTGGGCGCCCGAGGGTGCCAATGAGAGTGTGGTCAGCATCTATCACTCGGGCTGGCTTCGGCACATCGCGGAGGGGCAACACCTCCCCGAGAGCTGGCTCCCTGCCCCCGAGGCCTGGAATGCTGCGACGCTGTCTGCGCCGCCGCGTCGTAATGCAGACGCTATTCTCAAAGATGACGACGCGTTCTGTGACATGCTCAACGACCTTTTGCGCTGGGGCGTGTGCGTGGTGGAGCGTGCACCCAGTGAGCCAGGGTTCCTTACTGAACTCGCCGCGCGCATCGGGCCGGTGCGGGACAGCAACTTTGGCTTGCTATGGGATGTCAAAGCTGACGTCAATCTGGCGGGGGACGCCAAAACCAACACCACCGCCAACACGGGATTCCGGCTGGGCCCGCATACCGATCTGCCCACCCGGGAAATCCCGCCGGGCTTCCAGTTCTTGCATTGCCTGATCAATGAAGCCGATGGCGGCGAGTCGACCCTGACCGATGGCGCTGCACTGATTGAAGAGCTCAAGGCGACCTGCCCGGATGACTACGACATTTTGAGCACCAGACGCTGGGTCTTTTTTAACCGCGGGCCGGGCATTGATCATCGCTTCTCGGCGCCCATCATCGACCCGCTGGGTGGTGAGGGTGTGCCGACGATTCGGGCGTTTTACCCGGTGCGGGCTTTCCCCGATATGTCGGATACCGACGTGGGGGAGGCCTACGCCGCGCTGCGGCGCTTTCATGCCTTGGCCGATGACCCCCGGTTTGAACTGACCTTCCGGCTCGGCCCTGGAGACATCATGTGCTTTGATAACCGGCGTGTGATGCACGGCCGCAAAGCGTTTTCAGGCTCGGGTCAGCGCCACCTGCAGGGGGTGTATATTGACCGCGACGAGATCCTGTCGACGGCGCGGGCTGTCAATCGGGCCCGCGCGGCGCGTCAAACACCCTAAGCCACTAACCGTTACCCAGAACCCATACTCATAACGACACATCAGGGGACACACCATGCCACTGGCCATGCGAGACAAAGTTTTCATCACCGCGGCGTTAACTGGCTCCGGCAGCACGCAGGATCGCAGCGACAAGGTGCCCCGCAGCCCCGAGCAGATCGCCACCGCGGCAATTGATGCCGCCAAAGCGGGCGCGGCGGTGGTGCATTGCCATGTGCGCGACCCGGAAACTGGCGCCCCGGACCGCGCCGTGCACCTGTATCGCGAGGTGGTGGAGCGCATCCGGGCATCCGACACCGACGTGGTGATCAACCTCACCGCCGGGATGGGAGGAGACATTGTTTTTGGTCCGACTGACGCGCCACTCCCCTTGAGCGAGCAGGGCACTGATATGGTCTCGGCGGCGGAGCGGGTGGCGCACCTTGAGGCCTGCCTGCCCGAAATCGCCACGCTCGACTGCGGCACTATGAATTTCGCCGAGGCCGACTATGTGATGACCAATACCCCCGGCATGCTGCGGGACATGGCAAGCCGCATGGCAGATCTGGGTATTCGGATCGAGATCGAGGCCTTTGATACGGGTCATCTGTGGCTTGCCCAGCAGCTGGTCAGCGAGGGGCTGATCCCCGCGCCGGTCATGGTGCAGCTTTGTATGGGCATCCCCTGGGGCGCACCCGATGACCTCAATACCTTTATGGCCATGGTCAATAACGTGCCCTCTGATTGGATTCACTCTGCTTTCTCGATCGGCCGGCATCAGATGGCTTATGTGTCTGCGGCGGTGCTTTCGGGGGGCAATGTGCGTGTGGGGCTGGAGGACAACCTCTGGCTGGAAAAAGGCCACCTCGCGACCAACGCCGAATTGGTGGCGCGAGCGGTGACTATCGTTGAGGCCATGGGTGTGCAGGTGATGACGCCGGACGAGGTCCGCGCCGAGCTGCAGCTGACCAAGCGAGCACTGCCCTAATGCCAACGGCGGCCATCATTGGCGGTGGGGTGATTGGCTCGGCCTGGGCGTCGCGGTTTTTATTGAACGGCTGGGAGGTGCGCTTTCACGACCCGGCACCCAATTCTGACGTGGTGCTCAATAAAGTGCTGGATAAAGCCCGCCGTTGGGTCCCAGAAGTCTACGACCAACTGCCGCCAGAGGGTGCGCTGACTCTTTGTGAAAGCATTGCCGATGCGGTGACTGGCGCCGACTGGGTGCAGGAATCCACCCCCGAGCGGCTTGAAATTAAACAATCGGTGCTGGCTGAGATTCAGGCCAGTTGTGCGGCGGACGCGATTGTTGCTTCCTCGACTTCGGGCTTTATGCCCTCGGAATTACAGGCAGGCAGCGAGCGGCCCGAGCAGATTCTGGTTGCGCACCCCTACAACCCGGTTTACTTGCTGCCGATTGTCGAAGTGGTTCCCTCAGCGGTGGTGCCCGAGGAAACAGTGCAGCGTGCCGAAGCCTTACTGAGTGATATCGGTATGAGGCCGATTACCCTCCGTGCAGAAATCCCCGCTCACGTTGGAGATCGGCTGCTTGAGGCGGTGTGGCGCGAGGCGCTGTGGCTCATCAAAGATGGCGTCGCTACCACCGAGCAGATCGATGACCTCATGACCCATGGCTTCGGGCTGCGTTGGGCGCAAAAAGGTTTGTTTGAAACCTACCGCACCGCGGGCGGTGAGGCCGGTATGAAGCACTTCCTCGAACAGTTCGGTCCTTGCCTGCAGTGGCCCTGGACCAAGCTCACTGACGTGTCGGATCTTGATGATGCGTTGATAAATCGCATCGTGGAGCAGTCCGATGAGCAAGCCGCCGGGCGCTCGGTGAGCGAGCTCGAGGAAGAGCGCGACGCCAATCTGGTGGCCATGCTGAAAGCGCTGCGACAGGAAGACACTGCGGCCGGCGCGTTTCTGAATCGCCTCGGGACTTCCAGTGGCTGACGGGGTGACCTGCTGCTTTAAGCAGTGAGCACCGTGATGCCAGAGGTCGATTTCGCAAGAGAGCAGATCTGCGCCCACCGCGGCGCCAGTGGCGCTTATCCCGAGAATACTCGTTCAGCCTTCGATGCCGCTGCCTCTGCAGGTGCCGGCTGGATTGAGACCGATATCCAGTGTCTTGCAGATGGCGAACTAGTGATCTTTCACGACGCTCATCTGGGGCGCACAGCATCGGGGTCGGCACAGGTCACGTCACTCTCTTGGCCTGACATGGCCGAGCTGGATGTAGGTAGCTGGAAGGGCAATACATTCTCTTCCGAGCGAGCCCTGCGCTGTGAGGATCTGATCGCGTGGCAGGCCGAGGCACCGGATCGACCGGGCATCGTGTGGGAAGTGAAATGCGAGGACGATCCAGAGGCAGTCGCAGCCGCGGCGGCAGCAGTGACCCGGCGCCTACGGGATGCCGGCGATCATCGTTGCATCGTGTCGAGCTTCAGTCGCGATGTCTTGGTTGCTCTCAGGCGCCAGTTACCCGCCATCCCCATGGCGCTGATTGCCGAGGCACTGCCCGAGGACGGCGTCGCTTTTTGTCAGCAGCATGATCTGGGAGGGATGCACCTCGACGGTCACCAGCTCACTCAAGCGTCGGCGCGCGCCGTGCTCGATGCCAGTCTGGCGCTGCGCTGTTACACCATTAATGACATGAATGATGCCGAGCGCCTCGTGGCACTCGGTGTGTCGATGGTCATGACCGATTTCCCCGAGCGCTGCTTAGCCCGGGATTGATCACTTAGTCGGGTAGCGTACCCAGATCAAAGCCTGTTTCCTTCGGCACGGTCTCGGGCCAGTTGGTGCGCCATACCTCGCGGGAGACAGGCCCAACCGGTACCGGAGCACGTTCAAAGCCGGGCTGGCAATCAATTAGTGGCGCTACCACCACATCGTGTCGCGGCACGATAAAAAACGGAAAGCTGTAGCGCTCTTGGCCAGAGGCATTCACCACCTTGTGCGGTGTGGAAACAAAGTAACCGCCGGACCACAGCTCCAACAGATCGCCGATATTGACGACCATGGTGTCATCGGGCGCTTCAACTTCCAGCCACTCGGTTTGATGATGGGGCCGTAGCCACAATCCGCCCACCGCGTCCGGGAACAGTAACGTGAGCGCATCGGTGTCTTTATGCGGATGAATGCCAAAACCATCGGTTGGATTGGCGGGCGGATAATGAAGCAACGTCATGTTGGTCAGCGGCTGATCAAAGTGCGCCAGAAAATCAGCTACATTCACCTTCATGATCTGCGCGATCAGACTGAGTAGCCGCTGGCCTGCAGCCTCACAGGCCTGCCAAAAAGCCTCGGTGGTCTCCTGGAGTCCGGTGGGTTCGCCGGGCCAGCGATTGGGGCCATATAGGTCACAGGCGGCACACACTGGATGGTCCGCCGCGACCTCGGCGTGGAGCTTGTAGCCCTCGTACTGGTCGGGCGTGACCCCCTTGGTGTTGGGCGAAAAGAATCCCAGTGGGATGTAGCCTCTGTAGTTATGCGGCGTGATGCGCTCCGACATCTTCTCGGCCAATGGGCGGTCGAAGTAGCCGACCAGATGCCGCCGCAGATCGCTCACGACTTTAACGGGCACGCCATGCCCCTTCACCAGTACAAAGCCGATATCGCAGAACGCGCGCTCCAGCGTGGGTAGGATCTTGTCATCGTCGGCTTCGAGATCAATCGTCGGAATGGCGAGCGATGAGGGCATTCTTTTGGGTTTCCTTGGCGCTCTCTGAGCCGGTAACAGTGCAAAGACTGCTGCGTAGTTACGGTGCATATTCGATGAGCGAGGGTCAGGCTGTAAAGCGCCTCATGCACCGACCCATGAGCACTATGGTCAGGCTTTCCTCTCCTCCCAATCAGTCGGCATAATCGTGCCATCTTGAGTACGAGTGCCCCCCCCATGCTGAACTTCTGGCGTTGCATCACCGCATTGATCTGGCTGGTGCTGATATGGCTTCACGGCGCGGCGCAGGCCGAGCCTAGGCCCAGCCCCAAAGTGGTGTTCGTGATTGTCGATGGTATCCCTGCAGACGTGATTGAGCGGGTAGCCACTCCCCATCTGGATGCTATTGCCACAGTGGGTGCTTATGCGCGTGCCCAGATGGGCGGTCCAGTTGGGGAGCCGGGTGAAACGCCTACCGTATCGGCGCCGGGCTACATGAGTCTGGTTACGGGCACTTGGGCCGATAAACACAATGTTTACGAAAACTACAATTTGTCACCCAATTACGATTACTGGAACATCTTTCGCGTTGCGAAGGCTGTGAACTCCGCGATGAAGATTGGGATTTTCTCGACCTGGACAGACAATCGCACCGTTCTACTCGGAGAAGGGCAGCCGGGCGCGGGAGATTGGCGTTTCGACTACGTCGCCGACGGATTCGAAGAGGACGAAGAGCGTTTTCCGCCGCAACCCTCCGATAAACACATTGCTGTGATCGATCGTGTTGTGTCTGAAGAGGCAGCGAGCGCCATCGTGGAGCAGGGACCGGATTTGTCCTGGGTCTATCTGCAGCACACCGACGACGTAGGCCATGAGCAGGGTGATGGTGAGGCATTTGACGCCGCGGTAATGGAAATGGACGTGAACGTGGGCCGGATTTGGCGCGCGGTGAAGGCGCGACAAGCGAACCTCTCAGAAGACTGGCTGGTCATCGTAACCACCGACCATGGACGCGATGCGCTGACCGGACGCGATCACGGGGGGCATTCAGAGCGGGAGCGCACCATTTGGATCGCAACCAACAGTCACCGCCTGACGCCCGGCTTTGATGAGATGCCCGAAATCGTCGACATCTATCCTTCTATCGCCACGCACTTGGGGATTACTATCCCTGAACAGGTCGCGCGCCATCTCGACGGCGCGTCATTTATCCAATAGGGGCAGGCATGGATCGAGCACGCATCGCGGCGTATGCACAGGTCATGATCATCGCGCTGGCGGCGTCGGTCATTTATAGCGCGCCTTATCTCCGCCAGCTGTTCAAAACGTCACTGCTCGAGGCCTTCTCGCTCACCGAGGCGCAGCTCGGCAACCTGAGCAGCACCTACGCGCTGTCCTGTTTGATTTGCTACGTGCCGGGTGGCTGGTTGGCGGATCGGGTTGAGGCGCGCAAGCTGCTCATCATTGCGCTTTTTGCCAGTGCGGCCAGTTACGCCTGGTACGCCACCATTCCGAGCTATGAAGAACTACTGATCATCTACGCAGCCTGGGGGGTGATCGGCGTCGGCATTTTATGGGCAGCCATGTTCAAACAGGTGCGTTTGCTGGGCAGCGGCGATGAGCAGGGGCGCATGTTCGGCAGTCTCGAGGGCGCGCGAGGTTTGTTCGAGGCGATCCTCCTGACGGTAGGGAGCTTTATTTTCGGTCTCTTTGCTACGCGCGAACTCGGCATGATCAATGTGATCATTCTTTATACGGTTGTCTCGGCGGTGCTGGGGTGCCTGTTCTTGTTCTGGAAGTCCAAGCCGGTGGGCGAAGTGACCGAGGAGCGGGAAAAAATTCGCTGGTCTGATCTTTTGATCATCGTGCGCCAGCCGAGTATCTGGTTGCTGTGCATCATTCTCTCGGCGCTGTATCACGTGTTCTGGGCGACGATTGAGTTTCCGAGTTTTGCCGAAACCGGCGGTTTTGAGATAACCCTCGCCGCGGCCACGGCGCTCGGTGCGGCCAAGCTGTGGATGCGCTTTCCCGGAGGGATTCTGGCCGGCATGGTGGGGGATCGCATCGGCAACCCCTTGGTGATGATCTGGCTCTTTTTGCTGTCGACTCTGAGTTGCCTCTACCTCGCACTAATGCCGACCGCACCGGGATGGGCATGGACCCTGTGGGAATTCATCTTTCCCTTTGCGCTGCTGGCCTATGGTCTGCGCGGCGTGTTCTGGGCATTGCTATACAACTGCCCGATCCCGACCCGTGTGTTGGGCACGGCGATCGGTGTCGTGTCGATCATTGGCTACAGCCCCGACGCATACGTGCCGCAGGTGGCGGCTTGGTTGCACACCCACTACGACACCACCACCGCGTACCAGTACTTTTTTGCTTACGTCGCGGCCGCGGCCGGAGTCGGTATGGTGGCCTCTTGGTTGCTTTACCAATTGACGCAGCGTCATCCCATTAGTGTGGGGAGCGAGAGCGGATGAGCGAGTACGACTACATCGTCATCGGTGCCGGTTCGGCAGGCTGCGTGCTCGCCAATCGGCTCAGCGAAGACCCCGCAAACTCGGTGCTTCTCCTCGAGGCGGGTAAACAAGATCGCAGTCTCTTTATCCGCATGCCAACTGCCTTGGCGATTCCGATGAGTACGCCGCGATTCAACTGGGGCTACTGGGGGCAGCCTGAGCCCTATTTAGACGGCCGGCGAATGGATTGCGCGCGAGGCAAAGTCTTGGGCGGCTCATCAGCCATCAATGGGATGGTTTACGTGAGGGGTCACGCGGACGATTTCGATCAATGGGAAAATGGAGGCGCGACCGGATGGGGTTATGCCGACTGTTTACCCTACTTCAAGCGTGCCGAGGGTTGGATGATGGGTGGCGATACCTATCGAGGAGGAGCTGGCCCTCTGACGACATGCAATGGTAACGACATGCGTAATCCGCTGTATCAAGCCTTCATCGACGCGGGTCGTGAGGCGGGGTATGGCGTGACAGAAGATTACAACGGCTACCGTCAGGAAGGCTTCGGGCCCATGCATATGACGGTCCGTGACGGTGAGCGATGTTCGACTGATCTTGCGTATCTTGAGCCGGCAAGGCGTCGGCCGAATCTCACTGTGATTACAGACGCAAATGTCGATCGCTTGACCTTTTCCGGTATGAGAGTAACGGGAGCGCGTTACCGGCTGAGTGGACAAGAGCACTCGGTCAAAGCACATCAAGAGGTCATTATCAGCGCAGGCTCAATTGGGTCACCGACACTACTGCAGCGCTCTGGCGTGGGACCGATGTCCGTTTTGATGGCGGCGGGCGTTCCGGTCCGGCATGACCTGCCCGGTGTCGGCGAGAACTTGCAAGATCATCTGGAAGTGTACTTTCAATACCGGTGCCGGCAACCGATTACGATCAACGGACACTTGGGATTGCTGTCCAAGTTGAGGATCGGGGCTCAATGGGTGCTGACAAAGTCAGGTTTGGGTGCCACAAATCACTTTGAGTCCTGCGGGTTCATTCGTTCAAGGGCCGGTGTGGCTGCGCCCGACATTCAGTATCACTTTTTGCCGGCTGCGATACGCTACGACGGGCAAGCGGCCTTCGACGGCCATGGTTTCCAGGTGCACGTGGGCCCCAACAAGCCCGATAGTCGAGGGCATGTCAGAATTTCTGGCCCCGACTCCATTCATGAGCCACTTATCCAGTTTAATTACCTCTCGACCGAAAAGGACCTAGCAGACTGGCGACAGTGCCTGCGCTTGACTCGAGAAATTTTGCAGCAACCGGCGTTGGACGAGTTCAGAGGGGGGGAGATTCAACCGGGAATTGATCTGTCTGACGATGCCGCAGTCGATGCCTGGGTGCGTCGAAATGTTGAGACCGCGTATCACCCCTCCTGCTCTTGTCGGATGGGCGCACGGGATGACGAGCGCGCGGTGGTGGATCCTCAATGCCGGGTCCGCGGCCTAGAGGGCGTGCGCGTCGTTGACTCATCAATTTTTCCGACCATTCCCAACGGTAATCTCAATGCGCCGACGATCATGGTGGCGGAGCGTGCCGCTGACCTGATTTTGGGCAAGGAGCCAATGCGCGTGGACGCACGGGTATGGAGGGATCCCGAGTGGCGAACACGGCAGCGCGAGCGAGAGCCTGTCAGACCTGTGCCCATGGGCGCTGCGCCCCTGATTTGATCGATACGTGAACACAATTCTCTCCATTGCGATCGCGGTCACAACCCTCACTTATGTTTTTTTGGTATTGCGTTTCCGTAAGACCCGCATCGAGGGCAGTGCCCCCATGCCGCTGGTGACCTTTTTGGCGGTGTTGTTCACCTCGGGCCTCGATGTAGGCCTCTTGATGTTCCCGATGGTCGACTTCGAGATTTTTGCCAGCGAGCCCGACTATGCCTTTGCCAACCCCTTGGCATTGGAGTTCGGTTTCTGGGGTTTTTTGGTATGGGGCTTTTATTTCCTCACCACTTTTTATTTTTGTGTGGTTGAGCCCCGATTGCAGCTCTTTGAGATCCCGGCGATCAAGCTGATCAACAATCTCACCATCATTGGTACCTGTGCCTTTACCGGCTATCTGTTTTTGCATTACCTGCCCAGTTATATCGAGGGCATTCCCGGCGCGGTGCGTTACGCTCTGGTAGCCGGTACGGTGCTGGTCGCCGTGATCTCCAGTACCCAGATCCGCTTTGTGAAGTTGCTCAGTTTGGCTTCGAGCGGCTTGTTCTTCGCATTGATTGCGGGGTCGTTTCTGACGTCGGGAATGGGGGTGTCGGGCTTCGCGGATACGCTCGGCCAGCTGGGCGATTACTTCAGCCAACTGCCGCGCTACGTATTCCCGATCAATGACTACCACGCCTTTTATCTGTTCTGGTGGTTTGCCTGGAGCATCATGATTGGCCAGTTCGTCTCGCGCTTTGTCAGTGGTTTCACGGCTTGGCAATTGCTGCTCTTGCTGCTGATTGTGCCGTCGATTCCCATCGCGCTCTGGTTTTCGGTGCTGTACTGGTACTTCGCTAACGACATTTCTATCGCAGGGCTGATGAGCTGGGCCATGATGGGCGTGGGGATTTTGTTCGTGGTGAACTCACTCGACTCGCTGACCCGCCTTTACACCACGAATATTGGTCTGACCGTGGAAGCACTCGGTACCAAGCGTTACGTGGCGGTGAACTGGATGATCCTGTTTGCGCTGGTCATGGCTTTCCAGTTCACGCCCTTCAAAATCGAATGGGTGGGCTTGGTGGTGGTGGGCATTTATGCCGCGATTTATACCTTGGTCTTTTTGCGCCGTAATGCGCTGCGATCAGTCCCCGCTTGAGCTCCCAAGATCGGTGAGCGCCTGGTAGGTCGCCACTTTGAGGTCAAACCGGTGCCGGTCGCTGTGAGGCGTGCCTAGCACCTGTGTCATGAAAACGACCACGAGATCTTCCTCGGGGTCTATCCAGAACTTGGTGTTGGCGATGCCGCCCCAGGAGTACTCGCCCCTTGAAGAGACCACACCTGCTTGGGCAGGATCCGTGATCACGCCTGCGCCCAGACCGAAGGACTGACCGGGGTAGAGGTGCGAGGCCGGGTACTCGGCCGCACCGTTATCCCTTACTTCAGGCGCCAGGCGCGCCATGGTCATGGCCTGAACCGTCTTGGGCCCAAGGATACGCTCGCCATCCAGACTGCCGCCCCGGCGTAGCATTTCGCAGAAGCGCCAGTAGTCCCGCGCTGTCGAGATCAAACCGCCACCGCCTGAGAACAGTGTGACGCCTGATGGCGCCGGGAGCAGCCCGGTCGGCATAGGCCCCATCGCTTGTTGCTCGGCGTTCCACAAATGACCGCCCGCCATGCGCGGCATTTTGTCATCGGGCACATTGAAAAAAGTGTCGTGCATTTCAAGGGGGTCGAAAATGCGTGTCTGAAAAAAGTGCTCCAGCGTTTGTCCACTCAGGCGCTCTACCAGCGCTCCCAGCACGTCGGTGGCCACGCTGTAGTGATAGCGGGTACCCGGTTCGAAACGCAGGGGTAAGGTTGCGAGTTTGTCGATAAAGGCGTTGAGATCAGCGCTTTGATGCAAGGCGGCGTCGCGGTAAGCGCGCTCCACAGGGTGCTCAATGTGCCAGCCATTGGTGAGGCCCGCGGTGTGCGTCATCAACTGCTCGATAGTCATTGAGCTCTGGGGCGGAGCTGGCTCGCCATCGATTGAGAGCTGCATGTTTGCGAGCTCCGGCAGATATTTGGCCACTGGATCTCCAAGGTGAAAGGCGCCTTCCTCATAGAGCATCATCGCCGCGACAGTGGTGATCGGTTTGGTCATGGAGAAAATGCGAAACAGCGCATCGGTCTCCATGGGTCGCTCATCGTCGAGCCCGTTGCGGCCGGCAGCCTCAAAGTGCACGACTTGTCCGTGCCGCGCGACCAGCGTCACGGTGCCGACTAAATTCCCGTCGGCGATCTCGCGCTCCACAAACTCCGTGATCTTGGCTAACCGATTGGTAGAGAAGCTGACCGTTTCGGGTTCAACGATGTCGATGTCGGCAGCTTCGAGCCGCGTGGCCAGTAGCGAGAGAATCAAAAGGTGAAAGAGCGCTCGAATGTTCATGCCTTCAGATCCGTGAATGGGTATTTCGGCCGAGCACTGTTGTGTATGCCATGCATCAAGTCAATGCCGCCCGTCGTTATCCTGTCTCGAAAAGCCCAAAGCCCAAAGCCCAAAGCCCGGTCGCTTAAGATGTTTGCTCGTGGTCAGCCTTATTCGTCGTAGACCGAACGCTGTGCTTCAAAGTGCGTGTTTTCGCTGTATCCCTTCAGGCGATACGAGAAATACACCATGCGGCGTCGGCTATCGGATGAGTTGCCGAGTCCACGATGCAAGATGCGGTCATCGAAGATCAAGCAGGAGCCTGCGCTAAGTGCAGACGAGAAGCCCTCGGGCACCACTTGCTCGGTATGGGCGACCAGCTGCTCTGGCGTTGTCGTTTCATGCTGATACACCAGCTCATCGCTGACTAGAGCCGGGTTCTGCAGGTGATTGGTCAGTCGGTGTGATCCCCTCGCCAACTCGGTAGGGCCCATGGACAATGGCGTGTCATGGAGGGCAATCATCACGTTGAGTGCGTGGGCCGGGAGATGGTCTGCACTGACGTGGGGTGAGTCGATATGCCAATACTGGGCAGGGCTTCCCGGATCGGAATACACCACACCGCTAAACGAATGCTCGGCATCTTTACCTAGCACGGCGGCGATCAGCGGCCACCAGGGCAGCGCGCGGTCATTTGCGCCAAACTCATCCGGTGAGATGGGAATGTCCCAGCGGCCGGGCGAGCGCTGCACTACCTCATCGAAGCCTGCCGCGCTGCCGATGCCGATCGACTGCGCGCCCAGTGCTGACATCACCTGATCGCTGCGGCGCAGAGAAACCTCAAGCAGGTGTGTAGTGAACTCGGGGTCGCATAAGCTCTCGACCAATAGATAGCCATCGCTTTCGAGTTGCTGTTGCGCGTCCGCGAGCGATCTTCCTAGAGCCTGGGTATCAGTGTCATTCATGGGCATACAGTGAGGACTTTGGTGCGCTATCTGGATACGCCGTCAGTGAAGCCGCACGTCCTGGCGTTTCAGTTCGGCCTGAACTTTGCGGATATCCAGCTCATCGAACCCGCGCTTTTGTTGGACAGCGACCGCAGCCGCCACGCCGGCGCCTTGCCCGGTGACGGTGCAGCACATCATGTTGCGGGTGGCGGCATGGCTGACCCGGTCCCCCCCGGTGATCCGGCCGGCGCAGATCAGATGCTTGACGCCCTTAGGTAGCAGAGTGCGGTAGGGCACCTGAAAGTAACGGCCAGTGGTGGGCAAAATGAGAATGCCGTAGCCGTCGATGAACTCGGGGAAGATACCGATACTGTCCTCGAATCGGCCCTGTTCCCGCACATCTGCCTCGGTCATGTTGTAAGCGGCGTCGATCTTTCGTGTATCGCGAATGCCGAGGGTCATGCCGAAATTGCGCAGCTTGGCGTTCTCGCAACCCGGGGTGTACTGTTTCAGCGCTTCGATCGCCAGCATGGCCTGCTTACGACCCTCTATCTCACCACGGGTCAGGTCATTGGGGTCGGTGCCGTCGTAGCCCAGCAGGTGCACCAAATTCAGGTACGTGAGATCCCCGGTGTCATAAAGCGCACCCCAAGTGCCGGCGATGGTATCGAGGTGCTCGGGGATTAACCCCGCCTCGCGCGCTTTTTCAAAGGGCTTGCGCAAGAAGGGCGAGAACATCTCGTCCTCCTTGCCTGCGGTCTCCACAGTCCATTGCCCGTAGGCCCAGTCGCGATAGGTTTGTGGATCGGCTTTCACGTGCTCGATAAATTTTGTTTTGTTCACCCCCGACATCGAGAACATCACTGAGGCGCCAATCATGTCTTCCTTGGCTTGCTTCACTGTGATCGCGCCTGCGCGGTGTGCGACGTCGGCATCACCCGTCGCGTCGATGATGCGCTCGGCCAGAATCGCCTCGCGGCCGGCCTTACTCTCCACAATAACGCCTTTGATAACATCGCCTTCCATAATCGGGGCAACAAAAAGCCGGTGGAGCATGGGCGTGATGCCGGCTTCTTCCACCAGTGTGTCAGCCACCCATTTAAAGGCCTCGCCATCTATGGCGTGACTGTCCGATTGAGGCTCCTTCACCGCGGCGCCCATGTCCCGGGCACGCTCTTCAAACTCGATGCCGACACCCACGGTATCGACCGTGTGTTCGTGGCGATACCAGGCGAACCCCTCTACCCCGACCGCGGTGATGTTGCCGCCAAAGCACCCAAATCGTTCCAGTAAGGTGACTTGACTACCCGCGCGCGCGGCACCGAGTGCGGCGGCCAAGCCTCCGGGGCCAGACCCCACGACCAGGACCTCGGTTTCATGAATGACCCGGATCACTCTGGCGGGTTCTCGTATGTTCATGGTGGGGCCTCTTGGACGACAGCGTCAGCTAGTCTGAACTCGACGCTTGCGTTTGCCAATTGCCCGCGAGCTGGCTCGCGCACCGAATTGATTGAATGAATATGGCAAATAGAAGGTATTCAGGCGGTTGATTGTGGGTTCGGGAGCAGGTTCTTCCGCTGCAGATTGGAAAAAAGGTGTGGCAGCGGCCCAGCTGGTGCAACCGCAATGTTTCCTTTTGGAGGCATTAAGTTCAATAAAAACAGTAATTAACGATAGACTGCAGGGTTGCCAAGTGTCAGGTAAAGATCGCTGCCTCAGATCTTTCTTCAGTCGGGGAAAAACGGCGCTGCGACAAGTACGCCGAGTGAGGGGGTTATTCGATTGCCTCGGTCACCCCTTATGGGGTAAAAACGACTTTAATTGCAGCGCGAGTGAACGTTTTTTTCTGTTTTCTCGCGAGGGGTGCAATTTGCCAATGAAAACCACTCTGACGAGAGTGTGTTCGAGAGGAAAACAACACATGAAAACAACGCAAAAGCCACTTGTTTCCCCGCTACTTCAACGCCAACAGGTTCGCAGACCACTTGCCGTAGCAGTGTCGGCCGCCTGTGGTGTGGTGGGGTCAATGTCGATCAGTGCTCCGGCACTGTCGCAAAGTCTTGAGGAAGTTCTGGTAACGGCAACCCGTCGTGCCGAGAGCGTTCAAGACATTCCGATGAGCGTGTCGGTGTTGGGCGAGGCCCAGCTCACCGATCTGAATGTTACCGACATGGAAGACTATCTGATGATGCTTCCGAATGTGGGCTTCATCTCTTTAGGGCCAAGTACCGGCAACATCTATATCCGCGGTATCTCGAGTGGCGGTGAGAGTCTGCTCGGTGCCAACCCGGCGGTTGCGGTCTATCTGGACGAGCAGCCCGTGACGCTGGTCGGCGCCTACCTCAACCCGCACATTTATGACATCAACCGGATCGAAGTCCTGGCCGGCCCACAGGGCACGACCTTTGGCGCAAACGCCCAGTCCGGCGCGATTCGCATCATGACCAACCAGCCCGAGATCGGTGAGTTCTCTGGCGGCTATGCAATTGATGGCAGTCAGCCCAAGAGTGGTGACATGAGTTACCGCGCCGAGGGTTTCATGAATATCCCCCTCGGTGAGCGTTCTGCCTTGCGTGTGATGGGCTTCTACAAGCGAGACGGCGGCTACATCGACAACGTCCTGGGCGGCCACACCTTTAGCCGCAGTAATATCCGCGCTGGTCTGCCCGAGGACAGCCCACTGCGAGCCATCGCTGCGGACGTGACGATCACCAACGAGGACGTGGTGGAGGAGAACTTCAACGAAGCCACGACCTTTGGCGGTCGGGCCGCTTTACGCATCGATCTGAATGATTCTTGGACTTTCACCGCTGGCGCCATGTTCCAGGACCTTGATCGTGAGGGCGTCTGGGATCACGACCCAACGGTTGGTGATCTGCAGGTCATGTTATTGCTTCCCGAGACCATGGAGGATCGGTGGAGCCAGTACTCAGCCAAGATCGAAGGCGAGCTGTTTGGTGGTACGCTGATGGCAACTGCCGCGATGCTGGATCGTGAGTACGAAGTGGCCAGTGACTACTCGCTCTACAGCGACCAGGACATCGCCTCAGGTTACGTTGAGCCCTTCTACAACTGTTACGTCAGTTACTTCGGCACCTGTGGCGATCCTCGCCAGCAGTACACCAATGATTCGGAGCAGGACCGCACGACTTTCGAAATTCGCTACACCTCTGACCCTGATAAGCGCTTCCGCTACATGGTGGGGTATTACAGCGTCGAAGTAGAGAACTACAGCGATAATGAGTGGCACGTGCTGGGCCTCGCGGAGACACCGCAGGCGGCGGTCGACGCGCCTGATATCTACTGGACAACGGATTTTCAGCGGGATTATGAGGAGACCTCGATCTTTGGTGAGGTGGCCTTTGACATCACCGATCGCCTGACACTCACCGCGAGTGCTCGCCAGTTCGACTATGACAGTACGCTGGACGGCTTCTCCGGTACCGTTTGGTGGCCCTGTGGCGGATTCGGACCGCAGGGTGATCGCCCCGAGAGTAACTACGGTGCAGACTGCGCATCGACAGCGCGTACCGTGACCGGCAAGGATGAGGTTTACCGCGCCAGCCTCGAGTGGAGCATGACGGATGACATCATGCTCTACACCACCTGGGGTGAGGGTTATCGTCCGGGTGGCTTGAACCGCTTCTGTGAGACGCGTATCCCGGATGGTCTCGGTGGCCAGGGCAACGTCAATATCGGCTGTGCCTTTGAATCCGACATCCTGACGGCTTACGAAATTGGATTTAAATCCACGCTGTTTGACGGTCGCCTGCGCTTGAATGCGGCGGCGTTCTGGCAGGAGTGGGATGACTTCCAGCTGTCGCGTCTGGATACCTCGATTTCGCCGATTACGCTCACGTTTAACGTAGGTAATGCCGAGAGTAATGGTGTCGAGTTCGACTTTACGTCGATGATTACGGATAACTGGACCGTGAGCGGTGCGGCGAGCTTCCTGGAATCTGAGTTGGTCGAGGACTACCGACGCAGCGCCAGCAGTCCCGAGCCCGACGCACCGGCAGGTTCTCGCTTGCCGCGCGTGCCCGAGGTCAAGTGGAACGTCTCCACCCGCTACACGTTTGCCAATGAGTGGTTTGCCCAGGCGGCTTACATGTACACCGGTGATTCTTACAACGACCTGTTTGGCGGCTTCCGACAGCTGCAAGGCTCTTACGATGTGGTGAACGCATCGTTTGGTCTGGAGCGCAGTAATTGGACTGCCGAAGTCTACGTCCAAAACCTCACCGACGAGCGTGGTGATGTCTGGATTAACGACGTGAATTGGGATCAGCGTGTCACCATCAACCAGCCGCGTACACTCGGCGTTCGGTGGCAGCAACGATTCTGATCATTCAGGTCAGGTGAGAACGGAAAGGGCGCCTCAAGGGGCGCCCTTTGCTTTGCAGGGATGGCCCATCCATACTCGCGGTGTTTTTTGACACCTCATCAATATACGAATTCACTGAACCGATCATGTCATCTCTCGAGACCCTGTTCGCTCAAGCCAGTGACGCCCTGCGCCATCAGGATGCAGAGCGAGCCAGAGACCTGTGCGCTGAAGCTCGACAGCAAGCGCCCGATGATCTCCGCTTTGTGATGCTGCATGGGTTTGCACTGCGGCGCTCCGGAGATCACGCCGCGGCCGAGCCATTGCTGCGCCGCACCCTCAGCGTGGACCCTGGCCTTGAGATTGGGCACCACGAGCTGGGGCTGGCTTTACAGGGGCTGGGCCGTTTGGGTGAAGCCCGGCGCGCGCTGGAACAGGCGGTTAATCTAAATCCCAAACTGGTTGCCGCTTGGCGAGACCTCTACGAAGTGCGGGCCGCCGAGGGGGATGATGTCGGCGCGGCTGAGGCCTACCGCAATGCCATGGGCAACAAAGAGCTGGATCCGCTGCTCCACAAGGCGCTCGAGTTGGTAGGGCAGGGTAGGTTGGGAGTCGCAGAGGGCATTTGCCGGGAGTACCTGAAGCGCCGACCCCATGATGTCGACGCCATTCGATTACTGGCTGAGGTGGGTATTGCGATTGGGTCCATCGGTGAGGCGCTGCTGCTTCTGGAGCGCTGTCTCGAGCTGGCGCCTGAGTTTCATGTGGCGCGCGCTAACTACGTAACCGCTTTGTCGCGGCATCAGCGTTTTGATGAGGCGCTGGCAGAAAACGAACGGCTCAGAAAGGCCCAGCCCAACAACCTCGCTCATCAGGTGCAGTGTGCCACCACGTTGTCGATGGCGGGGCGTTTTGAGCCGGCTCATAGTGAGTTTGCCAAGGTGTTGGAGCAGGCTCCCGACAATGAACGCATCCTGACCAGCTACGGCCATTCCTTACGTTACGGCGGAAAGGGGGACGAGGCAATCGCGGTATACCTTCGGGCCATCGAGGCGGAGCCTTCTGCGGGCGAGGCGTATTGGAGTCTGGCCAATCTCAAGACCTTTCGATTCGATGACGCCCAGTTGGCGAGCATGCAGTCCCAACTCGCCGCGCTGACCCGCCCGAGTGAGGATAAAACCCACTTGGCGTTCGCGGTGGGTAAGGCCCTTGAGGACCGGGAAGAATACGACGCCTCTTTCGCCGCATACGCCGAGGGCAACGCCATCAAGCGCCAAATGAGTGGTTATGACGCTGACAAGACATCGGCGCGGATCGACCGCCTGATCGCGCGGTGTGGGGCGGACCTCTGGAATAAAGAGGGTCACCCCTCCGATGAACCCATATTTATTATTGGGTTGCCGCGGGCGGGTTCAACGCTGCTTGAGCAGATATTGGCGAGCCATTCACAGGTTGAGGCCACTGCTGAGTTGCCCTTTATTGGCAGAATCATTGGCGAGATGGTGGCGGACCGTGAGCGCGGGGATGAGCCGCTTTATCCGCGTCTGCTCAATGAGTTGTCGGTCGATGAGCGCCATGCACGCGGTCAGCAGTACCTCGATCTGGCGGCGGGCTACCGCACAACCAAGGCACGGTTCATCGATAAGCTGCCCAACAACTGGGAGCATGTGGCGTTTATTAAAACGATTCTGCCCAATGCGACGATCATCGATGCGCGACGTCAGCCAATGGCGGCGTGTTTCGCTAACTTCAAGCAGTTGTTTGCCCGCGGTCAGGAGTTCACGTACTCCCTGGAGGATATTGGTCGTTACTACGCGGACTATCTGCGCCTGATGTCGCATTGGCACGACGTCTTCCCCGGGGGACTGCTCACCGTTCGGTATGAAGAGGTCGTGGACGACCTCGACACACAGGTTAAGCAGCTCCTCTCTCATGCCAACTTGGGCTTTGAAGAGGCATGTTTGCGTTATTACGAGAAAGATCGCGCAGTGCGTACGGCCAGTTCCGAGCAGGTCAGGCAGCCGATCTACCGCGATGCGCTGCAGTTATGGGAGCGTTACCAGTCTAATCTCGCACCCCTCGAATCGATCTTGCGTGAGCGAGGCGTGCCGCTTTAGGAAGTCCGCGCGCCAGCTTCCTCGCGGAAGACGCTCTACTCGATGAGGCCTGCCAGCATCGCGGCCTCTCTCTGATCCCAGCCGGGTGACATTAACCGCGGCGACGGCGCCCTCGGCGCTTTTCTCCGCCGCCACTGGCTTCTGTTTCTGCCAGTGCCGCCCAGGGCGTGCCGAGCGCGGCGGTCATGGCCGCTCTATCCAGTGTTTTTTTCGGGGTGCTATTCAGTGCATTGACCATGGCGGCGATATGCTCAGGTGTTGTGCCGCAGCATCCACCAATGATGGTGGCGCCCGCATCCCGCGCATACAGCGCGTATTCCGCCATGAGCTCAGGGCTGCCGTGAAAGTGAATTTCCCCGTCGACATATTGCGGGATACCGCAGTTCCCCTTTGCGACGACGGGTATGTCAATGCCCGCAGCGACTAACCCCTGAGTGGAGTCCATCAGTTCAGCTGGCCCAACACCGCAGTTGGCGCCCGCCAGATCCAACCCGATCTCTGTGGCAAAGGCCGCATAATCCGCCGGCGTGACGCCCATCATGGATCGACGGGCGGTATCAAACGTCAGGGTCGCGCAGACCGGCAAGCCGGTTTTGCGCGCCGCTTCTGCCGCGGCGGCGACCTCTTCAAGTGAAGACATCGTCTCTATCCAGATGACCTCGGCACCGCCCTCAGCCAGCGCCTGCGCCTGCTCGAAAAAGATGGCGACCGTATCCTCGTGATTCAACATGCCCATGGGTTCGAACAGCTCACCGGTGGGTCCCATAGAGCCCGCGACCACCGCGCGTCGGCCTGTATCCTCAAAGTGCTGACGCGTGGCCTCCCGGGCGAGCTCGGCCGCCACGCTATTGAGCTCTGCAACGCGATCTTCTGCCTTATGGAGCTTGAGTCGTGGGGCATTGGCGCCGAAGCTGTTGGTCAGAATGATGTCAGCACCGGCTTCGAGGAACGCGCCGTGCAGCCAGAGCACCTCCTCTGGCTTCTCAACGCACCAGAGATCAGGTGGGTAGCCCGCCTCCAATCCGCGCCCGAAGAAGTTCGAGCCAGTGGCGCCATCTGCCACGCACCAGCCTCTAGCGGAAATGATGTCAGTGATGGGGTTGTGCATCGACTGTCGTCCTTGTCAGTGTCATTTTGTCCGGGGCGCGTATGATAAAGGCAAAGGGCACACCCTGTGTGCTGTGCATCGATGAGGTCTGGCTTTGGGCAAACAAACTGCGATTCACGAGCAGGTACTGAACACACAGTCCACTGACGAGCTCATGGGTCTCTACGAGGATTGGGCCGCAGACTACGACCGGGACGTGAACGAAACCTGGGGTTACAGCGGCCCTGATCGGACGCTGTATTGGTTGCAGCAATATGTCGAAGCCAATGGCGCGCGGATTCTGGATGCCGGGTGCGGTACGGGTCTGGTGGCCGTAGCGCTGGCCCAGGGCGGATTTACCTACATCGACGGCATCGATTATTCGCAGGCCATGTTGGCGGAAGCGGCTAAAAAAGGCGTTTATCAAACGCTGTTACAAATGAACATGAACGAGGCGTTGCCGATTGCAACGGGTACCTACGATGGGGTGACCTGTGTGGGCACCTTCACGTCTGCTCATGTGATACCCGAAGCGCTGAACGAATTGGTACGCGTTACCCGTGATGGGGGAACCGTCTGCTGCACCGTTCGCGAGGAGTACTGGCAAGAGACGCATTTTGCTGATGTGCTCAAAAGCATCGTCTCTTCCGGCAGAGCGCAATTGATACAGCTCTGTGATGAGCCTTATGTTCACTCTGAAGAGTCGATCTGCAAAATGGCCGTGCTTGAGGTAAGGCAACCAGATTGAAGCAGTACGTAATGTCATGATCCGGCGGCGGGACAGGGGAGAAGACAGGATGCGCGTCATGGACAATGGAACTGAGGCTGCGTCATTACAAAGCCTGCGAGACGTATTGAGTGGCCGCAGAGAGCGTTCTCCCGTCGTAGATCGGCGCCAGGTATTGCAGGGCCTGCTGGGAGGGGCAGCGGCGCTGGCACTCCCGAGGCTGGCCCTAGGCCAGGTAGAGATACCCCCCGGCCAGATTCGCTTGATGTTCAACGAAAACCCCTACGGCCCAAGCCCCAAGGCGCTGACCGAGGTGGCCAAGATCCTGCCGATGACCGCGTACTACCCGGGTGAAATTGAAAACGACTTGATGTCGCTGTTTATAGAGCGTCACAGCCTTGATCGTGACCAGGTGTTTCTGGCGTCGGGTTCGAATGAGGGACTGCAGGCCGCGATGATGGCTTTTGGCAAGCGCGGCAAAGTGATCTCGCCGGCGCTCACCTATTCTGACCACCTGCTCTACGCCGAGAAGTTGGGTGTCGAAGTACAACGCATCCCTTTGCGCGACGACATGGCCATTGATCTCGAGGCGATGGCGCGGGTGGTGGACGATTCCGTGAGCCTGATCTATCTCTGCAATCCCAATAACCCGACCGGGATGGCCATCGATGGCGACGAACTGCGCAGCTTCTGCCGCGAGTTGGAGGGCAGGGTGCCCATCCTGATCGATGAGGCCTACAACGAACTGACCGATAACCCGGACTACACCTCTATGGTTGATCTGGTGCGCGGTGGAGCCAATATCCTCATCACCCGGACCTTTTCAAAAATCTTTGGTATGGCGGGACTCCGCGTGGGTTATGGCATGGGCCATCCGGATATCGTGAGTGTCGTCAAAGACAACGTGATGGCCTGGCCCAACGGAGTGGGGCTTTACGCGGCTTACCACAGTTACCTCGACGATGACTTTATCGCCTTCTCCCGCGAGAAGGTGCTTCAAGGTCGCAAAATGGTTAACGCCACGTTCCGGCGCCATGGCATCGAGCCGCTGCCATCACAAACCAGTTTTGTGTACGCGGACATTGGCAGGAACGCTGACACGTTCGAGGCGGCAATGGCCGCTCGCAACGTGAGGATACGCGGTGCTTACGAGGGCTACGACACTTTCTCGCGCGTCAGCATGGGTCGGCTTGAGGAGCTTAAAATCTTTGACCGGGTGTTCAGTGAGGTCTTCAAGGGCTGACGCTTGCAACTGCACAGACGCAACCTGGGTATTCGGGTTCGCTTGGACTTCTAGCGCGTGTGACGGGCGGCACCCACTGGGGTGTCGCTCATTTACCTACAACCACACCTACGTCTGCACCGACGAGCCTCTGATTTCCGGAGGCCCAAGGTGTCTGAACTCAGCCCGCTCTCAAGCTAACGCGCTGCAACCGGTCTACCTTCAGCGCGATCCATGTGTGCGGTCATTTTCGAGACGAGAATCGGGATCACGTTCTCGGGCATGTTGTGTGCCATACCCTCGATCAGCAGGAAGCGCGACCCGGCAATCAGGGACGCAGTGTGTTCGCCATGCTCGGGCGGTACGAGACCATCATCAGCCCCGTGTAGTACGAGCGTAGGCGCTGTGATGGTGGCCACTTCTTCCGAGCGGTCCCCCGTTTTAAAGATGGCCATCAGATGTCGCTGCATCGATTCAGGGTAGAAGCCGCGATCCCGAATGGTTTGCTCCCGCACATTCTGAGCCTCACCCGTGGCCAGATTGCGCAGGTTCTTCTCGGCTTCCTCGGTCGGCGGCGGTAAGTGCGGTGCATTGGTTGTCGACATGATCGAAATCAGGCTGCGGGTTTTTTCGGGATATTGCGCTGCTACAACCTGCGCGATCATCCCGCCCATTGAGGCGCCAATGATGTGGGCGTTGCTATAACCCGTGACATCCATGAGTCCAGCGATGTCGGCGCCCATGTCATTCAAGGTGTATGGGGCATTCACCGAGAACCCGAATTGATACTTCAGAAGCTCCCACCACAGCACGGGCTGCCCCCATTCATCAAAGCGCGTGGAGGCACCGGTATCGCGGTTATCGAGCAAGAGAATTTCATAGCCGCCATCGGCCAGTCCGGATATTAAAGCGTCGCCCCAGGCCACATTGGAACCACCCAAACCCATGATGACCACGGCTTTTGGCTTGTCGGGTCCGGGTGCCACGATTCGGTAGGCGATATCGAGCTCTCCCACCTTTGCTACCTGTAGGGGGTGGCTCTCAAGATAGGTACGGGAGTACTCCGCCTGGGCAAAAAGTGGCAGACACAGGCCAGCCAGCAACAGTAATAGAGATCGCACAATCAGTCCTCAATATAAGCGCGCAGAAGTATACGGTTCCCAGCGCCCAACTGGCTTTGTTTGAGCTATCCTGCGACGCCTGCAGTATCCAGAATAGTGTTCCCCGGTGGGTGTGTTCCCGTCACCGTACTGAGATCAGCCGCGAAGGAGCGCATGAGGCGTCAGTGCATGATCTGCCCATAACGGATCCTCGTAGGCTCCCCGAATCCACACGATAAAAGCAGATAAAGAAGAGACCCTATGAATAGCGCGCAAGCAGCACACCACCCCGCGGTCAGTGACGACATCCTGATTGATAGTGGTGCCCGTGACCCAGCTTATGAGGAGATTTATCCGCGCCTGCCTGACTTCAAACTCGGCGTCACCAACTCCTGGACCCGCGGTCAGCCCTTCGATTTTTATCGCCGCATGCGGGAGGAGGCGCCGGTGATGTGGTCGCAGATCAAAAAGCCGTCATCGGGTTTTTGGTCGGTTGTGCGGTATGACGACATTAAACACGTTGAGCTGAACCCGCAGATCTTTTCGTCCCAGCGGGGCAGCATCAACATGAGTGTTTTGCGTAACGACAAAGGCAAGGCTGAACGGCTGATGTATGCCGCTTACAACTCGCTCATTAATCTCGATGCTGATTTGCATCGCGATTTACGCACTCAACAAGCGGCTTTCTTTTTCCCTACCTATATCGAGACTTTAAAAGAGCGTGTCGGCCGAAAGATCGATGCGTTGCTCGACAACATGGAGCGCCAGGGCCCGGTTGTTGATTTCGCCAAGTTATTCTCAATAGAACTGCCGATGTTTACGCTCTGCGAGATGCTGGGTGTCGATGAGGAAGACCGCGCCGACATCATCAAGTGGATGCATTACCTGGAGTTGGCACCGCAGTTCATTACGCATCCGCTGCGTATGCTCTTTGCTGAGCCATCGTTCCCCTTCCGCTTCGAGAAAATCCTGAACGACATGTTTAGCTATGGCGAGCGCGTTATGGCTGATCGCATCCGAAACCCGCGCGAGGATCTACTCACCACGATCGCCAACGCGACGCTGGGTGATAAGCCCCTGTCACAAAGCTATCTCGATGGTTCGTGGTTGCTCATTATCTTTGCCGGTAACGACACTACCCGGAACTCTCTCTCCGGCACGATTCGACTGCTGACTGAGTTCCCAGAGCAGCGTCAGATGGTGCTGGATGATCCTTCATTAATCGAGCGGATGTCCCATGAGGCGTTGCGTATGGTGTCGCCGGTCATGCACATGCGCCGCACTGCCATGGAAGACACGGAAATCGCGGGGCAACGCATTGCCAAGGATGAGAAGGTCGTCATGTGGTATGGCGCGGCCAACCGTGATCCATCCGTGTTCCCGAATCCAGATCAGTTCGACATGATGCGTGACAACGTGGACAAGCACCTGGCCTTCGGCCACGGGGTGCATCGTTGCCTGGGGAACCGTGTCGCACAGATGCAGCTCAAGATGGCCTATGAGCGTATCCTCGAGCGCTTCCCGAATATTCACTGGACCGGTAAGCAGAAGATTGAGCCGATTATCCTGGTGCATGCGATCTCAAGTCTGCAGGTCAACCTCTACGGCAAAGATGGCAAGCGGCCAGTGATGGTGGCTAATTCCTGAGCGCATACAGTCGTTTCTGGTGCAGTGCGGCGTGCCCCTGATTTGCGTCGGGTTCTGTGATTAACTTGCGGTCAGAATCAGTAAAACAACAGGATCGCAGCCATGAGTTCACCTCCTGATCAGGCCATGCTCAGAGATAGCCTTCGCGGTGTGACCGATGAGCACACTTACGGCGGCATTATCAGTTTTATGCGGCGGCGCTACTCGCGCGATCTGGCCGAGGCCGACGTCGCCGTGCTTGGCATTCCTTTTGATTTAGCGACTACTAACCGCTCTGGTACGCGCTTTGGTCCGCGTTCGGTGCGCGAGGCCTCAGCCAGTCTGGCGTGGGAGGGTAAGGCGGTTGGCTGGGGATTTTCTCCCCTTGAGGAGCTGGCCATTGTCGATTACGGAGACTGCGACTTCGACGCAGGGAATCCCGCGGGCGTCCCGGAAGAGATTTATCAGTGTGCGAAGCAGATTCTTGCGACAGATACCGCGCTGCTCTCAATCGGTGGCGATCACTTTATGTCCTATCCACTGCTGAGAGCCCACGCAGAGAAGCATGGCCAGCTGTCACTGATTCATTTTGACGCACACTCCGACACCTGGGCGGAGGACACCCAGCGCATTGATCACGGTACGATGTTCTATCACGCGGCCCAACAGGGACTGGTTTCACCAGCACACTCCGCCCAAATCGGCCTGCGCACGCATAACGATGAGACTCATGGCTTCAACATTTTCGACGCGCCTACCGTGCACGATATGAAACCGGCAGACCTGGCCGCTCAGGTAAAAGGGATTGTGGGTGACCGCCCCTGTTACCTCACCTTTGATATCGACTGCCTTGATCCCAGCTTTGCACCGGGCACAGGAACACCGGTGGTGGGCGGCTTGTCTACTCATCAAATGATGCAAATCCTGCAGCACCTCAAGGGGGTTAACCTGGTGGGGATGGACGTGGTTGAGGTCGCACCGCAATACGACGTGGGGGATATCACCTCGCTGGCGGCAGCGACCGTGGCACTCCAGCAGCTCTGCCTGTTCGCGCGGGCCGGCAGTTAGGGCGCGGTCATGGGTCAGGTCACAGATCAGGAAATCAAAGAGACCCTCGAACGAAAGGGGCACTACGCGCTCAACTGGGAGGATCTCGATAAGATCGAGCTCCCCACCGGGGTGATCTCGTCGATGTACCGCGTCGGCGATCCGACCCGGGCTGAGTCTCCCACAGTTTTTAAAGTGTTTTATCCGCCGGAGTGCACGATCGAGGCGCATACCCACGACTGTGATTACACGGAGATTATTCTCGAGGGTTCACAGCGGGTGGGGGCCACTTGGCATCACGCTGGTGACATTCGCATCGGCTTGGCTAACCGCGGTTATGGGCCGTTGGTTGCGGGGCCCGAGGGCGCGACAGTGCTCTTCATGTTTGCTACCGGCGCATGGCCTGCGATTAAGCTGGGTAACAACGATGGTTCTACGCTGGGTAGCGAGATCCTCGAGGCGCATTTTGAAAAAGTGCAATCCGGAGACGGAGGTCTCACCTGATCGGCTTCAACGAGTGATCTCGCTGTGCTCAAACAAAAAAGGCGCCCGGATAGTCGGCCAAACCATCGTCTATACCCCATGAGCTCGAGAAAGCTGCGTGTGGCATTTTTCGATCACACTTCACTCAGGTTCCCGATTTTTGCTCGGACGACTGCTGCAACGCCGCATTAAATTCAGCGGGCAGAGGTTCCAGCTCGGTTTGCAGTGTCTCATTCCAACGATTTAAAAACCCGTAGAGCGATAGCACCGCGACAATCTCCGCTATCTGTCGTTCAGAAAAATGCAATTTGAGTGCTGCAAAGTCCTCGTCCGTTACCGCATTCGGTTGCAAAGCGCCGTGCCATGCGACTCTGAGCGCAGCTCGCTCTGCATCTGAAAAAAGCGGTGAAGTTTCGAATTCGAAGACTGAGGCAATTTTTTCTGCCGTGATTCCCAATTTATTGGCCGCGTAACTCGAATGCGCCGAACAGTAGGTGCAGCCCTGTGTTCGACTGCTAATGATGCCGATTAGGCGCTTCAGGTCTGGGTCGACCTCACCCGATTCCAGTATGGTTTTGATCAAACCACCCAAATTCTTCAGAAGTTCGGGCCAGTGACTCAGACTCAATACGTCATTCGGTAAGTAACCCATTGAGGCCTCAGCTTGCGCCAATAGCTGGCGCATCTCCGGTGCGTCAGCGTGCTCAGATGGTGGAATCCTGGACATCATCTGTCCTTTTCAATGTATTTATTCATGGGCCAGGGCTGCGCTGGGTTTCTAGCGTCAAAGTTGATGGGCAGGACGCGTCTTAGTCAGTTTTGCTTCCAGTTTTCACCTGCTTTATCGAAGTGGTCGTTACCACCATCTGACATCTGATGGGATATAACGATTGCCGCCAGAATGATGGCGAGCACCACTCCAAAAATTACGCCTGATTTCATGAGGTCACCCCCCGCTTGTAGAGAGGCAGAGGGTAGCGGTCTTTTCCTGTAAAAGCTAAGGGTACCGCGCCCGAAAAGACGACGGCACTTTATGGCGTGTCAGCTGTTGAATTATAGGCATTCGGCCAGGCGTTGATGGAAATGCACGATGGCTTTTTCGAAGTGACCGAAGGTGAGATGGCTATTCGCGCCGCTTGCCAATGTTCGCTGAATGGCCGCGGCTGCCGCGCGATCCTCTTCCTGTCCTGAGTCATTCACGAAGGCCGCGTCGCGTTTCGCATCTTCAGGGTCAAATGGTTTGCCGTCGGATGAAGTGTTTATCAGGCTGTAAATCACCCACTGAGATTCAGTGGGTGAGACGGGCTCGAGGATCACCAGATTGGTGTGCTTGGAAAGCACCGAGATGCTCGCGTTCGGGAACAGCATGTAAACCGACGTCACCAATCCAGTCAGGCTGCGATCGCTGGGCGGCACTTCGCGCAGTTGCTCAATTCGTTGAAAGGGATAGACCACGCGGGAGTGGGGCCCGAAGGTTTCCACAACATTGAGGTTGTCATAGCCGAAGGGATAAAAGGACTCTCGATGTAGCGACTTGATGTGATAACCCTCCATGAGGGTTTCATACAGTAGCTTCCAGTTTGCAGAATCGGTGAGTACCTTTTGGTCGAAGAGTGGCTGATTAGGCGCAAAATAATCGAGGGCATGTGTGAGCCTGCGCGGGTCGATATCGCCCTCCTGCTGCACATAGATGATGCCGCCTCGTTCGATCGCGGCGACAGCTTTCAAGCCGTGCTCGCTTCTGTCGAGCTCGGGAAAGCCCGACTGCCCAGGTATCCCTCTCAGGCTTCCATCTAGGCCGTAGGTCCAACCGTGATAGGGGCAGGAGAGGGCTTTGGCGCAACCGCTCCCTTCCGCGACCTGCATGCCGCGGTGCCGGCAGGCATTCATAAACGCACGGACCGCGCCATCACTGTCTCGAGTCACCACAATCGGGTTGCCCGCTGCCATGCGCGCAAGATAGCTGCCTTGTTCCGGTAAGGCAGCAGAAGGACAAAATGGCGTGGGGTAGCGGCGTATTAGCGCACACTCTGCCTCGAAGCGTTCGTGACTGAGGTAATGCGAGACGGGCTCTCGCCACACGGTGTCACCGAGGTCGGTGGTGCCTGCATCAACGTGCTGAAAGATGCGCTCAGCGAGTGCGGTCTCGTCTAGCAAAAGTGTTTCATTTATGTGGGCCGGAGTATCAGAGCTCATGCGCGTTTCCAATGGTTGCCCAGCAGAGCCTGAGCGAATTTATCGTGGCGGTAAAGCCCGCGTTTCAGTGTACGCTCACGACATGCAGCGCAAGATCATTCACATCGACGCCGATTGCTTTTATGCGGCCATTGAGATGCGCGACAACCCGGCATTACGGGGCATCCCGATGGCGGTGGGGGGCAGCGCCGAGCGGCGCGGCGTGCTGACAACCTGCAATTATGACGCCCGTGCCTACGGGGTACGTTCGGCCATGCCAACAGCGCATGCGTTGAGACTGTGTCCGCAGCTAACAGTGGTCCCGCCGCAGATGCACAAGTACCGCGAGGCGTCAAAAGTGATGCGCAGCATCTTTGCCAACTTCACTGAGGTGATTGAACCGCTGTCACTGGACGAGGCTTACCTTGATGTCAGTGAGGTATCTGATGAGGAACTCACTGCGACACGGATCGCCAAGGCGATCCGCCAACAGGTGCAAGAGGAGCTCGATATCACCGTGTCGGCCGGTGTCTCGGTGAACAAGTTCATTGCCAAGGTCGCGTCGGACTGGAAAAAACCTGACGGGCTGACTGTCGTCCCGCCCGATGAAGTCGATGGCTTCGTTGCTGCCTTGTCAGTGAAAAAGATCCCGGGGGTAGGCGCGGTGACGGCAGAAAAAATGCATCGGTACGGGCTCAGAACCTGCGCCGATGTCAGGGACTGGAGCTTGCATGATCTGCGCCGTCGATTCGGTAAGTTTGGGGTCGTGCTCCACGAGCGGGCGCGGGGTCGTGATGAGCGGCCCGTGCAACCCAGCCGGGTGCGCAAATCTGTCAGTGTTGAGCGCACGTTTTCAGAGGATGTCAGTGGCCCTACCGAGTGGGCGCCGATCATCGAGCGTTTGTACGTTAATCTCATGGAGCGCATTGAGGCGGCCAAGGCGTGGCACGCCATCGATAAGGCCTTCATCAAACTGAAGTTCAGTGATTTCACAACCACCACCGTCGAGCGGGTGGGCACCAAAGCCGTCGAAGCGGATTATCAATCGCTGTTGATAGAGGGGTGGGAGCGCAAGGCTAAGCCGGTGCGGCTCATCGGCCTCGGTGTCCGTTTGGTCGATGACGGCGACCACGCATCGGAACGGTTGCCCTTCTCGGACACGCCGCTGGCAGAACACTGATGTGGGGCTTAACTATTGGCAGATGCTATGCCAATATCACGCAATCTAGATGTCTTCCCATCTGATCAATCCGCTTATCCGAGTACGGTGAGGTAGGGCTAGTCATCATCGCTTACTGCTAAGGAGTCGCCACATATGTTGACCTTGCACTTTGCCCCCAACAGCCGCGCCAGTCGCAGTCTCTGGCTACTCGAAGAGCTTGGCCTGGAGTACGAATTGAATCGCATGGATTTTCACCCCAAGGACCTCAAGTCTGATGAGCACCGCGCTCGCCACCCGCTGGGCCGCATCCCGGTGCTGGATGACGGCGATGTGTCGATTTACGAGTCAGGGGCGATTGCTGAGTACATTCTGGAGTGCCATAAAAACGGCGGACTGAAGCCTGCCTCGGATGATCCGCGCTTCCCAGAGTATCTACAATGGTTCCACTACTGCGAGGGGATGGTCATGCCGCCAGTCAATACCATCGTCGTACACACCATACTGCTCCCACCAGAGCGCCAGGACGAGACGGTGCGCGGCCAGGCGGAGCGATTGTTGGCTAAGGCTTGGGCTCCCGTCGAGGCTGCGATGGAAGGACGCGAGTATCTGATCGGCGACTTCTCGGCAGCCGACACCATGCTGGGTCACGCCTGCATTATGTCCAAGCGCCTGGGGATTGTGACCGACGAGACGTTTCCGAACCTCAGCGCCTACGCGGATCGCCTCATGACCCGACCGGCCTGTGCCAAGGCGTTTTCTGCCTGATTTCACATGCGCACTCCTTGGGGCGCCTGCGTGATACCGTGATCGCTTCACAGGCCACTGACTCAGGGAGTACCGCCCCACATGAGCCTTTATTCCGGGCCCGAGCTCGATAAAAGCCAGGCGAATTTTGCGCCGCTGAGCCCGGTCTCGGTGCTGAAGCGCACCGAGCGGGTCTATCCCGATCTGCCTGCTCAGATTCACGGCAATATCCGCCGCAGCTGGGGAGAGGTGGCCGAGCGCTGCAAGCGTCTGGCGTCCGCGCTTTCCCAGCGCGGCGTTGGCAAAGGCGACACTGTCGCACTTATTGCACCCAATATTCCGGAAGCCCTGGAATGCGCGTTGGCGATTCCGATGCTGGGTGGTGTGCTGAATGCCAACAACGTCAGGCTTGACGCAACGACGCTCGGTTTCATTCTCGAGCACGGCGAGGCCAAGGTGCTGCTTGTGGACACCGAGTTCTCTGCGCTGGCGCGAGAGGCAGTTAGCCATTCCGGGCGTGATGTGTTCATCGTCGACATTGAGGACCCAGAAGGGCCGGGCGGTGAATGTATTGGCGAGCTCACCTATGACGCGTTGTTGGCGGAGGGCTCACCCCAGTTCCCGTATAGCCCACCCGATGATGAGTGGGATGCGTTGGCCCTGAACTACACATCCGGCACGACCGGGCAGCCAAAGGGTGTGGTGTATTCGCATCGCGGTGCCTGGACCAATGCGGTCAACAACGTGGTGACCTGGGAGATGCCACACCATCCCGTGTATCTGTGGACGCTGCCGCTCTTTCACTGCAACGGTTGGTGCTTTCCCTGGACGATCACGATGTTGGCGGGTACCCACGTGTTTCTGCGTAGCCCATCGGCTGAGGGGATCTATGATGCCTTTGCGCAGCACGGCGTCACCCATCTCTGCGGCGCGCCGATCATTATGTCGATGATCGCTGGGGCAAGTGATGCCGAGCGGCAACCGTTCTCGCAGTTTGTTCGCATGATGACTGCGGCAGCACCGCCACCGCCCCAAACGATTCAGGCGATGGAGCAAATGGGAATCTCCATTACCCATGTTTATGGCCTGACCGAGGTCTATGGCCCGGCAGTGGTCTGTGCGGAGCGGGCGACCTGGTCGACCCTCAGTGATGAGGAGCAGGCCAGGTTGAAAGCGCGGCAGGGCGTGGCCTATGAATTGCAGGAGGATGTGCTGGTGCTCGATCCTGACACTCGCACCCCCGTACCCTGGGATGGCGAGACCCAGGGCGAGGTCGCGTTTCGCGGCAACATCGTGATGAAGGGGTACCTCAAACAGCCCGAGGCCACTTCGGAGGCATTCGGCGACGGCTGGTTCTGGTCTGGGGATTTAGCGGTGCAACATCCCGACGGCTACATCGAGATCCGCGACCGCTCCAAGGACATCATTATTTCGGGTGGAGAGAACATCTCGTCCATCGAGGTGGAGAACGCGCTGTACAGTCACCCCGCTGTGATCTGTGCAGCGGTGGTAGCCATGCCCGACGAGAAATGGGGCGAGGTGCCCTGTGCGTTTGTAGAGTTGGCTGAGGGTAGTGAGCTCACCGAGGCTGATCTGATTGAGCACGCGCGCGGCCAATTGGCAGGTTTCAAACGCCCGAAGCGCATCGTTTTTGAGCAACTGCCCAAAACCACGACCGGGAAGATCCGAAAGAATCTGCTCAGGGAGCGTGTTGCTGACTTGATCTAACTCTGAGCCGTGGCGCGGCAATCATGCCGCAGATGTCGTCGCGCCCGCGGTGATCTGCTTTTTCGGGTCGTAAAACGGCTTGGGCACGATCGTTCCGCTCCGCGTCTCGCCGGGCAGTTGCACGTCGCAAATGGTACCCACGGCGCTATGCGCGCTCGCTACCATCGCCAGCGCAATATTCTTTCTCAGGCGCGGCGAGTACACGGCGGAGGTGACCTTTCCGATGACTTCGCCGCCTCTCTCAACGGGCCAGAACTGCGTGTTGGGGCCGGGAAGCGCCTCACCGTCGATCTCGAGGCCAACCTGCTGCCGGTCAATACCCTGTTGCTGAACCTGCTTGAGTGCGGCTTTACCGATGAAGTCTGCGGGCATCTCAAGATCAACGAGTCTGTCCAAACCGAGTTCAAAGGGGTTGGTGTGGGCATCCATGTCGGCGTGGTAGGAGAGCATGCCCCCCTCAATGCGACGAATTGACGAGGTGTGGCCGGGCTTTAACCCCATCGGCTCACCCACTGCCATCAGCTTCTCCCACAGCGCCCCGCCTTGGCTGCCGTCCAGAAGGTAGATCTCATAGCCCAGCTCGCTCGACCAGCCGGTGCGTGAGATCACCAGCGGAATGCCGTCCAGCTCGAAATGATCGAGCCAGTAATATTTGAGGTCACGAATCGACTCACCAAAGAGCGCTACCATGATGTCGCCACTCTTTGGGCCCTGAAGTTGCAGCGGGGACACGTCGGGCTCCCTAATCTCAACATCGAGGCCCGCATGCGTGGCAACGCCCTGTGCCCACATCAACACATCGCTGTCAGCCAAAGACAACCAAAAACGATTTTCCTCGAGGCGTAAAAGCACCGGGTCATTCAAGATGCCGCCGGCCGCGTTGGTGATCAGCACATACTTGCACTGACCCACCGCGCACTGCGACAGATTACGAGGGGTGAGTAACTGTACGAAGGCGGCCGCGTCTGGCCCTGTAATCTCGACCTGACGCTCTACCGCGACATCGCAGAGGATGGCGTCATTGACCAGATTCCAGAAGTTTTGCTCCGGGTCACCGAATGACCGGGGGATGTACATGTGGTTGTAGACCGAAAAATCGGTGGCGCCCCATCTAACGGTGGCATCAAAAAACGGTGATTTACGGATTTGGGTACCAAACCCAAAGTCTTTGTTTGTGACGGCGGACATAGTCTTCCCTCTGACCAACGCTGGACTCAGTGCCCAGCTATTGTGATTTGGCGCCGCCTTTGTACGGTGCGTGCAGCAAACCTGGTTGCTCCGAGCCGACACTTTTGGGCCTGAAATCACCGAATGGATGGTGGGAGGGACCTTTTTATTGCCACTTTATTACCACGTCGGATTCATCGCCGTGGTGGGCACCCACGCAGGATTTGCCGCTGGCGCGCTGGTGCGGATAACAATCCGTTCCGCCTGCTGGGCCGTATCGCCATGGCAATCCAGCGCATCCCCCAATTGGTCTCTCATGAATAAACTTCGGCAGGAGTGGTTCTCGAATATCCGTAGCGATCTGCTTGCGGGCTTGGTCGTGGCGTTGGCACTCATCCCCGAGGCCATCGCGTTTTCTATTATCGCGGGCGTCGATCCCCGGGTCGGGCTGTACGCCTCTTTTTGTATTGCGGTGGTCATCGCCTTTGCGGGCGGCCGGCCAGGCATGATCTCTGCCGCCACGGGCGCCATGGCGCTCTTGATGGTCACCCTCGTGAAAGAACACGGTCTTGAGTACCTGTTCGCCGCCACTATCCTTACCGGCATCCTGCAGATTATTGCGGGGTGGATTCGCCTTGGTGAACTTATGCGCTTTGTGTCGCGCTCAGTGGTGACCGGCTTCGTGAATGCGCTGGCGATTCTCATCTTCATGGCCCAGCTGCCAGAACTGATTGATGTGCCTTACGCGGTGTATGTCATGGCGGCTGCCGGACTGGGCATCATTTACGGTCTGCCTTTTATTACGCGGGTGGTGCCGTCTCCTTTGGTCGCCATTGTGCTGCTCACGGCAGTGTCGATTTATTTTGGTATCGATGTGCGTACGGTAGGCGACATGGGCGATTTGCCCTCAACGCTTCCGGTGTTTCTGATCCCTGATATTCCGCTCAATCTAGAGACGCTGGAGATCATCTTCCCCTACGCGGTGACATTAATGGTCGTGGGTCTGCTCGAATCACTGATGACCGCCACCATCGTCGACGACCTGACCGACACCACCAGCAATAAAAGCC
>PBLO01000033.1 GCA_002721785.1 Halieaceae bacterium
ACTTCCCCGACGTACTGATCATTCAGGGCAAGTACCAGTTCCAACCCGAGTTGCCGTTTATCCCGGGTGGCGAGTGTGCTGGCGTGGTCGAAGAAGTTGGCGCCGCGGTCACCCGCTGGAAGGTGGGGGACGAGGTGATCCACAGCGGTGGCTCGGGGAGTTTCTGCGAGGAGATCGTCGTCAACGAACTGGCGGTGTTACCCAAGCCACCGGCCCTGTCTTTTGAGGCGGCCGCTGGAATCACGATTACCTACCTGACGTCCTACCATGCGCTGGTGCAGCGGGCGAACATTCAGCCGGGCGAGACGCTCTTGGTATTGGGTGCTGCAGGCGGAGTCGGCAGCACAGCGGTCGAGCTGGGTAAAGCGCTGGGTGCAACGGTGATCGCGGCGGCGAGCAGCGATGACAAGCTGGCGCTATGCACTGAGCTCGGTGCGGATCACGTCATTAACTACAGCAATGAATCACTCAAGGACCGCGTGAAGGAGCTGACCGGTGGCGCCGGCGTTGATGTGGTGTATGACCCAGTGGGCGGTGACTTCAGCGAGCCCGCGGTGCGTTCCATGGGCTGGAACGGACGCTACCTGGTGATTGGATTTGCGTCGGGGCCGATTCCCAGCATTCCTCTCAACCTGACCTTGCTCAAAGGCTGCTCGATTGTGGGCGTGTTCTGGGGCCGGTTTACGATGGAAGAGCCTGAGCTGCACTTGGCTAACATCGACACCCTGTGGCAATGGTTTGAGGAAGGCAAGATCAAGCCGGTCATCACCGATCTGTTCCCGATTGAGGAATACGAAGGTGCCTACGCGGCAATGATGGAACGCCGCGCCAAGGGCAAGGTGATTCTCACATTCTGATATGACCGGCTTCCGGTTCAATACCGCTCCAGAGCTGCGCGTCGGCCTAGGTATTGCGCGCGAGGTGGAGGCGTATTGCGCCCAGCTAGGCATCAAGCGACCGCTTCTGGTGACCGACCCGGGCTTAGTCTCGGCGGGTTTGGTCGCTCCCGTGCATGAGGCCATGGCCGCGAAGTGCGAGCACGTCTGTCTCTTTGCCGAGGTGACCGCAGACCCAGCTGAGTCGGTGGTGCTCGACGCGTTGGCCGTGCTGCAGGCGGGCGAGGCGGATGGTGTGGTCGGACTCGGCGGCGGCAGTTCGATGGATGTTGCCAAAGCCATCGCCGTGTTGGCGGCGGGCACCCAAACCCTCGCAGAGGCCTACGGCGTAGACCAGGTTGTCGGAGGTCGGCTACCGCTCATTCTCATTCCCACTACCGCGGGAACCGGATCGGAGGTGACGCCGGTGGCGGTGATCACCACGGGCGAGACCACCAAGGCGGGCATCAGTTCGCCTGTATTGCTGCCCGATATCGCGGTGCTCGATGCCGAACTGACGCTGGGCCTGCCGGCTCACGTGACGGCCATGACCGGTATCGATGCCATGGTGCACGCCATTGAGGCCTATACCCCAAAGATTAAAAAGAACCCGGTGTCTGACATGCTCGCCAGGCAGGCGCTGACCCTGCTGAGCGCTAATCAGCGACGCGTGTTGTCTCATCCCGATGATGTCGCGGCGAGGGAAGCGATGTTGCTGGGTGCCACGCTGGCAGGCCAGGCTTTTGCCAATGCGCCGGTTGCCGCGGTGCACGCGCTGGCTTACCCATTGGGCGGTCACTACCACATGCCCCATGGGCTCAGTAACGCGCTCATGCTGCCCGCGGTATTGCGGTTTAATGCGCCTGCTGCCGAGGCGCTTTATTTGGAGCTGGCACCCTTGTTGCCCGAGCCGGTTGCGCCGGGTCTTGAGGGCTTTGTCAGCTGGTTTGAGGACCTCATTGCCGATGCGGCACTACCGACCACGCTGTCGGCGGCTGAGGTGCCGGAGAGTGATCTGCCGATGCTGGCGGCTGACGCCATGCAGCAGCAGCGCCTGTTGGTGAACAATCCGGTCGAGGTCGATGAAGCTGCCGCGCTGGCGCTGTATACCGCTGCCTGGAGTGGCTCGGCGTGAGCGATCGTGCGACGCCGTCGGCTCGGTCGGACTATCCGATATTTTATTCACTCGAGTCACGGTGGGCGGACAACGATATCTACGGCCACATTAATAATGTTGCCTACTACGCTTACTTCGATTCGGCAGTGAATCGGTTCCTCATTGAGGAGGGCGGTCTGCGCCCGGGTGTCGACACCGTCGTGGGCTATGTCGTGCACTCGAGCGCTGACTATTTCTCCCCCGCCAGTTATCCCGCGACGCTGTCGCTGGGGCTCAAGGTACTCCGTATTGGCGAGAAGTCCGTGCGTTGGGAAGTCGGCGTATTTGCGTCCGATGCGGAGCAAAGCTGCGTCACGGGTACGTTTACCCACGCCTTTGTTGATCGGGAATCGAGGCGTTCAGCGCCGGTTCCCGAGGCAATACGACGCGCTATTGAGGCCCTGCCAGACGCGGGCTGAGTCAGTTCAGGCGGGCTGAGCGAGTCCCATGGGGCGGTGCAGTAACGTCACGATCAACATAGCAATCAGAATGACGGCAGCACCCCAAGCGGCGGCTGACGGACTGTATTGATAGAGAAAGCCACCGCTGATGGGGCCAAGAACGAAACCCGCTGCCGGACAGGCGCTGACCAATCCTGATACGCCTCCTTGTTCTTCGGGCCCCACTGCCACCGACGCGCCGGCAGCGACTGCAGGCATTAGCAATCCGAGGCCGGCGCCGATCAATGCCATGCTGATGAGTACGGAGACCCAACTCATCAGCAAACTGATGGTGAGTGTGCCGATGACGAGTAATCCCGCACCCCACCGCACCAGCTGGATAGGGTGGCCGGTAAACCGCTGTGCGATGACGATTTGCATGAACAAAGTGCTGATCGCTGAGGCCATCATGGCCCAGCCGGTATATTGCGCGGTCTCTATACCCGATAGATTCAGCATGTCCTGAAGGCGAAATGCCAAGGTTTGCTGCACCAGAGCGAAACCGGTGAACGCGCCGATGGCAGAGAGCAGGTAGAGACGAATACGCGCATCGAGGTACCCGATGCGTCGGGGCTGAGCCTGAGTCGCACGGGGCGTGACGCCTTTTGCCAGTTTTGCTGCGATGACAACGGCTGCGAGTCCCGAGAGGATCGACGCCACGACCAGCGGCGCGAGCAAGCCCAATCCCGCAACGAGGCCCGCCATGACCGGGCCCATGATCATGCCAATACTGTTGGCGCTCGAGAGCCTCGACAGCGTCTTAATCCGAAACTGCGCCACGGTATGGTCAGCGGCATAGGCAGTGCAGCCCGGGTGTGTCGCGGACATGGTGGCGGCTTGAAGTGAGCGAACGATGAGCGCGATGACAAAAAGAGATAAGCCGGTCACCAATCCCTGTCCAGCCAGAAAAAACAGCAGTGCAAAGCCTAGTGAGCCCAGGCAGTAGCCCATCAGTCCGATCAAAATGACCGGCTTGCGACCAACGCGATCGGAGAAGCGCCCCCAGAACGGTGCGACGAGGGTAAAAACCAGGGCGGATGTTGAGATGATGGCCGTAATTCGGATTTCGTCGAGCCCCACCGAGCGACCCAATGGGGGCAGGATCGCGAACACAAAAGCTTGACCTGCAGCGGTCGCAAACAGCCCCAAGAACAGCAGGACCATGGGTTGGCGTGCCAGCTTCTCCGTGCCGGCTAGGGAGCCCTGATACGGGGCATCAGTCATTAGCGACCCGTGCCGTGATCCAGTGGTAATGCGTAGGCAACAATTTGGTGAGTTGCAAGATCAACCAAGCGTCCCAGCCCACCATGATGCGGCGCTTAGCGCGCGCCGTCCCGGTGAGGATAATCTCGGCGGCGCGTTCCGGTGTGGTGCGCGCCAGTTGTTTGAAGTGCCGGTCTCGCTCGTCTGCATCCGCCATATTGGCGTCGCCATCGGTGCGTGCAGAGCGGGCAATATTGGTGCGAATGCCGCCGGGGTGAACGCTGGTCACTGCGAGTGGGCCGTCGAGATACTCTGCCTGAAGTGCCTCGCTAAATCCGCGCACGGCAAATTTTGCGGCGTTGTAGGCGCTTTGGGTTGGGATACCGACCATCCCAAAAATCGAGGATAAATTGACCAGATGCCCTTTGGGCGCCGCGCTCAATAGTGGCAGGAAAGCACGGGTGCCGTGGACGACGCCCCAAAAGTTGATATTCATCAGCCACTCAAAGTTGTCCTCGGTGGAATCGGCGAAACGAGCGCCGTAGCCAACACCAGCATTATTAAAAAGCGCGTCGAGGTGCGGTGTGTCATTGGCGACTGCCTCGGCCCAGTGAAAAATGTCATCACGCTGCCCGCAGTCCACGGTTCGGGAGACAACTCGGCCGCGCTGTTCGTCCAGTTGTTCGCAGGTTTCGGCCAGAGTGGTGGCGTTAATGTCGGAAAGCCACAGGTGACATCCGGCGTGATTCAGCCGGATCGCCAGCGCGCGGCCAATGCCGTCACCTGCGCCCGATATGGCAGCGGTTTTGCCTGCGAAGTAACGATCGATCAGTGCCATGGCCAAGACTCCGTGGACGACGGGGCGCGCAGTGTAACCGACATGGAGAGATGGTGGCGTTGCGTGTAAAAAATAGACAGGGTGGTCCCTTTCCCGTAGACTGCAGTCCCAGCCCGCGCGGGGTTATTTTCGGCCCACAGACGCGCACAAACGTCCGCTAATAGCGACCACAGGGTGATTTAGCCCGGCCTCGATGTGCACCCGAAATGTGTACAGGGCCATGACGACTGGGAGGTCCTTTTGTCTCAACCTGCTGTCCTCGCATTGGAAGATGGCACGATCTTTCGCGGTCTTTCCATTGGCGCTGCCGGTACCACGGTTGGTGAAGTGGTTTTTAACACGGCGATGACGGGCTACCAGGAGATCCTGACGGACCCCTCCTACTGTCGACAAATTGTGACCCTGACTTATCCCCATATTGGTAACACCGGCGTGACCGCCGAAGACGAAGAATCATCGGGTATTCAGGCTGCAGGGCTGATCATCCGCGATCTGCCACTGTTGGCCTCCAACTTTCGCTCAGAGCAAGGTCTTAGCGACTATCTCTTAAATGCCGACACCGTTGCGATTGCAGAAATTGATACGCGGAAGCTGACACGGATCCTGCGTGATGGCGGCGCCCAAAGCGGCTGCATCATGGCGGGGGACGACGTTGATGAGGCGACGGCACTGGAGCAGGCGCGGGCCTTCGCTGGCTTGAAGGGTATGGATCTCGCCAAAGTCGTGAGCACCAGCGAGTCCTATGAGTGGGCTGAGGGGACATGGCATCTGGCAGCGAATGCAGATGATCGATCCGACGCCGTCGCGCCCCGTTTTTCTGTGGTTGCGCTGGATTTTGGCGTCAAACGCAACATTCTCAGAATTCTGGTTGACCTCGGTTGCCGTGTGACGGTGTTGCCGGCGCAATCTACGTTCGATGAGGTCATGGCGCATTCGCCCGACGGCGTCTTTCTCTCGAATGGCCCGGGCGACCCTGAACCCTGTGACTATGCGATCGCCTTGGCCAGTAGCGTGATGGCGGCGAAGCTCCCGCTATTTGGTATTTGTCTGGGCCATCAGATTCTGGCTCTGGCGAGTGGTGCGCAAACAGAGAAGATGAAGTTTGGCCACCACGGCGCCAACCATCCCGTGCAACGGCTGTCAGATGGCACCGTGATGGTGACCAGTCAAAACCACGGCTTCACGGTATCCGAGACGGATCTGCCCGACACGCTTGAGGTGACGCACCGTTCGCTTTTCGACGGCACGCTGCAGGGCATCGCCCGCACAGACGTCCCTGCCTATAGTTTCCAGGGGCATCCGGAGGCGAGTCCCGGGCCGCATGACGCGGCGAATCTCTTTGAGCCCTTTATCGCTGCCATGGCGAGCCATCAATCATCCAACGGGGAGTGCTAGAGCGTGCCGCGTCGTGCTGACATCGAGAGCATCCTGATTCTGGGCGCGGGCCCTATCGTCATTGGCCAGGCCTGTGAATTCGATTATTCCGGTGCGCAGGCGTGCAAGGCACTCAGGGAAGAGGGCTATCGCGTTATTTTGGTGAACTCTAATCCCGCGACGATCATGACCGATCCTGCCATGGCTGATGCCACTTACATCGAGCCAGTGGAGTGGCAAACGGTGGCCAGAATCATTGAGCGCGAGCGCCCCGACGCGGTGTTACCCACGATGGGTGGGCAAACGGCATTGAACTGTGCGCTCAAGCTAGACGCCGAAGGCGTGCTGGAAAAATATGGCGTTGAAATGATCGGCGCGACGCAGGAAGCAATCGACAAGGCCGAGGATAGAGAGAAGTTCGATGTCGCCATGAAACGCATCGGGCTTGAAACGCCCCGCGCAGGTCTCGCGCACAGCATGGAAGAAGCCTGGCAGGTGCATGAGGAGATCGGCTTCCCCTGTATCATCAGGCCTTCATTCACGATGGGAGGGTCTGGCGGGGGCATCGCCTATAACCGCGATGAGTTCGAGGAAATCTGTCTTCGCGGCCTCGAGCTCTCGCCAACCAGTGAACTGCTCATCGATGAGTCGTTGATCGGTTGGAAGGAATACGAGATGGAGGTTGTCAGAGACAAAAATGACAACTGCATCATCGTCTGCTCTATTGAAAACTTCGATGCCATGGGTGTGCACACGGGTGATTCCATCACTGTTGCTCCTGCGCAAACGCTGACGGATAAGGAATATCAGATCATGCGCGACGCCTCTCTCGCGGTATTGCGTGAGATCGGTGTCGAAACGGGTGGCTCCAACGTGCAGTTCGGGCAGTGCCCGGACACAGGCCGACTGGTGGTGATCGAGATGAACCCCCGGGTATCGCGGTCGTCTGCTCTGGCTTCCAAGGCAACGGGTTTTCCGATCGCCAAGGTCGCCGCCAAGCTGGCTATTGGGTACACGCTGGACGAGCTGGAGAATGATATTACCGGCGGCGTGACGCCCGCCTCCTTTGAGCCGGCGCTCGACTATGTCGTCACCAAAATCCCACGTTTTGCCTTTGAAAAATTCGCGACTGCGGATCCGCGCCTCACGACACAGATGAAGTCGGTCGGTGAGGTGATGGCAATCGGGCGAACCTTTCAGGAATCGTTGCAAAAAGCCCTGCGTGGACTCGAGTTGGGTTCTGCGGGATTCGAGCCGCGCATGCAAGTCGTTGATGAGGACACGCGCTCAGAGCTCGTTGACCGACTGACCAATCCCGGCGCAGACCGAATTTGGTACCTGGCGGATGCCTTCCGCGCCGGATTCGAGTTGGAGGAAATTTACGGCTACTCCGGCGTGGATCCCTGGTTTTTGGTGCAGATTGACGACATCATCAGATGGGAGGCACGTCTCGGAGGCTTGTCAGTCGATCAGCTCGACCACTCCCTGATGTGGGGTTTGAAGCGCAGGGGTTTCTCCGATAAACGCATCGCCGATGTGCTGGGTGCCAGCGAAGCGGCTGTACGCGCTCATCGCTGGTCCCTGGGTATCCGTCCCGTTTATAAGCGGGTGGATACCTGTGCGGCGGAATTTGCGGCGTCCACGGCCTATATGTACTCCGCCTATGAAGAGGAGTGTGAAGCTGCACCGAGTGACCGTAAAAAAATCCTCGTGCTGGGGGGCGGGCCCAACCGCATCGGTCAGGGCATTGAGTTTGATTACTGCTGTGTTCACGCGGTGCTCGCCATGCGTGAGGATGGTTACGAGACCATCATGGTCAATTGCAACCCCGAGACTGTATCGACCGACTACGATACCTCCGATCGGCTCTACTTCGAGCCCGTGACACTCGAGGACGTGCTCGAGATCGTCGAACTGGAGCAGCCGACTGGTGTCATTGTGCAGTTCGGTGGGCAGACCCCATTGAAGCTCGCCCGGGCCCTTGAGGCGGCGGGTGTGCCGATTATTGGCACAACACCGGATCAAATTGATCGCGCGGAGGATCGAGAGCGTTTCCAGCAAATGATCGAAGCGCTGGCGTTGCGCCAACCCGCTAACACGACGGTTCGCAGTGTCGAGCAGGCTGTGGCCGCTGCAGCCGAGATCGGTTATCCATTGGTTGTCCGACCTTCATATGTGTTGGGTGGTCGCGCTATGGAAATCGTGTATCGCGAAGAAGATCTGTTGCGCTACATGAACGACGCAGTGCGTGTTTCAGAGGACTCCCCGGTACTACTGGATCGCTTCTTGAGCGCGGCAATAGAAGTTGACATCGATGCGGTGAGTGATGGTGAGCAGGTCGTGATCGGCGCCATCATGCAGCACATTGAGCAGGCAGGGGTGCACTCCGGAGACTCTGCGTGTTCGTTACCGCCATACAGTCTGCCTCAGGATGTTCAGGAGGCCATGCGCGACGTGGTGCGCAAAATGGCGCTGGAACTCGGCGTGTGCGGGCTCATGAACGTGCAGCTGGCTTGGCAGGACAATGAGATTTACGTCATCGAAGTCAATCCTCGCGCGTCGCGCACCGTGCCCTTTGTCTCGAAGGCGGTTGGCGTCTCACTGGCGAAAGTTGCGGCACGATGTATGGCGGGGCAGAGCCTGCAGAGTCAGGGCGTGACGAAGGAAGTAGTGCCGCCGTATTACAGCGTGAAAGAAGCGGTACTCCCTTTCAATAAGTTCCCGGGGACAGATCCTATTCTGGGGCCTGAGATGAAATCGACAGGCGAAGTGATGGGCACAGGCGATACATTCGCGGGTGCCTTTGCGCGTGCGCAATTGGGTGCGGGTGATGATCCACCTACGTCAGGCTTGTGCCTGATCAGCGTGCGCGACGCAGATAAAGCCGCTGCGGTCGATGTCGCTACGCGTCTGGTTGCGCAGGGTTTTACCCTTGCAGCGACAGGGGGGACTGCCAAGGCGCTAGAGAGTGCTGGACTGACTGTCCGCAAGGTCAATAAGGTCGCCGAGGGGCGGCCCCACATCGTTGATCTGATTAAAAACGACGAGGCCGCTCTCATTATCAACACGACTGAAGGCCGGCGTGCGATTATTGATTCGGCGTCTATCCGGGCCAGTGCCGAGCAACACAACGTTTTCTACACGACGACACTGGCTGCTGCTGAGGCAGTCTGCATGGCGCTTGAACAGGAAACTGACATCACTGTGCGTCGTCTACAGGACTTACACGAGAGTATTGTTGTATGAACCGGGTACCCATGACCGTTCTGGGCGAGCAGGCCCTCCGAGAAGAACTCGAGCGGCTTAAGAAGGTTGATCGTCCGCGCATCACGCAGGCGATTGCCGAGGCGCGGGAACATGGTGATCTCAAAGAGAACGCTGAGTACCACGCGGCACGCGAGCAGCAGAGCTTCGCGGAAGGACGCATTCAGGAGCTCGAGCACAAGCTATCTCACGCGCAGATCATTGACGTCACCACAATCCCAGCGACCGGCAAGGTCGTCTTTGGCGCGACGGTGACGCTGATTGATGTGGAAGATGATCGCACGGTCACTTACCGCATCGTTGGAGAAGACGAGGCCGACGCAAAAGCGAATTTGATCTCTGTAAATTCACCGATCGCCCGCGCCCTCGTGGGAAAGATGGAGGGTGACGAGATCACCGTCAATGCGCCCGGCGGCGATATCAGCTACGAAATTGACGCCGTCGAGCACTTGTAGACTTACTGAAAATCATTCTCATTGGCCGTATGATCCGCGTTGTTGCGGCGGGAATCTTCTGTGGCCTCAAAGCCTGACACCATGACTCTCTGGGAATTGCCCCTTTATGGCTCGGCAATGCTGGAAGGTTTTGCGCCGTCGCTGAACGAGCGGTACCGCGGCCGTCTGCAGGAATTTGGGTTTCATGTCGGCGAGATCATTTCCTGTCAGCATCGCCCCGGGTTTGGTGCGCCGCGGGTATTCCGGGTCAGCAATGCAACCTACTCCCTTGATCGCGAGGTGGCTGAGCAAGTCCTTGTGAACCCGGTTGAAGGGGATGCCCATGGCTAGTGTTCTACTGGTCGGCACCCCCAATTCGGGTAAGACCGCGCTGTTCAACCGCCTGACCGGCCTCAACCACCGGGTTGCCAACTATCCTGGGATCACGGTCGACTTATCGGTGGGTAAATTGGCAGGCTTGCCCGACTGCGATCTGGTCGATTTCCCGGGTACCTACTCGCTGCGACCCATCTCTGAAGAAGAGCGCGTTGCCGTATCCCATTTTGAAGCGTCGCTGGGCAAAGAAGATGTGCGGCGTGTCCTGTGTGTCATTGATGCCACCCGACTCGAGAAGAGTCTGTTTTTCTGTCTGCAAGTCATTCGTGCTTGTCAGCAGGTGGGCCGCGCGGTGACGGTAGTCGCCAACATGGGGGATATTCTGAAACGCCATCGCCTGAAACTGGACGCGGCGGGCTTGTCAGCGGAGCTCGGTGTGCCGGTTTTCATCGCGTCAGCGAGAACGGGTGACGGGCTGCAGGCAGTGGTCGACCACTTATCCGAGTCATCCTCGCCATCTGAAAGCGGGCTATTCGCGCAAGAGGGAGATGTCCTCGCTTCCGACGGCGGTGCCGCTGATTCCGCATTCTATGAAGCAGCACATCGGTTGGCAGAGCAGTACGGTGCGCCGTCGGACGTCTTGCTACGGTCACAGTCGAGGCTCGACCGCTTTTTTCTCGGGTCTCTCACGGGAGGGTTGGCGTTCTCGCTGGTGATGCTGGTGCTTTTCCAATCGATTTTTACCTGGTCTGCGCCAGCGATGGACGCAGTTGAGTCAGCGGTGATTGGATTGGGCGCGTGGATACTGCCGTTTCTGCCTGATGGTGTCCTGCGTGATTTCGCGGCCGACGCCCTATTCAGTGGTGTTGGCGCTTTCCTCGTGTTCGTGCCGCAAATTTTCGTTCTGACTTTTGTGATTGGCTTGCTCGAGGATTCGGGCTATCTGGCACGGGCGGCTGTGATTTGCCACAAGCCATTGCGATTCTTTGGTCTGAGCGGAAAGAGTTTTATTCCCATGCTATCTGGGGTGGCCTGTGCCATTCCGGCTATCTATGCGGCACGATCGATTGAATCACCTCGGGCCAGATTTCTCACTTATCTCGCCATTCCGCTGATGCCTTGCTCGGCGAGACTCCCGGTCTACACGCTCTTGATTGCCATCTTTATCCCGCGCGAAACCATCCTCGGCGGTCTTTTGGGCTGGCAGGGCGTCACGCTCTTTGCCATCTATGTTTTTGGCATGCTGGCAGGCCTCGTGCTTGCTGGCCTCGTGAACCGGTTCGCGCCTGCCGGAGATCAAGTGCCCTTCATGATGGAGTTGCCGGCCTACCGGCTGCCTGCACTGATACCGATTGCACGGAAGTCGGTACAACGCGCCAAGCATTTTGTGACCAAGGCAGGCGTGGTGATACTCAGTGTCACCATTGTGATCTGGATACTCGGCTACTTCCCGAATCAGGGGGCGGATCTGGGCACGTCCTGGCTAGGCGTGATGGGTCAGTGGATCGAACCGGTTTTTCAGCCGCTGGGCCTCGACTGGCGCTATGGCGTGGCAATCGTCAGCGCGTTCTTGGCGAGGGAAGTGTTTGTCGGCACCCTGGGAACAATCATGGGGATCGAAGGGGCAGAGGACAATATTTTGCCTCTGGTCGAGCAGGTGCAGGCTAGCGCGTTGCCCTTGGGTTCGGGCCTGGCGCTGCTCGTATTCTTCGCGATTGCCCTGCAATGCGTATCAACCGTGGCGATTTTGGCGAAAGAGGCGCAATCGTGGCGATTAGCCCTGAGGATGGTAGCGGCCTACCTGCTGATTGCATGGACTGCGGCGTGGCTCACCTTTCAGCTGACTGGACTCTTCTCCTAGGTCTACTGACCGTGACGGAGCCTGCGACGACTAGTCTTGGCGTTCGTGTTGAAACAAGCGTAGCTCGGCAAGCACGAGTCGGGCAGCGAGCTTGAGCGTCAAATCGTGGTGCTCGCGGCGAAGCCGCTCAATCCCTGCGGCGATGTCCTCTTGTAGCGCTTCTGCCTCGGGGCCGGATATCTGGCCCGGCAGGCGGACTTCGAAATGACACGCGCTGTCTGTTTGAAGTTCGCTGTAGACGTCCGTGAGCGAGGCCACGGCATACTCAATAAGCTGATCGTCGGCGCCTTTTTGCCTCAGCAGTCGATCAAGTTGTTCCCTCAAAAAGCTAAACGCCTGCGCTTCGCGGGTAGGGAATTCGAGTATCTCGGCCATGACGAGGGAGTGAGAGCTCAGTGGCGGTGGAGGTTGGATTTTTTGGGGTCAGCTGCAGGGTTGGCGCGCAGCAGGGTCGCGATATTCCCAATCCTCTGAACGAGCATGGCCTGACTGTGCTCACAAGCGGACTTGATGACGGCTTCGCGCTGATCGCGATCCCCGACGGCGACCTTCACCTTGATCAATTCGTGATCATTCAGTGCGCGCTCGAGTTCTTCCAGTACGGTCGGCGATAGACCCTTGCTGGCAATGGTCACAACGGGTCGGAGTTTGTGCGCCAGTGCTCGGAGTTGGCGGAGTTCTTTGCTGCTCGGCGTATTCATCAACGGATCTGTCTGCGGTCGCGGTACACTCAAGGCAGCCAGTGTAACGCCATGTCCTGTCATATGTGGCACGCGGTGGAGAGATTATGGGTAAAAAGAAATCATCGAGTCGTGCCTGGCTCAAAGAGCACCACGACGATATTTTCGTTCAGCGGGCGCAAAAAGAGGGGTATCGCTCTCGCGCGGTGTACAAGCTCATGGAGATCAATGACAAAGATCAGATTCTTCGGCGCGGCATGTCAGTTCTCGATTTGGGTAGCGCGCCGGGCGGCTGGTCTCAGGTGTCGGCAAAGCTGGTGGGGGAGCGCGGCCGCGTGATCGCGAGCGATATTTTGCCCATGGATGCCTTGGCCGATGTTGTTTTCGTTCAGGGTGATTTTACCGAGCAAGAAACCTATGACCGGATCGTGACGGAGCTGAACGACAAGCCCCTGGATGTGGTGCTCTCGGACATGGCGCCGAATATGAGCGGCATGCCTGAGGTGGATCAGCCCAGAGCCATGTATCTGGTTGAGTTGGCAACTGAACTCGCCGAGCGCGCATTGGCGCCGGGTGGGGCGTTTATCACCAAAGTCTTTCAGGGCGAGGGTTTCGAGGTGTGGTTTCGCCAGATCCGCGATCGCTTCGAACGCGTAACCACTCGTAAGCCAACTGCATCACGGCCACGATCCAGAGAGGTCTATATTGTGGCATCTGGATTTAAGGGGAGCCGATAAAGCGGGGTTGGCATACGTGAGCACGGTATTGAATCGGTGCTCAAAGATGGTCTACAGCATGGATCATCGCTAAAAACTGAGAAAAGGGGTTGAAAAAGGCTTTTTTGACCCCAAAACGAACAGAGATCCGGTCGGAATCGGGCAAGTAGGGGTTTTCGGCCAAAACGTTATACTGTGCGGCCGCGTGGCAGACACGCGTTCCGGAACCGCGAGGAATCGTTGTGAACAATATGGCCAAAAATTTGCTGCTGTGGCTTCTGATTGCCGCGGTTCTTCTCTCGGTCTTCAACAACTTCAACCTGCGCAGCAGCACTGAGCAGGTGGGTTATTCCGAATTTATCAACGAGGTGCAAACCGACCGTCTGTCCAAGGTGTTGGTTGATGGCCTGACGATTACTGCGCAGCGGAAAGACGGCAGCAGTTTCGAGACGATCAGGCCTATGGTCGAAGATCCAAAGCTGATGGACGATCTGTTGGCGCACAACGTGACAGTAGAAGGTAAGCAGCCTGAGCAGCAGTCAGTCTGGACACAGCTGCTGATCGCCAGTTTCCCGATCCTCCTGATCATCGCGGTCTTTATGTTCTTCATGCGGCAGATGCAGGGCGGGGCGGGCGGCCGTGGTGGCCCAATGAGCTTCGGGAAAAGCAAAGCGAAGCTGCTCGGTGAGGATCAAATCACCACCACGTTTGCCGATGTCGCGGGCGTTGAGGAAGCGAAGGAAGACGTCCAGGAACTGGTTGAGTTCCTGCGAGACCCAAGCCGTTTTCAAAAACTCGGCGGCCGTATCCCCCGGGGAGTGCTCATGGTGGGGCAGCCCGGCACGGGTAAAACTCTGCTAGCCAAGGCCATTGCTGGTGAAGCAAAGGTGCCGTTCTTCTCGATCTCGGGATCCGACTTCGTCGAGATGTTTGTAGGTGTGGGTGCATCCCGTGTTCGAGACATGTTTGAGCAGGCGAAAAAGCAATCTCCCTGCATCATCTTTATCGACGAAATCGACGCCGTGGGCCGACACCGGGGCGCGGGTTTGGGCGGCGGTCACGACGAGCGCGAACAGACTCTGAACCAGCTGTTGGTGGAAATGGACGGCTTTGAGCTGAATGACGGCGTGATCGTGATTGCCGCGACCAACCGACCTGACGTATTGGATCCTGCCTTGCTGAGACCCGGGCGTTTCGACCGGCAAGTAGTGGTTGGCCTGCCCGATATTCGGGGCCGGGAACAAATTCTGAAAGTTCACATGCGCAAGGTGCCGCTGTCTGAGGATGTCGATCCCTCCAAGATCGCCCGCGGAACACCGGGATTCTCGGGTGCAGACCTTGCCAATCTGGTTAACGAGGCAGCACTCTTTGCCGCACGCGGTGGGCTGCGGCTGGTGGGTATGAATCAATTCGAGCTCGCCAAAGACAAGATCATGATGGGCGCCGAACGACGGTCCATGGTGATGTCTGAATCTGAGAAGCGAAACCCCGCTTACCACGAGGCGGGGCATGCCATTGTCGGGCGACTCATGCCGGAGCACGATCCTGTTTACAAGGTCTCCATTATTCCTCGCGGCCGGGCATTGGGTGTCACGATGTTCCTGCCTGAGGAAGACCGTTACAGCCACAGCAGACGACACATTGTCTCGCAGATCACCAGCCTGTTCGGCGGCCGCGTGGCGGAAGAGATGACCTTGGGGAAGGAAGGCATCACAACCGGTGCGTCGAATGACATTCAGCGAGCGACCGAAGTCGCCCGGAACATGGTGACCAAATGGGGCTTGTCTGAGCGGCTCGGTCCGCTCATGTACGACGAGGGCGGAGATGAGGTCTTCCTGGGGCGGACTGCCGCCCAGCCTGCCAAGGCCATGTCAGACGAGACGGCGCTCGCGATTGATAAGGAAGTGCGGAGCATTATTGATGAATGCTACGCGACGGCACTGCAACTTCTCGAGGACAACCGTGACAAGCTCGACATGATGGCCGATGCGCTCATGCAGTACGAAACGATCGACTCCGAGCAAATCGACGACATCATGGAAGGCAAAACACCGCGTCCGCCCAGCGGTTGGTCTGGCGATGATCGTGGCGCACCGCCTGAAGACGGTGAACCCGAGGCTTCGGGTAGTCCCATCGGTGGAGCTGCGACCGAGCATTGAGGTCACGCTCAGTTTTGAGCATCCCTGATTGAGTCCGACAAGCCATGACGCGACTGGTCCCCTGTGGCGCGCGAATGCTGGATCTCAGCAGACCGCGCGTCATGGGTATTCTCAACGTGACACCTGATTCGTTCTCCGATGGTGGTCAGCTTTACCGCAATCAGCGCGTGGATGTGGATGCGGTCCTGCGTCGTGCCGAAGAGATGTTGCGCGACGGTGCTGATATTCTCGATGTCGGCGGCGAGTCGACGCGACCCGGTGCGGAGCAGGTATCAGAAGCCGAAGAACTTGATCGCGTCACAGGTGCCGTGAAGGCCATCGTCGAGCGGTTCGACACCATCATCTCGGTTGACTCGAGTAACCCGACAGTCATGACGGAATCGGCCCGACTCGGGGCGGGTTTACTGAATGATGTTCGGGGCTTCTCCCGCGAGGGTGCGCTTGAAGCGGCCGCCGACTCGGGCCTGGCCGTGTGTGTTATGCACATGCAGGGGCAGCCGGACACCATGCAGGTGAATCCTGACTATGTCGATCTGATTGCCGACATCAACGAGTTTTTTGAGGAGCGCGTGCGGACACTCAGTCTGGCAGGCGTCTCTCTGGACAGGATTATTCTCGACCCTGGTTTCGGTTTTGGAAAAACCGCCGAGCATAATTTCCGCATGCTGGCCCGTCTGAATGAGCTGGTCTATCAAGACCTACCAGTGTTAGTCGGGCTTTCCCGAAAGTCGATGATTACCAGTGTTTTAGAGCGTTCTATAGAGGACAGATTGTTTGCCAGTTTGGCACTTGCCACCATGGCGGTTGAGCGGGGTGCGCGTATAGTGCGGGTGCATGACGTTCGCGCGACCGCAGATGCGTTAGCGATGTGGCACCGGATGAGCCAGAGTGACACCTGATGAGCAAACAATTTTTTGGTACTGATGGCATCCGTGGTGAGGTCGGTACATACCCGGTCACCGCGGATTTTATGCTGAAGTTAGGTTGGGCCGCAGGGAAGGTGTTCGCAACGGCTGGCCGACAAACGCATGTCTTGATCGGCAAAGATACCCGGGTCTCAGGCTATATGTTTGAGTCGGCCTTAGAGGCCGGACTTGTCGCTGCCGGCGCTCGCGTGACCCTTCTTGGACCCATGCCCACGCCGGCGGTGGCCATGCTGACGCGAAGTCAGAAGGCCTCTGCAGGCATTGTCATCAGTGCCTCTCATAACGCTTACACCGATAACGGGATTAAATTTTTTAATGCAGCGGGCACCAAATTATCAGATGAGTTGGAGCTCGAGATTGAGCGCATGCTTGCCGAACCCATGGACACTGTGCCGTCGTCCGCTCTTGGCAAGGCGTCACGAATGGTCGATGCACCCGGACGTTACGTTGAGTTTTGCAAGAATACTTTTCCGGAGGCGCTCAGTCTTGACGGTATGAAGTTGGTGCTGGATTGCGCCCATGGTGCGACTTATCAAGTTGCGCCGCAGGTATTCAAAGAGTTGGGGGCGGAAGTCGTGCTGATGGGCGCTGAACCCGACGGTTACAACATTAACCGTGATGTTGGCTCAACATCCCCCGCGGCACTGCAATCGAGAGTGCTGAGCGAGAGCGCGGACGCGGGCATCGCCTTTGATGGTGATGGCGACCGTGTCCAATGTGTCGCGGCGGACGGCAGTGTAGTGGACGGCGACGAACTGCTCTATGTGATCGCGAACGACCGCCTCCAGAACGGTGAGGCACCCGAGGGGGTTGTCGGGACGCTCATGTCGAATCTGGGAATGGAACAGGCATTGGCAGACAAAGGGGTGTCACTGGAGCGCGCCCGGGTTGGCGATCGCTACGTGCTGGAGCTCATGGCCGAAAAAGGGTGGTTGTTGGGTGGCGAAGCTTCCGGCCACATCATTTGCGGTGATCTAACGACCACCGGTGATGGCATTGTCGCGGCCCTGCAGGTCGTGGCGGCAATGGCCCGATCGGGGGAGACGCTGGTCGCACTGAAGAGTGCGCTGCATAAATTGCCGCAGACATTGATCAACGTAGTGGTGCGGGATGGCTTTGTGCTGGAGGAGGCAGAAGCCGTTACCGCAGCCCGCCAGCAGGTCGAGACCGCATTGGGTGATCGCGGAAGGTTAGTGCTCAGGCCGTCAGGCACGGAGCCGCTGATCCGGGTGATGATCGAGGGCGCGGATGCCGGAGAGAACCAGCGCCTGGCGGAGAGCATTGCGGAAGCGATTCAGCAGTCGCACTAGTCTGGTTGCGGCGCCGTGGCGTGACCGGTATGATCTCTCGCCCTGAGTTGATCGCCCGTTTTAGGCGCAAAGTTAGGATAGTTCATGGAACAAATCACGCTGATGGTGCACTTGCTCGTGGCAGTGGCCTTGATCGCACTCATCCTGCTCCAGCGCGGGAAAGGGTCTGACATTGGCGCTTCTTTTGGCGCCGGCGCGTCGCAGACGCTGTTTGGCAGCGCAGGGAGTGGCAATGCGCTGACACGCATGACGGCTTGGCTGTCGGCTGTTTTCTTTATCAGCAGTTTCGGTTTGGCTGTCATCGCTGATAACCGCACGGCTGATGAGGACGATTTGGGCTTTGAGCTCCCCGCTGCGGCTGTCATCGAGGAAACGGCCTCTGAAAGCGACGTACCGGTAGTAGATTTCGAGCCTGAGACCGATATGCCTTTCGATGACGCGCCTCCTGTTAGCGAGGACTGATGGAATTTGCGGAAGTGGTGGAATTGGTAGACACGCTATCTTGAGGGGGTAGTGGCCTATGGCTGTGCGGGTTCAAGTCCCGCCTTCCGCACCAAACACACTGCTAATACGGCAGTCATACGAGAGCCCCGATGACGGGGCTTTTTTTTTGTCTGGCTGTTGCGGATGCGGGTGCGACTGTCGTCTCGTAGACTTTTCACCCCACCGGAGGGCTATGCTGTGAAATCACAGATGCTGACCTTTCGACCTGCCCTGTACTTGTCATTGTTTTTGACAGGTGCCTGCGCGACCACGCACAACCTGACTGTTCACTCAAATCCTGAGGGCGCCACGCTGACGACAGTGGGAACGAATGGGGATCTCGGTCTTGCTCCGGTCCTGTTGATTTTCGACGACAGTGACTTGGAGTCATCTCGGGGAGATGACGGCTGTTACCGGGTCCGCGGTATCGAGGCACGTTGGCGAAGTGGTGCAGTGGCCAGGATGGACCCGATTTCATTGTGTCATGCGGATGCGCGTCATCACGAAGTTACGCTCGAAAGGCCGGATGAGGCACCTGACCTGAAGGTGGATCTGCAGTTCGCACATGATTTACGTGCTGCGGATATGGACGCGCACCGCAGAGCACAGGGGAATCGAACCCAGTATTCGCCGCAGCAAACGCCGACGAAACCCAATGGCCCGCCAGCCAGTTCTGGGCCAGCCGCTCGATCCCGCTGAATTTTCCGGGTTGACGCCGTACGCGGGCGTTCCTATACTCCGCGACCTCTGTTGTGGCGCCTGCGCCACTGTGACGCCTGCGAGGGGCGCTCGAATGCACCTATCGCGTTAAAGGGGGCGGTCACTGAGAGTATTGATGCGGGGTGGAGCAGCCTGGTAGCTCGTCGGGCTCATAACCCGAAGGTCGTCGGTTCAAATCCGGCCCCCGCTACCAATTTGATGACGGCTTGTTGCTCGCCGATCGTCACCTCGGAAGCCCCTTTTGGGGCTTTTTTGTGGCCGAAAGAAAAGGGCCGGAGGAAACATTATGTCGGGCAAGGAAGCGCTACTGACGCAGCTTTTGCGACCGACGGTAGAGTCGATGGGCTATTCGCTCTGGGGAATCGAACTGATTTCTCCTGGACGACGGCCCACGGTGAGGCTTTACATTGAGGCTGAGTCGGGCGTCACGGTGGATGATTGTGCGCAGGTCAGCCAACAGGTTAGCGGGATTCTCGACGTTGAGGACCCAATTACCGGCGAGTACACCCTCGAGGTGTCCTCACCCGGGGTGGACCGCCTGCTGTTCCACCCAGAGCACTATCCCCTCTATATCGGGGAAATGATTGACGTGCGTTTGCGGCTGCCGGTTGAAGGACGTCGTCGGTTCAAGGGCAACCTGGCTGCGGCCGAGCAGGAAAAGATTGTCATCGAGGTTGACGATCAGGCATATGAATTGCCCCTGCGGTCAGTCGATCGGGCAAGAGCGCATCCCCGGTTGGATATCAACCAGGATAAAAAGTAGCGAGTAACAAATTTGAGAAGGCCGGGCCTTTGCCCGTTTTTCATCAGAGTGAGAGCGAGACGATGAATAAAGAAATCTTGATGGTCGCCGAAGCCGTATCAGCGGAGAAAGGCGTGGCGGAGGACATTATCTTCGAGGCGATCGAGCTGGCGCTGGCCACTGCCACCAAAAAGCGTTACGACGAAGAGGCTGATATTCAGGTCGTGATCGATCGTGAGTCGGGTGATTACGTCACCACCAGACGTTGGTTGGTTGTGCCAGACAGCGAGTTGGCGCTCTTGGGAACCCAGTTCACCACTGAAGAAGCGGCTGAGGTGGACACCTCGTTGCAGCCCGGTGATTACCACGAAGAGACTGTAGAGAACGTCGATTTTGGACGCATTGCCGCGCAGACTGCCAAGCAGGTGATTGTGCAGCGGGTGCGGGATGCAGAGCGGGCGCAGATTGTCGATGAGTATCGTGGACGCGAGGGCGAGCTCCTTGCCGGAACCGTTAAGAAGGTGACTCGCGACAACATCATCGTTGATCTCGGCAATAACGCTGAGGGGCTCCTCCCCCGCGGCGAACTGGTCGGTCGTGAGACCTTCCGAATCAATGATCGCGTCCGTGCGATTCTGACCGAGATTAATACCGAATCCCGTGGTCCTCAGCTGATCCTGTCCCGCGCCTGCCAAGAGATGTTGGTTGAGCTCTTCAAGATCGAGGTGCCCGAGATCTCGGAGGGTGTGATTCAGATTCGTGCAGCGGCGAGAGATCCAGGCTCCCGCGCGAAGATTGCGGTGAAGACCGGTGATCAGCGAATCGACCCTGTTGGTGCCTGTGTCGGAATGCGAGGTTCGCGGGTCCAAGCCGTCAGCAACGAGTTAGACAATGAGCGTGTTGACATCATTCTCTGGGACGATAACGCGGCGCAATTGGTTATCAATGCCATGTCTCCTGCAGAGGTGGAGTCCATCGTCGTAGACGAGGACAACAGCACCATGGAGGTGGCGGTCGCAGAGGACAATCTGGCGCAAGCCATTGGTCGCGGCGGCCAGAACGTGCGGCTGGCATCTGACTTAACCGGCTGGATCATCAACGTGATGAGCGTCGATGAGGCGATCGAAAAGCAGGAAACTGAGGCGGGTGAGGTTATTGAGCAGTTCATGACCGCACTTGATATTGATGAAGACATCGCCACAGTGCTGGTAGAGGAAGGATTCACCACCCTCGAGGAGATTGCCTACGTTCCCCTCGAAGAAATGAACGCTATCGAAGGCTTCGATGAGGAGATTTCAGAGGAGCTTAGAGCGCGTGCTAAAGATGCGCTGCTGACCATGGCGATCGCGTCCGAGGAAGAGTTGGACGCGAACGAACCGGCAGAAGATTTGTTAACGATGGACGGCATGGATAAGCACCTTGCCTACACGTTGGCGAGTCGCGGGATCGTCACGATGGAAGATCTCGCTGAGCAGGGTGTAGACGATCTGTTGGATATTGAAGACATGACAAATGAGCGCGCTGCGGAGCTGATCATGACCGCGCGTGCCCCTTGGTTCGCTGAGGAGGAGGAAGCCACTGCCTAACCAGGCAGGGTAAGGCAGTACTTCTAGAAACCGGGCGATTAGGGAGAGACAAATGGCACAAGTGACAGTAGAGCAGCTCGCAGAAACCGTTGGCGCGTCAGTTGACCGCCTGTTGGCGCAAATGAAAGATGCGGGTCTACCGCATTCGGCGGCTGACGAGGCGGTGTCTGAGGAAGACAAGCAAACTCTCTTGGCTCACTTGAAGAAGAGCCACGGTGAGCGTGCCGCCGGTGCGCCCAAGAAAATTACCCTGAAGCGTAAGTCGGTGAGCACGTTGCGTGCAGGGGGAGCGGGCAAGCGCACGGTCAACGTTGAGGTACGCAAAAAGCGCACCTACGTAAAGCGTGAGGACGTCGATGAGGCGGTTGCCGAGCCAGAGGTAGAGGCGGATATAGACGCTAGTGCTGAAACGCCCGCAACCGCTGAGATCGCGGCGCCCGAGCCGGTGGTCGAGCTGGAGCCGGTTGAGGAGCCGTTACGCGACACTAACGATCCGGAAGTGTTGAGGCAGCGCGCAGCAGCCAGGAGAAAAGCGGAGGAGCAGGCGCGCCAGCTGGAGCTCGAAGCGGTTGCCAAAGCGCGAGCAGAAGAGGAAGCACGGCAAGCCCAAGAGAAGGCGAACCAAGCAACTGCGAAAGAGCAGGACAAGAAGCCCAAGCGACTCCACGCCGCGCCTACGCAGGAAAAGGGCGCTCCGGCACGCGACGAGTTGCGGCGCCGGCCCGGTAAAGGGCGGCTGGAACGCGGAGGCGTCCCCGGAGCGCGCGGTAAGCAGCGAGGGCATAACCTGTCTATGAGCGACTTGGATGCGGCCGAGGCGGGCGTGGTCAGGCGTCGCGGTGGACGCAGGAAAAAGATACAGGGCGAGCCTAATCAGCATGCCTTTGAGCAACCGACCGAAAAAATCATCTACGACGTCAACGTCCCTGAGAACATCACGGTCGGCGACTTAGCGCAGCAAATGGCGGTTAAGGCGGGCGAAGTCATCAAGGAACTCATGAACTTGGGTGTGATGGCCAACATCAATCAGATGCTAGACCAAGACACCGCAACACTGGTCGTAGAAGAGCTGGGTCACCGTGTTGTATTGAAAAGTGCCGAGGCCGTTGAGGAGAAGCTCGAGGAGACGTTGGCGAGCCAGGAGGGCACGCCCGAGCCCAGAGCACCGGTTGTTACGGTCATGGGCCACGTTGACCACGGGAAGACCTCGCTACTCGACTACATCCGCGAATCCAGAGTGGCTAACGGTGAGGCGGGAGGCATCACACAGCACATTGGTGCGTACCACGTCAAAACCGACAAAGGGATGATCACCTTTCTCGACACGCCGGGACACGCAGCCTTCACGGCGATGCGTGCGAGGGGTGCGAAGTCGACCGATATCGTTATTTTGGTTGTTGCTGCGGATGACGGCGTTATGCCGCAAACGGAAGAAGCGATTCAGCACGCGCGCGCTGCGGGAGTGCCCATTGTGGTCGCGGTCAACAAAATCGATAAGGAAGCGGCTGATCCCGAGCGTGTTAAGAACGAGCTGGCGGCCAAAGAAGTGATCCCCGAGGAGTGGGGCGGCGATACGCAGTTTATTCCCGTGTCAGCGCACACCGGGCAGGGTATCGATGAATTGCTGGACGCGCTGTTGTTGCAATCTGAGTTGCTGGAGTTGACTGCGCCGGCTGATGTACCGGCATCAGGCCTCGTCATCGAATCGCGTCTAGACAAGGGCCGCGGTGCAGTAGCCTCACTCTTGATTCAGCAGGGCACGCTGAAGCAGGGGGATATCGTATTGGCAGGCCTTCAGTATGGCCGCGTTCGCGCCATGCTCGATGAAAACGGCCAGCAGATTAAAGAGGCGGGTCCGAGTATTCCGGTAGAGATACTGGGATTGGACGGCACGCCCGACGCGGGCGACCCCGTTGTGGCGGTGGAGAGTGAGAAGAAGGCGCGTGAGGTTGCCGACTTCCGTCAGGAGAAAATGCGCTCATCGAAGCTGGCGCGTCAGCAGGCAGCGAAGCTCGACAATATGTTCGAGACGATGACTGCAGGGTCCGTCCAGACGCTCAATCTCATTATCAAGGCAGATGTTCGTGGCTCTTTTGAGGCACTTCAGGGTGCGTTGGCCGATCTGGGCAACGACGAGGTGAAGGTCAATATCGTATCTGGCGGTGTGGGCGGTATCTCCGAAACCGATATCAGTCTGGCTATGACCAGCTCAGCCATCATTATTGGCTTCAACGCGCGAGCTGATAGTAAGGCGCGCAATGTTGCCGAGAACGAAGGCATCGAAATCCGCTACTACAACGTCATCTACGATCTTATCGACGATGTTCGTGCGGCCCTCTCTGGCATGTTGTCCCCGGAGCTTCGCGAGGAGATTGTAGGTATCGCGGAAGTGCGCGACGTTTTCCGGTCGCCCAAGTTTGGCCAGATTGCGGGTTGCATGGTGACGGAAGGCACGGTTTACCGCTCCAAGCCGATTCGTGTCCTGCGTGACAACGTCGTGATCTATGAGGGTGAACTCGAGTCACTCCGTCGTTTCAAGGACGACGCGAACGAGGTGAGAAGCGGCACTGAATGCGGTATTGGCGTAAAGAACTATACAGACGTGAAGGTCGGCGACCTGATCGAAGTCTTTGATGTCAACGAAATCGCTCGGAGTCTTTGAAGACCGCCGCCATGGCAAAAGAGTTTGAGCGGACGCAGCGCGTCAGTCACTACCTCCACGAGGAGTTGGCGCGTCTGCTTCAGAATACCGTGCGCGATCCCCGGGTGCAGGACGTGAACTTGACGGGCGTGGAAGTCAGTCGTGACCTCAGCCATGCCAAAGTGTTTTTCACGCTGATGTCAGACGTGACGTCTGAGGAACGTGCCGAAATCAGCGCGGTGCTCTCGAGGGTCTCGGGGTTTTTGAGGTCCGAGCTTGCCAAGCAATCATCGATGCGGACCGTTCCGCGAATCAGCTTCCGATTTGACGAGAGCGTCGGGCGTGGCCGCGACATGGAGAGCTTGCTGCGGGAAGTCCGTGCGGCCGACGCGAAGCTGCATGGTGAACCAGAGGCCGATTCCGCCGGTTCAACCGACTAAGCATGGCGCGACGGCGAAAAGGTCGGTCTGTTAATGGACTGCTGGTGCTCGACAAGCCATCGGGGCTGTCCTCCAACGCGGCGCTGCAACATACCAAGCGGCTCTTTGGCGCTGCGAAGGCAGGCCACACAGGCAGCCTGGATCCGCTGGCCACTGGCGTTTTGCCCCTCTGCTTCGGCGAAGCCACCAAGTTTTCTCAGTTTCTGTTGGACGCTGACAAGGGCTACCTCAGCACCTTCATTTTGGGTGTAGGCACGGACACGGCGGACGCAGATGGCGAGATCGTAGCGGAAGCGCCTGCAGATCATGTGACCGAGGAGAGTCTGTTGGCCGCCATGGCCGCGCTCACTGGAAACATCGAGCAAGTGCCACCGATGTACTCTGCGCTCAAAGTTGACGGCCAGCCGCTCTATAAGCGTGCCCGGGCCGGTGAGGAGGTGGAACGTGCATCGCGGTCGGTCACGATACGAGAATTCGGACTTCACGCATTTGCTCCCGGGCCCCGTGCGGAGGTGAAGGTTCAGGTGCTGTGTAGCAAGGGCACTTATGTCCGCACGTTGGCGGAGGACCTTGGGGCGACGCTGGGCGTACCTGCGCACGTGAGTGCGTTGAGGCGATGTCAGTCAGGACCGTTCGCACTGGAGCAATGTGTGACGCCCGAGCAATTGACGGCGGCGCGAGAGCAGGGCACTGAGGGTGATTTGGACCCATTCCTCCTTCCCATTGAGGCGTGTTTGCCGCATTTACCCCGTCTGGTCATCTCCGAAGCCGCTACTTTTTACATTCGACAGGGACAGCCTGTGGTAGTGCCAAAAGGCCCCCAGAGTGGTATGGTGCGCGTCGCCGACGCGGAGGGACAGTTTCTTGGCGTGGGCGAACTGCGAGATGACGGGAAATTAGCACCCAAGAGACTACTCGCTCACTAGATAAGCGGCATATGCCGTTCCACGAACCTACCTGTAAACCTGCACGGATAGGCTCGATTCAACAAGCAGGTTGGAGAAAGAACCATGGCGTTGGAAGCAGCCGTCAAGGCACAAATCGTTAAGGATTATCAGCAGTCAGAGGGTGATACCGGCTCTCCGGAAGTACAGGTCGCCTTGCTCACAGCGAATATCGAGCAACTGCAGTCTCACTTTAAGGATCATGCACAGGATCACCACTCTCGACGTGGCCTGATTCGCATGGTTAACCAGCGCCGAAAGTTACTCGACTACCTCAAGCAAAAAGACACCGCCCGTTATGCGGAATTGATTAAACGGTTGGGTCTGCGTCGCTGAGGACCAGTCAAGGCCGGCCGAGCGCCGGCCTCGTCATATTTGGAGAAAACACGTGAATGTAGTGAAGAAAACTTTCCAGTACGGTGACCATGAAGTCACGCTGGAAACCGGTCGTATTGCCCGACAGGCGTCGGGTTCGGTCATGGTGACCATGGGCAGCACCAGTGTGCTGTGTACTGTTGTAGCGGAGCAAAAAGCGAGAGCGGGACAGGCGTTTTTCCCCCTCTCTGTCCACTATATCGAGAAAACGTACTCAGTCGGCAAGATCCCTGGTGGATTTTTCAAGCGTGAGGCGCGCCCAAGTGAAAAAGAGACGTTAACCTCTCGACTGATCGACCGACCCATCCGACCGCTTTTCGAAGACGGCTTTATGAATGAGGTGCAGGTCATCTGTACCGTCATGTCTGCTGATAAGGACACTGACCCCGATATCCCTGCCATGATTGGTACGTCGGCGGCGTTAGCGCTGTCAGGCTGCCCCTTCAATGGCCCCATCGGCGGTGCGCGCGTCGGCTTTACCGACGCTGACGGATACATCCTGAATCCGGGTTATGCCGCACTGGCTGACAGCCAGCTCGACATGGTGGTCGCGGGCACCAAGGACGCGGTGCTGATGGTTGAGTCTCAAGCTAAAGAGCTGACCGAAGACCAGATGTTGGGTGCCGTACTCTACGCGCATCAGGAAATGCAGACGGTTATCAACGCGATCAACGAGCTCGTGAGTGAAGCTGGCAAGCCTCGCTGGGACTGGAAGGCACCGGAAGCCGACGCCGACCTGGTCGCCGCTGTGGAAGCAGCCGCATCAGGCCCACTGGGCGATGCCTATCGTATTACCGAGAAAGCTGAGCGCTACGAGCGCGTCGGCCAGGTGAAAGATGACGTCGTCGCGCAGCTGGCGACAGAAGATGGTCCTGCGGAAGATGACATTAAGGACATCTTCAAGAGCCTCGAGAAGCGCATTGTCCGTGGCCGTATTCTGGCAGGCGAGCCCCGTATCGACGGGCGCGATAACCGCACGGTTCGCGCGATCGCCTGTGAAGTGGATATTCTGCCCAAGGCGCACGGTTCAGCGTTATTCACGCGCGGTGAGACTCAGGCGATTGGTGCGGTCACGCTGGGTTCAACTCGCGACGCGCAAATTATCGACGCCCTCGAGGGTGAGCGACGTGACCCCTTCATGTTGCACTACAACTTCCCTCCCTACTCAGTAGGTGAGGCAGGTCGTATCGGTGCCACGGGACGACGTGAAATCGGTCATGGTCGCCTTGCGCGACGCGGTCTCGCTGCCGTCTTGCCAGGCGAAGACGCATTCCCCTACACCGTTCGGGTTGTTTCAGAGATTACCGAATCAAACGGCTCCAGTTCCATGGCCTCGGTGTGTGTCGGGTCGCTGTCCTTGATGGCTGCCGGCGTGCCACTGTCTGCACCGGTTGCGGGTATCGCGATGGGTCTGGTCAAGGAAGGCAACCAGTTCGCCGTCCTGACCGACATCCTCGGCGATGAGGATCACCTCGGCGACATGGACTTTAAGGTTGCGGGAACGGCAAAGGGTGTGACCGCCCTACAGATGGATATCAAGATCGAAGGTATCAACGAAGAGATCATGGAGCGCGCGCTCGAGCAGGCGCTTGAAGCGCGACTGCACATCCTCGGTCAGATGAATACTGTTCTGGATGCGCCACGTGAGATCACGTCTGAAAACGCGCCCAGTATGACGACCTTGAAAGTCGATCAGGACAAGATTCGCGACATCATCGGTAAAGGCGGCGCAACGATTCGTCAGATCACGGAAGAATCCGGTGCAACTGTCGACATCGATGATGACGGCACGGTTAAAGTCTTTGGTCAAAACGCGGCGGCGCGCGATGCGGCGATTGAGATGATTCAGGCGATCACGGCTGAGGCAGAAGTAGGCGAGATCTACACCGGTAAGGTGGCGCGTATCGTCGACTTCGGTGCGTTTGTCACCATCCTGCCCGGCAAAGACGGCCTGGTGCACATCTCGCAAATTGCGGATGAGCGTGTTGAGAACGTCTCTGACTACCTGTCTGAAGGACAGGAAGTTCAGGTTAAAGTGCTGGACGTAGACCAGCGCGGCCGAATCAAGCTCTCCATGCGTGAAGTAGCGGCTAACGCCGGCGACGCAGTGGATGCTGACGACAGCCCCGAAGAGGAATCATTGGCAGAGGAGTGATCCCTCCCGCAGTCAGTGGATCCACTCGATGGATTAGTGAAAAACCGCGGCGATGACCGCGGTTTTTTTTGCCCGAGAGAAGCTTTCAGGCGTAAGGAACGCATTATCGCTTGATTGAGGCACAGCAGGGTAACCATCTGCCGACCGTTCCGTAGCCGTCGCGCAACCCCTGGGGGGGCGGCACGAGTGAGATGGACAGTCATGGTAGCGGTTGGTTGCGACGCGCGGCTGAGCAGATTGGTCTCCAGCTGGCGGCCAATGGGCAGACTTTCTGAGCCTTCGAGTCGTAGCGGCGTCAGGCGCACCGTCGTGGGCGGAACCATTCGAGCGGAAAAGTGCGCTGTCAGGCGCCCGGTTGCGCTATCGAATCATCGTTACACTCGATGAAAAGGTGATGGGCTAAAAGTTGGCGGACTCTGCCGCATTAAGATCCGCTTCATAGAGCACTTCGCCGCCGACCATGGTCAGTGCGACTTCCGTTTCCAGAATAGACGACTCGGGAACCGTAAGGATATCTTGTGACAGCACTGTCATATCCGCCCATTTGCCCACCTCGATAGAGCCCTTGACGTCCTCCTCGAAGCCGGCAAAGGCGGCGGCTAATGTCATCGCCTGAAGCGCCTCCAGGCGCGTGAGTTTTTGATGCGCTTCGAAACCACCCTCGGGGATGCCCTGCAGGGTCTTCCGCGTGATCGCGGCATAGAAGTTAGCGATGGGATTCACCGGTTCGACCGGCGCGTCGGTACCTGACGCGACGAGCACACCGTGATTCAGCAGGTCCCGCCAAATATAGGCGCCCTCATCGATGCGCTGTTGACCCAGGCGGTCGATCGCCCAGGGTCGATCTGAACTGAGGTGTACGGGCTGCATGGAGGCAATCACGTTCTGATCGGCGAACAGTTGTGCATCCCCCAGCTTCAGGTGCTGGGCGTGTTCAATGCGAAAACGATGATCGGAAGATGCTTGGGTGAACGGGGCAAAGACTCGAAGTACTTCGGAATTCGCTCGATCGCCAATGGCGTGCACGTTGATTTGCCATCCATCGGGTCGCGATCGCTCGATCAGTGCCGCCAGTGCCTCGAGGTCGTAGGTGAGAACGCCACTAGTATGTGGTGCATCGGAGTACGGAGCGTGGAGCCATGCGGTACGTGAACCCAGTGCACCGTCGGCCTGCACCTTGATGGAGCGGACCGTGAGTTTATCGTCACCGGCATTGAGCAAGGGCCCTAGGTCGAGCCACTCCGCCAATGCGGCTTCATCGCTGGCAAGCACCATGGAATACAAGCGAACAGCCAGTGCGCCGCGCGCAGCCATCGCGCGCTGGGCTGCCAGGTCGACTTGTAACGCCCCGGCGTCATGCGCCGTGGTGATGCCCTGACTGAGCAAGTGCTGTTGTGCGAGATCAATGACTTCCTCAGCGGTTTGTGGGTCGTAAGCCTGAAGCGGTGCAGCCAGTTTGATGGCCGTCTCGTGAAGCAGCCCCGTGGGCTCGCCATCATGCATCACCACGACGCCACGTTCGGGCGCCAAGGTGCTGGCAGTAATCCCAAGTTGGTCCATCGCGGCCTGATTCAGTAGCACGGAGTGGCCGTTGGCGTGCTCCAGAATCACCGGGTGCGAGGGCACCGCGCCTGAAAGCGCGTGGTGAGTCGGAAATCCATCTACACCGCCCGACGGCGGCCGTTGCCACTTGCTTTGATGCCAACCGTGACCGGTGACCGTGACACCCTCGCGGAGGGTGCTGGCACGCTCGGCGATGCGCGCAATGATGTCTGTAAAGTCTTCAGCACCGCTCAAATTGACCGCGCGCTGCGCAGCGCCAATGCCAGCAACGTGTAAGTGCGCGTCGATGAATCCGGGGTAGGCGACACGCTCACCGAGCTCGATAATGTGTGTTTGCGGTCCCCGGCGCTCAAGCGCCTGCTCCCGATTTCCAACGTAACTGAATCGGCCATTAGTAATGGCCACCGCCTCCGCCTGGGGGTGCTCGTCGTTCAGGGTGTAGAGGACCCCGGTCACAATCATATCGGCCGGCGGCGCCTCTGTTTGGCAGCCAGCGCTTGTGAGCACGGGTACGAGCAGAGCAAATCGAATCAGTATTGGGATGCGCATAATGGGCACTCAGTTGCGGATCAGGGCACTCCGCCAGATATAAAAAAGGGGCCTAAAAGGCCCCTTATGCTTGTCGCACTGACTATAGCTTAAAAGTTGTAGCGATAGCGTGCGTACCAGAATGCGCCACTGATGCCGAAGGGCGAGTACTGGCTGTAGGTATTACCAAGGATAGTTGCCGTGTTGAAACCGAGGTTGTTCACATCGGTCGCCTTCTGGCCACTTTCATCGGTGATGTTGTTACCGCCGATCAGAATGCTCGAATGATCGCCAATGCGGTACTCGAGCTCCAGGTCGATCAGGTACTCGCTGTCGAAGATGGCGTCGGTACCGAAGACGTCATTTTCGAAGCTGTCATACCACTCGTCGTAGAAGCTCAACCGAGCGAGAACGCGGAAGTTACCCACCGTATGGTTGGCGGACAGATTCCATCGCGTCTCGGGCGTGGTGAGCTCAATCTGGCGGATTCGGCCTGGGCCGATCGTTTCAGAGTTGAACCTTTCTACTTCGGTTTTGTTGTTGTTGTAGGCGAGATTCCAGTCAGTCGTGCCGCCCAGCCACTCGGTGTAGGTCGAGATCACCACGTCGACACCATGAGTATTGGTATCAAAGTCGTTGGTGAAGAACCGGAACTGAGTCAGGTCACCTGCACCGGGCACGTTGTCGGCGATCAGCTGATCAATCTGCTCCTGGGATAGAACCACCTCGGATGACAGGTTGATGCGGTCTTCTACGTCGATGTCGTAGTAGTCCACCGTGATCTCGAAGTTACCCAGCGTGGCGTAGATGCCCGCGGTGAAGTTCGTAGACTCTTCTGGTTCGAGTTGCTTGCCGCCTACCGAGAGCGCCACAGGGCTGGTCGCCGGAATGGTACCGTTGTTGACCAGTGTGGGCACACCGTTGACGTTAATCAGCTCGGTTGAGGTGTTGGACGCATTGGCCTGACCCGGGGTCGGTGCCTTGAAGCCCGTGCTGTAGGTTGAACGGATACCGAAGTTGTCGGAGATCGCGAAGTTAGCGCCCACCTTGTAATTGGTGGTGCTACCAAAGTCGTCAAAGTCCTCGAAGCGGACGGCCGCCTGCGTCACAAGACGGTCTGTCGGGGTCCACTCGGCATCGACATACACGGCATAGTTGTCACGCTCGAAGGTGCCTGAGGTGGCAGCCGGGAAGCCGGGGAAGCCGTTTGATGATGTGCTGAAGCCCTGATCCGCGAGAATACCCGCTGTATAGGATTCAACTTGGCCGGCGCCGATTTCGAACTCTTCCTTACGGAATTCACCACCAAATCCGATGTTCAGGGTATCGGAGGCGGTCCAGCTAAGGTCGGCGTTGAAGTTGGTGTCGGTCTGCTTGTACAGGCCGGGGTCAAAGTCGCGGGGCGTGTCTGGACCGAGGCTCGCGTTCACCGTGTTGTTGATGAAGAAGTCTGCCTCGTGCTCGCCGCGATAGGCACTGACGTCCCAACGCAGGTTTTCACTGAGCTCGCCGCGCAAACCGATCAAGAAGGACATATCGGTAATGTCGCCACCGAAACGCGGCGTGAATCCGCCAGTGATAGTCTCTTGGAAGCTGAAACAGTTCGGGTCAGCTTGAACTTGAGCGAAGGCATCTGCATCGGGGATGTTGCCATTCATTGTGACAACCGGGCAGCCCACGCCATCATCAGGCGTGAGATCGCCGATCAGCAGGGTTGCACCGCCGTCACCACTGTAGACCGCACCGCGGTTGGTGGGGTTACGGAAGAAGAAACCGCCATCGACCTCCTTGCTGTTGTAGTTAGCATGGCCGTACAGCTCGAGGGTATCGCTGAGGTCAACGCCAAAGTTCGCCCACAGCTTCATGTCGTCGTTGACGATGGGCCGGCCCCAGATCATGGCAGGCACGGGTACGTTCTGGTAACCGTCGTCGATCAGGCCCTGTGCGTCAGCGCGCTGCTCGGACCGGCTGGTCGGGTCAGATTCCCCCCACTCTGCGGTCAGGTTGAGGAAGCCGGTTTCACCGAGGGGTAAACCGATGTTGCCCATGATGGTCGTTTGTTCACCATCGCCTTCCTGGTACTCGCCATAGCGCACCTCGAGTGAACCGCCTTCCGAGGCGTCGTTCAATACGAAGTTCATTACGCCAGCAATAGCGTCAGAGCCGTATTGGGCTGAAGCGCCGTCACGCAGTACTTCGATGCGCTTCAAAGCGCCAGCGGGGATGGCCGCTGCATCGGGTCCCTGTGAGCCGTTTGAAATACCGTTACCCAGCCAAGTAATAACCGAGGCACGATGGCGACGCTTGCCGTTGACCAGCATCAGCGTGTGGTCTGGCGCCAGACCGCGCAGGTTAGCCGGTCGCACCAGCGTCGCCGCATCACTAATGGGCTGGTCGTTAACGTTGTAGGACGGTACGACATTACGGAGCAGGTTGCTCATGTCGGTATCGCCCTGATTGTTCATGGTCTCGCCGCCGATCACGTCAACCGGAGCGGGTGAGTCGAGGGCAGATCGGCCCTCTGTTCGTGTGCCGATGACGACGACTTCTTCTGTCAGATTTTTATCTTGAGCAAAGGTCGCCTGTGTCGGCACAACCAGCGCTGCCGCAACGGCAACGGTCAGTGTGCGAATAGGAAATTTCATGCGTTTCTCCGTGGCTTCAAATACAACAAAAACTACAATACAGCCCAGACATCACCGTGGGTAATGACTCCCCCCCAGATGTCCGAAACGCTGCTTTAATTGAGTGCTTATGTCGTTTCGACGCCAGCGAACGCTGAGCTGAAACGAGTATACGCTAACGCGCCGAGTTCAGGCGCGTTTTCGAGCGTAAAAATTGATGCCGAAGGTGACAGGCTTCAGTCGGTTACCCGCCGGCTGATCAAATCCTCCACCACTGAAGGGTCGGCCAGCGTGCTGGTGTCGCCCAGGCTGTTTAGCTCATTTTCGGCGATTTTACGCAAGATTCGCCGCATAATCTTGCCAGATCGCGTCTTGGGAAGTCCCGGCGCCCATTGGATGCGATCCGGTTTGGCGATCGGACCGATTTCTTGCACGCAGAGTGCGATCAGCTCCTCTCGAAGCGACTCGCTGTCCTCAATGCCTGCCATGGGCGTGACATAGGCGTAAATGCCCTGGCCTTTGATGTCGTGTGGGAAGCCCACCACGGCCGCTTCAGCGATATGCTCGTGTAGCACCAAGGCGCTCTCGACTTCAGCGGTACCCATCCGGTGCCCCGACACATTCAGTACGTCATCCACGCGACCGGTGATGCGAAGGTAGCCATCCTCATCTCGCAACGCGCCATCACCGGTAAAGTAGTAGCCGGGATAGGTCGTAAAGTAGGTATCGATCATGCGTTGGTGATCGCCATAGACCGTCCGGATTTGTGCGGGCCATGATCGCTTGATCACCAGATACCCTGAGCCAGCACCCTCAATTTCCTTACCCTGCTCATCCAAGAGAGCCGGCTCTACCCCGAAAAAGGGAAAGCTCGCAAAGCCGGGCTTTAGTGCATGCGCACCGGGGAGCGGTGTGATCATCACGCCGCCCGTTTCGGTTTGCCACCAGGTATCGACGATGGGGCAGCGTCCCTCGCCAACCACGCGGTGATACCACTCCCAGGCCTCGGGGTTAATCGGTTCACCGACGGAGCCAATGATCCGTAGCGAACTGCGATCATGGCGTGTGACCAGTTCGTCGCCGAGGCCATGTAGCGCTCGGATCGCGGTGGGTGCCGTGAAAAAAAGGTTTACCTTGTGTTTGGCAATCACCTGCCAGAATCGATCGCCCGCGGGGAAGGTTGGCACTCCTTCAAACATCAGGGAGCGGGCGCCGATAGCGAGCGGGCCATAGACAATATAGGTGTGACCGGTCACCCAGCCGACGTCAGCGGTACACCAGTAGGTTTCACCCTCGCGATAGTCAAACACATACTTCATCGACATGGCCGCCTGAAGCAGGTAGCCGCTCGTCGTATGCAATACGCCCTTGGGTTTTCCGGTCGATCCCGAGGTATAAAGAATGAACAAAGGGTCCTCACTGTCCATCCATTCGGGTTCGCAGTCATCGTCGACGGTCTGCAAGGCCTCGTGGTACCAAACATCGCGGGCTGCTTGCCAGGCAATATCACAGCCGGTTCGCTTTACGACCAATACGGTGTCGACGCAATCGACGGTTTCGAGCGCGGCATCGACGTTGTTTTTTAGGGGCACCGTCTTACCGCCACGCACACCCTCGTCGGCAGTAATCACGAGCCTGCAGGCCGCATCATTGATGCGGTCTTTCAGCGCCTCGGGGGAAAAGCCGCCGAATACCACCGAGTGGATTGCGCCAATACGTGCGCAGGCCAGCATGGCAAAAGCGGCCTCGGGGATCATGGGCATGTAGATGCATACGCGGTCCCCCTTCCCGACGCCTCGTGCTTTCAGCACATTGGCGAAACGGCAGACATGATCTTTGAGCTGTTGGTAGGTGAAGGTCTGGCTGTCATTCGGGTCGTCTCCCTCCCAAATGATGGCAATGTGATCAGCGCGTTCAGGCAGATGCCGGTCAATGCAGTTCACGGCGACATTCAGTTTTGCGCCCACGAACCAGCTTGCGGCGCCGGTACGCAGGTCGGTCTCTGAAATGTGTTTCCAGGGCGTGTGCCAGTCGAGCATTTGCGCCTGCTCTGCCCAGAAAATGTCGGGTTCCTCAAGGGACTGTTGATACAGCGATTGGTAGCGCTCAGGGGTGATATGCGCATCGCCAAAGTTTGCGGGGACGGGGTAGGTCGCAGTGTCAGTCATGCTTGAATTCCGATCGATCAAGACGACGATGTTAAGTGACGGGTCTGAAGGCAACAAGCGTGCGCTGGAGGGGTGCCCGCTTCTCTCAACGTGCGCGGGATCCTCTCAGTGGTGATGATCGAGTGTGTTGGATAGGGACGTTGGATGAGGATGCTGGGTGGCTGTATCGGTTGGGCGAGCTGGGTGTACCGGGTGGTTATGTGGACTGTGGTGACTTCAGCTCAGTGCACCGCGCTTTATGTCAGCAGACGTAGACGCAAGCCTGCTGGATAGCATTGCCCGCGAGGCATTTTGATCAGTGCCACCGCGGGCTATGATGACCGCCTCAAGTGAGACCCTCACCAAGACTGGAGCCTGTCCGACATGGCGAAGCCATCAGAGAGCGAAGTGCGCGAGATCTACTGGCGTGAGAATCGGCGTTGGATGCTGATACTGGGGGCCATTTGGTTTGTGGTCAGTCTAGGCTGTGGTGTGTTGTGGGTTGAGCCACTGAATACGATCCAGATCGGCGGTTTCAAGTTGGGCTTTTGGTTTGCGCAGCAGGGCGCTATCTACACATTCATCATTTTGATTTTTATCTATGCGCGCGTTATGGCGCGTCTCGAACGGCGGCTTGGTCTTGAGGAGCGTGAGGCATGAGCCTGACGGAAACCACATACTGGGTCGTTGGCGCGTCCTTCGCCCTGTACATCTGGATTGCCATCCGGTCGCGCGCTGGTACGACCCGGGAATTCTATGTGGCGGGGAAAGGGATTCATCCCGTGGCCAACGGCATGGCGACTGCCGCTGACTGGATGTCTGCCGCGTCTTTCATTTCCATGGCGGGACTGATCGGGTTGTCTTACAACGGCTATGGTGGGTCTGTCTTCCTGATGGGTTGGACGGGCGGTTATGTGATTCTGGCGATGCTGATCGCGCCTTATCTGCGGAAGTACGGCAAGTTCACCGTGCCCGAGTTCATCGGTGATCGGTATTACTCTGACACCGCCAGAGTGGTGGCGGTGATCTGCCTGATCATCTGCTCTGTGACTTACGTGATCGGTCAAATGAAAGGAATTGGCGTGGCCTTCTCGCGCTTCCTCGAGACGGATTACGAGACGGGTTTGCTCTCTGGCATGGTCATTGTGTTCTTTTACGCTGTGCTCGGCGGGATGAAGGGGATCACCTATACCCAGATTGCACAATTCTGTGTGCTCATTTTTGCCTATACGGTGCCCGCCATTTTCATTAGCTTGCAGCTGACCGGTCAGCCTATCCCACAGTTAGGGCTGGGCTCGACATTGGCCGACGGTACCTACTTGCTCGAAAAGCTGGACCAGACACTACTGGATCTCGGATTTCAGGAGTACACCACCTCGCTGCGGGGCAGCACGCTCAATATGGCCGCCTTCACCGCCTCGCTGATGATTGGCACGGCGGGTTTGCCCCACGTGATCATCCGTTTCTTCACGGTGCCGACTGTGCGTGCCGCCAGAACGTCTGCCGGTTGGGCGCTGGTTTTTATTGCCATTCTCTACACCACGGCACCTGCTGTTGCTGCCATGGCGCGCTTGAACATCATCCAAACGCTGGAGCCCCAACCCGGGCAGTACCTCGCCGTCGAGGAGCGTCCCGAGTGGTTCAAAAACTGGGAGCAAACGGGCCTGCTCGGTATCGACGACAAGAATCAGGATGGCCGGATTCAATACTCCGCAGACCCACAAACCAACGAGCTGGTGACGCTGGACAACGATATTCTGGTGCTCGCGAATCCCGAGATTGCGAATCTGCCGAACTGGGTGATTGCCTTGGTGGCCGCGGGCGGCTTGGCGGCTGCGCTATCGACCGCTGCGGGATTGTTATTGGCGATCTCGTCCGCGATTTCACACGACCTTTTAAAGCGCACGCTGTTACCCGATATCACTGAGCGCCAGGAATTGATGGCGTCGCGGTTAGCCATGGCAGCGGCGGTGCTGGGAGCGGGTTATCTCGGGCTGAATCCACCGGGCTTTGCGGCGGGTACAGTCGCGTTGGCATTCGGTTTGGCTGCCGCGTCGCTATTCCCTGCCTTACTTTTGGGTATCTTCTCCAAGCGTGTGACGCGCGAGGGCGCCGTCGCCGGGATGCTGGCAGGAATCAGTGTCACCCTGGCGTATGTGTTTCAGCACAAGGGCGTGATGTTCATACCCGGCACCAGTTTTCTAGGCGACCTGCCGGCCAACTGGTTTATCGGCATTGAGCCGAATGCTTTTGGAGTCGTGGGCGCGGCGGTTAACTTTGCGGTGACGTTCACGGTGACGCGGTGTACTGCGGCGCCGCCCGAGGAAGTACAGCGACTTATCGAGGATATTCGCGTGCCCGCCGCATCGAGCCGAGATTAGGCCGCGGCAATTTGGATGTTGTCGATAAGCCGGGTTTGACCCAAGCGTGCCGCAACGAAGAGAGCGCAGTCCTCAGACAGGGACTCGCTTTCTGCCAGTGTTGATAGCACGCGCAACTCCAGATAGTCGACTGCAAATCCTGCTTGCGCTAGGGACGCTCTCGCGACGTCGAGAATTGAACCGCCCTCGAGTCCTGCGGCAGATCTGAGTTGCCCGGCGCATGTCTGAAGCGTCTCCCAGAGCTTTGGGGCGATCGCTCGTTCATCTGCCGTGAGGTACTGATTGCGCGAACTGAGGGCGAGCCCATCCGCCGCCCGTTGCGTGGGTCCGCTATGGACGTCGATGTCGAGATTCAGGTCATTCACCATCTTTTTGATGATAAGCAGTTGCTGTAAGTCCTTTTCACCAAACACAGCGACGTCAGGTTTCACCATCTCTAACAATTTGTAGACAACGGTGCACACCCCGTCAAAGTGGCCGGGCCGCTCCCTGCCGCAGAGCACGTCGCCCAAAACGGGTACGTGGATGGCGGTGTGAGCCTCGACGCCTTCCGGGTAGACGTCGGTCACCGTGGGAGTGAAGACTACATCAACGCCTATTGACTCGAGTGCCGCAAGGTCCGCGTCCAGTGTTCGCGGATATTTATCGAGATCTTCATGTGCGGCGAATTGCATCGGATTAACAAAGATTGACACGACAACCGCGTCTGCACAGGCCTGCGCTTGCGTGACCAGTGCGAGGTGTCCGGCATGAAGGTTGCCCATCGTGGGAACAAACGCGATGCGGCGGGAACCGTCTTCTAGCTCCCGAATGTGACGCCGGAGCGCCGTTGTATCCGGTGCAACAATCATCGCTCGAGCCTACGAGTAGGTGTGTTCCTCTTGCGGGTAGGCGCCAGACTTTACCGCGTCAACGAAGGCCTTCAGTGCTGCCTGAATCGACGGTGCGCCATCCATAAAGTTCTGCACAAACTTCGGCGCAGATTCCGTCATGCCAAGCATGTCATGCAACACCAGCACCTGTGCGTCTGTACCGCTACCAGCGCCGATGCCGATAACCGGGATGTCGAGTTTGGACGAAATATCTGCCGCGAGGTCGGCGGGTATACATTCAAGGACCAGCAAGCTTGCACCAGCGTCCTGAATTTCCACCGCATCAGCGAGGATTGACTTGGCCTCCTTGGGCGTACGCCCTTGAACGCGGTAACCGCCGAACACGTTGACTGATTGCGGGGTCAAGCCTAAGTGCGCGCACACTGGGACGCCACGCTCAACCAGTCTGTGGATACTGTCACTGAGCCAGGTGCCGCCCTCGAGCTTCACCATTTGTGCGCCGGCCTGCATCAGTCGTGTGCTCGCGTGCAAGGTGTCGTCTGAGTTGGAAAAACTCATAAAAGGCAGATCGGCGACAATCAATGAGTGCGGCCTTGCTCGTGCGACGCATTCCGTGTGGTAGGCCATCGCATCGAGCGACACGGGGATAGTGGTTTCGTGTCCCTGCAGCACCATGCCGAGTGAGTCGCCGACCAGAATCGTTTCGGCGCCCGCTTCGCTGGCGAGCCGGGCGAAGGTCGCATCGTAGGCGGTGATCATCACGAACTTGTCACCCGACGCTTTCATTGCGTCTAAGGTACTGATGGTGACGCGCTTACTCATTCTAAAAACTCCCTGAAGCTCTCTATGGATGAAGCTTCAACCAAAAAACGTGGGGTTAAAGTAATGCCGGCCTTTTTTAATGTTCAGCATGTAGTCCACAAGCTGCTCGTAGTCTCGATCGCTGTGTGCCAGATCGATCTCGTTAGCATTGACGATCAGCAGAGGCGCGGCATCGTAGTAAAGAAAGAACTCGCTGTATACCTCATTAAGTTGTTCGAGGTAGCGGCGATCAATGAGTCGCTCAGCACTGATGCCGCGCCGTTCAATTCTTTCCATCAATGTGTCAGGGCTGGCTTGGAGATAAATAACGAGGTCGGGGATGGGTGCGTCGACGCGCATCTTCTCGAAGACCTTCTGGTACAGCGCGTACTCGTCTGGCTCTAGATTCACGCGGGCAAACAGTGGATCTTTTTCCAGCACGAAGTCTGCGACCCGCGTTTGATCAAACATGTCGCGCTGCTTGAGTTCGGTTATTTTCTGAACCCGCTGGAACAGGAAAAAGAGCTGGGTCGCCAGAGCGGTTTGCTGTCTGTTTTGGTAAAAACGCTCCAGAAACGGATTCATCTCCGCTTCCTCAAGTAACAGGTCGTGATCGAAGGTATCCGCTATGCGGCGTGCGAGCGTGGTTTTGCCCACTCCGATGGGACCTTCCACTGCGATATACGTCGGAACGGTTCGCCCGCGCAGGGAGATGCCGGAAGGGTCATGCTGCTCGGACAACTCAAAGCCTCCTGCGCTGGTCACTGCGGGAACTCGCACAATACGCGAATCGCCTGATCCGCGCACTTTGCCTGCAGTGCTCCCAACGCGCCCTGGCCAGGCAACACGTGATCCTCACCGAGTAGCTCAATGAGTGGATCCAGAACAAATCGCCTTTGATGAGCGCGGGGGTGAGGCACGACAAGGGATGCCGTCTGCATTTCGAGGTCGTCGAACAGCAGGAGATCGAGGTCGATGCAGCGTTCACCCCAGTGTCGGTGACGTTGTCGGCCCATTTCATGCTCGACGTCCAATAGCCATTGCAATAGTGCCTCGGGTGTTAGGGTGGTATCGGCGACAACCGCAGCGTTATAAAAGTCGGGCTGGTCTTGCGGTCCGACAGGGGCAGACAAATAAATGCGTGACAGCTTTGTCGGCAAGACATCTGGATGAGCTCCGAGATGCTTGAGCGCCCCTGCCAGTTGCGTCAGCGGCTCCTCGATGTTGGAGCCAAGCCCAATCACAACGCAATTCATGCCTCGGGTTTCCTGCGCCGCGGTCGCGTCCGGCGTCTGCCTTTATCTTCGCGTCGTTCCCGTTTACTGCCGACGAGTTCGGGGTATTGCTGCTGTTGTGCGCTCCAAAAATCGCTGCACTCATCCCCCTCGCCGCCGCTCGCTTCGCGCAACAGTCGCAGGTCGAAAGCCGCGCGGAACCAACGGTGAGCCAACAAGTCCTTGACCTTCTTGGGTTGACGCCGCTCGAGCCGAGGTTGCAGGTCCCATATGTCACGCATGGCAAAGGAGAAGCGTTTGGGGATGGCCAGATGCTGACACGCTTCCTGCACAATTTGTTGCCCTGCGCTGTGCATGGCTTGAAGGGGAGATTCGCCCCGCGCCATCAGTTGATCTGCGCGTTGCTCGGTTGCGGGCCAAAAAAGTGCAGCCAACAAAAATGCTGGCGTTACGGGTCTGTCCTCAGCCACTCGCCTGTCGGTGTTGGTCATGGCCTGATGTTGCAGCAGTTGTGCCGCGCTTGTGTCATGGGCCGCGTCGACACCGTCTCCCATCAAATGTGTCAGCAGGCCATGCTCCCGCAGCAGCGCGCATGTCGGCGCCGAGAAACCATTCATGAAAAGCTTTAGCCACTCGTCAAATAACCTCGCAGCGGGTATGTCTCGCAATAAAGTGCCGGTCTCTGCAATAGCGGAGCGGGTGCGGGGTTCGATATCAAACTCGAGGCGCGCAGCAAACCTGAGGACACGCACCATCCGCACGGGATCCTCGCGATAGCGATCAGCAGGTGCACCGATAATGCGGATGATGCGGGCCGCGACGTCAGCCTGCCCGTCCATTTTGTCAATGAGTGTCTGCGCGACGGTGTCGTAATAGAGCGCATTGATCGTTAGGTCGCGGCGCCGCGCGTCGTCATCCAGAGAGCCATAGACGTTATCGCGAAGTAAGCGACCGGATTGGCTCGCCTGCGCGGCCTGGCTGCCGGTGTCTGTGTCGTGATGGCCTCGGAAGGTTGTTACCTCGATAATCTCCCTGCCAGACCGTACATGAACGATTTGAAAGCGCCGGCCGATAATGCGCGCACTGCGAAAGCACTGTTTGATTTGCTCGGGCGTGGCGTTGGTGGCGACATCAAAGTCCTTCGGTTTTTTGCCCAGCAAGAGGTCGCGGACGGCGCCGCCCACGACGTAAGCCTCGAAGCCTTGATCCTGCAGTCGCTCGACGACGTGAACTGCCCCTGATGAGAAATCACTGGATTCAAACACAGCTGCACGATGCTCCGTGATTGTGGGGCCGATTCGGTGGACAGGCGAACAGCGTTGAGTTCGCTCGCCAGCTCTCTCGTTCCACTGATCTCATAGCGGGAACGCTCATTGTGACAGGGGTGAGAGAGTGCCGGGCGCGATGAGGGATGCGGTAGTTCGCTGAATCAGAGGTCGATTTCAGGGATGCGGAGAAAACAGGGGCATCATAAAGAAACATGGGGAAGTCGCCTTCCCCACCCAGGTCCGTTATGACATCGTTTTTCTTATTAGGCCGCTTATTGTTATTTTGGCTCTGCGATAAACAGTGCAGGCTACATGCCATCTTGGGAAAATCCCTAAAAAACATCAACTTGTCCATATTTTGACCGGGTCTGGTCCGCCGGTTATTGGGTGGGTGTTACGTATTTGCACTCTAGTGTTACGGAAATTCACCACAGAATGATGTGTCACGCGGTGCGTCGCCTATTGCGGGGAATGCCGAAACGTTGTCGTCGTTCCCATAAGCATTTGCGACTAATGCCCAATTTCTGAGCCAGCTCCGTCTCGTTCATAGAGTCCTGATGCTCGAGAACAAACCGCTGGAAGTAGTCCTCCAGCGACAGCTCCCCACTTGTCTCCGATGATTCAGATGTGGAGCCGCCCTGATCGCGCTCTGTCATCAATGCGGCGTCCTGAGCGGGTCCCGTCGGACCGCGAGAGAGATTGACCGTCAGTGAGCTGCCCTCAGACATGACGAGTGCGCGTTCGATAACATTTTGCAGTTCCCGCACGTTGCCAGGCCAGTCATGAGCAGCAATTTGTTGGGCGCTGTTCTCTGACAAGGGTCGGACTGGTAGCCCCAAGCGGTGAGCGTGTTGCTGAATAAACCACTCGGCCATCGCCAGAACGTTGTGCCCGCGGTCTCGCAGCGGGGGGATGGCGATCCGCAACACATCGATCCGGTAAAACAGATCCTGACGAAACGCATTCTTTGCCGAGAGTGCCGATAAATCGCGGTGAGTTGCACAGATCAGTCGGACGTCCACTCTCTTACTGTTGACTGAGCCAATCTGGCGTATTTCACCTTCCTGTATAAACCTTAATAGGCGAGCTTGAGCTGGGAGCGGTAACTCGCCAATCTCGTCTAAAAACAGAGTGCCCCCGTCAGCCGCCTCGATGAGACCGATCCGGTTACTGGTTGCGCCGGTAAAGGCGCCTTTCTCATAACCAAATAGCTCCGATTCAATCAGGGTGTCTGGGATGGCAGCGCAGTTGACGGTGACGAGTGGCTGAGCTGATCTGCTCCCCAGGCTGTGTATTTCGCGCGCGGCGAGTTCCTTGCCCGTGCCAGTCTCGCCCAGAATCAAAACAGATGAATCGGTCGATGCGGCGCGCTGAGTATTGCGTTGCAATGCAGCCATCAGGTCACATCCGTCATGTTGGAAGTGACTGACCACAGGTTTGTTCCTTTCTTGGGAAACCAATTGTTCGCATACCGTGGAGAGCCACTGCGCGATCGATTCGGCTGATGCTGATCGAGGATGCGCGTCGGCAGCGCCATCGCGCGCCACCTGCATGATGTGGGCAGTATCGCTCACGGGCAGCAATGCCACGACCGGTTTGGGCCATATCTGCCTGCTGAGCTGAGCCAATGAGTCGGCAATCGCGTGCTGCCCGACCACAAATAGATCAGCGGTGGTGTGCCACTGATGCAAGCGATTTGCGTCTGGCGCGTCACCCTGGCACAGCTCGATGCCCGATGACTGCAGACGGATCGCCAGCTCCTCGTGGAGCGCAGAATCGTTATCAATTAGCTGAATTTGCACAACAGCCCTCGATGGCGGTGACGGTTTTGAGCAGCAGTTTGCTTAAAACGTTACCGCAATGTGTCACCTTGCGAGTGAAAAGGTAACACAGATTTGATGCATCTAAGCGCCTGAGGGGAATGACCAATGCTCTATGGCGTGCTCGAGGATGTCTGAAGCGGAACGGACAGATTCAGGCGGCGGCGCTTGATCGAGGTGGGACAGGGCGCCCCGAAGATTCTGTTCTGCAAACGCCATGTTCAATGCTGCTGCGCCGGTTTGTTTGCTGAGTTTGTTACCCCGCTCGTCACTCACAACGGGGACGTGGGCATAATGGGGTGGTTCCAGGCCTAATACGTGCTGCAACCAGCGTTGGCGGTAGGTGGATTCAAGCAAGTCAGCGCCACGAACGATCGCATTGAATTGGGGTTGAGCGTCGCCCACCGCTGCCGCCAACTGATAGGCATACAGTCCATCACGGCGCTTCACAATAAAATCACAGGGTATCGCCTCGCTATCGAGCACTTGTGGTCCGAGAAAGCGGTCGTCGAACTCATGCGGGTGTTCCCCGTCGAACCGCACGCGAAGGCTATGGGGCTCGTCGGCAGCCAGCTCGCGGTCGGCACAGCCCTGACCACAGGCGCCCTGAGCTGACAGCGTCGCGCGCGTGCAACGACAACGGAATAGCCAACCTGACTGCTCCAACTGGCTCAGCGCGTGCTCGTAGCGATCGCTTTCCAGAGATTGATAGGTCATCGGTCCATCCCACTCGAGACCGTGTGCCTGCAACGCAGCGGTGATCAGCTCGATGCTGCCATCGACCTGTCTCGGGGGGTCCAGATCATCAATCCGTAGCGCCCAGCTGCCTCCTTGGTGACGCGCATCCAGAAAGCTTGCGAGTGCGGCAACGAGTGACCCTGCATGCAGAGGGCCGGTAGGGGAGGGCGCGAAGCGCCCTCGATACTGAGGTGTGTCGGAATCGGTGCGCGTTGTGCTCAACCGAGTTCCTGCCGCTCCTTGATTTCAGCCAGCGTTTTACAGTCGATGCAAAGCGTTGCTGTGGGACGGGCCTCGAGCCGCTGAATGCCGATCTCGATGCCGCAGGCATCACAGTACCCATAGTCGTCGTTTTGTAACCGATCCAGAGTCGAGTCGATCTTTTTGATCAGCTTGCGCTCTCTGTCACGAGTGCGGAGCTCAAGGCTGAATTCTTCTTCTTGCGTCGCGCGGTCTGCTGGATCTGGAAAATTGGCCGCTTCGTCTTTCATATGCGACACGGTGCGAGAGACTTCATCAACCAGTTCGCCCCGCCAGTTCAACAAGATGCCGCGGAAATGATCGATTTGCTCGTCGTTCATGTAGCTCTCGCCGCGCCCGGGCTTGTAGGGCTTGAAGTCGTCGAATTTCTGAAGTTCACCGACCGCTCGGGCGATCTTCGCGGTTGCGGCTTTTTTCATGGCAGGCGCTTTTTTGGCAGGTGCCTTTGTCGCTACGGCTTTCTTTTTAGCAGGCGCTTTTTTGGCAGGTGCCTTTTTCGCTACGGCTTTCTTCTTGGCAGGTGCTTTTTTGGCAGGTGCCTTTTTCGCTACGGCTTTCTTCTTGGCAGATGCTTTTTTGGCAGGTGCCTTTTTCGCTACGGCTTTCTTTTTAGCAGGTGCTTTTTTGGCAGGTGCCTTTTTCGCTACG
>PBLO01000034.1 GCA_002721785.1 Halieaceae bacterium
CCGGCCGCAAAACTCAGCACTTTGAGGGACAGAATGGGAAAGACGCAGGGCATGGCGTTGAGGATCAGACCGCCCAAGAAGGCCAACCCCATCGCAATGATGAGACTCATGCTCGCAAGTGCCGACTGCTGTGGTGGGCCGGACGATGTTGCGGAAATCGGGACCGATTGACCGGCGCTCGGGGTCTCGCCAGGCACTGTCGGCGAGACACTGCCCGTCGCTGCATCAACTAATAGATAATCGGTTTCAGGTGGATAACACAGCCCTGCATCGGCGCAGCCTTGATAGGTCACGGCCAGCGTCAGGGTGTCAGTGGAGTTGGGCAGCGTGACCAGTAAATCTGCTTCGCCGTAGTAAACAGACACGTCACCGAAAAACTCGTCGGTTTTGGCCAGCGCGGGCGGAAAAGTCACATCCAGCTCTTCAGCTGAGCCACGAACTTTGAACGCATGCTGGTATAGATAATACCCCTCGGTAATTTGCCAATAGAGCCGCAAATCGCCGCCGGGAGTGATGGCACCGTCCAGACGATAGGCCTCGCGCACAGGTAGAAACTCGCTCTGTGCTTGAAGTGCCGCAGCCAAGCTGTTCTGTGCCTGCGCAACTGTGCTGAGGGGCAGCAGTAGGCCCAGTATGGCTAACCCGCGACAGCAGGATTTGGCCCATTTGGCAAATAGCTTGGCATCCATGCCGGTCATGTTTGCTCAGTCCTGGTGATAGCGGAGTCGAGTGCCGTGATCGAGTGACAGCCTGATCTCGTCGGCGCTCAATTCAGAGGGGAAGTAAACGCCCGAGACTTTGGCATCCATCAGACTGGCGCCCTCCAGATTGGTTTCGCGGAAGTCGATACCGCTGAGATCGCAGTTGCGAAAATAGGCGTTGGAAAAATTGAGTCCTCGCGCATTCATTTTGCGCAGGTCCCTGCCTCGGTAATCGCCACCGGTCAGCTCCGAGGTGTCGAGGGTATCCCGGCTGGCATTAAAGCTGTCTACATCTTCCTGCCGCAGCATCTGATAGAGCGGATCGGGCTTGATGACGGGTTTGATTTCTTTATCGCTCATGGGCAAGTCATTCCTTTGCCGGCGCTGATCGAGTTGCTGACAGATCAATCACCAAAAAATTGTCGGCGCAGTCCGAGACAGGCATCTCGATCGAGCCGTGGGCCAAAGTATTTTACTACTTCCCCCGCAGCGAGGGTGGCAAATTCGGTGGCGCGCAGATCCGTCTCTCCGCGGGACAACGCGTAAAGAAAAGCGCCCGCAAACATATCTCCGGCGCCATTGGTGTTGACCGCGTCAACGGGCTGCGCCGCCACCCGGTGCAGTGTCTCACCATCCCAGCACAATGCACCGTCTGCGCCCAGCGTGATGACAAAGCGCTTGGCAACGTATTTGATCGCGGCCACTGCATCATCCAGCTGGTCGCATTCTCCCCATTCCAATGCTTCTGATTCATTGCAGAACACGAGTTCCACGCCTCCCTCGACCATGGCTGCCATGTTGTCGCGGAAGAACTTCACCATCCCCGGATCAGAAAAACTGACAGCAGTGTGAACGCCGTGCTGCTCCGCCAATGCCTTGGTTTTAAGCGCGGCCGCATGGCCTGACGGAGAGGTCACTAGGTATCCCTCAAGGTAAACCCAAGCCGAGTCCTTGATGGCGGTCTCGTCGACTTCGTCGGTGGAGATCGTCTCTGAAACCCCCAGGTGGGTGTTCAGTGAGCGCTCGGCGTCGGGCGTGATCAGCACGATGCATTTCCCAGTGGCACCGTCGTTGTTGCGATCCGTTGCCCCGTGCGCAACGCCCGATTCCTCGAGATCAGCCAGATAGATATCACCGTCGGCATCCTTCGCCACTTTGCAGCTCATGTATGTTGGGGCGCCCATCATCGCGGTGGCGATCATACTGTTGCCGGCGCTGCCGCCTGAGGCATGGCTGGCTGCGATCAAATGATCAGAAAGCTGAGCCAGCATCTCTCGCTGACGATCCTGATCGACCAGCGTCATCATGCCTTTTTCGACACTCATGGCCGAGAGTTCTGCGTCGGTCACCTGAATTTCGGTATCGACCAGCGCTGCGCCGATGGCGTAAGCCGCGTAGGGTTTCACAGAGCACATCCTGTTTGGTATTTACGCGCTGTATGATACCGGAACCCCTGATGCGTTGCCGTCCGCATATTCGGGTGTCATGTTTGGAGGCTTAAAACGTTAAGATGAATCGGTCCGGCTTTAGACGCCGCCCGACCATTGATTCCCGCCACTCATCGGCAACCGAACCCACCCTATAGAGCACTATGCGAGACCTTATCCAACCGTTACGTCGTCAACTGCAGTCCTTCTCTCGGGACGAGCCAGACTACGAGCCCCGTTTCGGCCGCGCTGCCGTCGCAATCATGGTGCGCGAGGGCGTCGAAGCGACCGAAATGCTGATGATTCGGCGGGCAACCCGCGAGGGGGATCCCTGGTCAGGACATATGGGCTTTCCGGGTGGCCGCAAAGACCCAGAGGATGCGTCTAACTTGGCCTGCGCGCTCAGAGAAACCCGGGAGGAAATCGGTGTCGACCTCGCTAAATGGGGAAAGCCTATTGGCGAGCTGTCCGACGTGAATACGGGTTGGCGCAAGGATCGGCCCGAGATGCTCGTGACGCCCTTTGTGTTTGAAGTGGGCAATCTTCCCGCTTTGACACCCAATCATGAGGTGGATGATGTTGTGTGGGTGCCGCTTCATTTCCTGCTTGACGAGCACAATCGTCAGCCACTGGAGTGGGAGTGGCAGGGCAAGAAGATGGAAACGGACTCTTTTCTCTACGTCACCTATCGCATTTGGGGGCTCTCGCTGATGATGATTGATGAAATGATGGGTCTGCTCAGGACCTGAACGTTTTACTCGGGTGGCTCCCCCGGATCAGGGGTTTCCGCTTCAAGCCACTCATCCTGACCCCGGAGAAAACTCCGCGTATCCAACATCAGTTCATTCACCTCGTTCGGCCGTTTTCGGCTAGCCTCTACGAGCGCCGCTTCTGACACCGTACCTTTGAGATACCCATCAATCAGATCAATCAGGACCGGAGACATGTCCGGTTGATGATAGAAGCGCGGCATGTCGGGCACGAGATTGCCGACCGCCGTGTTGCCGTTGACCCGTAGCCAATATCCACCGCAGCTTGATAGCGCATAGTCATAGGGCCGGCCGTAACTCTCGTTGGGCGTCGAAGGATTGAAGCCGCCCTCCGGTACCTCGCGGATTTGAGCCAGCGCCATGATCCAGCGACTCCCCTCGGGAAACGCCTCGACGGACGGACGGCAGTAAGCTTGTGTCTGCATCCAAACGCGCGCTGAATCGAGCCAGAACTCGCCCTTGAGGACACGCTCGGGTTTGAGATCGACGGCGTTGCCTTTTACGCGTTGGACTTCACCCAGCAAGACGAGATCCGTTGTCGCGGCGACCTCGCTAAAACTACCCTGCCAAAGACAGCCGCAGTCCGCACCGGTGGCATCGGGCTCAGCATTGGTAGGTGTGACTGCATTGCAGATCAGTAGACAAACGGCGATGCAGGGTAGCCATCGCATGGCGGCATCAACCGTTGAGCAGGCGTGCGGCGTCTATCGCGAAGTAGGTGAGAATGCCGTCGGCGCCCGCGCGCCGGAAGCATAAGAGCGACTCAAGCATCACTGCGTCACGACTCAGCCAATCATGCGCAAAGGCTGCCTGGTGCATCGCATATTCACCGCTCACCTGATACGCAAACGTGGGGACTTGCAGCTCGCTTTTAACCCGCCGCACGATATCGAGATAGGGCATGCCCGGTTTGACCATGACCATATCTGCGCCTTCCTGCAGATCCAGCGCAACTTCGTGAATGGCTTCGTCGCTGTTGCCCGGATCCATTTGGTAGGTCTTTTTGTCGCCACCCTTGATATTGGCAGCCGAGCCCACTGCGTCACGGAAAGGCCCGTAATAGGTGGAGGCGTATTTTGCCGCGTAGCTCAAGATCAGCGTGTTGATGTGGCCATCGGACTCAAGGGCGCTGCGAATCGCACCGATACGTCCGTCCATCATGTCAGAGGGTGCGACCACGTCGGCCCCCGCTTCAGCATGACTCAGGGCTTGTTTGACCAATGTATCGCTGGTCACGTCGTTGAGGACATAACCCCCTTCATCGATAATGCCGTCCTGTCCGTGCGTGGTGTACGGATCGAGCGCGACGTCTGTGATGACACCGAGCTCGGGCACGGCTGACTTGAGTGCGCTCACAGCGCGCTGCACCAAACCATCAGATTGGTAGGCCGCCTCGGCCAGTAAGGACTTCGACTCCTGACCGACGACGGGGAACAGTGCGAGGGCAGGAATGCCCAGCGTATGAGCCTCTTTGGCCAGCTCGATCAATAAATCGACGCTCAGGCGCTCGACGCCAGGCATGGAGGGCACGGCCTCGCGCTGACCGCTGCCTTCAAGGACAAAAACCGGGTAGATGAAATCAGCCGGGCTCAGGGTGCTCTCGCGGACCATGTCGCGGGCGAAGGCCGAGGCTCGGAGACGTCGCATCCGGGTCTGGGGGAAAGAGCCACGTGCGCTCATCTCGCGTCTCCTTGTGCCTTACAACGCGGCGAACGCGGCGCGCGCGGCGTCGACTGTCGCGTTGATATCGTCATCCGTATGGGCCGCAGACATGAAGCCGGCCTCAAACGAGGCGGGGGCCAGATAGACGCCGCTATCAAGCATCAGATGGAAGAATTGATTGAAGGCCTCGACGTTGGAATTAATGACCTGATGGTACTGGGTCACGGTTTCGTCTTCCGTAAAGAAGCCGCCAAACATGGAGCCCAGATGATTGGTTGTGAAGGGAACGCCCTCAGCTGCCGCCGCCTCACGCATGCCGTTGCACAAATCGGCGGTGCGCCGGAACAGATCGTCATAGAAGCCGGGTTCACTGATGATCGACATGGTGGCCAGTCCGGCGGCCATCGCTACAGGGTTACCCGACAGCGTACCCGCCTGATAGACCGGCCCCAGTGGTGAGATGTGCTCCATGATGTCGCGACGTCCGCCGAAGGCGCCCACGGGCATGCCGCCACCGATCACTTTGCCGAGACAGGTGATATCCGGCGTGATGCCGACAAAGCCCTGGACACCGCCGGTGCCGAAACGAAAGCCCGTCATGACCTCGTCGAAAATCAGTACAGCGCCGTGTCGGGTGCAGAGTTCGCGCATGCCCTCGAGGTAGCCAGGGACCGAGGGAATGCAGTTCATGTTGCCGGCGACCGGTTCGGTGATGACGCAGGCGACCTGATCACCGAGCTCGTCCATGGCGGCTTCGAGTGCGGCCAGATCATTGAAGGGTAGGGTCACAGTGTGTTGTGCCAGTACCTCGGGTACACCGGGCGAACTCGGCACCCCAAAGGTGAGTGCACCGGATCCCGCTTTAATGAGCAGGGAATCGGAATGACCGTGATAGCAGCCTTCGAACTTGATGATCTTGTCTCGCCCGGTGAAGCCCCTCGCCAGCCGAATCGCGCTCATGGTGGCCTCGGTACCCGAACTGGTCATCCGCACCAGCGGCATGCTCGGCACCAACCTGCTGATCGTCTCGGCCAGTTCGATTTCAATTTCGGTGGGGCAACCGAAGCTCAGCCCGCTTTGGGCGGCTTCTACCACTGCCTCGCGAACGCGCGGATGGTTGTGGCCCATGATCATCGGGCCCCAGGAGAGCACGTAATCAATGTAGCGTTTGCCGTCGGCATCAAACAGGTAGGCGCCATCGGCCCGCTCCATAAAGCGGGGGGTGCCGCCGACTGCCTTAAAAGCCCGCACGGGCGAATTCACGCCACCGGGGATGGTGTGTTTGGCGCGCTCAAAAAGCGCTTCAGATCGACTCATGATTGACCATTTTGCTTTTGTTTGCGGCGATTATCGCAGGCTGCGGGGCTCTGCGCACCCCGCCGTGGTCACAGACCTAATGCGGGACGGAGGTAGACCAACAGTACGATCGCAAACAGGAATAACACGGGTACTTCGTTGAAGACCCGATAAAACACGTGAGTCCGGTCGTCTTCACCTCGGCAGACGCGGCCAACGTACACGCCAGTCTGAAAATGGTAGACCACCAGACACACAACCCCACAAAGTTTAGCGATCATCCAACCTGACGACAGGTAGTAATCGAGCTGGTAGCTCAGCCGCCAGAGGCCCAGCGCTACCGCGAGTACCATGAACGGGGTGACGAAGCGGTAAAGCTTGCGCGCCATCACCGCCAGCACGGCTTTGGTTTCGGGTTCGGGACTCTGGGCGTAGTACACCAGTATGCGTGGCAGATAAAAAATGCCTGCAAACCAACAGACCACAAAGATGACGTGAAAACCTTGTATCCACAGCATGAGGCTGTCCTTTTACGCTTTGGTAAAAAGCCCGTCCGGTCATGACACTGCTCGATCGATCGTGAGACAGTACGCGCCCCGCAACACTAACAGAAGCAGGCGCGAAAATGATCAGGGTCGGAGTGGTCGGAGGAACGGGTTATACAGGTGTGGAGCTCCTGCGCCTGCTCCTGCGCCATCCGGGGATCACCGTCTCGCTCATCACTTCCCGTGGTGAAGCAGGTAAGCGACTTGATCAATTGTTTCCCAGCCTTCGTGGCGCCTGTGATTTGGCGTTTACCGATCCGACAAAAGCCGATTACAGCGGCTGCGAAGTCGTGTTTTTTGCCACGCCGCACAATGTCGCAATGCGCGAAGTGCCTGACCTCATTAAGCAAGGGATTCGCGTGGTCGATCTCTCTGCTGATTTCAGATTGAAAGATGTCGCCACCTGGGAAAATTGGTACGGCGAATCGCATGTGGCACCAGATCTCTGCGCTGATGCGATCTATGGGTTGCCTGAGACGCACAGAGACGCCATCCGCAGCGCACAACTCGTTGCCTGCCCCGGTTGTTACCCGACAGCCGTGCAACTGGGTTTCCTGCCCTTACTGGAAGCGGGGGTCATTGATCGCTCACAGCTGATTGCTTCCTGTGGCTCTGGCGTGAGCGGCGCCGGCCGACAAGCCAAGCTGGGTAGTCTATTAACCGAGGCGGGCGAGAGCCTGTCAGCGTACGCTGTTGCAGGCCACCGACATTTGCCCGAGATGGAGCAGGGGTTGTCAGGCATAGCGGGTGCGCCCGTCAATCTGACATTCGTGCCCCATCTGGTGCCCATGAGCCGCGGTATTCATGCCACGTTGTTTGCACGACTCACAGATGCATCGAGCGACTTGCAGTCACTCTTTGAGAGCCGCTACGCCGGAGAACCCTCCGTCGTGGTATTGCCGCAGGGCGAGCACCCGGCGACGCGCAACGTCCGCGGCGCTAACACCTGTCAGATCGCGGTAGCTCAGCCCCAGAGTCGCGACACCGTGGTGGTTATGTCGGTCATCGATAATTTAGTGAAAGGCGCTGCAGGGCAAGCAGTGCAGGCTATGAACCTCATGGTCGGACAATCGGAAACGCGGGGTCTAGAGGGCGTAGCGCTTGCACCCTAGGCTTATGATGGATGTGATCTGATGCAAAAACACCAACCGCGTACCATGGTCGTCCGCGTCCATCCGCATGCTTGGCGATGGAGGGTAGGCGGCGCGGCTACTGCTTTGCTACTCATCTTTGTTGTGGGATACCTTGTTGGCGCAAGTCAGGCAGACGATGTCCCCTTTTTCAACAATCCTGAAGAGCGATTGCGCAACGAGATCGCGAAATTGACCGTCGAGCGTGATGCGGACCAGATCACTCTGCGCTCCCTGAAATCGACGCTGGCCGAGCAGGCTAGTGAAATCAGTGAGATGCGCGACATGTTGGCGCTCTATCGTGGCGTTATGGTCCCCGAGGAAACGGGTGATGTCGTGGTTCTGCGTGCGTCGGCCACAGACTACGACCCTCTGACCCAGAGTTTGCGAGTGGTGACGATTGTCCACCGAGGTGCCAGTGACTATTCCAAATATGAGGGAGAGCTGAGTATTTCGGTTGAGGGGCGACTGACTGAACAACCGCATACTATTGATTTGTCCTCGCTTGACACCGCCACGGAAAGTGGTGTATTTCCAATACAATTCCAGTATTTACAGAGGATTCAGGTAGCAGTTTCTCTGCCAGAGGGGTTCATCCCCGAAATTGTCGTCTCATCAGTAACGATGGATAGGCCGGTAAAGGCGGCACTGGCGCGGCGTGATGCAGTTGAGCTCCTTATCTCAACCGAAGGGGGGCTAGAGGGGGCCGGGGGGAATGCGTCCAATAATAGCGAGCGATGATCAGAAACAGGATCGGCAGTAAAAACAAAGGTGATAAACACACCCGTAAGGAGGCTATTGTGAGTAATAGTGCATCAGGCAGAACCACATTGATATCACCCGGAACCATTATCAAGGGGGACATCACGTTCAGCGGCAACTTAGACATTGAGGGTGAAGTGTCGGGTTGTATTCAAGCCGAACCTGGACAAGACGCCATCCTGCGAGTTGTAGAGGGCGGGAAAGTAGCGGGTGAGGTAAAAGTCCCTCATGCCATGATCAACGGTAATGTCGAAGGCGACATCCACGCCACTGAACGACTTGAATTGGCGGAGCGCTCGGTCGTCGACGGCGATGTCTACTACAATCTGATTGAGATGGCAGTGGGCGCCAAGGTAAACGGCGGACTGCGACACACGAGTAATGTTGCTGACGATCTCGCTGTAAAACGAGAGGCGAAAGCCGCTGAAACAGTTCCGGGGCCCACTGTTTCCTGAGACGAGAAAGCAAGGAACGGGGGATTGCGCATCGGCTCCCCCTGCCGATTTTGGGTATAGTTAATTTATTGCCTCTTCACGGAATCCATTTTTATGACTGTGGTTGAAGCCTTCGACCCGAATGAAATCAGACTGACCGACACCGCAGTCAGCAAAATTCGTGCATTGGTTGCCGACGAGGGCAATTCGAAACTCAAACTCCGCGTTTACATTACCGGCGGTGGGTGTTCAGGGTTCCAATATGGTTTTTCTTTTGACGAGTCCGTTAGCGAGGACGATATGGTTGTCGAGCGCGGCGGTGTCACCGCCTTGATCGACGCCATGAGCTATCAATATTTAGTCGGCAGCGAGGTCGACTATTCGGAAGGCCTGGAAGGCTCACGTTTTGTTGTGAACAACCCCAATGCGACCACCACCTGCGGTTGCGGCGCTTCGTTTTCGATCTAACTGCCCTCCCATTCGCAATGGGACCTCTCACCAGTCCTGCTTGAACAAAATGTTCCTACACTAGTGGCGGCTTCGACAGTACGTTTTCGAACAGTTATGGTCACTATAGCTTTATCATTGTCGCGCTAGGGCCTTTCGAGCGATAAGGCTTACTGGTTTGACTGCATTTGAGAAAAGCTGCTGACTCGCTATCGGCCGCTGTCGCATCGGCGCAAGAGAGAAAGCGCGCCACCTTCCCGTTAATTACTGAGAGATCAGGCGGGATAGATCGCCCCCAGCACCCTCGGTCCCTCGGCGCCGGTGGCTGCTGGCACGTTACTCGGTAAGCCCGCGATCGTTTGTTTGGCGAGCCATGCAAATGCCCAGGCTTCCACCCATTGCGGATCCACGCCCAGGACATCGGTCGTGGTCACGTCTGTGGATGTGAATCGCGCGGCAAGCCTGTCCATCAACAGACGATTATGGGCACCGCCGCCACAGATTCGGACTGCGTCCGTTGACTTATCGTCGAGGGCGCGACTGATACTCTCTACCGTCAATTCGAGCAATGTTCGCTGCACATCCTCGGGTGTTTCCTGGTCCGAAAGAAGCGTTTCCAGCCATGCCAGATGGAAGGTTTCGGGGCCGGTGCTCTTGGGTGTGGGCGCAGTGAAGTAAGGGTGGGCCAGTGCTGCCAAGAGAAGCGGTTCAAGGACCTTACCAGTCGCGGCCCAGGCGCCGCCGTCATCAAATGGCAGACCTTGGTGGCGATGAATCCAGCCGTCCATGAGGGTATTACCGGGCCCGGTATCCCAGCCTCTCACCTCGCTCTTCGCGGAGATCAGAGTGACGTTGGCGATTCCGCCAATATTGACGATGGCGGTCGCAGTCCCGGGCTCTGCGAGCTGTGCTGAATGAAACGCAGGCACCAATGGTGCGCCTTGACCACCTGCCGCCACGTCGCGGCGCCGGAAGTCTGCGACGACGCTGATGCCCGTCATCTCTGCCAATCGATTGGGGTCGCCGATCTGCAAGGTGAAGGGAGTGTTGCCTTCTGGGTCGTGTCGTATGGTCTGCCCGTGACTACCTATTGCGGTCACGGTTTCGGGAGGAACATCCGCTTCTGTTAGAAGCGTATTGACCGCATGCGCGTAGGTTATGGCCAACTGTTGGTCGAGCACCGCCATACGATGCAATTCATCTGCTCCCGAGTGCCTGAGGTCGATGATCGCCTCTCGCAGCGGTTCTGGCATCTCTGCGTGATGCGTTTGCATCAGCGCGCCTCGTTCACCTTCGTATGACACCAGTACGGCATCGATGCCGTCGGCACTGGTGCCCGACATCAGTCCGATAAAGAGTTCCTGGGTCACTCTGCCAGCGCCAACTGCTGCGCATTGCGCAAGCTGGCGAGTTGCTGTGTCGGCAATCGAATCGAGGCCAGGTAGCGAGGTAGTTCGGCCTCAGGCAGCGAGCGGGCTTTGGGTAGGATTTTATGGACGGTGCGCGGGTTGCGATGCACGCCATTCACCAAGAATTCATAGTGCAAGTGGGGGCCAGTAGCCGCCCCAGTGGAACCAACCGTGCCGATCACGTCGCCCTGTTTGACGCGCGCGCCTTTTTTGACCCGCAGCTTGTGTAAATGCAAGTAGTGAGTTTCAAACTGCTCGCCATGCTGAATGAACACATAGTTCCCGTTGGGTCGCGTATAGCCAGCCTCTATGACGCGGCCATCGCCTGCAGCGTAAACGGGGGTGCCGTGTGGTGCGGCATAGTCTGTTCCGCGATGGGGTCGCTGGGTTTTGTAGATCGGATGCAAGCGCTTGGGATTGAAGTTTGAACTCACCCGCGTGAAGTCGAGAGGTGCGCGTAAAAACGCCTTGCGCATACTGACACCGGCCTCGTTGTAATAGCTGGTATCGCCCTCCAGGTCGGTGTATCGGTAGGCATCAAAGGTTTCGCCGCGGTTGGTGAAGCTGGTAGCAAGTATCGGACCGTCATCGAACCGCTGGCCGTCGAGCAGTAACTCCTCGTAGACCACGTGGATGGTGTCACCGCTCCTGGGGTCCAGAGCGAAGTCGATCACGCCGCCGAAAATGCCCGCCAGCTCCATGATCATGGCATCGCTGAGTCCAGCGTCTGTGCCGGCAAGAAACAGCGAGGTGTCGATGGTCATCGAGACATTGCGTGCGGCGCGCTCAGGCTCGCGCACGATGTCGGTTGCTGAATACCCTTGGTCTTCGCGGGTGTAGAGGGTTGTCAGTAGCGGTGACTGCACATGCCGCAATGCCAGCAGTTCGCCTTCTAAATCTGACTGAAAGCTAATGATCTCTCCGGGGTAGACGCGCTTCAGCGATCGGTCTGAATTCGATGCGGCGACCCGGTACAGGTCGGTATCGCTAAACCCGGCGCGATTAAAAATCAGACTGAGGTTGTCGCCGTCGCCCACTGTGAAGTCACGCCAAGGGAGCTCCGGCGGACGTTCCGGTACCACGCTCACTTCGACTGCAACCGCTGTCTCCGCTAGTGCCGGAGGCATCTCGGGCTCTGTTGGCTGGGTGGTTTCTGCCATGGGGTCCGTCGCAGACGGATCTGAAAAGCTCAAGACCATCACCATGAGCAATGAGCCCACCGTCGCCAACCATAGAATCGGTCTGCTATGCAGAGGTGTTTCGGGTTGTGCCAATGGCGTGGCACCCCGGGGTGTATTTTTACGAGGCATACAGTCTCGTGGAGAGTCTGGAGACAATGGAATTATAACCAGCTCGTGGCAATCTTCGGCCCCACTTTTGAATGGATCTCTGGCAATGATCCCGATCCTTTGGTCCTGTGTTTGTGGGATACTCCCCACCAGCTCCGATAACCCACCGACAACCCCGTCTCAATAGAACCGACACGCGATCGCGCCCCATCAACTATGCCCAGTGAACTTTTAGCCGACCTCCGCGCCCGCGATCTGATCTTTCAAATTGCTGGTGAGGATCACATCGATGAGTGGCTCTCCGCTGAGCCCCGTACCTTGTATTGCGGCTTTGACCCGACTGCAGACAGTCTGCATATCGGATCGTTGGTGCCACTATTGGTTTTGCGGCGGTTTCAGGAGGCAGGCCACCGCCCGATCGCCTTGGTCGGCGGCGCCACGGGTTTGATCGGAGATCCCAGTTTCAAGACGGCTGAACGACAACTCAATACGCCCGACGTCGTGGCGGGCTGGGGGGAAAAAATCCGCGACCAGGTCAGCCAGTTCGTTGATTTTGATGGTGACGATCCGGCGCTTGTGGTGAACAACCTCGACTGGACGGCCGACGTTAATGTCCTGGATTTTCTGCGCGATATTGGTAAGCACTTCTCGGTCAATAACATGATTGGCAAGGAGTCTGTTCGTCAACGCCTCGATCGAGAGGGTGCCGGCATCAGCTTTACGGAATTCACCTACATGATCCTGCAGTCCTTTGATTTCTCGGAGCTGTACCGGTTGCACGGCTGCGGCTTGCAAATCGGTGGCTCGGATCAGTGGGGGAATATCACGGGCGGTATTGATCTCACTCGCCGTCTCCACGGTGGCCAAGTGTTCGGCCTGACCCTGCCACTGGTGACCAAGGCGGATGGCACGAAATTTGGAAAAACCGAGTCGGGCACCATTTGGCTGGATGCAAAGAGGACCTCGCCTTACGCCTTCTACCAGTTCTGGTTGAGCACGGCAGATGCCGACGTCTACCGGTTCCTGCGGTACTTCACTTTTCTGCCGGTTGCCGAGATCGCTGAGATCGAGAGAGCCGACGCCGAGCGAGAGGGCCGTCCTGAAGCCCAGCGGGTCCTCGCCCGCGAGGTCACGCGGTTGGTTCACGGCGAGGCGGGACTCGGCGCTGCCGAGCGGATTACGGAAGCCTTATTTTCGGGGGACCCAAGCGCGTTGAGTGAGGCGGATCTGGCGCAACTCGCGCAGGATGGTCTGCCCGCCGATCAATTAGTGCGCAGCGATTTGCCACCGACCTTTACACAGCTTTTGGCTCAAATCGGGTTGGCCTCTGGCAAGCAAATAAAAGATGCGCTGTCCCGCGAGGCGATACTGGTAAACGGGCAGCCCGTCGCAGGCGGTCCGACTGTTGACTGTGCCGAGGCGTTACCGGCCGCGCGCGCGCTCCACGGTCGATTCTTTCTGATTCGCTTTGGTAAGAAGAAATATCATCTGCTGATCGATGACGTCTGACGAAAGCGCTCCGGCTGCTGATCACCCTTGGCTACTGGATATCGAGCGGGAGCTCAGTAACGCCGCAGCGGTGCTAGAGGGCTTGGCGCCCGGGATCACTCTCTTTGGCAGCGCCCGTGCCACCCTGGACGACCGTCATTACCAATGCGCTGAGAAGCTTGGGCAGTGGTTGGCCAGAGCGGGTCTGCCGGTCGTGACGGGGGGTGGGCCCGGTATCATGGAGGCCGCGAATCGGGGTGCGTATGAAGCCGGTGGGGTGTCAGTGGGGCTCAATATCCAGCTCCCTTACGATGAGACACCCAACCCTTATCTGACGCATCAGCTGCACTTTCTGCACTTCGCGACCCGTAAGCTGATGTTGAACCGCTATGCGCGTGGATTTGTGGTGTTCCCCGGTGGGTTTGGCACCGTCGATGAGCTGATGGAGCTCTTGGTGGCGTTTCATACTGACGACGCATTGCGTCGCCCAATGGTACTCATTGACAGCGATTTCTGGCACGACCTCGTTAAGTGGTTTCACAACGAACTCGCAGCCAGAGAGCTCATCGACGCAGACAGGATTGATTTCATCCGCGTGGTGGACGATGAGTACGGCGCGTTGGAGGTTTTGCTGGGCCAGCATCAAGCCGCCGATTTGAAGCGCCAGCAAGGCGACTGAGCTGGGTTTCGCCGCATCTGCCATGAAGACGCTTTACTTACTGCGACACGCCAAATCGAGCTGGGACAACCCGGCCTTGTCTGATCGCGATCGCCCGCTGAACGCGCGGGGTGAAAGAGATGCGCCGCGCATGGGCGAGGCGCTCGGCACGCGCTTGTCCCCGATGCGCTTTCACGTGAGCCCCGCCGAGCGGGCGCAGCAAACCTTCCACGCCCTGTGCGCCGCCTGGCCGGGCCTTGAGCTGTTGCATGGCATCACGACCCCTGCACTCTATACCTTTGATTACCGGCAGGTGCTTGATTGGGTAACGGCATGCGGCGTCGAGGATGACACGCTCGCTCTGGTTGGCCATAACCCCGCCTTAACAGAACTGGTGTGTTATCTGGTGAATCTGGATGCCCTCGATAATCTGCCCACGGCGGGGTGGGTCGAGATCGGTTTGCCAATTGATCGCTGGCAGGACATTCACAGCGCGCAATACGATGGTGAGTTACTGTATCGGCTCTTTCCCAAAATGCTGGAGATCGAGGCATGACGCTGCCCGTGATTTTTGGCTTGGCCGGCCCAGAATTGACGCCCGACGAGCGGGCTTTCTTTCGGGATGCAAACCCCGCGGGCTACATCCTATTTGGCAGAAACATCGAGACGCCTGCTCAATTGCGCGCCTTGACCGACGCGCTCCGAGCGCTGCGGGGCGATGACCATTTGCCCATCCTGATTGATCAGGAAGGTGGCCGTGTGGCGCGACTGGGTGCACCGCACTGGCAAGACTGGCCCGCCGCCGCGGCCTTGGCACGGGGTGCCACGCTGTCCGAAGAGGTTGCTGAGTCGCAAGCTGCGGAGCGCGTCAGATTGAACTACGAAGCCCTGGGCCTGGAACTTGCGGCGATGGGCGTGACGGTGACCTGCGCGCCGGTGCTCGATGTACCCCAGGCCGATGCGCACGACATTATCGGTGACCGTGCGTTCGGCGAGACTCCTGAGCAGGTGGCAACGCTGGGACGCGCGTGTATGGACGGGCTGACACTGGCCGGTATCGCCGGTGTGATCAAGCATATTCCCGGTCACGGGCGTGCGCTCAGCGATTCTCACGAGAGCCTACCGCGCGTCGCTGCAGATGCAGCGTCACTGGCGGCCGATTGCCAACCCTTTAGTGAACTCTCCGACGCCACCATGGCCATGACCGCCCACGTTGTGTACGAGGCGTGGGACGCTGAGTACTGTGCCAGCGTCTCTGCGCGGGTGATCGAAGAACAGATACGCGGGTGCATTGGCTTTGACGGGCTGCTGATGAGTGATGATTTGGACATGAAGGCCCTGTCTGGCGATCTACCCAGTCGTGCAGTAGCGGTGCTGGAAGCGGGCTGCGACATCGCGCTCAACTGCTGGGGGCGTTTTGACGATATGACGGCCATTGCCGAGGCGGTACCGACGATCACCGAGGTCGCACAGGAGCGGTTGCTCCGCGCTCGCTCGACTCTGCACGTCGCCCAGGATTCGGTGGCGCTGGCCGCGCGCATGGCCGCGTTGATCGCGCGGCGGGACGCTCTGTACTGAAGGGCTTTCCTGGGGGGTACATTGTCGAGGCGATTGCCTACAATGTGGGAATGACCCGTTTCAAAAAGCAGCTTGTTTATTCACTTCCGTTCGTTGTTCTGATGAGCGCATGTAATCCACTCACGCCTACCCGAGAGAGTGGCATGACAGCCGGTGGCTGGCAGCCCTGCGATGCTGAGCGGCCCAAGGTCTGCACCATGATTTATGAACCGGTATGCGCTCAGCGTGTCGATGGGGAAGTGGCAGATTACGCCTCTTCCTGCAATGCCTGCGCCGACGTATCAGTCACCGCATGGCACCCGAAAACCTGCGAGGAATAACATGTCGCTGACTAACCGAATCCTGCTCGCCATGGTGGCTGGCATTGCCCTCGGCTCATGTCTGGAATGGCTGATGGGTGTCATCGACCCCGCGGCCGGGCTGCACGCATTCATTGAGAACGGCCTGATTCTTGGTTTGTTCGATGTAGTGGGGCGGATATTTATTGCCTCACTGAAGCTTCTGGTCGTGCCGCTGGTGATGGTGTCTTTGATATGCGGCATGAGCTCGCTGGGCACCAGTAGTCGTATGGGCTCGATTGCGGGCAGGACTATCGGGCTCTATCTATTGACGACCTGTGTGGCGGTCACGCTGGGCCTCAGTGCGGCGTTGCTGATCGGTCCGGGCACGGGCGTCGAGGTCATGGCTTCGGCCGCGTATGAGGCGAAAGCGGCACCACCGCTCACCGATACGCTGGTCAATATTTTCCCGAGCAATCCTTTCAAAGCCATGGCCGAGGGGCAGATGCTACAGGTCATCGTATTCGCGTTATTGGTGGGATTTGCCCTCACTCGAGCGGGAGAGGCGGGTGAGCGAATCGCCAGCTGGTTCCGCGACATGGAAGTGATTGTGATGAAAATGGTGGGCATCCTCATCGAGCTGGCCCCCTACGGCGTGTTTGCCTTGCTGACCAAGCTCTTCGCTACGATGGGGTTCGGCACCATCGTCGACCTGGCCGCTTATTTCTTTACCCTGCTGGGCGTACTGCTGTTCCACGGTTTGGTGGTGTACACCGGCTTACTGAAAATACTGACCGGCCTCAATCCCGGCATCCTGTTGCAAAAAATGCGCAGGGTGTGGGCCTTTGCTTTCTCTACGGCATCCTCGGGTGCGACGCTACCGATTACCCTGCGAACCGTTGAAAAACGGCTGGGCGTGAGCAAGAGCGTTGCCGGTTTCTCGGTGCCATTGGGCGCCACCATCAACATGGATGGCACGGCCATCATGCAGGGCGTGGCAACGGTCTTTATCGCTCAGGTCTACGGCGTAGACTTAACCGGCGGGCAATTGTTGATGGTGGTGCTCACCGCGACACTCGCATCGATCGGGACCGCGGCGGTGCCCGGAGTAGGGCTGATCACCTTGGCGCTGGTGTTACAACAGGCGGGGCTACCGGTAGAGGGTGTGGCGCTCATTATCGGTGTAGACCGATTCCTCGACATGGTGCGCACCATGGTGAATGTGACAGGGGACGCCACCGTGGCCACGATCGTTGCGCATCAGGAGTCCGAACTGGACCGCGCGATCTACCTTGACCCGAATGCAGATCACGATGGTGATCTTGAAGACTCGCAAACCACAGGAGCCGCAGCGTGAGCCTGAAAGTGCAGGTGGTGCCCGTCACCCCCTACCAACAAAACTGCTCCATCATCCAGTGCGAAGCGACGGGGCTGGCGGCCATCGTCGACCCCGGTGGTGACGTCGAGCGCATCGAGGCCGCGATCAGCAAAATGGATGCGAAGGTCGAGAAAATCCTGTTGACTCATGGGCATCTTGATCATTGCGCTGCGGCGGACGTGCTGCGCCAAAAAATGACGGTGCCCATGGAGGGTCCCGAACAAGGTGACAGCTTTTGGATAGACAAACTGCCTGAGTGGTGTGAGATGGCGGGCTTCCCGCGTGCCGAGCCCTTTACGCCTGATCGCTGGCTGGAGGATGGCGACACCGTCACCGTGGGTGAGCAGACACTTGAGGTCATTCACTGCCCCGGGCACACACCGGGACACGTGGTCTTCCTGCACCGCGAGACGCAGTTGGCGTGGGTGGGTGACGTGATCTTTGCCGGATCGATAGGCCGTACTGATTTCCCCATGGGTAATCACGAGCAGCTGATTCACTCGATCCGCGAGAAGCTGTTTCCGATCGGTGATGACATCCAGTTTGTGCCCGGTCATGGCCCGGACTCGACCTTTGGCAGGGAGCGTGCCAGCAATCCTTTCGTGGCAGATACCCAATACGGCTGACTACCTGACCGGGTAGGGTGCCCCTGCAAATACGGTCGCTTTCACTTTCAGGTGACGCAGTCTATCGCCAGATACGGTCATGGGGTCCGTCTCGAGCGCTACAAAATCGGCGCGTTTACCCGCGCGAATCGAGCCGATCTCGTTTTCTCGACCCATGATGGCTGCTGCGCCTGAGGTCACGGCTTCCAGTGCGGAGGCTCGTGAGATGCGCTCGGTCTCCAGCCCTTCGCGTCCACTGATGGTCTCGCGCTCGCTGGCTGCCCAGACCAGCGTCAGGGGCGAGAGCGGTGCCATGGGTGCGTCGGAATGGAGGGTGAGCGGCACACCATTGCGCTCCAATGATCCCAGCCGCGTCATCTGTGCGGCGCGATCAGGTCCGAGCCAGTCCTCTGAGTAGGCCTCGGAAAGAATGTAATGGTAGTAGGGGTTCACCGAGGCCTGCGCGCCCAGCTTGGCCAGCTGCGCGCTCTGTTGCTCGGTGCTGTAAGCCAGATGCTCAATAGTAGAGCGGTGGTCCGGGCGCGGAAAGTCCTGTTGCAGTCCCGCAATCAGTCTCAAAAAACGATCCACGGCGGCATCGCCGTTAGCGTGAGCATGGAGCTGAAAACCGGCGCGCCAAAAGACCTCGCTGTAGGCACGCAGTACCGGCTCGGGCACCATCCACACGCCTTCATGACCATCGAGGTAACCCGGCGGCCCCATCTGGGCCAGTCCCGAAAAAATGGCGCCGTCGATCATAAGTTTGAAGTGATTGCCGACCATCACGCGGTCATCGTTATCGCTCTGCCACGCCAGAATCTCTGCCAGTGCCTCCTCAGGACTTTTCCCCCGGGTGAGAAAATCGACAATAATGGGCGTCAGAATCAGCCGAACCGGGACCGGGTAGGCGTTGGCGGCCGCACGGACACCGGCGATCTCCCCAGCGGGGTTGCCATAAATGCCTGTGCCCATATCGAGTGCCGTGGTGACGCCAGCTTGATGCAGCATCGCGAGGAAGTTGAACATGCCTCGACCGAAGCGCTCGGGTGTAAACAAGAACCCTAATTTGGGCACCACCGCCTTAAGGCCGTTTTCGTAAAAGTGTCCGCGCGCCCAGTCCGTGCCTTCTTCCATTTGCGCATCGGCTTCGGTCACACCCAGCATGGCCCACGCGGCATCATTACCTATCAGCTCATGAAAGGAGCGGTGCCAGAGCATTACTGGTTGATCACCGAACCATGCGTTCAGATCTTCCCGCCAGATCTCACCGTGCCATAAAGGGTGGTACCCCCAGGCAATAAACGGCACGTTGGTGTCGGTATGCTCTGCCACCAAGTCGATCAATCGTGATCGGTAGCCCTCGGGTGTTGTCTCACCGGGAAACTCACCCGTGGGTAAGGACCAATCGTCCGGGGCGAGGAAAGGAAATTGAGTCAGTACCGCGGGCAGTGAAGGGTGCACGTGTGGGTCGATAAAACCCGGCAGAAGAACGTCGTCCGCAAATTGTCGGTCAACCCGTCCGTTTCGCGCTGCAATCAGAGGCTGAAGCGAGGTCTCCGTGCCGACGGCAACAATTAATCCATCCTCCACTGCGACGGCTGTAGCGGTGGGCAGGGCGGGCTCCATGGTGCGGATCAACTGCGCGGTGAAGACCACGAGCTCAGCCCGAACGGGCATTGCTAATGCGAGCAATACCAGAGCTGCTAGGGCTGACCGTAGGCTTAAATTAGTCCAACAAGGCGACTGAAAAGCGCGCGACATAATCGCTACTCCGCTAGACGGAAAATTCAGCGGATGACTTTAACCCAATCGCCTGTGCGGGGCTCGCCCGAGGGGTAGTAGCCGTTGATGAGTCGTAGCTGGTTTTCGGCGTCGGGTAGCTTCACGCTACTGGCCAGCGAGGCAAAGGTTGCCCCACGGGGAACCTGAATGTAATGCAAGGTATAGCTGGTGCCCGTGACCTTTTCTTTCGCGGTCAGGGGGCGAAAACTGTCGATGATGGTGCGAAAGCCGGCATCAGCGGCGCTCAGATCTGGTGCCTCGCCCTCGAATAAAAAGCGATAACTGTGGTCGATCACTGCGAGACGAACCGACTGGCCGCCACTGGAAGCCACGGCAGTCGAGCCGGCAAGGCCATATTGCTCGAGTATCTCGAAGTCGGTGACGTCGCCTTGTGCATTGGCGATCAGACTCGCTTCCGTGTCCCGGTCAGGATCGATGCGTGCGAGTCCGATCGTTAGCGTCTCGCTACCATCTGCTGACGTGGCGACGATCTCGCGGCTGGATTGCCTTACCGTCCATCCCGGGGGGTGGGCAAAGGTGAAATTCAGTTTGTTGTGATAAAACCGATCGGGCTCGCTTTGCGCGGCTGCGCTCGCTCCATAGACCATGCCCTCAGTCTGGCGACGATACTCACCCGGCATCTCGGGGTTGTCGGGCATCTCGCCGATGTCGAGCTCGTTCGCGGCCTTGATGACAGTTTGCAAGCGTAAGTCGTTCCTCGGGTGACTGGCATACAGCCCGTGATAAGTACCTGAGGGCTTGCCGCTGGCTTTGGCTTGCACCCGCCGATACTGCTCCTGATCTTTTAGTACCCCGATCACTGACAGCATAGAGTCAACGTCGTAGCCGGTTTGGTGCAGGTACTCGGCGCCTGCCGAATCCGCTTCGAGTTCCATATCGCGACCAAACCCCGAGATGATCTCTGCGCCATACATATTGGCCGCGTCATAGACATCGCCCGATCCAGTCAGGATGTAGGCGGAGACGGACGCTACCTTCGACGTTACCTGCGCGGTTTTTCGCCGGGAGTGATGTCGCTCGGTGATGTGGCCAATCTCGTGCGCAAGCACACCCGCCAGCTCTGCTTCCGTGTCGAGGTAAGCGAGTAGCCCACGGTTCACATAGATGAACCCGCCGGGCATGGCGAAGGCATTAATGTCGGGTGAGTCCAGCAGTGTGAAGGTGAATTCAGGCGAGGTGACGCCGGATTGTTCGAGCAAGCGCTCGCCGACTCGTCGCACATACGCGTCTAATTCAGGGTCGTCATATAGGCCAATATTGTCGATTAGCTTTTGATGCTCCTCGGCCACTTCTGTGGGCATTTCTACCGACTTGCCGCCCACGGTGACCGTGGAGGAACCACTGGCGCACCCCATGACAAAGAGCGCGATGAAACAGAAGCCAAAAGTATGTGTGCTCAGTCGGCGCATAGCGGGCTCAGTGGTTCGCAGAGAGGTATTCCAGTAGCTGATCGCCCAGGCTGTCACAAGCCGTTCCCTGTACCGGTGCCAGAATGGGGATGGGCACTACCACGGCGGGCATGTAGTTCTGGCCACTGGTGACGGCACTGACACGACCAACCTCGACTTTGTCAGTGAAGTCCCAAATCGTGGCCTCATATTCCGATTCTGTGCCCCAGGTGCCAAAGCCAAAGCAGCCCGCCACGCCGGGACCAATGCCGCAGCTCATGGAGCCCGTGCTTTCGGTGTCGATGGTGTTGCCATCGATCCAGATCATGTACTCGAGCTGCATCTCGGCAAACCGATTGGCGACCGGCGGCAGTTGCAGGAGTCGATCAATGGTTTGTGGCTGCATTGGCGCAGTGCGGGGCTCGAACCAGGGATAAAACTCATTGATAAAGGCGATCTCATTGATCACTTCGATACTCGGGTCACCGCTGTGGATGTGATCGCCGATACATTTAATGAAGTCGAATTCGGTGTCGTAGTCAGGTGCATGCCGCCTGCCGAGGATCACCACGCTGGATTCACCAATACCGGCAACCGGCTCGTTGTAGGTCATCTCGTCCACCGTTGCGCTCACGCACCCGCCCAGCGCAATCAAGAGTAGGCCAAGGAACAAGCTTTTGCTCATGCATAAACCCAACCCCGAAAACTTCATGGCGATTCCTCGACTTTTTTACCTGCGCTGGCCGCCGACGTTTCGGGGGGTGCATCGCCCGCGACGTCGGAGTTACCCGCGCTATTGTCGGCTGTCGCAATGGGTGAAGTGGCAAGGGGTTCATCGGCTGCCGACTCAGGTGATGCCTCGACAACCGATGCGGCCTCTGCAGGCGTGGACTCAGTCTGATTTACCAACGCAGCAGTCTGTGGTTCAGATTTGGGCACCCTGAGTGAGTCGTCCGCTACCTCAGTAGATTCCTCGGTAGCAGCGCGGCTCAAGATGTCGTTCAGCCAGGTTGCGACATCCGGCGTGCGACCAAAAGTGGTGATGAAGTGCGCACCAGCATCGCGGAGAGCGACCACTGCGGCGAGGTTGACCGCCTCCTCATCGCTTTGCAAAAAAGCAGTCGGCGTTTTGCCGTAGGCGGTGACCGGCCATTGGGCGATGCGGTCTTCGGGATTGAAGCTCAGGGCACCGTCCTCTTGCTGGTGGATCGCCGATACTTCGACCAGTCGGAATTCGTAGCGCATCCAGATCTCGTAGACCTTCACATTGGTATGAGTCGGGATGGTGTACTGGAGCTCCGCAATTGCCGGGATCAATACGCCGTCGATATCGGCACCGCGGCTTTGCACAGTTTCCCAGTCCTGAATGTGCACCACTTCGTCGAACAAGCCAGTGAGCAAAATATCCCAGAACTCGACCTGAGCCTCTCCGGTTTTGACCAGCCAGTCGGACTCTGCGCGGCCTTTGGCCTCGTCAAAAAACTCGTGTTGGGCGAAAGCGGAGGGATAGATCACGCCTACAGTGACCGGTATCGGGTCGAGCAGTGGTGCGGGGAATGTGCCTTCGACAACCACTTGCTTGCTGGCACACCCTGCGCCAAGCAGGGTGAGGCAGAGCAAGAGGAGCCAGCGTCCTACCAGGGACGGCTCATGGTCGAAAGTCGTTGAGGCCAACGAAGCTACCCCCATTCCTTAGGGTCAGTTCTCGCATCAGTGTAGCAAACCGGACCCCCGTCGCCTGAAGCTCCGGTGGTCTTATGAACTGTACGGGAAAGCCCACAGCATGGATGCGCACGCGGCGCTCCCCGCTGGCCGCCTCGGCGTTCAGCTTATCGACGGTTTGCACCACCTCCTGAATAGACGCCCCAGTAAATTCGTCGCCAAACACGTAAATCGATATCTTTTTGCCCGGGTCATAAAAGCTTCTGACGGCGTTGGTAATGCCTTCGACAGGTGACGAATTGGAGAATACGTTCCAGTTGCGCAGGTTTTGCAGAATCAGACTGCGCCGCGCCGGTGTGTCCGGAATCCACTCGCCTCGGTAGCGGCTGAATAGGTAGTTGCCCATGTCGTTGAGCACCTGAATGCCTTTCACTTCAGGATAGATGTTCAGCGTGGCTTCCATCTCCTGAAGCATGCGCTCCCAGGCATAGGAGAACATCGATCCTGAGGTATCGATAATAAAAATGATGTATTCGCTGTCGACGGGGATACCGCCAATCAGCTGATTTTTCTTCTCGGCGTTGCGACCCAGAAGTCGCAGTTCTTCCTCCGAAAGTTTTTGTCGGGCGATGGCGAGTTGTTCGCGGATAATGGCGTTGGCGTTTTGTGACGTACTGAGCGCATCGTACTCGGAGCGTGTGCGCGCCAGCGTGCCCTGCAA
>PBLO01000035.1 GCA_002721785.1 Halieaceae bacterium
AAATAGCATCTGTGCTGTTTGGCCAGATATCGGCCAGCCAATGGTTCACGGCGCCAAGAGACTTTAAGAGTGCGACTGCCAGAAGAATACCCGGGAGAGCGTAGCCAATCGTGGAGACGCGGATCAGACTGTTATTAAGCGGGCTTGGATACATTCGTTTCGTGTAAGCGAGCAGCCAAGCAATCAACGTAATCGCGACGCTAGCTGTCAGTGCAAGAGAAACGCTGTTGATTGCCATGCGACCGAAATTGGCGCTGTTGTTTTGTGATAGGTGTTCAGACGCGTAAATGAGCAGCGTCGTCAGGGGTATGGCAAATCCAAGCATGACCGGAACGAGGCATGCGGCAATAGCAAGCCCAGCTTTTGCGCCTGTCAAATTGATCCGGGAGGCCTGTGTCAGGTCGCTCGAGTCAGCCGTTCCGCGTCTATTCCGCTCTTCTAAAGCAATCAGCATGATCACAAAGAGCAGCATGAAAGCCGCCAATTTGAGCGCCGCCATGGCATCACCCAACCCAAGCCAAGTGCGGAAGATGCCGGTAGAAAATGTCGGCACCGAAAAATAGCTCACCACACCAAAGTCGGCGAGGGTCTCCATCAAGACCAATGCGAGTCCACCTAAAATAGCTGGGCGGCTGGCGGGCAGAGCGATTCGGAAAAAAGCGCTGTAAGGTCCGTGACCCAATACCCGGGCGGCATCAAATTGGGCGCCAGATCTTCCTGCGAAACTATTGCGACTCAGTAGGTAAATGTAGGGATACAGCACCAGGGATAGCATTACGGCTGCACCTGGTAGTGTGCGAATCGATGGCAAGGGCAGTTCCCCAACATCGAGGGACAATAAAGAGCGAAGCGCAGTCAGTACCGGCCCAGATACCTCGAGCAGGTCTGTATAGACGTAGGCCACGATGTATGCGGGCGCAGCTAACGGCAGCATCAACAACCAGCTAAGCGTCTCCCGACCTTTAAAGGCGCAGGCGCCAATCAGCCATCCAGTTCCGACGCCAAGGACTAGCGATATCACACCCGTCAGCGCCATCAGAGCGAGTGAGTTCAGCACATACTCATGGAGGACGGTCTCCTGCAAATGTTCCCAGATCGGCCCTTGTGATTCGGCGACAGCCAAAAGGGTGGCAACGACTGGGATTGATATCGCAACTGCCATTAGCCAGGCGGGCAACAGTAATAGAACTCTGGAATGTTGCAATACAGTATGCATAGACTGCTATGGTCTAGTTAACAACGGCTAGTGTATTCAAGTGCTGGTAATTGAAAAAGTATCGCATCAGTTTGGTCCGCATCAGGCGCTCACCAATGTCTCTCTTCAGAGTGTCGGAGGAGAGGTAACCTGTTTAATTGGGCACTCTGGCTGCGGCAAAACAACCTTACTAAGGCTGTTGGCCGGGTTGCTGAGGGTTCAGAGCGGGCGCATTCTTCTTGACGGCGAGGTCTTAGCGAGCCAAACGAGGATGTTGTCCCCCGAGGAAAGGCCCATAGGCATGGTGTTTCAGGAGGGGGCGCTATTTCCGCATATGAGCGTTGCTGACAATGTCGCCTTTGGGCTTCCGAAGAAAGGGGCGCGCAAACTGGCGACACAATGGTTGAAGCGAGTGGGGTTGGCTGATTTTGCTGATCGGAATCCAGACAGCCTGTCTGGGGGGCAACGCCAGCGCGTTGCGCTGGCTCGAGCTATGGCGCCAGCACCAAGAGTTCTGCTGTTTGACGAGCCATATGCAAATTTAGATGCGCCCCTCAGAAGGGCTCTGCGAGAGGATGCCCGACGCATAATTCGGGACACAGGCACTGTGGGGCTGTTCGTCACTCACGACCCAGCTGAGGTGTTGATGATGGCTGACCATGTCGCGGTGCTTGACCAAGGTGCAATTGTGGAGAACGGCACACCGCAGGCTCTGTACGACAGGCCTCAGTCGCAATTCGCTGCGCAGTTATTCGGCGAGCCTCAAGTATTCGAAGGAACAATTTATGGGGATCGCATTGTTACGCCATTGGGGGAGTGGGAACGCTGCGCATTGGTGGATCCAGTTGCGATGAATGGTGATGCGTTGCTGGTCGTCGATGCTGACCGTCTAGAATTGCAGCCTGACAATAATGGGATCCTGATCACGGGTATTCAGCGCTTCGGAAGGCTGACTCGCGTTTCGTTTGATGGGAAGGGAGGCGAATTGACAGTGATTCTGCATTGGTCAAAAGATGCGGGTACCGCGATAGGAGTGGGTTCGAGAGTGCGGGTGGTGCCACAGGCCGGTGCTGTTTTTACGTCTCCCTGCTCGGTTGAATAAGAGAATGATTCTCATTATTATTAAAGGCGTGAGCATAGGAGCGTATAGTTTTATGTCAAAGGCCTTGCTAATTCCTGCCTTCTTGGTGCTTTTGGGCATGCTGACGTCCTGCATGGACGAGAAAAAGACTGATGACCCCTCGGCGGATGAGGTCAACTTATATTCGTCTCGTCACTATGAAACTGACCAAGCACTGTATGACAACTTTACTGAAGCCACCGGCATCAGGGTCAATTTGATTGAGGCAGGAGCTGATGAGCTCATAGCGCGAATCCAAAGTGAGGGAGTGTCGAGTCCCGCCGATCTGTTGATTACTGTAGACGCTGGGCGTCTGTGGCGGGCCGAGCAAGCAGGGATCTTTCAACCGGTTAACTCTGCCGTGCTTGCTGACCGTTTACCCGACAACATGCGACATCCTGAGGGGCTCTGGATGGGGCTTTCTAAGCGTGCTCGTGTGATTGTCTACAACCGCACCACTGGTATGCCCGAACCGCTTGCTACTTATGCGGATCTGGCAAATCCCGCTCACAAGGGAAAGGTTTGCATCCGATCCTCTAGCAACATCTACAACATTTCTTTGATGGCGAGCATTGTGGCCAGAAACGGCGAGGCGGCAGCCGAGGAGTGGGCTGCGGGTGTGGTGGCCAATTTTGCACGGACGCCCCAGAGCAACGATACCGGCCAGATTCGCGCTGTTGCTAGCGGTGAATGCGGTATTGCCATTGCAAACACTTACTACTTAGCTAGGCTAGCGGCGTCTGAGGACCCTCAAGACCAAGCGGTGGCAGCGGCCGTAGGCATTGTGTTCCCAGATCAGGCAGACAACGGCACTCATGTCAATATTAGTGGCGCAGGTTTGGTTAAAACGTCCCCTAATCCTGAAAACGCCATCAGGTTTTTAGAGTACCTCGTCAGTGACGAAGCGCAGTCGTTGTTCGCAAATGGAAACCATGAATATCCTGCCGTGCGCGGTATTGCTGCGAACTCAACGGTAGTGGCTCTCGGTGATTTTGCCGAAGACTCACTCAATACCTCTGAGCTTGGAGTAAATCAGGCTGCTGCGCTCATGGTGTTTGATCGTGCCGGTTGGAAGTAGATCAGCTGGAACAACGCAAGACTGGCATTGTTGAGGTCGGCGGTTCGATCCCGCCTAGCTCCACCAATATCCGGTTTAGCGCGTCAGATTCATAGCTTTAGGCCGGATATCCCTGTGAGTATCTACCGCCGTCGGCGCATCCCCACGGCGATAGCTACTTACCCAGTGACGAACACCCCTACCGCTCCTACATCTGATTCGATAACCCCCCGAGCCAAGTGTGTTGGCCTGCCGGTCTAGCTTCGGTATCAGCCCGGTAGGGAAATCTTTATTGAGGCGATCTTTTTCGCGTGCTAGAAAGACCTCATGCGCCTCTGGATACCTCTTTTTGTATTGCCCCTGCTATTGGGAGTACATACCGCGGCTCAAGTCGTAGATCACTATTACCTCGATCCTCAGAACGTTGAACGCATCTCAAAATTTCGTTCCTGCGCCGGTCACCACTATGGTTACGATCCGATGTTTATTGATCTTGGTCTTTATGAAGTCGAGACGGACCCCACGGAGACCAACAGGAGCATGAAGCATTATTTCTCGCCTTCGGAGCCGTTCCGGACAAGTGCATCCAATGACACGCTCCAAGTGCATGCGCCTTTTGAGGGAGTGATATATCGAGTGACTGATGAAGGTCACGACAGTGGCTACGTGAACAAGCAGGTATGGATACAGTCCGACGCCTCACTCGATATCTTCGCCATACTTTTCCATGTAAATCTACTGGATACGTTTCCACAATATTGGAATGATTATCCCGCTGAGCACTGGCCCTATCATAGCGATGACGATACTGACTTCGATCGTCGTACAGTCTCTTCCGGCGAGGTGATCGGTTATGCCGATCTTCGCGGTACGATTTCAGATATCGCTATCCTCAAAAAGATCGATAGTACCGAATACCATTACCTCTCCTATTTCGATGAAAGCGTGATGACAGAGGAGGTTTTCGCGCTGTACCGGGAATACGATTTAGCGAGCAGGGACGACGTCATTTTTTCCAGGGCATTCAGAAACGCCAATCCGCTGCCGGATGACTGCTGGGACAGTTCAAGAGAAGAGGACTGGTTTACGCTGACCTCAACTGAGGACGTCTCCGGAATACCAGTCTGGCTCCTGTATCAGGCTACCCAGTAGCGTCTAAGCCCTGAAGCTTGCTCTGCGCAGCACACTCAATGTAGCTTCGTGGTTCGTTGTGAATGGTTGTGACTCGTAGCTTTAGCACTGGCAGTGTTGAGGTCGGCGGTTCGATCCCGCCTAGCTCCACCAATCTCCTCTCGCAATAATCGCTGCAGCGCGGCTGTGCCCTTGTGCGGATGCGCTCAGCGCGCTATGTAGCGCTCCCACCAGTGGTGGAAGTTGCGGATGCGCCGCTCGTGATGAGAAATCCAAAGTCCTTCCATGCCGCGCGAATGGAGTCCTTTTTGCACACCTGCCAGACACGACGCGTCCTGGTCGAGTAGCAGCCCAGATGACTGCTCGCCATAGCGGTAGAACTGGTGCTCGGGCCGTCCCTCCACTGTGGCATCACCTAGTTCAACAAACATATCGACGGCGCCGGCGTTAGCGCCCGCTGTCACGTCTCCTTTGGGCACGCGGTTGAAGATCATGCGATCAAAGTACATTTTGTCGGGGTCTGTCGGATGCGGGCGATGGCGGAACATCCACATCTGCTCTCCAAAGAGATTAAATGTCACGTTGGGAAAGATGTTGTAGTGGTAGTCAGCAGTGAGCTGGTCGTCGGTCAGCTTTGAAAAATCGAGGCCGTTCTCATTAGTCATGGCACGCTTGTGCGCAGCCACGGCGCTCCGAAGCGTGGTGACGTCGCCCTCAAAGGATTCGACGGGAAAACCCTCAGACTGCAGATAACCGATCATGATCTCGTTGAGCGCTTTATCCTCACTGATTTTGCGGGGGCTGGGGATATACATGGGGGCGATAAAGCGCGTGTGCGGCCCATAGAGGTCCACCTGCACATTCACGTCGTCGGCAACATACTCTGATTCTGGATGAACGCCGCGAACGTGATAGGTCTCGGAAAAGATATCGACAGACGTCTTCCAGTTACAGTTCCACTCGATGGTCTCGTCGGACACCAGCACCATGGATTCGAGCTCATAGGGCGCGAGATGTTCCGGTATCACGCCCAGATAGTCGATCAAGGGTTCGATATCGGGATCCATGGATACCCAGATAAACCCGCCCCAGGTATCGCACCGCAACTCCTTTAATCGCAGCGACTCCTCGGGAACGCCCTGCGGGAAGTCGTGTGCTTCGGGGATGTGTTTGATGCAGCCGTTAAGGTGATATTCCCAGCCGTGAAAGCCGCAGCTGAAGTAGGGCGATTTGCCGCAACCGGAACTTTTGAGCTGATTGCCCCGGTGCTGACACACGTTGTAGAAGGCGCGCACCACGCCGTCCTCTGCCCGCGTGACCAGGATCGACTCCCGGAGATTATCGAACACGAAAAAATCACCGGGCTCCGCGACGTCACAGGCAGCACCCGCCAAGAGCCATGTCTTGGACCAGATGTGGTCATCTTCCAGTTTCAGAAAGGCCGGATCTGTATAGCGATCCACGGGAATGCGATTTGACCCAAGCTCTGGCTCTGGTGCCTTGGTTGTCGGTGTGAATTGGCTATTCGCGTGTTCGCTCATTCTGAAAATCCGGTGTGTCGCCGATTTCAGAGTAGCAATCCACCCGCGGCGGGATCAACGCGTCGGGACGAATCGCGTTTTCGGTGGCGGTTGTAGATGACTTTGATGCGCTGCGGCCGTGACGTGCCGGAACACAGCGTGCTTCCTCAGCGCCATTAAGATTCTCCAAGCCATGGCAGCAGGATTTCGTGGACGTTGACTGTGGCGTTGAGCCGCGTGGCGAGCATGAACAAGCCGCCGATCTTGCGGTGAATGTAGGCGACGTCCACTGGGGGCACCTCCCAGAAGCTGCGATCGCTCTTGAGTGGCTCAATCCGCTCCATGAGTTGCTGCGGTATGGGGGAATTGCCGAAGTCATAGGGTGCGTTGACCGTGAGGGGTACCAGCACAATCTCGGCGAGCTCCAGCAGCGTCTCCTGATATAACGAACCCTCCGGCCCCAGCTGGTAACCCACCGCTTCCGCAGCTTTGATCATGGCCGCCCTGTCGCCATCCACCGCGCCGGCCAAGAGGTCACGGTAGCCGCGGACCAGGGCCGCGCTGAAGCGCCGCGACGCGCCGAAATCCAGCAGCACGATCTGCCCGGTATCATGGTTGTACTGATAGTTGGCAAAGTTGGGGTCGGTTTGAACCAGGCGCAGTTCGAACAGCTCGATCATTAGTAGTTCAAACAGTAGGGCAGCGACGCGATTGCGCTCCTCGGCCTTTTCAAAAGCAACATCCTCGATGGGCACTCCGTGAACAAAGGTCATACCCAGCACCCGGGAGGCACTGAGATGTGGAATCACGCGGGGCAAGAGGAAGCGTTCGTCTTCACCCAGCGCCCGGACAAATGCCTTCAGGTAGCGCGCTTCCTGCTCGTAGTCTGCCTCTTCATGAAGTTGCGATTTGGCCTCGGCAAGAAGGGGTGTCATGTCCATATGCTTCGGCAGCAGGCCTGAGACCTTTAACAAGCTCGCGAGATTGTCGACGTCGGAGTCGATGCTTTCCCGCACACCCGGGTATTGCACCTTCAATACCGCAGGCTGGCCCTGTCGCGTCGACAACTTGTGGACCTGCCCGATCGACGCTGCTGCAAACGGGCGTTGCTCAAAGTGCTTCAATTTTGCTTCGTAGTCTGGCCCCAGCTCCTGTACGAGCACTTCCTGCAGTTGAGCATCTGGCATGGCGTAGGCGGCGTTGCGCAGGGTCGCCAAAATATCGGCAAGCTCCCGGGGTAGCAGGTCACCGGTATCCATGGACAGGATTTGTCCGAGCTTCATCGCCGCGCCGCGCATCTCTGCCAGTTGCCGGGTCAACCGCAGCGCGTTTTTTGGTGTGAGGAGTAGATCTTTGACGCGAGGCCGCTTGCCGGCGGCTAACTGCGCGGTGCCATGGGCAAGCATGTTGCCTGCCACGCCACCCGCGAGGCGGGCAAACTTGCCAAAGCGCTGTGCGCGACCTCTCGGTACCGCGCGCTGCTTATCGCGTGTTGTGTCTCCGTTCTGATCCATTACTGACTGTTTCTCATTGGCGGGTATTGCCTCACTCAGTGGTGTGGGTGAGGTAGGGCTTTACGATGTCGTGGCCGTTGAATTCTGCGTTGAGCACCGCGATAAACGTAAACATCCCCGTGAGTTTTCGCGCCACCATCGCGAAGTCACCAGAGGGGATCGCAAACTCTCTATTGGTCAGTGAGCGTGCGACCTGCTGACCGGTTCTATTGATGAGTTCTGAGTGCCCCCAGCGGTAAAGACCCTCTGCGTTGAGATGTTCCGGTGGGAGCGATTCGGGTGGCCGGAGGGGCTCGAGTAAGTTTCTGATGAACGCCTTGAAGGTGTCCTTGGCGCCCTCGCCGGCATCGGGCTTGAGGCAACCCAGCGCTACCAGCGCCTGTTCAAGGCAAGTCTCGTCGCTGGTAAGGCCCGCTATGATGGTGTCGCAGAGCGCTGTGCGCACCGTATTGTCCAATTCAAATACCGAGCCAAAGTCGAGTAGCGTGAGTTCACTCCCATCTTCGTTGATGAGGTAGTTGCCGAAGTTGGGGTCGGTTTGCACCAAACCCAGATCAAATACCTCGGCAAAAAAGAGCTGCAGCATGGCTTTACCCAGCTCATTGCGCGCTGATTGAGGCAATGCCGCAACCTCGGGTGAGGCGGCGCGATGTCCCTCAACATATTCCATCGTTAGCACGCTGGTGCTGCAGAGTTCCGCCCAAAACCGCGGCACGCGGAGCGTGACTGGGGCACTCTGCAGCGCCTCATGCTGGGCCAAGCCCTCAGCCATCATCTGTGCCACTCGGAGCTCTCTTGGATAGTCGACCTCGGCCAATAGCTGCGTGTGAAGTGTGGCGAGCCAGCTATCGAAGTCCCTGCTGCCCGGTATCCACCGCGCCAGCCGCAACATTTTGACGACGGTATCGAAGTCCTCGTCGAGCAGCGCGACGAGGTCGGGGTACTGCCCCTTCACGACAACGGATTCTCCAGTCGACACAACGCGTGCGCGGTGAACCTGCGCCAGTGACGCGGCCGCCAAAGCCGCGGGCTCGATCTCTAATTCACAGTAGCGGGAACCCATGCCTGTGCGATAAACCGACTGCATTTCCGGCCAGGCTACGGGTTGGGTTTGGGCCTCTAATTCGTGCAGCGCTTGGGTCAGGGGTGCAGGCAAGAAGTGCTCGCCCAAGAGCGCAAGGAGTTGACCAATTTTGACATATGAGCCTTTGAGCTCTCCCAGCTGGCGGGCGAAACGGCGGGCCTCGCGATTCAGCAGGGCGTCGCCACTGGGCGCGTCGCCGCGCAACTTTTTTAATGCACCGTCGACCGCAAAGGCACCGCCCGCGCGTGCACCGGCCAGCGACAAGCGCAAGCCGCGGGCCAGACCGCCCCTTCGTATGGATTTGTCTTTTGGCATCCACACTTTACGCGCGAATGCGATGGCTAGACCTTCGCCTTGCAGGCTTAGAAGGCGGAAATCCCCATGATTAGGTCAGGCCGCCAGCGCTTGAATTGGATCAAGGATTACTGGATTAGGCGACTGCTTCGATTTTGGCGGGCACAAACTTATGGTGCGGGGTGCCAGCGAATTTGTCGCGATCATCCAGAGACGTCAGTTCGTTGGGTGCGATTCCTGAGCGTGTGCCGTCCTCGTTGTCGAGCCCAAAGCCGTTGGGAATGGAAACGTGCCCGGGCAGCATGCGGTCCGTCACCTCAACGCGCGCCAGTGCCGAGCCGATTGCGGTGGTGATGCGTGCCTGATCGCCGGTTGCGACCCCAATCACGGCAGCATCATCCGGGCTCATACGAAGTGATCCGTCGGGGTCTTTACGCCGCCACCCGAAATCCCGGTAAATCGTATTTGCCGTGTAATCTCGCCGCTCGCCAGCACTCAGTGCAAAGGGGAATTCAGAATGTGTTCGGTCCACAGGGCCGCCCTCAAGCACCGTGAGCTCGTCCAGCAGTGTGGGAATCGCCAGTTGGATGCGGCCTTCGTGACCGAGGCGACCCCATACCGTTTCCATGTTGTCTTTGGAAAAGGTAACGCCCGAATGCCCGGCGATGATTGCGTCGAACAGCTGGTCGGCTTGCTCAAAGGCATCGCCCATGTATCCGGCTCTCGCCAGGCTCTCGCTGTCGCGCAGCGCAAAGTTCAATGCCAGCGGCCAGAGCACGGCACCCTCGGCGGCGTTCTCCGGCAGGGTCTCGCCCAATGTCCGGTACAGAATAACGGGCGCAAGTTTGGCGACCATGCCATCTTCGCCCATCGCGGCCATAAACCGGTCCCTGAACGCGGTGCGACCCTCTTGCTGAAGAATGTTGCGCAGTTCTTCAACCAATTCCATCGGCATATCACCCGATGCCTCGAGCAGCCGGCAGTGAATTTCCGCCTCGGAGAGCGATTCGCCTAACGGATCGAACAGCGGTTTTCTCAAGTGGAAGTAGTTCTCAGGGAATTCGAAGTTGAAGAAGGTGGCTTCCCACTTTTCAAACTGGGTTGAGGCGGGTAGCACGTAATCCGCTGCGCGTGCAGTCTCTGTCATCGCGATGTCGATCACCACGACGAGTTCCAGCGCTCGCAGTGCCTCTCGCATGCGGTTGGTGTCAGCCAGCGAGTGGACGGGATTGGCCGACTCCACCAGCATGGCGCGGTAGCGGTCCGGGTGGTCCGTCAGGATTTCATCGGCAATGACATTGCAGGGCACCATCCCACTAATGATGGGTGCCTGTACTACCGGGCTTTTGCGGGAGCTTCGACCGCTTCCGGCAATATTTTGCAGATAGGCGGGCACGTACTGCGCACCGGCTTTGCCAAAGTGCCCACACAGCACCCACACCAGCTTCTCAAGGTAGCTGATGAGAGTGGAGTGGTGATTCATCTGAATGCCCAGATCCTCGAACATCGCCATGCCTTTGGCGTTCGCAATCGTCTCTACGGTCCGCTCGACCTCGGCGACACTCACGCCTGCATGGGCGCAGTATTCAGCAACAGGAATGTTGCCAAAGGCCTCTATGATGTCACTGAGGCCCGCTGTATTGTCGGCGACCCACGCCTGCGCATAGCGTTCGTTCTGCACCAGCATGGCCACCATGGCGGCAAACAGCCACGCATCAGTGCCGGGTTTCACCCGCAGATGGATGTCAGCCATTTTTGCTGTTTCTGTCACGACCGGGTCGACCACGATCATGGTCTTGGTCGGGTCCTTACTGAAGTCCTTCAGAAAAGCGCGCGCGCGGGGTATGCCGTGCGAGTGCCAGGGGTTTTTGCCGAGGAAAAACGCGACATCGCAGTGGTGGAAGTCGCCCTTTACCATGGTCCCAAACATCTGGCCGTTTACCCAGAATTCACCTGTTTTCTCTTGTGCCAGGGCGCTGGAGCGGTAAACACTGCTGAGCACTGATCGTGTGGCACTGGAATAGGCGCCCGGTAAATGGTTGCCCTGACCGTCGCCGCCGTAATAGAAAATTTTATCGCCGCCGTGGGTATCGCGGATGGCTGCGAAGCGTTCCATGATCTCGCGAGTAGCCGTATCCCAGTCGATTTCTTCAAAGGAGCCGTCGGCGCGTCTGCGTAGCGGCGAGGTGATGCGATCTTTGCCGTTCTGATAGTGGTTGAGTCCCGATGCCTTCTGACACAGATAACCCTGTGAGGCGGGGTGATCCTCATCGCCTCGGATCCGCACGATCTCGCGGTCATCGGCGCCCCCGGTCTGCACTTTAATACCGCAATTCAGTTCGCACAGGATGCACGCGCTGGAGTGCCATTCGTCTCGTGACATAGCAATTACCGAACCTTTATCTGTGCGCGACTGTGTGGGTTTGCAGCGCAGCCGTCAACCGTTCTCTGACCGGCCCACTCGTGCCGTAGAGGGTTCACACCCGCTTCACGAGGTCTTCAATCAACGCAGAGTTGAGGTGGGACGTTGATCGCTCTTTGCATGCGATGTGCTTCGTCTGATAAACCAAGTCCCCCTCGTGCGACACCCGGGAAAGCAGAATTAAAACCGACTTTCTGGTGGCCCGAGAACAGGCAAGGCATCCGGAGCGCTGAGCTGTTACCGTGCGCACTCGAGTTACAGAAAGGAGGCGGTTAGATGGCGCACTCAGCATACGGATTACGGATGATTTACCGGCACCGCGCGCAGACGATAGCCATCGTCGCTGTCCTGTGGGGGTGCTTCGCACCGGGTGTCTCTGCGCAGGATCAACAGATTGAGGCTGACCGCTTTGCAGAACTGGCGCTGGCCTGTGTACATCAAGAGTATCCGAATCATATTTCCCACAGCCTGCAGAGCGATGCCGATGTGGCGCCTCCGCGCGAACTAACACCCGCGTTTTACGGGTGCCTGGATTGGCATAGCTCGGTGCATGGGCATTGGCTGTTGGCGAGATTGGCGAGGCAGTATCCCGAAAGCCAGTACGCACAGCCGGCGCGCGCCGCCTTGGCGCAAAGCCTGACTGAAGACAACTTACGGGCCGAGACGGCATACGTCTCAGCAGAGGGACGCCGGTCATTCGAGCGACCCTATGGCATCGCCTGGTTACTGCAGTTGGCTGCGGAACTTGAGGAGTGGGAGGACCCGCAGGCGGCAGCGTGGCGGGAGTTCATCCGTCCCCTAGAAGCCGCGCTGGTCGCCCGTTTGACGGACTGGTTACCGAATCTGACTTACCCGGTGCGCAGTGGCACCCATTCCCAGACCGCGTTCGCGCTGGGTTTGGCGCTCGATTGGGCGCGGATCACTGGTGATGAGGATTTTGAGACCTTGGTCGTAGAGCGTGCCACTGCGCTATACGGTAACGACCAGAATTGCCCGGTTCATTACGAACCTTCTGGCGCGGATTTTCTCTCTCCGTGTCTGGGTGAAGCCGATTTGATGCGTCGGGTCATGGCGCCCGACGTATTCGCCAACTGGTTATCGCAGTTTTTGGCCATTCCCGAGGAAGGGAATTGGCTCACCCCCGCTATTGTCAGCGACCGCTCCGACCCACACATTGTGCACCTCGACGGTGTGAACTTGAGTCGTGCCTGGATGCTCGAAGGCATTGCGTCGGCGCTTCCGCCCGGTGATCCGCGGCAAAACGTGATCGCTGTATCGGCCAGCGTACATAGAGCGGCAGGAATCGAGGGTGTTAGCCCTGAGCATTACGCCGGTAGTCACTGGCTGGGCAGTTTTGCTACCTACTTGATAACGGCTCGCGGGTTACCGACCGAGTGAGATGGCGTGCGGGTTGGCAGCGGAGAGATTGAGCCCTCTCGCTTCAGCGGATCGCGGAGATTTGCTGTCAGGAGGGTGTCGACTAGGGGGCAACCTTTAAGGCTTGCTCCACCAGCGGCAATTGATCATTACCAAAATAGAGTGACTCGCCCACAAACATCGTTGGCGAGCCATAGGCGCCTCTCTTAATCGCTTCTTCAGTATTGGCTCGGAGTTGATCTTTGATGTGCTGTTCTGCTGTTTGCGCGACCAGTGCCTGACCATCCAGTCCGCATTGCTCCGCAACCTTGGCAAGTACTTCGGGGGCGTCGATGTTTTCACCGTCCGCGAAATAGGCGTGAAAGGCTGTGTGTGAGAAACGGTGCAGAGTAGGCTGATCGTCTTCGAGGGCACAGCAAACGCGCATCGCCAACACTGACTTCACGGGGTGATGCTCGGTGGGGAAGTTGAGTGGTAGTTCCGCCAGCCGGGCCCATTCGTGTAGCCAGGTAAAGTTGTGCACCACCTTCGGATCCATCGGGTGCGCGCGGGCCTCGTAGACACCCGGATTTACCGCGTTAAAGACGCCACCCACAAGAAAAGGTCGCCACTTGACGGAAGCGCCTGTCGCGCTCAGCACCCGCCGCACGTTATTGAACGCAAGATACGTCCAAGGTGATGATAGATCGTAAAAAAATTCCAACTGCGCCATGTGAGTACCGCTCCTCAAGCAGATCGCACCATGCTGTCGCTTCATACGCAGCGAAGCAAGGGATGTAACGTGGTGCGCTGAAAACAACTGATACGCGGCTCCGCAAAAGCTAGCCGGCGGTCTCGGTCGTGTGATTTGGTTATTCCACTATCAGGGGATCTAGGGGCCCGCGATCAAGAGACATCGCCGACGCAACAGAATCATTGAAGTGGTAGCCCAAAATAGATTGGATTGTAAATTCACGAGAACCCCCTGTTCCGCCGGCGTGTGCTCCTGTCGACGGCGGAGCGGTAATCTTCCAGTGTGAGAATCTCAAGGTGAACATTCAATTGATTGGATGTGACGCTCGTCTCGATAGAGGGGCGCAGGTTGCTCAATATTCACTTTCATATTTCGTACAGAAACATTTTGTAAAAACGTTAAAACCTCTTGAAAATAAGAGGTATTTGTAATGGAGGAACATTTTTTTGATGCGATATGAAAGTTGGTATCCAGTGTCATGACACAAATATGTATCCGACACGGTTGCCGTAAACAGGCCCTTCGGAAATTCTGTAGTGACGCTTGCCGCATCGCTCACCACAATGGGCGCAGGCCTCCTGCGCCCAAGGTAAAAATCACCTGTGAGGGCTGCGGGTCGGTGTTTCAGGGCCGGCCGGATCAAAAAACCTGCGGCGCCACCTGTCGATCTCGTCTTTTCAGGCTAAGGCATCTAAGCGCTCAACAACAGTCTCGAGCTGACGGAGCACTCGCAATTGACTGGATCCAGTCCACACCGTTCTCTCCGGCGGAGCTTCGCGAGCGGGTTCAAACCCAAAAGGCTCATACTCAGGTGGAGTATAGTTGGTTACCCAAGCCTCCCAAGCCTGTTCGAGTCCGCAAAAACCGCGACAGTGCTGACCAACTGCATCTGGACTTCGGTTCACCCGCTGACCCAAATGCAAGTTAGATTGGGCCAGAATTGATCTAGCTCCAGTCTTCTACCGAGGGAGTGATTTTAGCCTTGGTTGAGACAGGTGGGTTTATAAAAACCATGACCCCCCATCCACCATATGGGTCTGACCCGTCACAAAACGACTGGCATCGGAAGCCAGATATACAATGGTGCCGGTCAGGTCCTCGGTCTCCAGGTTCCGCGGGATCAACTGGTTGGACGCGATAACCGACTTGGCCTTCTCGAACTTTTCGCCAAAAAATTCTTCTGTGCCTTCTGTTATCACAGCAGAGGGGGCGACGGCGTTCACTCGAATATGGTCCGGCCCCAGCTCGCGGGCCATGCCCCGGGTCATGCCGATTACAGCCGCTTTGGAGGCTACATAGTCGAGCCCGTATGGTAGACCAAAGACGGCAGCTAGCGACGCAATATTGATGATCGACCCACCGTCGCCACCGGCGCGCATATGCCCCACAACGGCTCGGCTGGGCAGCCAGGGACCCTTGATGTTGACCTGCATGACACGATCCCACTGCGCTTCATCGAGTTGCTCGAAGCGCGCACCCTTCAGGCCCGCATACAGTGCCGCGTTATTGATCAGGATGTCGATGCCACCAAGGGCATCGGCCGCTAGATCCGCCATTGCCTCACAGCTCGCGCTATCTGATACGTCAACCGTTGTTGCGATGGCGCGACCCCCCGCTGCCTCGACCGCTGCGACGGTATCCGCGCAGTCATTCAGGTCAGCAGCCACAACAGCGGCACCTTCAGCGGCTAACGCTTCCGCGTACGCGCGGCCCAGCCCCCGGGCGGCGCCTGTGACGACGGCGACTTTATCTTTCAGTTGCATGGCGTGGTTCCCAGCAGGTGACCGAGTGCGGCGGCATCTTTGTGATGAGGGGACTGCTTGGCCAGCAAGTCTGTATAGATCTCGCCTTCTTTGATAACCGCTGCAATGTTATCGGGGTTCTGGAGGAGGGTGATGTCCTCGAGAGGATTGCCTTTGAGCAGGACCATGTCCGCGATCTTGCCTTGTTCCAGTGTGCCGAGATGGCCCTCTGGCATGAATGCCTCGCCTCCATGTTTCGTCGCGGCTTGGAGCGCCTCGCTCGGTGAAAAGCCGAAATAATCGGTGAAGTACTGTAGCTCTTTGGCGTAGGTACCGTGGGGCGTGATGTTGAGTCCGTAGTCGCCTCCAACCAGCACTCTGATGCCCGCTTCTCGCATGCGCTTAACGGACTGCTGTGTCGCCTCAAGCTCTGCGGCGTAGCCCTCATGCTCTGGACTGCCGGTTTCAAAACCAAAGCTTTGGTAATGCTCCAGAAACGTGATCTCCCAGGCGACTGCGGGCCCGACAAATACGCGGTCCCGGTTGGCCTCCAGCAATTCTAGGGCCTCGTCATCCAGGTAATTTGCGTGTCCGATAAAGTCGACACCCCCGCGAACCGCTTGTTTCACCGCCGCAGCAGATCGTGCATGGCACGCAACGCGCATGCCACGATGATGTGCCTCCGAGACCAACACGTCGAGCTCTTCGTCCGTGAAGCCGAGCACTCCGGGTTTGATTCCGCCGCCTGAGGAGATCAACTCACCGTCGATCATCACCTTCACCACGTCGACGCCATTTTTTGACAGTGTGCGCACCGCTTTGCGGACCTCCCATGGCCCGTCGGTGATCATGCCCAGCCCGTCAATTTTCAGTTGGGCGTAATCGGGGTGGAGGTCAGCATTACTGCCCGTTGACCCAATATCGCGTCCTCCAGCCAGCAGTCTCGGTCCGAGCACGTCGCCGCATTCGATCCCCCGTTTGAGGAAAGCGTCGACGCGATGCACCGAGCCAAAACTGATGGCGGAGGTAAACCCTGACCCCAACATGACCCGGGCGTTTTGAATCGTTTTGATGACGACCTCTTCGACAGGTGACTTGTCGAGTTCGAGTGGGCCGTTGTTGGTATAGGAGAGATGCGCGTGGGATTCCACCATGCCGGGCATCACGAAGTGGCCATGGCCATCAATTACCTGCGTCTCTCCGTCGAGATCAGGACAGCCCTCTGATGGTCCGGCGTAAACAACGGCGCCATCTTGATAGACCACTGTGGCATCGGGGCAGAAGTGGTCAGCATGGCCGTTAAAAAGGAGAACGTTATTCAGAGCAATCACGGCAACCTCAGCAGTTTCCTGGCATTAGCGGAGAGGTCAGCAGCGTCGGGGGGCAGTTTATCCGGCGTGTCAAAGCCACCGAGATTCGTGCCCATGACGAGTCGATCCGGGTGCGCGTAGTGGCGCAGTGCGCGGGCTGCGATCTCTCCTTTCACGTGGGTATCAAACCACAGTTTTTGTAGCTCATGTGCGAAGCCATGATCTCTCACACCCTGCGCTGCTGCCGTGTCGATGGCAGCCAGTTGCGCGAGCTTCTCTGCGAGGAACGTGATGGTGCCGCCGCCGTGGGATACGCAGATATCAATGTCCGGGTGGCTGTCGAAGACACCGCCAAGCAGTATCTGTGCAACGGCTAATGCTTCTTCCTGTGCGTATCCCAGACTGAGCGACAAGTGATGTGCGCTCAATCTCAGGTCCTGCAGGTTGTCGACACCATTCGTTGAGCTGGCGTGAATGAAGAGTGGCACGTCAAGGTCGACAAATTTCCGGTAGAGCGGGTCGAGAGAGTGGCAGGCAAAACCCTGACGGAAATCCGTGCCAATCATGGCGCCTTTCAATCCCAGTTCGCCCACGGCGCGCTCAAGCACGTCACAGGCCGCGGGGATGTCCTGCATAGGCAGGGCTGCAAGGCCTACAAATCTGTCAGGCGCCTCGGCAACCACTGCTGCCATCAGCGTGTTGTGCTGCTGACAAAAGTCCGCCGCAATCGGCGCCTCGATACCGTGCAGGAAGGTAAGGGGATTAGGGGAGAGTACCTGGAGGTCAATCTGGAGACGGTCGAGCTCCGTGAGCCTCAACGATAGATCAGTAAAGACAGTGCCGTCATAAGACAGCGGTTTCATGGCGTAGTCGCCCACCCTGAAATAGGGGGCGTCATGCTCGTCACGTCCGACCTCGGGACCGTGTTGGCCCGCCTTGCCGAGTAACGCGTCGAATACCACGTGCGCGTGCACGTCGATGATGCCATTCGCCATACCGGTGACCCCTGTAGTCGGAGCGGATGGCTTCACATTAACAGCGCTTGGCGCGACATACCGCACTTATTTACCGGGCCGCAAAGGCGCTTTCCGATTGTCGCGAGACTGAGTAGTCTGGGCGTATCTGCCCATCCTATTGCGGTCCCGGGGCGCTGGTATGAGAGTCATCATGATTGCGCAGTTCAGACTGCTAGTTAGTGTGCTGTTCCTGTTTGGCTTCGCGGTTTCGCCAAGTGCGGAAAATGTGCGTGTCAATCTTGAGGAACCCAGGGATGCCGCGCTGTACAGCGGCATCTCAAACTTGCGCGGGTGGGCGGTTGCCGAATCAGGCATTGCTGCCATTGAAATCGATATCGACGGAACCTATGCCTTTAACGTACCCATGGGCGGAGCGCGCGGCGATGTGGCGAATGCCTATCCCGATTACCCCGATTCAGATCTGTCCGGTTTTTCCATGGCATTCAACTACAAGGGGCTGGAATCCGGTAAGCACGTGGTAACGGCGCGCGCGATATCGAATGACGGCAACATTGCAACCCGGGATGCCACGATCAATGTGGCGAGGTTTGTTTCTTCTTACATCAGTGATGTCGAGCAAATAGACACCGGCACGGTCTCTCAAGTCACGACAGACGGACAGTCGATTGCCTTGAAGGACATCGCGGTGGAGGGCCAGAAATGGGACATTACGCTGAGTTTCGATACCGCCACGCAGGGTTTTGCGCTGACGGAAATCAGCTCCGCAGACGAAGGGGGTGGCAACACGGCTTGCACCAGCGCATGGCAGTCGGGTGATTACACGCTGGAGCGCGACGGCGTGACTCGGTCATTCAGAGTGCACGTTCCGGATAACCCCGGCATCGCCGGCCCTTACCCCATGGTGATTGTCTTTCATGGGTGGGGTGGGGACGAGGGTGAGTTCCTCAAGCGCGCACCGGTCACTACTGAGGCCGATGCGCGGGGCTATGTGGTCGTCGCGCCGCTGGGTCTGGGTGGCGAGGAGCCCGGTAACCATTTCGCCTCTTGGTCTTTTTCGGGGTCTACGACTGGTTTGGACGGGACCCCCGCGGCGGGTGAAATTTGTGACGACGCGCTGACCCAGGATTACACCTACCCGTCCTGCTCAGGTGTGGCTCAAAACGACTGTTCCTGGACGCAATGCACCGACGATGACATCGCGTTCGCCGTCGAACTGGTAGAAACGGTATCAAACAATGTGTGTGTTGATACTGACCGCGTATATGCAGTGGGCGGATCTAACGGTGGGATGTTTGTTTGGGATCTGGCGCGTCATGAGTCCAGCGGTGCTGCGTTTTCGGCGATTGCCGCGCTCATTGGTATGCCTCATCGCGGCTACTTGGACCCGCCTGTACTCCCACGCGGTATGCCAGCGATATTGATCACTGGCATGAACGATCGCACTTCGCCGCCCGGTGACTGGGGAGATACCGCATTCACCACCACATCGGACGGGGATTATTTTTACTACACGGGTGCAACCGCGATCACTGAGGCCTGGGCCGACGCGCATCGATGTGACACAACCGTCCAGCCAGATGTCTTTGATGTCGGCGTTGACGATGTAGAGTGCCGCGCCTGGTCCTACTGCGATGGCGCATCAGCCTGGCCACCGGTGATGGATTGCCGACATGAAATCGGGCACCGCTATGGACTCAGCTGGTCGTGGCCGTTGATTCTGGATTTCTTTGAGCAACAATAATTTATCGAGATAACACCGGAGTCGCGCAAAGATTGAGTGACTCTACTGGTACAAAGGAAGCACCCAGCCATGACATTTCCCATTGAAGCAGTGCGAGCGCAATTTCCCTCCCTGGCGACGACCGACGAGGGACTCAGGCGCATCTATCTCGACAACGCCGCAGGCACTCAGGTGCCGCGCCACACCATAGAGCGGATTGTCGATTTTTTTCATCGCTTCAATAGCAACACCGGCGTATTCAACCCAACTTCGGTTGCGGTAGACGCGCTTTATGACGAGGCCGTTCAAGCCATGGCGGATTTCCTGGGCACACCTGATTCGGGGGAAGTGCTCATTGGTGCCAATATGACGACCCTGACTTACCAACTGTCACGTAGTCTCGGGCACCAGTTCGCGCCCGGCGACGAGATCATCATTTCCAGAATGGAACACGAGGGTAATGTGTCGCCCTGGCTTCAAATGGCCGAAGACAACGATCTGGTAGTGAAGTGGCTCGAATTTGATCGCGATAGCTGGCGTGTCGAGCCTGAATTGCTCGCGCCGTTACTCACCGAGCGCACCCGTCTGATGGCGCTGAACTACGCCAGTAATCTGACGGGTGGGGTGAATGACGTGAAAGCGCTGACCAAACTGGCGCAGGATGCGGGGGCCATGGTTTACGTTGACGCGGTGCAATATGCCTCGCATCGCCTGATCGACGTGAAAGACCTTAACTGCGACTTCCTTGCCTGCTCGCCCTACAAATTTTATGGCCCCCATTTGGGTGTGGTGTACGGCAAGCGGGAGCGATTGGAGTCGCTCCATGCTTACAAGCTCCGCTGTGCTAGCGAAGAGCTGCCATTCCGCTTCAGCTTGGGCACGCCGGCTTTTGAGCTGATTGCCGGTTTGATGGGTACGCTGGATTATTTTCAATGGCTTGCCAGGGAAGTGGGTGTAAGCGGGGATCGGCGCCGGTTGTTTCAGGGCGCGTATGCGGCGATGGGTGATCATGAAGACGCGTTGTCTGAGGAGCTGCTGGCGGGTTTAACTGCCATACCCGGATTGACGATGCAGGGTGCGCGCACTTTGACGCACCGGGTGGCGACCTTTTCCTTCACCCATGAGAAGCATCCGGCAAGTGCTGTGGCCCGCGAACTCTCTGCGGCAGGAGTCTATTGCCACTGGGGCGACAACTACGCCTTTGAGGTGGCGCGAGCGCTAGCGCTCGACCCACACGAGGGCGTGCTGCGCCTCGGGGTCGGGCATTACAACACCTCGGACGAAATCAATGAGGCACTCCGCGCCATCGAGGGTGTGCTGTCAGCATAAACCTGCCTGCAGTCACGTTATTGTGCAATGAGGTAACCGCTAAACAAGCGATGACTCGCTCAGCAGGTCGCGTAATCTTTTTTTAGCGTGTTATGACCGCACGTGTTTTACGGATCTCGATGACGGCGTGGGGGCGTGGCGCAAATGTTTACTAGGATCCGGAGAGACTTGCCGCGCTGAGGGTATTCTTCCTGCTTGAGTCGACCGGCTACGCCTCATAGAGGAGGCGGGGCTAGTTCGTGGTTTCCATTGCGGCCCACATCGTTTGTACCCATTCCCTAATCTGTAGGCCCTCTTGCCATCGGTCAGACAGTTCTCGCTGGTCGGCTCCGGTGATGGCATAGGCAGGGGGTCCAAGCTCTACCAAAAAGTTGAGTTTAGCGTCGCCCGTCTGTCGCGCACGCCAGCCTGAGATGCCTTGTTGCCACCATTGTCGATACTGGGCAACCCAATCCTGATGCTGAGGAAAGTCGATAGCAATCTGGATTTGCTGGTTATTCGAGATCCGGCCCTGAAACGAATCCGAACGCTCGAGGATCGTCGAGAAATAGCCCTCGTCAGTCTCACTGAGTGGGATCTGCAGCTCGCGATCCACCACAAAGTGAGAGAGGTCGGCACACAGCCGCAACTCGGGGACCATCTCGAGGACTTCCAGGGTGAAGAACAGGTCGTTCAACGTGCCGTTGCGATGCGTCTCCAGCAGCACAGGGAAAGGATAGCGCTCTGCCATCGCCAGCCAGGCTTTCACCACGGGCACGGCCTCGGCAGCAGTCAGAGGCATCACACCGCCAATGACGTTCACTTGCGTCGCGTTCAGTTCCTGCGCCATGTCCAGCAAAGGCTCAAGGGAGGCCTCGTCATGAGGAAAGGCATTGACCATGCATTTGAGGCCCAAGCGGTCAAACGCAGGTTTCAGCGCCAGACAATCTGGAATCTCCGACACATTCGGATCAACGCAGGCGCCTGCATAGCCGGCCTTGGCAATCTGCTCCATGTGGGCTTCAACCGGATCCTCAGGTTCTCCGGGAATACGCCGCTCCATCGCCCACAGTGACTGATAGATATCGAGAGTGAGCGCCATGGGATGAGTCAGAATGAGGTCAGGAACGAGGCCGCGTTGCCGCCGGTGAGCTGCGCTGACTGAGCGGCGCGCAAGAAGTCCTTGCCGGAGGCAGGTTTCAGACCCGGTGCATCGTGGAAGATGCGGTAGCGCCGATATCGGAAATACATGACTAACTGCGGCCACAAACGAATCACCGTATCGGGATCCTCTCCAAAGAGTTCGCGATGCAGTGTGGGTAGTTCAAACCAGGGTGTGGTGGGTTTGGCATGGTGGGCATTGTGGTAGCCAAAATTCAGGATCAGCCAATTCACCCACTCGTAACGCCACGACAGAATCGGGCTAAAGGTATGCTCTTGCTCCCAAGCAAGATCACCTTTGTGCTCAGAGACCTCGTCGGTATACAGGTTGGTGCGATAGGGGTAGTCATGCTCGAGGCCGTCCACGAACCGCAGCACAATGATCATCAGCATGTAGGCAATCAGGTAGCCCGCCAGGACCAGAGGAGCATAGGCCGCAAGCGCGGCGAGTATTCCAAACCGCACCAAGATGACCCCAACGTTTCTACCGAGCTGGTTGCGTCGCTGCGGAATGATGAAAGCAGTGAACACCATAATGGTGTGCATCAAAATGCAGTGCGCTGGGATAAAGCACCATTCAAGGAAGATGGTGATACGGTATAAAAGCGGGTGCTTTCTAAAAAAGCCTTCGTAATCAAACCACACCACGTCGTCGTTCTCGACGTGATGCCGGAAGTGCTTGGTACGAATGTCTTCCACCGTGCCGTAGCAGGACCCGCAAATCCACCCGAGCCAACCCGCCAGTTGATTGTTGTGCCGATTCACCGTGAAAACGGTGTTGTGGGCGCACTCATGGATCATATAGGCGGCAATAATCATGCCGTGGCCGAGAAGCAATACGCCGGGGATAAAACCCGTCCAGCCGCCTGAGAGCAACAACGTCCAGCCTAGCGCGTACGCGATCAGCGCATAGGCGATAGCGCCGGTATGCCAACGGCGGCCCTTGGGGGTTTTAAAAGTCCATGTGGCCATATGGAGGGTGCATCCCTTTGATTCGGTACCGGTTGCGTATGAGCATTACCAGTGTCCTGCTAAGACAGAGGCGCCAAGGCTTCAGGCGCGCAGTATACGAACGCCGGATTGAGAAAAAAACTACCGCGGGCCGGGCGAGCGTGCCTAATGGTTAAGGGGGTTTATCAGTCGGGTCGGTAATCTGGCACCTTTTGCCCCAGCACACGAAGCCCGAGGATGGTCACGGTCGCGGCGCCCACCATGCCTACCCACCAGGGCAGCCCAAAACTGATAGGCAGGGTGCCAAAGCCGAGTGCGGCGGCGCCCGCAAGCAGTGCGTAGGGCAATTGTGTGCGGACGTGCTCGATGTGATCACAGCCTGCAGAGAGAGACGACATGACGGTGGTATCCGAGATCGGCGAGCAGTGATCCCCCCACACGGCACCCGTTAGCACGCCCGAGACCGAGGCATACAAAATGACGTAGTCCTCGCTCCCAAGCAGGCCCTCCAGACCCATGATGGCCCAGCAGAGGGGTAGTACAAGCGGCAATAGAATGCCCATGGCGCCCCAGCTACTTCCCGTAGAGAAGGCAGTGAACGCGGCCAACACAAAAATAACGGCGGGTAGAGCGGCGGCGGGAAGACTGTCTCCGAGGCTGGCAATCAGGAAGTCCGCCGTGTGCAATTCGCGGCTGATCTCCGACATTGACCAGGCGAGCACCAGAATAATCATGGCGATAAACGTAAATCGCGCGCCTGACACCCAGGCGTCGACGATTTCATCGAGTGATAGCAGCCGCTGAGCCGCAGTCATCAGAATCGCGGTCAAGGCGCCCCCCAATGAGGCCCACATCAGCGCCCGATAGGAATTTGCGGAGCCGATGATATCGCTGATGGTGTCGCCTTCACCGGTGATGTAGAGCCCGATCAAGATGCCCACCACCATCACGATCACAGGAAGCAGGGCGTTCATTGCGCGGGGCGGCACACCTTCTTTCATTGCCAGAGCCGCTTCGTCGTCCTGACCTACCTTAGATTTAACGGGTGGCGCTGTCTCTCCAGTTGCGCGTGCCCGCCGTTCAGCAGCGAGCATGGGTCCAAATTCACGACCGGTGGTGATGACCAAGACCACCAGCAGGATCGCCATGAAGGGGTAGAAGCTGTAGAGAATGGAGTTCAGGAAAATACTGTATGGGCTCATCTCCAAGCCCTCCAGCTGAACGCTGGCATCGCCAATGAGGCTCACTTGGTAGCCGATCCAGGTCGTGACCAACGCCACGGTCGCCAGTGGTGCTGCCGTTGAATCAACGATGTACGCCAATTTTTCTCTGGAGATACGCAAGCGATCGGTAATCGAACGGCTGGTGTTACCGACGACCAAGGTATTGGAGTAGTCATCGAAAAAGATGAGAAGCCCCAGTGACCACACGGCCAATTGGCCGCGTTTTGCGCTGTTTGCACCGGTGATAATCCATTCGACGATGCCACGCATGCCGCCGTTTCGAGAAATGATGCCCACCATGCCGGCAATCATGAAGGTAAAGAGCATGATGGTTGCGTGGTCAAAATCCGCGACGGCGTTGGCGACATACACCTCGAAGCTGGCGAACAGACCAGTAAAAATCCCTTTGCCGCTCAAGCCCTCCAGTGCCCAGGCGCCCAACCAGAGCCCGAGCATCAGTGCAGGCAGCACGCTCCGTATGAGGAGTGCCATGCCAATCGCGACCAGCGGTGGCAGCACAGAAACCCAGGCAGGAATGGTCGGAACGTCGGCTTGTTGTATTGGCTGTCCATCCAGTTCCAGCTCCACCCCAACGTTGGGTGAGGCAGTCACCATCACGTCGTGGAACCGCCAAGTATCAGCCAGCGGGGTCGCGGTATACACCTCACCGTCCACCCGCAGCACAGGTGGATTGGCGAGTTGCGCCATTGCATGCGGAGGGGCCGTGACGTCCAGTTCGTAGGCGATGCCTTGAAGAAAGACTTGCGGGAGAGATACCTCGGGCGTTGAGGCAGCGTTCGCCCACGGCAGATACAGCACGGTGAGTGCGAGTGCTGCTAGCTGCGCACCGATTAATCGCCCAATCCGCATGGGATGCCCCCGATCTCTTTGTCACCGATTATTACAGCTATTGTTCGCGAAGTATCGGGCAATCGCCGCAGTGACACCTTCCGCGCGTGTCATTTTATGATGGCGCCTTGGTGCCCGTTCTTGACTGCGAGGGTCAATGCCCAGTCACTGACGGCGGCGTCGTGGGAGGTTGACCTCGATTGCTAACGGTCGCTGTTGTGCGTCGTCGCAATAAAGGGGAGTGAGTGTGTTTGAAGCCGTAGGGCTGTTTATCGCGGGATTATTGGCCGGCATGGTCAATTCGCTTGCTGGCGGCGGTAGTTTCATTACGTTCCCGGCTCTGATGGCAGTGGGAGTCTCACCCATTGCCGCTAATGCAACCAATACATTCGCTTCCTGCGCAGGCTATATCAGTGGTGCTGTTGGCTTCCGTCGAGAACTTTGGGCGCAGCGAAAGGAACTACCCCGTATCGCATTCACTGCACTCATAGGCGGAGGTGCCGGCGCCTGGCTGCTAACGCATACCTCCAGTGCGACATTTAGTCGCGCGATTCCCTGGCTGTTGTTGCTCGCGACCAGCCTGCTGGTCTGGGGCGATGCGGTACAGGCCTACTTGCGCCAGAAATTTGCGCACCGCCAATCTTTATCGCGACTGGCTGTTGCGGTGACTGGGCTCTTACTGCTGCTGGTATGCATCTACGGCGGTTTTTTTAACGCGGGCCTCGGCATCATTTTGCTGGGCTACTTCACGCTGGCGGGTCATCAAGATATTCATTTGATGAACGGCCTGAAGCTGCTGGTATCCGCCCTCGTTGCGCTAATCGCGATAGTGGTGTTTGGCGCAGGCGAGCTGATCGCCTGGCGAGAGGGGGGCATTGTACTTTTGGGCACGCTAGTGGGCGGCTACGGTGCCGCCAGTGCCGTGAGGTTCGTGAGTCAATCTCGCGTCCGTCAGGGCATCATCGTGGTGGCTGCGGGTATGACGGTCTATTTCTTTATCGCGCACTGACGGGCGCAGTCACGGATGCGGTGCGCGCATGGCGTTCAAATGCGATCGCCGCGATGGCGCCAACAATGGAGAATCCCAGAAGCAGCATGAACAGGTGCTGGAAACCCTCAAGGCCGGGATTCTGGTCAATCAAGTAACCGGCCACTGCAGCAATGTACACGTCTGGTGTGTAGCCAATCACCGACACCAATCCCACCGCGGTGCCCGTCACAGCGAGGGGTATCTGCCCTTCCTCTAACAAGCCGAAGTAGAGCCCGCGCAGTCCGAAGATGGCGATGCCGGTGACCAGCGTGTTCAACAAAATCATCGACAGCGTGCCTAATGCGGTCCCGGTAAAGGCAAACAGGGAGTGACTAATGATGAGCAGCACAAAGCACACCAGTGCCATGCGCGAGATGCCGAAACGGTCGCCCAGCAACCCCAAGGCCAAAGCGGCGATGGGCCGTGTCCAGGCGCCCGTTGCGACGATCTGGGCGGCATCGATTTCGTCAATGCCATGGCCTCTCACGGCAAATAATGCGTACTGGTCAAACGCTTTGTAACTCGTATAGGCACAGACCAATACCGTTGATTGTAGCCATACAGCGCGTAACTTGATGACTGCGCCGATCTGGCGAAAGAAGTCGCCTATCGCAGGGCTTTGTGTGGCGTTGCCGCCGCCATCGAGCCCCCGCAGCGTGAACCACACCAACACGCCGACTGCGGCTGTCACAGCGGTGTAGCCGTAAATGACCTGGCGTAGCACAGCCCCTTTCTGTTCCAGCGTCGCGGCGTCGTAGCCCAGTGGAAAGGCCACTGAAAACGCCAACACACCCAACGATGCCAGCACTGCGGCCAACAGACCTCGGCCACCATCGAGCAGTCCGTATGCGAGGCCTTGTTGATCATCGCCGCCCCAGGCACGCGTCACTTTGATGAGTGCGGCCCAGAACAACAGAATGTTAGTGAGTCCAAAGAAACCCCACACCAGCATAACGCCCGTGACGTCGGGGAAAGTGGCCAGATAGAGCCCGCCCAGGGCCGTGGCCCACAGTGACCCGGCTAGGAGTTTGCGGGGTTCGAAGCGGTCTGCCAGAGGTCCACCGAAAAAATAGGCCGCCATCGCGATGAATCCATAGGCACTTTGTGCCACGCCGAGCTCGGTGGCGCTGAGCTCAAAGACCTCGAGGAAAGTCGGTCGAAAAAAACGGGTGACGTGATAGGGCAGGGTAAAGATCGCCTCACCGGCAAAAATCAGTGAGACGATAATCAGCGCGCGCTGCCACTTGCTACTTTGCATAGTGTGAAGTCACTCCGTCGCTAGGCCTGCGGCGCTGGATCGCTCTGCGCGCGCTCCTCATCCAAACGCTGGCCAGCGGTGGCGCGGGCTTTGGCGAAGCGCGCGATACCCAAATAGGCGATCGGTGTGAGATATAGCGTGAAGACTGTGGCAAGGCCCATGCCGCCAAACACGACCCAGCCCACTGCGGAGCGGGCCTCAGAGCCGGGCCCGGATGCGAGAATCAGGGGCAGGGCGCCCAATATGGTTGAGACCAAGGTCATCACGATGGGCCGCAGCCTGATACGCGCGGCTTCCTCGATCGCCTCGCGCACGTCATGCCCCTGATCGCGCAGCTGATCAGCGAATTCCACAAGCAAAATGCCGTTTTTGGCGATTAAACCAATCAGCATGACCAAGCCGACTTGAGAATAGATATTGAGCGATGTGCCGGTCACAAAGAGCGCGGCGATGGCGGCTGCCAGACCGAAGGGTACGATTGCCATGATGACGAGCGCGGAGGTGATGCCCTCGAATTGCGCAACCAGCACCAGAAACACAATGAGCAGCGCGAACCCGTAGGTGACCAAGGTTTCGCGATTGGTCTCGGCGAGTGCTGCGGCCTCGCCGCGAGTAATCAGCGTCACGCTATCGGGCAACACTTCGCCCGCCAGCGCAAAGAGATCATCCACGGCAGTTTGCATGGCGAAGCCGGGTTGTATTTCAAAATCGATTTCGATGGCGCGACGTTGCTCGCGTCGATCAAGCTGTCCTGCGACCCCTCGCTCATCAAGTCGTACAAGGCTTGATAGCGGCACCAGTGCTCCCGACTGAGAGCGTACATACAGATTTACCAGGTCATTGGGGTCGCGGATTTTGTCCGACCCCGCCTCCAGAATAATGGGGATGGTTTGATCATCGGCATTGAGATCGACGATACGGGCGCCGTCCACCATGACCCGTAGCGTCTGCGCCACATCCTCGAGCGGAATATTCAGATCAGAGGAGCGCTCGCGGTCAATCTCTACTGAGAGCTGTGGCTGTGAGGGGTCATAACCGATGCGTGGCCGGCTCACCGAATCGAGTCGTGCTCTGATCTCTTCTGTGTAGTCGCGTGCCGCAGCGTAAAGTTCATCGTAGTCGGTGCCCAGGAGCGCGACGCTCAAGCCACCGTTGGAGGCGCCGCGTAAATTCAGTGAGTTGGCGCTGAAGACGCGGGTCGTGACGCCGGGCAGCTCTGAAAACAGGGGTTTCAGATCTGCTGCAATCTCCTGCTGGCTCCGTTCGCGCGCGTTCCAGTCGGCGAGTTTCGCCACCATAAAAATAATATTGGGGTCCCATCTGCCCACTACCGAGAAGAGGTCGGTGATCTCCCCGTCCTCCAGAAGTGGCATGAGAATGTTTTCCATGTGATCTGCCTGGCGCTCGGTGTAATTGAGTCCGACACCGTCAGGCCCTTTGGCAAAGATGTAGATCTTGCCGCGGTCTTCACTGGGGAGCAGTTCCTGATCGAGGAGCGAGTAAAGCCCGGCGGCGGCCCCCGCGATGAGAACGCTGATGAGCGCGGTACTTCGTGGTACCCCAAGGACGAATGACAAAGACCGGTGGTACTGCTCAGCCAATCTCATTCCTATGGCATTCACTCTCCGTGTCTTGACCGGCGTTGCGGGCAGGCGCGACATGACTGCGGGTACAAGACTGAGTGCGACGAATGACGAGATGACAACAGCGACTGCCAATACCAGACCGAATTCTTGGAAAAGTCGACCGGCGGTACCGGGCAGAAAGGCGATCGGCACGAATACGGCGATGAGAACAGCAGTTGTTGCGATGACAGCGAAGAAGACGCGTCGCGTGCCCTGTACGGCCGCGTTGCTTGGGCCCGCGCCATCTGCGCGCTGCCGCTGCACGCTCTCAAGCACCACGATGGCGTCGTCGACAATCAAGCCTGCCGCCAGTACCAAGGCCAGCAAGGTCAGAATATTGATGGAGAAACCCAACATCCAACTTGCCGCCAGCGTGCCGAGAAGCGAGATGGGGATGGCGATTGCCGGCACCAGTGTCAGCCTCATGGATCCGGTGAATAGCCTGATCGTGCCGATCACTACCAGAATGGAAATCAGCAAGGTCGTTACGACTTCGCGGACAGACCCTTTAATGAAAATGGCATCATCGGAGATGATGTCGAGCCGGACGCCATCCATTCTCACGTTGATGTCTCGCACTGCCTCCCGCACGCCATCTGCGATGCGAATGGTGTTCGAGCCCGCCTGTCGAACAACACTGATACCGACAACGCGCTCACCATTAAGACGGACAAAGCTGGTTGTATCCTCGGGGGAGAACGCCACTTTGGCGACCTGACCGATCCGGATCTCATCGCGAATGATGAGTGAGGCAATGTCCTCTTCTTTTGTTACCGCGGCGTCGGCACGGACCAGTAGTTGCTGATCGCCCGCGCGGAAGCTCCCCGCGGGCACGTCGAGTGGTGCCGCGCGTAGGACTGCCGCAATGTCAGCCACTGTCAGGCCATAGCTGGTCAGCCTCAGCGGATCGAGGATGACCCTCAGAACCCGCTGTCGGGAGCCGAACATAGGGGCATCTGCCACGCCGGGTAGAGAGATAAAGCGCGGCACAATATCCTGCCCGATCACGCGATTAAGCTCTTCCTCGGCGTAGAGCGTTGAGCGCACTGCAACGCGAATGATTTCTTCTGCACGCTCGTCAGCCTTGAATACTGACAGCTGTTCCAGTGCATCGGGCAGGTCCCGTTCTATCCGGCTGATGGCTTCGCGAACATCCGCAGCGGCTTGATCGGTTTCAATGTCGGAGCGAAATTCGATCCAGATGCGAGTACTGTTTTCCTCGCTGGAAGAATTGATATTTAGCACGCCCGATACGCGCGCGGCTGCCCCTTCCAGTAGCCGCGTGACCTCCGCATCCATAGTCTCCGGTGAGGCACCAGGCAAGAAAGCGTTGATCGAGACCACGGGCCGATCAACGTCGGGTAATTCGCGGACCTCAATGGCCAGTAATGCGGCAAGGCCGCAAATAGCGATCAGGAGATTAAGGACCAGTACCAGCCACGGCCGCCTGACGCCCAGTTCGGGCAGGCCTTGTTTAGCGGGTGATGAGGGGCTCGTCGTCACCTCAGTCGCCGACGCCGATTGCCGGGTTTTCCGCGTCGAGGCGTCGAAGCGCTACACCGGCGCGCACCGACTGAACGCCTTCCATCACGACGGCATCTCCCTCGGCGACGTCGCCCTCTATCAGAATCGCCCCAGACAGGCGTTTAACGAGGCGCACCTCTCTACGCGAGGCTTTGCCGTCATCCATGATCCACACGTAGGCGCCATCTGCGCCCCATTGAACGGCCACATCCGGTACTGAAAGGTAGGCGCCTCGGGAAGCATTCAGGCTAATTTCAAAGGCCATGCCGGGCCGGAAGTGGTCGGCCGTGTTCTCGATCGCGGCGCGCGCGATGAAGGCGCGGGAATTCACATCAATGCGGGAATCGACCGCGACAATCTCTCCGATGACTGGCGCATCTGCCGCATCCCACAAGCGCACGTTGACCGGCGTCCCGCGGGTCACGCGATCCACGTAGACCTCCGGTACTGAAAAGTTCACCAGAAGCACGCTGCGATCATCAATCGTTGTGACCAATGTGTTGGTGTCGATCCGGTCGCCAACATCGATCTCTGTAATGCCGACTCTGCCGGTAAAAGGCGCAGTAATTTGACGGCGATCAAGATCCACCTTGGCTTGCTCGAGTGCAATGCGAGCGCTGTCGACGGCGGCGCGGGCGTCGTCTAGCTGGCTTTCAGGGATGTTCGCGTCTCGTGCGTTCACGGTGATGTAGCGTTGCACCAGACGTTCAGCATCAGCTAGCTGCACAGCGGCGAGTTCAACCGCCAGTTTTTCGTCACGGTCATCGAGCTGCAGCAGTAAGTCACCCGCTTGCACATCGGCATCGGCATCAATGGCCACCGCGGTCACGCGGCCCGAGGTCTCCGCAAACACCGATACGCTTTTTAGCGCTCTGGCGGTACCGACTGAAGTCAGTGTTTCGCGCAGATCCTGACGCGTCGCCGGCGCTGTGATGACCGCTACCGCAGAGCCCTGTCCTGCGAAACGCGTTGCTTTGCTGTCTGCCGTATCGCTACAACCTTGCAGGCCGAGCCCTGACAATACGGCGCAGAGTGTGAGCGAGAGGAAATAAAAGGGAGAGGGGCGCATGTTAGTCGTGTGCTGCTTCCTGAATCAAAGGTCTCCCCTCGTGGCAGGGTGAGTCCAATGTCACCGCGTCCGGCGGCTCGGGCACCAATTCTACTGCAGTTTGCTGTTTTCAGATGCATGGCGGACAGGTCGCGTCCTCCATTTGGCTCGATCAGTCCTTTTATCGAGCGATCAGCGATTATTCCGGTGCTCAAGCGCTGTCGACCCCATCGCTACGAAGGTGTCCGCCTTGGGGAGAGTTATCGGAGGTCAGGAGTGAGGGTGGAGAGTTGGGAATGTCGCAGCGGATTGGTTAGAGTCACGGATCTTTCGGAGGCATCATGAACGCTCACCCTGAACAACCGCCCGAACCGTTACCTTGCCGCGGCTGTACGACGGATTGCCCAAATCGCAGTCGGTGTGATGGCAAACCCTGGCGCATTCCTCGCGATACGGACAGGCCGACCGGTTCTTCCTGAGTTCAGAGCTTACTCAGCGCTTAGTTTCGAAATTCTCATAGTTATTATCGCCACGAGGTTTTTCGATATGGCCCTCAATCGTGTGCTTGAACCTGCTCTGCTGCGAAGACACGTCTGAGCATCGGTTCGAAGTGATCTAACTGCTGGGTGGAGTAGTGCGGATCAAAGGACGGCTGGTCCCACCGCTCGCAGAACCTCACGCAGCTCTCAAAGAAGGGGTGATCGCGATATCGCTCCCTCGCGTCCGGATCTTTACCCAAATGGTGAGCGTAATACGCCATTTGAAACACACCGTGGTGAGCCACCACCCAGTGCACTTCCTCTCTGACATAGGGTTTGATGATGGCGGCGGCGAATTCCGAGTGATTCATGGGTGCAAGATCGTCTCCAATGTCGTGTAGCAATGCCGCCACGATCCATTCTTCATCAGCCCCATCTTCTTCAGCGCGCGTTGCTGACTGCAACGAGTGCTGCAGTCGGTCAATCTGATAGCCCGCTAGCCCCTGCTTCAGACCCATCAAGGCCATCAGCAGTCGGTCGGCGAGTGTGGCGGTGTGCGCCTGCTCATAGCGATCAAGCAGCAGATAATCAGCCTGCGTACCCTGTTTCATCTCGGTAAAGGAAACCGTTTCCATTCAGCATCTCCCGATTCCAACTGCGCCATAGTCTAGAGGCATGTGGCGTAGTTTTGGGAGTTGTGATGATTGCGGCGTATGCTGGGGTTGTTGTGCGGATGAGAGAGCCTTTGAGATGGATCGACCCTTATTTATGGCAGGGTTTTTTGGCGCTACCGGCGTCGCGGCTGGTGCTTTTGGTGCACATGCGTTGGGGGCATCGGTGACGCCCGAGCGCCTCGCGGTGTGGGAGACGGCCGCGCAGTACCATCTGATTCATGCGGTCGTGCTGCTGGTGCTGGCGACGCGCACCACTGGGGCGAGTCCCCTGGAGCGTTGGGTGGTTGCGGGGTTTACCCTAGGCGTGCTGCTGTTCTCATTTTCCCTCTACGCCCTGGTGCTCACCGATGTCTCGCGATTTGCGATGATCACGCCGGTGGGCGGCTCGCTGTTAATGCTGAGTTGGTTGGCAATCAGCTGGCACGCGCTGTCGCGTAAAGCGGGTTGAGCCCGGGTTTGCCCGGGCCCAATTGGGATTACTCTCCCTGTCGGATCGTGACGGAAGTCCACAGTGTGTGACTGTTGCAGGTGGTGATTTCCTGGAACTCCGCGAACAGGGCTGACCCCTCATCGCCACCGAAGAACTCTCCCATGCCAGTCCCCATCTGCTGGTAGCTACCCCAGGCGCCGCCCCAGATAAAGTCGTATTGCGACATTGATTCGGTGAACATAGGCGTCATGACCCACGCACTGTAGCTTTGGTCGGACAGATCGTCGGCGACTTCATTCCATTTCTCGGTCCAGCCCATCAGGTCGCCCATGTCTTTGCCCTCGTTGAACTTGCAGCCCCAGTATTCGACTGGCTGGGCTGCCATCGTTGAGGCACTCCACATGACGCATATTCCGATCATTATTTTCGAGATGGTATTCATACTTCCCCCTGTTTTTGATTTTGGTTTCATCCCAACGCTGGGATGGGCTTGAGCTTAGCGCGATACAAGTCATACGACGACAATTCGATGTCGCAGTAGGCGTCAAGGTGCTTGTTTTAGAGCTCTACCCGCGGGGTAATCAGCGCGCCTCGGGTTCGAAAGGTCGGTCTGCGCGGATAAATAGCCACAATACCGCGCCAATGAACGCCATGGCGGTGCCTGTCGAAAGAGCCGCCACCCAGCCAATATGACTTGCCAGGTAGGGCATGAGGGGCGCCACGACGATGCCGGCGAAATTGCCGCCAGTGTTCATGACACCGCATGCAGGCGCTGTGTAAGGACCCGCAATATAGGTTTGCGCCGACCAATAGGCACCCTCGGTGAATTGTGTGCTGGCAAAGCAAAGAGAGAGAAGGACCACTGCCGTATACGGTGAGCTTGCATAGAGCCCCGCGTACAAAAAGACGCCCGCACCGATCAGACCGGTGATAGCCGGAATGCGGCATCCCAGTCGCGGGCCTATACGCGCGCAGAGTGTGTCGCAGGTGTAACCCCCAACCGATGCCATGACTGCCCCACACAGCCAGGGTAGGGACGCCAAAAAACCGGTCTCGAGAATGCTAAAGCCGAGTTCGGTGACCAGGTAGTGAAAGAACCAGGTAAAGAACAAATAGAAAATACAGTTCTCGGCAAAGTAGGCACAGGTCAACAGCAGCGTGTCGCGATTGCGGATCAGCTGCCGCCATGCACCAAAGCCGACATTCGGCGTCAGTGTTTCTCGACCAGCCCGAATCTGCTCGAGCTCCTCTTGCGTCATTGATGGGTGCGCTGCGGGGTCGTCGGTCGCATAGCGCCACCACAGCCAGAAAAGGGCAATGCCTAGCGGAATGAAGACATAGAAGGAAGCGCGCCAGCCCCAGTACACCATGACAAAGGCCACCAGGGGTTGCGCCAGTGCGGCACCCAACGTGAGCCCTGTGCTACCCACGGCGTTAGGCAGTGCCCAATGCCCCACGGGAAACCATCGCTCCACCACCGAAGCTTGAATGGGATAAATCGGTGCGTGCGCAACACCGACCAAAAATCTCACCACTAACAGGCACCCTATGATCCCTGCGCCAGTAGTAAATATCTGACCGGGGAGCCAGCCAGTGAGTGCCGTGGTCAGTATCCACACGACGCCCGCGCAGGTGAGTGCCATGCGCGGCCCAAACCGCTTGCCAAATACGCCTCCGGGCAATTGGCACAACGCATAACCCCAGATGAAGGCGGCATAAATCCAACCCATTTGGATTTCACTGATACCCAGCTCGGGCATCATGAATTCGCCCGCGACGTGGATGTTTTGTCGCATCAGGTAAGACAGGAAACTCAGTAAGAAGAGCACGCTGAACAATCGCCAGCGTGTTGGGATGCGTCCCATGAACACTAGGCGTTGGCCTCGCCGAGTTTTTCGCGCACGTAGCGACGGATATCCAGGCTGTAGTCCTCCATGGGCGCGTAGTAGCCATGCTCGAAAACCCGATTTTGCATGCCTCGCTGCACGCTCTCGCAGATACGCCAGTCCTGTTGGTTCACGACGTCCCAGAACTCGATCGCATCCGAACCATCAAAGGTGGGTTTAGTCATTTCATCAGGGTGGAACAGGAAGTCGCATTGAATCTTGGTGTGTCCCGCGCTTTGAGGCCACAAATAAAACGCCGCGACGTGGTCCATTGATAGGGAGAGCATCAGGTTCGGATAAAAGAGCTCCCCTTTGTGGTGCGTCTTTTCGGTCTCGCTCAATCCCGGAAACGGAGCACGCGCGGTCGTGCCGGAAGCGGTAAACGTATTGGCACCATCGCGATGCGGCACGCCGTCGTCCCAGTCCAGCTCATTGCCGCCGCCTTGTTTGAAGGCCGGCACAATCTGGCAAAGCTCTGGATGAACCGGGCCGCAGTGATAGCACTCGTTGTAGTTTTCAACGATCACCTTCCAGTTGGCTGCAACCTCGTACGTGATGCTGTGACCCACACGGAGGTCTGCTAGTGGATAGCGCTCCAGCCGCTCTGTGCCGACGCCCAGCGCCGAGGAGAGCGATTCATCCGTGGCGGCGCCGGTGCGGATAAAAATGAAGCCGCCCCACTCAGCCAAGTCGATGCCATGCAACGATACGTTGTCTGTTTCGACCGCCAGGTGAGGTGTGCCCCGTAGACGTCCGTCAAGGTGGTAGCTCCATGCGTGGTAGGGACACACGATGCTGCGAGAAAACCGTCCCATCACGGGGCCGGGTTCCTCAAGCGGCACCAGCTCCGTTCCCCGGTGACGGCAGACGTTGTAAAAGGCGTTTAGGGCACCGTCATCGCCGGCCACTATCAGTATCGACTGCGAATGCAATCTGATCGCCAGGTAGTCCCCCGGTTCGTTCAGCACATCGCGTCGACCCACACAGACCCAGCCTGACTCAAAAATGGCGACGTACTCGCGCTCGAATTCCGACCCGCCCAGATAGCTGGCGCGGGGCAGGGTCTTTTCGAGGGCGTCCAGTGGGGTGGGGCGGTCAGCACTCATTATTGGGGAAAGACCCGGAGCGGTTTCGCGGGAACAACGGGTTCATCACGGAGATAAATTGTCTCGGTCTCTACAAGCCCTCTGGCAAAGCTGTGCCCACTGTAGACCGCATGGACGATGGCTCCAGGTGCCAGTGCATCACCCACGAGCGAGATAGATGGGTGCGCTGCGCCCTCGGCTGACGAGATCAGCGATTGATACAGCGCATCGCGGGGTTCCCGATGCCCCACAATCACAATGGCATCGACGTTGAGTTCAATGGGTTCTGCATTGAAAAGGTTTTGCAGTTGCGCATGCGTGCCATCAAAACGCATCAGATTGGTTGTGGTGTGCAGGTTCACCCCCGAGCGGGACAGTGCCTGATAAACAAAGGGCAATTCATTCGTCATGAAGGTCCAGGCAGACGCATGCCCTGCAGGCGTCGCGTAATGTGTCTGTTTCCCGAGGGTCGCAAGATGTTCCGCAATCACGCCGCCGAGGTAGTAATTGTCGTAGTCAAAAACCAGAACGCGATCACCGGAAACAGCCCCAGTGAAAACGTCTTCGGGGGTAAATAGCTGAGGCAAGTCGAGGGGCTCAGACGGGATCTCAAGCGCAGAGTAGAGTCGCTTGCTCCAGCGCGCGCCGGTGGCAATCGCGATATGGTCGGTCCCCAAGCTCAGCGCGGCATCTGCGTCTAATTCGCTGTTGGTGTACATGGACACATTGCCCATTTGCGATAGCGCCCAAACACGATAGTCACGCACCCGGCGCCAGGTCGCGAGGCCTGGCAGTTGCGTCTCCGCCTGTACCCGGCCACCCCATTCATCGGTCTGTTCGGCAATCGTGACCTCAAAGCCCTGCTTGGCCGCCACGAGTGCGGCCTCGAGTCCTGCCGGGCCGCCACCCACGATCAGCACGCTCTCTGGCGAGGCCGTTTTCGCAAATTTCTCGGGGTGCCAGCCGCGTCGCCACTCCTCACCCGCGGTGGCGTTCTGCGTGCAGCGCACCGGCACACCGTCGTGCCAGCTGGCAATACAAATGTTGCAGCCAATGCATTCCCGGATCGCATCGCTGTTGCCCTCGCGAATTTTCGTGGGCAGAAAGGGGTCGGCAATGCTGGCGCGGGCGCCACCAATCAAGTCGAGCACGCCTCTGCGAATCTGCGACACCATGGTGTCCGGTGAGGTAAATCGCCCTACGCCCACCACGGGTCGATCCGTCATGCGCTTCACGAAGTCGATGATGGGCTCGTGGGCACCTTCGGGCCGGAAGCGCGAAGCGCCGCAATCTGTGGGGCTCGAATCCATTTTGACGTCCCAGAGATCGGGCACGTCAGAGAGCAGATCGACCACGCCGTGGGCCTCGCTCTCATAGTGATCACTGACCTTGCCACGCAGCTCTTCAAGGCTGATGCGCAGCGCCACCGCAGCGCGACTGCCGGCCTCGTCGCGGGTGACCTCCAGCATTTCGCGCACGAAGCGCACCCGGTTTTCGAGAGAGCCGCCGTAACCGTCGTCACGATGGTTGTATTCCGGTAGCAGGAACTCGTAGCCAAGGTAACCCATGCCCGCGTACACGTAGAGAATATCGAAACCGGCGTCGAGTGCTCGCCGCGTGGCCAGTCGTTGCCAGTGCAGTACCTCGTCGATGTCGGCCCCGGTCATTTTTTTGGGTCGCAGCTGGCCCATGAAACCCACATGTGTTGCCGCCCATGAAATACCGGATGGGGACAGCGGGGGTAGACGCGAGGTGCGGTTCATTACCGCAGCACCACCGTGCCACAGCTCCACGGCCGCGAGGCTACCGTGCCGATGAATGGCTTCTGTGGACAATGCGTGAGAGGCAATGTCGGCGTCGTTCCATAAGCGGGCAAAGGGGAGAGGCGAGTCATCTGAGCTGGGGTGTATCGAGACGGCGCCAGTGCTCACAACGCCCCAGCCACCCTCGGCCTTGGTTTCCCTGAAGGCAGCGCGAACCCTTGGGTTCGTCTCTGTCATCCCGCTGGCATGGGGTACCTGATAAAAACGATTAGGCGCCACAACCGGGCCAATTTGAACGGGTTCAAAGAGGACCTGATGACTGGGGTGGCACGCACCGAGATGGCTTTCAGTGGCTGGCGAGGAGATGTGTTCGGATTGACCCATAGCGCTTCGATTTATCCTGTCCTGATGCTTCAGTGCTGATTCAATGGTGACCGGGTGTTTTCATGATTGCTCCCATGATTGTGAGCCCGATGGCCGCCACAGCACAACAGCCACCATACATCCAGAAAACGCCGTTATAGCTGCCTGTGGTGTCGCTGATATAACCGGCCAGGGGCGCGCTGGTAGCAATGATAGGAATGTGCAGTGGGTTCATGACGCCCAGCGCCCGGCCCACGCTGCCCGCACCGAATGCCTTTGCCGGCATATTGGTCCAGAGGGGCACCACGCCGCCATATCCAAGCCCCATTACCACTGCGCCGGTGAGCAGCCCGGTGTAGTTCTGCACGGTGAGCAGTATGAGCAGGCCCGTGCTGAGCAGGGCGCAGATCAGGTAACCACATCGCTGAACGCCCAGTCGGTCCATCAGATAACCCATCAGGGCTTTTCCGCTAAAGGAGCAGACCGCGATAACCGAGTACAGCACTGCCGTGGATTGGCCAGCAATGCCGAGATCTTTTGCGTGCAGGCTCAGGTTGGCGAGCATACCTAAAGTGACTGCCAGTAACGTGCCCGACACGATCATCTGTAACCAGAAAATGCGACTTCGCAGGAGGTCGGGAATACCCCAATCCTGATGATGCGCTGAAGCCGAGGACGCTGCGACAGAATCTGGCCTGTCTACGCTGAGTGACTCCGGTGCCGTGGGCTCGCCACTGAGCCCGAGATCCGCGGGCTGATTACGCAGGAGCCCGTAAAAGATCGGCAAGAAGGCAAAACAGAGGCAGCCCGCTACTATCAGGCCAGTCCGCCAATCCCACTCGAGGAACATCCAGGTCATCAAGGGCGGCATTAAAAAGCCACCGAGGGAACTGCCCGTCGCCGCGAGCCCCAGTGCGAGTCCGCGCCGGCGGATGAACCAGCGACTGATGAGCGCGGCGCTGGGAATCGCGCCGATTAAGAGCACACCCAAGGGAATGAGGCTGGCCCACACCACCCAAACCTGAAAGAGCGTTCCGGCCTGACTCAGAATAAGCAGGCCCAGCCCCATTGCTGTCATCCCGATCATCATCAAGTGACGAATCGACCAGCGATCAATCAAGATGCCTGCTACGGGCGATAACAAATTGGTGGTCACGGTAAGGCAGGTCTCGATCAGGTTGATTTGGGCGCGGGGAGCACCGAACACATCCTCGAAGGTGGCGGTGTAGAGCCCCATGCTCCAGAACACGAATCCCCCCTGAATCAGCTGCCCTGACGCGGTAGCGAAGACAATCCACCAACCTGGGTAGATGCGGCCAGGTAAGCGATTTTCGCGAGGAGACGCGGCTGCCTGATCCCGGTTGGTAGACATGATGCGCTGAGTGCCCAGGGACCTTGGATTGCCTTACACCTTAGGCGCTTTGTGGCACCATGGCAAAGTCAGTCTCGGCTCCCGGAGCTCATCATGCGTCCCCACAAAACCCTGCGCGGGCACATCCATTACACCAGTAGCAAGCCCGGTCGCGAGGGCGTGGAGCGGGGTCGTGAGCACTTCACTATCACTGTTCACGACGACGGTCGCCGCACCCTGCGCGCGCACTGTGAAATCGATGACGAGCCCAATGTGTTGCGGGATGTCACGTTGACCAAAAACAAGCACTGGGACACGTTGGACGCTTTTGTCCGCCTATCACTCGGTGATGAGCAGCAGGGTAGTAGCTGGTTTTACTTTGGTGACACCGGTGCCGACTGCGAGGGTTGGACGCACGACAGAGGACGCTTTTCGGAGCACGAGGCCTACGACAAGCGGCCCGCGATCTTCGGTACTCATCCGATTCAAGGCGATGCCTGGCACCTCGCAGTCATTGACCGCAGTGAGGGCCCCAAGATCCATACGTTTGACCGTTTTTTAATGACGTCGCTGGATCACCGCGGCGCGACCGGTCCGTCCTTGGTCTGGCATCAGCCCGGCTTGAATATTGAGTTCGTTGGTGAAGAGACCATCACCGTTGGAGCCGGCACGTTCGATGCGCTCCATTTTTGTTACGGCGAGCGTGGCAGCACTGCCCAGGGCTCCAATGAGACTAACGACCACCCCCCTTATGAGGTCTGGGTGACTGCGGACGGCGAATTTATCCTGCTCAAGGCGCAGGTGACGGGCTATATGATGACGCAGTACGAACTGGTCACACTGGAGGTGCATTCCGGCGACGGCCAGCTTGATTGATTGACCTGTATGCGCCCGTGCATCACGCGTTTTCTCATGGAGCGAAGGCACGTTCGCATGAGGCGAATTGTTCCGTAGGGCCAGTGTCGACTGTCACGTTCGAGCGAGCTGCTCTTTCCCGGGTATGCCGCCGCGACTGCGCTGACGGCAAAACGCCTCCCCACGTCGCCGCGTCTGGCGCTTGCGCGGCCGCAATCGATACTCAGAGCAACGACGCGTTTATAGCCCGTGTTCGGCAAAAAAGGCCCGGGTTTGCGCAAGGATCGCCCGCGCGCGCTCTAGCGGGTCGCGGTATGTCTCGCGATAGTGCAGCGAGCGGATCTCCAGGCTGATCGGCAAGTTGGCTGGCAGTGCCTTGGCCATTGCTGCGACTGGCACGCTCCCTTCACCCGGCGCCAGCCGTCCATCGATCGCGTCAATGTAGTAGGCGTCGGGGTCTGTAATTACTCCGCCGTCTGGCATGTCGCAGAGCTGGGCGTAACTCAACCACCGTGCCGGAATTTCGCGGATTTTCTCGGGATCATGCCCGACCCGCTCATGGTGAAACGGGTCGACCAAAATGCCGCCAGCGGGGTGGTCGACCGCATTCACCACCTCAAGGGCGTCATCGAGCGTTTTGACTTCTGTGATGGCCATGTACTCAAGGCAGGCCCGCATGCCAGCCCGCTCTGCATGCATGCACAGGTCCTCATAGAGGTGCTTGGTCACCTCGCGGTCGGGCTCTGAGCTGACGATCAGGCAGTTTTTAGCGCCGACTTCGCCACCCATAGCGATAATTTCATGATGCAGGGGATCCGGTTTGCCACCGGGTTGTAGCCATATGACCTCGACATCGAGCGCGACGAGCCCTGTTTCCAGAAGCGCTGCGGCGACTTCACCGGCGGTACTGCGGTGCCAGTTATCTCCGGGTGCTACCCACAGACCCACGCTGTTGTAGCCGGCATCGGCGGCGATGCGCACCATGTCGGAGGGCGATACCTCGGGCGGGTTGCCGTCATGCACGCCGGACGCCAGTGCCAGTAGCCGTTCGCTCATATTGCGTTCCCTCGGTATCCGCGCCACAGTGCGTGGCATAAAAGGTTGTTTGGGCGAGATCACATGATGCAGCGATCAGTCACGCCAATCCAGCATCAGCAGAGAGGTGAATCACGGTGCAGTTGAGCAACATTGAGGGATTGCAGCTCGTACACACCGGGCTGGTCTGTCGGGATATTGATACTGCCAAGGCGCGGCTCAGTGAAACGCTGAACGTGCGCTGGGTGGGTGTTGAGCGAGAGGACTGGTCGCTGATCATGTTTGGAAAGCCGGTCAACATTCCCCTGCGCATTGCCCATGCGAGCAACGGTCAGGCGAATTTCGAATTGATTGAAGCAGTGCCGGATACCCCGTGGGTCACTTCAGCGGATCTGATTCAGCATCATATGTGTTTTCACAGCGCTGACTCGGAAGCCGTCTGCAAACAGTTTGAGGCGCGCGGATTCGACCGAGTCCTTGGTGCGCCGGGTGATCCGCAAGGCTACTTTCAGGACCCGGCCGGCTTGCTCGTCGAGGTCATCGGTGATGGCCTGCTGGATTACCTGCAGGGTTTCTACCAACAGTCCTTGATCGCTAGGGAAGCGGAGGAGGCAGTAACATGACAGCGCATATTCGGCCCAGTGAGCTCGACTGGGAGAGTTTTCACGACCCCCATGGACGTCCCACCACGCCTACCCGAATCCTGAGAGCCAGCGAACCGTTCCTGATTGAGGCCGATTTTCCGGCGCACTTTCACGCGGGTCTGCATTGGCACCCCCACGACACCGTCTACGTGATTACCCGCGGCGAGATGCGTATTGGTGACGAGGGTAGTTTTCGGCCCGGTGATATTCGCTGGGTGAAGGCCGGCCACGCTTACGGCCCGGAAGAGGCGGGTGAGGAAGGTGTGCAGTTTCATCTATTCAGCCTCGGCGGCGATATTGGCCTGAATTGGGCAGATCTCTATGACGTGCCCGAGGCGCTGACTGCGCGGCTGAGTCAGTTTGACCAGCCGGCGGGACGCCGACGCGTGAATGACATGCCCGTGGTCAGCCCGGCAGACGCGTTACCGGGTTGGGATCAGATGCCAGACGAGGGCCCGCTGATTTTTCGCGTCAGCATGGGCGCAAATGACACGCATACGGCGTTCTCTCCAGGTTTCGATTGCGTCTGGTATTTGCTTGACGGTGTCGTTGAAGTAAATGGCGACACCACAGTGGCCAGCGGAGAATTTTTCTGTGCTGACGCGGAGGCGAGTTATTCGCTCAAAGCCGGTGCCGAGGGCGCGCATTGGTTGTTGTTCTCCAGTCGGAGTTTACGGCCGCTGTAGCGGGATTCAGGGCGTATCGATGAGCTCGGTGAGTTCAAACGACCAGCAGTAAGGCGCCTCCACGGTCCCTTTGACGAAAATAAAGTCCCCGTCGGTGGTCACCCATAGGTGGTACTCGGGGTGATCGGTGGCCACGACAACATAGGCGAAGTGGTGGCACTCAAAGCTCCCCGCCCGCACCGTGATGGTCTCTTCGCCAAAGTACTCAATGGTTGTGCCCTGCGAACACTCCAGGGCAGGACCCGTGGCACCGCGGTGATCGAGCGACGTGAGCGGGCTGTTGTAGAACGTGTGCTGGCGTGGCCCTTGGGAGCGATCAAATCGCGCTACCAGCCAGGCATCGGAGTTAAGCGCATGGGTGCCGAAGCCTCGCACGCTGCGGTCAATGTCCAACTGCCCTGCAATGCGGCCCTCGTCACGGGTGAGGCCCTCGTAGCGGATCTCATCGTCGGTGATGTGGTACCAGGTGCTGCCTTTGAAAACGCCGTCCTCAGTGAGGCGGACGACACAGTCCTGAGGATGGAACCCGGCATCCACCCGCTGGATGACATCACGAATCAGCGCCGGCTCATCTTCGAGTTCGCAGAACGCCCGCAAAACCCGGTCGCCGTTTTGATGACGCGTCAGCGTAAAGTGCTCCCGACCCCAGATCCCTGAAGGGAAATTCGCGTTGTCGATCTGATACTCCACCGTGCCGCGCCGGGTCACATGTTCCCGCGCGGCTAACTGTTGGTCGGTGATTTTCATTGCACTCGCTGCCGGTGACAGATACCTCCATCTTATCCAGAAAAGTCCCGCCGCAGTGGGTAGACTCCACCGGATGAGCCAAAAAACTGGGGAAGCGTAGCCATGAAGCAGTGGATGGGACGGGTGATGCTGGTCGCCATTGGCATCCTGCTAGGTGCCGTGTTTATGCCGAGCCAGTGGCGCGCCGATGTGCAGCGCCAAACCGCCGACGCTACCGCCGAAGCGCGCGAGCGCGCGGCGCTGTGGGCTGCCAGCCAGAGTGATCGGGTGGACGCCCGTGCGTCGCTCTTTGTCGAGTTTCCCGGCATCGTGCCTGCGATACAGCGCGGTGGCGCCTTCGGTGGTAGCTTCTCCCGCGCGATCGCGACGGACATTTTCAATGCCTCGGAAGAGGGCATCGCCGATGCGCGGAGGCTGTCACGCATTGAGGCAGTGGCACCCAATACCTGGATCATCTACATGCCGCTGGTCAACGCGGTGGTGTTTGAGACGAGCGAAGGGTTGGTGCTAGTCGATGCCGGCATGGCCGCCGCGGGCCCCGTCATCCGCGAGCTCATTGCCGACGTCACCGAGGCGCCCATCCACACGATTATCTATACCCACTGCCACGTGGATCACGCCTACGGCACCTGGGCGCTCATGGACGACGACCCGCACATTGTGGCCCAGGCCGATCTGCCGGCTTGCTTCGACCGCTATATCGAACTGCCGGGGAGTCTGGCGAAATATATGGGGCAGCCTGAGTCGAGTTTGCCTGCGAGTCGTGATGATCTGGTGTACCCCACACAAACTTTCCGCGGTGAGATGACCCTGACCATAGGCGGTGAGGATTTTGTTCTGCGCGCCCGACCGGGAGAAACCGAAGACCAGCTCTATGTGTGGGTGCCGGGTCGTAAAGCGCTGGCGACGGCGGATTACTATCAAGGGTTCTTGCCCAACACGGGCAATGGCAAGCGCGTCCAGCGTTATCCAGAGGAGTGGGCCGGCGCACTGCGGGAGATGGCGTCTGAAAACGCCACGCTCTTGTTGCCCGCTCATGGGGAGGCGCTGACGGATCCCGCGGTGATTCAGGAAAACCTCACGGTACTCGCCGAGGCATTGGAGTGGGTGATCGCCCAAACCAAAAAAGAGCTGAATAACGGTACGCGTCAGGATCTGGTGTACCGGGCACTCGATGTGCCTGAGCACCTGCTGACGCATCCCACGCTGAACCAGCAATACGTGAGCTGGGAAGATATTTCCAAGATGGTGATGCGCCGCTACGTGGGGTGGTGGGACGACATCCCCTCGCATTGGACAGACGCTTCATTCGACGCACAGGCAGCGGCGATCACCGAGCTGGCGGGGGGCGTTGCGGCCCTCGATCGCCGGGCGCGAGCGCTGATGGATGAGGACATTGTTATGGCCAGCCACATCGCGGACTGGGCCTGGTTCGGTAACCCCGGTGACCCCGTAGCGCAGCGGCTACTGATCGACATTTACGCGCACCGTATAGTGAACACTGAGTCAAATACCCAGGAGATCCTGGCGTGGCTGGAGGCGATGACCCAGGCGCGGCGCCTGCAGCTTGCCGCGGCGGAGGGTGGCGCTGGCGCGGGCTCAGAGTGAACGGTAAAAGGCGGCGGTGAGGGCGTCGATCTCGACGAAGACGTCGTCGCGCGCTCGGGTGAGTGCCTCAATCTCCTGATTCAAGCTGCTGTAAAGCGACTCCAGCTGGCCGAGCTGATAACGCGCATCGCGGCGGGCGTCGTCGCTGAGCTGGGCGTTATCCCGCGCAGTGCGGAGCTGAGCGATTTGCTTGAGTAGCGCTTCTGCTTGATCAGACCGCTCGTCGATTTGGAGCTCGATCTGCCGCATCTCGGTTTTCAGCGCAAACACGCCAAGACCCTCGCCATAACCCGTCGTATAGTCGGGGAAGGTGTCCCGCCGGCACTGGGTGGCAAAATCTCCGCCGTGATCGGCAGTCTCAAAGCCCGTTTGGCGAGTGCAGTAGTACGGCAAACCGAGAGCATAGCCGTGCCGGTACAGATCAAAGTCCACCGCAACGCCCGTGTCAGCGCAGGCCTCGCGATGATCCGCCGAGCGCGATGCGGGGTAGCCCTCCACGGCATCGTTGTAGCCGACTTCTTCCCAATTAGCTTGCCGGCATTCTTCAGGGCTCATGGTCGCGCAACCAACCAGGGCTAGGCAGGGCAGCAAATGAACGCAGTAAAAGAGCCGCATAGTTTGGTTGCTTTCTTCCGTTGTCAGGTGAGGGACCCTCTCTATAATGCCTACCTTCGCGTCGTTTCTCATCCGTTGCTCGCTGCAGCAAGCGAGCTCGGGGAGAACCGGCACCGACTCGCGATGAGGACGCCATGCGCATCTGGACTTACCTTAGGCCCTTCTCCTACAGCGGCGCTGATTACACCGTGGAGGTGTTTTTTACGTTCTCGCAGACGGTGTCGCGGCTGTTTAAGGGAGGTGAGTTACTGGACGAGCAGTCGGTACACCACATGGATGGCGTCCAGACCTTTACTCATGTTCTACCGACTGCTTTCGGTGGTGCGTTGCGAGTTGAAGCGGGCTATGTCAGTTGGTGGAGCGTGGGCATCACGGTACTCGATGGTGAGCGGACCGTTTATGAGAGCCATCCGGGCAAAAATGTGCGCTTTGCCGAGGGCATGATGCAGGGCGGCGTGCGTTCGGGGGGCAGAGACGCGTCGTCCGAATCGGCGTCTTCAGGCCTCGACCTCGCTGAGATGGTCCACACCAATCAGAACAAATGGCAGCGCAACAAGTACTCGATCTATGCTGATCTCGCGCTCGGCGCCTTGTTCTATCTGGTCGGTAAGTTCACTGAGGATCTCGCGCTGGCGGCGATTGTGGGTGCAGGCGCTGGACTCGCGTTGGTGGTGTTGCAGCGCTTTGTGAAGGTGGATTTGCTCGGCGGCTTTGCTGTGTTTGGCACCATTATGTTGGTGATCTCAGCAATATTTTCGCTCGCGCTACAGGACGATTACTGGGTGCAAATGAAAGGCACGGTGCTGGGGCTCTTCACAGCGAGTATTTTCATGATCGACGGCGTCTTCAGACAGGGTGCTTACTTTGGCGCCCGCATTGAGCGCTACATGCCGCTGCCGCTCCATCACAATCGCATCGCCATAGGCATGAGTGCTCTGGGTATGGTCATGGCGTTCGCTAACTATTACGTGGCCGAGAATTTCTCCGAGGATTTTTGGCTCACCTGGACCACGTTCCTCGACATGCCCCTTTCCATGGGGCTTTTCTACGCGATCATCTTCTGGGCGCGCAAGAAATCGACGGGTCCCGCCTAGCGAGCTGCAGTCCCTGTCGCGAAGCCCGCATCAAGGGGTTGGTTGAACTGAGTGCTTGGGGCGTCATTTCAGGCTGCTCCTTGCTGCGCTTTTTATCCCCAATTAACCTCGAAAAACGCTATCTTAGTAGCCCGAAAACGCCATTCTGGCGAAGCCATAACAAAATAAAGCGAGTGGTATTTATCGATGGCAGTTCAGGAATTTATCTCCCCGACATCTCTCTCGGAGGCACAACAAGCCGTTAGCGACGGTGCAGTCAGTTCTTGGCTTGCCGGCGGTACCGATCTCCTGGTCGGCATCCGGTTGGGCGCTCGCGACCCGGCTAGGGTCGTTGACCTTAAGCAGATCCCGGAGCTGACGGCGATCGAAATTGACGATGCCTCGGTACGGATCGGCGCGGCGGCATCGGCTTTTGATGTGCTTCATAACTCCGATGTGCCCTCGCTTTTCCCCGGGCTCGCCGAGGCGCTAGATTTGATTGGGTCGACCCAGATACAGGGCCGTTGCTCTGCAGGCGGCAATCTTTGCAATGCCTCGCCTGCGGCCGACAGTATTCCCGCGCTCATTGCCAATGGGGCCCAGTGCCGCATTCTGGGGCCCGATGGGGAACGCATGCTAGCGGTCGAGGATTTTGTGGTTGGACCCAACCAGAATGCACTCGCGCCCGGCGAGTTGCTGGTTGAGCTCATCTTGCCAAGGCCTACGGCCGGCACCTCGGATAGCTACCTGCGGCTCACGCCCCGTACCGAGATGGATATTGCAGTCGCCGGAGCCGGCGTCTCGATCACGGTGGATGAGTCAGGCAATTGCGCCGCGGCAAGAGTCGCGATTGGCGCGGTGGCACCCACGGCATTGTTAGTCGATGCGGCCGCCGAAGCGCTGGTGGGCTCTCAATTGGATCAAGCTGCAATCGATGCGGCCGTGGAGGCGGTGCGTGCCGCGGCAGCTCCTATTTCTGATAAGCGCGGTACGGCGGAGTACCGCACTCATGTAGTGGGCGTACTGGTGACACGGGCGCTTGCCAAAGCGCAGGACCGGATAACGGAGGCTCGCTCATGAATAAGCCCCTGAACAAAATGGCCGTGCAGGCCACGATTAATGGCGAGAGCACCGCATTTCTATGTTCGCCCGGGCAGGTGCTGGCAGAGGTGCTCCGCGATGAGCTCGAACTGATTGGCACCAAGATCGGTTGCAACACCGGTGACTGTGGCGCCTGTTCTGTGCTGGTCGACGATCGGCTGGTGTGTTCCTGCCTGGTGCTGGCTGCCGAGGTAGAAGGCAAGTCCGTGCAAACGGTCGAGGGTGTCGCCAACGGCGGTGAACTCCACCCGGTACAGCAAAAATTGCTGGAGCATGGTGGTCTGCAGTGCGGTATCTGCACGCCCGGGGTGGTGATCGCGGCCAAGGCGCTGTTGGAGCACAACCCTGACCCTACCGAAGAGCAGGCGCGTTATTGGCTGGCCGGTAATCTGTGCCGCTGCACGGGCTACGACAAAATTATTCGCGCGGTGTTGGACGCCGCCAAGACAATGCGCGGGGAGGCAGCATGAACGCCTATCAAGAGTTCCGGATGATTGGCTCGCGACCGGTGAGGCCGGACGGGCTGGACAAGGTGACAGGCCGTGCGCGCTATGGCGCAGACCTCAACATGCAGGGCCAGCTCTATGGCCACGTGGTCAGAAGCCCTCATGCACATGCGGTGATCAGGTCGATCGACTGTAGCAAGGCATTGGCCATGGAGGGCGTACTGGCGGTCATGACCGGCCAGGATCTCGTTGAACCCGGTAATCAAATGCTAGGTAGTGGCGAGGGCGCAATGGCGCTCAAAGATGTCGTTCCGATGGTGATGTCGCAGGGTAAGGTGCTGTTTCACTCACAGGCGGTGGCTGCCGTTGCGGCAACATCGCCCGAGCTCGCAGCCCAAGCCGCGCAAGCCGTGGAGGTGGTGTACGACGTGCTCCCTGCTGTCACAGACGTGCACAAGGCGCTGGCGGCCGACGCACCGATTTTGCATGACGATCGCTTCCCGGATGGTTATCCCGAGGAGCCCACGAATCTCGCCACCCACATCAGCCTCACCGTAGGCGACCCGGACGCAGCGTTTGAAAAGGCCGAGGTGGTGATCGAGCAGAACTATTCGGTGCCCATGTGCCACCAGGGGTATATCGAGCCCCACGCCTGTGTGGCGCGTGCTGACGCCGCGGGCAGGGTGGAGCTGTGGTGCTGCACTCAGGGCCATTTCACGGTGCGCCACTACACCTCGGCGGTCACCGGTATCGATCTGGGCAAGATCAAGGTCACCGCCTCGGAAATTGGCGGCGGTTTCGGTGGTAAAACCACCGTCTATCTTGAGCCGCTTGCCGTGATACTCGCTCAAAAATCCGGCCGCCCGGTGAAGATGGTGATGGACCGCGGTGATGTGTTCCGCGCTACCGGCCCGGCACCGGGTGCGGAGACCAAGGTGAAACTCGGCGCGACCCGCGACGGCAAACTGATCGCGGCAGACGTCGAGTGCCTGATGGACTCGGGGGCCTATAACGGCAACCCGGCGGGGATCCCGGCATTTATGGCGACGGCTTGCTACAAGCTCACGGATGCGCGCTCCACGGGCCGTTCCGTCTACACCAACAAGCCGAAAATTCATGCGTATCGCGCGCCCAGTATTCCTCAGGTGACGCTCGGCTTCGAGCTCGCGATCACCGAACTCGCCGCCGAGTTGGGTATGGATCCCATTGAATTTCGACTGCTCAACGCAGTGGAAGAGGGCGACGCCAACATGATGGGTGCGCCCTATAACCGCATCGGTTTGCGCGAGTGCCTTGAGGTGGCGCGTAACCACGCCCACTACAAATCGGCGGTTGCCGAGGGTGCCGGGCGTGGTGTCGCCATGGGCTACTGGATCAATGCCGGCATGCAATCGAGTGCCACACTCAATGTGATTGCCGATGGTCACGTTGCGATCCTGACGGGCAGCCCGGATATTGGCGGCTCCCGCGCCTCCATGGCGCTGATGGCATCAGAAGTCCTGGGCATTCCCTTTGAGCATATTCACCCAAAGGTGGCGGCCACCGACGCGGTGGGGCACACGGATTTAACTGGCGGTAGCCGGACGACGCTCGCGACTGGACAGGCGGTCATTCAGGCCGCGGAGCAGTGCGTGGCAGAAATGTGCCGACGCGCGGCTGCAGAATGGGACGTTGAAGCGGGCGTCGTGACGTGGTCTCAGGGTGCCGCGCATTATGGCGATCAGAGTCTGACCTTCGAGGAGTTGGCCAGCCGCGCAGGGGCCATGGGCGGGCCGCTCACATTCTCTAGTTCGCTCACCTCGACCAGTACCGCGCCTGGCTTCGGTGTGCATATTTGTGACGCCGAGGTTGATAAAGAAACGGGGCGGACCACCATCACCCGTTACACCGCGATTCAGGATGCGGGTAAGGCCATTCACCCCGACTATGTCGAGGGCCAGATGCAGGGCGGTGCGGTGCAGGGCATCGGCTGGGCGTTGAATGAGGAATACCTTTACAACGCCGACGGCGTTCTGGAAAACCCGGGTTTCCTCGATTACCGCATTCCGGTGGCTTCAGACTTGCCCTTTATTGATGCCGTGATTGTGGAGGTACCGAATCCGCTGCATCCCTTCGGCGTGAAGGGAGTCGGGGAGGTGCCAATTGTGCCGCCGATGCCGGCTATTGCTGAGGCTGTTTATCAGTCTACTGGCGTGCGCTTTAGGGATCTTCCACTGAATCCACCCAAGATCGTGGCGGCGCTGGCGAGTAACTAAATCGCCGACCATTGCTTGAATGCCTCAGGGGCCGGGCTGTTTGGCGGCCCCTGATTCTAGATCTTCCTCGATAAATCGCAGGATTGCCTCCCGCATAACAGTCGTATTTACCTGTGACTGCGGTATGGTGGGGTGAAGGACGCAGGGCATGGGGCAGGGAGTGCCGCACATCAAGTGTCCTAACAACAACAAATTGACAAGGGGAAGATGATGAAGAAATTGCTTTTAGTGGGTTTGATGCTGCTCGCACCATTTGCGCTGGCAGACGGCCATGGCGATCTCGGATTGGAGAAGCGACAGCCCGATACGGCAATGAACGTGACATCGGTCAAGTTAGGCCAGGATGTGACTTCTGTGAGTGCCGAGGGTGACATGGACGGTTATGGCAAAGTCTATGTGACCTATGACCTCAGCTATAACGCTGCCCGAAACGGCGGGACTGTTGATGGGCAGGGTCGCGGATTTACCTCAGAGGGGTACGCATCTGGACGGTTTCAGGGGTTTTGGGAGCTGGTTGATGGCGTGGTGGTAATGCGCAACGTAGTCAATATCAGCAACGGCCAAATGAACCTCGACGTCATCAAGTTCAATCCGCTGACGAGAGAGCTGGTGGTGCAGGCTTACATCCTGAAGTAAACCCAAACCCCACCATAGAAAAACCCCGCCGAGGCGGGGTTTTTTGTGCACGTAAGACCGCGTCGTCCGAGCAATCAGCTCTTAATTTGAGCCTTGATGTTCTTCTCGGTGGTTTTGCCATAAGGAGGCAGAATGCCGCCTAGCTTGGCCACGTTGAATTTGAGCGTTTGGCTGTAGACCGACTTGGCATGACTGAAGGTCTTGAAGCCTTCGATGCCATGATAGGAACCCATCCCGGACGGGCCTACACCACCGAACGGCATGTCTTCCTGCATGATGTGGAAAATCACATCGTTGATGCAAACACCGCCAGATGTAGTGCGATGCAAGAAGGCTTCCTCTTCACTCTTGTTGGTGCCGAAGTAGTAGGCGGCGAGTGGTCGCGGATTGGCATTGATGTAGTCGATGGTTTCATCGAAATCTTTGTAGGTGCGGATAGGCAGCAAAGGACCAAAGATTTCTTCTTCCATGCACAGGGCATCGGTGTCGGGTGAGACGATCAGCGTCGGCGGAATTTTGCCCGTGCCTTCACTAAAGTCCTCATTGGCCGGGTTGAGCGGAATGATGCGGCAGCCGCGTTGCTCGGCGTCTTCAAGGTAGCTGCTCAAGCGCTTGTGATGACGCTCGTTGATGACAGCGGTGTACTGATCGTTGTCGCGCAGACTGGAGTACATGTCGCTGACCGTTTTGGTGGCCAGAGAGATGACTTCCTCGAGTTGCTCCTCGGGTACCAGCAGGTAGTCCGGTGCGAGACAGATTTGCCCGGCATTCAGCGTTTTGCCAACCATGACGCGCTGAATGGCCTGCTCGATATCGGCTGACCGGGAGATGACGACCGGCGATTTGCCACCCAGCTCCAACGTAACGGGCACCAGGTTCCGTGCCGCTGCAGTCAGAATATGCCGCGCGATGTTAGTGGCGCCGGTGAAGATCATGTGATCAAAGGGCAGGGCAGAGAAGGCCTGACCCACTTCCGGACCGCCAGAGAAGGTGGTGACCTCCGTCGGATCAAACGCCTCGGCGACGATTTCCTCGATGACTTTCGATGTCTCCGGAGTAAATTCAGAGGGCTTGATCATAGCCCGGTTACCCGCAGCCAGAATTCCCGCTAGCGGCTGGAACACCATTGCGACCGGGAAGTTCCAGGGCGCGACGATGCCGACGACGCCTTTGGGCTGGTATTGGATATGTGAGCGTCCACCCAGCAGGCCCAGTGGGAAGGTTGAAGGCCGTTTCTCGTCCTTCATCCACTTCTTGAGGTGCTTGCGGCAATGCTTCATCGAGCTAATTGAAGCCGCTACGTCAGTCATGAGATTGATCTGATCGGGACGGCATACGAAGTCTTTGTTGATGGCTTCGCTGATGCGATCCGCGTGACGCACCAGTACGTCGATTGCGCGATTCAGTCGATCGATACGAGTTTCCGCCGACACGTAACCTTCCTGCAGGTAGCTCTCTCGCTGCGCTTTCAACGCGTCCTGCATTTTAATTTCGATGTCGGGGCTGACTACAACTTGTTGCGGGGCATTCATTGCTCTTCTCCACGCTAAGGGGTTGAGCCGCGGAGTATACACATTTGCCCGCAGGAATCCGATTTCAGCGGGTGTTGCAGGTTCCCGTGAGCACCTAATCAACCGGTAACGAATACAGCGCAGCTGCCGGCCATTACGCTCGCGCACACTGCTATGCTAGCAACGGACAGCACAACGGAAAAAACGCTATGAAAGGGTTGCGGTTGCTGGGGGCACTCTTAGCTGCGCCATTACTGTACGGCGCGCTGTGCCTGCCGCTTCTGAACGGGTGGATGAGCCTGTTTCCCCAACACATCAACGATTTAGGAGGCTCGTTTTACGCCCCTTTGGTGATGTCTATTGAGGTAGTGCAGGCGGCCGTGTTGTTGCTATGCGGGCTGGCTGTGTCGTTTATTGGTGGGTCCGGGAGTTGGCAAAAACTCTGTTTGACGCTGGCAACGCTGGATATGTTGATCATTGGCGTCATGGTACAGAAGCAATTCTGGGAGGCCTTGCCTGCCTGGCACCATTGGGTTTTCTTTTCACTGATCGTGATTATGATGCCGCTGGGAGGCGCTCTAGCGCGTCGGCTAACGCGTCGAGGCGCTGCGCACTAGCGCTACCCTGATCCGCTAATGCGGTCCCAGTTGATCACACAGCCATCCCATTGCACGGGCGGGTAGCGATTCGCCGTACCGATTCAACAGCCATTCTTCAGCGCCAAACGCCAGCATGGTGGCCTTGAGGCCCAGTTGTGGAACCGGTTCGGGTTCCCAGCGGTGCAATTCCGCCAGGGGCCGCTGCTGTACCCAGGGCATCTCGCTGAGTTCAGATGACTCCCCGATCAGTAAAGTCGCCAGCGTTTCACCGAAAAGAAAACTCGCGCCGACACCCTCACCGATATATCCCCCTGCTGTCCCCATTTTGGAAAAAGGATCGTAAATGACATGGGGATGCCAGCTCCTGGGAACACCGACACTACCACCCCAGTTGTGGGTGAAGCGCACCCCTCGGAGCTGTGGAAAGAGATCCAGCGCGATCCGCTGGCGGTGTTGGGCAATGGATGCCGTGTCAGCCAGCGCGTGTTGAGGGCGTCCGCCGGGGAGATAGTTGCCACGTGCGCCGATGACGAGGCGTTGATCTGCCGTCCGTTGTAAATAGGTCGCGGCGCGCGTGAAATCGGCGAAGGTCTCATTGTCATGGAAGCCGATATCCGACCACTGCTTATCGGTCAGTGGTTCCGTCACGACCATGCCAGTCTGAACGGGAATGATTCGACGATGCAGTGGGTTGCCCACCTCGGAGTAGCCCTCCGTCGCAACAACAATCTGGTTAGCGCCGACACTGCCGCGATCGCAGTCGATGCGCTCCGGACCAATACTGGTCGCCCGAGTGTGCTCAAAAACCCGGACACCCAGAGCCTTCACCACGCGCGCGAGCCCCATCACGAGCTTGGCAGGCTGGACTCGGGCGACGTGGGGCGTGAATACCGCGCCGCCAGGATTTGCCACCTGCATACGAGCAGTTAAAGCCTCTGGTGTAAGCCAGCGATAATCGTCCTCGCTGAACCCCAGGCCTTGAAAGTGTGCGAGCGTCTCGCGCGCGCGAGCGATCTGCGATGTATGTCGCGCCGCTGCCATCACGCAGCCACCGTGGTGAAAGTCGCACTCAATACCTTCTTTAGTCAGCACTTGGCCGGCTCTACTCACAAGGGTGTTGAGCTGAGCGCGGGCGGCAGGGTGGAGCTCTCCCTTGCTGTCAGTAAAGGCGGAGAGGCCCTCTAAAGTCCCCATGAACCAGCCGCCGTTCCGCCCCGATGCGCCGTGGCCGCACTGTTGCGCCTCGATCAGCACGACGTCGGCACTAGGCTGTTTTTGTTTCAAAAAGTAGGCGGTCCATAAGCCGGTATAGCCGCCACCGACAATGGCGTAATCCGCGGTGACAGTCGTCTCGAGCGGTGGCTCTGGGTCAGGTCGAGAGAGCCCGTCCCACCACAGCGACGGGCTGGTAGGTCGATCCGTTTCAGTCAGTATGTCGATTGATGTGTCCAGGCCCGGCAGTCGGCAGCCGAGTCAAACAGAGGGTCGCGCTCAATCATTGAGTCGCCGCTCTAGCTCCACATGAAAATGGCGCAGCCGTTGCTCTTGCTCGCCCCAGATTTGCCCTTTGAAGGCCTTGCTGCGCATGCCTTCCTGTACTGATGGGAGAAACGCGGCGTCCTGGCTAAGCACTAATCCCAGGCCTGGGTCCTCGTCGATCAGGAAGTTTTCAGTATCGGGCCGCACGCTGCCCGTCACGTCTGTGCCCTCTGGTAAGCCCATCCAGGCAGGAGGGCAGTAGTTGGGGTCGTCGACCGGGAACATCAGCGTCATGGTGTCGTACCAGAACCGTTCGGGGTCGGTGTCGTGGGGAATAAAGCGCATTAGAAATATGGCTTCAGGGTGGCAGCCAATCTGCACGTTGGGAAAGATTCCGGTTGCCCAGCTATCAGAAAGCTGGCCGTCGGTGAAGCGCTCGTAACCCAGGCCCAGCCGGTCAGAGCGGGCACGCTTGGCCTGCTGGATGGCCGCGCGCACATTAGCGGCGGTGCCCTCGAAACCTGCGGGGTCAACGCCTGCCTCTTGCAGCATGTACTGCAGACCCTCGTTTACCGTGGTCTGGTCGGCCTGACGGGGGCTGGGTTGTCCCAGTGGGACGATCATGCGGCTGGCGCCGTTGGGATAGCAGTCGTACTGCACATTGAGATCGCCCATCACGCCGCGGGTCTCAGGGTGCACTGCGTGCAGATGGTAGCTCTCGTAAAAGGCCTCGACGCCCACTTTCCAGTTTGAGCCCCACTCGCTGCGCACGTGTCGTACCACACGCATCTGATCGATCTGATAATTCTCAAGGTAACCCTCGGGCAAGCCGATCGCGTCTTTGAGCGCGCGTGGATTGTCGGCCATGCTGATAAAAATGATGCCCGCGTGCTCTTCGCAAGCAACGGGTGTCAGGCCCGGTCGATGACAAATGACGGCATCCTGAAAAGTCTCTTCGTCGGTGATGGTGCGCAGCTCACCGTTATTGCGGAAGCTCCAGCTGTGAAAGGGGCACACGAATACTTTTTTGTTGCCGCGTTCCTCGGTGAGGAGTCGCGCGCCGCGATGGGGGCAGACGTTGTAGAAGGCTTTAACGCCGTCTTCTGTCTTGGTAACGATGATGGATTCGCTCCGCAGTCGGAACAAAAAATAGTCGCCCAGCTCCTGTAGGTCAGCGCTAACGCCCGCGATCAGCCAGCTCTGCGTCCAAACCTTGTCCCATTCCTGCGCCATTTGCTCGGCGCTGAAGTAGCCGTCTTTACCGTAGATCTCGGCGCCATTGTCGACGTCCGGTTGCTTTGCCTCGAGACTCTCGGGCGGGGCGTCAGGGTTAATTACGGCAACCGGGATCATCGTGCTGTTCATTGATGGTGTCTCCAATAGATTGCCACGCTTAGGCGTTAGCATCCAGGGCAGGGTGTAACCGAAATACGGGTAGTGTGATGTCTTCTGACCAGGCAGCAAAGTCAACGCTCACTTGTAAACCTACCGCCAAGGCTTCCGGCTCCGTCTCAATGATTTGACTCATCATCCGCGGACCCTCTGCCAGATCAATGAGCGCAATCACGTAGGGTGCCTCGAAGTCCGCAGACACCCCGCGACGCACGACGGTATAGCTGGCGATGCTGCCCTGACCGCTGGCCTCCTTCCATACCAACTGCTCACTCTGGCATTGGTCGCAGTGGGTGCGCGGATAGAAAAGCACATGCCCACAGCCCTGACAGTGTTGCAGGATTAGCTGATGCTGCGCGCAGGCGTCATAGAACGGCTGTTCAGTTGGGGTCGGGCGTGGAGTGGGTTTCGCCATGCTTAATCCTCCGCACCGAGGATGACAGTCGCGTGGCTCGACATAATGCCCCCTTGGGCATGGCACAGCGCTGTGCTCATCCCCGGCAGTTGGCGAGGCCCCGCATCGCCACGCAATTGCGATATGGCCTCGGTCAAACCAAACATGGCCCCCGGGTTACCGGGGTGGCAGTAGGACAGCATGCCGCCATGGGTGTTCAGTGGTTTGGCGCCACCGGGCCTGCTGATGCCGCTGGCCAGCCAGTCGCCACCTTCACCCTTGGCACAGAAGCCGAGATCTTCAATTTGAATCAGCAGGGCAGGGGTGAAGCAGTCGTAAAGCTGCAGCAGGCTGATATCGTCCGGGCTGAGCCCTGCCTCGGCGTAAGCGCTCTGGCCTGATTGCACGGCCGCAGAGGTCGTGAGGTTTTTGGCTTGGCTGATGTGCTCATAGGCGTGGCCTTCACCGTAGCCCAGCAAAGTGATGGGTTTGTTTGGGCCATCTTTAGTTCTGTCTTTGCGGGTGATGACGACCGCTGCGCCACCGTCCGAGACGAGTGAGCAGTCCAAAACCTTGAGCGGATCAGCAATGGCTCGCGAGTTCAAAACATCTTCGACGCTGATCACATCGCGCATCTGCGCCTTCGGATGCTGACTGGCCCAAGCGCGACAGGACACGGCCGCTTCGGCGAACTGCGCCTCGGTGGTGCCGTACTGATCCATATGCGCTCGAGCAATCAGGCCGTAGTAGGCGGGCACGGTAGGCCCGTAGGGTTGCTCGTAATGCGGATGCCCGGAGCTCGATTGCACCACCATGGCTTGCTCACGTGTCATAAAACTTCGCAGGCTGTCAGCCATCGCGACAACGATGGTGTCGGCCATGCCGGCCTCAATCGCAGCCGCCGCCATGTTGAGCGCCATAAATGTTGTGCCGCCACCGGTGTTGACCGTCACGCAGTGCCGAGGTTCCCAGCCGAGATATTCGGCAACCGCCTCGGCGTGGTACATGATGGGCTCGGCGAAGGCGTTGCAGGTGATGAGTCCGTCCACATCACTCAACTTGAGACCCGCGTCGCGGACGGCATCCAGCGTGACCTGAACGCAAAGTTCGCGGGGACTTTTATCAGGGACAATGCCAACGTCACTCTCGGCCATGCCGATTAGCGCGTACTTGCCTCCCAGCCCGGAGCCTGCCATCGGTTCTAGCGCTCCTGCTCGAGCTGTGCAGTGATGACGCCGGGGGTCAGCACCTCGTCACGGTCATTCTTCACGAAGACCTCCAGCGTCACCTCGCCTGTGGCCTCGTCATAAGCTGTGACGGTACCCCCAGCGGTGACGGTCTCACCCACAAAGGCCGCAACGCGATTGGAATATTCAATACCGGTGATCATGCCTGACTCACCCAACCACTCATCAACGACCTGATGCAGCCAGTCGCCCATCAACGGGCCCGCCACAACCAAACCGGGGTAGCCTTCGACCTCGGTCGCGTAGGGCATATCGAAGTGGATGCGGTGCCCGTTCCAGAGCGACGCGTTATAGAGCATCTGCTGTACTGCATCGCAGTAGTGCTCGCGCTGGGGGATTGTCATGCCGACAGTCGGTGCCAGAGTCATCGCAGAATCCTCGTGGTTTTCTCGCTGACGACCAATTCCCCGTCGTCGTCGCGTACTTCCATCAGCACCTCATAAAAAATAAGCGGGCCGCTGCGCCCGGCTTTTTCATAGATGTCGGTCAGCGTTCGCGTGGCGGTTAACCAATCCCCCGGCCGAATCGGCTTGTGGTAACGGATATCCAGCCCCCCGGCCATCGCCTTTTCCAGCGGGAACTTCGGCAGCAACGAGTCGATGGATACGCCATCGGGAGAGAGCTCGTTCAGGGGTACGACATCCCAGAACAAATGCAGATGGAAAAGTGGCGGCGCCATATCGCCATCGAGATACTTGGCTTGCCGGTTGTCGGTGGCAATCGCGTACTTGCGGATATCGCGTCGTGTGACGATTTCACGCCGCGGTGCGCTTTGCCTGCCGATGTGTGACAGGACTTCTTCGGACAGTAAACCGCTCATACCTGACGTGTCTCATCCTGCCAGTAGGGGTCGCGCAAATCCCGCTTGAGGATTTTGCCGGTGGGTGCCTTCGGTAGTGCTTCGACAAAGTCGACCGATTTGGGTTTTTGGTAGGAAGCGAGATGTTTGCTGGCCTCGGCAATAATCTCGGCTTCGGTTGCAGTCTGTCCCGGCTTCAATACCACCACCGCCTTCACTGCCTCGCCCCAGCTGTCGTCGGGAATGCCGAATACGGCGGACTCCAGCACTGCAGGATGTTGGTGGATGGCCGCTTCGACCTGTGTACTGTAGATGTTCTCGCCACCTGAGATGATCATGTCTTTGGCGCGATCTACGATAAAGACGTAACCCTCGGCATCCCAGGTGGCGATGTCGCCGGTCCACATCCAGCCATCGCGCAGCGTTTTGTCAGTGAGATCGGGGCGACGCCAGTAACCCAGCATGTTGGCCTCCGAGCGCACAATAATCTCGCCCGCCGCGCTGCCGTCTCGGGGTACCGGGTTTCCCTCCGGGTCGACCACCAAGATTTCAGACACGAATCCCTCCCGGCCGCAGGAGCCGAGTCGCTCCGGATGATCACCGGTGATCGCGCGTTGGTGATCCTCTTGCGACAGAAACGTCATCGTCATGCCTTCGGTCTGGCCGTAGCCCTGAATCATGGTGCAGGGGAAGGCATTGAGTGCGGCTTCCACCACAGAGCGTGGCATAGGTCCACCACCGTATTGGAAGTTGCGCAGGCTGCTGAGGTCGTATTGCTCAAAGCCCTCGACCGCCATCATCCAGTTGATCATTGTTGTGATGCCGAGGAATGCCGAGACGCGTTCCTGTTGGATGACTTCCAGCGCCAGCTTGGCATCAAAGTTAATGAGCACAGCAGGACAGCCGTGAGCCATGTAGTTCATGGCAAGTGCGACCGGAATATGGAACATCTGCCCCGTCAGCATGTAAACGTCGGTGGGCACGATGCGTTCGGCGATGGACTGATTCAGCATGCCCATATACAGCGAGTGGTGAGAGTGCAGGGCGCCCTTCGATTCGCCGGTGGTGCCGCCGGTGTAGAGAATCAAAACGGGATCATCGCCTGTGACATCTGCCGATGAGGCCGGTTCCGCGTCGCTCGCCGAGGCGATCAACTGCTCATAATCGCAATCGTGCGCGGCGGTAAACACCAGTGTTGTGGGGATACTCGTTGCGCTCGCCAGGGATTGGGTCAGCTCGGCGTACTCCTCGGACCCAATGAGCACGCTCGGTTCGCCATCTTCCAGGATCCGCGCCATCTCGGGCTCACTCAGACGCCAGTTCAGCGGCTGCGCAATCAGCCCACAACGGGCGCAGGCGTAGAACACCTCCATATACTGAATGCAGTTCTTCGAGAGAATGGCGACCCGATCACCCTTGCTGAGGTTCAACTCATCGCAGAAGCCGTTCGCCAGCCGTTTGATCCGCTCATCGAGGGTGCCGAAGGTCATCCTCCTGTCGTTGGGGATGTCAATCAGCGCCTCGCGCTCGGGGTCGAGTAACGCGGTTTTGGCGGGGATGCGGCCGAGATTCATGGCGATGCCCTAGTAGGCGCTGTCGAGGTCGATATGGCGGCGGATGATTTTCCATTCGCTGCCGATTTGCGCGACCTGGTCGCGGTAGACACCTGTCGTGAGCAGTTTGGTCTCGCCCTGCTCTGTCGCAAACAAGGTTAGGTATGAGGTGACTGCAAGAGCATCGCCGGATGCGTCGAACATCACATTGGTAATGTCATGGCGGCGGACGTCCGTCTGGCTCGATTTGGCGCCGCGATAGAGCTCCATAATGTTATCGCGCCCCTCGAAGGGTCCCACCATGTCGCCGCCTGCGATTTGCATGCTCATGATGGCATCGTCAGCGAAGCAGGCGCCGAGCTCATCAAGGTGTCCCTCATCGTAGTAATAGGCCATTCGGTTCAATACTTCCGAGATAGCAAGGCGGTCTTCTGCTGATGGCATGGCGTAGGTCCTCTGCTGACAGATTTTTCTGTTTATTCTCGCGGTGCGACGCGGTGACTTGTTCCGAACAAGTCACCGCACTTTAGGCCATCAGGGCGGGAGGGATCAACTCACACGGCTATTTCTCAGCTCGTTCCCGGTTCGTCTGATGTGAGTTTGAATCTTAAGTTCGTTTGTAGCGTGTTCGGAGCATGTTTTGAGCCTCGGTTGGATTCGAGGCTAGTTCGAGGCGTGGGAAGCATGTGGCGGGGTTTTTAAGACCCAGGCTAAGGAGCGTCCCCAATCTTGGGGACAGGGGGCGCTTGCAGAGAAGCGCCTCGTGCCGCTCTGTCGCGGCTCAGTCCTTGGTAGACAGCACCTCAACATCGATCGATTTGGCGTCTCCTGCTATCGCGGAGACTGCTGCCTCGATCTCTTCTTTTGTCGGCTCTCTGCCCTCGGCTCGGGCGGCATCGATGACGGCGCCGATGGCGGCTGCAAGGTCCCCGGCCGGTTCATCATCAGCATCGACGCTCACTGAGATCATTAGTTGCTGCGCATCATCCATGCTTTGAGCGTCATCAGTGGACAGTTCTATGCGGACTTCTTTATGAATCTCTGTTTCGACATCGTCCTCCCCTTTGACAATCCACACGTTGTGGTCGCCTTCGGGGGCGAGGGCTTCGATATCACCGAGGTTTTCACCGTGGTGGAACATAGCCACGCGAGGGGGGTGGCTTTTTGGCTCTGGCGTGATGACGTCGTCCAACAAGATAGCGCCGCCAATTAGTGCGCCAAGTAGCAGGGCTGGGCCATAGTTGCTTTGCATGATGAGATTCCCATGTTGTTGATGGCGGCGAAGGTGCCACATTCGCCAACGGGGCACAATCCGACTTATGTGTTGACGGCCTCGCCGCACCAAGGTGTTACATTTGAGATTAAGCGATTATTTGAGGCAAAAGGATGCGTATCAAAAACTGGACTCTCGTGATTGCCATTCTGAGCGCGCTAGCGGCTTGTAGCGGCGGTGGTGGCGGTGACACTTCGCCCCCACCACCCGTCGCTGGCGTTGGCGGCGCTGGCGGCGACTCCTCAGATGATTCGGGAGACGACGGTGCCTGCGGCGTGTCGGCGCAAATCGATTTCGTAGAGGGGGTGACTGACTCGTGGTATCTCTGGTACGACGAGATGGCGAGTGTTACCAAAGCGGAATACGACAGCGCGCAGGCCTACCTTGAAGCACGTCTGCAGCCCTTGATCGACGATGGTCGGGACCGGGGGTTTTCCTATATGACCACCATCACCGAGGACGAGACCAGCATCAGTTCTGGCGCCTATGTTGGCTTCGGTTTTCGGTCGACCAGCACCGCCGATCAGCTCTTCATCATTGATGTCTTTGAGAGTGGCCCTGCCTATGCGGCGGGTATGCGGCGCGGGATGGAGCTCATCGCTGTCGATGCCGGTTCCGGGTTCGAAACGCTGGACGAGTTGAGCGCCAGAGGCGCTACGAGCGAGGACATCTTCGGCCCGGGCAACGTGGGTGTGGAAAGAACGTTCCGCGTGCGCCAGAACGGAGAGGACGCAGACATTTTGGTTGCGAAGGAAGAGCTGGCGCCACCGGCACTCGCAACGGCGCCGGCGTTAATCGATCGCGAAGGACTCACTCCGGTTGGATATCTGCACATGCGCCAGTTCATTGATGCGGCATTGGAACCTGCTGGGGGTTTCTCCTCGCTGACGGATTTGGCCAAACTGTTCTCGGAAAACGGCGTGACCGACCTGGTCATCGATCTTCGATACAACGGTGGGGGATTGTTGAGTGTTGCCGACACCATGATGGATCTGCTCGCAGGTATCACGGCGCGGGGTCAGGCGTCTTTCAAAATTCAGGTCAACAACCAGCACCCGGAGTTCAACGATGATCGCGATAACTGGGGACTGTTCGACGAATTGCCCGATACCTTCTCACCGATTCGTATTGCGTTTATTACGTCTGGCTCAACGGCATCAGCGAGCGAGCTGATCATTAACGGCCTTGATCCGCACCTGGAGGTCATCATGGTAGGGAGTGACACCTTCGGTAAGCAGGTGGGTCAGGGACGCTGGGATATGCATTCCTCTGTAGAAGGCCTGGAGCGTGAAGACTGCGATGTGGCCCTCCGGCTGACCGCCTTCGAGATCGTGAACGGTGAGAATCAGGGTGGTTATCACCAGGTTGGTCTGGACGGTACCGGGCGCTTCACGCTGTGTGAGGCTGACGACGATATTTTCACGGCATTCGGCGATCCGGCGGAGGCATCGCTCGCCACGGCGCTCGATTGGTTTGCGACTGGCGCCTGCCCGGCGGCCGCTGCGTCATCGCGACTCACGCCGATGGCGGCCCAGCGGCGCGATGAGCCCGCCTGGTTGCCCGCTGAGTACATACCGGAGCGTTTCGATGGCAATGTGCGCTAGCGACTCTTTGCTTGCGCTCTAGTCACGCCGGCTCCGGCTAAAGATCGTCCGAGTGTCGCCGGGCGACAGCGCGCAAAGCGTGCGAGGGTGCGACCGACACGCCATCATCTAAAATCGAGAGTGTAGAGATGACAACAGAGATAATGAGTGAGGTGTTTGGTGACATCGTGAGCCAGCGCCGCTCGATGCGGGACTTTAAATCGGATCCCGTGCCTCAGGAAATCATTGAAGCGGTATTTGGCTGCGCACAGCGTGCCCCGAGTAACTGCAATACCCAGCCCTGGTTTGTGCACGTGGTAACGGGAGAGACGCTCGAGCAGTTACGCGCTGAGCTGCCGGCAAAGTTTGCGGCGGGTGAAATTGCTTTGGATTTTCCCTACGACGGTCAATACGAGGGCGTGTACAAGGAGCGTCAGTTCGCCTCGGCTGCAGCACTCTATGACTCACTCGGTATTGCGCGAGAGCAAAAGGCCGAGCGTAACGCCTGGTTTATGCGCAACTTCAGCTTCTTCGACGCACCCGCCGTGGCGTTTTTCACGCTGCCAACCGGGTTTGGTCTGCGTGAAGCCTGCGACCTCGGCATGTTTGCGCAGACGGTGATGCTCGGTTTGACTGCCCACGGCTTGGGCTCTTGTCCGCAGACGGCGCTCGCCTTTCTCGCTAATGTGATCCGCCCCACGCTCAACTTGGGTGAGCATGAGCAGCTGATGTTCGGCATGTCATTTGGGTACCCCACCGAAACAGCGGTCAATGAGGTCCGCACCGAACGGGCCGCATTAGGGGACGTCGTCACGTTCCATCACTGATGCCATCGGAATCAACCTCGGTAATGGTGGGTGCGGGCGCTGTGAGACATGCCGATGGCAAAGGCTAGTGTTGCTTGAAGCAGGGCGACGCGGCTTTCCCAAGATAAGACCGCGGTGGCTAGTAGAGGATGGCCACGCCCCCTCGGCTCACTGAATGTCGGGGGATCACCCCAAAACCTTAACGGCCCGGCGCAGCCAGAAAATCCGTGATGTTCAGATTGAAACCCGACAGGGCATTGAAGTGGAGCGGCGCAGACATGAGCTGCAGATCGGTCAGGCCAAGCTGTCTGAGCATTTGCGCGCCGGTGCCAATCAAGCGGTAGTTCTGCGGAGGCGCCGGCCGCTGCTCCGCGTGGAGCAGTTGGTCCAGATCTTCAAGAATCGAGTGCGGTGTCTCGGTGCCGCCAAGCAAGACCACCACGCCACGCCCCTCGGCAGCAATGTGCTGCATTGCGGCACGATAGGACCATCCCGGCACGGCTTTGTCATCCAGGCGTGTGCCCAGAAAATCCCGCAAGGTATTCATCGGTTGCACACGCACCGGTACCGCACCGGGCGCGCTGAGATCCCCTACGCTCATGGCGAAGTGTAGGGTGTCATCGATGAGATCACGGAAGGTGTGCAGGGTGCATTGACCCCACTCAGTGTGCACGGGCTCGGCGCTGTGTAGCTCAATCGATTGTTCGTGTAACGACCGATACTCAATGAGGTCAGCGATGGTGCCCATGTTGAGGCCGTGCTCTTTGGCAAAGACTTCGAGCTCGGGCCGCCGCGCCATCGTGCCGTCGGGGTTCATGATCTCAACGATGACGGCAGCCGGCGCCAGCCCCGCCATGCGCGCCAAGTCTACGCCTGCTTCGGTGTGGCCCGCGCGTTTGAGGACCCCGCCCGGTTTGGCAACGAGCGGGAATATATGGCCAGGTTGCTTGATATCCCGTGGCGTGGCGTCGGGCGCCACGGCCTGCAGGATGGTGTGCGCGCGCTGTGCCGCGCTGACCCCCGGCCCGACCTGCTCGGTGGCATCGATCGATACGGTGAAATTGGTCTCATGCTGCGAGCGGTTATCCCGCACCATCAGCGGTATATTCAGTTGTCGCGCGCGCTCCGGCATGATCGGCATGCAAATCAGACCGCAGGCCTCCGTGGCAAAAAAATTGACGATCTCTGGCGTGACTTTTTCCGCTGCGATGATCAGGTCACCCTCGTTTTCTCGATCTTCGTCATCCATCAGGATGACCATGCGGCCCGCGCTGATGTCGTCGAGTAATGTAGGGATGTCACTGAGCATACGAATGTATCGCGGAGTTGTTCAGACCAGTTCGATTGCCATGGCAGTGGCTTCACCACCACCGATGCAAAGTGCTGCAACGCCACGCTTCTTGCCGTAATGCTCCAGCGCGTTGATGAGCGTCACGATGATGCGCGAGCCAGTAGAACCAACGGGGTGACCCTGCGCGCAGGCGCCGCCGTGCACGTTGACGCAGGCGGGGTCCAGTTTCAAGGCGCGTGTTGTCAGCATCGTCACCATAGCGAAAGCCTCGTTGATCTCCCATAGATCCACGTCTGAGGCGCTCCAACCCGCTTTGGCCAGGACCTGCTCGGCGGCACCTATCGGCGCCAAGGTAAAGGACTCGGGTGCAAGACTGTTCCGCGCATGAGACACGATGCGCGCCCGGGGCGTCAGACCATGCCCCGCGGCGGCTTCCTCGCTGGCCAGTAGCAGGGCGCTGGCGCCATCGGAAATGGAGCTGGAGTTGGCGGGAGTGATAGTGCCGCCCTCAGCGAAGGCAGGCCGGAGCTGCGGGATCTTTTCCAGGTTGGCCTTGTGCGGTTGCTCGTCGTTGGTCACGGTGTGCTCTCCGCGACGCGTTTTAATTGTGACAGGCGCCATTTCTTTGGCGTTGAGGCCTTCATCAATCGCTCGCTGCGCGCGAGTGAGGCTCTCAATCGCAAAGGCGTCCATTTCTTCTCGCGTCAGTCCGTGCTCATCTGCCGTCTTTTGCGCGAAAGTGCCCATGGCGGCACCGGTATAGGCGTCTTCCAGGCCATCCAAAAACATATGGTCATAAAGTTTGGTGTGTCCGAGGCGCTGTCCGCGACGGCCTGTCATCAGAATTTGCGGTGCGTTGGACATGCTCTCGAGACCGCCGCTGATCACCAGGTGGTTGGTGCCTGCGGTAATGCTGTCGGCAGCAAAAATGGTTGCCTGCATGCCGCTACCACAGGCTTTGTTGATCGTGACCGCGCCCGTTGTGTTGGGAATTCCCGCGCCCAGCATGGCCTGACGCGCTGGACATTGCTTCAACCCCGCCGGCAATACACACCCCATGAAGACTTCGTCGATGGCTTCGGCCTTGGCGCCCGAGCGCTCGAGCGTCGCGGTAATGGCAGTTGTGCCCAGCTCGTTTGCTGTCGCATCGGCCAGATCACCCAGGAGGCCGCCCATTGGTGTGCGGGCGCCGTCGATAATCATCACGTCGGTCATGTCAGAGCTCTTAAATCAAAGAAACGGGCGGGCATTTAGCCCGAACTGAGTGAGGCCTGCAAGTTCAGCCCGGCAGTTGAGCGACGCCAAACCCTTTCTGTCGGACTGCGGTCCGAAACGCGGTGGGGGTCAGGCCGGTGAGTTGCCGAAATGTCCGTGTGAAATGAGACGGGTCATGAAGACCCACGGCACTGCCCACCTCGGTGACCGAGAGGTTGGTGCGGCGCAGCAGTGCCTGTGCCTCGTCGAGTCGGCGTTGTTGCAGGTAGCCGCTAATGGAGACACCGGTGGCGGATCTAAAGCGCCTCGCCAGGGTGCGTTCACTGACACCTGATGAGGCGGCTAACTCGGCGATTCGAATCGGTTCTCTTAAGTCACGCAGTAACTCGATCTGTATGTCTGCCACCAGTTCGTCATGGTGCAGGTCGCGCGGTGCTCCCAACGGCGAGGGTGAAAATCGCTGACGGATCTCTGGAGAAAATTGACTCTCGATGTGCCTCGCCACACGAGGCGAGAAAATATCTCCGCACAGGTAAACCATCAAGTCTGCGACGGAGTTGACGCTACTGACACAAAAGACCGAGTCGGATTGGGTGATTAGTTGACGTTGCTCTAACGGCACCGAGGGGTAGCGTTGCGCGAATGCATCGAACCACTGCCAGTGCGTAGTCATTGAGCGGTCCGTCATCAGGCCCGTCTCCGCCAACAAGAAACTACCCGACCCCACGCTCACGGTTAATCCTCCCGCGGCAATGTGTTGCGCAATCAACGCTACCTGCCTTGACTCCCGTCTCAGGACTCGCTGAGGTTGCCGCCAGATCGCAGGCACGATTAACAAATCCGTATCGACCAGATCGCTCAGTGGCAGGGTATCCAAAGTGATACCGCTCTGAATCGGCAACGCGCCTCCGTCCTCGCTAAAGCAGGCGATGTCGAGTGAGCGGGTGCCAATTCGACCGATTGCCTGGCTAGCACCGGTCAGAATCTCAAGCGGCAACGTAACAGACGAAGTCAGAATGTCCGAATGGAGCAGCGCCGCGACGCGGAATTTTCCCGAGCGTGATGACTTTTTAAGCATAGTATTTGACGTTATACGCATAGAAAGGCGGTTAGTCGAGCGTAGACTCTCAGACTTCGGTGCGCCGTATGGCGCGTGTGATGCGGTATAAGGAAAGACAACAGATGCTCAGATTACCGGTCATGGTGGCGGCAGGCGGCGTGAATAGCGCCGGGCGAACATCCCGGAGGCACGCCTATCGGCGCATGATTTGGGACCATCTATCTGCTGCTGACCGGGCGGGCACTCAGGCCGCGCTCAGCCACATGATGGGTCGAACAGACCCCGCCGATGTCCTGGCTCATACGTTAGTGCGCGAGATCGAAGCCGATTGGTTTGATTATCGCGCCGTTCCCTGGAACCGACGGGCGCAGGTGGGTGAGGGGCAAGTCACTTCACAGTTTGACTACACCCCTGGTGGGATCGGCGAGGGTGCTGCCGTGGGTGGGATATCCGAAGCACTTGCCGATAAACGAGTGCGCGTGACCCTCCCGGAAGGTGCCGAGGTTTTGTTGCCCAGCACCCGACATTTTGATGTGAGCAGCGCCGGCCAGTTGCCAACGGGTTTTGATCCCGGCGCGTTGTATGCCTCACGCAACCATCCGCGCGCGCTGCAAATGACGGTGTTTGCGATATCGGATGCACTGGCAGATTTGGGTATCGATTGGCAGGTGCTCGAAAACGCCGTCCCGGCCGATGCGGTTAGCGTATACGTCTCGGGTGCTATGGGACAGTTGGATGAGGCGGGTTACGGCGGCATGCTGCGATCCCGCGCAACAGGGCGCCGCGTGACTTCGAAGCAATGCCCGTTTGGTTTTGCAGAGATGCCTGGTGACTTCATCAGCGCATATGTATTGGGAAGCCTCAGTGCAACAGGGCCTGCGTTGGGCGCCTGCGCAACGTTCCTATACAACCTGCGCCTGGGCATCGAGGACATCCGCCAGGGCCGCTCTCGCATTGCCGTGGTGGGGGCCGCGGAGGCGCCTGTCAGTGTTGAGGTAATGGACGGCTATGTTGCGATGGGGGCACTTGCGACTGACAAGGGGCTCCGGCAATTGGATGGCCTCGGTGATGAGGCGCTACCTGATCATCGTCGTGCGTGTAGACCCTTCGGTGAGAACTGTGGCTTCACCATGGCCGAGTCAGCGCAGGTGGTGATCTTGATGGATGACGCGCTGGCGCTAGAGCTGGGTGCACCGGTTCTCGCGGGCGCTCCATTTGTCAGCGTGAGGGCAGACGGCGCGAAAAAATCGATTTCCGGTCCGGGAGTGGGCAACTACCTGACGGTCGCCGAGTCAGCGGGTGCCCTGAGAAGCATCCTGGGTGAGGAGCGACTGCGTCGTCACGGTATGGTGCAGGCACATGGCACAGGCACTCCGCAAAACCGGGTCACGGAGTCGGCGTTGCTCAGCAAAGTGGCGAAGGCATTCGGCGTGGCGGAGTGGCCAGTTGCGGCCATCAAGAGTTATGTCGGTCACTCATTGGGCGCCGCGGCCGGCGATCAACTCACTGCAACGCTGGGGATTTGGGATCACGGTGTGATTCCTGCCATCAACACCGTTGATGCTCTGGCAGATGATGTGGTGACCGACCGATTGGCCTTCGCTCTCCATCAGCGATCCGCCGATGAGTTGGATTACGCGCTGATCAATAGCAAAGGTTTCGGCGGCAATAACGCAACAGCGGCGTTATTGAGTCCGGATGCCACCCTCGGGTTGTTGCAACGGCATCATGGTGAAAGGGCGATAGCAGACTGGCGCGACAAACTGGCGGCCGTTGTGGAAATGCAGTCGGATATCGAAGCCAAGCGTCTTGCTGACGAGTGGTCGCCAAGCTATTTGTTCGACGAGGGCGTACTGACGGATACCGATGTGGCGGTAACGGGGTCCGGCATTCAACTGGGTGAGCGGCAGATTGAATTGCGCGATGACGTGCCCGATGGGTGGCGATTCGACTGACAGCATCACGCCGACTGCTATAGTGCGTCGCTGAACAGCCAGCCATCCCGATTCGCTATGTCCACTTCTCAAATGTCTGAAACACTCGATACGCTTCTCAACAGAAACTCCCACCCCCGATTGACGGAGCCCGGCCCCGACAGCGAGCAATTGAATTTAATTCTGCGGTCAGCGATGCGAGCGCCTGACCATGGTCGGCTACGCCCGTGGCGGTTCGTTGTGATCAGTGGTGATCGGCGTGAGGCGCTGGGACGCTGTTTCCATGAGAGCTTGCAACTGCGGGGCGTGTCTGACGAAGCTCAACTCGCCAAAGCGCTCTCTGCGCCATTGCGCGCACCCGTGGTCATTGCGGGATTGCTGCATGCGGTAGCACACGAAAAAATCTCGCGTGACGAGCAAGGACACGCGGTTGCTGCTGCTCTGCACGGGGCGCAGCTAGCGGCTGATGCGCTCGGCTTTGGTTGTGTCTGGCGCACAGGCGGCTATGCGACTGACCCGCACGTGGTTGAGGCCTTGGGGGGTGCGACTGGTGATCAGGTCATCGGCTTCCTTTACGTGGGCACGCGAGAAGGGCCCAGCAAGGTATTGCCGGAAGAGCCTGTTGAATCTATGGTGCGCTACTTTTAAATTCGGCTCGGTCACTGGGGGGCTGAGACAACAATGATAAAAAAACCATGGCTGCAGTTTGCGCTTCTGGGCGCTCTGCTTTTCTTTATCAGCGGACAACTATTCCCCGAGCCTAAGCCCATACTCGGCCCGCCCAATGCGGAGCGCCTTGCGGCCATGGCCGAGAACTATGCGCGCTTTGCGCGGAGTGAGCCCGGTGCCGAACTGCGCGCACGATTTGTGGATGCGGAGCTGCGCGACGAATTGCTCTTCAGGGAGGCGATTCGCCGGGATCTGCAGTATCGGGATGCAGCGGTCGAGCAGCGCATTATTCGTAACATGCGTTTTCTGGACGCGCAGACCGATGCTTCGGACGAAGAGCTGATAAAGCAGGGCTACGCGCTGCGATTGCACCTCACTGACGAGGTGATACGGCGTCGGCTGGTGCAGATTATGGAGCGCCTCATTGTGGCCACGACACCCAGCGCCGCGCCGACGGCAGATGACGTTCAGGCGCGATACGAGGCGGATCTGCAGAGCTGGCATGAGCCTGCGCGATTTAGCTTGAGCCATGTTTTTCTGCCTGCAGACCGTGCAGCTGAGATGACTGACCTGATGGCTAGGGTAATCGGGGAGCAACTCAACGCTGACGAAGCCAGACTGCTTGGGGCACCCTTTTTGTCTGGCTATCGATTCAACCGACAGAGCCCGGATCAGCTCACCCGGGTGTTTGGTGTGTTGTTTGCCGAGGAGCTTGAGGCGCTGGAGCCGGCGCCCGACAGTTGGGTCGGTCCGGTCAGCTCCGCTTTTGGCGTGCATTACGTCTATGTCGAGCGCCGAGAGCCGCCCCGGACCCTGAATGTCGATGAGGTCAGAGAGCGCATCGTCCGCGACCTGGAGCGAGAATCCGAGGAGGAGCGGGTAGCGCAATGGGTCGCTAAGGTCATGGCAGCCTACGAGGTGCTGCGGTCATGAGATACCTGCTGATGCTGTGGTGCTTGTTCACGGCTACTGAGGTGGCGGCGCACCGTTTCGCACCCTCGTTGCTCGAGGTAACGCAACTGTCCGCGGAGACTTTCAGCGCAACCTGGAAAACGCCGATTCAAACAGTCTCCGCGACGCCGATCGAACCGCGCTTCCCGGCGACCTGCGAGCCCACATCTGCCTCGCCCTGGGTGCAAGAGGGTACTGGCATGCTTATGCAGACGCAGTACGAGTGCGCGCAAGGGCTCGTCGGCGAAACCCTGACCGTCAGCGGCTTGGGTGAAAACCAATCTTCGGCGTTGCTGCGGGTGAATCTGACTGACGGGATCTTTCATCAAGCGGTGTTCACGGCCTCTGAGCCTGAGTTCACCGTTCCGAAGGAGGGTTCGGCGGGCAGTGTCGCGCTCGATTACACCTGGCTGGGTGCGGAGCACATTTGGGCGGGCCCTGATCACTTGTTGTTTGTGATGGGGCTGCTGTTGTTGGTGGGTTGGAATCGACGACTCATTTACACCGTGACGGCGTTCACACTGGGGCACAGCGTGACCCTCGCGATGGTAACGCTGGGGTTATTTGATTACCCGGTATCGCTGGTGGAGTTCATGATCGCGCTGTCGATCTACGTCCTCGCGGTCGAGTTGGCGCGAGGCGAGGGTGGTGGTGCCCTGTGGCGGCAACCGTGGTGGTTGGCAGGTGCCTTTGGTCTGCTCCACGGCATGGGCTTTGCCGGCGCCTTGGCAGAGACCGGGTTGCCGCAGTCGAATGTGCCGGTCGCCTTGCTGTTCTTCAATGTTGGTATCGAGCTGGGCCAGCTAGCCTTTATCGCATTACTGGTCGTGATCGCGGCGGCAGGTGTGCGGGTTGTGGGCCAGCGCGTCACGGCATTGCGGCCCCTGCCCGTTTACGTGCTGGGTGGACTGTCGGCGATGTGGTGCATTGAGCGAGGTCTCGAAACCCTCGCCTGATCAGGGGTTCCCCGGCCAGTTTCGCATTGGAATGATGGGATGGAACGCGATCGCCAACCCCTCGTCGATCTGGTTCTCGTTCTCCAGCACATCGCGGCGGCGCACGAAGGCCGTCCCGCTTCGGGTGTCGACGGCGTCGGTGACTTCCATACCGCCTTCACCCGAGAAAACACGCTCCAGGTTCATATTGAACCACGCGACGCGCATGGAGGCTGCGGCTACTTCGCGGGACCAGTCGAACTCTGAGGTCACGCCGCTTCCGGCACCCTGAATTGCGGGTTTGCGTGTGACGCCATCAAAGCGGGTAACGCGGTTGAGACCCGTCTCGTAATACACATCTTTCTCGATGATGTCAGTGAAGATGATGCTGCTGATGTCAGTCTGTTCTACGAGCTGATCTTTCACCGCTTGTACGATCTGGATAAAAGATTTTTGGTTGACCCGACCGGTTGTCGGATCGATGGGGTCGCCGTAAATCAATACGGCGTTGTTCCAGCGCTGGGAGAACTCGCGCTGGGGTCGGACATCGTATCCTGCACTTTCGAGGTACTCCTGAACGCGGGCGTCGACGAAGGCTTCGCGTTTCTTCAGGTAGTTGCGGGAAGGTCCGCCCAAATTCACGCTCGCGATCACCACGACATTGCTGTCGAGTTGCTCGAACAGCGCCTTCTCGAATATGTTGTTTGGAGTGGTAGCGTTATACCCGCCACCAACAGTGGGTGAGGCGCCACATCCCGACAGGCCGAGCGCAATGCCGGTGGCCACCCCAATGGATCGCAGGAAGTGACTGACCCGGGTCTGTCGCAGTGTTGTTAGGATCTGGTGATGCCACGCCGTCATGGTTGAAGTCCTCAGCAAAAGTGGGCGTATGCTACCAAAGGAGCAGAGCACATGAACAATACGCTACATGCATTGTCTTCTGGGGATGGGGCACATGTAGTGCTCCTCCACGGTTTGTTTGGGCAAGGCAGCAACCTGAGGGGCGTGGCGCGCGCACTGCAGTCTGATTTCACTGTGCACTGCGTCGATCTGCCCGACCATGGTCGGTCAATGTGGCGCGACCGCGCATCGCTCGATGACTATGCCGCTTGTGTAGCTGGCTGGATGCACGACAAAGGTATCGGTCGCGCCCACATTCTGGGCCACTCGCTGGGCGGAAAGGTTGCCATGCAACTCGCGCTGTCGCGGCCCGAGCAGGTCGATAAGCTGGTGGTCGCGGACGTCGCACCGGTCGCTTACGAGGGCAATCACGATGCCATCGTGGCCGCGCTCGAGGCGGTGGCGGAAGAGGAGTGTGCGAGCCGCGCCGAGGCCGAGGCTATTCTCAGGGAGGCGATTGCCGATCCGGGGGTAGTGGGTTACCTGCTGATGGGGCTGGCGCGGGTCGGTGATCACTACACATGGCGTTTTCACCTCAAAGGGCTCAAGGCTGGGTATGCGCGGCTGAGAGAGCCGCCCACCGGATCTGAGAGTCACTCGGGACCGACATTGTTCCTAAGGGGGGCGGATTCAGCTTATGTGCAGCGGCAGCATGAGCCAGAGATTGTCAGGCGATTCCCCAACAGCTCGCTAGAAACACTGCAAGCGGCGGGTCATTGGCTGCACGTTGATCAGCCAGAGCAGTTCAATGCCGCAGTCGCCGCCTTTTTGATGTGAAACTCCGTCGGACAGCTGAAAATCAGTGGGCGTTGACCCACCGTAAGAAGAGTAGTGCCTGAAAATCGTTGGCAGGGGCATCAAAAGTGTCCACAGATTCTGTGGATAACTCTTGGGATAATTTGTTCACTTGAGTCGTTGAGGTCGATGTGAAGCGAAGAACAGCAAATTGATCAAAATTTAACCAAGTCTTATTTATTGAATAAAAACAGTAGATTATGAATGTCACTTCAGCAGGTTTAGTTGGTGTGTCACATAAACGCCATAAAAATGACACAACCGCGGTATGTGTGCATAAGAACTCGCCGGGGGTACTACAGAACCTCGACAGCGCGCAAGCCCTTTTTAAAGTTTTTTTGGATTCTCGGCGCTCGGCCGCCTCTATTCACCTCGGTAACGGCATCCGGAATCACAGGTTTCGCTGATTTCGACCTCGGTTAACTGAGGCAGCTTTGGCTTTAGTCGTGTCCAGATCCAGTGACAAAGATTCTCACTGGTCGGATTTTCGAGCCCTTCGACCTCGTTCAGGTAGTGATGGTCGAGCTGGTCCAGCAGTGGATCGAACGCCTGCTTGATTTCGTCGAAATCAATGATCCAACCCGTGTTGGGGTCTACAGCGTCCTCGATGGTGATACGCACCCGATAGGAATGGCCGTGCAAGCGCTCGCACTTGTGGCCCTTGGGGACCTTCGGCAGCCGGTGTGCCGCTTCAAAGCGAAAATCTGTGTACAGCTCCATGACGGCATTCCGTGTTGGGGAAGCAAAAACCGCGGCGATTCTACACGGTTTGGTCTTTTCTGCGATGTCTGAGAACGACGTCGAAAACGCCCGAAAGCGCATTGACAGTGAGGTCGCGATCCCTATAATGCGTCGCTCTGGTTTGGGGTGATTAGCTCAGCTGGGAGAGCATCTGCCTTACAAGCAGAGGGTCGGCGGTTCGATCCCGTCATCACCCACCATCCTTCTCTGAGGTGGCGCCAAACCACAACCGATGCAGCCTTTGCATTGTCTACCTGGAGCGGTAGTTCAGTTGGTTAGAATACCGGCCTGTCACGCCGGGGGTCGCGGGTTCGAGTCCCGTCCGCTCCGCCATTTTCTCTAAGCCCTTCACAGGCCCCATAAATACTCGCCTTATGTGTTTGGAAGGGCCCGCTGTACACACATCTGTGGTGCGATTACACACATTTTTTTAGTTAGTGAGTCCAAATGCAGATGCTTTTGATGCCCCGGGGGGGTAAAAGTCTGCTGCTGATACCAGTGATACTGCTTGTACACATCAGAAGCCAATTTTAAAGAAAGGGTTGCTATGGAAGTTGCTAAAACCTCACCGCGGCAGCGTTACATGCGGTTAGTTGGGAAATGGCAACCGGACATAGACCATGTCGGATACAACACGTTGGATATCATCTACGTTTGGATCACCGTTCGTGTCCAACGAAACCCCCGAATGTGGCGCATCCCTCGGTACAGCGCGGAGAAAGTGACGCAGCGCCTGGCCCTTTACTTCGCTGTTTTCCGCTTCAACTTCGGGCCTAACGAGGTGCCGCTTACCCTTGATCGTGACATACACGGGTTCACCTGAGTTGAGATTTTTCCACCAAACAAAAGACTTTCGAGTAAAGCAATGCGCTATGCCATCGGTTAAATGGTAACTCACGGGCGTGGAGAGTTTTCGGCCAGACTTTCGTCCAGTAAATTCCAGGAGCAGCGTGTTTTGGCTTAAGACTCCGTGTAGAGGTGAGCGAAGAATTTTTTAACCACCGGGTTAATGGCTCGATACAGTCTTTTTGACATGCCCTACTTCACCTCAGATTTTTATTGGCAGCAGCCGCCTCACCTCCGCAGTTCGCGATACCCGCGTTGACTGAGATGAGTTTTGACTTGGGTTTACTTTTCCAAGTCGGTTATGGGCCTCAAGGTTAGCGAGCGCAGCGTTATGGGTCGCCAGCCGGGCTCCTGAGGGCGCATTACTATTTTTGATTCGCCCTCAGGCAGTTCCATCGTTCCTATCATCTGCTCCTGAAAGCGTGCTGGTCCTCCGGTTGCGTTCACCGTAAACCGTTTTTCGCTGGCGCTGTTCGCCTGCAGAGAAAAGTTTGAGCGTTCATTCGCCGAAACGTCGGCATAAATCCGGAACGTGCCCGGTCTGTCTATCGCTATCACCCAATCGACATGGCTGCGAAAATCCGTCCAGCCCTCGAGGTGGGGTGCCAAGTTGCTATCCTGGCCGATTTTCAGCCTGCCCCCATATCCCGGATTGTGGATATTCGCATCGTCGACTGCGAGCGTTATCGCTCCTTCTGTTGTCTGTGTCGGGAGGATCCGCTCGACATCCAGTTCGCCCTTTACTTTTAAAACGATGACCGTGCTGATGGAGTCCAAGGCTTGATTGGGTAGATGCAAGACAATCCCCGTCGCTGACTTGCGAACTTCTATTGGCAATTGGTAGTCGGCCAAAAAGTACGCGCCGCTGACCTCGTTGCGCAGGCCGTCGACCCGAAGCTGTCCATCTTCTGGCCACTCAAATACGTGAAGGAACAGGTCCGTTGCGTTCGAATATTTTTTTTTCGTCGCCCGACCCCACTTAAGCCGCACAAATGGGCTGGCCGTCGTGCCATAAATAGATGAGGAGTTCACCTCCATCCAGTCGCCGACAGCCTGGAGACGCTCAACACTTTCCGGGGGGATTTCACCGCTGGCCGTAGGGCCGACGTTGAGCAGGTAATTTCCGCCTTTGCTGGCAACGTCGATTAAATTTCTGATCAGTTGCTCGCTGGACTTCCAGTCGTCATCGTAGGACTTATAACCCCAGGTGGTGTTCATGGTTTGGCAGGCTTCCCAGTCGTAGCCCAGTCCCGTTGGAGGAATGTGCTGCTCTGGGGTGCGAAGATCCCCAACCCCGCCGTACACACCGTCTTTGCCATAGATCAATCGATTATTGAAAATGATGCCCGGCTGCAGGTCGGTAAGGCCGTCAAACATGGCCGCGCGGTCCGCGGTCATATCGATAGGCGTATCCCACCATAGAATCGAAATTTCGCCGTAATTGGATAGCAGTTCTCGGACCTGAGGCACGGCAATGTCCCGGAGATAGTCATCCATATTGCCGTTTTGAGCCGGATCCCAACGTCCCTCCCAAGTTGCACCTCCGGGGTGCACCCAGTCTTGCGCTTGAGAATAATAGAAGCCGAGTTTGATGCCGTGTTTGCGAGCAGCCTCGGCCAGTGGTTTTAAAAGATCCTTGGCATGAGGCGTTGAGTCGACCACGTTCCAGTCGCTGACCGCGGTGTCAAACAGTGCGAACCCATCATGGTGCTTGGTGGTTATGACGATGTACTTCATCCCGGCATCCTTGGCGAGGCGCACCCAGGCCTCCGGGTCGTAATTCACAGGGTTGAATTCTCTGGAGTACTGTTGGTATTCGCTCACCGGGA
>PBLO01000036.1 GCA_002721785.1 Halieaceae bacterium
CGCGGCGACTACTTGGGTGGCACGGTACAGGTGATTCCGCACATTACCGACGAGATCAAACGGCGCGTCGTTGAAGGGGCCGGTGATGCCGAGGTGGCTGTGGTTGAGGTCGGTGGCACTGCCGGAGACATCGAGAGTCAGCCCTTCCTTGAGGCAGTCCGCCAGCTCAAGCTTGAACTGGGAAGCGCACACGCGCTGTTGATGCACCTAACGCTGATACCGTTTATCCCTACTGCCGGTGAGATCAAAACCAAGCCGACCCAACACTCGGTGAAAGAGCTGCGCTCGATCGGTCTGCAGCCTGAGGTGCTGTTGTGCCGGTGCTCGGTGGATGTGGATGAAGGCGCCCGGCGCAAAATTTCGCTTTTCACCAACGTGGAGGAGCGCGCGGTTATCCCACTGATGGATGCCGATTCGATCTATCAGATTCCCGGGAATCTCAAAGAGAGCGGATTGGACGACTACATCCTTGAACGGTTTGGGTTGTCTCAGCCATCTGCCGATCTGTCGGAATGGGATGACGTTGTTCGCCGAGAGTTCAGTCAGCGTCAGGGCGTGGTGCGCGTCGGTATGGTCGGAAAGTATGTTGATCTCGTTGACGCCTATAAGTCATTGAACGAGGCTTTGGATCACGCCGGCCTGCAAACTGATACCCGCGTTGAGATCGATTACATCGATGCAGAGGAAATCGAGTCTCAGGGCGTCGGCTTGTTGTCGCAGCTCGACGCGATTCTTGTGCCGGGTGGCTTCGGCGATCGCGGCATTCAGGGCAAGATCGAAGCCGTCCGCTATGCCCGTGAGCAAGGTATTCCCTTCCTCGGTATTTGCCTGGGTATGCATATGGCGTTGATTGAATACGCCCGCAATGTCTGCAACCTTGAGGGCGCGCACTCTACCGAGATGCAGGCGGATACGCCTCATCCGATTATTGCGTTGATCACTGAGTGGCAAACAGCAGATGGTGAAGTGGAGCAACGCTCCGAGGACTCCGACCTTGGGGGCACCATGCGTCTCGGCGCCCAACCATGCCGATTGGTTGAGGGAACGCGTACGCAGGCCATATATAACGCCGACGAAATTTCTGAGCGTCATCGGCATCGTTACGAGGTGAATAGCAACTACGTCGCGCGGCTCGAAGAGGTGGACATGAAAATGAGTGGCTGGTCCCTCGATGGCGAGTTGGTGGAGATCATCGAACTGCCGGCACACCCGTGGTTTGTGGCGTGTCAGTTCCACCCTGAGTTCAAATCTCGGCCTCGCGGTGGCCACCCCTTGTTTACCGGCTATATCGAGGCGGCGTTGGCGAATGCGTGCCAGCGTGGTGACGCGGCATGACGGCACCTCACCGTGCGGTAGAGGTATCAGGTATAACCTTCGCCAACGATCAACCCATGGTGCTGATCGGCGGCATCAATGTACTGGAGAGCCGCGAGCTGGCACTTGAGAGCGCGGCGGAGTATGTGCGGGTCTGCGAGGGATTGAAAATCCCCTATGTGTTCAAAGCTTCGTTTGATAAAGCCAATCGTTCCTCCATCCACTCTTTTCGGGGCCCCGGTATGAGGGCCGGACTCGAGATATTGGCCGAAGTCAAAGCCACGTATGGCGTGCCGGTACTTACCGATATTCACAGCCCTGAGCAGGCGCAGCCGGTTTCTGAGGTCTGCGATATTTTGCAGTTGCCAGCATTTCTCGCGCGGCAGACTGATCTGGTGGAGGCGATGGCGCGAACAGGTGCCGTCATTAACATCAAGAAGCCGCAGTTCCTGAGCCCCGAGCAAATGACCAATGTGGCGGAGAAATTTCGCGAATGCGGCAACGACCGGCTGCTGATTTGTGAGCGGGGCAGCCAGTTTGGCTATGACAATTTAGTGGTCGACATGCTGGGTTTTGAGGTCATGCGGGAAGCGAGTGGCGGTGCGCCAATGATTTTTGACGTGACCCACTCGCTACAGCGCCGCGACCCCGGTGCCAGCGCCTCTGGTGGGCGCCGTGCCCAGGTACTGACCCTGGCGAGGGCTGGTGTGGCAGTGGGACTCGCAGGCTTATTTCTCGAGGCGCATCCCGACCCTGATCGCGCTATGTGCGATGGCCCCAGTGCACTGCCTCTCGATCAACTCGAGGCGTTTCTGGCTCAGGTGAAGGCAGTTGACGATGTGGTCAAAGCCCAGCCTGGGTTATCTATATCCTAATCCCATGAACCGAGGAGAGTGTGTGTGAGCGAGATCGTCGATGTGCGGGCTTTCGAGGTCTTGGATTCCCGTGGGAACCCTACGGTCATGGCAGAAGTGACCCTGGATGACGACAGCATTGGTTCAGCGTGTGCGCCCTCGGGAGCCAGCACGGGCTCGCGCGAAGCGCTTGAGCTGCGGGACGGAGACGCAGCCCGGTACTTGGGTAAAGGCGTGTTGAACGCGGTAGCCAACGCAAACGGACCGATCAGAGAGTTGCTGATTGGCCATGATGCCCTGGACCAGTCGGGCGTAGACCACAGAATGATCGAGGCGGACGGCACGGATAACAAAGCTAAATTTGGCGCTAACGCCATTCTTGCGGTATCGCTCGCAAACGCCAAGGCAGCCTCACTGGCCGAGAAAAAACCGCTCTATCAGCACATTGCTGAGCTGTCGGGTGATGGGGCACTTTCATTACCCGTACCGATGATGAACATACTGAATGGCGGTGAGCACGCCGATAACAACGTAGACATTCAGGAGTTCATGATTCAGCCGGTGTCGGCGACGAGTTTTGCGGAAGCGCTGCGCATGGGAGCGGAGATTTTTCACCACCTTAAGAGAGTGCTGTCGGGTATGGGGCTGGCAACAGCGGTGGGTGACGAGGGCGGCTTTGCGCCTAATTTGCCGTCAAATGCGGCGGCGTTGGAGGTCATTGCCGAGGCGGTGGCCCAAGCGGGCTACGTCCTCGGTACCGATATCACCCTGGCGCTTGATTGCGCTGCGTCGGAGTTCTTCCGAGATGGGCGTTATCACTTGCAGGGTGACGGTGTGGACTTTGACAGTGCAGGGTTCGCCGACTATCTCGCTGATTTGACGGCGAAACACCCGATCGCATCAATTGAGGATGGACTGGACGAATCGGACTGGGCCGGGTGGGCCGTGCTGACCGAGAAGTTGGGTGATCACGTCCAGTTGGTGGGTGACGATCTGTTCGTGACCAACACCGAGATCCTGAAAAGAGGGATCGATGAGCATATTGCCAACTCGATTTTGATCAAATTCAATCAGATTGGTTCGCTGACTGAGACTTTGGATGCCATTGCGATGGCGAGGGCGGCCGGCTACACGGCGGTCATATCACATCGATCTGGGGAAACTGAGGACGCGACGATCGCGGATCTGGCGGTGGGTACCGGCGCCGGGCAGATCAAGACCGGCTCCCTGTGCCGCTCTGATCGCGTCGCTAAATACAATCGGCTGCTGCGCATCGAGGCTGAACTGGGCCTGACTGCGCCATACCCCGGCCGGGATATTCTGAAGAGCGCCTGATGCGCTGGCTCACCGGAGGGCTGTTGGGACTGTTGCTCCTTCTGCAGTACCGACTGTGGTTTGCTGATGGCGGTTTGGCAGAGGCCAACCGGTTGAGTCAGCAGCTTACCGATGCGGAAACTGAAAACGCGAGCCTCACGGCCAGAAACGACAAGCTGACCCGGGAGGTGCTGGCACTGCAGGGCGGCAACGAGGCGGTTGAGAAAAATGCGCGGGAAAATCTCGGTTTGATTAAGGAAGGCGAGGTCTACTACCAGTTCGTTGAGGAGTCGGAGAGCCCGTGAAAAGTATCTGGGCAGTCGTACCCGCGGCGGGGTCGGGACGTCGCCTCGGGGGAGAGATTCCCAAGCAGTATCGGGAGATCGCCGGCGCACCACTCATGGAGCACACCTTGCAGGCGCTTCTCGCTAGTCCCGATGTCAGGGGAATTGTTGTCGCGCTCGATCCCTCTGACCGGCGTGCAGACGCGATTAACAGTCTCGCCGATGTGCGGGTTCAAACCGTGGCGGGTGGCGCGGAACGTGCGCATTCGGTGTTAGCGGGTCTGGATCTACTCGCTGAAGACGCGTCGGACGAGGATTGGGTATTAGTCCATGATGCGGCAAGGCCCTGCCTACCGCTTAAGTCTCTGACTGCACTGATCGACTGCGCGCGGGCGGAGGGCGAGGGGGCGATTCTGGCTGCCCCGGTGTCCGACACGCTCAAGCAGGTAGATGACAGTGCGAAGGTGACGCGAACCGTCGACCGCTCCGTTCTGTGGCGGGCGCAAACACCTCAGTTGTTTCCCCTTATTAAGTTGCGTCGTGCCCTGAGGCAGTGCCTTGAAGAGATTGGTGATGTCACGGATGAGGCGATGGCGATGGAGTGGGCCGGTGAGACTGTGCATGTGGTCGAGGGCCCGCCCAGCAATATCAAGGTTACGGTGGAAGCGGATCTGGCCTATGTCGATATGATGCTGCGAGCCGAACGGGAGCCGCTGACATGATAAGAATTGGTCATGGATATGACGTGCACGCTAGCGGCGATGGTGATCACGTGATGCTGGGCGGTGTGCGCATTCCGAGCGATTTCGGCCTTGTGGCGCATTCTGATGGTGATGTGGCGCTGCATGCGTTATGTGATGCGTTGTTGGGTGCCGCAGGACTGGGCGATATCGGTAGGCATTTTCCTGACACCGATGATGCCTTTCTGGGAGCGGATAGCCGCGATCTGCTGCGCAGCGTTTGCTCAAAACTGACGCAGGGCGGTTGGGTTGTCGGGAACGTTGATCTGACAATCATCGCGCAGCGGCCACGCCTCAGCGACTTCATCGCAGGCATGCGTGATGCGATCGCAACGGATCTCGCTGTGGATGTCACCCGCGTCAACGTCAAAGCGACCACGACAGAGCGGTTGGGTTTTGTTGGCAGGGAAGAGGGCATTGCGGCCCACGCTGTGGCGCTCATTGAATCTGGACATCACGCTGCGTGAGTCAGCAGGGTATCGGTATGACCTCCCAGCGCACTCGGGAGCGGCTGATTCAACGGCTGATGGATCAGGGTATCAGTCAGTTTGAGGTGCTGGAGGCCATCCGTAGCGTGCCGCGCCACCTGTTTGTTGACGAGGCGCTGGCGCATCGTTCCTATGAAGACACGGCGTTACCCATTGGCTACGGGCAAACGCTGTCTCAGCCCTACATGGTCGCGCGCATGAGCCAGCTCGCATTGGCCAGAGGCCGTCCTAAAAAGGTGCTTGAGCTCGGTAGTGGCTCAGGATACCAGACGGCGATCCTCGCCAATCTCGTTGATGAAATCTGTGCTATCGAGAGAATCAAGCCGTTAGTTGATCGCGCAAAAAAACAGCTGCGCGCGCTGCGGATCCGCAACGTGCGGATGCGCCACGGCGACGGATTGGAGGGCTGGCCGGGTGAGGCTCCCTTCGATCTGATTTTGGGGGCCGCTGCGCCAGAGCAAATGCCGATGGCCTTGCTGGACCAACTTGCGCCGGGCGGACGACTAATTTTGCCGGTAGGCGGTCGGCGACAGCAGTTAATGATGGTGACCGCCTCTCCTGAGGGCTTTGTCGAGGAGATCGTCGAAGAGGTGAATTTCGTTCCCATGATTCAAGGTGTCGTGCGGTGACGGGTGCGGGGAATACCGGCGCCGTGGGCCTGTTCGCGCGCGGCATCGCGATGGGAGCCGCCGATATTGTGCCCGGGGTATCGGGTGGTACGGTCGCCTTGATGACGGGCATTTATGACCGGTTGATCCGCGCAATCGTGGCAGTGGATCGAGACTGTCTAGGGTTGCTGATCAGGGGTCGCCTAAGTGTGGTGTGGCACCGCATCGATGGCGTTTTTCTGCTGCCCTTGTTGCTGGGTATTGTGACTGCGATCTTCGCACTGGCGTCTACCATTCACTGGTTGCTTGAGGCCTACCCGCAGCCGCTGTGGGCCTTCTTCTCCGGCCTGATTCTGGCCAGCGGCATGCTGCTTCTGCGCGATGAGGTGCTGCTCAATCGGGTGGACAGGGTGCTCTGGTTCAGCTTGGGGGTTGTGATCGCCGTTGTGATCGCCTTCATGTCGCCCCTGGCGCTGATGTCGGGTCTCCCCGGACTTTTTGTCGCAGGCGCTATCGCCATCTGCGCCATGATATTGCCCGGCATTTCCGGCAGTTTCATGCTGTTGCTGATGGGTATGTATGCACCGGTTTTAGCGGCGGTGAGAAATATCGAGATAGTGAACCTGATGGTTTTTGCCGCGGGTTGTGTCCTTGGGCTTGCGAGCTTTTCCCGATTGCTCGATGCCTTATTGAGATCATATCGGATATTAGCGATGGCCTTTTTGTGCGGAGTTTTGATGGGCTCTCTCGTGGCAGTTTGGCCGTGGCGGCGCACACTTGAGGTGGTCATATCGGGTGAGACGGCTGTGCTGACGCGCCCTGTTATGCCGCCTGCCGTGGCGGCACCGCAGCTCGAACTTTGCCTTGCTACCTTCTTGATCGGCCTATTTTTTGTGTGGGTCGTGCAGTTACTCGCGGCGAGGCGGTTCGGTTAAATGCTGTCAAGACGGACACTCTCGCTGCTTCCATTATTACTGGTCGTTGGTTGCGCTGATAATCCGCCGGCGACGATCGAGAACCGGTCGGTTGTGGCGGTTGAGGAAGTACCGGAGGTCCGTCAGATCAGTCCTGTGGGTGATGACTATGGCGCGCAATTGCAGGTCGGTGCTGATTACGTGGTGCAATCTGGCGACACACTCTATGCCGTGGCGTTCCGTTTGGGCATGGATTACCGGAGCTTGGCGGATATCAATAACATCGATCCACCCTATGTCATCAAGGTGTCGCAGGTATTGAAGACAGCGGCGTCACCGGGTGCGCCCAATCTTTCGCCGCAAAAACCCTTAGCAGCGACACGATCCGAGGTGCAATCCGCCGCGAGCGAGCCTGTTGCCAAATCGTCGCCCTCGGCAGTTGCCTCGTCCTCCGCGACAGATAGCCAGCGGGTACAGACACAAACACCCCCGCGCCCGTCACCACCCAGTGCTTCCATGGCAAACGTCCCGGTTGATCGCTGGTCGTGGCCGGCAGACGGTCGGGTGAGTCGTTCATTTTCAAAAGAGGGGCACAAAGGCATTGATCTGTCTGGAGAGCGGGGTGCCCCGGTGAGGGCGGTCGCGCCCGGGGTGATTGTGTATTCGGGAACAAGGGTGACCGGCTACGGTGCGCTACTGATTGTGAAACACAACGACACGTACCTCAGCGCGTATGGCCACAATGATGCATTGTTGGTGGGCGAGGGTGAGCAGGTCAAAGCCGGACAGGAAATCGCAAAGATGGGCAGCACCAGCACCGATTCGGTGAAGCTGCACTTTGAAATCAGGCGCAATGGTGTGCCGGTCGACCCTGAGAGGTTATTACCGCGCCGCTAAGGTCCGACCCGTGAAATCTTTCAAACGCAGGAAGACATTCCTGCGCAGCCTTGATCAGCGTTCTAACAGTTCAAGCTTACCTGGCTTACCCGCCCAATCTTCCGCGTCTGCCGGTGGCTCTTTGCGTTCAGTGATGTTGGGCCAGACTTCGGCCAGCTCAGCATTCAACTGCAAGAAGGCTTCCTGATCTGCGGGCAGCTCATCCTCTGAGAAGATTGCGTCCACGGGGCACTCAGGCTCGCACAGCGCGCAATCAATACATTCATCTGGGTGGATCACCAGAAAGTTAGGCCCCTCGTAGAAGCAATCTACCGGGCAAACCTCGACACAGTCAGTGTGTTTGCACTTGATGCAATCTTCGCCAACAACGAACGTCATACCGTTACCTCAATCATCCCACGACGAAGGATACTGGCTGTAGCCTGTTTTGAAAACTGGTCAGTTATCGCCGTCAAGTTTTTGTTTCAGCGAATAGATTTTATCCAAGGCTTCCCGTGCGCTAAGGTCGTCCGGATCCAGTTCCGCTAACTCCTGTAGCGCGGCGGAGGTCTGCCTCTTTGGTGGGAGGTAGAGCTCTGCCTGAGTGGGTTCTGCCCCAGCGTGTTGACCTCTCTCCAGCTCGTTCAATTTTTCTGCCGCTGACTTTAGAATGGATGAAGGGATACCCGCTAGTTTTGCGACCTGCAATCCAAAACTGCGATTTGCCGGGCCCTCTTGGATGTGATGGAGGAAGACGACGTGGTCCTCATATTCCGTCGCATCGAGGTGCACGTTGGCCATGGCAGGGCACTGTTCTGGGAGTGCGGTCAGTTCGAAGTAGTGCGTTGCGAAAAAGGTTAATGCTTTCACCTCCTTGGCCAAGGCAAGTGCTGTCGCCCAGGCAATGCTTAGGCCATCAAAAGTGCTGGTGCCTCTGCCGATTTCGTCCATCAGGATCAAACTTCGATCAGTTGCATTGTGAAGAATATTGGCGGTTTCGGTCATTTCGACCATAAAGGTCGACCGCCCGCTGGCTAGATCATCCGAAGAGCCAATGCGCGTAAAAATACGATCAAGGCAGGATAGTGTGGTACTGCGTGCCGGAACAAAGGCGCCAACATGCGCGAGTAGCGCAATGAGCGCATTCTGTCGCATGTAGGTTGATTTTCCGCCCATGTTCGGCCCGGTAATCAGCAGCATGCGCCGACTGTTATCGAGGTGTGTGTCGTTAGCGATGAAGGGCACATCTCTGACGGCCTCGACTACGGGGTGCCTGCCTCCCTCGATGTGAAGTAGCGTGTTATCTGTAAAGTGCGGCCGGCATAAATTGAGCGCCACAGCGCGCTCCGCAAAGCAGGTGATTACATCGAGGTCACAGAGGGCAGTGGCGGTCTCTTGCAACGGTGTTAGTAAGAGCGCGACTTGAGTGATCAGCTCTTCGTACAAGTGTTTTTCTCGCGCTAGAGCCCTGCTTTTACTCGATAGGGCTTTATCTTCAAAAGATTTTAATTCTGGCGTAATGAAGCGTTCGACGTTTTTAAGTGTTTGGCGCCGTTGGTACGCATCGGGTGCTTGGTCTGACTGCGCGCGACCGATTTCGATGTAATACCCATGAATGCGGTTGTAGCCCACCTTGAGACTGGACAGCCCTGTTGCTTCGCGCTCTCGCTGCTCGAGCTCCAGTAGATAACCACCGGCGTTTTCGCTGATGCCGCGGAGTTCATCCAGTTCATCGTCGTAACCGGCCGCGATGACGCCGCCATCCCGAATTAGGACCGGAGGGTTGTCGATGATGGCGCGCGCTAGCAGATCGGTGAGTTCAACATAATCGGGAAGTGCCTCAACAAGCTGCTTGATGAGTGGGGAATCGGCAGAAAGGCGACTTCTGATTAGTGGCAGCTGTGCAAGGCTGTGGCCCAGCCGGCTCAGGTCACGAGGTCTTGCTGACCCCAGTGCAACTCTGGATAGAATTCGCTCGAGGTCTGCGATGTCTTTGAGCGCCTCGCGGAGTGGTTCAAACCGGTAGTCCGCTCTCAGTGCATCAACGGCATCCAGGCGACTCTCGATTGCCGCTAGATCATTAATAGGTCGGTGCAGCCATCGGCGTAGGTGTCTGGCACCCATCGCAGTCACGGTGCTGTCGTAGATCGCGTACAGCGTGTGTTCTTGGCCACCCGATAGCGTTTGGTCAATTTCGAGATTCCGCCGTGTAGCGGCATCGAGAATCACGGCTCCGGTCTGGGATTCCATGTGAATCGATCTAATATGTGGCAGCTCACCGCGTTGTGTGTCTTTGACATAGCTGAGCAGTGCGCCTGCCGCGGTGATGGCTGTAGTGAGATGCGCGCATCCAAAGCCGTCAAGGCTCTCGGTTTGGAATTGTCTTTGAAGTGCTTCCCTCGCGCTGGTTTCATCAAAGAGCCAATCTGGTTGGCTGCGCGCTGCGGCGCTCCAAGTGCTGCTGTGCAGTGCACTCGATTCGGGCAGCAGGATTTCGGCAGGGGCTAATCGAGCAATTTCCGTCTCCAAGGCCACGTCATCGCTGACCTCGGCCACTATGAAGCGGCCGCTACTCACGTCGAGCCAGGCGAGCCCATATTCGGATTTGCTCACCGCGACGGCCAAAATCAGTGCGTCCTGCCGAGCATCGAGCAGTGATTCGTCTGTGAGGGTGCCCGGGGTCACAACACGCACGACTTCGCGCGCCACCGGGCCTTTGGTTGTGGCTGGATCGCCAACCTGTTCCGCAATGGCCACTGAGCGACCCGCTTTAACCAGACGAGCGAGGTAGCTCTCTGCCGCGTGATAAGGCACGCCCGCCATCGGGATGGCTTCCCCTGCTGATTTACCCCGGCTGGTGAGCGTGATGTCCAGAAGCCGTGCTGCTAGCACTGCGTCGTCGTAAAACAGCTCATAGAAATCTCCCATCCGATAAAAGAGCAATTCATGCGGGTGCTCGCTCTTTATCGCAAGGTACTGCTGCATCATAGGTGTGTGTGATGCCGATGCGGTCGCAGGTGTTGCGGGGATCCCGCCTTTCAATCCGCGAGCTTCTGACAAATCTGCTTTCATCTCTGATGTTGCATCCACGGCTCTATTTTCCACTCTTTTTGTTCCCACCCAATTTATGAGGGCAGAAGCGGGAGCGGTTGTCCTCGTTTTAGAATCGATCGTCAGTAGAGCAGTAGGTTAGAACCTACTCCTGGCGCTGTCACTATTAGAAGGCTGTTTGTAATCACCGCGGTCAGCATGTGGCGTTGAGGCCAAAAGCCCAAGAAGTTCATTTTGTCGAGCTACCCGTCTGGCTTCGGTATCATTCAACCGGGCAGCCCTACCCTCCAAAATTCAGTGCCCCGCGGGAGCGCATGTCCTGGTATGGAATTCCCCAGTAGCCACTCGCGAGATAGCAACTTTTGATAATGATCCTGAGGCCAAATAAAATTGTGCCGTCTGAATTTTGAAATGGCTGGGTTTAATGCCGCACGACACAATTATTTTCGCGATCCTTGCGATGCTGATCTACATCTTTGTCCCCCAATTTTTTGGGTATGCGGCCATCGCTCTGGTCCTCTGGCTAGGCTTTCCTATCATGAGAATTGTGTGGCAAACAACAAGGGATATTCGAGAAATTCCAGAGTCCGAGGACGGCGAAGGTGAGGAAGCTGAAGATCAAGCCGAGGACGAAACGGAAGAGAGTGAAGCCGGGGATGAGTTAGACGAAGATGACGTCGCGGACGGAAACAAAGAACAAGATACCCGTGGGGACTGAGGAAGTTCCCCATCGCCATGAGACAGGGCCGCCGGAGCAATAGGTCGGTAAAGTTTTTATGCTCTGGCAATAGGCAAAAAAAAACAGAGGTCGCCCTCTGTCTCGAGCCTCTCAGGCGTCCAGACCGGGATTCCGTCTGGCCCCTCGGGTGGTATCCCTTCACCCTCGGTGGGTAGCGAACTGCTATTTGTGCCGGCTCTCCGCTACGCTTTCCTACCTGAGCACTCTTCCTCCGGTTTCCCCCCCGCTCCCGTCTGCAGTTGGTTGCGTGTCAGTCCCCGTCGGCATTGGTAATATTACCAAACCCTCCGGGACTGTCAACATTTTTTTTAAAAAAATTGGGGAGTTGCGGTCACCAGACTTTATGCAGGCATTCACAGCTCGAATCGTGCCCTCACACTAGCTTTCTGAGGTTTGAACCACCTCACAATTCATCGTAAAGCCATGATCGTAGCGGCGTATCTTGGCCATATCACCGAGAACTGTCGCTGCCCAATCTGTCTCAAGTGCGTCCAACATGGCGCCCAACCGATTGCCATCGGGGGCCTCGACCACAGCCATCAATTTGCCGGCATTCTCCCCCGTCAGGTAGCTGTAAACAGTGAAGCGAATATCAGAAAACCCATTTTCATCAGCGGCGGCTGACATGCGTTTGACTTCACTTACGTACTGAGCTGGATCCTCAGTCGCGACGACAATATTCCAATTGGCAAAGGTTTGACCCACCTGATAGTTCCTGGGCTCAGCCATGAGCACGCTGTAGGCATCTCCGCGGGAAACGACTCTTTCAGCTTTCAGCTTTTTGAGCTCCTCCATTACCGTGGGGTTGTACTGCTCAGCACCCATGGCGGTAGCGTGATCGGTAAAAAGGTGCCAGTAATAAATTTCGCCGGGCGCATAGTAGCCCGCGGATGGCAAACATACGCCGCCTACCGCCGCATTGATTGAGTCACCGATCGCCTTACCGCTACCCTTGACCCACTGCATATATGACACCGGGTCCGGAGTGTTGATTGTCAACACGTTCATGGCAGGACGTGACCACGCCTGTCCAGCAGATATTGTCAGCACCAGACCCACAGCCATGCCGACTCCCCATTCTTTTTTCTCTTTAAGCATTTTGTCCTCCATCTTCTTTCTATCGTAAGCGCCTCACATAACTCTCGGCTTACCCCTTTTTTACATTCCCCAAAACGTTTGCTGCTACGCTGTCAGGTGCGTACGTATAGCGATCAAATTTCAGTACCTTGTTCGCAAGTCGGTTAGTCGGTTCCCCGACCCACCAAACAGTGTTTGGCGTAATCTGCCACTTCCTGAGTCGTCCACTCACCTTTGGGTGTTGCTTTGAGTTTGTCACACCAGGCCTCACTGCCAATAGTGGTGCTCTCGAAAACACAGTGGGCTGCGTAGATCTTCGCCTCGTCACCCGTCCACTCGCCTTTGCTTTTGGCGCTCATTTGCTCGCACCACTCCTTGCTGCCGGGTTTATCCGCGCACCCACTCAGTAGCGTCAGGCCCGCAGCGATGGTGGCTGCTGTGATGAGTTTGTGGTGATGTCGTCTAAGCATAGTGATGGCCCCTCCGTCGTCCACGGTAAATGGCTAGGCGCTCGTGCCGCCATTGCCTCTTATAGCTCCCTGAGTGTAGTTGACGGACAGGTCCGCAGTGAAGCAATAGGTGACAGCGTCACGTTGTCGCGGCCCGATGGAGACGCTGCGGCTGAGGAAGACCTTGTTTCCTGCGTAGCGAATGTGAGACGGACAAGTCGGCACGCGATTTCGCTAACCGCTGGCGAGGTGTGCCTCAAACTCGAAACACAAAACTAACGACGACAAAAAATGATGCAAAAGGGGAGCACTATGTTGAGAAGATTCGCTTTACTAACTGTTGCGGCGTTATGGATGCCGGTCGCTGTGGCACAAGATCTGAACTACGGCGAGGGAGAGTTTGTTGCCAACTTTGATATCGACTCGGCTCACACTGTCGATGGCACCAACTACAAGATATCTGCATCCGGCGAGGCTGGCCCCTATGGCCGTGTCTGGCTCTCCTATGAATTCACCGACAAGCTCGGTTTAGGTGACGCGGGTGAATTTACAGGTCACGCATGGACCCAAAACGGTGAAGCGTTCGCGACCGCGACTTTGCAGGGTGTATACCGCAGAAAGGGCACCATCTTTGAGATGTACTCCCTCGACATGGTTTCGAACGGTGTCATTAATATTGTCTCAGGTGAAGCCGACTTCGTTGCGAAAACCTTCACGTTCAAGGTTTCCGAACTGAAGTGAGATGACTGGGCCGCCGTAATCAGCGCCCATAAAAAAGGGGGCCTTGGCCCCCTTGAAAGACAACGCACAGAGTCTGAATGTCAGCTGTTTTCCCATTGGGCGAACAGGAAGACATAGACGGTCAGCACCAAATTAATGATCACCTGAACAAAAGAGAGTGCCAGCATCCAACCGGGTGGATTGATGGTTTCTCCGATGGGCAGTCCTGCTGTGGTTAAAAAGCTGGTTGCCACTTCAGCGCCATCTGCTGCCATCGTGCTGAGCATGGTGAGCTGCATGAAGAAGGCGTTTTGCGCCGCCGTCGTGAAGAAGGCGAGCATCACAACCCCGATCAAGCCGGACACCATCGCGCCACTGCGAACGACAGTCGAGAAGTTTCTGAAGAGATAAGCAACGATCACTACGGACAACGGCATCAAGACGCCCGATAAAAAGTACGTCGAGAATATGGTCCGGTTGGTGCCAATAAAGCCGAATACGTCTAATTCAGACATTGTTTCCCCCAGGTGTTTTTATTATTCAAAGCGCCGAAGCGCTCCCTGAAGCTACTCCTAACCCCGACAGCTTGCAAGTCGAGTCCAAGCCTTGCTACTTCCGTGAACGTGCCAGAGGGTTGCCGGTGCCCCGGAACAGCGTATGGTTTAGGCATCTTGGGATAAGAGAAGAGGGCGGGATGCGTTGGATCATGCGGTCACTTGTGGTGATGGTGGTGTGCTGCGCTGCGGCAGTAGCTGTTGCGGGAAGCCGGAGCGACGAAAAGGCCGCAGTGGCGACCCTTGAGGGCTTTTTCGCTGCGTTTTCGGTGGAGCATTACCCCAACCCCGATATCCATCAGTGGATTACTGAGGATTTCCTGATTTTTGAAATGGGGGAGGCTTTTGACTGGCCGCGTTTTGAAGCGTTTCTGGAGAATGCGGGATACGCGGATTGGATAAGTACTGATTGGCAGTTCTCGGATATTCGCGTCAACGTGACGTCTGATGCGGCACACATCAGTTACGTGAACGAGGGCGTCTTTGTGTACCCCGACCCCGAAAATACCGAGCAATGGCTTCGAGAGAGCAATCGCTGGCTGGAGAGCGTCTATCTGATCCGTGATGGGGACAGTTTCAGAATTCAGTTTCTTCAGTCAGACAACGTGACGCGAGAGCTGACAGTGTTACCGGCAAACGAATCCTAGTCAGTTCCATTGTGGCGGGCATGGCCTGTGAGCGAAGCGGAGTAGGCTTGAAAAGGCGCGTCAATGTATGCGTGAGTAACGGTGTAAACGGGGTCGTGAATAGGCGCGTGAATTGCGGGGTCTCCGCTACTCAGTCGCTCAGTATTTGATTGACCTCTAGGATATAGCCGTCTGCGTCATAGAATTTAGATACCAAAACGCGGATCTCTCCGTTATCGCCATACCCGGGATACGCGGTGAGTTTAGGTTCGCTGATGATTTCCACTCCCGGTGCGCTGGTGATCGTTGGCCACTTCGTCTCTAGTCCCTCGACATTGAATAACAGAATCGCATTGCCCGGCGTGAAGCCCTCGCGCCGCACCGGCTTTGAATGTGCAGGGTGATCGGGGTAGCCGTATTCGTAATCGATCAGCCCCACCACGCCAACATAGTCGTGGGATGCTTTCAGGAATATCAATCGCAGCTTTTGCTCACGGTCTTCGCTGCTGTGTGGTCGGGTGATTTCCTGGTCGTAGATCACTTCCATGCCTAGGCCGTCGCGATACAGCGCGAGAGAGGTGTCGATGTCGCGCACGATGAGCGTTGTGCGTCTAAGGAGTAGCGGGAAATCCGCGGCTGACTCAATCGGATTCCCGTTTGTCTCTGCTGATTGTTGTCCAATACTTGGGGGGATGATGCAGAGCGTTAGCAATGCGATGAGTAGCGGTGTCATCACGGTTGTCTTCATGATCGTTTCCTTTTTTTATTCTGCTTCGGAAGGATTCCCTCAATGCGGACGCGAATCAATGGGGGTCGCAACGGCATTTCGTTGATGTCATCGCCTCACTGCGGCGCTTTGAGAAAAGGGCGCACCCTCGCAGCGAGTTTCTCAGGTGCTACGTCAAAAATGCCGTACTGCAAGTCCGGGAGCTCGACTACCTCGACATTAGGTAGCAGCGCCGCGAGCGCGCGCGAGTGCTCCATCAAATCCGCGTGGGGGTTGAGCACCAAGGTGCTATGAGACAGCAGAGGTGCGCGATCCTCAGCCGGGTAACGGAACACCGCATTATAAATTCTCGGTTTGCCTTGCCAGGCGCGCGCAGATTCGAGGAAGTTGGTGTAGGCGCGCTCAAGTGTTACCGATTTATTGCGTTTCTCGACGGCAAACTCCCAATCCGCCTGCGTTGCGACGTGAGCGTCGGGCCACGGTTTGACCTCGCTGAGCCGTTCCCACAGTTCTTGTCTTTCCGGCAGCTCGAAATAAGGGATGCCAACCATGACCACTTTGCGCACGAGTGCAGGGTGGGATATCGCCAGTTCCATCGCGACAAAGGTGCCTGAGTGATAACCGCAGAGGTCGACGGGCCCCGAGCCCTGCGGCCCATAACCCAATTTGTAGAGGCTCTCTGCCATCACATCGGCAAGTGTTCCCATGCTGAAGTCACCCTCGTAGACATCAGATTGCCCGAGCCCCGGGTAATCCAGCGACAGCATCGTTCGGTCACTCCCCAGCTCCGCCATGAACAGGCGGTAGTAATTGCCGGAATAGGGGTTGGGAGGCAGGCATACCATGGGGATGTCCCGACTAGCTCCCACAGGGTGAGATGTTAAGACGTGGATCTGGCCCCAATCATGAGAAACATAGCTGCGCGCAAAGCGGACGTCCGCCTCGGCTGCTAATGCGACTGTGGCTTCCGTTGCCAACAGCGCTAGGCAGATCACCCGCGTGAGTTGCTGACAGACTCTGTGTCGCGTTGAGCGAGTGCCGCTGAGCTGGCAATGCGTTGTCATGACAACGCGCTGGGGTCCAGCATGATTTTGCAGTGCGCATTGGGCGTTCTCAGACTCTCGAACGCTTCGGCGAAATCCTGAAAACCGACGGTGCCGGTGCACATGTGCGCGACGTCCAGTTTATCCATGGCCATGAGTCCCGCGATCATGTCGAAATCGGCCTTGTCATAAGCCACGACAAACCGCGCTGTCAGCTCTTTCATGATGGCAGCCGCGGGCACCAAGGTATCGGGGCGAGCGCAGAAGCCGACGACCATGACCTCGCCACCGTAGCGCGCATAGTCAACTGCTTCAGCGATCATGCCGGGCACACCCACGCATTCGAAGACCACGTCGGGAGCCCCCCCGGCGGCCCGCTCGATCTCAGGCAGGTTCTCGGCAGGCACGCCAGCAGGTAGCGCGAGATCGGCGCCGAAGCGCATGGCGCTCTCCCTGCGCAGTTGTTCTGGTTCAGTCACAGCGATGTGATACGCCCCCATAAACCGGCACCAGAATGACACGGCGAGCCCGACGGGCCCCGCGCCCAGGATGAGGACCCGCTTGCCGCGGATGTCGGTGCTCATGTTGACCGCGTGAAGACCAACGGCCAGTGGTTCGATAAGCGCGCCCTCCACCCAGTCCACGCTGTCGGGCAGTAGCACAGAGTTATTGATATCCAGCGTCATGTACTCCGCAAAGCCCCCTGAGCGCTGCAGGCCGAGAATAATATTGTTCTCGCATTGCAGCGGCCGACCGGTCTTGCAAGGCAGACACTGACCGCAGGAATGTGAGGGCAGGCCCGTCACTTTGCGACCGGATTTCCATTCGCTGGTGCAACCGGCGCCGACTTCGACGATCTCGCCCGCAAATTCGTGGCCCATCACAGTGCCGGGGACGAGCAAGCCATCGTGCCCTTCAGTGGCGTGGAGATCCGTGCCGCAGATACCGCAGCGCTTGACCGCGATAACGACCTGGCCCGTGCCGGGAGTGGGATCATCGACCGACTCAATGCTGAGGGGTGTACCCGGCTCGTGAAATACGGCGGCCCGCATATTGTTATCTCCTTTTATGCGCTGGCTGACTGACCTTGAGTGTAGCCACAGCCGCCCAAAAAGGCACCCTGGTGAGTGCCGGACCGGAGTGATTACCGAGGCCAATCATGACGCTAGGGCTCAGTTGAAGCTGGTGGCGTGTCTGACGATAACGCGACGCGATTGGCCTCAAGGTCGCGCTTGAGGCTTCTCACCCCCATCCATAGAAAGCCTGCGCCCAGCAAGCTGATGGTCAGAGTGGTCGCCATGGCGTAACGCAGGTTGTCGACACCGAACTGGTCCGCGTAGGTGTCACTGAGGATGCCGACGGTCAAAGGTCCGAGCCCCAAGCCGATGATGTTGAGCACGAAGTACAAAATGGCTGATGCCATAGCGCGCATACCTGGCGAGACGAGGTTGTGGCAGGTGGCGATGCAAGGGCCAAGATAGAGCGCGCCCAGAATTTGTGACGGGATCATTGCCGCGATGATGAGCGTGGTACTGCTGCCCAGCAGTGTGTAGTAGGCAGGGATCATCGCAGACAGGCCGCCCAACATCGGGATCCAGACGTACCAACGAACGTCGCGCACGCCCAGCCGGTCAGCCAGATAACCGCCGAGGAGTGTACCTGCGGCGCCCGAGAGGCCCGAGATCAAACCAAGTATGGCACCGACCTCGGCAAGCGAGAGGCCGTGATTGCGCATGAGAAACGACGGCATAAAGTTACCGTTGCCGTAGGAGACGAAGGCGGTGAATGCGCAACCCACGGAGATCCACCAGAAGGTGGGCCGTGCCCTGAGGCAGGCCATTGTCTCTGCGAAGCTGGCCTTTGCTGGCGTCCCGCCCACATCATATTGCCCGCGTTTAGGTTCTTTGATGATCCAGAGCACAGCGGCTGCATAGAGAATGCCCGGTATACCGATGACAAAAAACGCGTTGCGCCAGCCAAAGTTTTCAGCAATCCAGCCCCCCGCGGCGAACCCGAACAGCACACCGATATAAATCCCCATGCTGTAAAACGACAACGCGGTGCCGCGACTACTCGGAGGGAAGTAGTCGCTGATCATCGAGTGGGAGGGGGGCGAGCCGCCGGCTTCGCCTACGCCCACGCCAATGCGCGCGGCGAGTAACTGGGTGTAGTTCTGTACCAATCCCGATAGCGCTGTCATCAGAGACCAAAAGGCGAGGGAAGCTGCCACGATATTGCGTCGATTACTGCGATCAGCGAGCCAGGCGATGGGTATGCCGGCGGTGACATAGACCAGCGCGAAACTGAATCCAGTCAATAGGCCCAATTGCGCGTCACTGAGTCCCAGATCGGCTTTAATCGGTTCCTGCAAAATGACAAGAATTTGACGATCAATGAAATTGAAGGTGTAGACCAGGGTGAGCATCACCAGAACGGTCCAGCGATAGCGGGTGCTGTCGACGGCAGGTTGCGCTGCGGGCATGGTGGCTCCGGTCTGACTCAGGCTCCCGCATGATGCCAGTTAATGCCGTTTATGGCACCGGAGTGTTAGCATTGGCCCATGTCAGATTCACCAAACCGGCTGTCCCATCTTGACGAAGCGGGGCGGGCCCACATTGTCGATGTCACCGAAAAGGCGGTTACTGCGAGAGCGGCTGCGGCCTCGTCCTGCGTGCGTATGAAAGCGGAGACGCTCACTGCGATTGTGGAGGGCGACATGCCGAAGGGCGATGTGCTGGCCGTAGCGCGCATCGCGGGCATTCAGGCGGCAAAAAAATGTGCAGAGTTGATCCCGCTGTGTCATCCCTTGCCGTTGTCCTCGGTGAAAGTCGAGCTGCAGGCCGATCCGGAGCTCCCCGGCGTGCGCATTGAGGCCACATGCAAGGTAACGGGACAGACGGGCGTTGAAATGGAGGCGCTGACAGCGGCTTCAGTGGCAGCTTTAACGCTCTATGACATGTGCAAAGCCATTGATCGCGGCATGATCATTGAGTCGACGCAGTTAAATACGAAATCTGGTGGTGCGAGTGGAGCGTGGCAGCGTGAACATCACGATTAAACTCTTTGCCGCACTCCGAGAAGCCTTGGGTGAGAGCGAGTTGCAATTAGACCTCGCCGAAATTGCGTCCGATGCATCGCCCGCCGATGTGGCCGCTGTCAAAGCGGCGCTGGCAAATCGCGGCACAGACTGGCGCGAGGCGCTCTACCAACCCAATCTTGTCCACGCATTGAATCACAAGGTCGTATTCACTGACGCCGTCGTGAGTGAAGGGGATGAGCTGGCGTTTTTCCCGCCGATGACTGGGGGCTGACGTGAGCGTCTCGTTGCAGCCAGAGGCCATAGACGTGGCGGCGGAATATGCCGAATTGATCGGAGATCAGCCCGGTGCTGCGGTAGCGACCTTTACCGGCTACGTCCGCGGTCACGCAGAGGGGGCTGCGGTGACCGCGCTGGAGCTGGAGCACTATCCGGAGATGGCTCAAAAGGTGCTCATGACGCTGGGCGAGACAGCTGCTGAGCGTTTCAAGCTGACTCGCTGGCGGATCGTGCACCGCCACGGAAGTCTCGCCGTATCAGACAGTATCGTGTGGGTTGGTGCAGTCGCCGAGCACCGAGGTGAGGCAATCTCTGCCTGTGAATTCATGATGGATACCTTGAAGACCGACGCACCCTTTTGGAAGCGCGAGGAGGGTGTTGCAGGTGATAAATGGGTGGCCCAGCGCGGCATCGATACCCGGCGAAGAGAGCGTTGGCAGGAGGAGGCCCAATGAAATTCTGTAGTCTTTGTGGCGGGCCGGTCGCTCTGCAAATACCTGAAGATGATAATCGCGAGCGTCATGTATGCCAGAACTGCGGCGCTATCCATTACGTTAACCCAAAGGTCATTGTGGGCTGTCTGCCGACGGTCGGAGATCGCATCCTGCTGTGCAAGCGCGCGATTGAGCCGCGCTATGGCAAGTGGACACTTCCGGCGGGCTTTATGGAGAACGGTGAGACGTCTGCCGACGGCGCCGCGCGTGAAACCTGGGAGGAGGCGGCGGCGAGGGCAACGGATTTGACGCTCTATCGCATTTTCGACGTGCCCCACATCAGCCAGGTCTATCTTTTCTACCGATGCGGTATCGAAAACGACGAATTTGGCATTGGCCCCGAGTCGCTTGAAAGTGCGTTGTTCAGTGAGGAAGAGATCCCTTGGGATGAGTTGGCGTTCCCAACGGTCAGGGAGCTACTCAAAGAATTCCTCCGGGATCGACAGGTGGGTGAATACCCCGTTCGCAACACTGTCATCGAGTATCCCCGCCGTTAGAGCAGAGACGCGGCACACGGTTGATCCTTGAGCGCTAGGACCCCGTAAATTCAAACACTTCATAACATCAGCTGGAGTCTGTCATGGCATTCCCCAAAGTCGGCAACTTAGCCCCCAAGTTTTCACTTCAGGATCACGAGGACAAAACGGTCGCCCTTGCTGATTTCAAAGGTAAATCGTCGGTGGTGGTGTACTTTTATCCCAAGGCCATGACCCCGGGCTGCACCATTCAAGCGCAGGGGTTACGCGACTCCGCCAAGGCCCTCAAAGGTCTCAATACCGTAGTCCTCGGGATCAGCCCCGACCCAGTCAAGAAGCTGGCCAAATTTGTAGAGCGCGATGAGCTGAACTTTCAACTGCTCAGTGACGAAGATCATGCCACTGCCGACAAATATGGTGCGTGGGGCCCCAAGAAATTTATGGGGCGCGAGTTTGATGGCATCCTGCGCACCACTTTCATCATTGGTAAAGACGGCAAACTCAAGGCGGTGATGGACAAGTTTAAAACCAAGGACCACCACACGGAGTTGTTGGCTGCGCTGAATGCTCTGGACCTCGGTTAACGAACGCGACGGCTTTCAATAGGAGGTGGAAGGTATGCGCTTTATCTCGCACATTGAACGATCTTTGTTACGACAATGCGTCACCTGTTTGGCAAAGGCTGCCGGTACCATGGCTGTATTGGCGGCTTGTCACGTAGAGGCGGCAGAGGAGGCTTCGTTAGAGAAGTGCGATTCGCCCAAGGGCACGCTCGCTATCGCTGAACCTCAGGGACACATCATCATGGCCTTGAGAGCCTATAACCTGCCACCACCGACGCAACTCCTGCGACAGTACGTGCAGAACAGTAATTGCTTTCAAGTACTCGAGCGCGGCCTTGCCATGCAGAATATTCAGCAGGAGCGGGATCTGGCCAATAACGGCATGTTGCAGAGAAATAGCAACATGGGCGGCAGTCAGATGGTGACGGCAGACTTTGTGATGACCGCCGATGTGCTGTTCAAAGATAAAAATGCGGGCGGTGCGGGCGTGGGCGCTGCTGTGGGTTCCTTGTTTGGTGGTATCGGGAGTCTCGTGGGCGCAGTTGCCGGTGGTATCAAAATGCAGGAAGCGGCGACAACGCTCACGTTGTCGGATGTGAGATCAACACTTCAGGTCGCCGCGGCGTCTGGCACCTATAAAAAGTCAGATTGGGCCTTTGGCGGCGTTTTGGGTGCTGTCGGTGGGGGCGCCTACACCAGTACCGACGAGGGTAAGCTGGTAGCGGGTGCGTTGCTGGATAATTACAACAACATTGTGCGTGATATCCGTGACGATCCCTCGCTCCTGGCTTCGACCTCGGAGGTGGGGCAGCAGAATGCTGAGGCGTCACTCCAGGCAAGCAATTTCCAGCCGGGCGCTGTTTTGAGCGCCAAGCTCGCCAATGTGAAAGTCACGGCCGCAGCCGACAAAGGTTCCGAGGTGGTTGCTACACTCTCTAAAGGCGAGGAAGTCGTGTTCTTGGGGGAGTCTGAAGATGGCTTCTTGCTGGTCCAGGGAGCGGAGGCAGAGGGTTGGGTCCGCGAGATCCTGATGACCGAGTAAACCGCTGCGGGTGTAGTTCAATGGTAGAACGAGAGCTTCCCAAGCTTTAAACGTGGGTTCGATTCCCATCACCCGCTCCACAATTTAGATTCCGGTGGTGTCACCTTTTGCTAATGCGTGGCTGCATCCTAAGAGCGCGTGCGTTTAACGATAAGGAGATCTTCTTGATCCAGTTTGTGAAATCTAATGCCGTTTTACTCGCTCTCGTGGCGATTA
>PBLO01000037.1 GCA_002721785.1 Halieaceae bacterium
CCCCGCTAACCTGGAAACGCTGCGCTGGTTCTATACACATCGCGACAACGTCACCATGGTGTTGGGCAACCACGATCTCCATTTAATGGCCGTCTCCTGCGGTGCGCGCAGCCCCAGCCGGAAAGACAACTTCCACGATATTCTCGACGCGCCCGACCGCGAGCAATTGATTGAATGGTTGCACTACCAACCGCTGGCTTATTCTGAGGATGGCATCACCATGGTTCATGCGGATATCCCACCGATTTGGACAGTGCAGGACACGCTCGACCGTGCTTGGGAAGTCGAAAACGCCCTGCAAGGGGCACGCTGCCAAGAGTTCCTGACCGAGATGTACGGGAACGACCCCTTCGTGTGGGACGACAGTCTGAGCGGCATGACGCGACTCAGGGTCATCACCAACTACCTCACGCGGATGCGTTACTGCACCCGCAAAGGCAAGCTGGATCTCATCAGTAAAGGCCCGCAACCCATACCCGATGCCATAGCAGGCAAAAAAGTCGCACCCTGGTTCAGCCACAAGCGCCGCCTCACCAAGGGCCAGACGATAATCTTTGGGCACTGGGCCTCGCTCGAGGGTATGACCGACAGCAAAAAAACGATTGGCCTAGATACAGGCTGCGTATGGGGCAACGCGTTGACTTTTTACAAGCTGGAGACTGGCGAGCGATTCACTTGCGATTGCAAGACATGATCAGTTAAACGGTCAACTTAGCAGCTCCGTCAAATTAACCGAAATAAGCTACGCCCCTCTCGATAGCGATGTTAGGTCCCGGCCTGGCGACTTGGTAGCACCTTCACCCAGATTTACTTGAACCAATCACTGCGTTGCCTGATACAGGAGCCATATAGGCAAGCCAGTCGCGCCCTCTTCAGGCGTGATACTTGCAGTCCCGCTGGAGGCGGCGCTGGTGCCAATGGCATTGGTCGCCGTGACCGTACAGGTATACGCCGTATCGTTGGTCAGCCCAGTTATCGTGATGGGGGAGCCAGTGCTGGTGCCCGTGTAAGTCGTTGTGCCATCGGTACAAGATGCCGTGTACCCCGTCACCGCTGAACCTCCGTCGTCCGATACTGTGACGTACAGATAAATTTCACCGTCGCCGTAATCAGTTCGCGTGATGGTGGGCACGCCAGGAGCGGTGGGTGGTGCAGGAACCGCATTCACTGCGGCTGATGCAGCGCTGGAACCCGCACTGTTGGTCGCTACCACCGAACAACTGTAGGTATTACCATTGGTGAGCCCAGTGACCGTGAGCGGCGAGCTTGCGCCTGTGGCAGTGAACGTGCCGGCCGTCTCGAATGAGTAGCCGTCTGGACGATAACTCGTCTGACTGCAGATCATGCGGTTCGTCTGCTCCTCGGTGAAAGTATACATAGCAGAATCCACGCTGTAGTTCATAAAGTTCTCGATCGCGGAGGTCACGCCGCACGCAGTAGATGGCGTAGAACCAGTATCCGCCGCGCTCTGCGCAGGCGTATCCACAATCAAATCCTGCGTGGTGTAGGTGTTACTGCAAACGCCGCCATCAAAAGTATGAAGTAAGCCCAGATAGTGGCCGACCTCATGGGCCAAGGTGCGGCCCTGGTTGTAGTTTCCGTAGCCGTTGTTCCTGCCCCCAATGGTGTTGTGCAGCATCACCACCCCGTCATCATTGGTGGCTGCAGACCCAGGCGGCAAAGTCGCGTAGCCGAGCACGCCACCGCCGCCAGCATCGTTAGTATAAATATTGAGGTATTCGTCGGGGCTCTGTGCCAACGTGGCTTTGAATTCAGAAGTGGCGTTAGGTCCGGCATCGGTGTACCAGTTGTTGTCCTCAATGTAGTCCACTGCTGCCAGCTGAAACTGAATAGACGTGTTGTATCCCGAATCGCCATTAAATGACGTGCCGCCAAAGTCGTCGTTCAGTACCGCAATTTGGTCGTCAATACGTTCGCGACTGATATACCCTGTGCCATCAGTTTTATATATGACGTGAAAGTAGAGGGGGATCACGAGGGTACGACCCGCGACGGGGTCATAATCTGAATCAATATTAGTCAGACTATTTGTGCAATCCGCTTGCCGTTCCTCAATCTCATATCCCCGTTGACTCCGCAAAAACATATCGTGGTCGTGGGTCGCACAGCGATAAGATCCCTCTCTGAAATCTTGAGATTGATGAAACGCCATCACCGTCGGATAAGTCGTGGAGCCTGACAGCACTGGCTTATCGTCTATGTAATGCGGGCTAGATTGTGCGGGCGTTTCTTTGGACAGCCCACTCACTCTGCTACCTGTTTGATCCACACAGGTCAGGGTATAAGAATCGGGAGCGCCGCCTGAACCCGCGCCAAAAGTCACCTCCAACGAGCCATCGCCGACAGTGATGCCGGTAATGGAAGGCGCGCCGGGCGGCACAGAAGACGTAGCCACCAAAGATGCATTGGCGAAGTCGCTGTAAGCGCGTAACCGAATGTAATGCCGACCCTCAGCTGGAGTATTAAGCGTGCAAGTCTCGTCGTTTCCCGCCGCCAATGTCGAACTGCACAAAGCGCCTGTCAGAGGCGGTGGGTTATTTGTATCTAAATATATGTCAGGGTCGCCACTGTCGACGTCAAGAGAGACAGTGAGTGCAGTGGCACCGGCCGGCACATCGATAAAATAGTACTGGTCGCTATCTGTAGCACCTGATAGGCCAGTTACAGCAATTCCACTCGTCAATTCCTGCAACGAGACGGGCGTCACTGCGCTGCTAGCACTCGACGCTGAGCTGGTCCCAATCGTATTCGTCGCAGTCACGGTAAATGTATATGCGGTCCCGTTACTGAGGCCTGTGACGGAACAGGATGTTGTGCCAGCGGTTGAACAAGACTGGCCTCCCGGCGCCGCCGTCGCCTCGTAACCGGTGATCTCCGCACCGCCATCCGAGGTTGGCGCCGTCCAGCTAACGGTCGCATCACCGTCCCCTGCGACAGCGGTCACCGCTGTAGGAGCGCCCGGAGCTGTCTCCGCATTAGCACTAACCACCGCCAAGCATTCATTGGAAGCTGCCGCAATTTGAGCAGTGCGGCGAGCCATTTTCGTGGGGACTCGCTCAGGCTCGACACCATAACTAGTGTCATCACCAAAAGTCCTCGCAATATTGTTCAAGCCCCCGGTAAGCAGATGGCAGTAACTCATAATCGTACCGTTTTGCGCGCCCGAGCTTCCCCCCGTCAGCGACGCAGTGCCGGGCAGGGACTGGCTACCAGACCAACAACCGTTTCCCGACTCACCGTTGTAGCAACCATCAACCGGGTTGCTATTACCCTCGACGCCGTTGTAACAGTGCGTGTGAGGGGAGGAAAAATTGTGCCCGAGTTCGTGAGCCAACACTTCAGCATCCCAATTGAGCTGCGATGCGTCAGTCGGTGCGTCACCGTACACACCGCTCACTGAATGCCCGTAAGAGTCATTGCACAGTTGATCCAATGTGGCAATTCCACCACTGAAATCTTCAATCCGTGCGAGGTGGACGGCTAAAGCACGCTCCACGGAATCGTAGTTTTCACGCCAATATGTTCGTACGTCCGACAATCGCGTTGATGTACTTGTCGTGTCGCTATAAGGGTCTGTTGTGTAGAGAATGACGTCTCCGACAAGAAGTCGAGTATTGATTTCGCTCTCGTAGGTCGTGCTGACATAGGAGACAAGCTCAGCCAGATAAGTGTCAATCGTGGAGGGGGAGGAACCCATAGAGGTGTATAGGGCATCATCCAATTCCACAGCGAGCGTTGCGGTATAAAGTTCGTCCTCTGCTATGGTTGCACCGTAACCAAAGTTGACTGATGTCGGCAGGTCAACTCCATTGTTACTGCTATCGAATTTGTATACCCAGACGTCGTAATCACCTGCCGCCGGACTCTCAATAAAGCATTTGGAGTACTCGCAATAGCCCACAGTCCAAGGTGAGGTGCCATCAGGTACGATATACGCGTTGGCGATCCCTGGACCTCTGTTCACAGCGCCAGCATAAGCCTGGCCACTGGGAACAGTGAGACTCCAAGGACCATACCAGCCCGCGGTCGTAGCAACGGACTCAGCTCTCGAGGTCGTCCCGCCCATGCTGGCTACCGAGAGTTGCGTTGCTGACGGCCCCGTTGGCGGCTTTAGCTGAGGGACTTCAGCAACGTCAGTTGTCGGCCAATTGCGGGCGACGGCTTCCCTCGCGGTGTCCTGAGCAAGAGACATTTGAGTGCCTTGCGCGGTTATAGCCCCTCTGTACCGCGCGCCATCTTGATCAATGTGCAACCGCCCCGTGCCGTCAGACTCAACCAACATAAAGGCATAGGAGCTGGGCACTCCCAACACTTCACCGCGATAGTATCGGCGCCCTGACTGATGTTCCTCTGGCTCGAGCCTTTTACCATCCAAAAATACCCGCCTGCCGTGGGCAAAGGGCTCGTAACGGATCAATGCGAGGACAACCGGATCACCCGCAGCTAAATTGATAGAAATCCTCAGCGAACGTGCTTTGGACTCGATTGCCTGTCGAAGCTCAACAACATCGTCGACGCTATCCAGCCTGAGTTCCGAGACTGAATCCCGGGCTCCCGATGCCGGGTCCGGCAGTAACGCTACGCCAAGCAAAAAGGCAGTAACAGGCCTTCGTACTCGGCACTGATAGGTTCGAAACGCGCCCTGATTAAAAAGCCATTTAACCCTTCTCAGCGCCACCTCGCCGCCTCCACCTGCAGGCTAGACACACACTTCCGCCCCAGCACGACGCGCCAATTAACGCCTGAAACGCTTATGTCGGGCATATCCCACCCCTATCCGGTCGGATACAGATGCCACAACATAACATGCAGGGATCGCCTCTGCTCTAGTAGAGTCTTATTATGAAAACGTATCGAGTTGGCGGCGCCGTCCGCGACACCCTCCTGGGCTATCCTCATCAAGAAATCGACTGGGTCGTAGTCGGCAGCACACCCGAGCAGATGACGGCCGCGGGTTACACGCAAGTTGGCAGGGACTTCCCCGTTTTCCTGCATCCCGACACAAAAGAGGAATATGCGCTGGCGCGCACAGAGCGCAAGTCCGGGCCGGGTTACCACGGCTTCACAGTCCACGCAGACCCTTCCGTTACGCTTGAGGAAGATCTCGAGCGCCGCGACCTCACCATCAATGCCATGGCGATGGACGGCGACGGCGTCGTCACTGACCCCTACGGTGGTCAAGCTGACCTCGACGCCAAAATCCTGCGGCACGTATCAACACACTTTGTAGAGGATCCATTGCGGGTATTGCGCGTGGCGCGCTTTGCGGCGCGTTATCACCACCTCGGATTTATCGTGGCGGAAAAAACGCTGCGACTGATGGCAGAGATCGTTGCGGCGGGCGAGCTACCGCATTTATCCACCGAGCGCGTGTGGGTAGAGACTGAGAAGGCGCTAAGCGAAAAGAACCCAGAAATCTATTGCCAGGTTCTGTTTGACTGCGGCGCACTGCAAGCGCTGATGCCAGAAGTCGCTGCCTCAAACGGCATTTCGGCACTGACGCGCGCCGCACCCCATACACCCCTCGCGGTTTGCCGCTGGGCTGCTCTGCTGGCTGACTTACCCGAGGCACGTGCGCGGCGGGCCAGCGAGCGATTGAAGGCGCCGAGCGATTTCACACTGCTGGCGGCGCGAGTAGCGCAACTCCGCCCACAATTAAAAGCTGCATTGAAGAGCGGTGAGGACTGCATGGCCGTGCTCAAGGCACTCGATGCGTTACGGCGAGAGGAACCTTTCGGGGGATTCTGCGGGACGCTCGCGGCGCTTGAGCAAAATAGCGCCGATGCTGTTGGCGCCGTTTCGACCTTGCGTGCCGCCCGTGAAGCAGCCAAAACCGTCAAAGCTGCGGACTTTACGGATCAAGACGTCGCTGGCCCGGCACTGGGTGCCGCGATCGAGGCAGAACAAATCAAGCGGGTTGGCGAGATAATCAAATAGCACACGCGTAGAAGACACGCCGTCGCCTCATTAAAAAATCGGCTCAGGGTGAGAATTCAGGCCGCCTCATTGAAGCAAGTGCCCGCAGTATTACCGGACGAGGATCGGTAGCCAAAGCAGAGCGCAGAAAGCAAAGAGCAGGTTGTCTCGACTCACCGACGCAGCCGCTGGCTATCAAGGACGCGAGATCACCACCCCCACACCATCGGCCTCACTCACCGCACCGGGCTTGATAATGGTCATGCTCAGCCCCGCGATATTGAACTCTTCCAGCAGCAATGAGGCCAAATGCTCAGCCAGCGCCTCGAGAAGCTGGAAACGCGAAGCCTCACATACCGCAATGATTCGCTGGGAGATCGCGGCGTAATCCAGCGCATCCTCCAGCGCATCGGTTTGCGCCGCGCGGGTGAAGTCAGCCTTGAGCTCAAGATCAAACACCAGTGTTTGGCGAATATCCCGCTCCCAGTCGTAGCACCCAATCACTGAAGCGGCTTTCAGGCCTTTGATGAAAACGGTGTCCATGGCTACGCCGCCTGCGGGGCGGTGAGTTCGGTCATGGGCCAGCGCGGGCGCACCTCGGCGTCGGACCTATCGATCTCACCCGCGGTCAATCTCAGCGCGCCAGCATAAGCGATCATCGCGCCGTTGTCGGTGCAGAGCTTGGGCGCGGGATAAAACACCTCGCAGCGTTCTTTGCCGAGCTTCTCCTCGAGCGCTGCGCGCAGGCGCACGTTGGCGCTCACACCCCCAGCCATCACCAACCGCGTCAAATTTTCCTGCTTGAGCGCCCGCCGGCACTTGATCACCAGCGTATCCACCACTGCGGCCTCAAAGGCCCGTGCGATATCGGCTTTGTCTTGCTCGCTTAAATCGCCATCGACCTCGTGGGCGCGCACTGTCGTCAACGTGTGGGTTTTCAGGCCTGAAAAACTGAAGTCCAATCCGCCCTGCTTCACCATGGGCCGCGGAAACTCAAAACGGTCTGGGTCACCCTGCTCTGCGAGCTTGGCGACATGTGGCCCGCCCGGATAGGGAAGGCCGAGCATTTTGGCAGTTTTATCAAACGCCTCACCGGCCGCATCGTCCAATGACTCGCCGAGTAAAGTGTATTGCCCCAAACCGTCGACCCGCACCAGTTGCGTATGCCCCCCGGACACCAGCAGCGCGACGAAGGGGTAATCGGGTACTGCGCCACCCTCGCGGTCAGCCAACATCGGTGCCAGCAGATGGCCTTCCATATGGTGTACGCCAAGGCAGGGCACGCCGAGGCCCGCAGCAATTGAGCGGCCTAGTGTTGCGCCCACCATCAACGCACCGACTAAACCCGGGCCGGCGGTGTAGGCCACCGCGTCGATATCGCGTCGTTCGATACCGCCCTCGGCGAGGACCTGATCAATCAAGGGCAGCGTTTTGCGCACGTGATCCCGGCTGGCGAGCTCGGGGACAACACCACCGTACTCGGCATGGATCTCGACCTGAGAGTACAAAGCATCTGCCAGCAGTCCCCGCTCAGTGTCATAAAGCGCCACGCCGGTTTCATCGCAGCTGGTTTCGATCCCCAGAACTCTCATTGCTTATTCATCATCCCGCCATGACCTCACTCTCAGCTCCAAGCCTGCGCGTGGCGCGTGGCCCGAGTCTACGTCCGATACACTCTGACTCAACTTGAACTCGGGCCCAATGTCGCAGCAAATCGCTCGCAAGCAGGTATACCCCGCAGGTAAACAGTTTGAGCGCCATACCACCACTATTGTCGGCCGTTTTCGGGCCCGTCTGCCCCGAAAAGGCGCAAAAACTAACACGTCTCAACGCTTTGCAAAATAAGGGCTTCGCGCCTATACTGCGCGCCCTCAAAACGGGTCCGCGCCAATTTGCGCGGTTTGACAGCTACAGGACAGATGAATGCCTTCTATTAAGGTTAAAGAAAACGAGCCCTTTGACGTCGCCTTGCGTCGCTTCAAGCGCTCCTGCGAGAAAGCCGGCCTCATTGCCGAGGTTCGCAAGCGCGAGCACTACGAGAAGCCGACCACCATTCGCAAGCGTGCCGCAGCGGCTGCGGTCAAGCGCCACGCCAAAAAGGTGATGCGCGAGAATCGCAAGCGTCAGCGTCTCTACTGATTCTGCGGGCATGGCACTCCGCCACCCGCCCCCGCACTCCCTATGAGTGACACTTCTCTCGTCGAACAGGTCAAGGCAGCCATGAAGGCTGCAATGAAGGCCCGTGAGAAAGAAACCCTCGCCACCATTCGCCTGATTCAGGCCGAATTCAAACGTGTTGAAGTTGACGAGCGTATCGAGATCGATGACGCCCGCGCGATCGCGATCATGGACAAAATGGTCAAGCAGCGCCGTGACTCGTCTACCCAATACCGCGATGCCAATCGACCTGAACTGGCTGATGTCGAAGATGCCGAGATTGCGATCATTCAGACATTCCTGCCCGCCCAACTCTCTGCCGATGAAATCGATGCGCTCATCGACGAAGCGCTTGCTGGCATCGATGCGGAAGGCATGGCGGCCATGGGGCCCTTAATGGGCAAATTGAAGCCGCAGCTCCAGGGTCGCGCAGACATGGGCGAAGTTTCCCAACGTGTGAGGGCCAAACTCGGCGCCTGAAACTTCCGCCGGGCCAACGGCAGGACACAGCCCGCGACAGCGCTTGCCCTCCCCCAGTGAGCGGTTCACACTGACCCTTTCAAGCAACGCACTTTTCGATTAACCGCACGGGCTGCCACCGGCACCGCTCGTGAATGAGCGACTCCGACGACCAAACCGTGGCACGACTTCCGCAAGCTTTCCTCGATGATCTACTGGATCGCCTTGATATCGTCGAGGTCATTGATCGCCGCGTGAAGCTCAAGAAAGCGGGCAAGAACTACAGCGCCTGCTGCCCCTTTCACGACGAGAAAACGCCTTCCTTCTCGGTGAACCCCGAGCGGCAGTTCTACTACTGCTTTGGTTGTGGCGCCGGGGGTAACGCGCTTGGGTTCGTGATGGACTACGAGCGGCTCGATTTCCGCGAGGCGGTCGAGGGCCTTGCGCAAAGCGTGGGCCTTGAAGTACCCAAAGATGACGCCCGCAGCGGCCGGGAACCCCCAAAAGATCAGAACAAACCGCTTTATGAATCGCTTGAGCACGCGAGCAAGTTCTACGAGCACGCCCTGCGACAACACGCGGAGCGCCACAAAGTCGTGAATTACCTGAAAGGCCGCGGCCTGACGGGCGAGATTGCCCGCGACTTTCGGATCGGCTTTGCACCAGCGGGCTGGGACAACCTGATGCAGGCAAACGGTAAAGATGAGGCCGCTCAAGAACTGCTCAAGAAATCAGGCATGTTGGTAACCAACGACAAGGGGCGCACCTACGACCGCTTTCGTGAGCGGGTGGTGTTCCCGATACAGGACCAGCGTGGCCGCGTCATTGCCTTTGGTGGCCGCGTGCTCGGAGACGACAAGCCCAAATATCTGAACTCCCCCGAGACACCCGTTTTTCAGAAATCTCGCGAGCTCTATGGTTTATGGCAGGCACGCAAATATCCCCGCCGTCTCGAGCGCATCGTGGTGGTAGAAGGCTACATGGATGTGATTGCGCTGGCGCAGCACGGCATCCCGTATGCGGTTGCCACCCTCGGCACCTCGACCAGCGAAACCCACCTGGAAAGGCTGTTCCGGATCGTGCCCGAAGTCGTGTTCTGTTTTGACGGCGACGATGCAGGCCGAAAGGCCGCGTTTCGGGGTCTTGAAGCCACGCTCCCCGCCATGCAGGACGGGCGTCAGGCGAAGTTTCTGTTCCTGCCCGAAGGTGAGGACCCAGACACGCTGGTCAGGGCCAAGGGCAAAGCCTACCTGGAGAATCTTTTTGACCACGCCGATCCCCTTGAAACGTTTTTATTCAAGCACCTGGAGGAAGGCCTGGATATCGAGAGCATGGATGGACGGGCGCGCTTCTCGAAACTGGCGGCACCACACTTACACCGACTTCCTGAGGGCGTTTTTAAAACCCTGATGTATCAGGCCCTCGCAGACAAAACCGGGATCGATGTGGAGAGCCTCAAGCGGTTACAACCGCCACCGGCGCCCCGGCCTGACATCACAGAGACAGCGCCTCCGCCCACGATGGAGGCGCCACCGCCCATCGACCCCGAGGAACCCCCGCCCGAGGACTTTATACCCGTCGACGAGCCTGCACTGGAGGGCCTATCACCCAGCTCGTTGAATCCCGTGCATCGCCTCCTGGGGCTGTTGGTACTGAAACCCACTCTGGTGAGGCATGTACCCGAGGCTTTGCTGGTCTCGGAGGGCAGTCGCGACGCGGTGCTCCTCGCCGAGGTAGTCGCTCACATCCAAAAATATCCCGAAGTCACCACCGCCGCACTATTGGGTTTCTGGTTCGGCACGCCGGAGGGGGATTTCCTGAATGCGCTTGCGGGCCGCGAGAGTATTGAGGACGACGCGGGCTTGGAAGCGCTCTGTACGGCGCTGGTTGAGAAGCTTAATCGCCACCCGGCGCTGGATGCGGCGCGGCGGCAGTTCGATGCACTGAAGCGCAAGCCCTATGGCGAGCTCACTCAAGACGAGAAACAGCAGTTACTGAGCCTGACGCAGGAGATCCGGTCTCTCTCTGGCAAAAACTGACTGCCGAACACATCGCCCGGCCAGACGGTTGTCACACATCTAACCTACGCTGCACGGTCATCGCCAAGCCCGTGATAACCCTGCAAATAATGGTCATGAGGCGGCTCGGAACGGGGGGCATTTTCCCGCCCGGCGCATTGGTGATTGGGGCCCTAAGCCGTTATACTCGCCGGCTATTTTTTGGCCACACCCACGCAGGCTCCGCATGACCGACCGAGTGCATCAGCAATCTCTACTTAAAGCCCTGATTGCTAAGGGAAAAGAGCAAGGGTACCTGACCTACGCTGAAGTCAACGATCACCTCCCTCAGGACATCTCTGATCCCGATCAGGTTGAAGACATCATTCAGATGATCAACGACATGGGTATTCAGGTGTTCGAGCAGGCGCCCGACGCCGACGAGCTGTTGATGACCGAGGGCGATCGCTCGGCGGACGAAATCGCCGCTGCAGAGGCGGCTGCCGCGCTGGCTGCCGTTGAGCAGGAAGCAGGCCGCACAACTGATCCTGTGCGCATGTACATGCGCGAAATGGGCACGGTAGAGCTGCTCACCCGTGAGGGCGAGATCATCATCGCCAAGCGGATCGAGGAAGGCATCCGGGAGCTGATGGCAGCACTGGCGCACTACCCTAATGTTGTCCGGCAGCTCTGCAACGAATACGACCTCGTTGCTAAAGAGGAACGGAAGCTAACCGACGTGATGATCGGCTACCTAGACCCCGCTGAGCACGTGCCTTCAGCATCCGAAATGGCGGCAGCTGCTGAGCAGAAAGGCGAGTCGGATGACGAAGAAGAGGAAGGTCCGGTTGGTCCTGACCCTGTAGAGGCGAAAAAGCGCTTCTCTGCACTGAAGCGCCAGTGCACTAAAACGGAAAAAGCCATCGCAGCCAAAGGTCGAGGTCACAAGGACGCCGTCACCGAGATGAACAAGCTCGGCGAACTCTTCAAATTCTTCAAACTCACGCCGCGAGTCTTTGACCCGCTGATCGATGAAGCGCGCATTGCGCTGACCGCAGTCCGGGAACCCGAGCGTGAAATTCTGCGCATAGTTGTCCGCGAATGCCGCATGGACCGAAAAGAGTTCATCAAGAGCTTCCAGGGCTCGGAAAGCGACGCTCGCTGGGTAGGCCGCATCGCGCGCAAGAAAGACATTGGCGCCAAGATCACGCTCCACAAGGACGAGATCCAACGCTTGCAGCGACAGATCGCCAACGTAGAAGAGGCGACCGGGCTCTCTATTGCCGAGATTAAAGAGATCAACCGTAAAATGAGTATGGGCGAGGCCCGTGCGCGTCGCGCCAAGAAGGAAATGGTTGAGGCGAATCTGCGTCTGGTGATCTCGATCGCCAAGAAATACACCAACCGCGGTCTGCAGTTCCTCGATCTCATTCAGGAAGGCAACATCGGCCTGATGAAGGCGGTCGACAAGTTTGAGTATCGACGCGGCTATAAGTTCTCGACCTACGCCACTTGGTGGATCCGTCAGGCCATTACCCGATCGATTGCCGATCAGGCCCGCACCATTCGTATTCCGGTTCATATGATCGAAACGATCAACAAGCTGAACCGTATCTCTCGTCAGATGCTGCAGGAGATGGGCCGAGAGCCTACCCCCGAAGAGCTTGGTGAGCGCATGGACATGCCAGAGGACAAGGTGCGCAAGGTCCTCAAGATCGCCAAGGAACCGATCTCGATGGAAACGCCCATCGGCGATGATGAAGATTCGCATCTGGGTGACTTCATCGAGGACCTCACCATTGCGTCGCCGGTTGAGTCTGCGACCGAAGAGGGTTTGACGGAAGCAACCCGTGAAGTACTCGGTGGCCTGACCGCCCGCGAAGCCAAGGTGCTGCGCATGCGTTTTGGTATCGATATGAACACCGACCACACGCTGGAAGAAGTCGGCAAACAGTTTGATGTGACACGTGAGCGGATCCGTCAGATCGAAGCCAAGGCGCTCCGCAAGCTGCGCCACCCCACGCGGTCTGACTACCTGCGCAGCTTCCTCGACGAGTAAGCCACTTCATGCCCCGCCTCGCCACACTGCTCGCCCTCATAGGGACATTAGCCAGTTGTGGCGATACCTCAGAGAGCTCAATGACAGTAACCCCCTCGGGCGCGATGACCGTGTCGCTCACGGGCTCGCCTAGTGCCACGATTTGGCAGGGACAATGCGCTGCCTGTCATGGCGCCGCAGGTGAAGGTAACAAGGCGCTCGGTGCACCGGGGCTCACCCAGTTCTCCGCTGACTACATTGCGCGGCAACTCAACCATTTTGTCAGCGGGGTTCGCGGAGCAGCAGCCGGCGATAACTCCGGGAAGCGCATGGCGTTAAGCGTCGCCAATTTGAGTGAGGCTGATATCCCCAACCTTGCCCAGCTCATCACCACGGAACTGCCGCCCGCAGTACCAACCGCAACACTGCGCGGCGACGCGGCGCGGGGCGAGGACTACTACACCAACATCTGCAGCGCCTGCCACGGCGGCATTGCGCAAGGCAATGACGCCCTAGGCGCCCCTGCTCTCGCGGGCGTGAATGACTGGTATCTCAAATCTTCCTACGAAAGCTATCTGGACGGGCTCCGCGGCACACACCCCGATGACTTCTATGGGGCGCAAATGGCGCGGCTTGCGCCGGCACTGGCCAACAGCGACGATATCAACGATGTCATCGCTTTTATCGCCACACTGCCACCGCAACGCGCGCTCTAGTTACCTTATAGTGGCGCGCATGATTATGCGCCCCGATATTCATTTACGCCAAGCCGCGATCTCGCTCGCCTACGCTCTTCTAAACCTAACTACCGGGACTCGCGCAACTTCTTCACCACTCACTCCCACTCCGTCTGCTCCTACCCGTTACACCGGTCCGAGTGAGCCCCACCGATCTCTCAGCACGACAGCTCACAACCGATACCAACGAAGACGTCAACGCGCAGCATCGGGGAGACGCCGACTGTTAACGCCTTGGGTGCTGCTCAGCCTGGCGGCTCCGTTGATCGCGCATGGAGAGACCTCGGCCACTCCAGCGTTCCAGCTGGGCGACATCTGCCCCGCCTCTTTTGAGAATCAAGACGGTGGGTGTGTGTTGCGCAATCGTTATCGGGAATATCGCTCGCTACGCGACGCGGGCGTTGGCGGCCTAAAGACGGGATTGCCGCCGTTACGCGAGGGCTTTACACCACAACAAATCGATCTGGGCCGCTACCTGTTTTTTGACCCGATACTCTCAGCCGATGGCTCTGTCTCCTGCGCCAGCTGTCACGACCCTGCAAAAGGGTTTGCCGATGGCCGCGGGCAAGCCGTCGGTATTCACAGGCAGGTGCTACCGCGCTCAGCGCCTAGCCTGTGGAACGTGGGATTTCTCTCGACGTTGCTATGGGATGGCTCAAAAAGCAGCCTCGAGGAGCAAATGCAGGGGCCGCTCTACTCTCCCTTTGAGATGGGCAACACGCCAACGCAACTCCTGACTACGCTGAACGCAAACCCCGTCTATCGGGCATTATTTGAACAAGCATTTAGTCGCTCGCCCATTGCGCTCGATCAGATCTACACCGCGATCACTGCATTCGAGAGCTCACTGATCTCACTGAACAGCCGCTACGATCTGTATGCACATGGGTACCACGAGGCGCTAACTGACGCAGAAATTGCCGGGCTGAATGTATTTCGCTCATTCGTTGCTCGCTGCGCCGAGTGCCACACGCCTCCGCTCTTCACTAATCAGCAGCTGGCCGTGCTGGGGGTAGCTGACGCGCCCGGCGAATTGATCGATACGGGTGCCGAAGCCATCACCGGAGATGCCAGCCAGCGCGGCGCTTTCCGGGTGCCCAGCCTGCGGAACATCGTGCGGACAGCGCCTTATATGCATCGCGGGCAAAAGCCGACACTGGAGGACGCTGCGCGCTTTTATACCGGCGGCAGGGGTCATGAAGTGCCAGAAGGCGAGTCGGTGATGATTCACTGGCATATCTGGGAGCCCAGGCTGACCGATGCAGAGATCACCTCACTCACCACATTTATGGGCGCACTGACCGATGAAGCCTTTATGCCCGAGATCCCCAAGGTGGTGCCTTCAGGGCTACCCGTGACACAGGGGCAGAAACCCATGGCGGGCAATAGCGATGGCTTTGGGGCACAATAAAGGCACGATTGCTCAGACGAATAATAAATTGCATGTCGCTGGCGCAAACGGTTAGTGGGGTCGGCCTCGTAAGGGATACCGGTCCAGACCACCCAACTGCCAGACGCAACGGAACAGCCCATGGGGGGCGAACAATGAATACGCTCACAAAGCACCCACACCGCATTGACCGGGGCATTGACCGGGGCACTCACCGGGGTATCGCCCGAGTCGTCATCTCGGCGCTGGTGCTGTCTGTCTTTGCATCGGTGGCGCAGGCGGCGATCATCGAAGTCCGCGAAGGGGATCGCATTCAGGATGCGGTCAACCGCGCGGCCCCCGGCGATGAGATTCTGGTGTACCCGGGGCTCTACAGCGAGACGGTGTATGTCGACAAAGACGACATTACGCTGCGCGGCGTCGTTGAGGGCGACAGCTGGCCACATCTCGATGGGAAGAAGCAGCTCAACGACGCCATCCTTTACAGCGGCAATGGCTTCTCGGTGGAGTGGTTCAAGATCACGCACTACAAAGGCAACGCCATCATGGGCCAGGCGGGCAATAACTTCTCGATCCGCAATAACTGGGTTATCGACTCTGGCGTATACGGCATTTTCCCCGAGTTCGGCGAAAACGGCCTGATCGAGAACAACATCCTCTCTGGCATCGAAGATGCCGCTATTTATGTGGGTATGAGCGACTACATCGATGTACGCAACAATCAGGTGTTCGACAACGTTGCAGGCATCGAGATCGAAAACAGCCGCCATGTGCTGGTGGAGGGAAACCTCGCGAAGAACAATACCGGTGGCATTTTGGTGTTCATCACACCCGGACTACCGATCAAGAGCTCCTACGACGCGATCATTCGTCGCAACTTTGTGATCGACAACAACACCCCGAACTTCGGCATCCCGGGCTCGCTAGTCTCTCAGATCCCGGCGGGCAGCGGGATCATCGTCATGTCCGGCGATGAGGTCATCATCGAGGACAACGTGATCACCGGAAACAATAACGCCGGCATCATCATCACCAGTCAGGATTTCGTGACCGAGATCGCCACCGACACCGGCTCTGACCCGAATCCCGACGCGGTGCAAATCCGGGATAACGTGATGTTCAATAACGGTGCCTTGCCCGAGGGCGAGATGAAGCTATTGATGCTCACCAAGTTCTCGACGACTGGCCCCGACATCCTCGCCTATCAAGGCGCGACCGCGGCGGAGCGAGGCAGTTGTATCTCCCGGCGCGGCGCCTATCGGACACATGGCGTCGATGACTGGGCAGATTGCGATAGCCCCACTATCCGAGCAAACGACGCGATTGCCGGGCGCGAACCCGTAGATTCCACCCGAGGGCTCACCACCAAGATGCTGCCCGAACCCGCTGCCCCCCGTGTCATCACCGTTGACGCATCGGGCGCCGAGCTGGTTTATCAAGGCATCTGTGCGGGCTGTCATGCCTACAATGTGCGCTTAATTGGCCCGCCCACCCTCGCGATTCAGGCCCAGTACGGGGAGGATGCAGGTAGCATCGCCGCCTATATCGCGAACCCCGAGAAAAAGCGCCCGGATTTCCCGACCATGCCGCCGCAAGACCATTTGTCAGAACCCATGCGGCAGCTGGTAGCGGAGTACATGTTGGCTTTGACTAACTGAACCAAGCGCTGGCAATTGCAGTAGCCGCCACCGCTAGAGTGATTTAAAAACAGAAGAACCCGACTATGCCCGCGACCCAACAATTCGCCGAAGTAAGCGGAAAGCGCATCGCCTACCTCGAGGCAGGTAGCGGCGACCCTATTGTGCTTTTGCACGGCAATCCCACCTCGTCCTTTTTGTGGCGCAACATCATCCCCGAGCTGGAGGGTTGTGGCCGTGTGATCGCGCCCGATCTGATTGGTCAGGGTGACTCGGACAAACTACCTGCGAGCGAGGGACCTGACCGGTACCGCTTTGAGGTCGCCTTTGATTATCTCGATGGTCTATTACGCAGCATCGGTGCCGATCAGAACGTGACGCTCGTGATTCACGATTGGGGTAGCGGCCTCGGCTTTCACTGGGCGCGCCTCAACCCCGATACGGTTAAAGGCATTGCCTACATGGAGGCCATTGTAGCGCCCGTCACCTGGGAAGACTGGCCGGAGAGCGCACGGGGTATCTTCAAAGGCTTCCGCTCGCCCAAGGGTGAGGACCTCGTGCTCGAGCGCAACATGTTCGTCGAAGCCGTGTTGCCCAGCTCCATTATGCGAGAGCTCTCTGAAGACGAAATGGCGGCCTATCGCGCGCCCTTTGATACGCCCGAAAACCGGCAGCCGACGCTGAACTGGCCGCGACAGATCCCCATCGACGGCGAGCCCGCGCACATGGTGGAATTGGTAGGCGCCTATGCACACTTTATGGCCAGCACCGATATCCCCAAGCTATTTATCAACGCAGACCCGGGCTCCATCCTCGTGGGCAAGCAACGCGAGTTCTGCCGCAGTTGGCCCAACCAGACTGAGGTCACGGTAAAAGGCTTACACTTTGTGCAAGAGGACTCCCCGCAGGAGATCGGCCAAGCGGTCGCCGCTTGGCACGCGGGTTTATAAGGAGAATACGATGTCAGACGTTCCCGTTTATGTAGTTGCCAACTTCACCGTGCACGATGCCGCCACTTACCGTGAATATGAGAAAGGCTTCTTCCCCATCCTTAAGCGCCACGAGGGCACTTTCTTTACTTACGACGACAACACAGTGACTTTTGAGGGTAGCGACCCGCGCGAGGGCCGGATGGTGATGTTTACGTTCCCCTCCGAGGCGCATGCGGTGGCGTGGTACAACGATCCTGACTATCAGGCACTGAGCGAGCACCGCCGCGCGGGCACGGAACTGAAGTTCCTTACCATGGTGCACGGACTGCCGCCGCGGGGCTGATCGAGGTTATCCGCCCTCTCAGCAACAGGCGTTGGACTGATACTGTTATGGCCTTTCGCAACAGCCATGCAACTGGCTCGTTAGAGCGCTTCAGGGCCGCTTCATTGCGAGGCTCGACTATCACTACCAACTCTGATGCGAAGGCATAACCCACTGAATAGACGGGATACATGATGTCTGAAGAAGAGCTTTACCCTACCCCTGACGAGTACGATAACTACACCATGAAAGAATCACCGACCTACACACCCCCAAAGGTATGGCAATGGGATCAGGACGGAGAAGAGAATCGCTTCTCCAAGATCAACCGTCCGATCGCAGGCCCGACACATGACAAAGACTTGCCGGTTGGAGAACATCCGTTACAGCTCTATTCGTTGGCGACGCCCAATGGCGTCAAGGTCACCGTGATGTTGGAGGAGCTGCTCGCACTCGGTATTGAAGAGGCGGAGTACGATGCCTGGTTGGTGAACATCATGGAGGGCGATCAGTTCTCCAGTGGCTTCGTGAGCGCCAACCCAAACTCCAAAATTCCTGCCCTGATCGATCACAGCACCCCGACCCCAACCCGCGTATTTGAGTCCGCCGCGATAGTGATGTACCTCGCTGAGAAGCACGGACAGTTTTTACCGACTGAGCTCAGCGCGCGCGCCGAGTGCCTTTCCTGGGTGTTCTGGCAAATGGGCAGCGCACCCTTTTTGGGTGGCGGCTTCGGGCATTTTTATGCCTACGCGCCAGAGCGACTGGAGTACCCCATTAATCGCTTTACGATGGAAGTGAAGCGGCAACTGGATGTCCTGGATCGCAATCTGGCCGAGCGAGAGTTCATCTGTGGTGACGAGTACACCATTGCCGATATTGCTATTCATCCGTGGTATGGCGCACTCGCCATGGGCATGCTGTATGAGTCAGGTGAATTTCTCGATGTGGGCTCGTATAAGAACGTGCAGCGGTGGACCACAGCGGTTCAGGAGCGCCCAGCAGTGCGCCGTGGCCAACGGGTGAACCGGGTTTGGGGAGATGAAGCGAAGCGGCTCCCCGAACGGCATAGCGCAGCAGATCTGGACGACTAACGACACCACTCAGCTAGCGAGGGTTCTGTTAAACTACGCGCCCTCGCGGGCCCATAGCTCAGTTGGTTAGAGCAGTCGACTCATAATCGATTGGTCGTAGGTTCAAGTCCTACTGGGCCCACCATTTATGCGAAATCGCAGGAACGGTGCTGCTTCGGGCGGCAACAGCAATTTTTAGTAAATGGTCGCGAGACGAATTTCGGCGACTGCACGCCGCGCAGAGTCCTAAAATAAGCACCGCTTCCCCGCACGCGGGCGAGGCATGACTAATCCAACAGGTAATAGGCAGGTTAATGAGCGACACTCTTTCACTGAACAAATTGGAAAAAATAATTGAACTGGAAACCCAACTCCGCGGCGAGTATCAGCAGCAGCTCGACGATAAAGACAGCGCGATGGCGGAGTTGAATCGCGACAAGGCCGCTCTGGAAAACAAAGTCGCCGAACTGGAGCAAACCATCGCCACACAGCTAGCAACCATCACGGAGCTCTCGGGTAAATCAAGCGACACTCAAGCGTTAGAGCAGCGGAACCGCGAGTTGCACAATCGCTCGGAAAATATGAAAGAAGAAGTTGCGGCCGCTAAAAGCCGGCTGAAGACACTGCAAAAAGATTTGGCTGCAGAGCGAGCAGAGCTCGCTGAAATGAAGAAGTATGACCCGCAGCGACTGCGCAAAAATCTCGACAGCAATAAAAAGAAGCTGGCTGAGAAAACCATAGCTGCCGACAAGCTGCAGAAGTCACTCAGCCAGACGAAAGCCGAAAAAGCCGAGCTTGAATTGAAGGTGAAGGAGCTTGAGGCACAGCTAGAGTCCGCTCAAGGTGATCAAGCCACTCCTGAGGATGACAACCAGGAAGCAGCGTGAGTCTGTCAGCGATCGAGCTGAGTAGAACATGAACATTTTGGATCTTTCCTTTTGGCAACGCCGCCTGCGCCTATTAGGCATTGTGGCCATCCTCATTGGCGGCGGCGCCTGGATGATGGAGTTCGCGGGCACGGTGTATATCTGCCCGTACTGCCGGGTGCAGCGCACCGTCATTATGCTGCTGGGCCTGATGATGATTCTGCCCTTTGCTCACCACTGGGTGAGCCAATACGTATCCTCGGTCATCGGCTTTCTCGGCGCCGTCGTGGCGGTGAATCAGAACTTCATGGGTTGGGTGAAGATCTCAAAGGGTGCATTCACTTTTGCCGATCCCATCTACATTGACCCCTTCCTACTCTCTACCGGCTCACTGTTCATCATCATCGGCCAGCTTGGGCTCATCTTAAGCAAGAGCGCGGAAACCAAGGCACACTGAACTCGCCCCCTCCAGATAAGTTGAAAGCTAACGATGCAGAAGGAACTCCGGCGTGACCTTGACCGCAATACAACACCTTTTTGTTTACGGATCGCTACAGCCGGGCTGCTCAAACGCCGACGTGCTCGCCGAGCTGACAGGTGAATGGCAGCCAGGCACAGTGATCGGCCAGCTCTTTGAGTCAGGCTGGGGCGCTGATCTTGGCTACCCCGGGCTGAAACTGACAGATTCGGGCACGCCGGTCAGTGGTCAGGTGCTAACGTCACCTGACCTTGCAGATTTTTGGGCGGAACTCGATGCGTTTGAAGGCGAGCAATATCAGCGGGTACTGACACAAGTCACGCTCAGCACCGGGGAGTTGATTGAAGCCCACGTTTACACGGTTTGCTAGGGGATCAGCTGCGCCAACCGGGCACTTATGCGCTCATGCAGCGCGGGCGTCGCATCAGCAGCAAAGGTCAACAACATGCCAGCCAGAGCTTGTTGCCGGTAGGTATCGAGATCGATGTAACCATTGACCCAGTCCTGTCGTGGCAGACGCTGCGCATTGAAAAGCTGTTGAGCGAGCAGCGTTCGGGCTATTTGACCCCGAAGATATCCCTCGGCCGAGGCACGGGCGCATAACCCTTCAGCCACAGCGACGGATTTAGCAACTACACCTCCGCTCGTATCGTGCTCAAACAACCCCAACCGTTCACCCCCCATAAACGCAGCGCGGTAAAACACTTGGTCTGATCGGTAGAGCGCGACAATCCGGTCAATGAATGCTTCCGACGCAGCAATCGGATCTGCAAGCTCGGGCCCAGCCAAAACCGCTTCGATGTTGTCGACCAAACCCCGAAAAATGGCGAGTACCAAGTCGTTTTTCTTGCCGAAGAGGTTATGGACCGTGGGGATCGTGACCTCTGACCGGGCAGCCACTTCGCTGATGGTCAACGCGTCAAAACCCTCTTCCGCAATCAGGTTGCGTGCCTCCGACAAAATGCGTTCCATGCGGCGCGCTTTGTTTTCCTGCCGGGTAGCGTGGCCACGAGCCGTCATGGCGTCACCACTGGGTCCCAGTCCTCGGGGCTTGACTGCGTTTTTTATTAATCATAAAAATAGCGGGGTACTCACAACAACCAGCCTTTTGCTCCAAGGCTAACAAAGGACTCCCTCGTGATGCGAATCGACTACATGGACTCCATTAACGCCTGCGCTGCGCACTATGGCGAAGATGCCGACGCGATGCGTGCTTTCTTGATCGCCGGACATGAAAAAGCCGTCCAGATGGAGAATCGGGGCCCTATTGTGTTTGATGACCAGGGCAAACTGGCATCTCACATTCTCGACGCGTATCGGAAATATGGCTTTTATGTTTTTACCGGTGTGCTCAAGAACGACGAGTTGCAAGACATTGAGGCAGATCTCGAAGCCATGAAACAGCGCTTCCCCACCGGACCGGGAGAAACTCTCGCAGCTGACGGATCTCCAAGTCTGGGCACGGACTGCAGCGCACTGACCCTGCTGTGGTCAAAACCGCTCGGTGATCCACTCGGTGGCACTGAGCTGGCCAATGGTCGGCATCAGGTCAAACTCCTTGAGCCCGAGGCGGCGGCCGATGCGCCGGACTGGACGGCCTTCATTTTGTTGGGGTCGCTGCAGTTCTCCGAGACCTGCCTTAGAGTCTATGGCCACCCACAGTTATTGCGCATCGCGGAGGCCATCAACGGCGAAGACTTCACGCCTTTTAACGAGGCGCTATTTATTAAGGAGCCGGGTATTGGCGCGGCGGTATCCTGGCATCAGGACGGTACCACCCATTGGGACAGCCCTGACTTCGACCAAGACATCCACGGCTTCAACTTCATGGCGCAGGTCTATGGCAGCACCGCAGTGAACGGTGTGTGGGTATTACCGGGCAGCCATAAGACAGGGAAAGTCGACATTAAGGGGCTTGTCGCGGCATCGGGTAGCGAGCGCATCGACGGGACGGTACCGCTGATTTGCGACGCAGGTGACGTAGTCATCTGCAATCGTCAGCTGGTCCACGGCTCTTTCCCCAACTCCGGTTTTGAACCGCGCATTACCGTGAACATGGGTTTTCACAAGCGGAGCTCAGTGCTCAATGTCATGGGCGCGGGAACGCACAACGAAGCACAGGTTTTCGATGAGGCGCTCATTGCAAAACGCTCCGAGGTGATTGGTTACGGCATCGACGCCAGACGGCAGCGCTTCCCGGACGAAACACCCTATGCCTACCAGCCCTTCCTGCAGCAAGGACTCGAGTACCAGTGGAATGAGGAAGCCAAAGCCTCACTCCATGACTACAACACCCGGGATCTCAGCATCTGAAGCCCTGCCAGTCGCCCATTAATCAGTTAGTGGAACCCGCTGTACCTGGCCTCCTGGCTCCTGCCATCACCAGTGGGGCACATTGCGACTGTGAATTGAAAAACCGCTCGGCAGGAACCTGTGCCGGTCGGAAATACATACCCTCTATTGCCTGGGGCGTTGCCCTAGTCGGCTTTGCTCACTAAATAGTCCGCTACCGCCTGATATGCGGGTAGTGAAGTGGGGTCGATAGCCGCATTAAAAGAGATGGGGAATGTCGCGAAGCGCGCGATCACCATCTCAGCTGCCGGGTCGATATAGATGGCCTGACCGTGAATGCCTCGCGCACTGTATGCCCCATTTTCATTGTGTAGTGCCCACCACTGACTACGATAACTACCTCCGGGCAACGTTTTGTAGCCGGCCCCTGAAAACTTTTCCGGGTCGCCACCCCCACTGATCGACGCCACCGCGGCCGCCGGGATCACCTGCTCGCCCTGCCACTCACCGTTCTGCAGTAGCGTCTGCCCGAAGCGCGCCGCATCACGGAGTGACAAGCTCAAGCCCCCCGCCGAGAAGGGTGTACCCAGGCTATCGATCATCATGTCAGCTTCCTGGTCCATACCGAGTCGCTTCCAGATCCGCTCCGAGAGGTGGTCGATAAAATCCTTGCCCGTCGCACGCGCGATCACCCAGGCCAACGCATCGGTGTTGATCGACTTGTAAATAAACGCATCACCATGGATACCCTCTTGCTCAACACCTTGCAGGAACTCATAGAAATTGCTTGGGCCGGTGTAGGAATCGGGTTTAGGGGTGGGGTCGCCCGCGGCCGCGTATTGCCAGATGTCGGACTCGGGATCCGCGTAGTTTTCGTTGTAGTCGAGGGCGGCGGTCATATCCATGACCTGACGCACGGTGGCGCTGCCAAACGCCGAGTCACTCAGCTCCGGCACGTAGTGACTGACCAGCTTGGCGTCATCCAGCGCGCCTTCAGCAATCAAGATCTCCGCCACCGTCCCGACGAAGGATTTGGTGACCGACATGGCACCATGGCGGCCTTCCGCATCCAAGCAACCTGAGTAGTACTCATACACAACCTGCCCTTGGTGCATCACCAGAATGCCGTCGGTGTAGTTGGCATCAAGGCTCTCCCGCCAGGTCATGGTGCTGTCGCTACCCAGTGGCGAAAAAGTGAGTGCGTCGATGTTAACGTCGAGCGCCTCGGGCAGAACTGACCTAGGGCCAAGGCCCCGACCCACTCGGCGCGTGGCCTGCATCTCTCTGAAATGACAGAAGGTCCAGCGCAGTCGTGGGAAGCTGAAGTAGTTGCTGGAGGGATAGGCAATCACCTTATCAGCGGGGGGCGGGAAACCCACCATCCACGCCATATTGCTGGGGTCCGACTCATTCGCATCCAGCGTTTCCGCAGCTGCGAGTTGGCCAGTCGAGGCGACCAGCATCAGGGGTGCGAATGCTGCAGCGAGGCACAGCGTTTTCAGGCTACTAAGTCGATCAACCAGCTCGCGACCGGAGCGTCGTAAGACCTCGATGGATCGCGGGAGCGAGTCCCATTGGCGGCTAAAGGCACTTGCTTGGTTTTTCATGTGGGTAAACCTATTCAATAAGTGGTGATGCGGCGTCAAAGACCGGCCGTGGACTCGCCGCTGGTGATCGTCTGCACGGATAGTGCGTCGCGCGCAATGTCCTCGGGTGAAAACAGAATATCGCGCCATAGCTTGGCACGATACAACTGAGTCTGGTCGCTGAAGTAGTCCGAATCGGGATCACCCGATTGAGAGTAAGACAGAATGGCCTGTGCTTGCGGACCTTCATCGGTATAGGCCAGCGTCATGATAAAGCTGGACCCGTGCACCACGTTGTACCCCGTTTCAGACAGGCTCTCACTGTCGGCCACGAACGCGTCGCTACCCGTGTAAATGGGCGTCTCAGTCGGGTTGCTGTACCGGGTGGCAGAAACCTGCAGATTAGCGATGCCCTCGCGGCGATTACCGCCGTGGATGGGGAACGTCTCGCTCATACGATGCCCCCGCTGATGCTCACCCAATGGCGTGTCCAGCGGCACTCCCGCTCCAACCATCAGCGCGACGGCCTCGGCGAGTTTATCGAGCGCTGTATCGGCGTTTTTGAGGCCGAACGGTGTTGTCAGGGGTTTTGCGGGATTAAAGGGCACGTCGAACAGCTCACGGCCCAGATAAGTCTCGTTATAGGGATACCGGGTTAACCACTCTCTGAAGAGCACTGCGCCGCGTGAATCCAAGTTAAAGCGGCGGTCCCAATTGGCCAGCACATCGCAGGCCGCTGAAATATCGACAGTGTCAGTGCCAAGCTGGCGCTGGGGGTCTTTAGCGCAAGCAGCCAAGATCTCGGGCAGGAGCAATTGTGCAGTGAGGCTGTCATTGGCAAACAGCGCACGTTGCACCTCAGCCATGGAGAACAGCGCATCTTCTCCTGCGTATCCCAGCGGACTATCCGGTCTGAGCAGTTCTACGTTCATCCGCGTTCTGACAGTGCGCGGAGAGTGCGTCGGTCCATACAGCGGAGAGAGTGGCGTGGCGGGATTCGCGGGGTCACTCAGCCAGTAACTGTCGTTAGCGTTGAATACGTAGTCGCGGCTCTCAATCAGCGGCCGCTGCTCGAAAGGCTCGGTCTGCGGCACCGGCGATGACGTCTCGCGCCAATCCTGATCGGCTCGAGATCCGTCGAGGATCACCAACCCTTGATCAAGGTAGAGGAACTGCTGTCTCGGGTCGGTGCTGACGCGCGTTCGCCAGTCTTCAACCGCTTCCGGCGAGAGCGCACCTACCGTGGAATTGTCGATGTAAGCGGCGCGGCCCTCACGACTGACCGCGATCGTGTTAATCCAGGGCATGGCATTAAAACGCCGATGCGCCTCGATGAACTCATCCATGCCCTTGGCCTGCCCCATCGCCTGCCACTGGCCCAACACATGAATGTTGTCGGCGTTGGCGTCTCGCACAGCGAATACCGTGTAGGGATCGTCAGTCACACCTGGCAGAGCAATCAAAGGCCCGTGGTGCGAGAACCAGACGGTATGCGTCTTGGGTGCAACGCCCTCCTCGAGTTTGACGCCCACCTCGACCTCTACTTCAGTCAGCGCACGCCAGTCATCACCCCACCGGTATTGGGTAGGGTCATCAGGGTTGAGGGTGAGCTGATACATCACCGTGCGCTTTGAGTTCGATACCGTATGCGACCATCCGACGTCTACGTTGAAGCCCAAGCTGACCCCGGGCGTGCCGATCAGGCTGACACCATAAGCGTCGTAGACGCCGGGAATGGTGAGGTGCTTCTCCCAGAAACGGGCGATGCCGTACCAGGGGTAATGTGGATTGGCGAGCAGCAGGCTATTGGCGCCCTCGGTGCGCCCATCACCCAGCGCCCAGGCGTTGGACCCCATATCACGCAAAGTCAGGTCCGTTAGCGTGCTGCCCAATTGCGGTACTGGCGGCGTTTCAACATCGTGTAATTGATGCGCCTTCACAGCCGGTGCCTCGGGCGTTGAAAGTGACATCGCACTGGCTACTGGCTCAGGGAGACTCGCCGCCGCGATGGCACCGCTGGCCCGGGGCAACGTTTGTACCAGCGTCAGGTACTGCGCCATAAACGCTTCCGCGCTGACCGGCCGCACCCAGTCCGCCTGATCGCACCAGGAGTCCACGCCTTCGGGGTGTTCGTCCAGATACTGGTTGTACCCCGCTGCGTAACCCTCAATCCAGTCACGGATATCGGGCGCCTGTGCCTGAAGCGCCGCGCCTGCGCGCTCGGGAATACCCAGCGCCTTTACGGTGATATCGCGGGTCAGATTGCGTTGCTCGCGACCCGGACCAAAGACACTCGCGCTTTCGCCTCGAGACTGAAGTAAAGCGAGCGCCATATTACAGACCTGATCTTCCGCGGCGGCATAGGCCTCACCAAAACCGAGTGCCCCCCAGGACGCCGCAGTAATGTGCGCCACCCCGTGGGGCGTTCGGGTCACGGTCGCCTCGTAACGTGGGGACTCAACTGTCGCTGTAGGCGATGTCTCTGATTGACACGCTGTCAGCAGTGAAAAGGTGGACAATGCGAGCGCTGCGGTCGTCGCGGTAAAGGTTTGATTCATGTTGATCATCGAATATGAGGTCTCGTATAAAATCTGTGAGAAACATCTCGGGCAGTGTCGAGGCGCTTTAGCGCTACAAGACAACGTCACTTGTGTGTCGATCAAAGTCTCAGCGGCCCGCCCAGTAAGGACTCTTTGCAAACGTCCGTGGCACCACAAACTCGCCCAACGCCATCGCTTGAGCTGAGCAGTGAACCGATTGAAACATCTAAGCGAGAGCGGCCAGTACTTCGCGAATCAGCATGGTCGCCAAAGCCAACCAGCTCAGAATAAATAAGCTGAAACGCACCCAGACGTGGTTAATGGTGACCTGCACAATGGAGTGCGCGCAGCGCAAACCGCAGTAGGTCCATGCGGCCACGAGGTGGGTACTGTCGGTATGACCCAGCGCCCAGATGACTAGCACCACCGCATAAAACAGCGTTGGCTGTTCCCACAGATGGTTGTAGTTGTCGGCGAAACGCTCCACCTTGCTGGGAAACACCCCACCCAACTGCGCCGGATGAGAGAGCTTCTGCAAATCGACGCCCTCCGCCTCAAGCACCTTGGCAGCCGGAATGCGCGTGATGTACATCAGTAACATCATCACCAGACTCAACATCCCCATAAACAGGATGGGTTGCAGGATGAGATCGTTCATTGGCGTAACCCCGGACATCATTGATTGGGCAAGACTAACTGAGGGAGGCTGACCGGATAAAGTACAGTTTCCTCTTTAAGGAACATGCTCGCCCTCAGCGCATACCAACCTATTTGTAACGTTTACTTCTCATGCGCAAAATGATACGTTTGCGTTACATTTTTCGAGGTAAGGACCAGCGGCATGTTGCGCGAAGTTATTCCCCTTTTCGGCGTTCTCACAGGCATCGTCGTACCACTGGCGGTATTTTTTTGGCTCTACCACGAGGGCAAAGGTAAGCGTGAGGCGGTGATAGAGATTGCCAAGCACCTTGATGACCCGTCCAAAGTGGAAGAACTGCTGGGGCTCTTTGACGAGCGTAAAAAAGAGCCGATCGATTACCGACGCGGTGGCGTGATCACCCTGTTTGTGGGCGTCGGCATCTATCTTTTGGGCGCCGTATCATTTGGTTCTTTTTTCGAAGGCATCGGTTTACTGGTGGGCGCCATTGGCGTCGGCACTATGATTGCGGGTTATCTCTATCCCAACACCAGCGAGGAACTGACCCATGCCGTTGAGGAATTCGAGAAGCCCTAACCTATCGCCCCATGGGTAAACATCATGAAAAATTGCTCAACAATCTCGAGCCCCTCAGAAAAGCCGCGGGGCTGACTCAACAGCATCTGTCTGAGCAGGCTGGAGTATCTCGTAAAAGCATCAATGCCATCGAGAATGGTATGTATGTGCCCTCTACGGTACTGGCACTGAAAATTGCGCGGACGCTAGGTTGTCGCGTCGAAAATCTGTTTAAACTCCCTTAGGCATCGAGGATATTTGCATGACGACCTCGATTGATCACCTCATCATCGCCGTCGAAGACCTCGACCAAGCCACTGCAGACTACTCGGCACTTCTGGGCCGCTCACCCAGCTGGCGGGGCGCGCATCCCGACTACGGCACAGCCAACACGCTGTTCAAACTCGACAACACCTACATCGAATTACTGGCGCCCAACGGTGAGGGTATGGCCGCAGACATCGTCAACGGCATCTTGGCGGAGCGCGGCAACTGCCTCGGTGGGCTGGTCTTTGGGACAAGCGATGCCGAGGGCTTCATCGCACACGCGCGGGCGCAGGGCCTAGAGGCTTCTGACCCTGTGCCAAGCCATGGCTCCGACGAAATCAGCGGGGCCGAACGACACTGGCGAAACATGTTCTGGGATCCGTCCGCAGCGCGCGGCATCTTCTCTTTCTGTATTGAGCACGACGAGGCGTCGACACTGCCCGATGCGCTGCCCACCGACGGCGAGCCGATATCGGGCGTAGATCACGTCGTGGTCAAAACCCGCAGTGCTGAGGCAGCCAAGAACTTTTATAGCGAGCAATTGGGTATCCGACTGGCACTGGAGCAAAACGTACCCGAGTGGGGCGGCACGCAGCTTTTCTTCCGCGCCAGCTCAATGAGTATTGAAGTGATTGCCTCGGATAAAGCCCCCGAACAAGACGAACTCTGGGGACTCGCACTGAAGACCCAGGACATCGACGCGACCCACGCGCGGCTGACGACATCAGGCATTGAGGTCTCGGAGATTCGAGACGGTCGCAAACCCGGTACCCGAGTCTGCACAGCAAAGTCCCACACCCTGGGCGTGCCAACCCTGCTCATTCAGCATCTGTAGACCGCACACTATTAAGCAGCCACTCAGCATCTTTAGAACGGCGGCGACGTGACAGTGCGCGAGTCGCAAATACCTGACGTGTTGAACGAATGAAAGCAGCAGACCGGCGACCTATCGGCGACTCAATCAACCGAATGAGTGCTACCCAATTAAACACGCTCATGACTGAGCCGGGCGTGGCTGCATACAGGCACTGACCACCGCACCCAAGAGAATCAACCCGCCACCTAGAAGCGTGGCCTGCGTCGGCATCTCACCGAATACCCACCAACCCAACACCGCTGCAAAGATAATTTGCACATAGCTGAGGCTGGTCACCCGGCTGGCCGCATCGCGCTGCATCGCCTTGGTCAAAGCCAATTGCCCAATCTGGGTAAAACATCCCACACCCAGCAAGACCCACCAACCCGTCGCGGTGGGCCACACGAAATCGGCACCGCCGAGTAGCAACGTGCCCGGCACGCAGACGAGCGGGAAATACAGCACGATCACCGAAGGATGCTCCGTCGCCACCAGTTTGCGCACCAGCGTATAGGCAATGCCACTCCCCAAGGCGCCACCCAGTCCCGCCATGACGGGCCAGAGTGATGCGGGAGTCCCCGCTTCGCTCACCCAGAAGGGCATCACCATACATACCAACCCGAGCAGGCTGAGCGTGATGCAAGCCAGTGTGGCGGCCGTCGGGCGCTCTGCCAAAAAAACAAAGGCCAAAAGCGCGGTAAACACCGGGTGCAGGTACTGAAGGATGGTGGCCTGCGCCATCGACAGGTGGAGCAGCGCATAGAACACGCCGGTCAGGGCCAGAAACCCCGACAACCCCCGACCAAACAAAAGCACACGGCGATGGCCCAGCGGATGAGCACCCGCCCGGTTAATATCGGCGAGCGACAGCACCACCGAGATCACGGCGCGCACAAAAATAATCTGCAGGAGTGGAATGCCGAGCTGCCCGGCCTCTTTGACCAGTGCCGACATCAGTGCAAACCCCAATGCACTGACCAACATAAAGCGTGGCCCGGTCATGGTGCTCACGGAACTCGTAACCACCCGATCAACCGTTCAGGAAGTTCCACGGAGCGAGGCCAGCAACATCCGCACATCGTAGCGATCGTCCCCCTCCTCCCTGGGCGCCGCTTGCGAGAAGGCAGACGCTATTTGCTGCTGCCGCTCGTCGATGCGTACCTGGTTGTAACCATGTGAGACCACATAGGGTACTCCCGCCAATATTTGTGGGAGTACGATTCCGGCGAACTCATCAACCGGCATACCCATCGGTCGCATGGGTTCAGGTATCAGCTCCGAGCCGACAAAGCCGGGCGCAATCATCCCCACTGATACGTGATCGGGCATTTCTTCGCGCAGCGCATCGGTCAGACCCAAGACCGCGTGCTTACTGGCCACATAGGCTGCAGAGTGACTGACCGCCACAAAAAAACTGTTCTCCGACCCGGTGTTGTAGAGCGCCGCTGGCGTTCCCTGCGCAATGAGGCGCCGGCCAAACAGCTGGCAACCGCGCCAGACTGCCTCGAAATTGACCGCCATCACGTTTTGCATTGCCTCAAAAGGGGTGTCGATAACTGAACAAAGCGGCTGACCGATACCCGCGTTATTGATCACTAGTGCGACCTCGCCGTGAGCGTCAAAGGCGAAATCAACAAACGCGGCCAGCTGCTCGGGATCCGTGACGTCTACGGCGAGAGCGCTGGCGGTAATCCCCGCCTCGGTTAACGTTGCGATGGCCTCATCCAACCGCGCCTGCCGCGGCTCCCCAATCACGATGCGCGCACCCAGCGCCCCACAGGCTTTCGCTAATCCAAACCCAATGCCGGTAGCGCCCCCTGTGATCACGACAGTCCGATGATTGATATCCAGCATTTTTCTCTCCACAGGAGGGGTAACGGGGCTCTTCTTTCTGCTTCAGACAACAGCACTGCGGGTGAGCGCCCGCTTTACTCAAAGGATATGGGTCAGACGCTCTCGGGCTGCAGACCCGGATCCATTTCATATTGCGGTGCGCCGTCGGTGAGACTCACCCAAGCATGGCGAGTGCTCGTCCACCCATGACACTTGGGATGCAGATGCTCCGTCACATCTAGCGTACCGCTGGCAACATAGGCGGTGTTAGGCGCCCCCGCGACCACAACGTAAATTGGCGAGCCGCAGTCGCCGCAGAAATGACGGGCCACACCGTTGCCACTCACTGTATCGGTGTCCATGAATATTTTGGGTGAGCCAGAAACAGAGAAGTCAGACAGCGGCACTGCGACAAAAGGTATAAACGAGGCGCCCGCTTGCCGCTGACAGTTTTTGCAGTGACAGACATCGAGGCCCACGGGCTCCTGCGACAAACCGTATTCAATATTGCCGCACAGGCAGCGTCCCGTAGCGTTCATATCATCTCTCCGTCAGAAATCATGACATCTCCGTAGCACAGCGCTCTCAGGAGATTACTCAACGAGGTAGCGTTCAGGCTCGCCCGCCGTATGCACGCGAAAGATCACGAGTTCGGCGCCCGCCTCCCCCGTCTCACCTGTGTGGACAACCTCGGGGGCAATCTTTTGTGCATCCCCCGCGGTGGAGAGCACATCCGGCTGGCTGCGGCGCTTCAAGGTGACCGAGCCCTCGATCACGTAAAAGACCTCTTCCCCCGGATGCCAGTGCCACGGTAGTTGCGTATGCGGCGGAAAGCTCACCCGGCTGACAATGATCTCTTTGCCTTCTCGGCCTTGAATCATGTCGCGCAGAAGCGTTTCGGCCACTACGGAAGCGCCTGCGGCGTGATGGTCGGCTCTCGCCAGGCCCGCGAGAAAAACTGAACCCAGTAGCCCCAAGCAGACACACCAGTTGGTCAAACGAGGTGTCTTGATCGGTGCGGCAGTCATATTTCGAGTTCCGGCAAATAGTCGTGCTCAGCATAGCCATTTGCGTCCGGGTCCGACACCTCTTGGCCCCAGGGTGCCGTTCTCTCCAATTTCGATAATCATTCGAGTGTCGCGGCCGCGACTGTTACCGTCGCCGTTGCTGACTTACTATGACGTTCCAGTTCCCATCACATAACAAACATTGGGGAGAGCGAATAAATGGAACAGCAGGAAATCCAGACGCTGCGAGCACTCATGGAATACGAAGCGGCCCGCACCGCACCGCCTGAGAGCTTCCCTGACCTGCCCGATATTCCCGCTGGGCGCTATACCGACCCGCGCTTCTTTGAATTGGAACAAGCCGAAATATTCAAAAAGTCCTGGCTCTTTGCCGCGCACCTCGATGAGATCCCGGAGCCTGGCTGCTACATGACTTGGGAGCAAGCGGGCGAACCCGTGGTGCTAGTGCATACCGAAGCGGGTGAGGTCAAAGCCTTCTACAACGTCTGCTCACACCGCGGCGCGCCCGTGGTAACCGAACCCAAGGGCAAACGCTTGCGACTGACCTGCAAGTACCACGGCTGGAGCTACTCACTCGATGGCGATCTCAAGGCCATCAGAGATCCCGAAGACTTCCGGGATCTCGACTTTAGCTGCCGTAGCCTATCCGGCATCCGCTGCGAGACCTTTGGCAAATTTATCTTCGTCAACTTTGACCCCGATGCGATTAGCCTGCTCGATTGGCTCGGGCCGATTGCCGACGAATGGCGGGAGTTCCAATTCGATCAGTGCCGGCTCTCCGCGCGCCACAGCTTTGATCTCGACTGCAATTGGAAGATTGCAATGGAGGCAAACACCGAGGTCTACCACGTTCCCAACATCCACCCCACCACGGTGGCACCACTTCTGGACCACCGCCGCAACGTGAATACGCTATACACCAACGGCCACGGGCGCATGGTGGCGCCGCCTCCGCGCATCGATGAAAAGCAGGATGCGGAGTCCACCCGGGATGTTGGCGCGCGCGCTGAAATCGCTACCGTGGGGGAAATTGCCCGTACCTGCATCCAGTCTTACGGAATCTTTCCGAACTGGGTATCGCAGCTGACCGAATTTGTCCTGGCACCTTTGCTGTTCTGGCCTAGCGGGATCGACAAGTGCCGACTGGAGTGCTGGACGATCGCGCCCGATTGGGGAGACGGTGAAGGACCCGACTACTGGACCGTCAATAACGGCGAACGACTTTGCGACATCCTGCTCGAGGACACGGAATTCGGTACGCAGATCCAACGCTCAATGGAATCGCCCGGCTTTAAGGGCGTGCCGCTGAGTTATCAGGAAGCGCGGATCTATCACTGGAACCAGAACGCAGACAGGATGATCGGTCCGGATAAAATCCCCACCGAGCTCGCGGTACAGCAGGTAATTTCAGAGGACTGGGTCTACCCCAATGATCCGCGGGTCAACGCGCTGCAGCAGTGAAAAAGTGGGCTGTCACTGCCTTTTCTGACTCCCGCTAGACCTACGCAGACCAAGCGCTACCAGCACGCCACGCCTAACGACAACGTGACGGTCTCATTAAACGGCCTAGATCCGCTTGGCGGCCACCACCGCGGCTGCGGAACCCGCGCCCACCACATAGCACCACAACCGCATCAAGAGACTCCGAGTGGGCAGTGCGAGCTTCGCCGCCTCATCGCGATGGCTGACCTCATCTGCCTGGCAGTCAATCAGCGTTTGGCGGAGTGGCCCGAACTCACCCTGTGGATCTAACCGCACAATCTGCTGTTCATAGTGATGATCGACGAAGGTTTCGACCGCCTCAATGGTGGCGAAGACCGCCTGGCGCCCCAAGAGCGCCGGAATGGCGCCCGTTAACCAACCCATCACCCGCCAAATCGGCAGTAACCGGGTACGGTCGTTACGCGGAATGATCTCTTCCATCAGCTGAAGGTGCTTTTGCTCGGTAACAAGATGCCGCTCGGCAAATTGGCGCGCGCTCTCATCCCGAGAGATCGCCAACACCCCGTGATAGATCATGACTGCGCCGAACTCTCCGGCGTGGTCAGAACGCAGTTCCTGCTGCAGCCATCGCGGCAGATCCGCAAACGTCGGCCACGTCGTACCGGACGCCTCAGCGGCGATCGATGAAACAGTCGCCGCCGCACCCTGTAACGAATTGGGAATGTCGGCAGATTGCGCAGCACTCGCCACACCATCGGCGCCATCACTGATTGGCTCGCCGAGAGCGGCGGCAGATTCGGGTACGGGTGCGTTCAAAGGTCACGGTCCCAAAGTAGGCGGGCTGTGAACCATAGCGAAATTGGTCGCTGGAATCAGGTCGTAGTCGAGGCCCCACTCTGAACCGCACGCGCATAAGGTGTGCTGGCCCGAGCGAGGCAATAGGCCCCGGCTGCGCAAAAAATCAGGCTGCTTAACAGAGCGTAACGAATCGAGGCGTCACCTAACGTTGCATAGATATCGCTTAGCCAGCCGACCACCAGCGGACCCAGTCCCATGCCCAGTAGATTCAGAATAAACAGCAGCATGGCCGCTGCCTGTGTGCGCCAGTGCGCTGGCACCAGGTTTTGTACCGCGGCGTAACTGGGCGCTATCCAGAAGCTCGCAAAGATGGCGCTGAAGAACATAAACACCAATGCAACCGGGAACACCTTATCCCCGAGCATCCAAAAATGGTCCGCAGGCCAGAGCAGAAAGAGGGCCTGGGTGGGGATCGAAATCAGTACACCCACCATAGGCAACCGTAACTGCCACCGCGCGTCCTGCTGGGCCAGTCGGTCAACCAGAATCGCACTGAGCAAAGTGCCGAGAATGCCGCCGAAGACGCCTATCAGTCCCAGGTACAAACCCGCATCAACTAGCGATAAGCCGTGCACACGAATCATGAAGCTAGGTGACCAGACCCCCAGCCCGTAACCAGCAATCGCCGTGAGACCAACGCCTACGGCAATCGCCGGGAAGGCCGGCAGCGCCATAATTTTGCGGATAGCCTCCCACAAGGAGCCGTCATCAGTTACTTCGTGAGGCGCCCGCACGGGTTCTCGCACCGTCAGCCGAATCACTACCGCCAGAACTATGCCGGGTAGACCAAAAATCCAGAAAACGCTGCGCCAGCCGAAGGCATCCGCTAATAGCGCTCCGCCGAACAGCCCCACCAACACCGCGATGTTGGTTCCCGAGGCCAACACACCTTGAGCGAGGGAGCGCTGCTCGGGAGGGAAGATATCCGCCAGCAATGACTGCGAAGGTGGCACACCGCCGGCCTCCCCCACACCGACTCCGATGCGATATAGCGCCAGTTGCCCAAAGCTCGTTGCCGTCGCACAGAGCGCGGTCATGCCGCTCCAAACAGCCATGGAGATCACCAGCACGTTGCGGCGCGACCAGCGATCTGCCAGACGCGCCATCGGCACGCCTAAGGTCGCATAAAAAAGCGCAAAGGCCAGACCGGTAAGCAGTCCCATCTGGGTATCGGTCGCGCCGAACTCGGCCTTGATCGGCTCGAGCAAAATTGTCATGACCTGTCGGTCAATGAAATTAAAGATATAACCGAGGGTCAGGACACACAGGACATACCAACGGTACCCCGTCGTGTACTGGGTGTGAGTTGGCGTCGTCACCTCAGGCGTCGCTCAACGATGCCAGATCAATCACAAAGCGGTACTGCACATCGCCTTCATGAAGGCGATGCCATGCCGATTCGATCTCCTCGGGTTGAATCAATTCAATCTCGGCACCCAAGCCATGCTCATGCGCGAAGGCCACCATCTCGCGCGTATCAGCTATACCACCAATCAACGACCCTTCGAGGCTGCGATCCCCAAACACAATCAGCGCCGGAAAGACTTCGAGCTGTTCTGTGGGCACGCCTACCAGACAGAGCTTGCCGCCCCGGCGCAGGAGCGGGAACCAGCGGTTGAGATCGTGGGGGTTGGAGATGGTGTCTAAGATGAGATCGCACTGGCCCATCCACGCCTGCAAATCCTCAGAGTCTGGATCAAGCGCGACCTCGGCACCCAAAAGCTTGGCGTCGGCGCGCTTGGCCTCTGAGCGGGACGCCACCAACACCCTTGCGCCCATTGCGCTGGCGAACTGAATGGCCAAATGGCCCAACCCGCCCACACCCAAAACGCAGAGCGTGGTGCCCGGGCCCACATTAAACCGCTTGAGCGGGGTGTAAACCGTGATGCCTCCGCACAGAAGCGGCGCCATGCGAGCCAAATCCGCACCTGCCGGAATAGGAACGAGATAGTCGTAATCGACCACGTAGTCGGAGGCGTAGCCGCCGTAATTCTCGCGGCCCTCGCTATCCTGACTATTAAAACTCAGCGTGAAACCCGTTTCGCAGTAGTGCTCATCACCATCTTCGCAGGAGCTGCAGGTACGGCAGCTGTCGGCGATGCAGCCCACACCAACGGTGTCACCCATCGCCACGCCCGTCACGTCCGCACCCATTTCGGTGATCACGCCCACCATTTCGTGACCGGGCACCATGGGAAATATCCCGCCACCGAGTTTGTCGCTGGCAGCGACCAGATCGGAGTGGCAAATCCCGCAAAACTTGAGATCCAACCGCACGTCACGCGGCCCCAATGGCCGCCGCTCAACGGTCGTGCGACTCAGTTGAGTGCCGGCTTGGGTCAGTTGATAGGCAACGGTCATGGTGAACCCCTTTTTTATTTTGGCGTGGCTTCACTCGTGGATGTGTTCAAGCACTAGCGAACTGACAATGCGTCACGTTGATGCCAAACGAAACGGCTTAGCGCTAACGATCCTATCAGGGGGAATGCCTGCTGGCGACGCCGACCGTATCGCGAGGCGCTGCCATTTTCATGGCAGTTGATGGATACAAACTCAGTATCAGGCGCACATGGAGCTGAGCAGATCTGCCAGAGCAGTCTTCACAGCTTGGCTATTGCGACTATCGAGCGCCCTGCGCTTCCCGCGCCCACTCATCCACCTTGGCCTCGATACGATCAATCACCGCCATAAACGCACTACGAGTGGCTGCCTCGTCACTCTCGACCCGGGAGGGATCAGGCAAACCCCAGTGACGTTTCTCGACCTTACCCATCCACAGCGGGCAGACCTCGCCGGCCGCGCTGTCACAAACGGTAATCACCCGATCCGGTTCAAAGGCCTGAAGATCATGCCAAGACTGGCTCTGCAACTCGGTAGTCGGGTAGCCGCGCTCTTCGAGATATCGCAGGGTCAGGGGATGCACCGCGTCCACCGGCGCACTGCCCGCACTAGCAGCCTGTAACACACTGGCACCGCGTTGCGAGGCGATGGCCTCGCAGAGAATGCTCCTGCAGCGGTTATGGGTGCAAATAAACAGTAGTTTCATGTTGGGCCCGTTCCCGAGCCCAGATGCGGTATCAATCTGAGTCGCTGAGATACAGCGATTGCTTGGGCTCTTTGAAGACGCGTTCCATCATAGGCTCGAAAAATGACAGTTCGTAATACTCCGCCTCAGGATCAAAGGCCGGGGCGTCGTATTTTTCGATGAACTCGAGCGTTCGAACGTAATGCGGGTGGTCTTTGAACTGATCGCGGAGATTACGATCGAGGCCCAGATAGTGAAAAAAGTAGTAGCCCTGGAAAATCGCGTGGTGCTTCACCATCCAGTGATTGGCCTCGCTCACATAGGGCTCGAGTAGCACCGCTGCCACATCCGCGTGATTAGCTGGGCCTAGTGTGTCGCCGATATCGTGTAGCAAAGCACAGACCACATACTCTTCATCCTTGCCATCTTGATACGCCAATGTGGCTGTCTGTAAACAATGAGTCAGGCGATCCACAGGGAAACCGCCGCAGTCACCGTCCAACAGCATAAGGTGGTCTTTGATCCGCTTACACACGTCGCTGCGGAACTCGAAGAACTCGGCGCCGATGATCTCCCAGTCTTCCTGAGTGCCATCTTTCATGTGGTGAAATTGGGCGCGCTTCGGCAGGGCCTGATTCATGCTGTGCTCTCCTGTTTAGCCTCACGAGAATACTGTTGCACCGCCCATGCATCAAGAAGCGCCAGGCGCTGGCCGTCATCCAGGCAGCGCGGGGCATGGCCCTTTTCACATTAGCGAATCGCGACAAATGCGCTATGAAGTCTGTCGGCAACGGCCGGCATCTGGCACCCTGATGCCCAAAACATGGGCTAAACGGCCCGAATCAAGGATTGATGAAAAGGACAATGACAATGACAATGGAGCGCACAATGAAGCGCGCGCTGTGGCTAGGTGGCGCGCTCCTTGCCACGCTATGGTTATTGTTCGCCAGGGCTCCTGTGGATGCGCAAGCCTGGCAGCCACCGCCTAACCCCGGTCTTACCGGGGCGTTCGCTCCTAATCAGGCACTCTCCGGCATCACCGAGATACCCGTAGGCACGGCACCAGAACATGTGGCCTGTGGTGCCGACGGCGCGCTTTACACCAGCCTCGACGGCGGCGCCGTATTGCGCGGTAACGCCAAAGGGCTATGGGATGTCATCGGCAACACAGAGGGCAGACCATTGGGGCTGCGCACCGATGGCAAGGGCGGGCTGTGGATTGCGGACTCCATGAGGGGTCTACTGCATATGAGTGCCACAGGAGAGATCAAGGTGCTCGCCACCGAGATCAACAACGAGCCGCTCAAATTTGTCGACGATCTTGATGTCGACAGCTCGGGCCGCATCTGGTTCTCGGATGCCAGCGCACGTTTCGACTATACACAGGTCGCGCTGGATTTCTTCGAGGGCAGTCGCACCGGTCGCCTGCTGCGCTATGACCCCGCCACCTCGCAAACTGAGGTCATGATGGACGGCCTGTTCTTCGCCAACGGCGTGACACTGGGCCCCAATGAAGAGTACGTGCTGGTCAACGAGACCGGCATGGGGCGCGTACACAGGCTCTGGTTGCAGGGCGATCAAGCCGGTGAACGCGATATCTTTGTCGATGAGCTACCGGGCACGCCCGACAATATTCGCTTTGATGGCGTCGACACCTTCTGGATTGCCATGCCGTCTCTGCGCGCGAGCATCGATGCCTTGGCAGGGCTGCCGCAACTGCGTGCGCTGCTTTCGTGGCTGCCGATCCCGCTGCTTGAAGCCGCGGCGCAGCCGGCGACATTTGTCGTGGGCGTCAATCTCGACGGCGAGGTGATTCACAACCTGCAGGATCAAGAAAACCCCTTTCATTACATTACCGGCATAACGCCCTGCGGCGACACACTGTATCTGGGCAGCCTGCAGACCACGGCCATCGGTGCCCTGCCTCGGCCCCAATAGGATTGCTTGATGCATAACGAAGAACAAATCGCATTCTGGAACGGCGACATGGCAGCCAACTGGGTCGAGCACGACGCACTCATGGAGGCCATGCTGGCACCGGTGGGCGAGAAAATACTCGACACACTGACTCTGACGGCGGGCACACGTGCGCTGGATGTGGGCTGCGGGACCGGGCACCCGACGTTGTCGCTGGCTCACCGTATCGGCCCAGGGGGGTCCGTCACCGGGATAGATGTGTCCGCACCCATGCTGGCGCTTGCGGAACAACTGGCGGCGGCAGACAGTTCAGAACGCGCCGCGGTCGTCTTTCTGCAAGCCGACGCACAAACGCACTCCTTTGAGCCCGCGTCACTCGACGTCGTGTTCTCGCGGTTCGGTGTGATGTTCTTTGAAGATCCGGTTGCCGCTTTTCGCAATATCCGCACCGCTCTGGCAGAGAACGGGCAACTGGCCTTCTGCTGCTGGCAACCGCGCGCAGTCAACCCTTTTATGACGGTGCCGGCGATGGCCGCGCTGGAACTGCTGCCCGCGCCATCTGAGATGCCGCCTCGTGCTCCCGGGCCTTTTGCCTTTGAAGAGGCCGCGTACGTCGAGGCCATCCTCGCTGAGGCAGATTTCAACAATATCGCGGTCACGCCGATCAGCCATCCTCTGGTTTTCGGCGCGGGTCTGAGCGTTGAGGAGATCGTGGAACGGCTGGTCAACATCGGGCCCATCGCGCAGATGGTGCGCGAAGCGCCTGAAGCATTGCAGCAACCGGTCAGAGAAAAAGTGATCGCCGCCGTCTCGCCTTACTACGAGCAAAGCACGGGCATGACTCTGGACGGTCAGTTCTGGCAGGTGACCGCGCGGAGCTGAGCCATCGCGACAAAGGCTCTCGCTTTCACTCACATTAGAACCCAGACGAGTGAACGGCCATCGCACCAGCACCTTGCACCGCCTATCGTCGGGCAACTTTGAGTCGCTGCAGTATCCAGCGTCTCACGCATCAATTGACGCTTGCTACGGACCCTGTCTCTCGCGTTTTTGCGCCATCGGATGACGGGCTTATGGCATAATCCATGCCAATTGAGCCAAGGCTCCCACTCACCCCCAAGCAGGAAACACCTTATGGATACCCAATCCCTTTTCTCTCTGGCAGGGCGCACAGCGCTCGTCACCGGCGGCTCGCGTGGCATCGGCAAAATGATTGCCAGCGGCTTCATTGGTCAGGGTGCCAAGGTGTACATCTCAAGCCGCAAAGCTGACGTCTGCGAAGCGGTCGCCGAAGAGCTGGGGCCCAACTGCATTGCGGTTCCGCAAGACATTTCTACGGTCGAAGGCTGCAAAGCACTGGCCGCAACCATGGCGGAACACGAAGACAGCATCGACATTCTGGTCAATAACGCCGGCGCCGCCTGGGGTGAGTCGTTTGAGACCTTCCCCGAAGCAGGCTGGGACAAGGTGATGAACCTGAATGTGAAATCCATCTTCTTCCTCACCCAGGCCATGCACGACTTGCTCAAAACCAACGCCTCGGCCGAGCAGCCCGCCAAAGTGATTAACATCGCCTCGATTGACGGCCTGCGCCTGAACCCCTGGGAGACTTACAGCTATCAAGCGTCCAAAGCGGCCGTCATCAATCTGACCAAGCGCCTCGCAGCACGGCTTGTTAAAGACGGCATTCTGGTAACAGGAATTGCGCCCGGCGCATTTGCTTCCGAAATGAACAAAGCGGCGCGAGACCTCGGCGATATCGTGGGTCAGCATGTGCCCGCAGGACGCATCGGCAACGATGAGGACATGGCCGGGGTGGCTATTTACCTTGCAGCGCGCTCAGGCAACTACGTTGTCGGCGAGACGATTGCCGTGGATGGCGGCGTGGTACACGCCTTCCTGACAGAGAGCTGGGAAGTGGATCCCGCTGGCGGGCATTGATCCCCACAAGCTCACCCACAAAAAAGCGAGCCTCGAGCTCGCTTTTTTATTTGTCCGTCTGATGCGCCCGTCTCGTAGCGACGCGATCACTTGGGCTGGTTGCCTCACGGCAATCTTACTCATTGCCTTCTACTTTACTCATCGCCTTCTGCTTGAGGCGCAACGTCGATTAGAAGCACTTCGGCTTTTTTACGCCGAGTCCCGAAGCCTAGAACGCGGCGCTCCAGCTTCAACGCCAGTTCAAATCCAGACGATTATTCAGCGCGCTGGTAAAGCTGCTCCATTAACTGGTCAATCGTAAAGGTCGCGGGTCGCTGCCGTGGCGGGTACACCTTCAAGGTCTCGAGGAAACCCTGCAACTCCACTCGCGCCATAGTCAGGCGGGGTAGCGCCGTCCTCACCCACCAGTCGTTGTAGGTGTTGGAGTGCTCGTCGGCACGCTCGAAGGGGTCGCGACGCAAATGGAATACCTTAGGGATTCTCAGCGTGTGGAACTGCTCCCGCCACACATCGAACTCCTTGGCGCGCTGCTCGGCAAAGACAACCTTCCAGTCACCGATTCGCATAGCCGTCAGCAGTCCGTCATCGCTCCAGTAGTAAAAGCTGTTGCGTGGACCCTGCTCAGCTTCACCGGTGAGATAAGGCAAAAAGTCATAACCATCGAGGTGGTTGTGATAGTCGCGGCCGTTGATGTTGACACCGGCTTTTAATTCTTCTGTGACCGTTGGGCGACCCGCCGCTGACATCAGCGTAGGGACCCAATCCTCATGGGACATCATGTCGTTCAGGATCGTGCCTGCAGGGATCTTGCCCGGCCAACGGATCATGGCCGGCACACGGAAGCCACCCTCCCAGTTGGTGTTCTTCTCGCTTCTGAAGGGCGTGATCGCCGCATCAGGCCAGGTGTTGAAGTGCGGTCCGTTGTCGGTGCTGTAAAAGACGATAGTGTTGTCGGCGATGCCCAGCTCGTCGAGCTGATTCAACAATCTACCCACGAGATTGTCGTGGCCCACCATGGCATCGTTATAGAACCCCTGACCTGACAGCCCTTCTTCCTCCTCCGGGGTATGCGTCCAAAAGTGCATGCGGGTCGAGTTGAACCACACAAAGAAGGGCTTGTCGTCTCCTGCTGCGCGTTGAATGAACTGCTGCGCGCTGTCCAGAAACTCGAGATCGACCGTCTCCATACGCTTTTTATTGAGCGGACCGGTATCGGTCACGCGGCCATCCGCAAAACTGTGCACTACACCGCGCGGCCCAAAGCGCTCGCGGAAGGCCGGATTCTGCGGATAGTCGGGATCTTCAGGCTCTTCTTCTGCATTCAGGTGGTACAGGTTGCCAAAGAACTCGTCAAAGCCGTGCTCCGTGGGCAGGAACTCATTACGATCGCCAAGATGGTTCTTACCAAACTGCCCCGTGGCGTAGCCCTGCTCTTTCAACAGCGTGGCGAGGGTCACGTCTTCAGGGCGGATACCAAGATCTGCGCCGGGCACACCCACTTTCGTGAGACCGGTGCGAATGGGTGATTGCCCCGTGATAAATGCCGAGCGGCCCGCGGTGCAACTCTGCTGGCCGTAGTAGTCGGTAAACTTCGCGCCCTCGTTGGCAATGCGGTCAATGTTGGGCGTTTGGTACCCCATCATGCCCATGTTGTTGGTGGAGAGATTCCAGAATCCGATGTCATCGCCCCAGATCACCAGAATATTCGGTCTCTCGATTGCCGATGCAGCCACAGAGAAGCAACCACACAGCAACACACCTACCTTTACAAGACGGCGCAACATGCCCTCTCCTTTCACTCTTATCATCATTACCCGGGCCGCAAGAGTACCGGAACCGGCAGGCTTTAGCGATGCGGACAACATCACTATCCCCGCTTATGATGCGCAGTCTCTGGGGGGAGTCACCATGACAAGAGTCATCTTCAACGGGGAGCCCGTTCGGCCGGGCAAAGTGGTTTGTGTCGGCAAAAACTATGCGGCCCACATTGAGGAAATGGCCTCTGTGCCGGCCGACAACATGGTCGTGTTCATGAAGCCGGCAACCTCGATTGGCACCACACTTCACGCCACACTGGATGAAGCACTGCATTACGAGGGCGAGATTTGCCTATTGATGAAGGGCGGTGCTGTGGCGGGCGTGGGGTTTGGCCTCGATCTCACCAAGCGGAAAACCCAGTCCAAACTCAAAGCTGCGGGCTTGCCCTGGGAACGCAGTAAGGCCTTCACCGGCTCGGCGCTCTTCAGCAAGTTTGTGCCAGCCCCTGCAGACCTCACCCGACTGGGCGTGGAACTCACAGTAGATGGTGAACTGCGCCAAAAGGGAGACGTGAGTCTGATGCTTTATCCGCCTGAGGTTATTCTCAAAGAGCTCAATCAGTTTGTGGTGCTCGAGGATTACGACATCATCATGACCGGCACACCGGCGGGCGTGGGCGCGGTGAAAACCGGCGAGCACTTCTCTGGCCGCGTGCTCGCTGGCGAAGATGAGTTGGTCAACGGCACCTGGGTGGCGCAGTAGCGTCGAGCTATTTCGCTTCACTCGTTGCGAACCAATAGGAGTCGATGAATTTTCTGTTTCAACGATTGTCACGCGCTGGCTTTTTCAGTACCGTCGAAGAAACCAGTGAGCGAGACCCATGCAAGCGATTCTCAAGCTGGACGTGTCGGGTCAACCCAGAGGGTGGCTGACACTGAACGAGGCGGTGACCGCCTACGCCCGCGGCGATGTTTTATATGGCATCGGGGAGTCCCTCCCCCCAGTATTCGGGGGCATCCAACGCCTCACTGGCATTCGTTCCGAAATCATTTTGCAGCCCATCGTTGCGCTGGAAGGCCGGGTGATGAACCACTTCACCCCGCCACTGTGTAATCGCACCCTATTCCGCCGGGATGATCACCGTTGTTTGTACTGTGGCGGGCAATTCACCCGGGGCGAATTAACGCGCGATCACGTCTTACCCATCTCCCGGGGTGGGGAAGATAAGTGGGAGAACGTGGTCGCTGCCTGCAAGCGCTGTAACTGGCTCAAGGATTGTCATACGCCTGAAGAAGCGCACATGCCACTGCTGGCCGTACCCTTCCGCCCGAATACCTACGAGTGGCACTACCTCGCCAAAGAGCGCGTGCTCGCTGACCAGATGGAGTACCTCTCCCAACAGTTCAAAGCCGAGCGCGACTGGGCGCATTAGAACTTCTGCACGTTCACCTCGACCGCCCCATCCCCCATGGGTGATCGACCCCTCAGTACAACACGTACCTACGGACAGCAGGTTGGCCTGACCACCCCGCTTGGATACATTACGGCGCTAGCCACTTCACTCACACTGCTTCGGTAGGACACCTTTCCACAGTGACAGCGGAACTCACCATCTCCTTGATCGGCATGCCGGGCAGCGGTAAGAGCACTGTGGGTGCCGCACTGGCTAAGCACCTCGGGCTCGAGCTCGTCGATGCCGACGGCCTGATCGAGGCGCAGGAGCAGCAGAGCCTGCAACAGATCATGGATGGCAGAGGGAATGCCACGTTCCGCGCGATTGAAGAACAGGTCCTGACAGAAATGCCGCTCTACCCCTCCGTCATCTCCACGGGCGGCTCAGTGGTTTACAGCGAGAAAATCATGGCGAGGTTGGCCGCCGCGTCGGCAGTGGTTTACCTCCGGGCAGCCTTTGACACCATCGAGTACAGGGTGTCTCTCGCACCTCAGCGTGGCATTGCGTCAGACGGTGATCAAACGCTCCGCGACCTCTACGCTGAGCGCGTGCCCTTGTACGAGCGCTATGGTGAGATCGTCGTGGATTGTGATGAGGCGTCTCCCGAGGAGATCGCAGCGACGATTGCGGCGCGGCTGACGTGAACCGTTGCAATCGCAAGCACGTGCGCCGACACGAGCACCTTACCCCCTGATCCACCATTCTTGATCAGTATCTCCTGATCCACACGCGTGACAGCGCCATGAGGCTCGCCTGAGCCCGCGTGGCGAAGAATCGTCAGGGGGAACTTGTCTTTATACATCCAAACTGAGCGGTGCACTTAGCTTGTTTTGTTATGTGCGCTATATCTCCTCAGATCAAAAAAATGCTTGTCGCAGATGCGCCGCTACGTTGAGATTGCGCGAACCAGCAACGGGTGCTGGTCTTTTGTTCTGAATCATCGGGAGGTGATTTATGGGTGAGAGAGATAGAACAGTTGTCGCGGACGACTCGACTGATGATGTGTTTGAGCCGGGCCTTAGTGAACTGAGCGATGAACAGTTCGAGTCCATCGACTTCGCAGAGTCCGTAACAGAAAAGGCGCTGAAGGCGGCCAAACGGCGGCGCGCAGAGGAGCGATTAGAAGTGCTCAGACTGCGGGAAGAGCTTGGGGAATACGACCTCGACTTTGGCGAGGAGCTCTAGCTCAAGAAACGCCCCGGGTCTGTGCTGACTGGTCGCGGATTTCCTGTTGCCATTCGAACACGTTCAGTTCGATGAAGACGAACGCGAACAGCCAAAGTGCTGCGTCCCAGAAATCCAGAAAGTCGCCTTTAAAACCCCAGTAGACCGCCGCCACAACCAGAGTGGTGTAAAACACCGCCTTCAAACCGTTTGCGATTCGCGCGACCGGGCGGGAGGCGCCGCCCCAACGCGTCAGCACCCTGACTTCGATCTCCAGCAGGATGACGATCAAAATCCAGGTCGCTGAATTCACAACATCGACCAGTGCCAGTCGCTGGCCTTCCAACAGCCCCGCCGGGGACGCCATAACCTGATCAAGACCACTCACAAGCCGCGTGTCGGCCCCGAGTTGCGCGCAATTATCCGCAGTCAGTGGCACAAAGTCGTCCAGCTTGATCATCACCGACCACCCCTGGCCAACCCGCTCACAGGTCTGGCCGGTTAGCAGCTCACTGGGTATCAAAGTCCGCCACTCTCCGAAGTAACCGAGAAATGCCATCACGATCGCCAGCGTGCACATCATGCGCACGCCGTGGATGGAAAATCGCAATACACCTTTTAGGCGATCGTCCGGGATCACTGCTGTTTCCAGCTCGAACAGCAAGAGCAAGATTACCCAGGCGAGGGTATCGAGCGTTGCGGAGAACAGCTGAATGCCCATTGCCACTTCCTCACCGCTCTCAATGGCAAAGCGTGCGCTGTTGAGCTCCTCTACCAGGAAGAACCAGATATTCAGCGACAGCAGCGCATAGGTGATGTACTTCACCCAGCGGAAAAACTGAAAGCGGGACGTTGCAGAACTCATAAAGCGCGACTGATTACGATCGAGAGAGTGGAATACCTGAGGAATCTAAACCTGCAGAAGCAAATGCTCGCGCTCCCATGAGCTGATCACGCGATTGAACTCCTCAAACTCGTCGAGCTTCACCGCGGCATAGGCGCGCATGAACAGCTCGCCAATCATAGCCTGCAGTTCGGGCGTGTCGTTAAGCTTGCGGACACCCTCTTCCAGAGTTCGAGCCACGCCGACGCTATCTTCGTTCGCAGTGCCCTGGTGCGGTGCGGTGGGTTGCAAATGTTGTCGCATTCCAAGGAGTCCACTGGCTAGTGACGCAGTGATCGCCAGATAGGGGTTGGCGTCGACGCCCGGGAAACGGTTCTCTATGCGCAGGTTCGCGGCATCGGAATTCGGCACGCGGAACGCCGTTGTCCGGTTATCGAAACCCCAGCTCAAGTTAATGGGTGCAGAGATATCCGGCGCCAGGCGCCGATAAGAATTGACGTTTGGCGCATAAAAACTGATGAGCTCAGGGGTATAGCGCTGCAGGCCGCCCATGTATTCCATCATCGCCTGACTGGGCTTACCGTCTTCCGTGGCAAAAATATTTTTGCCCGTCGCAAGGTCAATCACGCTCTGGTGAATGTGCAAGGCCGAACCCGGCTCCCGCTGCATCGGTTTCGCCATAAAGGTGGCGTACATGTTGTAGCGCTGCGCCGTCTCGCGCACGGTGCGCTTAAAGACAAACACCTGATCGGCCATAGCGAGCGGGTCACCATGGTTGAAGTTAATCTCTAACTGCGCTGCACCGTTTTCGTGGATCAGGGTGTCGACATCGAGCTGCTGCTGATCCGCAAAGTCATACATGTCCTCAACGAAGTCCTCAAACTCCGCGACGGCGTCAATGCTGTAACTCAATCGGGCAACTTCCCGCCGACCTGAGCGCCCCTTAGGCGGCATCAACTCATAGTCGGGGTCAGTATTTTTGTTCACGAGATAGAACTCGACCTCGGGTGCAATGACGGGTTTCAGACCCGCCTGTTCATAAAGTCCCAACACGTAGCGCAGCACGTTGCGGGTGGACAGCGGGTGAGGCTCACCATCCGCTTTATAGCAGTCGGCAATGACTTGCCCGGTGGGTTCGCGTGCCCAGGGCACCATCCGCAGCGTCGACGCGTCGGGGCGCAGCAGCATGTCGGTATCGGTGGGCTCGACGAAATCCCAGTGATCATCGGTGTACTCGCCCGTCACGGTCTGCACCATGATCGACTCGGGCAATTTAATCTCGCGATTGGCAGTGAACTGGTGCGCCGGGATGAACTTGCCCCGGGCATTACCCGTCATATCGGGAACGAGGCATTCAACCTCTGAAATATTGTGCTCTTTCAGCCACGCTTCAATGGTGGCCATATCGGCGGACGGCACCTGCGACGCACCTTGTGCGACGTCAGGACTGTATGCACCGGCTTGATTGGATGCCGTTTTATGGCTCGGCTCGCTCATAACGCCCCGCGGGCAACTCAACACCCACACAGTATCGGATGGCGCCACCATAGCGGCAAGCGGCATAATGCCAACCATGAATGACCAATCTACAAACCATCATTCACGGAAATACCCCGATAGCTGGTATGCCGCGACTGCACCGCTGATGAGCGCGTTTCCGTCTCTGGACGGCGATGAGCAAGCCGATGTGTGCGTTATCGGCGGCGGCTATACCGGCCTCTCCACCGCATTACACCTGCGGCAAAAGGGCTACGACGTGGTGTTACTCGAAGCGGGGCGGGTCGGTTGGGGTGCCTCGGGGCGCAATGGCGGGCATGTCGGCACGGGGCAGCGGGCAGATCAAGCCAGTATCGAAAAATGGGTCGGTAATGAAGCCGCTAAAGGGCTCTGGCAACTGAGTCTGGAGGCGGTGCAAAAGGTCTGCGACCTCATCGAGACCCATCAAATCGATTGCGAGCTGGGAACAGGGAACCTGCACCTTGCAGCGAAGCCGGGTCATGTGGGTGAGTTGCAAGAGGAAGTGGAGCATCTCTCCTCGCAGTATGGGTACCAAAAGCTGGCGTATCTGTCTCCGGATGCGGTCGCCGAGCGAACCAGTGCTCAGGGTTTTTACGGCGGGCTACTCGATGACGGTTGCAAACACCTTCATCCGCTCAAATATGCAGTCGGCCTGGCCCGCGCGGCAGCAGAAGCTGGCGTTAGAATTTATGAGGGGACGCGCGGGACGCCTGCAACCGACGGGCGATCGGGAGAGGTGCAGACCCAAAACGGCTGCGTCAAAGCCAAACACATCGTGCTGGGGTGTAACGCGTATCTGGACAAACTCATCCCTCGCCTCGCGGGTAACATTATGCCCATCAACAACTTTGTCATTGCCACGGCACCCCTTCCCTCAACGCTGTTACCGCGCATCAATCGCGACAATCTGTCGATGTCCGACTCGTTGTTTGTCATTAATTATTGGAAGCTATCCGAGGACGGCCGACTGATTTTTGGGGGCGGCGAGAATTACTCCAGTCGCTTCCCCAGCGACATCAAGGCATTCGTCCGCCCCCACATGCTCAATATCTATCCGGAGCTGGCCGACACAGAGATCGAATATGGCTGGGGCGGCGCGGTCGGCATTACGCTCAACCGTATGCCCGATTTTGGCCGGATTGGCGAGCGACTGTGGTACGCACAGGGTTTTTCAGGGCACGGGGTGCCGACGGCCACGATGGCAGGGCACTTATTGGCAGAAGCAATCGATGGCGACACCACCGGGTTCGACCTGATGGCATCGGTACCGACCCATCGATTCCCGGGTGGCACACTGCTTCGGTGGCCGGGCCTGGTTGCCGGCATGCTGTTCTACAGCCTGAGAGACAAGATCGGCCGCTAACTAAGCAGTCTCAAATTCTGACCCTGTAACGCTGTAACGCTAAGCTCGCTGGCAGCAGCAGTGTGAGCAGCAACAGGGCGCCTGCCGGCAAGAGGCTCACCGGCTCCGGTGGCCGCTGCCGGAGAACCAAGTGCAAAGTCGCCTCTTTTTGAATGTTGTAATCCGAGAGCGTCCGTCCAACCTGAAGCTCTTTACCCGCAAAGATCAGCCGTTGCTGATCAGGGGGAATGCCCTCTTTATCCTGAATTTTTTGCATCACATTCTCGATGGTGTCCGAGGGCTCTACATCGAGCGTGATGGTTTTACCGGTTAACGTTTTGACGAAAATCTGCATGGCCAGCGCATCGAGCGGCAATAGCAACGCAGAGCCCATCGCGAGGATTGCGAAAGTCCTTTTTTGCATGAAAGAGACCCCGACCCTGTGGACTCTTAAACCATCGCGCATATCTATTGCGCCGTCAAATCCCCCGGTGCTGCACCGGTCTCATCGGTTTGACACTGCGCATCACATGACCGTCGTCGCGGTCGTCTCCGGGCCTGAGCGGCGGACTGGATTTGCTGAAAAGTAATCGTCAGTATGCGCAACATAGACCATGGTTTATGGTCAGTAACGCTCAATTCAGGTTCTCAAAGGTGAAGCCGTATGGTGACGATACTCCGCACATTGACCGCACTATCAGGACTCGGGCTGCTGGTATTCGGCCTGGGCTGGTGGGTGCATCCCGCCGCCGCCGCAGACATGCTGGGCGCATCCCTACTCGATGGGACTGGGCGCACGACTCAGATCGGCGACTCAGGCGCCTTCTTTGTTGGCGCCGGCTGCATGCTCCTGTGGGGCGCACTGCGGAAGGTGCCGACGTTATTGATGGCAGGCGGCGGTCTGGTCGGCTTGGTCATACCAGGGCGCGTCCTCTCCGCGTCGATCCACGGTGGCAGCCAGACGCCCGACGAAATTATTGCCGAGTGCGTCATATTGTTTCTGGCGGTGGCCACAGCGGCAGCAGTCAATCGCAGCACTCACACCACATTTGGGTGAACGCTAAATCGTGATTGAGCAGGACCTGATCCCGTGTTGATAACAAAACTCAAATCCTTGTTTAGCGGCGACTCAACTGAAGATGAAACAGCGGGGGCCAGGCCCTTAGAGCTTGCGTGCGCCGCGCTGATGTTTGAAGTCGCACGCGCAGATTTCGCCGTCGATGAGGCAGAGCAGCGCGCGGTCTATGATTTGCTCACCGCTGAGTTCAACCTCTCCCCTGAGGAGATTGAGTCGGTCACCGAGGAAGCCGCAAGCAAAGCAGACGCGGCCACCTGTCTGTTCGAATTCACGCGAGCAGTCAATGATCTCGCCTCGGTCGATCAGAAACGCGCGCTGATCGGCATGATGTGGCGCGTCGCGATGGCGGACAATGCGCTCAGCCGCTACGAAGAGCATCTCATTCGCAAAGTCGCAGACTTACTCTACTTACCCCACGCTGACTTTATTCAAGCCAAACAAGCCGCTCAGTGATGGCAAAAAGCCAGCACCAAACGCAGTCGGCTAGCGTCCGCCGCCTCGGGCGCTCACCAAACACCCCAAAACAATGAGTCCAGTTCCCAGAAGCGTCCTTGCGGTGACGGGCTCAGCGAAGAACCACCAGCCCAACATTGCGGCCCAAATAAATGCGGTGTACTCAATGGCCACCAGTCGTTGCGCCTCAGCCTGACGATACGCCACGGACATCAGCATCAGGGACCCCACGGCGAACGCCGCAGCCAGCGCAGCACCGCCCCACTGCAGAGCGTTTGCGGGCCAACTCACCGCAAACGGCACACCGACCAAGAGCATCAGGAATACGATCGTATTTTGATAGAAAGCGATTTCGAGTGGTTTGGCGACGAGCGCCTGCATACGCTGCAGGACAAGATTGAAAGCGTACATCACCGCCGAGACCAACACGGCGCTCATACCCAAGAGATCGCTGCCCGCATCTACCGCCATCAATTCCCCCCCGACGACAACCATCACACCACCAAATCCCAGAACTGCAGCCAGTCGGGCGTTGGCGCCGATGCGCTCACCCAATATGGGTACCGCGAGAAACAAGGTGATGATGGGTGCGATAAAAGACAAACCAATCGCCTGGGCCAAAGGAATGCGGGTGAGCCCAAAGAAAAACAGGTACGCCATCACGGCCGTCAAGGCGGCCCGAATCAGATGAATGCGGAGGACCTTGCCCGAGGCGAGCGTAGGGCGAGTCGGAAGGTACAGCACTGCCACAATCAAGGCGCCCATAGCCATCCGCCAGAACATGGCGTTGTACGTCCCCATCGCCAGCGCCTGCCCTTTCATCACTGCATCCATCATTGAGAAGAGCAGAATGCCAAGCGTGGCAACCAACATAGGATATTGCGCTGCTTGTCTCATGATGAAAGTCCGAGATGCTGATCAAGGCGGTGCAAATGCGCTGCAAGATGCGCCGTTATGGTCACGGTAGCCACCTCAGGTTCTGTAGATCATGACCGCCGTCTTTGTCATACGGCTGACCGCCACGCTTGGGCCAATTGCGTCCGCGCCGACCCGTGCATGCGACGCAGTGGCGCGTGACCCGGTGCAGCGAGTCAGTCCAGGAAAAAGCCGGTTTTCTTCTCACCCTCCTCGGTATAAACGGGCTCTCCCCGCTCTACCAAGTAGGCTTGATTCGTGCTGCTGACAATCCCAACCCCCTGCAACAAGCCCGCCATGCGGTCGTAATAAGGGTGCTGAAAATGCGCAGCGAGGCGCTCGCTGTTTTCCCACAGTTCATACACCTGCATGCGGGTGGGAATGGCTGGATCTGGCGCGAAACAGTAGTCATGGCAGCCGGGCTCCTCCTCGCGCGTCAGCCGCTGCACGTCAGCCGTCAATCTGACCGCCTCGTCTCTATCCGCCTGATTGGCAAATTCCAGCGCCGCTACAACAACAATCATGAGTCTCTCCTTCAGGACACCGCCGGCGCATTATTGCACTCCAGCGCAGTGTCAGCGCCTCTTTTACTGGATTAAACCCGGGCCACAACCGACTCGCTTACGAGGGCAACCCAAGCCACCCTAAAACAGCGGTCAACAACATGAGGTACATCCCGGGCAGCTTAAACAACGCCGCATGGCCGGTCAGGCCAATCCACAGAAACAGCGCCGCACCCATACCGTTTCCCAGCAGCACCGGGTAGCTCAGCAAGGCCAAGTCGGGATTCATGGCGACACACAGGAGCGTGGCACCACTGGTGACCAAAAAGACCGTAAACATCTGCCAAGAAATCAGGCTCAGAGACTGGGTTAAGGGCAATAAATTGCTGCCCTTCACGTTGCCCATATAGATCTTGCCGCCAACGTAACCGTGGAAAATGGCGCCACCCAGCGAGATCAGTGCTGCGAGCACGAGCAGTGTCGTTCCCATATTGAGTCGCTCCGTATGATCGAGGTTCTGCCCTCAGCTTAGCCTGCGAGCACCGTCAGAGTCATGGGTAGCGACCACCGCTGTGCGCCAGGGACAGAGTAAATGCTGGCGCGTCCGGCGGTGAAGCCACACTGCAACCACCAGCCATACCATCAGCAGGTAGGGCGTATCTGAAATCAAGTCCAGTGCCCAGGCGCGATCTGCCGCTAACCCCGCGGCGATTTGTTCAGTCGTCAACGTGAAGCCCTGGGCAAGGGATAGCAACAGCGGAATAAATTTCAGCGCAGCCGCCATAAGTAAGCCGAAGTTGGCCCACCCCAGTAACCGATAGCCTTTACCCACGGCGGAATAACACCATCAGATTGTTGGCCGGCATCGTGAAGCTGGTCTGGTACTCAATGCCTTGCGCCTGTGCCGTATCGATCACCGCCTCTATATCTCGCACGCCCCAACGCGCGTCCTGCGATCGCAGTTGTGCATCAAAGGCGGCATTGGAGGGCGCCGTGTGCTCCCCGCCCTGCTTGAAGGGGCCATAGAGGAGCACTGCGTCGCCAGCGCTCAGCAATCGCGCCGCTCCACGAAATAAAGCCTCACAGCAGGGCCATGGCGCAATATGAATCATATTGATATTGACGATGGCCGTGATCGGAGCCGGCATCGATATCTGCTCCACCCACCATGTCGCGTCCATAACGTCCAGTCGCTGAGGAGTCAGAAGATTGGAAGCACCCTCCTCGTCTCGCCAGGCAACGATCGATGCAAGGCTGGCTTCATCCATGTCGGTGGGCTGCCAACACAAATCTGGGAAGTGAGGTGCGAAATAAGCGGCGTGCTGACCGGTGCCTGAAGAGATCTCCAATACCGTGCCGCTAGCGGGGAGATGAGCCTGCAGGACAGCCAGGATGGGCTCGCGATTGCGCTCCGTAGCGGGCGCGAAGCGCTTGGTCACAGCGTCAGTCAGCGCCGGCTAGAAAAACGGCGAGCGTGGGCACGACCAGAATCAATCCGCCTGCTACCAATAACATCACCTCAACGCGCCCTCGCCATTTTGAGCGTTGTTTGGGCGATTGCTGATCTGCGTCGTCCATACAAGGTCTCTCTCATTGAACCGAGAACATAATGAAAGGCAGGACCGGTGGGGGCAAGGGATTTCATCTCGCGGCACTTTGACCGCCAATTAATCGGCTATTTAATCAGCGCGGCGCATCATGCTACCGCAGTGCGTTCACGGTCTTTGAGCGCCTGCCAAATCGCGTTCGCCGTGGCGAAGTCGCCACACTGGCGCGCGATTCGATAGAGCTTCAACATACTTTGATCGCTCAGCTTTGCATACACGTCCATCATCACTCTCCTTTTGAGCATGCCGTACTGGCATCGACGCCTTCCCTGACGCGATGTGTTCAGGCCAGTAACCGGTGAGCTGGGGCACTGACCGCATCAACCTCAGTATCGGAGGACACAATGCGAGTGACTTTTCATTACCCGCCAAGTGCTTAACCGGTGACGCCAAACAATCCGCAAGGATTGAAAGCAGCCGCCGCTTATTTGTGATATCAGTAGTCAAAAATAAAGACCTAAACAGGGGGATGAACATGCTGGACACGCAATCTTTCGACGAGAACACGATTACCTGGCATCAATTGCCGGATGTAGAGCACGTGTGGCTTTCGATACTCGACATCGACGAGACCGCAAAGATCGTCGATGTACTGTTTCGATTCGCCGCCAACGAAAAAATCGTTCTGCACCGACATGTCGCGGCATTTCATACATTTGTAGTGAAGGGCGAGCACCGTATTTACACACCTGAAGGGGAACTCAAGGAAGTGCGACCTGCTGGGACCTACAAAGCAGGGAAGGCCGACCCTGAGCCCCACACTGAAGGCGGGGGCGACTCCGATGTGTTCATTTTGTTTAGCCTACGACCCTACTGCGAGGGCCCCATCTACGAGATCCTGGGTGACGACGGCGAAATCGTCGACACGATGACCTTTGACGGCATGAAGGAGCTCTATCAGGAGGCAGCCTAAACCGGCGTCGCGACGCCCGGGCATGTGCTCGGGCGGCCGTTGCCTATGAGAAGTCGTCAGAAATTGTCACTTTTTGATAAGTCATCGCGCACGTAGCGCGCCGCTTAACCGCTAAACTCTCCGAGAATATATCGGTCAGTATTCTGGACAGGAGACCCCGCGTGACATTACGAACACTCGCGCTTGCAACATTGGCCTCACTTGTCGCCACGTCTGGGGCACAGGCCTCCAATGTGGTCATCGACATGTCGCAGGTGCAGGACTACAACCAATACCAAATTGATCTGCAGCAGTGCGAGGGCCTGGCGGTTCAAAACCAGCCCGACGCACCGCAGCGCGAGAGTGTGGCAGGCACGGCGGTAAGAGGCGCGGCAGTGGGTGCCGCAGCGGGCGCCGTGGGGGGTAAGTCAGGCTCCAAAGCAGCCAAGAAGGGTGCAGGGATCGGTGTCATTGCGGCCGCCGGACGCAACAGCCGCAATCGCCGCGAAGCCAGTGCTAACGCGAGCGCGCAAACTGATCAAATCGTGAAAAACTGCATGCGTGGCAGAGGCTACAACGTCCTCAACTAAGCTCGGGTGCATCGCGCGAAATGGCCTGACTGATACCGCTTGGCTATCTCGGTGGGAGCGGATCGGGTCACAAACCATTCCCTGAAGAACAGCAGCTCTCGGGTTACAGCCCGCCCGCGCTGAGCTCGCGGGCGTCGTCTCTAACTGACTACTTTAAGCCGCGATCTCATGATGCGCCGTTGCGAAGGCGGCGACGGCCTTATCGAGATCGTCACGAGTGTGGCCCGCAGAAATCTGAACGCGGATTCTGGCCTTACCTTGGGGCACAACCGGGTAAAAGAATCCGATCGCATAAATCCCAAGCTCGAGAAGCCGCTCAGACATTTTTTGCGCGACAACAGCGTCCCCGAGCATCACTGGCACGATGGGATGGTCTCCCTCCGGCACGGAGAAGCCAATGGCCTGCATCTGCTCGCGAAAGTAGTGGGTATTCTCATGAAGCCGATCGCGCAGGGCGGTGGACGCCTCAAGCATGTCGAGCACTTTCAAAGAGGCTGCGCAAATAGCGGGCGCGAGCGTGTTGGAAAACAAATACGGACGAGAGCGCTGCCGAAGAATATCAATAATTTCCTGGCGGCCGGAGGTAAAGCCACCTGAGCCACCGCCCAACGCTTTGCCGAAGGTCCCTGTAATAATGTCGACCCGGTCCATCACGCCGCGGTACTCGTGAACACCGCGCCCCTCGTCTCCCATGAAGCCTGTGGCATGACAGTCATCGTGGTGGACCATTGCGCCGTATTGATCAGCCAAGTCACAGATAGCATCCAGCTGAGCGATGGTGCCGTCCATTGAGAACACACCGTCTGTGGTAATCAGAATCCGTCTCGCACCGCCCTCTCGCGCTTCTTTCAGCTTGGCTTCAAGGTCTGCCATGTCGTTGTTGCGATAACGGTAGCGCGACGCTTTGCACAATCTCACGCCGTCAATGATTGACGCATGATTGAGCTCGTCGGAGATGACCGCGTCCTCGGGTCCGAGGATAGTCTCGAAGAGGCCAGTGTTGGCATCGAAGCAAGCCGCATAAAGAATTGTGTCTTCCATGCCTAGGAAGCGGCTGACCCGCTGCTCCAGAGTCTTGTGGATCCCCTGCGTTCCGCAAATAAAGCGCACGGAGGCGGCTCCAAAGCCCCACTCACTCAAGCTGTCACTCGCTGCCTGCATGACCTCGGCGTTATTCGCGAGCCCCAGATAATTGTTGGCGCACATGTTGACCACGTTGGCGCCACCCTCGAGGGTAATATCGTTTTTCTGGTCAGACGCAATAACGCGCTCGGTCTTCCACAGTCCAGCCGCTTTGATTTCAGCAATTTCCGCGGCGTAGCTGTCTTTGGCGGCGAGATAACTCATATCAGTCTTTCCAATCCAAAATCACTTTGCCCGATTGTCCGGAGCGCATGATGTCGAAGCCCTCCTGAAATTCGGTGTAGTGGAAGCGATGGGTGATGATGCGCTCAATCGGCAGCCCGCTCTGGATCATCATGACCATCTTGTACCAGGTCTCGTACATCTCGCGACCGTAGATCCCTTTGATGTTGAGGCCTTTGAAGACGACATCCGTCCAGGGGATGCCGGTATCGTCGGGCATGATGCCCAGCATGGCGATGTTGCCGCCGTTGATCATCTTGCTCAGCACATCGCGGAAGGCATGCGGCGAACCTGACATCTCCAGACAAACATCGAAGCCCTCCAGAATCCCGAGGCTCTCCATGAAGTTGCGAGTGATTTCCTGCTTGGCCACGTTAATGGGCTGCACCTTCGGAACGATCCGCTTGGCGAGATCCAGCCGGTATTCATTCACGTCGGTGAGAATCACGTTACGCGCGCCGCAGTGGCCCGCCACCATCGCAGCCATGATGCCGATAGGGCCAGCACCCGTAATGATGACGTCCTCACCCACCATGTTGAACGACAGCGCCGTATGCACAGCATTGCCGTAGGGATCGAAGATACTCAGTAGATCCGTCGGAAGATAAACGCTGGGTCTAAACACGTTGGTGGCGGGGATAACGACGTACTCAGCGAACGCGCCGTCGCGATTGACGCCCACGCCCTGCGTGTTCGGGCAGAGATGGAGGCGCCCTGCCAAGCAGTTCCGGCAACGCCCGCATACAATGTGGCCCTCACCCGAGACGATGTCGCCTACCTGCAGCCCGGTGACGTTGGCGCCCAGCTCAACAATTTCGCCGGCGTATTCATGCCCGGCGGTCATGGGCGTTTGAATCGTCTTCTGTGCCCAGTCGTCCCAGTTGTAAATGTGCACGTCGGTGCCGCAGATCGCCGTTTTGTGCACTTTGATCAGCACATCATTACCGCCCACGACCGGGATCGGCACGTCTTCCAGCCAGAGGCCTTCCTCGGCGTGTTTTTTCACCAGTGCTTTCATGTCAAAAGCCGCCCAATTTGTGCTGTTTATTGGCCTTTTTATGCGCAATCGGGGCGTTTGGATGCCTTGAGCGAAAAATATTTCTCACCGAGGCAGAAAGGATCAATGGCGGCTAGCCAGTGTGCGCAGAGTCAGGCTCAGTCGATGGCGACAGTCGGGGGCAAAAGCGCAGTCATGGTTAACCCATGGGCGAAGCTCGTAGCGCCTATTTAGGCTCAATCATCAGATACGAAACCGCTGTTTCACCAACGTTGACGACCTCGTGCCACGGTATGCCATCGCTAAAGAAAGAAGACCCTGTTGTCAGGGTTACCTCGCGCGTGCCACTCGCATCAGTGATGCGCATGGTGCCACCCGACAGGGCGTAACCAAAATGCGTCGCGTGAAAGTGCCGCTCATGACCCACACCCGGCGGGAAAGTGCAGCGAAAGACCCGCAGTGCAACGTCCTCATGAAGTATTTCGCACACCGGCTTGCCCTGCCAGCCCGCCGCGACTGGGTCAGGCAGATCATCAGCTACAGCCGGTAGCGCGATCAATGAAAAACAGGCCCGTGGTAATGCCCCGCAGCCACGCCATCGACGCATAAAGTTCATAGCGGCGCCAACGTGCAGCTGGCCTGCATCCATCGCAAATTGATGCCGATGCGCTGTGCGGAGGGGTCAGCCCAGGCGTATGAGACGGCACGATCCTCTCCCGGCCGGTAGGCATAGAGCACGATTGAGGGTCGATTGTTGCCATAGGGCCAACGGACATTGCGCATTTTGATGCCCACTGACTGCGGCGCTTCCTCCTCGGTTTGCAACCACATCATGCCGCCCTGATCATATATTTCGAGACCGCGGCGAAAGGTCCACTCACCATCTCGCTGCAGAGCCGTCATCCAACACTCAAAGCGCCGGGCTTTGCGATTCTTGTGGGGCACGCCGGTCGGGTGACCAAATACACGATTCCCGTCCTCATCGTGAGCCCGGTCACTGATCCACAGGGCGTCCTCCGTCAGCAGCAGATCATCGTTGAAAATAATGCGCTTGCCGCTCTCGCTAGACATATAAGAACAGGCATCGGGCTTCATGTAGCCCACAAATTGACTGGCTTCCCGACGCCAAAACACATCACACCCGGGCAGCACCCGCGTTTGCTCAGGCAACAAACCCGACAATTTACCCGGGTCGAGGTGGGCATCGACTAACGATTTGACGTCATGGGGTATATGAATTGCCAGGCGAACGGCGTTCTCCTCATAGTCGGGCCGGAACACATAGATTCGCTGGCGATAAATATCGGATGGATCGTCATTCAGGTGCTGCTGAACGTAGAAGACCTGCTCACCAAAGGCGGGCAAATCGACCGGTGCAAAAACATGGTGAATACGCTCATGGCGTAGCGCTTCGTCGACTTCTTGCTCTGCCTCGAAGTAGACCTGCTCCTGATTGTCATAGACACCCGGAAACCACTGCATCATGATGCGAAAATCTTTATCTAGGATGGCCGCATCATCTGCACAGACACGCGTCGCGACAAAAACCAGAATAAAAGGCGCCAGTCGAGTCATTGTTCTGCTCCCGATTCACCCTGCTTCGTTCAGGGGTCTCAGTGAGACAGCATGGCATTCGAACGGCGAATGCACCAGCACAGGGAGCGTTGCCTTTAACGGCATTAGCGCCTAGGTTAAGCCATGTCGCAAATACCTTTGCAAGGTCTGACGACCGGCCAAAGCCATATGGGCAACGGGGCCTAGTGACCATCGGGGAGCGGATATGAAACCACTGGAAGGCATCATCATTCTTGAGTTTTCCACCATGATTACTGCGGCACTCGCCAGCATGATGTTGGCCGAGCAAGGTGCACGAGTGATCAAAGTCGAGCCCTGTGATGCGGGTGATCCGATGCGTTACATCGGCGCCCGCAAAGGCGATATCTCCTCCCTGTTTGCAGGCTGCAATCGTGGCAAGGAGTCGATCAAGCTCGACTTAAAGAGTGAGGCGGGCCAGGAGGTCATCCGCGACCTCACGGCCCAGATCGACGTCGTCATTCATAATTTTCGGCCCGGGACCATGGATACACTTGGCCTCGGCTATGAGACCCTCAGCGCACTCAATCCCAAATTGATCTATATGGCGATCTCGGGCTTTGGTACCGAAGGGCCGCTGCGCCGCGCGCCCGCCTATGACCCCATTATTCAGGCGCACTCGGGCATGGCCGTGACGCAGGGAAGCGACGCCTCCCCGGCTTTTATCCGCTCTCTGCTCTGCGACAAGATCACGGGCTACACCGCCTGCCAAGCCGTAACGAGCGCGCTGTTTGCGCGTGAGCGTTCCGGGGAGGGGCAACTGATCGATTTATCGATGCTGGATTCAGGGCTGTTTTTCATGTTCCCCGATGGCTTCCAAAATCATGCGCTGCTCGATGACGACGTCATTCCGGGCGGCCTGCTAATCGATATTCTTTATGACCTCACGCTGACTAAAGACGGCGGCATCACCGTGGCGGCAGCCAATCAAGACATGCAGGGGCGCATGTTGAACGCTATCGGTCTATTGCACTTACTGCAGGATGACCGGTTTAACAGCATGAAGAAGCTCGTCGAGAATCTGCACATCTTTCGAGAACTGGTCGCGGAAAAATGTATGGAGTACACGAGTGATGAGTTACTGACGTTACTCAGAGAGGTTGAAGTGCCCTGCGCCAAATGTCTCACCCGCGACGAGGTACTGGCTCAGGAACAGCTCGCGGCGAACGACAGTATCGAGACTGTCGACCACCCCCACCTGGGTAAGATGCGGATCGTCAAATCGCCACCGCGCTTCGGCGGGCAGCGGCTGGCCCCATCTCGACCAACCCCCGCCCACGGCGAGCATACCGAGTCGGTATTAGCGTCTTTCGGGATGGAGCCCGCTCGTGTTGAGGCGCTGAGAAAGGAGGGCGCGCTCGGGTAACGCGCCCGCTACTCCGCTCATCAGGCGACCATCACCGAAGCGCTAAAAAAGCGTTCAACTGTTGTGGACGACCCGCAAAACCCTCCCGTTGGGAATGTGAAGACGACCCATAGGAGAGGCCGTCTCCGCAGTGATTACTGCGCAGTAAAGCCACCATCGACGCTGAGCACAGCACCCTGGCACAAGCTCGAATCGGGCGACGCGAAAAAAAGCACCGCACCTGCGACCTCGTCAGCTGTCCCCATCCGACCAATAGGCATCACTCCACGGAGCATGGCTTTTGCCTCGTCCTTATCGGGCATCAGGTCAGTCCATCGCTCCATCATCGGTGTTTCGATCACGCCCGGACACACACAGTTGATTCGCACACCCGTGGTTGCCAATTCGATGGCCATATCTCGCGTGAATACAACGAGGCCTCCTTTGGCGCTGCCGTAAGCCGTCGAGAGAGGAAAACCCACCAACCCGTTTAAAGAGGAGATGTTGATCACGCTACCCGAGCTACGCTCCACCATTGGCGGCACGAAATGCTTGCACAACAGCCAGGGTCCCTTGAGATCGGTATCCAGCACCTTGTCCCAATCCTCGACCGTCGTCTCGTTGTAGGTCTTGTTTAGCTCAGAACCGGCGTTATTCACCAGCACATCAACCGACTCCCAGCGTGCATAGACATCGGCAGCGGCCTGCTCGACCGCCGCCTCAAACCGCACATCCAGCTCCAGTGCAAAATGCTCACCCCCCAGCTCTTCAGCCAACGCCGCGGCGGTAGCCAGATCACGATCTAAAATACATACCTGCGCGCCTTCCGCAGCGAAGCGCCTGACCGTCGCCGCGCCAATACCGCTGGCACCGCCGGTTACGACGCACTTCATGCCCGCCAATCGCATCGCTTACATCTCCTTCACAACGTATTGCGGCATCAAACACCATAGAGCGGTCCGCGGCAAACGGCGGAGAGGCCAGGCTTTAACAGAAACCAGGTTGAACGATTAGCAGTGGCTTAAAACGTATGACGCACAATGCGTCACAAGAATATGAAGGGATAGAGGGATGACTTTGAGCGTTTGGTTCGTCATCAATATGAAGGAGCAACACTATGACGACTTCCGATACCTATTCAATCATGACTGCAGCGACTGTCCTCGTGGTGATGGCTGTCGCCGCAATATAAGCCGCATAAGACAACCTTTCTGGCTGGCCAAAGTCACCCCGGACGCCACAGGCACTGTCACGGTCTACCCTCCTAGGCTCTCTATTCGTTTTTCAGCCATTGCGTGAAATCGCGTGTAATAGTGTTCCTCTGGGTAGACTCACCATCGAATACATCCCACGAAGTGGCCGCTATCAGAACTGATGCGTCACGGCCTGCTCTCCGGGACCCAAAAATGGTAAAACGGTCCGACCTGCCAGAATTCAGGACCTCATTTGATGCTTAGAGCGGTCTTACTCGCTTCATTACTGCTGCCAACTTTGCTGCAGGCTGAAGAAAGAGACATCCCCTTCGCAAAAATGAATCCGCTTCTTAATGTCGAGACTCAGTCTCCGCTCATTGAAATGAAACTCAGCGTCGAGATCACCGACGACACGCTGTCGTTTAACGACGTCAAAGTCTGGCTGGCGAAAGAGGGTGAGATCCTAGCGGCGATACCCGTTGACCCTGAAGACGGGCGCATTCAGCTACTTCCCATGACAGAACAAGAAGCGCGAAGCCATGCACTGCGAATCAACCACCCAAAAGAGGCAGTCAATATCAACTTTGAGCTCAAGGTGGTCCCACCATCCAGCACCTCCATGAGCTACCGGGACATTTTTTATTTGGTCGATGACGCCAATCTGTTCATCAACACCATGGCAGGAGCCATGGCGTTCTTTGCACCCAAGGTCGACACGCTGAAGTTCCACTTTGCAGAACCCGCGGCAGTGACCGTTTCTGCGCAGGCGGGGCCGCTCGAATTTCAGACGGAACCAGATCCCAGCATGAATAAGGGATTTCACTCCGTTTCCATTAAACAGTCGAAGAACCTGATGGATGCGAATCCAACGGTTTCCTTCACGATCATTCCCGAAGCGATTGAACCACTCGATTAGCGCGCTGCGCAGGCCGCTCCGCAACTACCGGTAAGCCGACAGATCTTTATCTGAGTGGGCCAGCGTACTCCCATGCTTTTCGAGCTCATCTGCAAGGCCTAGCCAATGAAGCTTGCTGCCGTAGTTAACGTGGAACGTTGGCTGGAAGTCGGACGGGTTTTCCATTGACGCTGCGTAACGGTGCATACCCCCTTCGTAGTGATCAGCCTCGAATCCAACAGGTGAGCCGCAGTTGCCGCAAAAATGCCGGTAAACGCCCGCGGAACTCTCGAAGGTCTCAGGTTTATTGCCCGTCCAGGAAAAATGCTTAAGCGGCACCCCGAGCCAAGCGACGACAGGCGCGCCACAGTTACGGCGACAATCGTCACAGTGGCAATAACACTGCCATGTAATGGCGCCTTCGAATTCCCAGGTAACGCTTTTGCACAGACAATGTCCTTTGGTTTTCATATCGCAACACGTTCCATCTAGTCAGCAGTCAATCTCATAACGGCCATACGGTAGCGCCGAGCGCCTCAGAACCCAATGCATTGGGACTCTGATCCGTCGAGAGGTGTCATCACAGAGGTGACGACGTGTGCCTGTTTGCCACTCACGCCACACTACTCACCCACGTCCACAACGACCCCGGTAATGTTGTCCTTACCGCCTTGGTTCAGCGCCTCATCAATCAACGTCTCTAGAATCTGATCGTCGAATTGACCACTCAACCTTTGCTGCAGACTTTCAAACGTGAACTCCTTATAGAGCCCATCCGTGCTGATGAGGTACCGGTCGCCCGCTTCCACCTCGTCAATGTGCGTCTGCAAGCTCAAGTGCTTGGAAATGCCAATCGCCGTGGTCAGGACATTCGCAGACGGCAGTCGTTGAGTCTCATCCAGTGAGAGTTCACCCCGTCTGTGCCGTTCGTGGGCTAGATTGTGATCCTCGGTGACAAGCTCCAGCTCGCCACCCCGCATACGATAAATCCGACTGTCGCCTGCCCACACAAAGAGTGCCTTGGACTGGCAGAACAACAAGGCCGCAACCGTCGTGCCCGACGCTCCCGAGCCCGGGATATTTCCGCAGGCCTCATTCGCCTGTAAAAGCCGCGCCTCGATGTCGTCCCAGCACAGTTCGATGGAGTCGCTCTGGCAGTAGCTCTCAACATGCTCGACCACGGTCGCGCTCGCCCGTTCACCGTTGCCGTGACCACCGATACCGTCGGCGACCAGCCAAAGCCCTTCGCGCTCATTCACGAACAAGGCATCTTCGTTGGTCCGCCGGACGCGACCAATATGGGTACCCTGAAGAGTTGAGGTGTTATGTGAGCAAGGCATTCTTAGCGCGCTTCCTTCTCTTCCCAACACACGCGAAAACGCCAGTGCCGTGGCCGAGGGATAAGACCCTCACTGTTTACGGTTGCCAATTGTGCTGGATGATGCGGACCACTTCATCAGCAGAGCTGGGGCGATCATCGGGGTCTTTGCTTAGGCATTTCATCGTCAGGTCAGACAAGACCTTGGGCACCGCGAGGTTCCCAAAGTGCGAAGGCGTTTCCGGCACCTTGCGGCGTACATCATCCAATATTTTTCTGACCAGCGTCCCGGTGAAAGGTGTTTGTCCGGTAAGCGCCTCATACATGACTGCACCGAGGCTATAAATATCGGATCGGAAATCGATATCGGTCTCTCGATCGACCTGCTCCGGGGACATGTACATGACCGACCCTTCGAGCTTTCCCGCACTGGTCATCGACACCCCAACATCAAGATCAGGCACATCAGTTTGGCCTAATTCGCCGTCTTCAGCGCTGTGCCAGACCTTCGCCAGCCCCCAATCGAGCAACAACACTTCTCCATAAGGGCCGATCAAAATATTGTCGGGTTTGATGTCCCGGTGCAGCACGCCGACTGAATGCGCGTAGCCCAGTGCGTTACCGACCTGCAGGATGACATTCATGAGCTGCGAAAAGTCATAACGCTGCCGGAAGTTCAGTAACTCTCTAAACGTATAACCGTGAACAAGCTTCATGGTGAAAAAATAGTGTCCATGGTTATCTCGCCCTATCTCGTACGTCGGCATGGTGTTCGGGTGCTGAAGCATCGCGGAGATACGCGCCTCGCGAAGCAGACGTATATTTTCGATAGGGTCTTTGCGGAATTCTGGCTTAAGCGTTTTGTAGCAAACGGTTCGCCCCAGATAGAGATCACGGCAGGACTGGATTAGCGATTTGCCGCCGGTGGCGATGGTCGTGAAGTACGCGTAACGCAGTTTTGGATTAAGCGTTTCGGGAAGCGGCGCATCCGTCTCTTCCGCGTACAGGTGAGGAGCTGAGTTATTACGTTGTGGGAAATGTAGCATCACCCCTCCGATTCGCTCGGGCGCGAGGGGCAACAGCAGCATTGCTGGTGACGCTCGCGCCAGCCTAAGCCTGATTCAAGCACCATTAAACTCGCATGGCTCGTTATTGACTATATTTGAATTTGGTCGATACCGCCGCCTCAGCTGACGTCAGAGCGCACTAGGCTTGCGACCTCCGAACAGCGGACTAACGAAGCGCCGCTGCTCTCTGACGGACGCGCTCCGATTGGCCCCTCTTTTTATTCAGGCGTATATTGCTGCGGTGACACGACTGGAGGGCCACAGCAATGATCAACCTTGCTGTGCTGTGACGATGACGCGGAGCAGTATGATTTTTGGCGGTGCCGTCGCGGGATTGGTCGTCGCCAGTATGATGTTCATTGGCGAACATGATGACGGCGCATTCTCAGCGTTCTCGCAAAAAGATGTGCTCCAGGAAATACCTCAGGCACCCTGTCCGGTGAAGGAGGCGTCCAAAGAAGAAATCAGGCGCCTGGCAACGATTGAGCTACCAACATTACCAGCGCCAGAACCGGAAACGACCGCGGAATCCTGTGCTTTGACTGAGACAGGCTAACCCCCTGCAAAAAGGACAGGCAAAACAAGATGTATCAGAATCAGCGCCCTGGGCCGCAGATGCCTCGCTCAATTGAGAATAGTGCGGTGACGGTTGGTACAAAACGCCAGAGGCACCACATATGAGTGAACCGATACTGTGGATGGCATTGGGTGCGCTGGCGGTCCAAGCCGCTCTCTTCTATGCCAAAGAGCTGGTTCCCGTCCACTTTTGGGTGCTCACAGTATTCAACTGGGCGTGTCTGTTCGCATTGCCGTACGCGATCCACGTGGCGTACCTGTAAACCGAATGAACCGCTCCGTGCTAGTAGGTGGTGTCGTGTGTGTCGGGGTGTTCTACGCGCTGCTGAGTGGTGACTTCATTGTGATACTTATGTCGGTGGTCGGCGGCTATGTGATTCATACGCTACTGGGCTAGGTGAGACCTCTGGGGTCTATAGGCACACAGGGAATGCTGGCGTCTTCTCCGATGAACGCTACAGGGATGACACGTAGTGACCGACCCCTTCGTTAGTGAAATAAAAAACGGGGGCCGATGCCCCCGTGTCTTCACAGCCAACAAAAAGCGTTAGCTGATCATTTCTTCAATCTGCTTTCTTCATCCACACCTGCAGCAGCTGCATGAGGATGATCGACGCGACGAACACCATCTGAATGGGATTCATGGACGGTACATTACTGGCTTGCTCAATGAAGGCCTGAGCGGCGCCCGAGAGTTCTACCGTTTGCCCAACAGTCGTGAGGCCTGCTGCGACGTCTCTGAACAGTCCATTGGTGTTGACCATCAGCGTGCACATGAAAGCGCTGACACTCAAACAATAGAGGCTGACCAAGATCTTGCCGATGATGGGTGCGCCTCCGTTCATGTAAATGTTGCTCGTCATTCTGAAACCTAACCAGGTGGCCACGACATAGGCTAGAAACCAGACCGCATTGCCCGACATGAAGCCGGCCAGAATATTCCACATATCAAGTTCAGACATTTTTCCCCTTATATTTTTATTGGTTTGTGCCTTACGGCACTTTGAGTATGGACGGACTCATTCCAGTGTCAAATCGCCATCAGGGTCAACCTAAACCTGCTCACAAAAGCCCGAGGAACTAGAGCTTTATTCGTCACTGCTGAAACACCTGCATGAGCAATGCAACCGCTGCGGTAGCCAAAGGAAGCAACGTCAGAGCAGTCCCTCCGACACGCAGAGGCATATTGGATCTCATGAAGCCCATGCAAATACCGTGCATCACACGTCCGAGAAAGAACGCGCCAGCAAGGGCGTGCAACTTCGCGCCTGCTACTCCTGAGCTCTCAAGAAAGTACAAAAGGATGAGCATCGTGGGGACATACTCAGTGAAATTACCGTGTGCACGAACAGCCCTTTGAAGTAACTCATCATCGCCTTTTCCTTGTGCAATGAGCGCGAAAGCAGGGTTGCCTCTCAGGCCAATGACCCTGATGGACAGGATGAACAAAAGAATGGCTAACAGGGATGCATACAATGCCGTAATCATTAGTCGTACTCCGTGGATTTGAGACGCAAAGTACTACAGGGGGCCTTTAATGCCCCCATACTTGAATCCTAGTCGCACTTCACGCAAAAAACCCCAGTGGAGACTGGGGCTTGATCGGATCTGTCAGACCCTATTGGACGACATAAACATCGTGCGTAAGCTCACGGGTGTAGGCATTGAACACGACTTCATCCAAGTTCTGAGTACCGTCTTGCATATTTACGAGAAAGTGAATCGTGAAAGTGGTGCCATTGCGTGAATAGATCCCAACGCCAGCACCCGAGGCAAAGGCGCCATCGGCCATTGCGCCTCTGCCCTCAACATCCACCCAACCACTTTTGCCATCGGGTCGCGCGGTCAGTTTATAAGTAACGTAGGTTCTACCGTACGTGCCCATTTGCCCTTCCGCTGTGATCGTTCCCCCATCTGCATTGAGATGAACAGACGTCACCTCCATTGGCGTTCCTTCATGCCGCTGCTCAAAGGATATTTTGTCTCCGTGACCATCTGCGATTGCTAGCCCTGCGAAACAAAACGCAACAACTGCTAATAAAAACTGCTTCATGATTTTTCCTTATCTTACTTGCCAATTAAGTGATGCTTTATTGGGACACCATCATCAGAGAGCGATGCAGGTCAACAGTACAGTTGCCGGGCTCAGTGTAACCAGCTTCGGTTAGGAGCTTGCCCGTTGAACCATCACGCGAGTGATCCATCAGTTTCGCCATATCCTCAGGCGCCCCAGTAACCATAGCCCCGTAGTCGAATCCTGGATTACCGAAGCCCGGAGTAAACATGTAGCTACCAACCGTGCTTCCAATTTGCTCATTTTGAGTGCTATTCACAGCCTTTCTGTAGGCCATGGCGTTAGCGATCGTGTTGCCGGGCTTGAGTTGGCACACCCGAACATACAAGGGCTTAACAGGAACGTCCGGGGCAGCTGCTCCCGCTTGAACCACACCCGCTAAATCTGGGCGGCCACATGTCATCAGTTCATTGATCTTCGCACCAACCTCTCCGCCGTGTTCACGCCAAGCCGCATCAGCAGCAAAGTAATCGGCCCAGGTCGGGAAGTAGTTCACCCACCTCACATCAGCATCACCGTATTGCGGACTTACAGCCACGGCCTCCCACAAGAAAGTGGTCATATTGAGGTCGTATTTAGCTACTAGGTTCGCAAACTCACTGGAACCCAGTGCAGCAACATCATCTGCAGTGACCCCGTCATTAAGCGTGCATTCATAAACCTCTGCGACCTCTGGCTCTGGCCCTTCGTGATGCGCAGCAAAGCCACCGGTTGACAGCAAAACTCCCAGTAAAGACACAATCGTTCGGTACATATTTCAAATCCCTTTTTGAATTTATATTTGCTGACATTAGGTCAGGCAATTCAGAGATTAATAGGGATCTATTACAGAAATCAGTGCGACGGGCGTCATATTTTTGTCAGTTACCGTTGCGTTTATGCAACGGTTATCCAGAAGGTGTGTCGCGGGCGACGAAGATGAAGCACCTAAGCGCCCCCGGGGTGACTACTCAGCATTCTCATCTAAGTCACGGAGCTCAAGCGCGTCGGGTCTATTTTTGATCTTGCGCCGACTCCTAATAAAAAAGTAAGCGTTCGCTGCAACAAGCAAACCGAACAGGATAAATGCATTAGCCATTTCAGACACAAGACTGCAGTTATTTCAGCCGAACGGCGGTGCCATTCGCGACTATGAAGAGCATCGAGCGACCTCCACCGCTGAATTCGGAGTAATCCAGGTCAACACCTACCACAGCATCGGCTCCTATTCTTGAGGCGTCTTGGCGAAGTTCGTCTAATGCCTGATTACGTAAATCTCGCAGCGTGTCCTGAACAGCGCCAGCGCGGCCTCCCACAACATCGCGAACCGCCGAGAACATGTCTTTGAAGATGTTCATCCCTACTGCGACTTCTGCGGAGACAATGTCCACGACCTCTTTAACCTCTCTGTTCGGAACGGCAGCCGTGGTCGTTAATACGATTCTCTGGGACATATCTGCACTCCTGTGTGCTCGAAAAACCTTACGTCACGACCCTCCGATGCTTTGGTCACACCCTAAACTATCAACTGGCCATCTATGCATGGCATCGCTATTGCAATGGCGCTCTAGATAAGCGCCTCGCTGGGAAAGTTGGCTGCACAGTCGGAGCATCACGCATCCAGCCCAGAGATACCTAATTGGAACGTGATAGATAGGACCAATTGCGCCACTCTAGTGTCCTGAATGTTGCACGTTTGCTGCACGGCACCACATGCCCGATTGGGTCTGATCGCGGGTACTTATTCAGTTATTGAATATAATGAAAAAGTTGGTCGGTGTGAGAGGATTTGAACCTCCGACCCCTTCCTCCCGAAGGAAGTGCGCTACCAGGCTGCGCTACACACCGAGGCGCGCAGAATACCAAAAG
>PBLO01000038.1 GCA_002721785.1 Halieaceae bacterium
AGATTTCTCAAGACAACTCCTGTCACGACGCGTTGCACGCAGGTCAACATATCTCACTTTGGCATCACATGAATAGGCGCAAAGTCGGGTGGGACTGAGCACCCCACTATTTGAGACAATAGCGGCGCTCTATAACTAGGAGATCCGTATGCCCAGCGGCGGATATCGCGAGGGGTCTGGCAGGCCAAGGGGCTCCCTCAACAAAACCACATTGGAGCAGTCCCACCGACTTTCTGAGTTAGCAAAAACCCACACTGAAGACGCACTTATGGCGTTGGTAGACGTCGCCAGAAATGGCCGCACAGACGCTGCGAGAGTGGCTGCAGCCAACTCTCTTTTGGATCGCGGATACGGGAAACCCATTGCAATCAAAAGCTCGGAGCCAGAGCCTTTTGCCCCGACCGTAATTGAGATCAGAGCACCCGATTTGGTTTAGTTTTGATACCTACTGAGTAGCCTGATACAGAGGCCAGACGGGCAGGCCGGCGGATAAAGCCTCGAGTGTTATCGGATCTCAACAATCTCAAAACCCTGCTCGGCCCTTCGCCACTTCATCACCACATCATGAAGAGAGCCATCAACGGTCACGTCGTTGAGTGATACTTCATCCTTGTCGAGACGACAACTTCCCTCAGTGATATCGACTATGAGACTCAAATCAAAGGGTCCCTCCCCGCCACCAGCCAATAGAGGCTGTGGGACTAGAGCATTGCTCAATGAATCAGAGCTGTATCAGAGCGGTAATTTTCGCCAAGTATGCAAGCTGCAAGATATCCAGTAGATCATCGCGTAGATGAGGATGAGCTCGCGTATCTCATACTGCACGTTCTCGTAGCTGAACACATTATGGCTTGCCATAAAAAAGCCGGTCGCCGAGACAATTAATAGCAGGTGTAAGACCAACAAAGGCTGAGGTTTCCTCAGCACTATGATAGCGACCAGTAGCAGAGCAATGACAAGCGCAGCTGTATCGCTCAGGGTCTCGATAATGAAGTATTTTTGTAAGGCGAACCCGAAGCAGAATACTAGTACCAAGTGCATGGAAGGCAGTACAAGCATCAGCATCTCCAACAGCGGGTGTTTACTGCTCGCTAGGCGGTCCTTGAATAAATGCGCGAAGATCGGGGCGTAGACGAAGGCGACATAGAAGCCAAGGTTGACCATGAGACCGAACAACCATGGCGGCAGGAAGTTATGCAGGTTGGTCTCCTGCTGCTTATTGCCAGCGAACAGATCGCCGGCCTCGAAGCCAAAAAGGTGTTGCCCCCAGCTTATCTCCTCAAGGGCACCAATGATGAAGAGTACTGCGAGCAGCCGGAGGGCCACGCGAAGCCCTGCCGGGAGCAGCCTATATGACGCATACAGCAGGTACAGGCCCGCACAGAAGAGCAACATACTGCTGGCAAGCTCGAAGAATCCGTTCTCGAGGGTGGACCGTCTCAGCAGGCCAATCCTACCCATCCAGGCATCCTGTGCGACCAGCCAGATCGTGGCCGCGACTATGATGAGATGGAACAGATAGAAAATTCGCGTAGCCATAGAGACAGCTAGTGCCCCAAAAGAAGACACCCAATTATATTGATAGAAGTTTGCGCAGCGAAGATTTCTTTAACAACAGAAACATCGATAGCAAATAATCGCGAGGGCCCCTTCGATCCGGAGGCTGCGCATGACATCTTTCAAGACTAAAGGTATTACTCCCATGGTGAGGCAGATAAAGCCTAGCCATGCAAATACGTTTCCCAAACGCTCATAATGGCCGTTATTACCGTCGCGCAGTACCTCACCCTCCCAGGGGGTGGAAAGTTTGGGGGGTAGGAGTATGCTCGAACCATGATCAAACTATCGCTCCTTCCAATAACTTTATTGCTCGGCCTCGCGAACTACGCCCACGCTGGGACGTGGGGCAGCGGCAAGTGGGGCCAGATGTACTGGGGTTCAAATCCGGAGTCAGCCCCCACTATTGCGCCCTCCGTCACCGCCCAAGGCGATGGCACGGACATCACTTTCAATCTGACCAACCTACTCACCGGGCAGCAGCTCGGCTGGTCTGCTATCACGTACTTCGAAGTGACCTGCGGCGACCTGCCAACAGTCATCGTGTCGGCGGATAACCCTCGTCTGACCGACCTGGAACCCGGCACCGATTACACTTGCTCAATAGTTGCCCTGAACGAGGTGAACGGTGTTGCCGGTAGAAGCCCTACCGGGACATTCACAGCGACGACAGATTCACTTGGTGGTCTTCCAGTCTGGCTTTTGTTTCAGGCGACTCAGCAGTCTTAGCACGCTCAAGACGCTGCAGACCCCACAAAGCTTGAGTAAATGCTACGAAGCGCTCTGAAAATGAGCTGCTATGAGAGGTGCTTTTTTGGCTCCAGTTTTACTTGCTGCCATACGCCGCGATCGCTCTCTCCAGCACAGCCTCAAACGGCTTCTCATAAAAAAGCTCTATCAGATCGCGCTTTGAGAGATACGCTTCTTCGATAACAACACCTGGTAACTGCAACCCTCTGCGGAACTGCAGGTACTTCTCGTGGTACCACTTCGCCTCAGATTGGTTGGAGTTCTTCACGGTGATTTCATCACCCACGATTCGACTCAACGATGCCTCAAAATGTTGAAAGAACGGCTCAAACCGTGAGAGGAAGATTCGGGCTGTTGGCAACTGCATCACTCGAGTGTGGCCATCCGGAATCATCATCGCGTCACTAAAGTCGAGATGCAGTGCTGCGGCGATTTCGTGAATCGATTCTGAATAACCAATCAACGTTTTAGCCTTGAGCTCTGCGATGAACTGTTCGCGCAACTCGTCCACACTCAACCGGTGAATCAGTGTTCCGGTTTTATCGGCGACCTCTTTTTCATTCAGAGGCCTAGAGCCATAACCCTGAAAGAAAGACGAAATATGCCTGTCGATGGGCTCGCGGAAAAGAGTGATGACACCGAGCGGTTTAGTGTGGCGGGCGAAATAGGCATCCAAGTAACCCTTTAGGTCATCATCACCCAGTGCGAGATGGCTTACCTGATGACAGTGAGTTGCGCTGTAGCCACTTGCGCGCAAGCTGTTACGAATCGTTTGGGTCCCTGTTTTATGTGAGCTGAAAACAAGGAAGTCCAGATCCAGTAATGAGGGGTCGCTCAGCATTCCTTATCCGCGCCCAATATCACCCAAGAGACGTATCGTCATCATCCTGCGCTTCAACGCGATCCAGACGTTCCCGGTTTTTCGCACGAGCAAGCTCCTGCATGTCGGCAACTGCATCGCTCTCGTCGATGATCTCCCGCCCCAGAAGCGTCTCGATGGCGTCCTCAAGCGTCACGATGCCCGCTGTTTGACCAAACTCGTCCTCCACGAGAAACAGGTGGGCCTGTTCACGTATAAAGCGATCGAGCAATCGATAGACCGGTAACTCCTCGGGCACGCGGACAACCGGTTGAGCGAGCGTGGCAATCGACTGCCCACCCCTACCCGCTCGATCCGCCTCAAAGAGTTCGACGCGCATCACCATGCCCGTCACATTGTCGGTGGAGTCTCGATAAATGGGCACGCGGGCAAATTGACGACTCGCACCCAGCTCCAGCGCATCGGAAACCGACGTGGTCTCATCCAACATATGTACCACGGTGCGCGGCGTCAGAATCTCACTGGTCTGAACGTCATTGAGATTCAGCACGTTGACGAGGTACTTGTTCTCCTGCGCTTTGAGGGCCCCATCCTTACGCCCCAGCGAGGCCAGCGCCAGAATTTCCTCGCGGGTGATTTCATCCTTGTGACTTTTGCCGAGCAACTGGGTTAAGCGCGTCGACACCCAGACCAGCGGGTACACCAAGCGCACCAACCACCTGATCGTAAAAGCGGCCGGCACGGCTAGCTGTCGCCAATACGTCGCGCCTAGTGTTTTCGGAATAATCTCGGAGAAATACAAAATGGCCAGCGTCAGTAGCACGGCAATCAGCGTCTCAGCCTCGGGGCCAAACACACGGAGTGCCTGCGCACCAACGCCCGCAGCACCCATGGTGTGGGCGAAGGTATTGAGGATGAGAATGCTGGACAGCGACTCGTCCAGCCGATCTTTTACCGACTGGATGGTTTTCCCAGACTGAGGTTTCGCTTGCGTCAGTTGCTCAAGGTAACTGGGCGTAATAGACAGCAGCACTGCCTCGAGCACCGAGCATAGAAATGAAACGCCGATGGCAATGGCAAGATAAATGAGCAGTAAGGTCACAAAATCAGCTCGGATGATGTGCGATAGAAACAAACGCCCATGGCATTAAGCCCGTGAGTCCAGTTTGGAGCAGTCTAACCAGCCCGCTGGGCTGTGACGAACATTCATCAGCGCTGGCCTGAAGGGCTTGCGGCTGGACAGCCGGCTGGGGCTTGTACAGCTCTCATGCCACCCCACACCCACTTAGACATTGGCCACCGTGTCTCCTTATTCACCGCCAAAAGGCGTCAAGCCGGGGTTGATCTCGCACCACTTGGGAGCGCTGTCAGTAAAGTAGGCGATTTCCGGATTGAACGCTGCGGGGTCGTCAAAGGTCATTGCATTGACCGACGCCACGCCCAAGGCATCAGATTGCACCATGATCTGTGTGCCACAGGTATCACAAAAATGACGCGTCACCTCACGACCTGAGCCAGAATCATAGGTATAGGCAGTCATCGAGCCGGCCACAAGGTGGAAGTCCGCTGGCGCCACCGCATAGGAGGTCCAGTGCGCGCTGCCTCCCACAACCTGGCAGTCAGTGCAATAGCAGAGCCCCTGCATTTGCGACTCGGCGGACAGCTCATATTTCACCGCATTACAAAAACAGGTTCCTGAAATCATGTGAGACTCTCCGTCTATTGTCGCCGCAATCGGTCGCGTTATCTTCGGTCACGCTTTGAGATCAAGCGCCAAACAGCACAGCGTGCATGACTCGACCCGGCCACAGCGTGAACACCCCTGTCACCAGCAAAGCCAACACATACAGAAGCACCATCCATATCTTGTGCTGGCGGATATTGCCTTTCCGTGCGTGGTAAATGGCCATCCCAAGTGAAAACAACGTCCAGACACTCAGTAAATGGATTGGACTAAACGCACCCCACAGTCTGAGTGAGCTGATAAAAAAGGATGACACGCTGACATACATCATCAACAGTACCCAGCTCCAACCCAACACGCGATGCTGTGTCGTGCCCTTGGCGCTCGCGAGCTGCAGCCCACCCAGAATTACCGCTGCCATGGCGGCCATGGCGTGCGTGGGAATCGGCGCTGATTCTTGAAATAATAGTTCCATCGCTGCCTGACGCTGCTACCAAGCAGGATTATCGGCAAAATGCACCGACCAATACACAATTCTTTTCGCCTTACTCAGCTGGCCGCTGCGATGGTTTTCTCCGCATGTCCTGCGCTGGCAGATGAACTCATTGTCACGATCGACAACATCAAAGATGCGGGCGAGATCCACGTCGCGATTTATGACAGCGCCGCTGCTTTCGAAGCCGACCGCGGCGAAAAGGGGGGGGCGGCGCCGGGCATCACGCAGGGCACTATCGAATATATTGAACCGAGCACGGTTACCTATCGCTACGAGGTCGCACCCGGGACCTATGCCATCGGCATATTCCACGACGCCAACCTGAACAATCGTCTGGATAACTATTTCTTCGGTGTTCCGCGCGAACAGTATGGTTTCAGCAACAATGCCCGCGGATTCATGGGGCCGCCTTCCTTTGACGATGCGGCCTTCAAGGTAGAAGGTAAAACCGAAATTTCTATCACGCTGTAGGCGTTGCAATGAGAGGGTGGCGCGCGCAGCGCGGCCAAAGTTTCCTGAAAGTTTAGAGAGCTATTTGTAAGGGCTTTCTCACAACCGTAGTCGGCTAAATCAACGGTGGTCGCCCTCCTCCTCATGATCGGCGTCCACTGAATCATTCTTGGGGCGCTGCGACACCATCCAACGGTTGATGAGGACCATGCAGCCTGTCACGACAACCACGAAACCCAGCGTTATGAGCATAAAAAGCATCGTCCCTTTACCTCAGTCTCGGGCGCGAGTCAGCCACACCCACTGCGCCAAAACGCCCAGGACGAACGTCGCCAAAAACGCCAGATGGAAGCTCTGCACCAGTGGTGCGTCCAGCGAGTCTACAAAAGGATCCCCGACCGGCAATCGTCTTAAAAAATCGGTGATGGCGGGGATCATGTGAAACAACACCGTTGCTGAGTAGGCCCCCGTCTGCAGATACACAGACCACTTGCCAAACGGCGCCAGCGTCTCCAGTAAGTAACCCGCGAACAGCGCCGTCAGCGTCAACACTGCGAGGATGTGACCGACACCAAAGCCACCTTGGTTATAAATCGCGAGCGCCGAGCCTGCTACCAAAAGCGTGATCAGAAGATATGCACGACCCGATCTGTCTGCCGCTCGGATGATGCGATGGTGATACAGGGTATAGGCCGCCGTGAGAATGGCGATCACGCCCATGACGGTATGGAACCAACCTAATAGGGTCATTGGAGGCATGGATGTATTCCTCTGAAATGCTCAGTGACTTGCCCGCCCTGCCGGCTCGTGTGCCGTAGAGCTGAGGCGACGCAAGCGAGAGCCTAGTGAGGCAGCGTCAACATTGCAAACAGCGACAATGTTTAGCTCGCTGGCGCAAACGCACCCGCAAATTGCTGCGTAAAAGTATTTAGGCTCACTGCAGGGCGACCCAGGAGATCGGCAGTGGTGGAGGTCTGTTCTTCGAGAGATCCGGCGGCGATCTCGGCAAATAATTCGCACACCGCATCGAGCTGCCATGCGGATTGGATGAACTGCCCGAGCACCTCGCGAAACGCCTCGGGACTCTGCGCCAAGTAGCTAAGGGGGCGGTCCAATACAGCGCTCATTCGAGCCGCCACTTCATAAAAATCGATCAACTCGGGCCCGGTTAGTCGATAGGTCTGCCCGGCATGGCCCTCTGTAGTGAGCACCACCGCCGCCACCTCGCCCACGTCCCGCGCGTCGATCATGGCTGTTTTGGCATCTCCGAGCGGCAAAGCGAAACTATTGGTTCGGGCAATGGAACCTGAATACATCAACATATTTTGCATGAAGTAATTGGGACGTAGAAAGGTCCAATCTATCCCCAGTGATTCGATGTGCTGCTCAGTGCCGTAATGATTCTTGGGCAGGGTGGCGGTAGCACCGGGACCAGCTTCCATAGACGACACTTTGACGAGGTGCGATACGCCAGCGTTGGCTGCGAGGGTCGCGAATTGGCGCTCCAACTCTGCCTGATCGGGATGATTACCCATGACCATCAGCGCCCGGGTAATGCCATGCAGTGCCCTCTTAATCGAGGCGACATCGGATAAATCGCCTCGCGCAACTTCTACAGTATCGCAATCGAAACCTGCGTTATCGGGGCGCCTAACCAGAGCCCTAAAGGGCGTTTTTGACGCTAGCAGCGCACGTGCCGCGGCCGAGCCAACACGGCCTGTCGCACCAATCAGTAAGATCATCCCTCTCCCCAGCCTTCAAATTAAGATATGTTCAACTCGCCCTCCACATTGGTGGGCTCTGTTTTTTTAATCTCGAAAATCAATGCTTAAATCACGTTCAGCTTCATCCGCAAACAAAATAATACGCTCCATTCTGACCGCGCGCAGTTTAGGCTACGATGGAAGCTTCAAGCAGCCCACAAGCAGTCTATGCAGAGGAAATGCCAGTGCACGGTTCAGGACCTTTTCAGGCTAAACGAGGCTTCACTCCAGACCCACATATAATGCTACTCATGCCTGTTAAGCGAGCGTTCTTGGCCGCAACAATATGCGCTTTTTTGGGCTGTAGTAATCAACCTGACATGGTCAAGGCGGAACTATTTCCGGAAACCCAACAGCCCCACTTCAAAACCTGCGCGGCGCGTCTGGGTGGCACGTACAAGGAAAGGGAATTGCAACGGCACTTGGTGGTGGACATTTATAAAGAACCGGCTCCTGATCAGGGACCGATCACTGACGAATGCATCACCCGAGAGTAACAATCCCGTTTCCGAGCCAACCGTACTTCTCAAGTACGTGACGCATCGCCACCCACCATCCGAGCTGACAACTGGTTCAGCCGGTCTCTCCCGCTGTGGTCACTATCGATACTGGCTGCGGCGGCAGTGGAACCCTGCGCTGCCTCAATGCACTTTTATCGGTCTCAACCCGTCAACCGCCGATGCGCAGCTGGATGACCCCACGCTCCGGCGTTGCATAGGCTTTGCGAAGCAGTGGGGGTATGGCTCACTGCTGCTGGTGAACTTATTTGCGTGGCGGGCTACAGACCCACGCGATTTACTCAGCGCACCAGACCCCATAGGCCCGCAGACAAATCGATGGTTGCGGCGCGCCATGCGGGAATCTGATCTGGTTGTAGCGGCGTGGGGCAACGGGGGCACACTGGCTGACCGTGCCCACATTGTCGCCAAGCGACTAAAGCCTCTACATTGTCTGGGCATCACTTCTCTCGGTATGCCGCGTCACCCACTTTATTGCCGAGCAGATTGCGCGCCGATTCGCTACCTGCCGTCCTAATACCAGCAGAAATCTATCGTGACGGGATGTGGCGGCCATCCGCTACTGCCTTTTGATCTCTCAGCTTGTCCAAAGTCATCCAATCCGGTCGGCCAACTGGCCCCTGCATCGAGTTTGGCTATCATGAATGGCCGGGGCGACGGACTGCCTCGAACTGGACCCTCTGGGGGATCATATGTATAACAGGGAAGTTCCTATGAAACGTTCCGCAATTAACCGTAACCACCACGCCAACACAAAACCTGTTCCGCTGTACGTCCACCGCATTCCAAGCCGCGACCAGCGGGCGAACACGGACTCATGGGCGACGCTCGAACGTGCCTCACAGGCACCACTACCAGACGTGCCGCTCGATTTATGCCTGCGCATTACAGGCAAGGCACCCCACGAGCTGTCGCGCACCACTCTCTGCGTGATCGACTGCCTGCTAACAGGCGACCTGCTTCGACTCCGCTCGGAGGAAGTTGCCGATACACTCCATGTGAGCCCCACGACTTTGCGGCGACGACTGCGGGCAGACGGCACCAATTATCAGACCATCCTGGATCACGCGCGCAGACACCGTTGCACGTTGATGTTGGAGAAGCGCTGGCTACCGGGTAAATGCGTCGCCTGGGAACTTGGCTATGCCGAGGTAAACAGTTTCTATCGCGCCTTCCGACGTTGGACCGGTCACAATTACAGTGATCTCAAACAGCTCTTCGTTTGAGAACCAGATCCGAACGGGTAATAAGGAACGTCTTTGTCAGGCGGTGACTGCGTCCGACTCGGGAGAGAGATAGCCGAGCCAGCTGTAGACCCAATACCCCACCCACTCATGGATGGCGCACGTAGAGCGCGCCAGACGATCGTGGGTGGGTAACCATCCGGGCACCGGGCCCACTAGCATAGGCAACTGATGATCCGTTGCCACAGCGGTCACCACAAAACCCTGTGCCGTAAATACCGCCGAAGCACGTCGCATGTGGGTGGCGCTGGTGACAAGTAAGATATGGTTCACGCCGCTGCCCTCGAGGAGCACGCGTGTGAATTGGCCATTCTCACGCGTAGTGCGACTATCCGGCTCCTCAACCCATGCGGCCTCAGTAAGCCCCAGGCCTTTCAGTTTCTGCGCCATCAATGGGGCCTCCGGTATCGCCCCCTCCAGAGACGTACCGCCCGATAACACAATAATCGGCGCCTTGCCTCCCCGGTAGAGATCCGCCGCCCGCCACAGGCGGTCTGCGGCCTGATTAAAATCACCTCCGAGACCATACCGGGACTCGCCGGTGATGCCGCCTCCCAGGACAACGATCGCGTCGGCGTTGGGTAACTCTTCGTTGGCAAAAGCCGGATAAGCCACCTCTAACGGCTCAGACAATATCGCCGCACCAAACTCCGTCGCACAAAAATACAGCCAGGCCGTTGCCAGTACGTTGAGCCAATTTGCCTTGGCGCGCGCACCCAGCAACCTGAGCAGGAGCGCTAATAGCAATAAGAGTAAACAAAGAGACAGCGGATAGATCAGTAAAGAGAGGAGCTTACTGAGCAGCAGCATCAATCAGCCGCCAAAGGGGTGTCGGAGAAGAATGGTCTCTTCTCGGTCGGGACCCGTTGAAATGATGTCGATCGGCGCGCCCACTAATTCTTCTATGCGCGCGATATAAGCCCGCGCATTATCTGGCAACGCTTCAAGGGACTTGAGTCCAACGGTCGAGTCACTCCACCCCGGCAAGGTGTCATAAACTGGTTGCAGATTTTCATAGTCCACCGCATCGATAGGATTCGCTGCAGTCTCGCCATTGGCATCGACATAACCCACGCAGATCGAGATCTCATCCAGCCCGTCCAATACATCGAGTTTGGTTAAACAAAGACCAGAGACCGAGTTGATGTTCACCGCTGTTCGCAGGGCGACGGCATCAAACCAGCCGCACCGCCGGGGGCGCCCCGTGGTCGCGCCAAACTCGTGCCCTCGCTCTGCGAGGCGGAGCCCTGTCTCATCAAACAGTTCTGTAGGGAAAGGGCCGGAGCCAACCCGGGTGGTATACGCTTTGGTGATGCCCAGCACGTAATCCAGATACAGCGGCCCAAAACCCGAACCCGTCGCGGTGCCACCGGCAGTGGTATTGGAACTGGTCACAAATGGGTACGTGCCATGATCGATATCCAGAAGAGAGCCCTGCGCCCCCTCAAACAACAATCTGGCTTGCGTGCTGCGATACTCATGCAGCAGCGCGGTCACGTCAGCCATCATCGGTAACAGTCGCTCACCGTGGGACAGCGCCTCATCCAACACTGCCGAGAACTCCAGCTGATCGACACCGTAGTAATGCGCGAGCACGTGGTTGTGGTAATCGAGCACCTCCTCCAGCGTAGCGCTGAAGCGAGCGGGGTCGCGCAGATCACCCAGGCGTAACGCCCGTCGTGCCGCCTTGTCCTCATAACACGGACCTATGCCCCGGCCAGTTGTACCAATTTTATTCTCACCACGACGCACCTCGCGGGCCTGATCCAGTGCCACGTGGTAGGGCAAAATCAACGGACACGAGGCGGAAATCTTAAGACGGTCCTGAACCGGCACGCCGTTACTCTCCAGCGCATCAATCTCCTTCAGCAAGGCTTCGGGCGACAGCACAACACCATTCCCGATTAAGCACTGGACGCCTGCGCGGAGTACGCCCGAGGGAATTAAATGGAGGACCGTCTTTTCACCACCGATAACCAGCGTGTGCCCTGCATTGTGGCCGCCCTGAAAGCGCACCACTGCGTCGGCTTGTTCCGTCAGCAGATCAACGATCTTGCCCTTGCCTTCATCGCCCCATTGGGTGCCGAGTATGACGACATTGCGACTCATGATGCTGTATCCCTCTCGGTGACCCATTGGCCTTCCCGCTCTACCAACCTCTCGGCGTCAGGTAACGCCACACCCGGTGGTACGTCGATAACGACCACCCTGCCAGCTGAACGTAACGCCGCAATCGCCTCGCGCAAGGTTGGATCGTCTAACTGCGGTGCTATGACCGGCAGATCCACCATTTCTATCGGTTTTGCGTCATCCACGAGCGCTTTGAGATCAATCGCGAAACCCGTCGCTGGCCGGTCGCGGCCAAACACCGCACCGATATTGTCATAACGACCACCCTTGGCAATCGCCGACCCTCTCCCCTCGAGATAGACCGCAAACACCAAGCCAGTGTGATAGCGGAACCCTCTCAACTCTGTCAGATCAATGTACACATCGACATCGGGATAAGAGCGTTGTACCTGATTGAGCGCCGCCTCTAACTCGTCCAAAGCTGCCACTACGACCGGTTCGTTGCCCAGTACTGTTCTGGCCTCGCCCAACACGTCCGCTGATCCGTGCAGGGCCGACAGTGTCAGAAGCTTAGTGGCGATCTCAGCAGGCAAAGCACTCGCGAGGCGTTCAATATCAGGCGTCGACTTACGCTGTAACGCGTCGAATATCTGCGACTCCAAATCGGCATCCAATCCCGCATCCGAGAACAGCGCGTCATAAATACCAATATGGCCGATGTCCAGGGTCAGACCGCGCTTCACGCCCGCTGCCTCAAACATCGACAGCATCAGCGTGATGACCTCGGCGTCAGCTTCAATGCAATCGCTGCCGTAAAGCTCCGCACCAAGTTGGATTGGCGCACGACCGCTTACGACAGATTGCGGCGTACTTTGCAGCGTAGAGCCTGCGTAGCATAAGCGTGTCACGCCATTCTCCGCGAGACTGTGGGCATCCATGCGAGCTGTCTGCGGTGTGATGTCAGCGCGAACGCCCAGCATCCGCCCACTCATTTGATCGGTGAACTTACAGGTCACAACATCCAAATCTGCGCCAAGGCCGACCAAGAGTGAGTCTGTAAACTCCACGAGAGGCGGGATGACATAGCGATAACCCCACGTCGCACACTGATCCAGCAAACGCCGGCGTAGGGATTCCAGCTGAGCTGCCCGCTCGGGCAATAGCTCATCGATCCCCTCTGGCAAGAGCCAGCGATTCTCAGTCGTCATGGTGATGTTCCGTCAGGATGTAGTGCCGCAGAAAGCGCTCAGGAAGAGAATAACACAGGGACTCAGAGAGAAACGGGGCGCGCAACGCGCGCCCAACTATTTACGACCTAAACGGAGCTCCGTCAGTCGTTAGACTGCGGATCCCGCAAGTATTGGAAGAATTGACTATCAGGCTGCAGCAGCATCACATCGCCACCCGCATTAAACGTCTCACGATAGGCCTGTAGGCTGCGGATAAAGGAGTAGAACTCGGGGTCCTGGTTAAACGCGTCAGCGTAGATACGCGTTGCTTCCGCATCACCATTACCGCGAATAATTTCGGCATCACGAAACGCATTCGCTTCAATCACCGTGACCTCCCGGTCCGCCGCTGCGCGAATACCCTCGGCCAACTCCTTACCCTCCGAGCGAAGCTCACGCGCTTCTTTTTCGCGCTCGGCATTCATCCTGCGATAGACCGACTCTGATACATCTGGCGGCAGGTCGATCTTTTTTACCCGAACGTCAATCACCTCCACGCCGAGCTCATCATTGGCCAACTCATTGAGCTGTGCCGTGATCGCCTGCATCAACTGATCTCGTTGTCCCGAGACCACCTCCTGAACCGTGCGCACCGCCACTTGGTTTCGCAAACCATCATTGATGCGCTGGGACAGCAGGCCTGCGGCACGATTCTCCTCGCCGTTCGTCGCCGTGTAGTACTTGGCGGTGTCTGTTACACGGAACTTGGCATAGGAATCGACGATAAGAGCCTTCTTCTCTTGCGTGAAAAAGCGCTCTGGACTGCTATCCACAGTGAGGATACGACCATCGAACTTTCGCACGCTGTTGACGAAAGGCACCTTCAAGTGCAAACCGGGACGCAGATCTGGATCAACAACCTCACCAAATTTCAGCAAGACGCCGCGTTGCGTTTCCCTGATCACGTAGAGGCTGTTGGAAAGCACCACAACAATGATGGCGATCAAAATGCCCACAAAAGATTGCTTAGTCATGATTAACGCCCTCCCCTGCGTGCAGCAGCCGCATCCAAATCACGTCGTAACTGCTCTGTGACCTGATCAGCGATCTCGCGCATATCGCGCTCGCTCACACCGGCGCGACCCGCACTAGACCGTGGCTGGCCAGCGTTCGGCACCATCTTGTCGAGCGGCAGATACAACACATTGTTGCCGCCGTCGACATCGACCATCACCTTATTGGTGTTAGCGAAAACTGTTTGCACGGCGTCGATGTAAAGGCGCTCGCGCGTTACTTCAGGCGCTTTGCGGTATTCAGTGAGCAGCTGTTCGAAGCGCTGCGCCTCACCGTCAGCACGGGCAATCACCTGATCGCGATAAGCATTAGATTCCTCAAGCATCCGCTGTGCGCGACCTCTCGCTTCAGGAACAATACCGTTTGCGTAAGACTGAGCCTCATTCTTAACACGCTCCTCGTCCTCACGCGCCTTGATCACATCATCGAATGCACCTTGAACCTGCGCTGGAGGCTTGGACTCGTCAATGTTGATTGTGGAGACACGAATCCCCGTGGTGTAGTCATCAAGGTACTGCTGCAAACGATCACGCACATCGAAGGCGATAGCAGCGCGCCCTTCGGTCAGCGCCAGATCCATCGTGGTACCCCCAACGACGTGTCTCAAGGCACTTTGTGCAGCATGCTGCAGTGACACTTCGGGGTCGCGCACCTGCAGGACAAAATCCTGCGGGTTATCGATGACGTACTGCACCGACATGCTCACTTCGACAATATTTTCGTCCTGAGTCAACATGACCTCACGTAAGCCAGCCGCACGCACCTTGGTGGTGTTCACCTTGATGACTTCATCCACCAGCGGCGGATTCCACTGCAGACCTGGCGTTAGCGTGGAGTGATACTCACCAAACCGCAGAACAACCGCCCGCTCCTGCTCATCGAGCTGATAGAAACCCATCAAACCCCAGACAGCCACGAAGCCACCCAGAATCATGCCAAGCAGTGCGCCGGACAGCCCACCCTTGGTAGGACCGCCTGCGCCGCGACCTCCGCCAAACAGCCCTGCAATGCGTTGCTGTAGCTTCTTAAATGCCTCATCGAGGTCGGGCGGGCCTTGATTGCCGCCACCCCAAGGGTCACGAGGGCCTTTGTTACCGCCCCCGGGCTCATTCCATGACATAAGTCGATTCCTCATTAATCGGTCGTATAGTCTAACAAACCGCGGCCTCAGTACGGACGTTTAATACAGTAACACTCTGTGGCGCTATTCAATCTTTTGTCCCGGCGCACGCCTACATTGCCTGTGTGAACCTATACTACCCGCGACTGTTGCCGGTGATGACGACACGCTTGCAAATACACCCCGGTCGACAGGCGTATGTTCAGCTGTGCAGCTCACACGTTCAGCCGTCGCCAATCGGCAAGCGGAAGGCGGACGTGCAATCGGCTGCTGCCGTCGGACTCCCACTGCTCGTTGCAGACAGCCCCTATCTCGTAAAGCGCTGCCCGCAGTTTTGCACGCTGCGGGTCAAGTGTGATCTCCTCGTCAAAGAGCGCGACAGATAGTCTTTCCCGAATAGCTTCAAACAGAAGGTCCAACCCTTCACCGGTCACCGCAGAGACATACACAGCCGTTGCCACGCCCGATTCATTGCGCACGATCCGAGGCGGTTGTTCCAGCAGATCTAACTTATTGAAGACCAGTAGCTGGGGCAATTCATCTGCACCGATTTCACCCAACACCGTCTCAACGTCGGCCATCAGCTCATCACGGTTAGAAGCGGATACATCGACCACGTGCAGCAACAGACTCGCGTTGGCTGTCTCCTCAAGAGTGGCCTTGAACGCCTCCACCAACGTCGTCGGCAAGTCGGAAATAAAGCCAACCGTATCGGCAAACAGCACCGGTCCTAAATGTTCGACGTCCACACGTGCCAACGTCGGATCGAGCGTGGCAAACAGCTTATCCGCTGCGTATACCTCAGAAGTCGTGACGCGGTTGAACAGCGTTGACTTGCCCGCGTTGGTGTATCCCACCAATGAGAGCACCGGTAGTTCCGCACGGCGGCGAGCTCGGCGGCTCTGCTCACGCTGATTACTGACGCGCTCGAGGCGCGCCTGAATGGATTTGATGCGCGCGCGTAATAGGCGACGATCGGTCTCGAGCTGCGTCTCACCCGGCCCTCGGAGCCCGATGCCCCCTTTTTGTCGCTCGAGGTGAGTCCAGCCACGTACGAGGCGAGTGCTCATATGCGTCAACTGTGCCAATTCAACCTGCAGCTTGCCTTCATGCGTTCGTGCACGCTGCGCGAAGATGTCTAGGATCAATCCCGTTCTCGCTAAAACGCGGCAGGACAGTGCCTGCTCAAGATTGCGCTCCTGACTGGGGCTCAGCGCGTGATTAAAAATCACCAACTCAGCTTCATGCTCGTGACGGGCGTCGAGAATTTCCTGAAGCTTCCCCTCACCCACAAACGTGCGCGCGTGAGGTGCATTGCGCGAACCCGTTACTGTCGCAACTGGCTCTCCACCTGCCGACGTCACCAAATCCTCAAACTCGTGCAAACTGAGGTCACGGCTCTCGCCTGAAAACTGCAGCTGCACAATAACGGCGCGCTCACCGCCCTGATGACGCTCAAAAAACACAGTAGGCTAGTTGCGCTCCCGAGCGGGAGCGCCGTGGTCAGTCTTCAGTCGGCGCCTCGCCGTCTGCAGCGGGCAACCGAACGTTACGCGCCGGCACCACAGTGGAGATCGCGTGCTTATACACCATCTGCGAAACCGTATTCTTAAGCAGCACGACAAATTGATCAAATGACTCGATCTGGCCCTGTAGCTTGATGCCATTTACCAGATAGATCGATACGGGAACCCGTTCCTTGCGCAGGGCGTTGAGGTAAGGGTCTTGTAGGGTATGCCCTTTAGACATGGTTACTCCTTGTCATGTACAAAGTCATGTACAAAGTCATGTACAAACTGTCTTTCACACAATTGGCGCTCTTCACGAAAAGCGCATTACGGCCGCCAATACGTTAGCGACAAAAAACTCCACCGGGGTGGAGTGTCTATATTCTACTACGATTCCAGCGTCAGCTAAAAGTTCCGCAGCATCTCTTCAATACGGTGTTTCCAGCATGCATGCCCACTGTCTGAGCCCGTATTTTCAGCAGAATTCACAACTTCTACGGTGGTGAGAGGACTTTGGACGAGGCGACCCTCTCGGTTGGTCGTCATCCAAGTCAAATCCGGCCAACTCCGTAGCCACGTGAGCTGTCGTTTCGCCAGTTGCCTCGTGGCCGCGAGAATTTTTTCATGACAAGTAATGGCGTCGATCTCGCCTTCGAGCAGTGACCAGACCTGTCGATAACCTACCGCGCGGATCGCCGGTAAGTCGGTGTGGCAGTCACCCCGCTCCCAGAGTGTTCGCACTTCGTCTATCAGGCCTTGTTCCAGCATGTCATCCAGCCGCGCTGCAATGCGCTGATGCAGTAGCGCTCTCGGTTCCGGGCACAGAGCGATACATTCAAACTGATCAGCTATGGAATCACCGTCCGCTCTCTGCCAGTCACTTAACGGCACGCCAGTGCCGCGGTAGACCTCCAGCGCCCGGCAGATGCGCTGGCTGTGATTGGGGTGCAGTTTCCCCGCGAGAACTGGATCGACTGCAGCCAACTGCTGATGAAGCGATGGCCAGCCACATTCTCGGCCCTCGCGCTCAATGGCCACTCGAATCTCAGGATCAATCGCGGGGATATTGTCCAAGCCCTGAAGCAACGCTCGGAAATACAACATACTGCCACCTACCAAAATTGGTCGACGACCCCGGGCCAGAATGTCGTCTATACAGGCCCTGGCGTCGATCGCGAAATCAGCAGCGGTGTAAGGATCGATTGGCTCGCGGATATGAACGAGGTGATGTGGATAATCAGGTTTGGCCGCACCGATGGACAGCCCCTTGTACACCAGCGCGGAGTCAACACTGATTAGTTCGCCGTCGTATTCGTTTGCGAGCTTTTCTGCGAGGGCTGACTTTCCCGAGGCAGTCGGCCCCATGAGCGCCAAGAGTCGTTCGGCCATCTCAGCGGCCGCGGAGGAACAGTTTATCGAGCTCGGACATCCCCAGTTGCACCCAGGTGGGCCGTCCGTGATTGCACTGACCTGAACGCTCCGTCTCCTCCATGTCTCGAAGCAAGGCATTCATCTCGGGCAGGGTCAAACGTCGATTCGCTCGCACGGATGTATGGCACGCCAGTGTCGAGAGCAGTTCATCAAGCGAACTGGCAATCCGATCACTGGTGCCAAATTCGAGCAGATCACTCAGCACATCCCGCACCAGCGCCTCTGCGTCAGCGTCTTTCAATGCCGCGGGTAACTCGCGGCATATCACTGACTCTTCACCCGTTGCCTCAATCAACACTCCCAGCGACGCGAGCTCCTCAGATTGCTCCGCGGCGATGGCCGCCTCGCGATTCGAGACGGCCATCGTCAACGGCACTAGCAGGGGCTGGCGGGTAATACCGCTGCCCTCCCTGGCCTGCTTGAGCCGTTCATAGGTAATGCGTTCATGCGCCGCATGCATATCGACCAGAATGAGCCCATGCTGGTTCTCGGCAAGGATGTAAATACCGTGTAACTGTGCGACTGCGAAGCCCAGTGGCGGTATCTCAGAGGACGCCTGCGTAAAGTCGGGTTGCGCAGCTTCACCTGCTGACACCTGCCGCCACCGGGTTGCTTGCCCGCTGCTTGCGAAGTCACTGTGAGAGACAGCGCCAGCGCTCGGTAATACCTCCGCAAATGATCCTGAGAGGACCGGAGATCCACCTGAGGCCAGATTCATCGCAGGTTGGAAGGCACCCTCATCCCCGTGCACCGAGGACACGGCGGGCGCGGTCTGGCCGGGCCTGACATCAGCCAAGGCACGCGAGAGCGTTCCAAACAGAAAATCGTGAACGCCGCGACTGTCGCGAAACCTTACCTCGTGCTTTGTTGGATGGACGTTCACGTCGATACCGGCGGGATCCAGCTCCAAAAATAGGACGAAAGCTGGGTGCCGGCCGTGAAACAACACATCGCGGTATGCCTGACGAATCGCGTGTGAAACCAGTTTGTCGCGAATGACCCGCCCATTAACAAAAAAGTACTGCAGGTCTGCCTGGCTTCTCGAGAAGGTTGGCTCTGCCACCCAGCCCCACAGACGCATTGACCCCGCCTGACGCTCAACCGCCACCGTGTGTTCAGCGAAATCCGTGCCGCAGATTGATGCGACGCGACGACGTTGCTCCTTGTCAGAGCTTGCCTCATTGAGCTGAAGTGTTTGTTTACCGTTGTGTCGTAGAACAAAGGTCACCTCGGGCCGCGACAGCGCCTGACGTTTGACGACTTCGTGAAGATGACCAAACTCTGTTTTTTCAGTGCGCAAAAATTTGCGTCGTGCAGGCGTGTTGTAAAAAAGATCACGAACCTCCAACGTCGTACCACGCGGATGTGGCGCGGGCTTAACCGAGACCGCCATATCCCGGCCTTCACAGAGCGCCTGCTGCCCCTGTGCTGAGGTGTGAGCTGTATTGCTGGTCAAGGTCAGTCGTGAAACGGAAGCGATGGAGGCGAGTGCCTCACCCCGAAACCCCAGTGACTGCACGGCCTCCAGATCTTCGATGCTGTCAATCTTGCTGGTGGCGTGACGCGCCAGGGCGAGCGTCAGGTCTTCGCCACCAATGCCAGCACCATCATCGCGAATACGGATCAGGCGGGTGCCACCAGCCTCGACATCAATCTCGATCCGGGTTGCGCCAGCATCAAGACTATTTTCGACCGCCTCTTTGACAACCGAAGCCGGGCGCTCGACAACCTCGCCGGCGGCAATTTGGTTAGCCAGACGGGGCTCCAGAATACGAATCACACTCACCCCTCCGGAATCACCAAGGTCTGACCGATATAAATCACGTCACGGGTCAAACCGTTGTTCGATTTGATCGATGCCACGGACACCCCAAAGCGATCAGCAATCTCCGAAAGCGTGTCACCCGATGCAATCGTCACCTCGCGACCCCCTTGCTCGCGCTGCCAGGCGAGCAGCGTGCCGGGCGGCGGCTGTCGAGCAAACCAACTCTGAATACCGCGGCGAATCGCACGTGCCATTTTGTCCTGATACGCGGGCGTCGCGAGTCGCTCCGCTTCACCGGGATTGGAAATAAAACCCGTTTCGATGAGTAGAGAGGGCACATCCGGAGACTTGAGCACCGCAAACCCCGCCTGCTCCACCCGTTTTTTATGCAGCCTTGCGACGCCGCCAATCTGTTCTAAAACCAGTGTTCCCAAACTGAGACTGGTATCAAGGGTGCCGCTCATGGACAAGTCTGTGAGGACGCCTGCCAGCATCGGATCCATGCCGCCCAACTCTACGCCACCGACCAGATCGGCCGCATTTTCCGTGTCGGCCAGATATTGCGCTGTGGTCGACGTCGCACCGCGTTTGGAGAGGATGTAAACCGACGCGCCGTGCGCCGACTTTTCTTTGAAGGCATCCGCATGAATAGAAACAAAGAGGTCCGCCTCAAGCGCTCTCGCTTTATCTCTACGGTTCTTCAGGCTCACATAGTAATCTCCTGTTCGAACCAGCACCGGCTGGAAGCCAGGCACCTTCGCAAGCTGACTTTCCAACCGGCGCGCGATTTGCAGCACCACTGTTTTCTCTCTCAAGCCGCCCGGGCCTGATGCACCCGGATCCTCGCCGCCATGCCCCGGATCGATGGCGATCACAATATCCCGGCGCCCCTCCAACGATTCAACGGACAGCACCGGCGACGGCTCTGCAACCGTCACCTCATCGAATAGGTCAATCACGATGCGATGGCCAATCGACTCGCTGGGTGTAAGGCTGAACAACGAAGTCCGCACAGCGCTATCGAGGTCAAAAACCAGCCGCAGATCGGACCCTTTGCGAATCCCTGAACGAACCTGTTTAATCGGCGTGCCCTCAAGCGGCAGATCGCGGAGCGATGCATCGATGCGGCTGTCGATCAGATCCACCACAAACCGGTCTGGGTTCGCCAACGACAGAGACGAAAACTCGGCGGCATCAGATAAATCCAGTACTACGCGGGTATGGTCGGGGGCACGCCAGAGCCGCACCGCCTTAACATCTGCCGCCTGAACACCGGGTGCGGCGAGACCGAAAACGGACAGACCGGCCGCGCACATGAACGTCAACATAGTTGCCGGAGTTTTCCGGAGGTTCGGCGTCCTCATCGGCAAAGCAAATCTCCCGAGCATAATCTCAACCTGCACAGAGCGTCATGATCGATTGATGATCCGACCGCAGGCAGGCCGAACGGTCCCCGCCTGATATTGACAGAGTGATGTCGAGCGTCGGCGGTGGCAACTGCTCAGCCGCACGTTCTGGCCATTCGATCAAAAGCGTTCCGCCGGAAGACAGGTAGTCGCCCAGCCCCAGGTAATAGAGCTCCTGCGCATCGCCCAGTCGGTAGAGATCGAAGTGAAAAATCGGCCCGTCGGCAATGTCCTCATAGGGTTCAACCAGGGTATACGTGGGGCTTTTCACAGAGCCCGTATGGCCGGCACCTCTCAAGAATCCTCGACTTAAAGTCGTCTTGCCTGCCCCCAATTCACCATGGAGGAAGATCACCTGAGGTGAGGCAAAGTAGGTCGCCAATCGCTCACCCAATGCGAGCGTTGCATCTTCGTCCGTGAGGGGGACTTCGCATTGATGAGAGTAGGTGATCGCCATCGGCCAATTGTACCGCGGCGCAGCCACCTTCTGTCACAATCTAGGCATGAATGACCCCACCATCATGACTGATCAGCGCGCTACGGAGGACAGCACCGAATTGCTGTCAACAATTCGGCGGTGGGGCCAAGAGATGGGTTTTCAGGCTGTGGGGTTCACCGGCGTTGAGCTCAGCCAACATCGCGATTACCTCGATAAATGGCTGGCCGCGGGCTATCACGGCGAGATGGGGTGGATGGCCAGCCACGGTGAAAAACGAAGCCGCCCTGACACACTGGTTCCGGGTACTTGCACTGTGATCACTGTCAGAATGGACTACCTACCAGACGGCGCAGACCCAGAGGAAATACTGGCCGACGGTGAGAAAGCCTATATCTCTCGTTACGCCCTGGGCCGCGACTATCACAAGCTGATGCGTGGCCGGCTCGCCAAACTGGCCAAGAAAATAGCGGCAGAACTTGGTGGCGGGCACTACCGAGCGTTTGTTGATAGTGCACCGGTGCTTGAGCGCGCGCTCGCCGAAAACGCCGGATTAGGTTGGATTGGCAAGAACACCATGCTGATCAACGAGAAAGCCGGATCGTGGTTCTTCCTCGGAGAGATCTACACCGACATCCCACTACCGGCCGATGCACCCCAGGAGACAGAGCACTGTGGCAGCTGTCGCGCCTGTCTGGATATCTGTCCGACCAACGCATTTACCGGGCCGTGGGTACTTGACGCACGAAAGTGCATCTCCTATCTCACGATCGAATATGACGGTGTCATTCCCGAGGAATTGCGAGCGGGCATGGGAAACAGAATTTATGGCTGCGACGATTGCCAGATTGCCTGCCCCTGGAACAAGTTCGCGCGGCACACTCAGGAACCCGACTTCGCGCCTCGTCACGCGATGGACGCCGTTGCGCTACTCGACTGCTTCAGTTGGAGCGAGGAGACGTTTCTGGAAAAAACGGAAGGCTCGGCTATCAGGCGTATTGGCTTCGAACGCTGGCGCCGCAACGTTGCTGTCGCCCTGGGTAACGCGCCCTCAAGCGCTGAAGTGACCGAGGCGCTCACCGCGGCGCTCGATGATCCCTCTGAGCTGGTGCGCGAGCATGTGCGCTGGGCGTTAGCACAGCATCGCTAGATACAGCGGTTACTCTGCTCTAAGAAAATGCGCGCGATAGTGGCGCAACTCTTCAATCGACTCCCTGATATCGGCCAGCGCTTGATGTGCACCTTGCTTCGGAGCCTCAGGTAAATCGGGCCGCCAACGCTGCATCAATATTTTTAGAGTACTGACATCCAGGTTGCGGTAGTGGAAAAAGCGTTCAAGTAGCGGCATGTGACGTGCCATGAAGCGACGGTCCTGGCAGATGGAATTGCCGCACATCGGCGATTGCCCCGCTGGAACCCATTGCGCGAGAAAAGCCAGCGTCATATCTGCGGCCTCATCCTCAGAGATATCACTCTCGAGCACACGGTCGACCAGGCCGGATTTTGTATGGGTACGAGTATTCCAGTCGTCCATCGCCTGTAACGCAGTCGCGGGCTGCGACACAGGAATCACGGGGCCCTCCGCCAGCACCTGCAGGTTGACGTCAGTGACGATGGTCGCAATTTCAATGACGCGGTGTTCCTCTGGGATGAGCCCGGTCATTTCCATATCGACCCAAACCAAATTCTGATCACTGACCACCATCGGGCACTCCTGCTAAATCGATACATGGCGCCGTGGGCTTGCGGGCCATAACGGGCTGTGTGGCATACACTAGCACGATGACAAAGCGACGCCTCACCGACCAGCAAGCAAAGCGCATTCAAGCGCAGCGCTCTCACTCAGAGGGTGATGCCATTGAAGAAGGCAAGCCCGGTCTGGTCATCGCACGTTTCTCCAAGCAAGCGCTGGTGGAGACAGATAACGGTGAACGCATACTCTGCCACCTGCGCGCACACCTCGACGCTCCTGTTGCGGGAGACGAAGTGCTGTGGGCGCCGACCACCGATGCCGGCGTCATCAACGCGCTCATCACGCGACGCAACGTTCTGGAACGCCCTGACAGCCAGGGTCGGCTACGTCCGGTCGCAGCCAATATCGATTTGATGCTGGTGGTTTTCGCCCCCGAGCCTGCACCGCAACCTGCTCTACTGGATCGTTATCTGGTGGCGGCCGAACACATGGGTACTGAACCGGTTCTGGTGCTGAACAAAGCGGATTTGATCCGTGCCGACTCGGACATTGAAAACACCTTGGAGCACTTCGGGGCGCTGGGCTATCGAACCCTCACCACACATCACGAGATGACTGATGCGAGTGATTTATTGGCATTGATTAGCCAACACACACTGGTGCTGGTTGGGCAATCGGGTGTCGGAAAATCCTCGTTAATACGACGGTTACTTCCCGACGCATCGATCAGGGTGGGCGCGCTGTCGGAGGTGGCCGATAAAGGCCGTCACACCACGACCACCGCAGAGTTATTTCACTTACCGGGTGGAGGCAGGCTCATTGACTCACCGGGTGTTCGAGACTTTGGCCTCAGCCATGTCACGACGGAAGCCGTAGCAGAGGGTTTTAGGGAGTTCCGGCCTTACTTGGGACAGTGTCGCTTCCGGGATTGCCAACATGGCACTGAGCCCAATTGCGCGCTTCGCGATGCGCTGGAGGCCGGTAAGATACAGCCGCAGCGTTTTGAGAGCTATCAGCAGATTGTGGCAGCGATCCGGGCAGATCAATAGCAGAAGGGACCTGCGGCTAGGCCAGTGCTGAACGAACTGTTACCGCGTCACCTGCCTCATTGACCCACGAGAGGTCCGAGGCTTCAGTGACCAACACGACGGTGGAGCCCAGGAAGAACCGCCCCATTTCCTGACCTTGCTCCAGAAGGGGGGCTTCATCTGCGGTCCACACTTGCTCTCGAATGTCGCCCGCTCCCGGTTGCTCACGGCCACCCCACACCGTGGAGATTCCCGCGACAATCATGGCGCCCACCAGCACGACTGCTATACCACCCCGGTCTGTCTCGAAAAAACATACCAAGCGTTCGTTGCGCGCCAAGAGGCCATCAACCCGATCAACCGTCGCCGCGTTGACTGAGAACAGATCGCCGGGTACGTAGCGTGTTTTGATCAGGTGGCCACGGATTGGCGTGTGAACCCGATGATAATCCCGAGGTGACAGATAGGTTGTGGCAAAGCATCCCTGCGCGTAGCGCCTCGCCTCGTCATCAGATCCCGCCAACAGCTGCTTAACGGTGTAAGTGCGGCCCTTCGCCTGCACCAGAGAGGCATCTGCAATGGCACCCCGCTGACTCAGCACACCGTCGGCGCAATGGCTCCACTGACTAGCCGCGAGTGGTCGCGCAGCCTCCCGCAAAGATCGCGTGAAAAACGCGTTGAAGTTCGGGAAGTCCTCTCCCGAAGAACAGGTTGCCTCGGTCAAATCGATATCGTATCGAGACATAAATGCCCTTATCAGCGCGTTTTTCAACCAGACAGGATTTTCCAGCTGCGCAAGCCGCCCAATCAGGCGAGAGAGCAAATGCTGCGGCAAAATTGCCTGCAGGGCAGTCATTACAGATTCCATGGGGGTAGTGTAACCTAGTGAGAATCGCGCCCTCTAAACGCTTATGAGCCTGACTGCGATCACACGCCTGCGACTTTCTGCTGGGGCCCTATCGGCCTTGCTGCTAGCCCCCAACGCACTAGCAGAAACCGAGAACCGTGGCGCTGATGGCACCGAGGCTCTCGGAGCCCTGAGGCTGACCGATACGTTCGTTGTCCAAGGTGATACCCCCCGTCAGCTGATTGCGCTGCAGCAGGAAGATGAAGCAATAAATTCATTGGACGCTGACGCGGCTGGCAAACTGACTGAAGCAGATGGAGAAGTCAGCGAATCACCCGGCGGCTGGGTAGAGGGCGGTCATCGTTACGCGGCGCGTAAAGCAGACGAAATGACCCAGTGGGTCGACAATTTTTTCGGCAACGACGAACGAGATTTGGAGCAGGCTTACTCGCGCCTGAGACTCCGTACCATTTACGACTGGGATGATCGCCTCGACAACGAGGTCAAAGTCCGTCTAGGAGGCAAAGTCAGCCTGCCACAGATTTCCGACCGCCTCGATCTGGTGTTCCGCGGAGAGGACATGGATGGATTCAATGACCGTGGCGTAGAAGACGCAGATGAAGATCGCATCGGTCTGCAATACGAGGTGGGACCCGAAGACCGACGTAACGGCCGCCTTAAGTTGACGGTGGGTTTTGGCTCATCCGGGCCCAAGCCCGGTGTGAAGTACGTCTATCAGGACGCGCTGGCAGAGGACGTCAGCTTCCGCTTCACGCAGCGCTTTACTTACGATTTGGGGGACGGCGGTTACGGATCCTCCCGCTTCGTGGTGGACAAGGCACTTCGAGAGCGTGAATTGATTCGCGCCTATACGCGCTTCCTATACGGCGAGAAAACCGAAGGCACCGAGTGGTCGAGTAGCTTGTCCTACGCCCGGGGCTGGGAAGGCGAGGGAGGCCGCGTTGGCGCGAGCTGGTTATATATCGGCGCCGATGGTCAAACCGAGCCCTATGACTTCGTCAAAAACTATAAAGTCGGCATGCGCATTAGGCGGCAGGCCTACAAGGATTTCCTCTTCTGGGAGATCGAACCGAGCTATAACTGGCGCATTGACGAGCCCTACTTCGACCGGGAGGGCGCGTGGCGCATCGAGTTGCGTGTCGAGTTTCTCCTATTCGACAATCCAGCGGAAACGGTGGAACAGCAGATTCGCTAGCAGAGTAGAGCTGCGCTGCGTAAGCAGTTTGAATGATCGCCATTGCTCTGACACCAATCGTCTCGGGTAATGCCGGGCCGCTTAACGATCAACAAACCACCGGCCATTTGCACAACCATCACCACGGTTTCTCGTTAGACAGGGCGACCTTGCCGGTGGGCCCACTGAAGCACCATGCAGCGCGACCCCCCACGGGAGATCACTCGTTACAGATTCTCTTCTGCGAAGGCCGCTAGCCGCGACCGCACGATGCCGTTCACGTGCATCACACCCGCATGCGGATAATGTTTGACCTTCTCAACGAGGTAGGTCAGACCTGAGGTCAGGGGCGAAATATATTTGTTGTCAATCTGCGCGAGGTTACCCAATACCACCAGTTTGGAATCCGCACCCACACGACTGATGATCGATTTCAGCTGGAACTGGGTCAGCCCCTGCGCTTCGTCAATGACAATATATGCGCCGTTGAAAGAGCGGCCGCGCATAAAATTCAGTGACTTGAACTGGATATTGGCGCGCTCTTTGACGTATTCAATGCTGCCACTGGAGCACTCATCAGCCCCATGCAGGATCTCCAGGTTGTCATCGAACGCTGCAAGCCATGGCGCCATTTTCTCCTCTTCCGTGCCGGGCAAAAACCCAATCTCCTCGGCAATCGGCGGTGTGGAGCGCGCCACGATGAGCTTGTTGTACTTCTTTTGTTCGAGAATGGCATGCAGTCCATACGCCAATGCCAGAAGCGTCTTTCCCGAGCCCGCTGGCCCGGTGAGGACGGTCATATCGACGTCTTCACTGTCGAGCAGGCGCATAGCCATGGCCTGCTCAAGGTTGCGTGGTGCCAGCCCCCAGAAGCGCTGATTCATCAGGTGGTCACGACTATCGACAGCGAGGTACACAAACTCCGCGTCGACATGATCAACATAGGCAATAAATTCCTGCTCGTCGTATACGAACTGATTCGGATATGCGTTGGGCAACTCGGACCGAGGGATGCGATGCAAGGTCAAATTGCCCTCGCGAACAGTGTCAACCTGTTCAATGCCCGACCAGAAATCGTCGCCAAAGCATTCATAGCCAGTCGACAGCAGATCGATATCATCCAGCACTCGGTCGTGCCGGTAATCCTCGACGTGCGCGAGGCCTGAGCCTTTCGCCTTAATGCGCATGTTGATGTCTTTCGTGACCAAGCAAACAAAGGCGCCGGGACAGTCGGCACTCAAGCGAAGCGCAACGTTGATGATGCGATTGTCATTGGCCTGATCCTCATTGGTGTTGAGGAACGGCACTTCAGCATCATCGGCAATCAGTTGGTCGGGGAAAATCGCGAGCCGACCCAAGCGATGTTCATCGAGATTAGAGCCGGGGATGTCCACGCCGCTCTGTATTTCCTGAGGCGAGGCGTTGCCCACCACTTTGTCGATCAGTTGAATCGCAATGCGCGCTTCACGGCTCACACTTTTATCCCGCCGATCCTTGATGTGATCGAGCTCTTCAAGAACGGTCATAGGAATGACGACCTGATGTTCGGCGAACGCCGTAATAGCGGTGGGGTCGTGCAGTAACACGTTGGTGTCCAGTACGTAGATTTTGCGGTGTGCAGGTTCGAGCTTTGTGACTTCTGTGGCCTCGGCTGCAATCACGGACATGAAACCTCCTCGGGGGTTGGGATAAAAAATAACGAGCTCACCGACGTCGTTGCGGCGGCTTCGCGCAATGCCATCAGTGTAGGCAAAATTTGGGGGTGAGAGTCTCGGGGCGCGCATGTAGCGCCGGTGTCAGTCTGTTGAGGCAGCCAGCTTAAAGCGGCTCGGATGGTTACAGACAGCGTCCTACTCTCCAGATTTCGGGCACCTCCAGTAAATCCATGTCCTGCTCCACTGTCAACGATCACGCACAAAAAAGCCTGAACGGAGTCCCCTGACAGGAACGCAGAAGTTCGATAGCATCTTGTTTTTGTTCGACTCGGGCAGTGGCGACGCGACTCGCCCACCTGAAGTCGAGAACCTCAGGAGCCGACACCGGCCATGCTCGATCGCAACGCGATGGCGCAGCTCAAGGGGCTTCGTGATGAACTCGAAGCTCAAAATGAGCGCGTCGACGCCACCATCAAGGGAACGCAGCACCGCTACGGATTCGCAGTAACGGCGGACGGACGCGAAGTGTTCGTCCCACCCGACGAAATGCTCAAGGTATTGCCCGGCGATAAAGTTGCCATTTGTATTCGTCCCGCAACCAATAAAAAAGGCAAGCAAGATAAACCTGGGCGAACGGTCGCCGAAATCGAGCGGCTCATCGAGACGGGCGTCGATGAATTTGTCGGGCACATTGTTCAAAAAGGTAAGGCGATCTTTGTAGTGCCCGATCTGGCGGGCCTCTCTCGGTGGTTGTTTATCCCGCCCCATGCGCGTAACGGCGTCAGCTCCGGTGATCTGGCGCACTGCGCATTACTCCGGCACCCCATCAAAGATGGCAAGCCATCGGCCAAAGTCTTGAGCAGTTTCGGTCAACCCGGCTCACCCGGCATCGAAAATCAGTACTGTGCAGCCAGAGCCAAATTGCCGCCGGCTTGGAGCGACAAACTGGCTCAACCACTGATCGATGCGGCAGCGAAAAAGGCGCCATTGGAAGACACTGCGCGTCTCGATCTGACCAGCCTGCCCTTTGTCTCGATTGACGCGGCGCGAACAGTCGATATCGACGACGCGCTTCACGCTGAAGTCACAGCGAATGGCTGGCAGTTATCCGTTGCTGTGGCTGACCCAACTGCCTACCTCCAAGACCTTGCAGACGTCACAGCCCGGGTGGCACAGCGCGGCAGCTCTGTGTACTTCCATGGCGAGGTCATTCCCATGCTGCCTGAGGGGATCAGTCAGGGACTCTGTGCATTGGCTGAAGATACGCCTCGCCCTGCCTTGGTCTGCCAAATGCAAATCACCGAAGACGGCGCGATTAGCCACTTTGAATTTCACAAAGCGGTGATTCGCTCCCATGCCAAGCTTGCCTACGCGGCGGTCGATCGTTACGTCACCGGCAATAGCGACGACCTCATAGCCCATGCCAACCCGCTGGAAGCATTAGTGCAGGTTTATCGCCCCCTCCGCGAGCGACGCGAGCAACGAGAACTGGTGATGGAAGAGCGGCGCGAATATCGCTGGATGCTGGGTGAAGACAAGCAAATCGCGGAAATCGACAGTTTTGAAAAGCTCGCCTCACAACATCTTGTTGAAGAATGCATGATCGCAGCCAACAAATGTGCCGCCGTCTTTTTACGTGATGCGGGTGCGCCCGGGCCTTTTGTCGTCCACGGTGGTTTCCGCGAAGACCGCGTAAAAGAGACGAAAACGTTTCTCGAAAACCATCGGCCGGATCTCGCTGAGACCGCATTGGATACCGTGGCCGGATATCGCGCGGTACTGGCCGACTTAGCCGGTACGGGGCACAGCCTGCCGCTCAGGGAAATGGTGAATCGGCTGTTATCGCGAGCAATACTGACTGACCAGCCGGGCCCGCATATGGGGCTGGCTACCGAGGCTTACACCAATTTCACCTCCCCCTTGCGCAAAGCACTCGATTTCTTTGTGCACCTGCAAATCACGGCCTGTCTCGAGGGCCACTCGGGGGCCGCCTATCCGGTCGAGGGTTTGGCCGACATCACGCGCGCCATTGGCCGCAGCAGAGAAGCCGTGACCGCAGCAGATCGTCGCCTCACAGCCAATTACCTCCAAAAACTGAAACAAGCCGGACAAACCCGCTTTACAGGCACGGTAAGTCACATCACCAGCTCTGGCTTTACAGTAAAGCTCACCGATACCGGCCTGGAGGGACTGGTTGATTTGAGGCCCGACGATGAAAAGTTCAGCTTTGATAAATGGACGATGAGCCTGACCAGCACGACCCGACGCTTTGAGCTCCTGCAGTCGGTCGAGGTCGATTTTGCCGGTGCGCCGGCCGCGCAAGATTATCTCGCGCTATTCACGCTGGTCGACGGATGCGGGCTCAAGCCCCCAAAAGAACCGCCTGAGACGCAATCCGCAGCGGTAACTGACATGAGTCAAGCTGAAGCAACTGGCGAAGATAGCAGCGCAAACGCCGCACCCGACGACACAACGAACTGAATCCCCATGAAGCCTAACGACATCGCGTTGCTGTTGACCGGTGACGAACTCATGAGTGGTGACACGGTCGACAGTAATTCGGCGATGATCGCCCAATCGCTGGCCGCATTTGGTCACGCGGTCACGGAGAAGATTACTCTGGGAGATGACCGCGCGCGCTTGGTCGGGGCTCTGCAGCGCACCACTGGCCATGCGCGCATTTTGGTCATGAACGGAGGACTGGGCCCGACTCAGGACGACCTGACCGCCGAGCTGGTCGCAGCCGCCGCAGAGGTTCAATTGGGTTTGCATCCCGACGCTGAGCGGCACGTGCGCGACTGGTGCGCCGAGCGCGGTATCGAACCCAACGATGCCAACTTAAAACAAGCGTGGCTACCCGAGGGCGCCACCATTATCCACAACCCACGCGGCAGCGCGGTGGGCTTTGCCATTGAAGTAAACGGCACACTGATACTCACCACACCGGGAGTCCCCGGTGAACTGCGCGCCATGCTCCCCGAGATCTGTGAGCGCATCGTTGCGGCCATCGGCGGAGGGCAAACTCACCGGGTGCGCTTACAGACCTTTGGTATAGGCGAATCGACCATTCAGGCGCTCATCGATGAAGATGACGCACCGTGGCCAGAATCGGTTGTGCTGGGCTACCGAGCCGGCATGCCACAGCTCGAAATGAAGCTGACGGCTGCGACTGCCTCGCCGGAGGTTGAGCAATGCCAACAGACCTTAGAGCGGCTTTTTGGCGACCACATTATTGGTGAAGACGACGCAACCCTCGCAGGCGCGTTACAACAAGTGCTGCGCGACCAGGGTAAAAAAATGGTGACAGCAGAGTCCTGCACCGGCGGGCTGATCGCTTCGATGGTGACCGCTGAGCCCGGATCATCATCCGTGTTCGAGGCAGGCTTTGTCACTTACGCCAACTCCATCAAGCATTCGGTGCTGGGTGTGAGTGAGGCGTCACTCGAGACCGACGGCGCCGTCAGCGAGGCAGTGGTCAAGCAGATGCTCGCAGGCGCATTGACAGAGTCCGGCGCCGATATCGGGATTGCGGTATCGGGTATTGCGGGTCCTGACGGTGGGTCGGACGACAAACCCGTCGGCACCGTGTGGCTGGCTTGGGGTACCGCTGACAACATGCACACACTGAGAACGGTGCTCCCCACTGACCGCGCCATGTTCCAGAAGCTGGTGGCGGCGGCAGGACTCGACCTGATTCGGCGGCAGCTTCTCGGATTGCCCAAGCTACCCCACTATTTCAGCCGCCGGGCCATTTAGGCGACTACCTTCCAAAACTCACTCTCTGAGTCACACGCAGCTAACCTGCAAACGCGTTAGGGACGCGAGGACGCACTCGGCGTGCAGGCTCAAACACACTGCATACCGGCCACCAGCCGTTATGAAACATTGCGCGCTCTGACCTCAGCCCTCGACTGCCGAGCGGCACCTAGGGCTGCAGGCGCGCCACCTGCCATCCAACACCCTCGTTGCGGGTATAGCGAAAGCGATCGTGCAGACGGTTCTCACCACCCTGCCAAAATTCCCAGCTGTCGGGCACCAGCCGGTAGCCACCCCAGTGTGGAGGCCGGGGGATCTCCCCCTCACCGAAGCGAGCGGTAGCCTCTGCCAACTGCTCTAAGAGTGCTACCCGACTGCCTATCGTCTGGCTTTGAGAGGAGGCCCAAGCGCCTAACTGGCTGTCGCGAGGACGCGAAGCAAAGTAGGCATCAGATTCCGCTTCGCTTACGCGCGCGACTGCGCCACTCACGGATACCTGTCGATCCAGTTCATTCCAAGGGAACAACATCGAGGCCTGAAGACAGTGCGCTAACGCCGACGCCTTGCCACTCTCATAGTTGGTATAAAACACCAGGCCACGGGCATCCACGCCCTTCATTAACACCATGCGCTGACGAAGGCTCTGGTCCGGTTGCTGGGTAGCCAGCACACAGGCGGTGGGATCCGCCAGTTCGGCGGCAATCGCTTGATCCTGCCAGGCCACGAACTGCGCAACGGGATCTTCCGCGAGGTCAGCTCGACGCAGGCCGCCCAACGTATATTGTCGTCTGTGGTCGCTAAAACGCATGACATCCCAAAGAGTCAAAACACCGTAGAAAGTGTAGCGCAGGTGCCTGCCCTTGCGGTCAGTCGCTGTGGTAGCCTCACACACCTTTTTTTATGGCGACACGTAGCCACTGCGCGCCGAATAACAAAGGCCCGGAGAGCGGGCTGAAGACCTCAGGAAAAACCTATGCTCGCTAATTCTCGAATCGCACGATCATGCCCTGTGGCCTTGGTGTTGATATTGCTCAGCGCGCTGGGGGCGGCATCGAAATCGCTGGCGCAAAGCACACTGCCACCGATGCCCGCTGCAGACGCGCCCATCATCGATTACCAAAACCGCTACCTGCCCGCCTACGGCCGCACAGGCATGGTTGTGAGCCCTGAGAAACTGGCAGGCGAGATCGGCCTCGACATACTTAAGCAAGGTGGCAACGCCGTTGATGCGGCGGTGGCAACAGGTTTTGCACTGGCCGTCACATTGCCCCGGGCGGGCAACATTGGCGGCGGCGGCTTTATGCTGATTCATCTCGCCGAAACCGACGAACAAATTTTTATCGACTACCGCGAAACCGCACCAGATGCGGCCACGCGAGACAT
>PBLO01000039.1 GCA_002721785.1 Halieaceae bacterium
CTTTATGAATGGCGCATCAATCTCGAAACAGGCTCAATCTCTGAAAGAACGCTCAGCGACATCCCCTGCGATTTCACTCGCGTCAACGATGATTATGCCTGCCATAAAACCCGCTACGTGTACGCGGGCATCTTCAACACCGAGCGCGCGTTCACCTTCGACGGCATCATGAAGCACGACAACGAAACCGGTGTTACGGAGGCATTCAAATATGGGCCTAACCGACACGGCGGAGAAGCAGTTTTTGCCCCCAAGGTTAGGAGCTCCTGCGAGGATGACGGCTACCTGGTCTGCTTTGTGCACGACGAGGCCACCAACCAGAGCGAATGCCTGATTATCGACGCACAACATCTGGAGGCGGGCCCTGTTGCCACCATCATCATGCCGTTCAGAGTGCCCTATGGCTTTCATGCTGGCTGGGTCGGTGCCCTCTAAAACGTCAAGGGCTTACCGATTGATGACTGCGACAGTTCGCACATCGCAAAGCATTTCGTTGCTAAGCAAATATCTGGAACCGCAAAAGAATAATGGGATTTAGATTAGGCCCGGGGGCGATGGTGGCCGCAGCGTTTATCGGCCCGGGCACCCTGGCGACCGCGACTGCGGCGGGCGCCTCTTCGGGACTCGCCTTGGCTTGGTCTCTCCTCTTCGCTTTGATCGCCACCGTTGTACTGCAGGAGCTCGCCATGCGCTCCTCGCTTGTGACTCAAGAAGATCTCGCCGCGCTTGCAAGACAATTTGGCGGCCCGTTATGGGGTCGTTGGTTAATCGCTCCCCTCATCGTGCTGGCAATCGGTGTGGGCAACGCAGCCTATCAATCAGGCAATCTCTCGGGCGCGGCCATCGGCCTCACGACTTTCTTTCCAGAAAGATTCGCATCAATCATCCTGTTTTTAAGCGCCATCGCGGCCATACTCATTCTGAGCAATCGTTATAGATGGCTTGAGCGATCGCTGGTGGCGCTGGTCGTGCTGATGGCAGTGTTATTTCTGGGGCTTGCCTTCACCTTGCTACCAAACCTACTGGCGCTGCCCGCAGAACGCTTGACGCCCAGATTCAGTCAGAACGACACCCTATTAGTCCTAGCTTTGATCGGCACAACCATCGTTCCCTACAATCTGTTTCTCCACGCTACCGCTGCGCGTCGCAAATGGGGGAACACGCCACTACACGCCGCATTGCGAGAGGCGAGGTGGGAGTCCTTCATCGCCATCACGATCGGCGCCGTTATCACACTGGCAATCATGTCTGTTGCGACCGTGTTACTGGCCACACCCTCAGATCTCTCTGCGTTAGACGCATTGATTTACCAGGTTGAGCGGCGACTGCCCGGGGTAGGCGGAGCACTGGTCGCAACGGGTCTGTTTGCGGCGGGCTGTAGTTCCGCCCTCGCCGCCCCCATCGCGGCGGGCTGGGCAGTATGTGGTGCCCTAGGACTATCCACAGATGAAAGAGGAGCAGCGTTCAAATCCGTGTCACTGGTGGTGCTGGTTATTGGTGCAGGTCTGGCGCTCTTGGCGAGTCGGCCTCAGGCGTTGATCGTCACGGCGCAGGCGGCAAACGCCATGCTATTACCTCTTGTTGCCCTCATTTTGCTACTCATCGCGAATAGCAAGCTCATTCCTGATCGCTGGAAGAACAGTAAATTGATCAATCTACTTGCGAGCGCGATTATCGCGCTGGTGATTGCATTGGCCGCAGTAAAACTCAGAGCGCTACTCCCAGTCTAAGTGGCCTGGTGAAGGTGAAATCAGGAGATGCCAGCGTATCTGCCGAGAGAAGGCATCGAAGTCATCCGGCTCGGGCGAGCAGATATAACAAGATGATCAGTATCGCGTTGATCGATGCAAAGTTAATCCTTTGCACTCCGTTTGCCGCCGTCCATCTGGGCAACCATACATATGAGGCCACCCAGATTAACGCTGCCAGCAATACAATCCATTCAGCCATCTGTTGTCTTCTCCAATGAGAACCTTTCAGGGTGGAGGAACACCCCGATCACGGCTCCAGGGTGAATGAAAGTCTCCACCGCAACGTTGTGTTTATTTGGAGTCAGAGGGCGACAGCGCGCGCCGCAGAGAGTCAGCGCAATAAGCTACTTGCCCTGACTTCCTGTTAAACAGTCCGACTACTCGTCGGCAGCATCGTCTTGTTCTGTTTTTTCCTGATGCTCTTTCAGCTTCTGATGATACTCTTCCTCTGACAAAGCATGCCAACCGATGCATTGTCCGGTCGGGCTTCGCCCGCATCCACAATCGGCCATGACTCGACCTCCTCTCCATTACTTAGCCTCAGGCCGAAAATAGGTCATATGGCCAGGCATGAAAATATGCAGCCGACCGCGCTCGCCACTTCAAGAATCTCAGTTTTATTGATGCTTTTGGCCAGGACGCATGCCTGTCACAGAAGAAGCGATGAGCCTTTTCTCACATGGGCCAGATGGTGCTCATCACGTCCAGACGTTGTCTGTCGACACCGTCTTGGCTTATAGGCTTCGACGAAATGACCTGCGTTGCCATATTCGCCGCATCAAACGCATGCCAGATCGGCGTGTCGTGTCCATTCGGGTCGCCTGTTTTGGCAAAGTTAGTCCAGTAACGGACCATATAGCGGGAAACCTGATGATCATCCTCAGTCCAATCTAGGCCGACCTTGTCGGTGGTGCCAAAAACCAGCGCCAAATCCCCTGAGTGATAGGCGCCACCGCTACGCCGCCCTCCGGGCAACTGCAAGTCAGGTTGCTCAGGCATATAAATGTGGAACGCTGGCGGCACATGATCAACGTAGTAAAAATACGTTGGTTGACCCAGCTTCACCTGATATTCGGCCCATCTGCGCATGCCAAATGCCATCAACCAGTCAGTGGTGATAGCAAACTGCATTGCCTCGGGAGTTGCGTCGGGTGTGCCGTAGGCCGCCACGAGCTGCGATCCCTTATCGCCCGCAATCGAGCGGGCAAATTCGGCAAGCGCAGCCTTCGTAAGGCCCGGAGTTTTTGGAAAGAGTTCAACGCCCTCGTCCGCCATGTACCCAAGCAATAGCGGTACCGGAGCCTGCCGACCGCTTGCAAAGACCTGCGCTGGCGACTCTGGCACGACCCAGCCATCCAAAGTAATGCGACTGCCATTCTCCCAACCGGTGGAAAGCGCCGCCTTCAACACATCCTCCGCATTGGCATTCCGCAGCGCGGCAAGGTTGTGACTACCCACTTCCGTGACAAGTGTCGTACCCCGCGCGTAACCCCTAGGGTCGGGGCTCGACCCCGGATTCAGTGCAGAGTGATGAGCGCAACCCGCAGATTGACCAATCGCTTTTTCAAATAAGCCTCGCGCGAGTGGCGACGTCATCAGCGTGCAAACACTTTGTGAGCCTGCCGACTGTCCAAAGATCGTGATGTTATCGGGATTACCCCCGAAGGCTCGTGCGTTGCCCTTAACCCATTTGAGCGCTGCGATTTTATCGAGCAGCCCGTAGTTACCGGCACTGTCATGTGGAGATTCATTCGCTAGCCAGGGATGCGCTAAAAATCCGAAGGGGCCGAGCCGATAATTAATCGTCACCAGTACCACCCCCTGAGATGCCAGTGACGTGCCATCGAAAATCAAAGAATGCCCTTGCCCACTGGTATGTGAACCGCCGTGAAACCAGACCATGACAGGCAGGTCAGCGCCCTCGCGCGGCGTCCATACGTTGAGATAAAGACAGTCCTCGGAGACCTCAAAGTCCTCGCGCCGCCACACAAAGGTCGACACATGCCGCTGTTGATAACAGCTGGCAGCAAAACGATCGGCGATGCGAGGCTGGTGCCAGGGAATAGGCGGTTGCGGTGGCTGCCAACGGAGTTCATCGACCGGTGGGGCCGCGTAAGGCACGCCGCGATACAAGGTGATGTCAGCGTCATACGGCGAAGCAACACCCAGAATTTCCCCATGAGAGGTCGCCGCACTGCGAGCGGCGTCTGCCGATCTATTACCGGGATCGCAAGCACTGAAAAACAACATCATGAGTAGTGTCAGGGCGCTACCGGCGTAGCGACTGCGCAAATGTAATCTAGGATTCATAGCCGGAGACCGCTTCTTATTATTTGCATGCTCGTTCTTATTTTGGAGGATTCAGGGGTAATCGATACCCCTCACCAAATCACATCATGCCCGAGGGGTTAGGTTCTCCTGTGCGAGAGTCTGACGTTACTCCCACTCAATAGGTTTACTAATCTGAAACCCTTTATTTAAAGGGGTTTCAAAAAAGTTTGTATCTGAAGAATCCTTATTTTATAGGGGTTTCAGACGATATTTTTACTCCCACTCAATTGTGGCCGGCGGTTTCCCGGAGATGTCATAGGCCACGCGGGAAATCCCAGAAATCTCGTTAATGATGCGGTTGGATACCGTCTCCATCAGGTCATAGGGTAAGTGCGCCCATCGCGCCGTCATGAAATCGATCGTCTGCACCGCACGAATCGCGATCACCCATTCATATCGGCGGCCATCCCCCACCACACCCACTGACTTCACTGGTAGAAAAACCGCGAAGGCCTGACTGGTTTGGTCATACCAGCCGGCATTGCGAAGTTCTTCAATGAAAATGGCATCGGCGCGCCTTAACAGGTCGGCGTATTCTTTTTTCACCTCACCGAGAATTCTTACGCCCAGACCAGGCCCCGGGAAGGGGTGTCGAAACACCATATCGCGCGGCAGTCCCAGCTCAAGGCCAATACGTCGCACCTCGTCTTTAAAGAGCTCTCTCAGCGGCTCAACGAGCTCCAGCGCCATGTCCTCGGGTAACCCACCCACGTTGTGGTGGGATTTGATCACGTGAGCCTTGCCCGTTTTGGCGCCGGCGGATTCGATCACGTCAGGGTAAATGGTCCCCTGTGCCAGCCACTTCACGTTCTCAATTTTCGCTGCTTCTTCATCGAAGACATCAATGAAGGTGTTGCCAATGATTTTGCGTTTGGCTTCTGGATCTTCCACTCCAGCAAGCCTGGAGAGAAATCTTTCTTCGGCGTCGGCTCGGATAACTTTCACGCCCATGTTTTGGGCGAACATCGCCATGACCTGATCGCCCTCATTGAGACGCAAAAGACCATTGTCCACAAAAACGCAGGTCAGCTGATCACCGATCGCTCGATGCAGCAGCGCGGCGACCACCGACGAATCCACACCGCCGGACAGGCCCAGTAAAACGCTGTCCTCTCCCACCTGATCCCGCACTCGGGCAATGGCATCTTCGACAATGTTGGCAGGCGTCCACAAAGCTTCGCAGCCACAGATCGACAGCACGAAGTGGCGGAAAATTTCCTCGCCTTTCAGCGTATGGGTGACCTCTGGATGAAATTGAATACCAAACCAGGGTTTATCGCGGTGGGCCATGCCCGCGATCGGGCAACTGTCGGTCTCGGCAATCAGCTCAAACTCCGGTGGGAGCTGTGACACTTTGTCGCCATGGCTCATCCAGACGTCTAGCAGCTGTCGTCCACCGTCATCCGTGCCGTCGGCCAGCTCGGCAAAAAGCCCACCCTCGGCGGTGCGCCGAATCTGAGCGTAGCCAAACTCAGAGGTATCCGAGCCCTCCACGGCCCCGCCGAGCTGAGCGGCCATGGTTTGCATGCCATAGCAAATGCCGAGAATCGGCACGTCCAGCCCAAAAACCAACTCAGGCGCACGAGGTGAATCCGGTTCAGTGACGGACTCGGGACCGCCCGATAGAATCACACCGCTGGGCGAAAAGGCGGTGATCTCTTCCTTGGCCACATCCCAGGGCATGATTTCGCAGTACACACCGACTTCTCGAATCCGTCGAGCAATCAACTGGGTGTACTGAGATCCAAAATCCAGAATCAGCAACCGGTCGCGATGAATATCCAGTGTCACGCTATAAGCTCCGCGCTGAAGAGCACCAACCCTTGTATGAGAGCGTTTACCGCACCGGGTAATTGGGTGCTTCCTTGGTAATCGATACGTCGTGCACATGTGACTCCGACATGCCCGCCGATGTCACCCGCACGAACTGCGGCTCGGTACGCATCTTTTCCATCGTTGAGCAGCCCGCGTAGCCCATCGCTGAGCGCACCCCGCCCATCAATTGATGAATGATGGCCGACACGGGTCCCTTGTACGGCACCCTGCCCTCAATGCCTTCGGGCACCAATTTCTCAGCACCCACACTGGAGTCCTGAAAGTAACGATCAGATGAGCCCTGATTTTGCGCCATAGCGCCAATGGAGCCCATACCCCGATACGATTTATAGGTTCGGCCTTGATACAGCTCCACCTCACCCGGTGCTTCCTCGGTACCTGCAAACATGCTGCCCATCATCACCGCATCGGCACCCGCCGCCAGTGCTTTAGCCAGATCGCCCGAGAAGCGGATACCGCCATCTGCTATCACGGGGATGCCAGAACCTTTCAGTGCCTCGGTCACGTTGGCGATGGCCGATATTTGTGGCACCCCAATGCCTGTCACAATTCGGGTGGTACAAATAGAGCCGGGGCCAATACCCACCTTCACTGCGTCAGCCCCCGCATCGCGCAAGGCAATGGCAGCGTCAGCAGTTGCGATGTTGCCGCCAATAACGTCGACGCTCGGATAATTCGCTTTAATCAGCGAGACACGATCCAGCACGTTCCGCGAATGCCCGTGGGCCGTATCCACGACCAATACATCGACACCTGCGCGGATCAATGCCTCGACACGCTCATCGGTATCCGGGCTTGTGCCTACCGAGGCGCCGACGCGTAACTGGCCGAAGCCGTCCTTACAGGCGTGGGGAAAAGATTCCGCTTTGTCGAAATCTTTAACCGTAATGAGGCCCTTTAGGCCAAAGTCATCATCGACCACCAAAATCTTTTCGATACGGTGCTCATGCAGCAACCGTTGGACTTCTTCGAGGGGAGCGCCTTCCTTTACCGTTACTAGTTTTTTCTTTTTGGTCATGATGGCGGACACTGGCTGAGCGGTATCAGTCTCAAACCGGATGTCCCTGCGTGTGACGATGCCCACCAGATTGCCCGCTTCCATCACTGGCACGCCTGAAATGCCGTTGGCCCGAGTCAGGTCGATGAGATCCGCGATGCTGGCGGTGCTTTCAATGGTGATGGGATCCTTCACCACGCCACTCTCAAACTTTTTTACCCGCCTGACTTCCTCGGCCTGCTCTGAGATCGTCATATTCTTGTGGATGATGCCGATGCCACCTTCCTGCGCCAGTGCAATGGCAAGGCGTGCCTCGGTGACCGTATCCATAGCGGCAGAGACAAGCGGGATATTGAGCGGAATATTGCGCGTCAAGCGCGTGACCAGTGATACATCCTTGGCAGTCACCTCGGAGTAGCCTGGCAGGAGGAGCACATCGTCGAAAGTGAGCCCTTCGTGTGCGATTCGGAGCATGTTGGCCTCGTCGTGCCCGAACGACAACACCTTGCCGTATCAGGTCTCCCCAAACGCGCTAGTATACAGAGCGCGGTCTGGCACCACAATGTCAGCGCCGCAGGCTATACATGCGTGTCACGACGAGAGGGTACTGAGTCACGTGCAATCCGAGAATCAGCCAAACACAGCCCTGACTGTCAGTGAACTGAATCGCGAAGCCAAATACCTCCTAGAGAGCCACTTCGACTGGATCACTGTAGAGGGCGAAATCGGCAATTTCACTGCAGCCAGTTCAGGGCATTGGTATTTCTCTTTGAAGGATACGGACGCCCAGGTTCGCTGCGCGATGTTCCGGCGTGCCAACGGTCGCGTCAAAACCCGTCCCCAACAAGGCGATTCGGTGCGTATTCGGGCCAAGGTCTCGCTCTACGAGGGCCGCGGTGAATTCCAGCTGATTTGCGAACACCTCGAACCCGCTGGGGCCGGTGCGCTGCAACTCGCTTTTGAAAAGCTCAAGAGACAGCTCTCCGAGGAGGGACTCTTCGCGGCAGACAGCAAGCAGCCCGTTCCCCATGATGCCAGCCATGTTGGGGTGGTGACCTCCGCAACAGGTGCCGCTCTCCAGGATATCCTGACCGTACTCGAAAGACGCAGCCCTCATACTCAGGTCTACGTCTTTCCGGTCGCCGTCCAGGGCGAAGGCGCCGCAGAACAAGTCGCGGCGGCCGTCACCCAAGCTAACCAACTCACAAAAACCGGTGCGATCCCACTTGATGTTCTGATCGTGGGGCGCGGCGGCGGCTCGCTTGAGGATCTGTGGGCATTCAATGAGGAAGTGGTTGCACGGGCCTTGTTCGCGTCAGAGGTGCCCACTGTGTCAGCAGTCGGCCATGAGGTGGACTTCAGCATTGCCGACCTGACTGCTGACGTGCGGGCGCCCACCCCCTCAGCTGCTGCGGAGCTGGTCTCAACCGATCAAAATGAGCGCTTCCAGCAACTCGATGCGCTCACTTCCATTATGACGCGATCCGTGACGCGCAGGCTCACCGCACTGTCTCAGCAACTGACATCGCTCAATCGCCGGGTTCGCCACCCGGGGCACGCATTAGGACAGCAGAGACAAACGCTGAAGAGACTTACTGACTCCCTGCATCGCGGGATCGCCCGTCATATCTCGAACCAGCGTCAACACAGCATGCAGATGGCGTCGAGATTGAGCGCTCAGCACCCCAGACAGCAGTTGCTGAGGACTAAACAGCACCGCCAGCTGCTGAGCCATCGACTAAGTCAGCAGATGAATCAACAAATCAAAGCCGCACGCGCAGAGCTGGCTTACAAAACAAAGCTGTTAGCCTCGCTTGGACCAGAGCAAACGCTGGGAAGAGGCTATGCGATCGTCACCGATCTGCAGGGCAATGTGCTCAAGGACGCGCTACAGGCCAGCAAAGGTGACTCACTGAACGTCCGCCTAGGGTCCGGGAGCCTAACGACCGAGGTGACCGCTCACCCCGGGGACTGATCAATACTTGGCGGGCAGGCGAGTATTGATAACGATGTGGCGACCCTCAAACCGGATGTACTCCCCGATTGTCAGATCCTTGAGGATACGGGCCACCATCTCCCGCGACGCCCCCACCCGGTCGGCGATATCTTGCTGGGTGAGCTTTTCCGGAATGAAGAGCGTACCGTCGCCCCGCTCCTCAGCCAGATCCATCAGTACGTTGGCCACTCGGCCGTAGACATCCTGTAACGCGAGGCTCTTCACATCCGCAGTAAGCTTCCGTACGCGCCCTGCAAGGTTACTGATCAACTGGCTGGTGATACCGGGGTGGTCTTCAAGCACACCTGAAAAGTCTTCTTTCATCACGATACGAAACTCGGATTTTTCCACGGTCCGAACAGACGCCGAGCGGGTGGAATCATCCAGTAGCGCGAGCTCACCAAAGTAGTCCCCCGGACCCAAGGTATTCATGATGAACTCTTTACCGTTCTTGTCACTGCAGTACACCTTGACCTTGCCGGACTCGATAACAAACAGCGAGTCCGCGGGGTCGTTTTCGTGAATGACGACGGTATTTTTGGGGAACGCGCGAGTTGTGCTGCTGCCTTCGAGGGCCTTGAGCTCTTCGTCAGACAAGCCGTGAAATATTTCCACTTGATCCAGCATTGGACATGTGCCCCATATTCTCCCCAAGTTGGTGCGATACTACCCCATGAAGGAGTTATCGCCTATACCCGAAGGTGACGCCAGCGCTAGCTTCAAGGTTCGCCGGTATACTGGTCGGTAGCGAGCATAAGGAATTCTCTGTGTCGTCAGAAAGCGATCATCCAGAGCAGTGGGCAGCGCGCATTCTCTCCTCCGCGGAGCCACTTGTGGCGGCCATTTCGCGGGCCACCGTGACGGTAGAGCCGCCCCTGGATGCCGACATCAACGCGTTGAATGAAGCGCTGACCCGGGTTAAATCGCTGCTCGCTCAGCCGTCAGAAGACGTGAACCACGATCTGCTCAACCTCATCGGGGCGATCCGCGGCTACGGAGAGATGCTCTACGAGGATGTAGAGTTGTTGCATCCGGCCTTGCAATCGGCCCTCCCCCAGCTGTTGTCCGCCGCCGAGAGTAAACAGGCTATCGCCAGTGATGAAAGTGAAGCGCTGGGTGTCTCCACCTCTGAAGCGCCCGGCGTCATTCTGGCCGTAGACGACATGCCGGAAAATCGCGAACTGATCAGTCGCCTGCTCTCTCGCGCCGGTCACACAGTGATATCAGCCGTGTCGGGCGAGGAGGCACTGGAACTCCTCGAAACGCGGGGCGTCGACGTGGTATTACTCGACCTCATGATGCCTGGTATCGGCGGCGCTGAGGTCCTGAAACGCATGAAGGAACATGAGGACCTCCGCGCCACACCAGTCATCATGATCAGTGGCCGACAGGACATGGACCAGATCATCGCGTGTATTCAGGCGGGCGCTGATGACTATCTACTCAAACCCTTCAATCCTGTGTTATTGCAGGCGCGGATCTCCGCTGGCATTGAGCGAAAACGCTGGCACGATCGCGAAGAGGAATATCGGCATCAGCTGGAGCGGAACGAACGCTTTATCCGCCATACATTTGGCCGCTATTTGTCTGACGACATCGTGTCGCAGTTACTCGAGGCACCCGAGGGCTTGGAGCTTGGGGGCGATTTACGCGAAGTCACCATCATGATGTCCGACATTTGCGGATTCACCAGTCTGGCAGAGCGGCTGCCACCACCGCAGGTCGTGTCGATACTTAATCGCTATTTTGAGCACATGACCGGCATCATTTTTGATCACGGCGGGACCATTGATGAATTTCTGGGCGACGCCATCCTCGCTGTATTTGGCGCTCCCCATCGGCAAGACGATGATCCCGAGCGCGCTGTCCGCTGCGCCCTGGCGATGCAAGAGGCCATCTCGACGGTCAACGCAGAAAATGAAGCCGAGGGTCTCCCCACAATCCAGCATCGCATCGCGCTCAATACAGGCTCCGTCATTGCGGGCAATATCGGCTCTGATCGACGCGCCAAGTATGGTTGCGTGGGTCATGCAATGAATGTGACTTCGCGGATCGAGGGCGAAACCCACCCAGATGAAATACTGATTTCAGCAGCCACACGAAACGCTCTGCCGCGAGACGCCTTTTCTTTTGGCGAGGCTCGGCATCTTTCAGTCAAGGGGATAGAGGACGCGATCGTGGTTTATCCCGTTCTCGGGATGGGAACAAGCCATGCCTGATCATCTCGTCTTATTGGTCGAAGATAACGAGGTCAACCGTGACATGCTGGTGCGACGGCTCCAGCGAGCCGGACATCGTGTCGCCACCGCAGGTGATGGCGAGGCGGCGATCACGGCGATGAAATCAGAGCAGCCGAGTGTCGTGCTAATGGACATGAACCTTCCCATCAAGGACGGGTGGACCGCTTGTCAGGAAGCTAAAAGCGACGCTGATATCTGCGCCATTCCCATCATTGCGCTCACCGCGCATGCAATGGAGGAGGATCGACAACGCGCGCTCAATGCGGGGTGCTGTGACTACGCCACCAAGCCCGTAGATTTTCCAGAGTTACTGAACAAGATTGCGGCGCAGCTCGATGAGACCCACTGAGGCTGTGAGTCAATTGCGACCGCGGCTAAGCCTGCGTGGCCGGCTGTATTTGTTTTCAGGGGCTATTCTGATCCTTTTCGCGATCAATGTCGGCACCTCCCTGTGGGGAAGCTTTGCCCGAAACGAGAGCTCACTAGCATATCAAGAGGCCGTTTCTGCCGCGCAATTAACAGCAGAACTCGAACAAAACTTGCAAAACAAACGGCAGCAGATTCTGGTGCTGGCCACATTAAGGGAAACAACAGAAGAGCCGCTCGACGCCGCTGCTCTTGAGCAGGCAAGAACGGACTTCGAAATCATTTCCGAGCGCCTGCGACAATTGGGCGGGTTTGGAGGGGAAGAGCTCGAGCCCTACTACCGCAGGTTGCATGATAGTGCGACCGCGCTGCTGGATGAATGGAACCAGTTTTACGAAACCTACAACGATACGGCTGCTGCGTCAGACGTTGAGTCCGCGCTCTCATACAACAAAACCAAGCAGCACCTTCAGGAACTGGATCAGAGACAGAGTTTTGTGGCCGTGCAGCGCGCGGAGGCGATCGATCGCACGATCACGCTGACGGATCAGATCACGGTAATTGGATTTATCAGCTCCATCGCCATTACCTTGGCACTGGTATTCGCGATGATCCGAAGCACCAACGCATCACTGACGCGGATGAAGCAAGGGGTGGAGCGTTTCGGTTCAGGTGACCTGACTTATCGTATCGATGCGCGGCGCGATGCGGGTGAGATTGGCGATCTCGCCAGAACCTTTAATGACATGTCTACGAAGCTGCAGAGTGCGATTGAAGAGACGAACGCGGCGCGCGCAGACGCGGATTCGGCCAACGCAGCAAAAAGTATGTTCCTCGCTAATGTAAGCCACGAGTTAAGAACGCCGCTCAACGCCATCATCGGCTACTCAGAAATGCTTCAGGATGAGTTAGGAGACGGCATCGATATTGATCGAGAGCAGTTTCACCACGACCTGGCGACGATTATTTTCTCTGGTAAACAACTCCTCACACTCATCAACGACATTCTGGATCTCTCCAAGATTGAAACTGGTAAAATGCAGGTCACCCGAGAAGTGTTCAATCCCGCAGGACTCTTGGTGCAGATCTGTGACGCGCTATCGCCCCTTCTCACGCAAAATAACAACCGCCTAGTGCTCGATATCGATAAAGACAGCATGCGGGATATCGACAGCGACCGTGGAAAGCTTCAGCAGATCGTGACCAACTTATTTTCTAACGCCTGCAAATTCACGAGGGATGGCGACATCACTGTATCGGCATCGATGACATCAAACACCTTAGTCGTCGCCGTGACAGACACGGGTATCGGTATGACACAGGCGCAACAGGAGCGAGTCTTTGACGCGTTCACCCAAGCCGAGTCGAACACGGGCTTAAAATATGGCGGTACAGGCCTGGGATTGGCGATTGTGAGGGAGTTCTGCACGATGCTGGGCGGTGACATCAACCTCGAGAGTCAGCCAGACAAGGGCTCGGAATTTCGCGTTACGCTTCCGGCTGTCCCAGTGTCAGTTCCCGCAGACGCTTGAGGGCCTCCTCTCGTTTTTCGAGGTCAGCCTCCAGCTCGGCGTTTTGCGCACCTAGGGTCGCAACGTTCGTTTCAAGCCTGTCGATCAGCGATAGGACAAGATTGATTAATACCGCACGATCAGAGCCTTCGCTCGCATCAGCGGGTAAAGCGTCACCCATATACCGAACCAACAGATCGGTGAGATCCTGCCCGGCATCTGCCTCGATCGTTGCCATCGCATCTCCACCCTCGGCATGGCCTGCAAGTGCCGATCGCGCAGCTTCATACTCGCCTCTCACCAAGGCCTGAAGTGCCACATTAAACTGATCTTCACGGGAGCGTTCGGGGCAATCACACACACCCATGAGTTCTGGAGCGGATTGAGTTGGTGGGGCATCACCCGAGAGCGGGGGGGGCTTCTGCTCACCGGTTTGCATGGCGCATCCGGTCAGGACCGAGAGAAAAAACGAAAAAAATACGACGCCAAACGCCGGTGAGTTAGGCACGCTACTTACCCCATGCGGTTTGACGGAGCATAGCATTCACCCACTGAAACACACCAGTGTGCCAGAGGATTATTCATGCCGGAGATGCGGAAAAAGGATCACGTCCCGAATCGAAGGCGAGTTGGTCAGCAACATGACGAGACGATCAATACCGATCCCCTCCCCTGCCGTCGGCGGCAAACCGTACTCCAACGCCCGAATATAGTCGTGATCGAAATGCATCGCTTCATCATCGCCGGCCTCTTTCGCGGCCACCTGCGCGGCGAAGCGCTCTGCTTGATCTTCGGCATCGTTAAGCTCGCTGAAGCCGTTAGCCAACTCGCGACCACCAACAAAAAATTCAAACCGGTCGGTAACAAAGGGATCGTCATCATTCCGACGAGCCAGAGGCGAGACCTCTGTCGGATAGGCAGTGATGAAGGTGGGCTCCAACAGCTGTGACTCCGCAGTCTCCTCAAAGATTTCGATCTGAATCTTCCCAAGACCCCATCCCGCCTGCACCTGAATGCCGAGCCGCTCGGCAACTGCCGCTGCCGACTCTCGACTGGCAATATCCTCTGCGCTCAGATCAGCGTTGTATTTCAGGATGGCCTCCACGACCGTGAGTCGAGTGAACGGCCGGTCAAAGTGGAAAACATGGTCGCCATAGGTCACGTCAGTGCTGCCCAGAACGGACAGGGTCAGCTCGCGCATCAATGCCTCGGTTAGATCCATCGCGTCGCGAAAATCTGCGTAGGCCCAATAGAATTCCAGCATTGTGAATTCCGGGTTATGCCGGGTGGACAAGCCCTCATTCCTGAAATTCCGATTGATCTCAAACACTTTTTCGAGCCCGCCGACCGTCAATCGCTTCAGATAGAGCTCGGGAGCCACGCGCAGATACATTTCCATATCCAAGGCATTGTGGTGAGTAATGAACGGACGTGCCGTCGCCCCGCCAGCAATCGGATGCAGCATCGGCGTCTCGACCTCTACGAACTGGCGCTCCGCTAGAAACTGCCGAATGAACTGGATCGTCGCTGCGCGAATACGGAAGATCTCTCGCACTTCCAGATTCACGATCAGATCGACATAGCGCTGCCGGTAGCGCGTTTCCTGGTCGACAAGGCCGTGATACTTGTCAGGAAGCGGCCGGAGTGCCTTGGTGAGCAAACGGCCCTCTTCCATATTGATGTAGAGATCACCTTTACCGGATCGATGAATGGGCCCGGAAGCCGCAACAATGTCGCCGAGGTCCCAGGTTTTGATGGCTGACACGGCCTCATCAGATAACTGCTCTCGATTGAGGTAGAGCTGAATCGTCCCGGAGCCGTCTTGGATCAGTAAGAACGCCCCACGATTGCGAATCAGACGGCCCGCGACCGAGAAACGCTCATTAGTGCTTTCCAGCGTGGCCTTATCCTGACCTTCATAATCACGCTGTAAATCACCAGCGAGCGCGGTGCGCCGAAAATCGCTGGGAAACGCGGGACCCTGCTCACGCAGAGCGGCGAGCTTGGCGCGACGCTCTGCAATGAGCTTATTCTCGTCGTCTGGTTGTTGCGGCTTGTCCACACTATTCTCCAAAGAAAGATCGATCAGAGACCTTGCTTTAACGAGGCCTGAATAAACGGGTCCAGAGCGCCATCCAATACGGATTGGGTATTCCGCGTTTCAACACCCGTGCGTAAATCCTTGATCCGCGAGTCGTCTAAAACGTAGGAGCGGATCTGACTCCCCCAACCAATATCGGCTTTGCTGTCTTCCATTGCCTGCTTCTCGGCGCTCCGCTTCAACATTTCCATCTCGAAGAGCTTCGCACGCAACTGCTTCATCGCGTTATCGCGGTTTTGATGCTGGGATCGTTCCGTTTGGCAACTGGTGACAATCCCGGAGGGTTCATGGGTGATACGAACCGCCGAATCCGTCGTGTTAACGTGCTGACCACCGGCACCCGATGAGCGATAGGTATCCACCCGCAAATCCGCCGGATTGATATCGATCTCGATATTGTCGTCGATCTCAGGCGAGACAAAGACTGAGGCGAAAGACGTATGTCGACGTCCGCCGCTATCAAAGGGCGACTTGCGGACCAAGCGATGCACCCCCGTCTCGGTTCGCAGCCAGCCAAAGGCGTACTCCCCTTCGAACTGGATCGTCGCACTCTTCAGTCCTGCCACTTCACCTGCCGATGCTTCGACCAGAGTGGTCTTAAATCCCTTGTCCTCACCCCATCGCAAATACATGCGAAGCAACATCTCGGCCCAGTCTTGGGCTTCAGTCCCACCGGATCCGGCCTGAATGTCGAGGTAAGCGTTGTTCTCGTCGGTTTCGCCCGAGAACATGCGACGGAATTCGAGCTTCTCTAGCATCGCTACAAGTTCGAGAAGGTCTTGTTCAACAGAGCGCGCCGTCTCTTCGTCATCCTCCTCGACGGCTAGGTCGAGTAAGTCACTGGCATCGTCAGAACCCGCATCGAGCGTCTCTATCGTACTGACGACCAACTCCAGGGACGCGCGTTCACGACCCAATGTCTGCGCTTGTTCGGGATCGTCCCAAACGCTAGGCTCGGCGAGCTCTAGCTCAACTTCTTTGAGTCTGTCCTGTTTAACAGCGTAGTCAAAGGTACCCCCTCAACACGTCAGTGCGTGCGCGAATATCTTTGATTTGTGCGATGAGCGGTGCTATTTCCACAATGCGTCCAGTATTTGTTCGATGCGGGGCGGCATGCCCGTTATGCGGGGCGAGAGTCTATCGGGTTGCCCGCCTCTCTGCCAACTCAGTCAGCCGATGAGTCGGCGCCCGAACGCCAAAAAGATTGGATGATCAGCTGCGGATTTCGCTCGCCACGGTATTCGTTCACGTCGAGTCGATAAAGCGCATGAATCTGTTTGGCAGGACTCGCTTGCCAGTCGACCACGTCGACATTGAACGCGATTGCATCAATCTCCACGCCCTGTGCAGCCAACGTTAATTTGAGGTGCTTCTCGCCAACAATCCGGTGTTGACGCACATCAAACAGGCTATCGAAGGTGGGCTCCGGGAAATGCTGGCCCCACGGACCACCCGCGGATAACGACTCAGCGAGCGATAGCCCCAGGTCACCGGCACTCAAGGCACCATCGCTGTCCTCTATCGCTTGAGGCGGAACATGGTTCAGCATCTCAGCAACTGCTAGCTCGAGCGCCTGTGTGAAGCGCTGCAAGTCGTCTTTCGCCAGCGTAAGCCCAGCCGCCATGGCGTGTCCGCCGAACTTGTTCAGCAAACCGGGGTGCCGTGTCGCCACCAAATCCAGCGCATCGCGCAGATGCAGACCCGCAATCGAACGTCCCGAACCTTTCAGCATGCCTTCGCCAACATCTGCGAAGATCACGGTCGGCCGATGCACCCGCTCACGAACACGCGACGCGAGAATGCCGATCACACCTTGATGCCAGCTCGGCTCAAATAAAACCATCGCGAACGGCGGTGCACTCGAGTCAAGTTCCAGCGACGCCAGCTGCTCTAGCGCGTCCTGCTCCATCGACTGCTCAATATCGCGGCGCTCACGGTTCAATCGATGGAGCTTGTCGGCACATTCCCGAGCCTCCATAGATGACTCGGCGAGCAAGCACTCGATACCAATCGACATGTCATCGAGCCGACCTGCTGCATTCAGCCGCGGTCCCACAATGAAACCCAGATCTGATGCGGTGGCTTGCTTGTGATCTTTTCCTGCGACTTCAAACAACGCCTCAATACCCGGGCGTGCCCTACCACTGCGGATCCTCGCAAGGCCCGCGGCAACCAGAATCCGATTATTACGATCAAGGGGTACAACATCCGCGACAGTGCCTAGCGCCACCAGATCCAGCGCGTCACCCAGATTAGGCTCTGGCAGACCCTCGCCGTCGAACCAACCTCTTCGGCGAAGTTCAGCACGCAATGCACTGAGCACATAAAACATCACGCCCACGCCCGCGAGCGCCTTGCTTGGAAAGACACAGTCGGGCTGATTAGGGTTCACGATCACCTCTGCACTGGGTAACTGCTCGCCCGGCAGATGGTGGTCTGTCACCAGCACGCTGATGCCCATCGCCTGTGCTGCGGCAACGCCTTCAACACTCGAGATACCGTTGTCGACGGTGACGATTAAGTCTGGCATTTGCGCAGCGGCCAGCTCAACAATCTCAGGAGTCAGCCCGTAGCCAAACTCAAACCGATTGGGTACCAAGTAAGCAACTTCGCGGAGACCCATTTGCCGCAAGACCGATACAGCCATGGCACTACTGGTGGCGCCATCCGCGTCAAAATCACCGACTATGAGCACCCGGCCATCACCTTCAACTGCGTCGGCCAGCAATTCAGCCGCCTCTGCGATGCCCTTCAACTGCTGGGGCGGGTGCAGCTGATCGAGAGTGAGTGAAAGCTCCGCCGGGTGAGTTATGCCGCGGTTCGCGTAAATGCGCTTCAGTGCTTCGGGCAGGGCTGCAGCCTGCAACTCAGCGGAGACGGCCGCTTCGCGACGGCGAATCAGTGGTTCACTCAGAGGCACTGTTCCGCCATATAGGCGTGGACCGTTGCCAGGTCTTTATCCAAGGTATCGAACCGCTCTTCGCGGTCAAAAAGGTCCGACAGATGCGCGGGTAACTCGGGCTCCTTGCCGGTATTCGCCTTGGCGACCGCTACCGGAAATTTTGCTGGGTGGGCTGTCGCCAGCGTCACCATGGGGCCGTCTCCGTCACGCATGCACTGCCGCGCAGCCCGCGTGCCGATGGCCGTGTGAGGATCCAAAAGCTCGCCCGTTTTATCCCACATAGCGCGAATCTCGTGACAGGTGTCTTCATCAGACACGCAGGCGCTGGTAAAGAGCGCTTGCGCTCGCGTAAGCGCTGATTCACTCAGGTTAATCTCTCCCTGAGAGAACGCGGTCATCAAGCTATTGATGTGCGCCGCATCACCATCGTACAAATCAAACATTAACCGCTCAAAGTTGGACGAGATGGAAATATCCATACTTGGAGACAACGAAGCTTCGATAGGCTGCCGCGCATAAGTGCCCGTTGTCAGCATGCGGTGTAAAACATCATTGCGGTTCGTAGCAATCACCAGGTTGTTGATCGGTAAACCCATGCGATGCGCCAGATAGCCTGCGTAGATGTCGCCAAAATTTCCCGTCGGCACCGAGAAATTCACGGGTCGATCGGGCCCCCCCACAGCAAAGGCGGCGTAAAAGTAATAAACGATCTGAGCCATAATTCGGGCCCAGTTGATGGAATTGACCGCAACAAGCGAGCGTCCGTCGGGCAGGAACGCATCGGCCACAAAACTCGCTTTGACCAGCGCCTGGCAGTCGTCAAAGTTACCCCGTATTGCGATGTTGTGGACGTTAGCACCTTGCACAGTTGTCATTTGGCGACGTTGCACGTCGGACACTCGGCCATCCGGATACAGAATAAAAATATCCACTTGCTCGCAATGGCGGCAACCCTCGATCGCCGCGCTGCCCGTATCACCCGATGTCGCGCCCATTATCACGACTCGTTCTCCCCGGCGGGTCAATACGTGATCAAGCAGCCTGCCCAGCAATTGCAACGCGAAATCTTTGAACGCCAGGGTGGGTCCGTGAAACAGTTCCAACAGCCACTGGTCATGATCCAGCTGTTTAACTGGCGCAACGGCTTGATGACGGAAGTCTCGATATGACGCTTCGACAAGCTGTGACAACGTCTCGCGATCAATACTGCCCTCAACGAAGGGAGCGATCACTGTCGTTGCGAGCTCGGTATAGGTCATGCCGCGCATGGCCTGCAGCTCTGCATCACTGAAGTGAGGCAGAGCCTCAGGTAAATAAAGACCGCCGTCTCTGGCGAGACCGGCGAGCAGGACACCCTCAAAATTCAGGGCGGGGGCCTGACCACGTGTACTTCGGTATTGGAGGCTCACTACTGGCTCCCTCTTATCGTTCGCAGGGCGACGATGCTAATGACTTACTCGAAGGTCTCGACCCGCAGTAACGCAACCTCAGCCCTCACTTCTTCGAACGCTGTAATCTCGTCTACAGCGCCAGTGATTACGGATTCAGCCGCCATATGGGTCAACAGCACGATCGGCACCTCGCTCTGACCCGCCTCGGGCGCCTTCTGCACCAGCGATTCAATGCTGATGCCGCGATCTGCCAATACCTGAGTAATATCCGACATGACACCAGGTCGATCGACTACGGTGAGCCTGACATACCACTCACTGGCAATCTCACCCGACGGAATAAGCGGTTGAGCACTGAGCTTATTAGCAGGCAGCCCCATCGCCGGTCCGGTTCCGTGTGAGTGTCGCGCCACATCAATGATATCTGCGCACACTGATGAAGCCGTCGCAGGACCGCCCGCGCCAGGCCCAACCAGCACCACTTCACCGACAGCGCTTCCCGAGATCATCACTGCATTCAACACACCGTCAACGGTGGCGAGCTGCTTCTGCTCGGGGATCAACGTGGGGTGAACGCGAAGCTCGACACCCGTTTCGCTCTGGCGAGCGATACCCAGATGCTTTACGCGGTAACCCAACTCGGCCGCGTAATTGAGATCGGTAGGTGTCACAGTATTGATGCCCTGCTTCACCGGGCCGTCAATATTTAGAGGAATGCCGAACGCCAGGGAAGCAAGAATCACCAGCTTGTGAGCCGCATCCGTGCCATCAATATCGAAAGTGGGATCCGCTTCGGCATAACCAAGTGCTTGTGCCTCCGCGAGCACATCATCAAATGCGCGGCCTTTGGAACTCATCTCTGTGAGAATAAAATTACCCGTGCCGTTGATAATGCCCGCGACTTGCTTCACTTCATTCGCGGCCATTGACTCACGCAGTGCCTTGATAATCGGGATGCCACCCGCCACCGACGCCTCGAATCCGAGCTGAACACCCGCCGCTTCTGCGAGAGCGAATAATTCATTGCCATGCTCTGCGATGAGGGCCTTGTTCGCCGTCACGATGTGTTTGCCCTGTTCAATCGCCAACTTGATTAGATCGTAGGCCACACCGGTTCCGCCAATAAGCTCTACGAGCACGTCTACCTCGGGATCGCGCGCAACGTCCATCACATCGCGGCTCACGCGCGCGTCGCCATAATCATGCTCCGCGTGATCCCTCCGCGCACCAACGTGCGTAACTTTGAGATCCTTTCCGGCGCGCGCCGATACCATTGCGCTCTGCTGATGGAGAATATCGATCGTGGCGAGGCCGACTGTGCCAACGCCACACACGCCGATGCGCAGTGCTTCATCACTCATGCTGACAACTCCTCAGCGGCAACGGGCGGGCCCTGCCGGAGCACCTTTTTAATGCCTCGAATCGCCTGCCGAGTACGATGTTCATTCTCTATTAGTCCGAATCTGACGAACCCTTCACCGTACTCGCCAAAGCCGACTCCCGGAGAGACGGCAACGCCGCCTCGCTGTAAGAGCAACTTGCTGAACTCGACAGAACCCATATGTCGAAATGCTTCGGGTATTTGCGCCCAAACAAACATGGTGGCCTTGGGGGGTTCGACGGGCCAACCCGCCTCATTCAAACCACTACACAGGACGTCACGACGCCGCTGATACATATCCCGGATGTCTGCCACGCACTGCTGATCCCCCTCGAGAGCGGCAATCGCAGCAACCTGTACCGGAGTGAAAATCCCGTAGTCGAGATAAGACTTGATTCGGGTGAGTGCAGCGATGAGTTCTGCATTCCCGCAGCAGAATCCAACACGCCATCCCGGCATGTTGTAGCTCTTTGACAGGGTAAAGAACTCGACCGCAATATCGCGCGCACCCGGTACCTGAAGAATGCTCGGTGCTTTGTAGCCATCGAACACCAAATCCGCATATGCGAGGTCATGAACAACCCAAATATTCTGTTGCTTGGCGATATCGATGACGCGCTCAAAGAACGGCAACTCGACGCAATGCCCAGTTGGATTAGAGGGGAAGTTCAATACCAACATCTTTGGCTTGGGGTACGTATTGCGAATCGCCACCTCAAGCTCTTCCAAGAAACCCGCCTCGGTTTGCATTGGAACGTGCCTGAGATCGGCGCCCGAAATCACAAAACCGTAAGGATGGATTGGATAACTCGGATTGGGCACTAGAATGGCGTCGCCGACGCCTGTCGTCGCAAGCGCCAGATGCGCTAGCCCTTCCTTGGAACCGAGTGTGACGATCGTTTCCGTCTCGGGATTCAATTCAACATCGTACCGCTTTTGATACCAGTCACAGATCGCTTTTCTCAGTCGGGGTATTCCCTTGGATTGGGAGTAACGATGCGTGTCACCGCGGCCCACTGTATCTCGCAATTTGTCGACAATATGAGAGGGCGTGGGCTGATCAGGATTACCCATGCCGAAATCGATAATGTCCTCACCACGCGCGCGCGCAGCCAGCTTCAGCTCGCCAATGATGTTGAAAACATAAGGGGGCAGCCGCTCAATCCGTTGAAAGTGTGTATCCAAAATCGCTCTCGCCTATCCGGGCTGACTCAATCTAAGCCGAGGACCGCCGCCAAATCGGCCGCCGGCCGGTAACCGGGAATCATCATGCCTGAACTGGTGATAATCGCAGGCGTGCCAGTGACCCCCATGTCTTGTCCGAGCTGATATTGCGTGGCGATAGGGTTGTCAGCGCAGTCATTGACGGGCAAATCCACGCCCGCTTTGAGTTCAGTCAACGTGGTTTGCTGGTCATCGGCGCACCAAGCGGTTGCCAGCTTCTTGGCACCGTCTGAGTTCATGCCGCCTCGCGGAAACGCCAGGTAGCGAACCTCAATACCCTTCGCATTGAGTTCATCCACTTCTCGATGCAGCTTCTGACAGTAAAAACAGGTCACATCAGTGAACACTGACACGTAGTCGCGCACCTCCCCTTCGGGAGAAAAAACCACCATGTCGTCTACCGACACCGCTGCTAGCTGCTCTTGACGCCCCACAGACCGGCGCTCTTCAGTGACATTGACCGCACCGGTTTGGTTAGTTCGGTGTAAATCACCGTTGAGGAAGAAATAGCTGCCGTCATCCGTGGCGTACAACAGGGGGCCGTTCTCAATTTGAACCTCAATGATGCCGGGGGCAGGACTGGGGCGAACGCTCTCGACAACTATCGGTTGCCCGGCAAATCCGCTCAAAGCAATGGCCATCTGCTCCTTCACTGCCTGGGCCGACGCAGAGGTCGCGTAGCACAGTCCCACCAAGGCACAGAGCCCTAGGGATTTCAGCCCACTGAGAGTCAGATTTTTTTGGTAGCACAGATTCACGTTGCTGGTCCCTCCCCTCTGCCGAGGTTCACCACCCAGTATGGGGTGGCCTGAAAAATGCGGGTCGCCGTCGACACTCTGGAAGACGCGGGAAGCGACGCCTGTCAGCGGGAGCCTAAAAGATTGTTCGAGGGCGCGTGAGCGCCCCGGATCAATGCGATTAGGAGGAGAGCTTTTCCTTGATGCGCGCTGCCTTTCCGGACAACTCTCTGAGGTAATAGAGTTTGGCCTGCCTGACATCACCACGTCTTTTGACGGTAATGCTGTCAACGAGCGGGCTGTAAGTCTGGAACGTTCGCTCCACGCCTACACCGTGCGAGATCTTCCGAACAGTGAATGCGGAGTTGAGACCCCGATTCCGCTTACCGATGCATACGCCTTCAAACGCCTGCAGACGCTCCCGGTTGCCTTCTTTGACTCGCACCTGCACCACCACGGTGTCACCTGGTGCGAATTCCGGAATTTCCCGGCCCATTTGCTCCGCATCGAGCTCGGCAATAATTTTGTTGGTGCTCATTACCTTCTCCCACCGCCGCGTTTTTGACGACGGCCGACTGATCTCAAATTTGTTTCGTGTACGTGTTCCCGAACTGTTCAGTTCAGGACGATCGCTAGGATTTGCAAAGCTTAGGCGGCTTTCAGACGACCTGACATACTCGAGAGGGCGCGATGATACCTGCTCGAATAGAGAATGTCTGCCCCTCTAGGTCGGTAAAAGATCCCATTTCGCGAGAAGCTGTCGGTCGCTGTCGGTCACGTCCTCCCACGACAATAAATCAGGTCTGCGATCTAACGTGCGACGAACGGCCTGGGCTCTTCTCCAACTGGCGATTGCCGCATGATCCCCGCTCAGCAGAACGTCCGGTACCCGCTCACCTTCAAATACCTCTGGGCGAGTGTAATGAGGACAATCGAGCAAGCCTGCGGAGAAAGAATCCTCAGCCGCCGAAGACTCGTGACCCAAAACGCCGGGAAGCCATCGCACAATGGCATCGATCAGCAACATGGCGGGCAACTCGCCTCCACTGACCACAAAATCGCCGACAGACACCTCCAAATCGACCTCGCGCTGAATAAAGCGTTCGTCCAAACCCTCGTAGCGCCCGGCGATCAGAATAAGACCGGCAGCCTCGGCAAATTGCTTGGCTAGTTGGGCGTCTAATTTTTTACCCTGCGGCGACAGCGCAACCACCTGCGCGCCACTGCCCACGGCCGCTCTGGCTCTGAATAGAGATGCAGACAGGACGGGTGCCTGCATCACCATACCCGGGCCTCCGCCATAAGGCCGATCATCAACTGAACCATGTCGATCGGTGGCTTCTTCACGTGGATCCTGCAGGTGCAGAGAGCACACCCCCGTTTGAAATGCACGCCCCGTCACACCCCACTCAGTCAACGCAGTGAACATTTCCGGGAATAAGGTCATCACCGCAAATTTGAGGCGAGGAGACTGCTCACTCATCGACATACCAGTCCACCTCTAATCGACCCTCGGTCAGATCGATATCCACGACCACATCCTCCGGTAGCCACGGGACCAAATGTTCTCTGTCGTCTACGCTCTCCTCACAAGGAGTGACGACCAGCACGTCGTTGGCGCCGGTTTCAAGCAGATTTTTGACTCGTCCCAGCAGAACCCGGTTACCTCCATCACGGCACCAGACCTCGAGACCGACTAGGTCGCGCCAATAGACTTCATCGTCAGCGGCAGCGGGGAAGTCAGCCTCTGGCACCTGAATGCTGAGACCCTTCAGCAATTCTGCCTGAGTGCGGTCGTCTACCCCTGCGAGGCGCGCAATAAAGCCTTTTCCATGCGGTTGCAGCGCCTGAATCGTAATTGTGCGAGATACGTTGCGTCTGGCCGCTTCAGGACCATTCAACTGTAATTGCGAGAGTGAGAGAAGGATCTGGGGATCATCAAGCTGAACACGGAGCTTGACCCATCCCTTGATCCCGTAAACGCCTACAATATCTGCAAGCGTAAGGAGGGTAGTGGTGGGGGGCGCGGAGCGCATCGTCAGGCCCCTCCAGCCATTGAGGAGGCCTTTTTAAGCGGCGGTAGCCTCAGCACCTGCCTGGTATTCTTTCAACAGTTTTTGCACGCGCGGGCTGACTTGTGCGCCCTTGGCGACCCAGCCCTCTACCGCATCCACATCAATGCGCAGGCGCTGCTCCTGGCCCCGTGCAATCGGGTTGAAAAAGCCCAAGCGATCAATGAAGCGGCCGTCCCGAGGCTCGCGGCGGTCTGCAACTGTCACATGGTAGAAGGGTCGCTTTTTAGAACCACCCCGTGATAACCGAATGATTACCATCGTGTTATATCCTCAAAAGTTCCGTATTGAAGCCCCCAGATTTGGGGCCTCTCAATAAAAGAGGGCGGAGGATACAGCAAACCGCATACTCTGCAAAGGTGCACTCTGACCAGCTCTACTAACGTTAGCGAGCCGCTAACGGCGCGGGAAACCAGGTGGCATACCACCGCCACCAGGGCCACCGCCAAGCCCTCCAAGGCCGCGCATCATGCGTTGCATGCCACCGCCTTTCATCTTTTTCATCATCTTCTGCATTTGCTTGTGCTGCTTCAGCAATCGATTGAGGTCCTGCACTGCGGTACCAGAACCAAGCGTAATCCGCCGCTTGCGTGAGCCAGAGATCAGATCCGGGTTGCGCCGTTCTTTAGGCGTCATCGAGTTGATCATCGCCTCCATGCGATCAAACTGCTTGGTATCGACATTCTGAGCAGCCTGAGCCATGCCTCCCATACCCGGCAGCTTATCGAGCATGGCGCCCATGCCGCCGAGGTTTTTCATTTGCTGCAATTGCTCGCGGAAATCCTCGAGATCGAATCGCCCCCCTTTCTGGACTTTTTTCGCCAACTTTTTGGCTTTGCCATGATCAACTTTCCGCTCGACCTCTTCGATCAGCGACAGCATGTCGCCCATACCCAAGATGCGGGATGCCAACCGGTCTGGATGGAAAGGATCTAGGGCGTCAGTTTTTTCGCCTACCCCAAGGAATTTGATGGGACGCTCGGTAATCGTGCGCACAGAGAGTGCGGCACCACCCCGCGCATCCGCATCGACCTTGGTCAGAATGACGCCGGTGAGTGGCAACGTCTTGCCAAAGGCCTTGGCGGTGTTAGCGGCATCCTGACCCGTCATCGCATCGACAACGAACAGCGTTTCGATCGGGTTGACCGCTTCATGCAGGGCTTTAATCTCGGCCATCATTTCTTCATCAACAGCAAGCCGACCTGCAGTATCGACCAGTAGTACGTCTGAGAAGGCGACCTTGGCATCGCTCATTGCGCGCTTGACGATGTCCACGGGTGACTCCGACGCGTCACTTGGCTCAAAGCGGGCACCCACCTCTTCTGCGAGCGTCTCGAGCTGAGTGATGGCCGCCGGCCTGTATACGTCAGCACTCACGACCGACACCTTCTTGTTTTCCCGCTCAATCAGATATCGAGCAAGTTTTGCGACGGAAGTGGTCTTACCCGCGCCCTGCAAGCCTGCCACCATGACAACAGCAGGCGGTTGGGTTGACAGGTTCAGCCCCTCGGACTCACCACCCATGACCGACTGAAGCTCTGCTTCGACAATTTTGAGAAAGGACTGCCCGGGTGTCAGACTTTTACTCACCTCCACGCCAACAGCGCGATCCTTCACTCGGTCAGTAAACGTTTTCACGACGGGCAACGCGACATCGGCTTCAAGCAGCGCCATCCGGACGTCGCGCAAGGTATCCCGAATATTATCCTCGGTGAGTTTCGATTTTCCTGCTATCGCCCTCAGGCTGCTGCTTAGGCGGTCGCTTAATGATTCAAACATGGTGTTATCGCACCCAGAGGGATACCCAATGATGTTCGGAACGGCGTAGTATAAGGACGCATCAAGAGATCCCCAAATCGCCGGCTCAGATTATCGCCGGCGGGGCACGCGGAGACGCCATGGACAGCAACCCCAGCTTATTGACGGCTGGCCTCGCCATCGGGGCAGCGCTGCTGTATTTGCTGGCGGTATGGCGGCAGGTGCTCAATCTCGAGACGGGCGCGGAAAAACAGCGGCAACAAATAGCGATGGTTGGCGCAGCCGCTCTCGCTGCGCATGCGCTCGCAGCCTTTTTACCGGCGCAGGCGGGCGAATCCAGCCTCGGTTTTTATCGCGTCGCCTCTCTGATGTTTCTCAGCATGGGCTTCATCAGCTTAATCGCGCTGGTTGCGCGGCCACTGCACACACTGCTGATAGTGCTGTTTCCGCTGGCGGCTTTATCCATACTCGTCGCCACCTTTGCACCCGATACCAGTCGGCCGATGAGCGATCTCCCCGCCGGCATCCTGTCCCACATTTCAGCCTCGATTATCAGTTTCGCAGTGCTCGCGTTGGCAGTATTGCAAGGACTGCTGGTAACAGTGCAGTCGCGTCAACTCAGGCAGCATCGCAACCGAGGCGTCATCCGCAAATTACCGCCATTAGAGGCAGCATCGGCGCTATTTTATGAGCTCACGGGAGCCGGGTTTTTAATTCTCACCGTCGCCATCGGCACGGGCATGATCTTCATCGACGACTTGTTCAGCCAGCATTTGGTGCACAAAACAGTGTTGACCATGCTTGCTTGGTGCCTCTATGCAATTCTGCTGGTGCAGTACTTCCGCCGGGGTTGGCGCGTCCAATCGGCAATCACTCTGAACCTTATTGCCTTCAGCTTGGTCGTTCTCGGCTTCTTTGGTTCGAAGCTGGTACTAGAGCTGGTTTTACCACTCACAGGTTGACACTTCATCGACGGGACACCGGTCAGGACAAGGCTTGTGCACTTGCCTGTTTTTCTCCACCATTTCACTTCCTGAACAACAGAGGCGTTAAGCACTCTTGAACGACACCTCGCTGGGCTTGCTCTTCACCGCACTGGCAATTCTTATCCTGATCTCTGCTTTCTTCTCCAGCTCGGAGACGAGCATGATGTCGCTGAATCGGTATCGTCTTAAGCACCTCAAAGGCACGGGCCACCGAGGAGCACGACGGGCCATAAAACTGCTGCAACGGCCTGACCGGCTCATTGGCCTGATCCTCATTGGTAACAATTTGGTCAATATTCTGGCTTCAGCAATCGCAACGGTCATTGCGATCAGACTATTCGGAGACGCTGGCATTGCCATCGCCACGCTGGTCCTCACCCTGGTTATTCTGATCTTTGCAGAAATCACCCCCAAAACGATCGCTGCGCTTCACCCCGAGCGGGTCGCCTTCCCCGCCAGCTGGATTCTGTTACCCCTGCAGAAGGCCCTGATGCCGTTGGTGCTGTCTATCAATTGGTTAACCAACGGCATCCTGAAACTGATCGGCTTTTCCCCCGATAGCGCAGGAGACGACGCCGTATCGCAGGATGAGTTGAGAACCATCGTGACCGAATCCGCCTCAATGATTCCCAGTCGTCACCGTAGAATGTTGGTCAACATTCTCGATCTGGAACAAATGACGGTAAACGACATCATGGCCCCCCGGAACGAAATCTACGGAATCGACGTGGAAGCACCCGACGAGGCCATCATGCGGCAGCTGAAAAACAGTGCCCACACACGGTTGCCCCTCTATCGCGATGACATCAATCAGATCGAGGGCGTGTTTCACATGAGGGATTTGAGCCGCGTGCTCGACAAAGGCCGCCTCAATAGGGAGGCGCTTTCAGAGGCAGCTGAGCCACCCTATTTCATCCCCGAAAATACCCCGCTGAATACCCAGCTACTCTATTTTCAGCGTCAAAAGAAACGGCTGGGTATGGTCGTCGACGAGTACGGCGACATTCTCGGCCTAGTCGCACTCGAAGATATCCTTGAAGAGATTGTCGGAGAGTTCACGTCGAACCTTGTCGAGGAAAACGAGGAAATCACGCAGCACCCGGATGGCAGCACCACTTGCTCGGGCACCGTCAGCATTCGAGACCTGAACCGGCAAAGGAAGTGGAACCTACCAACCGATGGTCCTAAAACGCTCAGCGGACTGGCGTTGGAGGCGTTGGAGGCTTTTCCTAACGCCAAAACCTCGGTACGGATCGAGGGATATCAGCTGGATATCGAGGAAATTTCCAAGACACACATCAACCGGATCCGGATTTGGCCCCTGAACACGACAGCGAGCTCATCTGAGCAGATTGACTGACAACACGGCGGCAAGACGCCTATCGCTGATTCCCTCTCTCACTCACTGCCGCCAGGATCTCTCGCTTACGCTGATCATTGGCTGAGAACCACTCGATGATCTCATTCGCAGTGCGATAACAGCCGATGCATACATCGCTGTCGTTCAGTGAGCAGACCTCGATGCACGGTGATTTCACGGGGAGATTGGATTCACTCATCCGGTTGAGCACTCGTTTTGGCGAGCATAGAAATCACGCGCAAATTCATCCAGTTGTCCTGCCTCAATGGCCGCTCGAATACCAGCCATGTGCTGCTGATAAAAGCGGAGATTATGAATGGTAGCTAACTGCGAACCCAAAATTTCATTGCACTTGTCGAGGTGCGCTAGGTACGACCGCGAAAAGTGTTTGCAGGTATAGCAGTCGCAATTCGCATCTACCGGTTCAGTGCTGCTTTTGTGTCGCGCGTTCCGAAGCTTCAGAACGCCTGTGCTGGTGAAGAGATGTCCGTTTCGCGCATTGCGGGTGGGCATCACACAATCAAACATATCAATGCCCCGTCGCACCCCCTCGAGAAGGTCTGCGGGTGTCCCGACTCCCATGAGGTAGTGAGGTTTGCCTGCAGGGAGTAAACCGGCAAGATGATCCAGCACTTTGACCATCTCTTCCTTGGGCTCACCGACAGACAGGCCTCCCACCGCAAAACCGTCAAAACCAATCTCCTGCAGCGCCTCAAGTGAGCGAGTTCGGAGCTCGGGGTACATACCGCCCTGAATGATGCCGAACAGCGCCGCGCTGTTATCTCCATGCGCACGCTTACTGCGCTCGGCCCATCTCAGGGAAAGCTCCATTGAGCGCTCTGCGTCTGACTCAGTCGCAGGATACGGGGTGCACTCATCGAAGATCATGACGATATCGCTACCCAAATCACGCTGTATCTGCATTGATGTCTCGGGATCAAGAAATACCCGGTCACCATTTACTGGGGATTTGAACGCCACGCCTTCCTCGGTGACTTTCCGTAATTCATCGAGGCTGAAAACCTGAAAGCCACCCGAGTCGGTCAAAATAGGGCCTTCCCAGCCCATAAAGTCATGCAGGTCACCGTGCTCCCGGATAATGTCTGTCCCCGGCCGCAACCATAGGTGGAAGGTGTTCCCCAGGATGATTTCTGCGCCGATTTCAATAATGTCACGTGGCAGCATCCCCTTCACCGTGCCGTAGGTCCCGACGGGCATAAAGGCCGGGGTTTGAACGCTACCTCGTGGGAAGTCAATTTGCCCGCGCCTCGCGAATCCATCCTGATGCGATACGTGAAACTCCATCAGCGAGCCGCCTGACCGGTAATAAACATGGCATCACCATAGCTGAAAAACCGGTAGCGGTTGTCTATCGCCGCTTGGTAAGCGTGGCGAATGGTTTCGATACCGGCGAACGCTGACACCAACATCATCAGCGTCGACTCTGGCAGGTGGAAGTTGGTGACCATGGCATCGACTACCCTGAACTCGCATCCCGGATACAAAAAAATATTCGTATCGCCGTGAAAGGGTTGGATCGTCGCCTCAGTTATCGCACTGCCAGTCTGCTGCGCCGCTGCACTCTCCAAAGAGCGCACCGCCGTCGTGCCAACTGCGATAACCTGACCGCCGCGCTCCCGGCATGCTTGCACGGCGTCGACGCAGGTCTGGTCCACTTCAACGTGCTCGCTGTGCATAGTGTGGTCAGCAATGTTTTCAACTCTGACGGGCTGAAAAGTGCCTGCCCCGACGTGCAGAGTCACCTCTGCTTTCCGGATGCCAGCAGCATCGAGCTGATCCAGTAGCGCTTGATCGAAATGCAGGCCCGCAGTAGGGGCCGCGACCGCCCCATCCTGACGACCATACAAGGTTTGGTAACGCTCGCGATCCTCTGCTGTATCTGCACGCTCGATGTAAGGAGGCAGTGGCATATGGCCGAAGCGCCGCATCATGTCTTTTATCGAGCCCGATTCCGGGGTGAGGACAAACAAGCTACCTTCTCGTCCACCCACCCTCACAGTCAGGTCAGAAACATCACTATCTGCATCTGGGGTGATCAACAACAGTGCACCTTCTTTGGGACTTTTGCTCGCCCGCACATGCGCCAAAGCATTGCCGCCGCCCAACATCCTCTCGATCAGAATCTCAACTCGCCCACCCGTTTGCTTTTGCGCAAATAGCCGCGCCGGTAAAACTCGGGTGTTATTGAAAACCAGCAGATCCCTGTCGGAGAGCAAGGTGGGCAAATCACGGAAACCCAGATGACTCAGCGCGCCGCTCTCACCGTCGACGTGTAATAAGCGAGACGCAGATCGCTCAGGCAAAGGCGCCTGAGCGATCAACTCGGCGGGCAAATCGAATGTGAAGTCAGATGTTTTCATCAGTGCCTAACGAAAGGTGAGATGCAACGCAATCAAACTTGAGAGACGTGCCGACCGACAGCACACAAAAAAGCCGGCGCGTGCCGGCTCTTTCGCAATGATCTGGGACGATGCGTCACTTCGCTTCTTCCTCGCCCTCTTCTGATGCAGCCGAATCCTCTGCGTCGGGCTCAGATTCTTCCGCAGGCGCTTCAGGCTCGGGCTCGGGCTCAGCAGTATCGTCCTCGGCCGGCGCGTCCTCGGTATCGTCCACTGTGGCTTCAGCTACCTCATCGGAAGCGGCTTCTTCCGCTTCAGGAGCCTCCTCTTTAGGTGCTGGGACAGTCACCTTGATCAGCTCTTCCTCGACCAAGATGCGGACTTTTTCCTCGCCATTCACGGGCTTGCCGCTACTGTCCTGTACCGCGTAGCGCTCGTCACCGCGGACGAAAATTTTGTAATCAGCCGTTTTTTTAATGAGCTTCATTGCCATGACTTTTCTCCCTGAAGATACTCAGATCCACCGGCGCAACCAGCTAAGCTCGGCCGAACCGCGCGAGAGTATACATTAGAGAGTCCCAATTCACAGCATCCCATTGCCGACTGCTCGGGACTTGGTATACTCCCGCGCCTCGTCTACGGGCCGGAGTGGTGGAATTGGTAGACACGACGGATTCAAAATCCGTTGCCTTTAAAAGCGTGCCGGTTCAAGTCCGGCCTCCGGTACCACTTCCAAAAGTTCAGTATTCAACGATTTGACCTGCGACAGGGGCAGAGGTGTGGAACTGTACGATCTTCCATCCGCCTGCTTGCCTTTCTAGAACGCCAGTGATGCGGATGCCCTGAATAATGTCAGTCTTGCCCCCTACTTGGACGTGCCAGTCTGCTGTCTCTGAAAACCATGCCGTGGTTTCCGACTGGCTCAATCGAATTACTTGGTCTGAAATATCAATGCGTTCCACATCGAAAGCGCTGATCTGCTTCTCAAATGAGGCCATTAGGGCGCGCTTACCCACCCACCTTTCGGCGGCATCTGTGCCAAAAGTAATCATCATTTCGTCGTCCGCAATCAGTGAGGCGAACAACGCTGAATCACCCCGCTCAAAAGCCTCCATGTATAGGTCAACCACCCTTTGAACCTCGATCATAGAGGGATCGTCCTGTCCGTCAGATTCGTGATGACCAGCAAACGCATTGCCTAGCGACAAGAAAAGCAGTAGCAATAAAGATATCGACCTCACGAGAAACTCCAATTTCAGATCATAAGAAGTGAGGAATAAATTAGGCGCCATTTCATTTACTGTCTAGTAGTGGTCTAGCTACTGACTTCATTAACAATGACAGCTGACGGCAGATTTATATAATTTCCATAATTATCCCGCTAATGTATCTGAGCGGTAACCACCACAATCACAATCGGAGGTGCCCCTCCTCTCGGAAGGGGCTAGTGTTGGTAACGAAATCCCGCAAATCAGTAGCGACTTAAACCGGCTACGCTTGCCTCAAATCAAGTGAGAAAGACTTGCTCTCGAGGTCTCTAAGGTTACGCTTCGTTGCGTTGTAGCCACTCATTCCTCGGTATCAGGCAAGTTGTTGAACATAGTTTCAAAAACAAAAGAGCTGCCGCCCTCACACGAAACCAATTCTTCCATAGCCTTTTGTCCTTCGGGGTTTTCAGCAGCGAACGCACCATAATTTTTTGCGGCATGAGCTCTCGCATCGAATGAATACCAGAAGTAATTCAGAGCAAAGTCGAAATCAGGAGTTCCGTTAAATCCCATGTAAGGTACGTGATACGAGACGGCTAATCCTTTAAATCAAGCTTCCTCCATTTGCTTCAGGTTTTTAACTTCTTGCGCGGCGACTTGATCCAGCGTCACGCCCTCTTTGAGGGTGCATCTCGAGAACTGCGCGGGGCGCTTTGCGTCGCGCTCTTCCATATCCATGGGAATGCGAGCGACTAAATTGAAGAAGGTTGCAATGCTATTTCGGCAGGTGCCTGCAGCACCGCCAGTAACCTCGTCAGCTGCGCCGTCGTAATTATTTGCGAACGACCCCCACTCTTCGTACATGGCTTCACCGTCAGGCCAGGTCCCCCAAGTAATATAATCGTAGTCCGTCTCACCAGCATGCATGGGTAATAGAATCGCCTGCGTGTAGTGCGTGCCGCTTTTCTTAGAGAATTCTCCGTATCGTTTACTTTGCTCTCTGACGTCTTCCATGGTCTTGCCGTCATTCACCGTGCAGTAAAAAAGCTCTGAGCGCATCTCTGTCATTTCTTGTGCTACTGAAATAGACGAAGCCGATGCCAATAGAAGCCCAACTAAAAATTTCTTCATACCAAAGATCCTCTTTCTTAACGAAAATTTCTTGATTGGACATGTTCGCAAATCACGGCTGTGAGACGCTGTATTGCGACGCGGAGGCTTTCAAGAAGACCCCGCCATCGCGCCACTCACTCACGGCACAGCCAAAGTCCGTCACGCACCGCGTTGCAAATTTAAAAGCATGCGGTGCAAAAACAGATCCCCCTAATATATCTGGGCGGAAACCATCACCTCCTGACTCGGAAATAAAGATGGCCTCCAGTACCACGTTTAGGAATTCAGTCGTAACAACCTCCTAAAGGGCCTTTGATATCGATGGCGGCGCTCCCTATGCCACTCAAACCGCTTTTTCCAGGGGCAACGGTGCGCCATCGGCGCCTACCGAGAACGCGTGATGGAGCGCGAGGTCGGAGGGGTTCATCACGCCCGCGCTATTAGCGATCAAACCCACTTCCCGCTTGATGGCATCCGCATAGTTCGCCACCCGCGTTGCTTTATTGGTGGGGTCTAATCCCCGCTGCAACTTTGGATTGTGTGTGGTGATACCAGTGGGGCAGGTGTTCTGATGGCATTGCAAAGCCTGAATACACCCCAGTGCAAACATGAATCCTCTGGCGGAGCAGACCACGTCTGCGCCAAGACACAATGCGCCTGCCACTCCCGCAGGATTGACCATCTTACCGGTTGCGATCAGTTTAATCCGGCCTCTGATCCCGGCCTCTGACAGTTTTCTGTGGATGGTCGGAAGGCTTGAAGCGACAGGCAATCCCATGTTGTCCATCAATCCCTGAGGAGCTGCACCAGTGCCGCCATCAGCGCTATCGAGGGTGAAAAAATCAGGCGCACTGGCGATGCCTCTCGCGTGAATTGCCGCAAATAAATCCTCCAGCCACTGTGTTTGCCCGACAACAAATTTGATACCGGTGGGTTTACCCGATGCTTCGCGAACCTTTGCAATAAGATCCAACAAAGAATCGGCGTCGGTCACTTCGGGATGACGATTGGGACTGATTGAATCCTGTCCGACGGGTATCCCTCGGGTGCTGGCAATGACCTCGGTAACTTTTTCTCCAGGGAGAATGCCGCCCTTACCCGGTTTTGCACCTTGGGAAAGTTTTATCTCAAACATTTTGACCGCTGTATTCGCGGCTAATTCGGTTACCTTGGCTGGATCTAGGTTGCCGTCTTGGTCCCTCACACCATATTTGGCAGTGCCGATCTGAAAGATGAGATCGCAGGGTGCGGTTTGATGAAAGGGCGATAGCCCGCCTTCACCGGTGTTGAGCCAAATACCGCTCTGGTGCGCTCCTGCTGAGAGTGCCGATACGGCGGGGCCCGATAGTGCGCCGTAGGACATAGCGGAGATGTTGAAGAAAGAAGGGGCGGTATACGGGTGTTGCGCATAACCATCACCAAAAATGACTGGTTCCGGTGTATGTGCCGCGATTTCTTCCGCAGTGGGCGGGAAGCCACCGTTTAAAAAGAAGATGTCGCCAGGCCGATTCAGCGGTTTGGTCGATCCGAATGCGAGAGTACCGTCGACGTTCTTGGCCGCGCGGGCCACCCAGGATCGTTGAGCCCTATTGAAAGGCAACTCTTCTCGATCCATTGCAAAAAAGTATTGGCGAAAAAATACACCGAGGTGCTCTAAGACGTAGCGAAGTCTGCCAATGACCGGATAATTTTTCCGGATGGTTTGTTTGCTTTGGGTAACGTCCAGAACATACAACACAACGATTGATGCGAGGCCAAGCAATATTAACAGCGCGAACAACATCGTTGTGATTTCGAGTACGGTATCCAGCACTCCCAGAAAAGTCGCCACGACTTTCTCCCCCAATTGTTTTTTCAACAGCATATCATTGCCGAGGTCATGAGAAAGGCGCGTAGGCTCAGCAGTTAGCGTCACCAATTGATAGGCGATGGGTTGGAGTCCGCGCTATTGCAAGGTTACAAGGACGCATGTTGTTACCTTCAGCCAGAGGGTACGCGTTTGCACTGAGCTGCACTCAGGTACTTCAATGCCACCACAACACGTGCCCGTCCAGCATCACCACTCATGATCCTAAGTTACAACGGGGCCTGTACCCGACACACAAGGCGGAATGTGTCGCAAATTATGCTGACGCTATGCGAAAGGAGGTTGAGCTGATTGCACACAGCGCTGGCGCCTTAAACCCTAGTTTGTTGCGCTCGGAGCATGCTTTTCTGGTCGATGCCAGCGGTCTACCCAAACCGCTCTTATCAACGAACTAACCAGCGTTTGCCCACACGCTCGCTACCCTTCAGTAGTGCGTCCGGCCTCAGCGATTTTGGCTTCCTGTATTACGTTCAATTCCTGAGCGAATACTTCGCTTAACTTTTCGATGCCACTCTCTTTCAATGCCCCGTCGTTTCCGGCGATGACATAAGTGGCATAAACCGCGCACGCGCGCATCAGTGCTGTTGACACGAATTGAATCGATGCGCCGTCATTCTTCATTTCATTGGCAAGGTTGATAAAGGCGTTGATAGCCTCTTGCTGTGTTTGGGGGCCGGTCATCGTTGGATCCTTTTTTCGCGATGCGCAAGTATAAATTACCCATTGATCGGTTCAACAACTGAGAAGCACGAACCTATACTGACGCCCGAACCTCGGCATGCAGCGACTACTCTGAAACTAACGCTCCACAATCTACTGCCTGCTTTGCTACTCCTCACCATGGTCTGGACAAAGCAGGCATCCGCGGGCAGCGAGTTCGAGTTAGAGCTCGCTGCGGGCTACGCCTGGGACGACAACGTCGGCCTCGATGAATTGGAGCGAGCGACAGGAGAGTCTGACGAGGTTACCTCGCTAGAGGCACAAGGCTCTGCGTTATTTACCTTCCGAGAGCGCGTGTCGTTGAGACTGTCGGCGGGACTCACTGACGACAGCTACCAGAAGTTCTCTCAAGTGGACAGGCGGACCGAATCCATCGGCGTCAATCTCGAGGCGAAATTGGGCAAAGCGACTGTGGGCATTAACTGGTTCGATGTCTCTGCAGACTTGGACAGTGACCCGTTTCTCACATACGAGCGACTCTCGCCCTATGTGTCAGGCTTCGTCAGCAAAAAATGGTTCCTCAGGGGCGAATATGTCTACGGTGAGAAAACCATTGCACGTCGACCTGGTAGGGAAGCGGAGAGTCATAGCGCCTCACTAGATAGCTATTACTTCATCCAAGGACTAAAGCGTTACGCAGTATTGGGCTACACCTTCAGAGCGGACGACGCCCGCGCGAATCGATATGACTACAACTCCCACGCTCTGAAAATAAGATATGTCCATCGTGAAACAATCGGTCGGCTACCACTCGAATTTGAAGTGGAAGGCAAATTTGAGGACCGAGAGTACAAAGCACCTGATCCGATGATCAGGACCGAGCGTGAGGATATCCGCTGGCGGTTTTCAACAGAGCTCAGACTAATCGTGAGCGAATATGCTTCTATCGGGTTACATCTGAAAAACTCAGACTACGATTCCAACCTGCCGACCGCCAGCTACAGCGACTTGGTCGTCGGGACGGAAATCCGGCTTTCGTTTTAGCGCTTCTAAACGCCGTAAACTCACGTCGGCGCGTCGACCAACCTACTGAAACTGAAGCTGCCCGTAGCCATAGATTTGGTCCCGACCGGGCGCTCCGATATCAAGTGTTCCGGCATAGAGCGCGTCTAGCATTGCACTGGGCTCGCTATTTGATTGCATGAGCCTGGCTGCGGCCACCGTTACAAACGGCACAGCATATGAGGTGCCTGAGGAGGCGGCATAGCCACCACCTGCTTGCGCATGGCGAATGTTCACGCCAGGCGCGGCAATGTCGACATATTCTCCACGGTTTGCCAAGCGAAATGCACGACCTCGCTCATCCGTAGCCGTTACGGCGACGACCTGAGGATAGGCAGCTGGATACATAGGCTGCGCCATCGGCCCACCATTACCCGCCGCTGCTATCGCCAGAACTCCCCGCTCGCGCACTCGCGCCAGCGCGGTCTCCAGCAGTCGGTTAGGCGGTCCAGCCAGACTGATGTTCACGACTGACACTTCCTGCGTGACCAACCAGTTCAAGGCTTTGATGAGGCTCACCGTGCTCGCAAACTCACCCTGCTCGGCTGTTTGATCGAATACCTCGGCGGCAAATAGCTCTGCTCTCGGTGCCAATCCCAGCGCTGATGGATCGTTACTGGCAATGATTGAGGCAATGGCTGTGCCATGGAAATCCGGTGGCGTCTCATTGTCCACGAACCGACGCGTGGTGATGGAAGACTGTGAGAAAGCCACATGAGCTTGGTCGACACTGCTATCAATGATGCCAATCCGCAGTGTTAAATCCGAGAGATCATTAGGCAGGGTGAGCAGCGCTCTGGGTGGGAGACCCGCTAGCTCCGAAGCTTTGGCTGGCACGCCGGCGGTATATAAGTGATTTAAATCCACGTCGGCGCGATCGCCGCCAATCACCTCATAGATACCAGCGCGTGTTGCCGACAAGTCAAAGCTGGCAGGCGCAGCCACCTCTGCAAGGAGAAAACCGAGCCCCTCTAGCTCGCTGACCCTGTCAAACAGATAGCCCTCCTCCTCCAACTGGAGAAAGACATCCGCCTCAGCCATCACGAGCCAGTGATCTGTTTGAATGCGCAGGGAATCCTCACTGATTCTCGACTCAATATCGTCGAGAAGATCCTCCATCGCCTGCTCTATTCGCTCTTCTGTAGCCTCCGACACGATCTCAGCCACCTGATCTTCGACTTCCTGTGCACGAACTAGGCTTCCCATCATGACCGCAAGACACAGAACCCATAGCAGCCAACCCTCCATCGTTGTGGGGGAATATTTGGCTTGAAGTGGTCCGCGCATGCTCGACATGATGCAAGTCTACCCTGTAAGAGAAGTACCTGAGAACGCGATAAACGGCACAAAACGTAGCAGTTATGCCGCAGGATACCGGCTGCCGGTATTGCAAATAAAACTGGGAATAAGTCAGACGCTGAAACGTCATCATTACAACAGGCAAGTGCTATGGCGAATTTGACCGCCCAACAAAGACAGGAACTGATCGAGGAATTGCCTCGACTCAAGCGATTTTGTTTGTCGCTGACCTCAGACCCTGCAGACGCTGATGATTTGCTGCAAATCACAGTTGAGCGCTTGCTGGAAAAGGGCATGCCCGAGGACGCACACGTGGCCAAATGGTCACACCGGGTATGCCGGAATCTGTGGATTGACGAGATACGATCCAGAGATGTGCGGAGTCGTTACGCGCAGTCAGAAGGCGCGGTTGAGGGGGCCGGAACCACATCGGCCAATACAGACGAATCCGTGCAACTCGACCGTGTCTCAGCGGCGATGGAGCGTCTACCGCCGGAGCAGCGAGCTGCGCTGGTGCAGGTCGCGGTAGAGGGATGCTCTTACGCTGAAGCGGCTGCGTTTTTAGAGGTACCGATTGGCACGATCATGAGTCGTGTTGCCCGGGCCCGAAAGGCACTAGCAGAAGATTTGGAGTGGGGTGCAGAGAGAGAGGCTTAAGCCTCCAGCACTCATAGTTGGTCCGCTTGGGACGGACCAGGAAAACAGGGTGATGAACATGTCTGATGATCGCCAAAACGTAGTCGATATGGCAGGAACGCGAGTGGATGATGACCATTTGTTGTCTATGTATATCGACAATGAGCTGGATGCTGAGAGGACGATCGCGCTGGTAACGCGGTTACGCAGTGACGCGTCACTTCGAGCCCGACTTACCGCGATGGAAGCCAACGATAAGGCGCTCAGAACGCTATTCGAGGCAAAGACCTCTATCCCTGAGCATCTAGCGCCATTAGTGAAGGCTGATAATGTCACGATCATGCCCTCGGTGGGGCGCTGGACACGCCGTGCCGGCATCGCCGTCGCGGCCGGGTTTGCCGTGGTGGTAGCGCTTATGGGCAACCTGAATGAAGCTGACGTCTTCAACCCGATGACAATGGATCCTCAGCTGGCCTCTGCTTTGGAACACTCCCCGTCTCAAGCCATGGGGTGGGAACGACTTGAAAACGGCCGCGATTTCCGGAGCGTTTTGACTTTCCCAGCGGCTGACGGCCGATGGTGCCGTGAGTTTTTGTTAGCTCAAGACGAGTCACACTGGCGGGGTGTTGCCTGCCGAGACAATGGCAAGTGGGAAAATCAGGTAGTGGGTAGCGAGGTGTTCCTCGAGCAGGAAACTCAGTACCGCCCTGCCAGTGCTGAAGACAGCGAGCAAGTTGCGCGCTTCATTGACGAAACCGCAGCCGACGTCGCGCTGGGCCCTCAGCAGGAAGCCGCACTGATCAGCTCCGGTTGGTAAGCGTACCGGCGCCTTCGGCACCTCAAGCAGCCTGACATCCCTGCCGAGCACAAGCTAGGGTCCGTTCTACTCGCAACGTCTCACAGCTACCCTCACCGGGCGGCCGTCTTTTTATTCTTCAGGAAAACCCTACCACTGTCCGGTAAACTCGAACCTGAATACAGTTAACGCGACGCGCAGTCACGACAGGGCTTCCCAATGGAATCATTCTCGCTTCCACTTGCTGGAGGCCTGCTTCTGGGCAGTGCCGCTATCTGGCTACTCCTCTCTATGGGCCGCATCGCAGGCATCAGCGGCGTGATTTGGGGCGCTCTAACAGGGCCAGATCGGCAGTGGCGATGGGTTTTTTTAATTGGCTTATTAATCGGGGGCGCGCTGACGCATTTTGCTACTGGCATGCCGCTGCCTGCGCCATCCAACGCCCCATTGTGGCTTATCGCCCTCAGTGGATTGCTAGTAGGTGTGGGAACGCGGATGGGCAGTGGCTGTACTAGCGGCCACGGAGTGTGTGGTCTCGGTCGCCGATCACCCCGATCACTGACTGCCACTCTCACCTTCATGGCGCTTGGCGTCTTCACTGTCACAGTGATGCAAGCGCTACAAGGAGGTGCGGCATGAAAGCCTGGCCTGCACTCATCTCGGGGATACTCTTTGGATTGGGCTTAACTGTGTCGGGTATGTCAGACCCTGCGAAAGTGCTGGGTTTTATGGATGTGACGGGCGAATGGATCCCCGATTTAATCTTTGTGATGGGTGGGGCGGTCGTCGTTACAGCCCTGCTGACACCCGCCGTCTTAGGGCGCGCGCGGCCCTTATTTGCCGACGGATTCTCTGTGCCAACAGCGCAGGCATTGGACGCCCGACTAATCGGCGGTGCCGTGCTGTTCGGGATTGGATGGGGCTTATCAGGCTACTGCCCGGGCCCCGCGGTTGTGAGCCTGCTGTATGGATATGACTCTACGGTGATATTTTGCGTCGCAATGGTCGCCGGCATGTCTATTGAGGGGCATATTTCAAAGTGGCTCGGCCAATAGTTAAACCCCGAGGATCCGCTCTGATACGCCGCCAGAGATCAGGAAATGTCGAGGGCGAATTCTTTTAGGACGTCCAACGAGACCACCTCCAGGGTCTTTTTGTGCGTCGCTCTCAAATAAAGCCTGGGAGCGTGCCCCGCCTCGTGCGCCTGCACCCATCTCAATGCACACAAGCACCAGCGATCACCCGCGTTCAGCCCGGGAAATCCGTATTGGGGCATCGGCGTTACCAGGTCGTTTCCCGCCGCGACAGAGAAGTTCAGAAACTCCTCCGTCATCTCCGCACAAACGGTATGCATACCGTGATCAAGCGGCCCGGTATGGCAGTGCCCGTCACGAAAAAACCCCGTAACCGGATCCTGACAACACAGCTCAATCGGCAAGCCTAAAACGTTCAGTTGCTCCGGTGGGTTACCTGATGGTTCGCCCATGACCGGCTCCTTATTCTTCAAATTGATCGGAGAGTACCACTGAATGTGACCGCTCGATTGCGCGCTTCCAAGACAACCACATCCGGCCCTGCTTCCGTGAGATCTGTAGCGGCCGAGAGTCCCGCGAGACCCGCTCCCAACACCACGACATCACATCGGTCCATGGATCACCTCAGCGCGTTCAACTAGATGCCCTAGCGTGAGGACCTGAAGCAGAGCAATCCCGTCACACAAAACTGGCAAGCTCAGACAGAGATTTTTTCGCGGTCGCCGCGCGCGGCACCATTGCATCTGATGCCGGGTGTCCCACCACCAAGAGCACAAACGGTCGCTCGTTCTTCGGGCGTCCCAGAATCTTGTTCAAAAATTTCATCGGGTTGGGCGTGTGCGTCAGTGTCGCGAGGCCCAGTTGGTGGCAAGCCTGAATCAAGAACCCTGTAGCAATACCCACTGACTCCGGGACGTAGTAATTTTTGCGTCGCTTGCCTGCATCATCGACGGCATAGCGCTCAGCAAAGGCGGCGATCAGCCACGGTGCCGTCTCCAGAAACGGCTTCGAGGCATCGGTGCCGATTTTCTTGAGATCGTTTAACCACACAGTACCCGCCTTGCCTCCATAAAAAGCCCGCTCCTCTTCCTCTGCCGCTTCCCTTATGGCGCGTTTGGTCGCAGGGTCACTCACGCAGACAAAGTGCCATGGCTGGTGATTCGCACCGCTCGGCGCTGAACCGGCGCTCAGTACACAGGCTTCAATCACAGATCGATCAATCGGCGCATCGGAAAAATGGCGGACGGTCCTCCGTTGCGACACAAATTTGTAGTGCGCAGTGGCTGACCGGATCATCGCATCGTCGGCCATTCTCTCGGGCGGCGCCAATGGAATCGGGTCATAGTCGTAATCCGTCATATCGGAGCAGCTCCTGAGTTTGGCCTCGTTGCGCGACCTGAGTGTATACCGCACTGCGTTCTTCAGTGCTCTATTGTTACTGCGCGCCTGCACACACGCGCTACACTCTGGCACACGTGGATACCGGTTGGCACAGGCCATGCACATCACAACTCGAGTCGGGGTCGCGGCGAAAGAGCGCGATGTAGCCGTAAAGTGGATCAAACGCTGCTTGCGTGAGATCACACGCAAAGAGCATGAGTTACCCGTTGACTATGCGACTGCTCGCTCGGATATCACCGTAACGCTCAAGCACGCGGGACACCGCTCATCAGCCTGTGCAAAGGGGGTGAATATTGATCTCGCGGCGTATCTCAGGCAATCCAGCGCATTATCCGAATATCCCGCCTTCGCGCACGACCGCGTTATCGGTTCCCGCGCCAATCTAACGCCTGAGTTGGTACTGGCAGCGACCATTGCGCACGAAATCAGTCACTTTGTTCAATATCGATATGGGCCCGACACTCGATGGCTTATGAACCGATATCGCAAACCGCACGGCGAGGGCTTTCAGGACATTTACCGCATCCTTCGATCGCAGGTCGTGAACCCGTACTTCACCCACTGAAAAGAAAACCAAGCCTCACGACGATTATCAGAGAGGCCGTTCGCAGTTCCCACGCAGGCAATAATTTCTCGCGCTCACTCCGAGAGATCCCACGAGTTTAAAAGTGCAGATTCGAGGGAGACACTGAGATAGCGTCCCTTCATACTTCTATCATCTATCTCTGATACGCGACCTCATCACCAATGCCGATTGACCCAGAAGCCGCGGGCTTCGCCCCGGAAAAACTCGATAGACTCACTCATCACCTCGAAAGTCGCTACGTGACCCCAAAAAAGATTGCGGGTTGCAGTCTGAGAATTGTGCGTAAAGGCATCACTGCCCATGACTCAACGCTCGGTCTTATGGACATTGAGCGCGACAAACCCATGCGAACAGACACTATTTTTCGCATCTACTCCATGACCAAACCTCTCACCTCTGTCGCATTAATGATGCTGTTTGAGGAAGGCCAGTTACAACTCACAGACCCTGTCTACAAATTTATCCCCTCCTGGCGCCAACACCGGGTATGGGTAGAGGGCACGGGCGACGCTATGGCGACGCGGCGACCTGTAACTCCCATGACCATCCAGCATCTGCTCAGTCACACGGCCGGTTTGACCTACGGCGGCTTTTTACCGGGCTTAGAGCTACCGGTCGATCCGGTCTACGCGGCCGCAGGTATTTCTCGCGCCGGTACCGATACGCTGGAGGAATTCGTTCAGAAACTCTCGCAAGTGCCGCTTCTCTACGAACCCGGATCTCAGTGGAGTTATTCGCTCGCCACCGATGTGTGTGGGCATCTAATTGAGGTGATCTCGGGCAAACCGCTCGAGGAATTCCTGCGAGAAAGGTTGTTCGAACCATTGGACATGCCTGACACGGGCTTCTCAGTACCTGACCACAAACTGGATCGGTTCGCGGCCTGTTATGAACGCGCTCCTGATAAATCACTCCGCCTGCAAGATGACCCGGAAACGAGTCGCTTCCGGAAACCTCCCCACGCCCCATCAGGCGCTGGCGGACTAGTGGGCACCACGGGGGACTACGCTCACTTCAGCGAAATGCTCGTCAATCAGGGGCAGTTCCGCGGCCGGCAGCTCATTGGGCGGCCCACTCTCGATCTGATGACCAGAAATCACTTGGGGGGCTCTTCTTTGGCTCAGATGGCAGTGGGGGGATTCTCGGAAACCAGCAACGACGGCGTCGGCTTTGGCCTGGGATTTGCCTCAACTATCGATGCGGCAGCATCTGGAACAGTTGGAGAAGGTGATTTCTATTGGGGGGGACTCGCCTCTACCTTATTTTGGGTAGATCCGATCGAGGAGCTCTACGCAATTTTCATGGCACAGCTCATTCCGTCCTCCACTTTCAACTTCCGGGGACAGATCAAGAGCATGGTCTACGGGGCGCTGAAGGCTGATGAGTAAAATCGCCCAGACATTACCCCCCATATCTCTTTGCATGATTGTGCGAGACGAGGAGCATTGCATTGAAAGAGCGCTTCAGTCAGCGAGGGCGCATTTACCAGAGATCATTGTTGTGGATACAGGGTCGGTCGACCGCACCATAGGCCTAGCAAAAAAATATGCAGACAGCCTCGAGTTTTTCGAGTGGATCGATGATTTCTCAGCTGCGCGCAACCACTCACTTAAATGTGCAACGCAACCGTGGATTCTCGTTTTGGATGCAGACGAGCTGATGTCGCCCGTCGGCTTTGAGAAAGCAGCAGAGCTGATCAGAACAGATTCCCACGATGGCTTTTACCTCACACAACGGCTTTATCATAACGAAGAGGTGAGGTCAGATAACTGGCATGTAGTGCAGGATCAAGATGCTTTCTCTCGGGATTACCTCGGCTACCTAGAAAATCGCATCCTGCGGTTATTCAGGAACGACCCTGCCATTCGTTACTCAGGCAAGGTTCATGAAGTAGTTGATTACTCGATCGCTGCTGGCCGGATTGGCGAGTCCGGAATCCCCATCCACCATTACCATGAGAATGAAGCCAATAATTCTCGCCAACATGTACTGCGGAATCTGGCGATCCAAGAAAATCTCATCAGCAGCGGTAAAGCGACGGGGCGAGATTACCTATCCGCTGGCATGGCGCACATGAGGGTCACGCGCGACCTCAATAGAGCTCGGCAGTATCTTTTGACAGCTTTCGAGTTAGGCACGGACGCACTGCCTGCGCTAGAGGCAGTGGCTGAAGCATTCTATCGGGGAGGCGATAACGATCAAGCGGCTCAGGTATATGGACGGCTTTTCGACGTTGGTCACAGGAGCGCGGCAATGCTCAATAACCTAGCCAACCTGCTGGTTAAACGCGGCGATCTCTCTGGTGCTATATCAGCGTTAACAGAGTTGCTTCATCAAGGAATCGAGAACCCCGACAGAAAGGCTAGGGTAGAACAAAATTTAATAGCGCTCCGCAGAGCATTAACTGAGGGGCAAAACCAGTCTCAGTAAAGATGCGAGGCAGATCAAGAGCCTGGGATTGTGAGCGCGACCAACTGTCCCGCCTCACCCGGAGCACCTGTTGCAACCACAATGTACTGCTGACCGTTCACCGCGTAAGTCATGGGTACGCCTGTTTGGCGCTGCCCCAAATTGACCTCGGCCAGGATCTCTCCCGTGCGCTTGTCGTGCGCTCTGAACAGCGATCCGCCCCACTTCGAGCCGTACATGCCCGCTCCCTCACCCGAAAAGAGCAATGTTTTGGTGACCAATAGGGCGGACCGGTCATCGTTTCCGGTATCAGCCAGCTCGACACCCGTAAGCTTTGGGTGATCGAGGATTTCCTGCGGCGTTTTGCTGTTTGGGCGCTGCCAAATCAGCTTGCCCGTATTGAGATCGAGCGCACTAATCCACCCCCAGGGCGGCTTAAGGAGCGGCAGAGCAAAAGGCCCGTCCAATACCGCATCCCTCAAGACGTATCTCATAGTCGAGCGCTCTGCATCGTTAATGAGTCCCACCACCTCGGGTGATATCGCATAGGAAACGTACATAAGGCCCGTCTCGGGGTCGGCCACTGCGCCTTGCCAATTGGCTCCACCCACTGAACCGGGTAGCACGAGCGTACCGCCGTTCGCCTCACTCACCATAGAAGGTGGGGTATAGAGCGGTCCGAGAGTGAAGCCCTCGACAATGCGTTTGGCTTCAGCGTGAATTTCAGGCGTCAGGTCGTTCAGTTGATCTTCCATGACGCCCGTCTGGCCGAACGGCTCTGGCAAGGTGGGTATAGGTTGAGTGGCCGCTGTTTGCTCTCCCGGGACGTCGCTCTGTGGAACGGCAACCTCCTCGATGGGCCATACAGGCCCTCCGGTGCGCCGATCAAACACAAAGGTCAGCCCCTGCTTGGTGATCTGCGCCACAGCGGGGATGTTCTCCCCCTGCACAGAGATATCCAGTAGCACTGGTGGAGCCGGCAGGTCGTAATCCCAGATAGGGTGATGAACGGTTTGAAAGTGCCAAATCCGCTGACCGGTAGCAGCATCCAAACACACCAAACTTTGCCCGTACAGGTTGTCGCCTGGCCGGTGACCACCATAGTAGTCACTGGTGGGAGCTTCGACGGGTAAGTACACGTAGCCCAGCTCAGGATCTGCGCTCATGGGCGCCCACACCCCGGCATTGCCTGTGTATTGAGCGGACTCCCCTCCCCATGTCTCAGAGCCGCTCTCCTCTTGCGTTGGGATCGTATTAAAGCGCCAGCGCAATTCACCAGTAGTCACGTCATACGCTGCGACCTTGCCCTTCAGGGCCTCGGGTGACGCGGGAGCGCCGCTAAAGGCGAAAGCCGCCCCAACAATCACAACATCATTCACGACGATGGGGGGGGAACTCGCACCGATGGGTGCGGTCACGGGATCGAGAGGCTCACCCAACTGCAACTTCAAATCGACCAGCCCGGAGTCCCCGAACGCCGGCTTCGGTCTGCCCGTCAGTGCGTCAAGCGCAATCAAACGGTAGCCAGGCGAAATCACAAAAATAGTGTCTTGGTCGCTCCCTCGGTGTATCGCTACTCCCCTACCCGGCCCTTTACGCGGCGCATTTCTGCCCCGCTCACCTTCATCCAGGCGATACATCCAGAGGGTCTCACCGGTTTCGGCATCGATAGCTACCACAGACCGATTTGAGCCGGCCGTGGCGTACAGCACGCCATTGGCCATCAGCGGCGTCACTTGATAGTTGGGCCATGGCGACGTGCCAAAATTGTCGGACTTCCAGCGCCATGCGACCTCAAGCTGCGTTACGTTTCCTGGATGAATCAAATCGAGCGGAGAGTAGTTGGTGCCAAACGGCGTACCGCGATGGTGGAGCCATTCCGATGTCATGCCGCGGCGCTCAGCTATCAATGGCAGCGCCGATGGCTCAAGCACATCAGGAGGTCCCAAGGCCGAGAGGCGCATTGCTGCAGAGCTAAGCGCCAACGGCGTAGCGCCCGTCTCATAACCATTGCTATACAGAATGTAGGCCAGTACTGATTCATACGCTGATTCTGGCAATCCACCGGGGTTAAACACAGGCATACTGCTGGTTGTGAGATCGAATAAGTCACCGACCGGTCGCTCCGTCCAGCGCGCGAGGAACGATGCACCAATGAGGGCTGGCCCCGCTTCATTTCCCGCAAGTTCCACCCCGTGACAATTGGCGCACTCCTCTAGATATACCAGGCGTCCCTGGGCGGCCTGACGCAAATTGAACGACACCTCGCTGGCTTCTTCATCAGCAAAAGCGCGCGACATCAGGCAACAGCTTGTTGTCAGTGCGAGGAACGCGACGAGATACCGGTTCTGCATGTACCGAATCATTCGGCAAGCGCCTGCAAATGCGCCAGAGCGGAATGAGCCAGCGCTTCAAGGTCATACCCTCCCTCCAGGGTTGAGACGACCCTGCCCTGAGCGAACTGACCAGCCAACGCCGCAATCTCCCTGGTCACCCAGGCAAAATCAGCTTCCACCAAATTGAGTTGCGCGAGGGGGTCTGCGCGATGCGCATCAAAGCCCGCCGAGATAAAAATTAGGTCAGGTTGATGCGCCTCTATCGCGGGCCACCAAGAGTGGGTGACCGCATGCCTGAAATCATCACCAGATGTGCCAGCCTTCAGAGGCGTATTCACAATGTTCGCTGCGATGAGATCATGAAAACGATGCGGGTAATGCGGGTGCTGGAAACTAGAGCACACCAAAATATCAGGGTAACCACGACACAGATCGACCGTGCCATTGCCATGATGCACATCGAAATCCAGAATCGCGACACGCTCGATCTCTGGCAGGCTCAACGCGTTGATCGCGGCAATCGCTACGCTATTAAGCAGACAAAACCCCATGGGCGAGTCAAATTCAGCGTGATGACCAGGTGGCCTGACCGCACAGAACACCCGCGTCTCCGGACCTTCGACCACATCCCTCACACCCTGCCATACGGAACCCGCGGCCTGCAGCGCGGCTGACAGGCTCGATGACCCCATCCAGGTGTCAGGGCCTAAAGAGGTCAAACCGCGCTCGGGAACCGACTGCGCAAGCCGCTCGAGCAAGTTGGGATGATGAGCCTCCGCAACCCTCGCGGCCTCGATTGGAGGTGCTTCAGTGACTCGATGATCTTGACTGAAACCCGTATCGCTCAAATGAGCGAGAAGATACCTCAACCGATCTGATCGCTCTGGATGACCGTCAGGCGTCTCATGCTGGATGCAACAGGGGTGGGTATAAATGCGCATAAACATCAACGCTACGAACGGGTCCCGCCCACTATAGGGCGTGCAGAGGTGAAGGCAACGCAAAAAAACGCTCACGCAGTGACGTTTTCGCCTAGTCGAAGTTCAGGTAGAACGTTAGTCGCAAATTGACGTCAGGCGCAGACCCTCAACGCCTTGCGTTTGCTCGAACCAGAGGCGTCTCATCAGTCCTCGCTTTTCACACATAAACGAAAAAGCCCGCGCAAGGCAGGCTGTTTCGTTTATGGCGGAGAAGGAGGGATTCGAACCCTCGATACGCTATTAACGTATACTCCCTTAGCAGGGGAGCGCCTTCAGCCACTCGGCCACTTCTCCGGAAAGTAAAATCAAGGATTTATAAACCTTGCCTGACCTCCTCGTGTTGTTGACCATTCATTGCCACACTACACGAGACCGAGACTTCATGGAGGCGCGAGGCTACCACACGTTCTACCATCTGCGATACCTCAGTCATGTCTAGCGCCATCACTGTCGGCCTCAACCGCATGTGCTATCCGCCTGCCAACAAAACCCCCTATCCAACGCCAGCCAACCTCCAGTAATGTTCTAATGGGCCTGCCAGGCCGTGCTTTCTGGTAAAGCCTCTAAAAAAGATCGCGTCTATTGGAAGCGGTTTCAATTCAATGATATCGGAAGGCATAATCATTAGAACTTTAAACTCAACGTCCCAACACACCTTAATACCGGCTTTACCAGCGAAGCCGTTGAAGGTGTCTCACTCACACGGGGTCAACCGGAATTCAGATGAAATTGGTTCTGCATATTGGCACCGAGAAAACTGGTACTACGGCAATCCAATCCGCATTAAGCAGTCAGAGGGAGTATCTCTTGCGGAATGGCGTGTGCTATGCAAAATCCGCTGGAGACCTTAACTGTCAGGGCCTCGCGGCGGCCTTTACTAGTCTTGGAGTTCGAGACGACTACGTTGTCAAGTCCCAGTTAACAGACCCCGAAAGATACAGAGACTGGCGGCAAAACTTACTCCAGATGATGCGCAGAGAGATCAGCGCTGCTAAAGACAGGTGCCACACTTTTGTCCTCTCGTCTGAACATTTCTCATCAAGACTGATTAAGAATGCGGATGTTACTGATTTAGCGAAGTATTTGGGCACTGAGTTCGACGACGTCGCAGTGGTGTGCTACCTCAGACGTCAGGACCTAATGGCGACTAGTCGAATCAATGAGGGCTTAAGAGCCGGCTTCCCACAAAGGTGGTTCCCATCTGTAACTGAGGGTAACGCATTACCACACCTATATGACTATCGTGCGTTGCTAGAGCGATGGTCCGCAGCTTTCGGTGAATCAGCCGTTAAGCCCAGAATCTTTGAACGATCAAAGTTGGTGGCGGAGAGCATTGTCGCGGACTTCTCAGAGACACACCTAGGCCTGCCTGTGTCGCCAACTGCGGCAGAGAATTTAAATGTTTCTTTAAGCCTGACTGCGCAAATAGCACTCATGATGTTCAATGAGGCCATGGGAGTAGAGTCACGTATGCACGTGAGTAAACATAGGCGAGAATTGGGAAAATATCTGGAACAAGTCGCCCCTGGCTCAGATGGTAAACCGTCTCGCTCTCAAGCCCTGTCGTTCTATGAAAACTTCAGAGAGGGGAATAACTATTTGGCTCAACTGTATTTCAACCGCGACTATCTTTTCGATGAGAACTTCGATCAGTACCCCGAAATTGAACTAACGCAGGACGTGGAGTTGGCTGCGACTCTACTGCGTGACTTCTATGCCAGTCGATTTACCCAATAGAACCTGACAATTGCTAACGGTAGCCAAACCCGCAAACCGAACTCGCTTCGCCTCATAACAAATCTTTGCCAATTCTTGGTGATTTTCCTGTCGCAGTAGCTATTTGATAATGAGATTTGTTATCATTTAGGTGGTTGCCATTCCATCTGTGCCGCCCCTGAAATCAAGGAGAACTCAAAATGAAGGTCATGCTTCTCTTATCTGCGTTTTTGGTGTTCACCTCAGCGGAGGTCGCTGGGCAGAACCTCAGTTGCTCCAGTGCTGTGACGCTAAATGGTGGCACAATCGAGGTGGCATCAGTCAGCTCTGGTGACGACACCGAAAATCTTCAATGCGCGCTAGATTTTGCGGTAGAGGCCGGCTTTCGAGATATTTTCCTTACCTCAAGCGACTACGTCATCGGTGGTGTGAGCGGTAGAGGTTTCCAAGGGGATGTCCGCGGGAGAAGCAAAGGTGCCACCCTTGTCACTGTCCAAAACGGATCTCTGAATTGTTCCGAGGCCATCGGCACTGCGATGGAGTTTCAAGTCGGTAACGTGTCTGTCCGCAACATGACGATTTCAGTCGATTCACCATGTGCTGATGGCAATGCAGCGTCGGTCATTGCGTTCTATACCAACGCAGACAACTGCGAAGCCAGAACTGTATTCGGGAATGTTGATCGAGTAGTGATTAACGGATCAGGTACCCAAGGTTCAGATACCGTTATTGGCATCACCGCAGATGTTGCGCCGGGCTGTGATAGCTCTGCGCAAAAGGTGTTGGGGACACTCAAAGTAAATAGGTCGGAGCTAAGCGATTTAGAATTTGGCATACGGACATCCATCGGCGGCGGCGGACAAGTTGACATTAACTACAACTTAATAACTCGGATGGGCCTTCCGATCAGCATTCTAAACGCGAACCAAAGCAGCACGATTTTAGCAAACAAGGTCAGCTTTAATGATGTTGATTCCTATGAGGCATCCTCCGGCTTAGGTACTACCGCCGTCTACCTAGGTAGTACCGCGGCATCGCCAGATGCCAATACCACCACTATCAAAAACAATACATTTACCGACGGAGGGCTCTCTACGAGCGGCGTGGCCGTCCTAGCCGGCCAAACCGACAAAGGTATAAACCACAGTATGGTAGTAACGGGAAATACTTTTCGGGGAGTATCTGCAAATACTGCTGGCGCCGGGCTGGTAGCCATTGATACCAATGACGGTTTGATAAGCGGCAACAGGTTCCTTTCTGCAGCGGGTACTTGGATCGATATCAGCTCTGGCGACGCCTCTCAGGGGTTCGTCGGCAGAGATATATTGGGATGGGCGGTCGTAGCTAACGATTTTTCAGGCTCGACAGCCAATACCGACATCGCGCTTGGCGAGCGCACCTCCGGCATCATAGTCGGCAGATCTCAGGGTTTGCCTAAAGTCGATGACCTGACCGGGGAAAATGACGTATTGGAGTCTTACACGACGAGCAACACTGCCCTGGCCCAGCAACGCGGCTTATTAAGACCGACAGCGGAACCGACAGAGCTTTTCCATATGCAATTGGTGACCCTCATGCGCCTGGGCCCGTTGTCTGATTGAAGACGAGTCCATCCCATCACCGTTGACAAATTTTTAGCGCTTTAAGACGGCAGGGATGCCGGTATTTATGTGCCCTGAAACCTTTTATGATTCTAGAGCGGGGCCATCTCCTGCTTCATGAGGCGGCTTATCTTCTGCAATCCTGTCGAGGATCTCCTCGCGATGCACAGCCACCTCTTTGGGGGCCTTCACGCCGATTCGCACCTGATTACCTTTGACACCCAGCACCGTGATCGTGACATCGTCACCAATCATCAGGGATTCTCCCACTCTTCGTGTCAAAATCAGCATGAGTCACATCCTTGTTGCTTGACGCCCATCTTTCATGAAGGGTCTTGTCGAGAACAGCCGCCGTGCAGGCCCGCTTTCAGTCCTCGACTGTATCAAGACCGAACGCAGAATGCAGGCTCCGCACGGCCAGTTCAAGAAATTTTTCCTCGATGATCACCGAGATTTTAATTTCCGAGGTGCTGATCATCTGAATATTCACACCCACATCTGCCAGCGCCTTAAACATGGTTGCGGCAACCCCTGAGTGCGAACGCATTCCAACGCCAACAACGGACACCTTGGCAATATGGTCATCGGTCAAGACCTCACCCGCTCCCAATTCTGTAACTACAGGTGTGAGCACTTCTGCCGCTGCTTCCATATCGCCACGCGCAACCGTAAAGGTAAAGTCAGTCGAATTTTCTCCTCGGCTATTCTGCAGGATCACGTCAACTTCGATGTTGGCCTCGCCTACTGGACCAAGAATGCGATAAGCGATGCCGGGGTTATCTGGCACCCCCACCACCGTCAACTTGGCTTCGTCGCGGTTAAAGGCTATTCCTGCGATGACAGGTGCTTCCATGGAGGTATCCTCCTCAGTCGTAATCAGCGTCCCGGGGCCGCCTTCAAAGCTGCTGAGTACTCTCAGCGGGACTTTGTACTTGCCGGCGAATTCCACCGAGCGAATCTGCAGCACCTTGGATCCCATACTCGACATCTCGAGCATCTCTTCAAAGGTAATCTGATCAAGTCGCTTGGCGCCGTCCACCATGCGTGGATCGGTGGTGTAGACACCGTCTACATCGGTATAAATTTGACATTCATCGGCTTTCAGCGCTGCCGCCAACGCCACGGCGGTCGTATCAGATCCACCTCGTCCCAGCGTTGTGACATTGCCCTGCACGTCGACACCCTGAAAGCCAGCCACAACGGGCACACCACCGACTTCCAGCTCGGCCTGCAACGCCTCTGCCCGAATATCCTGAATACGCGCCTTGTTATGCGCACTATCGGTCAGGATGCCCACTTGGTTCGCGCTAAAAGACTTCGCGCGAACAGCGCGTTCCCCCAACGCCATACTGAGCAGAGCGGTTGTAACCTTCTCTCCCGTGCTCAGTAGTGCATCAAGTTCGCGCGGTGCAGGGTTCTTCTGAATTTCCTTGGCAAGGCCCATTAGACGATTCGTTTCGCCAGACATCGCCGACACGACGACCACCATGTCGTGGCCCTCGCTTTTGAAGCGAGCCACTCTGTCGGCTACGGCACCGATCCGCTCCACGGAGCCGACCGATGTGCCGCCATATTTCTGGACGATAAGCGCCATGGGGTAAGGAATAAGCGGTGTCGTGATAAGAGGGCGCGTATTTAACACCATTCGAGGGCCGGTGAGAACCAGAGTTAATGTCAATGCGCACAGCGTGTCGTGCAGGGTCACATCGGTCACGATGCTTTACGAAGTCAGCCGGCAACGCACTCACGCTCGGCCTCGAGATGCCCTGACCGGCGATCATTGGTAGATCGAGAGGCTTGATGGTTGGCGGCTCTGGTCAGGGTGGCGAGGGATGATCCGATCCAATAGGCTTGTACCATCAAAATAGCAATGAGGTTGCCGCAGTGACACACGCTGACCCGCTCTATAACGACTGGATTCACCAACAGCTTCGTGTGCAGCCTGATGGTCTGGCCCTGTATGACCTCACCGCCGATCGACCATTCACATGGCGTGAGTTCAACACGCGAATTGACGCGCTGGCCCACCGCCTCACTACGGAGAACATCGGAGCGGGAGATCGGGTGGCATACTTAGGCCTAAACAGCTCCGATGTAGTGGAGATATTTTACGCCACGATTCGCATTGGCGCCGTCTACGTCCCACTCAACTTCAGGCTCACGTCCCCGGAACTATCCTTCATCATTGGCGATTGCACGCCCTCGGCGGTCTTGTTTGATCGCGCCTTTGAGGCCGTCATCAAAGAGATCGATGCGTCGGTGTTGCCGCCGGTGCTAATTGACACGGCGCTGGATGGATCCGAGAGCGGCTATGAAAAATCCCTGATGTGGGACCAGCCTGCGATAGCACCTGCTGCCGCCACCGCCGACACGCTGTCGATGATCATGTATTCGTCGGGCACAACCGGAAAACCCAAGGGCGTGATGTATACACGGCGCATGATGCTTGCCTCAGCACTCAATCTATTACAGCCCAGTGAGGCGAGCCCCAATAGCCGGGTGCTAAATGTGATGCCGTTATTCCACATTGGCGGGATGCAATTTGTGCTGATGGCAGTTAAGTTCGGCATCCCGCAACTGATGATGCGCAGCTTTGACCCGGGCGCGATGTTAGGTGCGATTAATGACCCGAACCTTGCCATTACCAATATTGGCGGCGTACCCGCCATGTGGAGCGCCATGTCTCTCATGCCCAATATCAGCGACATCGACTTCAGTCGACTGCGCGTCGCGGCGACAGGGGCTGAATCAGTGCCCGAGCCCATGCTCAAAGAATGGCAGGAGCGCGGAATCCTCCTGCAAGAGGTTTACGGCATGACCGAGACATCCGGCGTCGTTTGCATGGCACAGAAAGCCGATTTACCCGAACACATGGGTTATGCGGGTCGCGCATTGCCATACGGTGACGTGAAAGTCATGAAATCCGAAACGGAGGAAGCGGTGCCCGGTGAACTGGGTGAGATCTGGATGCGCGGCGCATCCGTGACACCCGGTTACTGGAACCGACCCGATGCGACGGCGGAGGCTTTCGTCGGGGATTGGCTGAAGTCCGGCGATATCGGACGCCGAGATGAAACCGGGCGCCTCTCAGTCGAAGACCGGATCAAGGACATGTACATCTCCGGAGGCGAGAATGTTTACCCCGCCGAAGTCGAGTCAGTCCTGATGGCACACCCGGATATTCGCGAAATCGCGATCATCGGCGTCCCCGACCCGAAATGGGGAGAGGTGGGTTGTGCTGTAGTCGCCACCATCAGCGGCGAACCTCTGTCGGTAGAGGCGATTCATCAGCAGTGCGAGGGTAACCTGGCTCGATTTAAGTGGCCGCAGCAAGTCGCACACACTGATGCGTTACCCAGAAATAGCACCGGCAAGGTGCAGAAATTCGTTCTGCGACAGGAGTACGCCTGAGCCAGCACTCAGCCTAAGTGCTCGGCTACCCAATTCTGGAAGGTGGCCAGCACTTGGGGCAGTGCCGCAACATCGGAGCCGCCGCCCTGCGCCATGTCGGGGCGACCGCCGCCTTTGCCGCCCAGCTGAGCCGCGAAGTGCTTGATAATATCGCCTGCCTTGATCCGATCAGTGGCGTCAGATGTGACACCGGCGACCAGCGCGATTTTGCTATCCTCAACGGCAGCCAACAGGATCACCCCCGAGCCCAGCTTGTTTTTGCATTGATCCAGCGTATCGCGGAGTGATGAGGCCGTTGCGCCATCAATCTGGGCTGCGAGTACCTTAAGACCTTCGACCTCCACAGCATCCTGCGTCAAATCCCCACCCGCAGACGTCGCAAGCTTTTGGCGAAGTCGCGTGGACTCTTTTTCCAGTTCACGTACCTCCGCACGCAGAGCATCCACCTTGGCGGCCGCATTCTCGGGTGTGGCTTTCAGCGCGCCGCAGACCGACTGCAGTTCTCGTGAGAGGCCCGTGACATGAGCGAGCGCTGCCTCACCGGTGACGGCTTCAATCCGCCGCACACCGCTGGCCACACCTGATTCAGCTGTGATCAGAAACAACCCTATATCTCCAGTTCGCGCGACATGCGTACCACCGCATAGCTCGACAGAGAATCGATCTGCACCCATGGTCAGGACCCTGACCTCCTCTCCGTACTTCTCCCCAAACAATGCCATCGCGCCGGCTTCAATCGCCGCATCCATGGTCATCAGTTCAGTCGAGACGGCCTCGTTGGCACGGATCTGCTCATTCACCACTGTGGTGATATCTGCCAGCACATCGGCTGACACAGGCTCACCATGCGAAAAATCAAATCGCAGACGCTGTGAGTCCACCAACGAGCCTTTCTGCAAAATGTGGTCGCCCAGGGCTCGCCGGAGCGCCTCATGCAACAAGTGGGTCGCTGAGTGATTGAGTCTCGTGCAATTGCGCACCTGCGCATCGATCTGCGCGTCAACGCTATCCCCTACTCTCACACTACCCGAGGTGACCGTCACGTGGTGAAGGTGGTGACTCTGCGCCTTCGTCGTGTCCGTCACGTCGAGTTCGCCGCCACCAGCGAGCAGGCGACCACAGTCCCCGACTTGCCCACCGCTCTCGCCGTAAAAGGGCGTGCGATCCAAAATCACAACACCAGACTGACCCGCCTCAAGAGCAGTTGCTGCCTCACCATCGACCAGAATCGCCACCACTGACCCAGTGGCCTGATCCGCCTCGTAACCCACGAAATCCGTTTCACCTTCAACACTCAAGCCCTGGCTGTAGTCGACCTTGAAGCCGGCATGATCCTGCGAGCGCTGCCGTTGCGTCGCCATGGCCGCCTCGTAACCTTCCAGATCAAGGGTCAGGCCACGCTCACGCGCAATGTCGTTGGTGAGGTCTACCGGGAAACCATAGGTGTCATAGAGTTTGAAGATCACCTCGCCCGGGATAGCTTGGTCATTGATGCCCTCAAGCGCCTCTTCGAGGATCGCCATACCGTTATCCAAGGTACGAGCAAATTGGTCTTCCTCGGCCTGCAAGGCAGCGGTAATGGCAGCCGACTGCTCCACCAGTTGTGGGTAGGCCTCTCCCATCTGCGCCAACAAGTCAGGCACCAGCGCGGCAAAGAAGGCCTCTTGCGCGCCCAGCTTGTTGCCGTGGCGAATGGCGCGCCGAATGATGCGCCGCAGCACGTACCCACGACCTTCGTTACCGGGCAACACACCATCGGCGATCAGGAAAGCCGTGGATCTCAAGTGATCGGCAATTACCCGAAGCGACTTGTCTTCGGTATTCGTGACGCCTAATTGCTTCGCCACCGCAGCAATGAGCGCGGTAAACAAATCGATTTCATAGTTGGAGTGCACGTGTTGCAGCACCGCCGCAATGCGCTCAAGCCCCATGCCCGTATCAACCGATGGTGCGGGCAACGGATGGAGCTCTCCCTGAGCATCGCGGTTGAACTGCATGAACACCAGATTCCAGATCTCAATGTAGCGATCCAGATCATCGTCTTCACTGCCCGGCGGCCCCCCTGGCACGTCCGGTCCATGGTCATAAAAGACTTCTGAGCAGGGTCCACACGGGCCCGTATCACCCATTTGCCAGAAATTATCCTCATCGAGTCGCGAGAGTCTGGCGGGATCGACACCGATTTCGTTCACCCAAATCGCGGCCGCCTCATCATCGCTGATGTGAACCGTGACCCATAACCGTTCCGGCGGGAGCTGCAATGTTTCAGTCAAGAACTGCCACGCAAACTGAATGGCCTCGCGCTTGAAATAATCGCCGAAGCTGAAATTGCCCAGCATTTCGAAGAAGGTGTGGTGACGCGCGGTATACCCCACATTCTCGAGGTCATTATGCTTGCCGCCCGCGCGAACACATTTTTGCGCCGTCACCGCGCGCTGATAAGGCCGCTGCTCCAAGCCCAAAAAGGTCTCTTTAAACTGGTTCATGCCAGCATTGGTGAAGAGCAAAGTGGGGTCGTCTGCCGGCACCAAAGAACTCGAGTCCACGCGCGTGTGGCCCTGTGACTCAAAATAAGCGAGGAATGCTTCGCGGATATCAGCGGTCTTCATGGAGTATCTCTGTTTGTGTGCGCGTGTCGCCGGGGCGTTCAGTTAAGACCCGAGGCGAGTTGACCTTCGGCCATGTCGCGGCCGGCGAGAATGTGTAAGTGCAGATGAAAAACGGTCTGACCGCCTCCTTCGCCATTGTTGATGACGAGCCGAAAGGCGTCGCCCACGCCCAACTGGTCGGCGACCTTTCCTGCAACAATTAACAAGTGCCCCAGCAAGGTTTGATCCTCGGGTTGTGAATCCACTAACCGTGAAATCGGTTTCCGCGGAATGATCAGCACGTGCGTGGGTGCTTGAGGCTGGATGTCGCGAATCACGACGCAGTGCTCGTCCTCATAGAGGAACTCAGTCGGGATTTCGCCGCGCGTGATTTTGCCGAATATGGTGTCTGCCATGGGGCGCCTCTAATCCAACTTCTCATCCGTGGTCAGCGCGCGCGCCTCATCCTCGAGCATCACTGGGATGCCGTCACGTACGGGGTAGGCCAGCCCACTCGCCTTGCACAGCAATTCCTGCTTGTCTTCGTCATAGACCAGCGGCGCCTTGCTAACTGGGCACACCAGGATGTTGAGTAATTTGGGGTCCAGCACAGGATGTCTCTCGAACCAAAACGCGGAGTATAAGCCCTCCGGATGCTAAGAGCACCGCCACGCCAGATGTTCACGCACATTTAGAAGCGACCGGACAATCACTCAGGCATGGGTGGAACCAATAACTGGGGGTCGATTCGCTGATTGAACCAACTCATTCTCCAGTCGAGGTGCGGACCGGTAGCACGCCCAGTGGCGCCAATCGCACCGATGAAGTCACCGGGCGCCAAACGATCCCCCACGGAGACAGACACCTCACTTAGGTGCAAGAAGGAGGAAGAAAACCCATAACCGTGATCCAGAATGACCGTGCCGCCGGAGTAAAAGAGATCTGGCTCGGCCAGGGTAACCTCGCCCGCGGCGGGCGCCAACACAGGTGTTCCCTCGGGCCTGGCAACATCTACGCCGTAGTGGGGTGTCCCGGGAGTACCGTTATAAATACGCTGGCTCCCATACACACCGCTGATGCGTCCCGTGACGGGCCAAACGAAACCCTGCTGCACAGCCAACAAACCATCGGTGCTGGCCAATCGACGCGACTTGGCGGCACGCACCTTTTCGCGCTCTGCGCGAATGCGTGCAAGATGTTCATCGCTCGGTGTCACCGTTTGCTGGGGAACGCCCTCTACCCTTTGTACGCGGTAGTCGCGGCCCGCTACCGCCACGGTTTGTCGGCAGGTCGCTTCTCCTTTTATGACCAGCTCGACAGTGGAGGGCATGTCCCGCCCCAGACCCAACAAAAACTGGCCATCGGGTAGTACCGGCACGCGCCTGTCACCAAAACGAATCTCCGCGCTGGCTGAGGTTTGCCCCCACAACATCCCGCCCTGAATCGGGTTGCCTTGTAGCGGGACGCATTGGGGCGGGTCTGCCGGCAATTCAGACGACAACGCGGACAGGACACCGCAACCCCCGATGACAAAAAATGAAATAACCCAGCTCGCGCATCGCGGGATCACGGGTTCGGATAATGAGCGTGGTTTAAGCTGCAAGGTCATCGCAGATGATTATACGCCTGCCGCTAAGAGACGTTATCAATCAGACTAATCATCACATTGAAGACAGCTGAATTGGCCACATCAATACCCTGCTCGCGCCGAACTCCCTTTTGACCAATGAATCTGTGACCCATGACAGCATCACTCACGGCCCCATCAAGCAACAACAGCATTTCGCGCACACCTCGATACACCTACACTCTCGGTATGAGCCGATATCGCCCCCCTCGCCCAGCCGGATCGCCTTACATCACACCTGAAGGTGAGCGGGCACTGCGTGCGGAACTCCATGCGCTCTGGAAAGTTGAGAGGCCCGAGGTCACCAAGGCTGTGTCTGCGGCAGCCGCCAACGGGGATAGATCTGAAAACGGAGACTACATCTACGGTAAGAAACGCCTTCGAGAGATCGATTCCCGCGTGAGGTTCTTACGAAAGCGCCTCGATGCACTGACCGTCGTCAGCGAGCCATTGGGTGACCGCAGCAAAGTGTGGTTCGGTGCATGGGTCACGATCGAGAGCGAGGTGGGCGAGGAAGAGCGGTGGCGGATTGTCGGTCCCGACGAATTCGACGTGACCCAAAGAAAAATCTCCTGCGACTCACCCCTCGGGCGCGCTTTACTGGGCAAACCGGTAGATAGCGACATTCAGTTGGACACGCCACAAGGCCCCGCCAATTGGACGTTAATCTCTGTTGAGTACACTGAGTAGCGCCATCAAGGCTGCTCCCATGCACAAACCTTATTGACAATCATTCCCATTATCATTAGCGTAATGGCATGTACATTTGTATCTGCAAAGGCGTCACGGAACGCGCTATTCGCGATGAGGTCTGCGCGGGAGCGAGATCTGTGGATGACGTCAGCCGCAACACGGGCTGCTCGACCCAGTGTGGCAAGTGCCTGTTACGCGCCCAAAAAGTGGTCGAGGACGCTTGCGTCAGCCTCTCTCCAACACAAACCTCTGCATCTCCATCGGTGCTGGCTTCTGCTTGAGAATACGAATACTTCTCACTTTCATTTTTATTAACAAAATCAGTTACTTAGTTGCCCTCTCAGCCTGAGTTGGCTATAGTGCGTCCTGTTGAAAATACCCGGACAGGTGAACCGCATGAAAGGCAACCCCGAGGTGCTCAAGCACCTGAACAAAATCCTCTACAACGAACTGGTTGCGATAAATCAGTATTTCCTCCACTCAAAGATGTTCAAAGATTGGGGTCTGACGGAACTCGCTGAACACGAGTACCACGAATCGATCGATGAAATGAAACATGCGGATGCTCTGGTTGAGCGCATTCTGTTTCTCGAAGGTATCCCCAACCTGCAGGATTTAGGACAGCTCCGTATTGGTGAATCACCTAAAGAGATGCTGGAATGTGACTTACAGCTTGAGCACATTGCACACGCAGATCTCGTGGCAACTATCGAGTGCTGTGAGAAAGCAAAGGACTTCGTATCGCGAGATCTCGCCAAGGACATTCTCGAAGCAGAGGAAGAGCACGTGGACTGGCTAGAAACTCAGCTCTCGCTGATCGATCGTGTTGGAGAACAGAACTATCTCCAGACTGCGATGAAAACGGTTAAACCCGACTAGAGAGCACCTGGCGAAAGTACCCCTGATAAGTGGGGCTTACTAGGAGGGAACCATTTCGCCAACGGGGTGCGTGGTTGTGAGCGCGGTGGGTAATTCCACTATGCCCTCCCCGCGTGGTAGGCGGTGGTCGGCGTGGCATCTTGCAAACCGTATCGCAGGTCTTTTGCTTCTTTTCCTGGAAGCCAACTCCCCAGTCCCATATCCCAAACAGCTAGGAAAGACCCGAAGTTAGGATGCGCGTGAGCAACAGAGTGGTGAAGCTGATGCTGCGCCGGGCTAATGAAGACCCGCTCAGCCCAGCCAAAATGCAAAGGGATGTGGCTATGCCGCAGGTTGGCCCCCATGAACGTCATTAAAAAGCCAAGCGCGTTGACACCAAGGATATCCCAGACTTGCAAACCATGGCCGAATAGCCACACGAAAATCCCAGACATCAGCCCCAGAGAGATAACAGCCCTAGCAGAGTTAATAAAACTCTCTACTGGATGGGTGCGGTGCACTGTCATGGGCGTCAGGGTCGTTGCGGAGTGATGGGTTCGGTGGAAGTGCCACAAAACTGGAGTGCGATGCATACAAACGTGAACAAGAAAACGCATGGCGTCATCGAACAGGAACGCTGACACAGTAAAGGCAATCGATATGAGAACGGGGGACCAGGAGAGCAGGTGGCTATCGGCCACATTGAAATGCAACCATCGAGTCACTCCGAGCGAAATGGCAATCTGCCCACCGAGTACTGGCGCGAACAGAGAGACCTTCAAAAATGAGTTTAAACAAAACAGAGCATAGTCCTGTCGCGTAGACGCATTCCACCAATAGTTCGCATTCAATAATTTCTGAAAAGCGGTTTTAACGGACCACTCCTTGGATAGAAATCTTAGGTACAAGCATGCAAGCACTGCGGAAGCCAATAGGTGCATCCAGTACAGCCGCTTGGCAGGGTCCACTACGATAAACAGCGCATCAATCACTTCACCATAAAGAGTTTGCGTATCTACCATGGATCAAAACCGATATTTAATCCGCCCAATCAGCGCTCTTGGTCTGTTGGGCCTAGCACCGAAGGGTCGATGCGAGACGATAGCAGCCTCATCGGTGGCGTTCAGCAGCGAACCTTGAAGCGTCAGCGCCTCTGTGAGTTCGTAAGAAAAGGTTAGATCTATAGTAGTCAAGTCATCTGCGTGTAAATCCTCAGCGATTTCACCAATGCCTGGCACCTCTCTCATGCTCGACTGGAAATCTACCGAACCCTCGAAGCGCCAATTATTTCGCGCATAACTCACCCGTAAGTTGCCAATATGCTCTGGCACATACGGTAACTCGTCACCCTCCCTCACCAATCCCCACTGGGAGAAGCCAGATAAAAATGTTTCTCCGAATTCCGATTCCGTGTACGTGTATGAAACTGCAAATTCGAGCCAACTGGCGTCGGAGAACGAGAATCTATGCAACAAGGACAGTTCCGCGCCGCCAATATCAACTTGCCCACCGTTAAATTCTGAACCGGGAGTGCAATTTGGATCGCTGACCCGACAACGCCCGATGAGGTTATCGTAGTCACTGTAAAATCCGATCATTGACGCCTGCGTAGTAGCCGAGCTGATGCGAGCTCCAAGCTCATAATTCATGCTTTGCTCGTGGTCAGCCCCGGAGGCCGGCCCAGCAGGCGAAAACCCCTCGTATGCTCCTGCGAAAAATGAGGCATGCTCTGAAATTTGCCATATGCCACTTATAGAAGCCGCTGTAAGATGCTGTTCTGCCCCAGCAACCGAATCGGTAATGAAGTTGATGACTTCCCCATCAATGTCTTCATGTCTTATCCCGAGCATGACTGAGGCATTGCCATATGACAGCTTTGACGTCACGTAGCCGGCCCACGCATCCGTTGTCGCCTTGTTCTGCGTCTTAGGTGATCGGGGTATGCCGTCTGGCACCATTTTATAATCGGTCATGAGGTAAGTGATCGGCTGGTGATTTCGCTTTACCTGATCATGGTGGAAGCGCAAGCCCACGGAAGTATTCAAAACAGCACCCGCAAGCTCTCTCGAATCAGAAATGGTCCACTGAGCGCCATAACTCTGGTACTTACGATGATTATTGGTTACGTCAAGTGTCTGGTCGGGCGACGGAGATGAATCTCGATCACCGGTCAGAATAGAATAGTAGATCTGATATTGTTCTGGCGCCTGCAACACACGCTGCAAAGCGGGGCCGCGCCAGAACCTATCCAACTTGTTCCAGGACCGATCAAATTTATTCCAGTAAACCGCGACACTTGTAGTGTTGAATCGGCTGACTTGCGCACTGTAATTGAGCTGCGCGTTATAATGTTGCGACTCAAATCTTGCAAGTTGAGAGGCAGAGTAGCGGCGCAGCGGCGTTTCGCGGAAATCATCGTCGCTCAACCCTAGATAGGTCTCGTCTGCCACCTCATCGCCCGCTTCTAATAGCACAGTAACTGTATGATCATATTGGGAATCAGGCACTGCATAGGTCAGCTTTAAACCAATATCGTTACGCTCAAAGCCCGTCTCTTGGTCGCTTTGATCTACGGACTTGAACCCATCAGCGCCGTAAGTAAGCACATCAATCAAGTAACCATATGAGCCTTCATTGCCACCGTATGATCCTTGTGCCTTGTAGTACCCATCGCTTCCCATGCTGAAATCGAGCAATCCGAGGGCGTCCTCATCGGGAATGTTTGGCGAGGCCAAGTTAATGGCACCACCAACCGTATGGGGACCAAATGCGGTCGCCGCTGGCCCCTTCAATACCTCGACACTCGCAATACGGCTGACGTTTGGTATGTAGTAAGCCGCGGGCGCGGAATAAGGCGCTGGGGTAATCAACACCCCGTCTCTCATAATTGTGACTTTCTGACTCCGCTCCGCAGCAGCACCGCGAATGCCAATGTTTGGTCTGAGTCCGAAACCATCCTCCTCGCGGATGTAGACGCCGGGCACTTGATTCAATACTTTCCGGAGGTCAATTTGGTCGAAGCGCTCCAAATCTTCCTCGTCCAGAAAGCTCGCGGATCCGGAAACCGATTGCACAGCAGTTTTACTGCCAACAATGAGGACTTCTTCCAGCTCTGCAACGGTTGCGCTTGCGACGCCAAGACACCCTATAACCGTCACGCCCGCACGAGAGAGCCATGCGGCGAATCGCGTAGCCGCCAGATTACTGCTCAGCATCAGTCATTGTCCGATTGCGAGCCACCTGGTATGTCGACATTGACGATTGTCACAAAGTCAATCTTGAGGCTATCCACGATACGCTTGATGCGTCCGTAAAGAGTACACATTGGAAATGTAGACGATGCAATATCAGGATTACTGTACGCATTCGTGCATTCAGTCTGCTGGGCTTCGGTTTCTATTTCACTCACCTGTGATGCAACCGATTCATCAATGCTGTTAGCGAGATCTAGGGCCTCGGCCAGATTAGATTTGAACTCCTGAGAAACCTCTGGCCAACCCTCGTTCTCAATGTGCGCATCAAATCCAGTTTCCGCATTCGAGGCGAACATCTCCGACCAAATTTCGAGATTAGTTATAACGTTTTGCAGGGAATTCCCGCTGTATGGCGCCTCCACAAATTCAGGACACGTCAAATCTGGGCAAGCGGCGATAATTCCCAAGGGCATACCAAGCTTCGCGTCCTTGGTGCCTTTCTCAAGGTAAAACATGCTGTCTGTTGTAGCCTGCAAGCTCTGGAACGTATTGGATTCCTCCAAGAAAACGGCCCGGTAGTTTCCATCCGTTTTTTGCCAGGCACTGTGTATGCGGGAGGCTGCATCTGAAATATCTGAGGCAACAAGCATCGCTGCATCGCAACGGAGAGCCTTACGTTCAGACTGTGTTAGATCATTCCAACCCTGGGTCGCTGTAACTTGCGACGCGCAGGTATGATCAAGCTCAGTGTTGAAAAGCAGGTAGTCCAGCGCCCTAATTCCACGAGTGCTGGAGGGGCGTGCGCTGATATCGACATTACTGCTAGCGGCAATGCTGTCTATTCCGCAAGTACTGATGGCGCCTCCCATGTAGGAATTTAGTCGGTATTGGAGAGAGAATGCGTTGTCAGCTGCTGGACCGATCGCGTGCATTTCCGTCCTTTGAACCGCCTCGACCAGTCCCCGATACGCTGCTTCAGCATTGCTAAATGCCTCACTCTCGTCACCCGTCGATATCGCAGAGCAATAAGTGCCTAACGGGCCATCCTGCGACGAAAACGTAGCCGACCGCCTCGCTAAATCAGCGTAGTTTGGGATCACAACTTCATCAGCTAGTGCTGTCAACATACACCGGGTGTCATAGGCGCCCGTTACGGCCGCCATGCACTCTTCGTAACCCGACTCGGCACCACCCGTGGAGCCAGACCCATTGCCACCCGGTTCCGGTTCTGAGATTGAGTTATCGTTATCGCCCTTGGCGCTGTCCATAGTCATGGCGCTGTTCAATAGCGCCTGGAAAAGGCTCGCAACGCTCGCGTGTGCCCCATCAGAGAAAAGCGCGGTCAAGGCGATAGCTAATACCAAGAATCTCATAATCGTCCCCCATCTAAACTCAGTAATCGTAACGAACGGGTAGAGGAACCAACGAGCACCGCCGCGGAGGCACTGCTCCTAGCCCCAAAAATGAAAACGCCGCAGAGCGGCGCTTCATTTAATCTTGCGTAATGATAACGAATATCATTACCAAATGGCGACCGCATCAGGGTTGAAGCCGTAAGCCTCCGACAAGATAGTCCTAGCCTCCTGCAGATCGCTAAGGTATCCAGCGACCGCTGCGTCAGCAGACGCGGCAGTAGTAGGTTGGCCATTTTGTGAGCCGTCGGGCATCATCGGGGCATCGCCCATGAGATCAAGCGCCCTTTTAAGATCAGTGACTGATTTGCCGGTGGACCCATCCCTAAAAGGAGACAGCGCACTAAACTGAAGCCCTAAAGCAAAACCTTTCATTTCGCCCCAGTGCTTGGTCAAGTTTACAAAGTTGCTCCTGTCGGCAAATGCTCCGTTGGAGAACTCTCCCATATCGATAGTCACGTCGTTGATGTAATGCACAGCAGTCGCAGCGATGCACTTCTCCCAGGTCACAGCAGCGATCTTGATCTGTGCTTGCAGAGCATCATTGGCCGCTTCCGTAAGCTCACCAGCCTCCTCAGCATTTTGCAGAATTCTGCGGCCAATCATGAACGCATCCATCGCTTCCTTGGTGAAATCGGTGTAGGGGTTCCCGTCGGGATCCTTCAAGCGATCTCGTTTGGCACAATTCTGGGCGTGACCAAATACGAACTCACTTCTTAGGTCAATCAGTCCGTCTCCGTTTGAGTCGTAGTAGCCGCTGCCATACTCGGCACGGCCGCCTTTTCCGGCCGCTTCGTCATCCGTGTAATCGTTCATATCTCGAGAGGCGCCGTAGTAACCAAAGCCCTCATCGAATTTGTGAGCGGCGCTGGAATACGTCTTATCCTTATAGGGGCCAAGGGCTGAACCAAAATCAGTGAGTAGATAGTCGTTTGTGCCCTGCGAAAAGTTTACTGCCACTGACAGAAACTTTTGGATCAACTGCCGATAATGGACTCCCTCTTTGGAGATCATCGGTGTTGCAATATTAACCTGAGACCCGTCTGCGATTGTGATTGTTGGATCCACTCCGTCCGAGGCTTCAGCCGCAAACTGCTCCATCCACAGATCAACCAAATCGATGGGCCTCGGATCGGTGCCCAGACCGGCCTTCCAACCGAAGAATTCGTCGTTGATCAGCTTGCCTGTCTCTCCTGTGCCGGCTTTGCTACCCCCAGCTATCTTACCGTTCAGGTTTTTACCAGAGCTGATGTCGCCATAGGTCGGTCCGGGGATCACCGGATCGCCGCCCTTGGTTGTAAAACCATGAGGCTCAAAGTCAGCGCCTTCTCCAGTGACGTAGAACCTCATACCTTCGTAAATGGCTGTTGCCTCGCCCTCCTGCTCGACGATATCCACCATAAAGTCCGTCAGTTTCTGCTGCAGCACCAACCGAGCGGTCTGGCCTGTGTAACTGACTCCGTCGGCGGACCCGCCATTCAGCTTGCCTTCAGCTGAATACACTAATGGCATTGCATCACATGCATCGCCGGCACCGTTAGCGTCGCTGTCCTCTTGTCCTGCGTTCTCCGTCTCGAGGCAATTATCGCTGTTATCGCCTACGCCATCACCGTCTGTATCGGTATCCTCATTCGGATCATCTGGGAAAGCGTCATCATCATCCGCCACTCCATCGCCGTCAGAGTCGGGCGGAGTAGTGTCAACCACTGGCGGAGGCGTGTAGTCATCGCTCGACGAACACGCGGCCAAACCCAACAGCACGAACATTACCGCTATTCCGGCAACAAAATTCTGATTGATAGATTTCAAGACTAACCCCTTAATGCAATGCTCATAGCGAGCCGTAATTTTGTCCGGACTGAATCAGTCCGAGCGCTTCAGCCTTACTGAAGACCGGAGCAGTGATTCAGTCAGACCGCTGTTATGTTAATAACACTCATTCTCATGAAGGATGATAATGATAATGATTATTAATTGCAACAGTGCGTGTTCGAAAAATTGATACGCGTTTCAGCTAACCCAATCGGTTAGGTAATCGGTCGCTACAGCTACCCCCTTGACAAAACACCTCGGCGCGACCACGACCCCAACTCTCACGATGATTCGGCTATTGACGTTCACATAGAAATCAAATGTCCGTACTATCAGGGGTCAGGTCACTAAAATCAGGCTAGGAGCATCGCATGTCACAACCGCGGCCCTTGGAAGGTCTTCGCGTCATAGAGCTTGGGCAGCTATTGGCGGGCCCTTTCGCCGGCACGGTTCTGGGCTATTTTGGTGCAGAGGTCATTAAAGTCGAGCCGCCCACCGGGGACCCCATTAGACAGTGGCGAGAGGTCCGCAACGGCATGTCGCTCTGGTACCACTCCCTCGCCCGCAACAAAAAAAGTGTGACCCTCGACCTTAAGTCCGATAAAGGCCGCCAACTGGCATTCGATTTGCTCACCAAAGCCGATGTCGTAATCGAGAATTTCCGGCCCGGCGCCATGGAGAGCTGGGGCCTGGGACCTGATCAAGTCAAAGCGCAAAACCCCGGCATCATCTATGCGCGCATCTCAGGCTACGGACAAAGCGGACCGTTCTCGGAAAAGCCAGGTTATGCCTCGGTTACCGAGGGCTACGGAGGCTTTCGCTACATTAATGGAGAGCCGGGCAAGGCTCCGGTGCGACCCAATATCTCACTGGGCGATACCGTCGCCGCAATCCATGCGGCGCTGGGCGTGGCCTTTGCCATTATCGAGCGTAACAAGAGCGGGAAGGGTCAGGTGGTCGATGTCGCCCTGTATGAATCAATCTTTAACCTCCTGGAGGGTATTGTCCCCGAGTTCGACGGCGCCGGCGTCGTCCGCGAGCCGTCAGGCACCACGATTACAGGAATCGTTCCCACCAACACCTACCTTTGCTCAGACGATAAGCATGTGGTTATCGGCGGCAACGGCGATTCCATCTTTAAGCGCCTGATGACCGAAGCGGGCCGCGAGGACATGGCGAATGACCCGGAGCTAGAGCACAACCAAGGGCGAGTGGTTCATGAGCAAAAAATTGATGACGCCTTGGCCAAGTGGTGCAGCGAGCACACGTCCGCTGAAATTATCAGCAAGCTGGAGGCAGCGAGAGTGCCGGTTGGCCCTATTTATAGTGTCCAAGACATGATGACTGATCCGCACTACATCGCGCGCGGCATGTTCGAGACAGTCGAGATTGATGGCGAGCCGCTGAAAGTCCCGGCGATTATGCCCAAGCTCTCCGATACGCCGGGACGCACCGATTGGCCCGGTGCGAAAATCGGCCAGCACAACGCCGAAATCTTGGGCGACCTGCTGGGCCTCTCCGAGGAGGATCTCACCGGACTCAGCGAAGACGGCGTGACCTGCTAAACAGGCCTCCCTTATGAAACTCGAAGGGCTCACCGTTCTGGATCTATCGCTGTTCCTGCCAGGGCCGGCTGCCACACAGTTAATGGCTGACCACGGCGCGCGGGTCATTAAAGTGGAGAACCCACGAGCGCCGGAGCCAACACGGTCTGCAGCGGCATTCCCGTGGCAGCAAGGCGGCGAAACGGTGATGTTTCGCAATACTCAACGCGGCAAAGAGAGCATTGCCCTTGACCTGAAGACAGAGGCAGGCAAGGCCGCCCTCCTCGCTCTCGCGCGCAAGGTTGACGTGGTCGTTGAAGCGTTCCGGCCCGGCGTCGCGCAGCGCCTGGGAATTGATTACGCATCGCTATCTGCAGATAACCCCGGCCTTATCTACTGCTCTATCTCGGCATTTGGGCAGACGGGGCCATGGCGCGACCGCCCCGCCCACGACACCGCCACGGTGGCAGCGGCGGGCATTCTCGATGTGACGCGATCCCCTGAGGGAGACTCAGGGCCGGCCATTATCGGTGTTCCGATAGCCGATATGCTGTCTTCATATCTAGCGCTGTCTGGCATTTTGATGGCGCTCAATCGGCGTCACCAAACGGGTAAAGGTGATTTTGTCGATATCAGCATGTTCGAATCAGTCCTGGCCGCCAGCCCCAACATCATGGGCCCGGTATTTGGCGGTGATCAGGCGCCCGAACGACTCAATGAGCGCACGCACGGCGGTAACGCCATGCTCAACGTTTACGAGACCGGTGATGGCCACTATTTGGCACTCGGCGGCGGCGAGCACAAATTCGTCGAAGCACTTTTCGAGGGCTTGGGCAGAGCCGACTTCATCCCCGCAGTAACGGGCCCCGCGGGCAAGGGTCATTGGGAAGCCATCGCCTTCCTGCGAGATACCTTCCGCACCCGCTCTAGAAGCGATTGGGAACAATGGTTCGCGGGTCGGGATATCTGCTGGAGCTCGGTTGTATCGCTACACGAAGCGTGGCAGTCCGAGCACGTATTAGAGCGAAGTATGCGATTTTCCGACGCCGACGGGAATGACCACATCGGGTCAGCGATCAAATTTGCCGCGGAGCCCGCTCAGATCAATACACAATTACCCGCAATGGGCGAGCAAACAGCCCAAATTCTTGACGAACTGGACTTGACCGAAGCCGATCGCAAAGCGATATTGGACGGGTTATAGTTTAATGTCCGGACAACAAGGTGTTACCCAATGGTTTGCGGCTGATCTGAAGCTGCGGAAACACGGTAAACACCCGAAATCATGACCTGTTAAAAGGTCTCACAGAAGGAGGCTACCCATGAGGAGCACCCCACTCAGCCGACGCCGTCAGGCACTGGCCACTCTCCCACTGACTGCGGCTGTGTCTGCCGCGCTATCTACATCGGCCCTGCTTCTTCCCTCAATTGCGTCTGCGCAGTTGGAAGAAGTCGTTGTAACCGCCCGTGCGCGCGCGGAATCGTTGCAAGACGTACCAAGCACTGTGACCGCTTTCACGGCAGGCCAAATTAACGATATGGGTATCCAGCGAGCGGAAGACTTCATCTCGCAAACGCCCGGCGTAAGTTTCGTTAACACGGTGGAAACCGGCGACTCATCCGTGTCTATTCGGGGAATGAATGGCGCGCGAGATGCGGAAACAAACTTCGCCCTGATCATTGATGGCATTCTTTACATCAACACCTACGCTTTCAATCGAGAATATGCCGATTTAGAGCAGATCGAAATTTTGAAGGGGCCCCAAGGCGCCCTATATGGTCGTTCTGCGGCGGCTGGTGCGATAATCATGTCGACGAAAAAGCCGACGCAGGAGTTTGAGGCGGAGGTTCGCGCTGGATTTGCGGAGGACAGCACCTATACCGGATTGGCCACAGTCTCTGGTTCGTTGGGCGAGAACACTGCGGGCAGACTGACGGTAGATTACCGCACCACAGATGGGTTCTATTACAACTCCTTTCTGGACGACAGCGTCGTAGACGACTCCGAAAACTATGCGGTGTCGGGCAGAATCGTGATGGACCCGCGCGATGATCTTTCAATTGATACGAAAATCCGATACGGCAAATCAGAAGCCGCAGCGATTACCTTTAACGCCGCCTTCGAATTGCCACCTTTCGTTCCCTTTGGAACACCCGGATCAGAATCGTTCTACCAAGACGTTAACACCCATGAATTTATATTCGCTGGGAACGTTCGACCAGTGAACGAGCAAGACGTTCTTGAGGTGAGTATCAAAGCAGATTTCGAGATGGATTGGGCTACGATGAGTGCATGGGCGTTCTACAGTGATACTGAGGACACCTTCATCGCAGACGGTACATCTGGAGCGTTTGGTTTTTATGGCGGCACTGCGGCGTGCATTAACTCTTTGGACGCCCTCACGCCCTCCTATACGCCGAATGTGCCCGGTGGTGTAACCGCTCTGCCTGCTCCGACCTTTATTTTTGGTTCTGCACCGGGGGCTCAAGTCCTACCCCCCTACAGCCCGACCACTTGTGACGGCTTTCAATATCAGGAGCGATTCCAGAAAGATTTTAGTATGCAGATGCAGCTGACCTCTCCCGCGGATCAACGTTTGCGATGGCAAACAGGCGTTTATTTCCTAGAGATAGAGCGTTACCAAGCGGTCACACAGCAGCGTGATGACGGCAGTAACTGGCCGAACGCAGCAAGCGGCGTGAGGCGCAATATTTACAGCGAATTCACAGACGCGATGGTTAATGACACCTTTGACACGCAAGTCTTCGCGATTTACGGGTCGATGAACTACGATATTACAGAAGCGTTTGAACTGTCGCTCGCACTGCGTTACGACAGCGAGAAGCGCGACGTAACCAATGGGGTGCCCTCTCCAGCAGATGGCGCTCTCACAAACTACATCGATTATTGTGGTGGTCAGTGTACGCTCAACGGCCAGCCATTAAGCGGCTCGCCGCTCAACCCTGGATTTGTAAACTTCAATGATTTCACGGTGAGCGAGCGGATTCCTGGGAACACCAAGACGTTTGATCAGCTCCAACCAAAAGTCAGTCTCACATGGGACATCAGTGACGATTCCACCATCTACGGTAGCTGGGGGGTTGGCTTCAAGGCAGGCGGGTTTAACAACTCGGGCGCAAACCAAATCGTTGACTATTATTTAGTTCAGAACGGTGGTGCCTTAGTGGCTCCTCCTGACGTTATCCGCAAGGAGACCTCCGAGTCCCTCGAGCTGGGCTTCCGTTCAACGCTTCTGAACGGCAATTTAACCTTGAACGGCGCCATTTTCCAAACCGACGTCGACGACATGCAATTCTTCGAATTCTTTGTGGGTCCCTTCGGACTGCTGAGAACTGCGGAGAATATCGATGAAGTCTCACTCAGCGGTTTTGAGCTCAGCGCAGCTTGGGCAGTGACAGACAATCTCCGAATTGATGCGGGATATTCAGAGGTCGACGGTGAGATTGATGTCAACAACCTCCGCCCCTATACAGCGGGGAACGAGGTGCCCAACAACCCTGAGTTCACTGCCAACGCGGCGATTCAGTACACTTTGCCGCTCGGCAACCTCGAGTTGTTTGGACGCTTGGAGTACTCCTATCAGGGCGACACGTGGTACCACACCGTGCAGGATGATGTCTTGCCAGCGACCCTATTTGGAGGCCCGCCTGCAAACTATGGGCAAACCAATGGCCAAGGCGGCACCATGGTCAACGGATATGGCCTAACCAACTTACGATTGGGTCTAAGAGCTGACAATTGGAGCGTAACGGCATTTGCTCGCAACTTAACAGACGAGGAGTTTGTCGCCGAAGTCATTCTCGCACCTGAGTTCGGCGGAGCTTTTGTAGCGCCGGGCACACAGAGACGCGTCGGCGTTGAAGTCTCTTACAGCTTCTGAGTGGTTCCAATAGAAAGGCGGGGCTAAGCCCCGCTTTTTTTTGCCCTGATTTTTTGTCCTATCGATCGCACCCCGCCCAACCCCCTAGTCAGATTACAGGCTTATTGTGGTGCCTCCATCTACGGACAGCACCTGACCAGTGAGATACCGCGCGCTGTCAGAGAGCAGAAAAACTGCCACGTCAGCAATATCTTCAGGGTCTCCAACGCGACCTAAAGGAACTGTTTGCGCGAAAGCGACTAAACCTTCCTCACCCAGGGAATTAACCGGATCTAAAGTCTGGGCAGAGCGAATAACGCCAGGTGCTATCCCATTGACGCGGATCCCATCGCCCGCAAACTCCAAAGCAGCCGACCGTACCAACCCCATTACACCCCCTTTGCTCGCGACATAAGGAATATGTTCTGACCAACCCAGCACAGCGCCCACGATCGAACTAATGCAGACCACAGAAGCTTTGTCAGCCTTGCGCAGCCCTGGAAGTGATGCGCGAAATACACGCATCATGCCTTTCAAATTCACATCCATGGTTTCATCCCACGCCGCATCTTCGAGTGACGAGAGCGGCAAGGTCCGCGCGATACCGGCGTTTAATACCAACGCGTCAAGCATCGTAAATCTATCGAGCACCTCAGACAGCAAACTGTTCACCGCATCAGTGTCAGTCACATCAAGATGATGAAATTCAGCTAACAAGCCTCGCTCACGGACCTCCGAAACAACCTTCGCACCCTCCTCGTCCAGAATGTCTGTGACGATGACATGGTAATTCGCTTCTGCGAGCGCTAAGGCCGTCGCTCTGCCCAGGCCAATGCCCGCACCCGTTACAATTGCTATCCGCTGTGACATGTTGTCTCTCCAAATTGCTATCGCAACCATCAATTTGCCAACTCATCGGATAAAGGGCAACTCACCTGCGGGGCTTGACCCTAATCTCCCATGACACAACATGCCCAGAGCACGAGGCGGCTCCCCCATTGGCGTTGAGAAGCCACTGAGCTATATTCCTGCAGTAGCGAAACTGAGGGAGGACCGGCGCCATGTCAGCTCCGTATGCAGAACAGAAGATCCATAACGCCCTGCCAAAAACAAATCACGACGAACTGTCTCGACAACACTTTGTCAGATCGTTTAAGGAGCACATCGTAGAGTCACTGCATCCGGGGCTGAAGCTCGCTTACGAAAAAAGAGCAAAACCTCAGTACGTTGCCAAGCATCAGCGAGAGCCCGGCACCATTCAAGAAGTGGGCGAGGTCATGAAGCAGGACCAGCACTATCAGGCATGGAGCTCGCTTCTCCGCACCAGTCAGGAAATGATGTGGTCCTCAACGCAGATACCAGTGGAGCGGGCAATCGCCGATCTAGCCGCCAACGCCACTGACAACACGCTTGGCAGCTTGACTCTGGACCCGCAGCTGGACATCCCCAGTTACCACACGGCGGTCGATATCCACTGTCAGCCAGGCGGCTACCATACCGAGTACATCGAAGGCGACGTGGCACAAGGGGCGATTTACGATAGAGCTGTGTACCTCTACGCCATGGGTCAGATGGGCAGTAACAACGCCGACATGGGCGATAGCACGGTAGCGTGGTTAAAGCAGACCCACCCTGAATTCAGCCCGAGCCGCATTTTAGATATGGGATGCGCGGTGGGACACAGCACGCTGCCCTATGCCACTGGATACCCAGCAGCGGAAGTGCACGCGATCGATGTAGCCGCACCGATGCTCCGTCACGCACACGCTAGAGCGTCTGCGATGAATAGTGCTGTTCACTTTTCGCAGCAGAACGCAGAACGTACGCAATTTGAGGACGAATCTTTCGACTTAGTTGTGTCACACATCTTGCTGCATGAAACCTCCTCCGCTGCGATCAAAAATGTCATTAGCGAATGCTATCGAGTATTGAAACCCGGTGGGTGGATGTTGCATGTAGAAACGCCACCGTACGGAGATATGGAGCCATTTGATCAATTCCTGTTCGACTGGGACAGTGAAAATAACAACGAGCCCTTTTGGCGAAAGAGTCATCAGCTCGACCTAGACGCCTTAGCCAGGAATGCAGGCTTCACCAACGAAGTCCTTCAAACTATGGTGCCGAGTTCGTTTCAGGAGACACAGCGGACTAATACGTTCCAAGGCGGCGATTTCGGCGGTGGCGGCGTATGGTTCGTTTACGGGTGCCAAAAATGACTGAGCCCTCCCCTGACGATCAGTTAGAGCTTCAACGAAAAGCAAAAGGGAAGCGCCCGTTTTACTTTTCGAACCCAGATGTAGACAAGCTCTTATCGATGATCATGGCCCTAACAGGAGAACTGGCTATTGCTCGTGACCGTATCGATACTCTTGAACGAGTAGCAGAAACTAAAGGATTGTTCTCCTCGGACGATATCGAAAACTTCGAGTTGGATGCCAACGCCTTGCAAGCCAGAGCGGACCGGCACAGGCAGCTGCTTCGAGAAGTGAATCGAATTATTGTGGGCGAACTTGAAGATCTCGAAGGAGCGAATGAAGAGGACTACACCGCTGTGGTGGAGCAAGTCGAACAAGATGACACGTGAGCCCCCTCGAAGCTAACTGCGGTGTTTGCCTAAAAAGTATAAAAAGCAGCCGTTAATCGAGCCGCAAGTTGGGCATGACCTCAACACCGAAACGTTCGATACCACTCACGAAGTCCGGCCAGCTAAAGAGCATACCGTCAATACCCGTATTTTTGACGATTGCCTCAATGCGTCGACCTACCGTGTCTGCACTCCCGTAAATAACCGGTATGCCCATGAAGGCCATATTTCCTTGCTCTACATCTTGATCAAGCGCCGCTTTCAATTGATCAGCTGTACCACCGGTGTTGGTGTCCAAACTAGCGCTAGCAAGAATATTGCTTATCGCACCATGATCAGCAGAATCGATGATGTGCCGAACTTCAGCCTGCGCTGCTGCATCTGTGTCAGCCAATATCATGTGAAATAAGGCATACACCCCCACGTTACGCCCAGTCACCGCAGATTTCTCCCTTATATCCTCGACCGACGTCACGAGATTATCTTCACTAGTCAGGACAAACTGGTGATCTGCGTGTCTGGCAACGAATTCACGTCCCGCCGGCGACTGTCCCGCGCACACCAGCGGGATACGTCGGTTGGGCTTCGGCAACACTGAGCAATCATCCAACGCGAAGTACTCACCCTCCCAGCTCGCGCGCCCGGTTAGCCACAGCTTCTGCAATATTTCGACATACTCAGAAGCGTAGTCATAGCGACGCTGGTAATGCTCGTCCCCTGGCCACATGCCCATCTGAGCATACTCCGGTCGATTCCAACCGGTAACAATGTTTAACCCGCACCGACCGTCGCTGATGTCGTCAATGGTGGCAACCATTCTGGCAACGACCGCAGGATGCTGGCTTAGAATAGAGATCGACGGGAACAAACCAATATTGTTAGTGGCAGCAGCGAGGCCTGCCATCAGCGTGAAAGATTCCAGGCAGCTGTCCCAATAACCGGTGTCACCACCAAAGCCTCTGAATTTCATCATAGAAAGCACAAAATCCAATCCGTGCTTCTCGGCCGTCAGGGATATCGCCAAATTGTGTTGGAAGGTGGGCTCGTAAACTGGGCTCCCCGCTGAAGGGATGTAGCCATTACTACCATTAGGCAAAAAGACGCCAAATTTCATTCTTATCTCTCCTCGCTCTGCAATGATAAAAGATAGCGCCTGTCCCAAATACGGCGGTCATGCACACGCTGAAACCATACAGGCACCCTCGTCACAGAGCAAAAAAGCCATGATAGGTACCGGCTGACCGACTCAACCGGCATACAGCCGCTTTGAGCGCATCGTGGATTTTTTCATACGAGGCTGGGCGACACCGGCTGATACAGTGCCGATATGCATGTGACATGGAAACAAGTGACCACTCGCCATAAAGCCTGCCGTTCGAACATTAGGCTTCGTTTTTCTATTTTGACTGCGCTCGCACTCGCTATCTCGGGTAAAGCAGAGGCGCTCGAGGAAATCGTGCTCGAAAACGGTGCGCTGGCGCCTCCCTGGGACGGCGCTCTGGGTGCCTACGACGAGGCCCTCGGCTACGAAGTCTGCCTGGACGACGGAGGTGCCGGTTGCCCCACCGTGGACTGGAAGTGGACCAACAGCGGTAACCGCGGACGCGTTCTGCAAGCAGAGTGGGAAAACAATGGCCTGACAGCCGGCGTGTATTTTAAAGCGAGAGCACCACAAGACTTGTCCGCTTTTGCAGCAGGCACCATCCAGTTTGAGGCGCGATCGCTGTCAGGCCCGATCCGTCTCGGCATCAAAATCGACTGTGTATGGCCATGCACCTCTGGCGATACCAGAACTAACACAACACTCAGCGATGATTGGCGGCTTGTGACGGTATCCGTGGGTGATTTGGTCGCACAGGGCTTGGATCTCACCTCGGTTGATACGGGCCTTGTTTTCTGGCCGACCAATCATCAGGGAGCCATCATCGAGATCGACAGTGTCAAATGGAGCACAGACACTCCCGCCCCCCCGACAGGATCGGGTTCAACTGGATCAACTGATGAGCTAACGGGCCCCGAATCGCCTCGGCAATATAACGGCTTTGATCTGGTGTGGTCTGATGAATTCTCGGGCACCGCTCTGGATTCCCGATACTGGAATTTCAATATCGGCACTGGCTCTAACGGTTGGGGCAATAACGAGTGGCAGTATTACAGAGAGCAGAATGTCAGCTTGAGTGAGGGCTTCCTGACAATCACAGCGAAGGAAGAAAGTTTTGGCGGCCAAAATTACACCTCCTCGCGAATCAAAACTGAGGGCCTCGTGGATTTCACATACGGGCGCGTCGACATTCGGGCCGTCTTACCCAGAGGGCAAGGGATTTGGCCCGCGTTGTGGTCATTGGGCACAAACTTCTCCCGGGTAGGCTGGCCGTACAGCGGCGAGATCGACATCATGGAAATGATCGGCGGAGGCGGACGTGAGGATACGGTTCACGGGACTGTGCACTGGAACATCGGTGGATTAGATGCGCCGTTCGCCCACACCTACATTGGCGGTGCCTATTACGGAGAGGACTTCAGCGCCGGCTTCAATGTATTCAGCATTATTCGCACGGCCGACCAGATCGAGTGGAGGGTCAACGACGTCCCCTATTACCATTTCGACATTGATGACAGCGCCAGCCTCGCCCCCTTCCGAAAACCATTTTTTCTGATTTTCAATGTCGCTGTTGGAGGTAACTGGCCAGGGTATCCTGATGCATCCACCACTTTCCCGCAGAAGATGATTGTCGATTATGTTCGGATTTTTGAACCCTCCGGCAGTACTCCGCCTGCCGACAACGACGGCGATGGCCTGTCTGATGCAGAGGAGCTCAGCCTGGGCACCGACCCCAATGCTCGTGACACCGACATGGACGGTCTAGATGATGGGCAGGAAAACGCTATCGGCACCGACCCCCTCAACTACGACTCGGATGGCGACGGCATCAATGACGGTGATGAAGTCAGCGCTGGAACGGATCCCTTGATAAACGACGCCAGCTCCACTAGCTCATTGGGGAAGCTTGAAGTCCCTGCATCGGGAGCCACGATGAGCGGCATTGGACTCATCTCAGGCTGGCACTGCAATGCAGAGGAAATCAGCATCATTATCGATGATGAGCCACCGCAACCCGCGGGCTATGGCACAGATCGCAACGATACGCTGGAGCCGTGCGATGACGCAGACAACGGTTTTGGCATGTTATTTAATTTTGGGCTGCTGGAATCCGGCGCACACACCGTCCGCGTTCTCGCCGATGGGGTTGAATTCGACAGAGCACGTTTCGATAGCCTACGACTGAGCACCGGAAGCTTCAGCACCGACATCGAAGGCAGTGTAGAGGTATCCGACTTCCCTAAACCGGGCCACACGACGACGCTCAGATGGGATGAGTCCTCCCAAGGCTTTTCTATCACCAGTGAAACCGGTCCGAACACTGCAGGCAGCCGCTTCAGGCCAGGAAACTGAGCTTGACTGAAGGTTCGCAGAGCACGCCTGAAATACCCAAGCCCCCGCATGCAGCACTATCGGCTCGGGAACGATTAAGCATATCCAGCAATAGTGCTACCGCTCACCGCAGACGGTGCCGACATATTACTGGAGCTCTTTTTTCGCTCCTTTTACTCGGTACCGCCAGCCACGCAACAGATGAAGACATCACCCAGTTAGTGGTCACAGAGGGTGCTGTTGATCCCTTTTGGACAGCGGGCATCGGCGCCTTTGATGAGGCCATAGGCTGGAACGATTGCGTAAACGATAACGGAGCTGACTGCCCCTCAGTCAATTGGAGCTGGCAGTCAGACGTTGAGCGCGGACAAGTCCTGACTGTTGAATGGATTGAAAACCATGCAACAGCGGGAATCTATTTTAAGTCCGCTACGCCCCGTGACTTAACCGCTTATGCCAACGGCTACGTGTCGTTTGACCTCCGCTCCGCGAGCTCAACCGCAAATATCGTGATGAAAATTGATTGTGTTTACCCCTGCACGTCAGGAGATTTTTCCGTTTCACCAACGATTACCGAGACCTGGCAGCAGATTGATATACCGGTGGCGCAGCTCGTCAATGCGGGGCTCGACCTAACAAGCGTCGATACCGGTTTGGTACTGTGGCCCACGGGGTCAAATGCAGTCACGCTTTATATCGATAACGTTCGATGGCGAGCATCTCCCGGCGCCGGGCCAGCTCCCCTGACCGGACCGGATTCACCACTGGACTATGCCGGCTTCGATTTGGTGTGGGCCGATGAATTTACCGGAGATCAGCTCAATGTCGAAAATTGGAACCATGACATCGGCGGCGGTGGCTGGGGTAACAACGAGTCGCAGTACTATAGAGAAGAGAACGTAAGCCTTAGCGGCGGTTTTCTGACCATCACGGCAAAACAGGAGGATTACGGGGGGCGGAACTACACCTCATCTCGGATCAAGACTGAGAGTCTATTTGACTTCACTTATGGACGCGTCGACATCCGTGCGGCACTGCCGCGAGGGCAAGGCATCTGGTCCGCACTGTGGGCACTCGGCTCTAATTTCTCTGAGGTAGGGTGGCCCTACAGCGGTGAGATCGACATCATGGAAATGATCGGCGGCGCCGGCAGAGAAAATACGATCCACGGCACCGTTCATTGGAACGTAGGCGGCTTAAGCAGTTCGTACGCACATGCCTACGTAGGGGAAGCGTTTACAAGCAACGACTTCAGCGCAGGATTCAACGTCTTCAGCATCATTCGCACTGAGGAGCAGATCGAGTGGCGAGTCAACGACACGCCTTTTTATCAGTTCAACATCGACGACAGCGCTAACCTCGCAGCCTTCCGTAAGCCTTTTTTCCTGATCTTTAATATTGCTGTGGGCGGTATATGGCCTGGCTACCCTGATGCGTCGACTACGTTTCCGCAAAAAATGATTGTTGACTACGTGCGGGTTTTTGAACCGACTGACCCAGATCTGGACACTGATCAGGATGGTCTGACAGACACTGAAGAGTCGGCCTTGGGCACTGACCCCAACAACCCCGACTCGGACGGAGATGGCCTATCTGACGGGGAGGAGGTCACCTTGGGCACTCACCCAAACCGCCCCGACACAGATGAAGATGGGGTGTCAGATGGCGATGAAGTCGCGGCAGGTACTGACCCACTCTACAACGAAGAAGAGCCCTTCAACTCGAACTTTTTAATCATCCTGATTGAGGCCGCCAAGCGCGCTAATTCAGAGTGAGCAGCCGCGGGTCAGGAGACAGCCAACCAAAGAAACAAGGCCAACCCGGATCCAGAAATGGGCGCGGTTGACGCACGAAGTCGCACTGACGAGAGGCCCAACCACAGGCCACTGAGCATAATAAAGAGCATACCGGCGGCAAAAACCTGCTGATAGGTTTTGTATGCTCCCGGCCCATGCCCCATGTGCAGTTCGATCATCCGTTTCTGCAATGACGGTTCATTGTATTGAACCGTGATCTCGTCTTCTTGAATATCAAGCGTGTAGAACGGACGTGTCGTGGGGCGCGTAATCAACTGGCTCCCTTTCTTCTTGACGTACTCAAACTCAAACCCCGTTACACCTTATAGGTCCAACTTATTCAGCACAGCCTCTTTTCCCGGGTCAGCCATGAGTTGACGGCCGCCATCTATTGAGCCTAACGGTGTTTGCTCAACCGAGCCCTTGATACCGATGAGGTATAACCCGCCCGACACCGCCACCAGAATGATCGCCGCAGAGAAGAAAGCGGATAGGTAGAGGTGTAGCTTAATTAAGAGTGCACGCGTCATGGCTAGTTCCACTTAGTTATTGGGAATTGCGTGGTGCACTGAATACTGCCGCCCCGCTTGCGCATTGTGCCCCACGATCTCAGCATCTCCAATCCACCCATGCAACGAGACACAGCGAGTCAGTGACGCTCAACACGCGGGCCGGTTCAGCGCGATGCTCAAAAAAAAGCCGGGCAAAGCCCGGCTCGTTCGTGACCAATTGACGCGGCTTTAGCCGCGCGCCATCTTGATGCGACCCTTCGGCTTGGGTTGCTCCTCAAGGAACTTGAGTGCCCACGCTTGGAACTCCGGCTGCCGTGGGGGCTCAAGACCAGTTTCTTTCTTACAGCGCTGCTTGAGCTCGGCAATGTCACCGCCGCGATCAAACATTTTGACCTTACCCCGCTGCTTGGCCATCTTGGCGCGCAGTGCTTTGGTCTTCTTCTCGTCAACCGTCATATCGGCATTCATGACAACGCCGTAGCGCTTTGCGCCGTCAATCGATACCAAACCGGCGCGTACATCAAATTCAACTCGCTCAGTTTCGCGCTTGAGGGGATCGCCACAGCCACCGCCGCCCCAGGTGTTGAAGTACAAGATATCCCCGGCATTTACCGCAATCCGGTCACATTTACTGGGCATCATTTCTTCACTGCCATCAACGCGCTTGAGAATCTTCTCCGACCGACGCCCGGGCAGCCCGCCATTCACACCCCATGGGTACGTCAACCAACGGTCATCGTGAATTGAGATTGTGCCCGGCTCGAGGAAGCAGTAACCCATACGCAACCCGTTACCACCTCGGTTATAGCCCGCGCCTCCGCTGTCAGTGATCGTTTCATACGCTTCAATACGAAGCGGGAAATAGCTCTCAAGAAACTCATTGGGCACGTTAGTAAAGCTTGGCCACAACGAGTGGCCGTCGGGCCCGTCACCAGAGGGCTTGCCGGGAATCCCGCCAAAGCCGATGGAGTAGAGCTGATACCACTCACCATTCTTGTCGTAACCCGAGTACATAAAGTGTGGACTGTCAGAGAAGCCCGCACCTGCGAGGAAGTCGGGGTCTCCCTGACCCAAGAGTCCACCCAGCACGTCAAAAATTCTGCCCAGTGCGTGCGTGCGGCACGAGAGTGCCGCGGGTTCACGCGGTTTCAGCAAGGTGCCTTCAGGAATGTGCACTTCCATGAGGTCGTAGAAGCCGTCGTTGAACATGATTTGCGGGTCAAACACCATGATCATATAGACACCGCAGAACATCTTGAACATCTCTTCATTGAGATAGAAATTGATCGAACTGATTGACTGCGGATCTGTGCCTTCAAAGTCAAAAATGACTTTATCTTTGTCACGCCACATCGAACATTTGATGCGGTACGGGCCCATTCCCAGGCCGTCGTCACAAATGTAATCCTCAAAATACTGCTTTTTCGTGGGCACGGTGTCCTTGATCAGCTTAGCCATCGCCCGCTTGTTCCGGGCCAAAAGCTCGTCTAGCGCCGAGTAATACTCGTCATCGCCAAAGCGCTCCGCCATCTCGATCACACGCTTCTCGGCAGTCCGCATAGCGGCAACGAGGGCGTTGAAGTCACTGCGGTTCCAGGTCGGCATGCGGCTGTTGTGCAGAATCAAGTTCAGTACATCAGTCTGCAGCTCGTCATTTTTGAAAATTTTCAGGGGCGGCACGCGAATACCTTCCTCGAAGATCTCCCGTGCATCAGTTGGCAGACTTCCCGGTACCTTGCCGCCGACATCTGTCATGTGGCCAAACATCGCCGCGTAAGCGATCAGCCGGCCGTCCTTGAAAATCGGTCGCAGTAACAGCCAGTCATTAATGTGGCTGATCGCGCCGTTACAGGCGTAGGGGTCAGTAGTCAGAAACAGGTCCCCCTCTTCGATTGTGCCGTCGTAGGCCTCTTTGAAGCCGTGGATAAAGCTACCGAACTGGCCGACCACCATCTTGCCTTCCAAGTTAGCAATCATCGGGAACATATCATTCTGTTCCCGGATGCCCGGTGACATAGCTGTTCGAAACACGACCGCGTCCATCTCGTAGCGGGCGTTCATCATCGCGTTCTCGATGATGTCGAGGGTGATAGGATCGATATCCTTGCGCTTGAATTTCTTGGTATTGGTTTCAACGATTGTTGCAGGCATTGTTATCTCCCCTCGCTCAAGCTGACGGTGCTATCAGGATGTTGCCGAATTTGTCGACGTTGCCGGTATGCCCCGACAGGATCACAGTGGTCGAGTCCATCTCCAGCACGATCGCTGGTCCGTCAATTTTGTTACCGGCCTTCAATTTATCCCGCCGATACAGGTTTGCTTCCATGTTCTTGCCTTCCATGAAGACGGTTGATGTCCCAATCTTGGCCGCAGCGACCGGCACGCGGCTGCCAGAGCCCGTCACCTTCTTAGCGTCAATTTCGGCACTCTTACCCTGTGCCACCGCTCGGATGTTGACAATTTCCTTGTCCGCTTCGAGGGCAAAGGTAAACAATTGGCGGTGCATGTCGTCGAAGGGGTCGCCTATCACAGAGACACCCTTAGATTTGAGTTTCTTGATGTCAAAATCCACCGTCAGGGTGAGCCCCTGACCGGCATAACGGATGTCCGCTTGGTAAGTTACCGAGCGATGCGCCTTGGGTACGCCCTCTTTCTCCAGTGTCTTCAGTGCCTTGTTTGCCAGCTGCTGAAAGATCTTGGTGAGCTCACTCGTTGACGTGTTAGCGAATCGTCGGATAAACGTCCGCGACGCCTCGTCACGCACCCGCGTGGTCGCATCGCCATAGGCACACAACACACCCGGGCCGGGCGGAATAATGACCGGCCAGCTATTCATAAGCTTACCCAACGCATTAGCGTGGAGCGGACCTGCGCCACCGAATCCGATTAACGCAAAATCGCGAGGGTCAAAGCCCTGCTCAACGGACACTAACCGCAGCGCCCCGTACATATTTTCATTGACGATATCGATGATGCCGGCGGCCGCCCGCTTCACCGAAATACCTAATGCGTCAGCGACCGGTTTGATCGCCTTTTCAGCGAGGTCTTTACGGATCTCCATATCACCGCCGAGCCTCACTTCACTCGGCAAGTAGCCCAGTACCACGTTGGCGTCGGTCACGGTCGGCAACTCTCCACCCTTGTTGTAGGCGGCCGGGCCAGGCTCGGCGCCGGCGCTTTCCGGGCCAACCCGCAGTGCGCCTGTCAATTCGGGTACGTGCGCGATGGATCCACCGCCGGCGCCAACTGTGCGGACGTCAACAGAAGAGGCTCTCACCGTTACATCGCCTACTGTCGTCTCCCTGCGCAGCTGCGCATTGCTGTCCTGCACCAGTGCGACGTCAGTAGAGGTGCCCCCCATATCAAAGGTCAACAGGTTTTCGAATCCCGCCTGCTTAGCAACCCAGACCGCCCCCGATACTCCACCCGCGGGTCCGGACATGAGCAGATTCACCGGCAGCGATTGCGCAACCTTTGCCGAGGCCATACCACCGTCAGAGCGGAGGATATGAAGCTTCACATCTTTCATTTTGGCCTTGAGCTTGCGCTCGAGGCTCTTCACGTACGCGGCGACTTTAGGACGAACGTAAGAGTTGGCGACGGTTGTAATGGTTCGCTCGTATTCCTGCATCTCGGGCACCACGTCGTACGACAACGACACGGGAATACCGGGCAATACTTTTTTGGCGATCTTCTCCACTTCCTTCTCGTGCGCCGGATTGGCGTAGGAATTCACGAGAGAAATGGTGAGCGCTTCAATATTTTCACTCTTAAGTTTCTTCAGTTCTTTAGTGAGCGCGGTCTTGTTGAGCTTTCGCACCACAGACCCGTCAGCTGCCATGCGCTCTTCGGCCTCGATCGTGCAAGACAGGGGTGCCAGCGGTTGACTCTTGTTATAAATCACCCAACCACCCAAGCCACCCGGCACATAGGAGCGCGCGATTTGCAGAACCTGTTTGTAACCCCTGGTCGTGACCAAACCGACTTTCGCACCGGTGCCTGTGAGAACTGTGTTAGTTGCGACCGTCGTGCCATGCATGACCTGAGCGATTTCGGAGGGATCTATGCCGGCGTTGTCACAGACTTTTGCGACGCCATTCATTACGCCGATCGACGAGTCCGCAGGCGTGCTGGGTACTTTGGCCGTGTGAATCGAACCGGACTTCTCATCAACGAGAATCAGGTCAGTGAACGTGCCGCCAACGTCGACACCCAGGCGATATGGCATGATGGCCTCCTCTTATTGTGGATCTTGTTGTGATCTCTGCGCGATTTGACCTGACCGTTTACGGGTTTCGGGTGGTTTACCCAAAACAAACAATTGACCGGACATTTGTTACAATTTCGCTCTCATCCCAAAGATGCACCAATCCGCGGATAGGTGCAACAACTCATCGTCTTTCAGTTGATACCACCCGGAGCTACCCATGCTAAAACCTCTCGCCGGCATTCGCGTACTGGCCATTGAACAATTCGGCGCAGGACCCTACGGCTCGATGTATCTCGCCGAGCTGGGTGCCGAAGTGATCAAAATCGAAAACCGTGCTACCGGTGGCGACCCCTCCCGCCAGTCGGGGTCAGTGACGTTAGCGGACGACGATAGCGCTTACTTCCAAGCATTTAACCTTGCCAAAAAGAGCGTCACGCTCAACCTTAAGAGTGATGAAGGCCGCGCCCTTTTTCACGAGCTCGTTAAAACCAGCGATGTCGTATGGAACAACTTGCGTGGCAGCCAACCTGCCAAGATGGGGCTCGATTACGCCGCTTTGAAGGACGTCAAACCAGATATCGTCTGCACCCATATTTCTGCTTATGGCCGCGACAACGATCGCGCAGATTGGCCCGGCTATGACTACCTGATGCAGGCGGAATGTGGCTTCTTGTCGGTAACAGGGGAGCCCGGAACACCCCCATCGCGTTTTGGCTTGTCAATGATCGACTTCATGACGGGTGTTGTTGCCGCGCTGGGTTGCGTATCCGCCCTACTCGCACGTGCGAGCCAGGGCGGGCGAGATGTGGATATCAGCCTGTTTGACGTCGCGCTGCACCAAACAACGTATCCCGGCACGTGGTACATGAACCACGGCATCGAGACGGGTCGCGTTGCACGCTCCGCACACCCCTACAACACGCCGGTTCAACTGTATAAAACCGAGGATGGCTGGATCTTCATCATGTGCATGACCGATAAGTTCTGGGGTCTTTTATTGGAGTGCACCGGTCATACCGAACTAGCGGACGACCCGCGTTTCAACTCCATGGCAGGACGAGCAGAAAACCGCGACGCGCTGACAGAAGTCCTCGACGCTATCTTTCAAACCGCAGGCACCGACCACTGGTTTGACGTGTTGCAGACCTACATTCCCGTCGCACCCGTCTATGACTTGCCCAATGCGCTCGATAATCCGTTTGTCTCCTCAATCGGCATGATCCAGACGATGAATCATCGCGAGTTCGGTGATTACCGAGGACTCAGCAACCCCATCAAAATTGGCAACGAACGCCTACCGACAGATTGCGGTGCGGGCCTGGGCGCCAACAACGACGACATCCTCGGTGGTGAACTGGGCGTTGAAAACCTGGAAGACCTTGCCGCGCGGGGCGTTATCTAGGAGTTGCATGGTGTGTATGGGGCTCGCCAAAGCCGAGCCCGCGGATGCGACTCGATGATGGGCCTGTCCTGGGCCTCAGAATCATTACAAGCGCTGGGCATCAGGGATCAGCAAGAGACCAAGCGCCGAAGGCCCCCTGGACTTCAGCCACGGCGCCTTTACTACCGCCTCTCCGCGGCCTGCGCCTATACCGATGCGCACCCCATGACGCGTGACCGGCGTCTCTGGAATGATCTGCGGACCCCGGAACCGCCTAGTGAGCGGGTGAAATTTGCTAGCGAAAACGCTTCAGTGACTGCCTAGGAAATCGAACAGAATCTTGCAGAACGCGATTTTCTCGTCCTTACCGGCCACGACGTGCGCCACATCGGGCATCGTCACCCCCACGGCATGCCGCAACCCATCTTCCAAGGGCTGGGTTGTTCTGGGGCCAGTGATGATGTCCTCCCCTGCGTGTATCACCAACGTCGGCGCCTCGATGTCACCAAGGTGTGGACGGATGTCATGGCCTTTGCAGGCTTGAACGAATCGCAGGTGCGTTTGAATACGTCCCTCGAGTGCGCCCCACACACCCCCACTACCCAACAACTTCTCACGGTTGGCGTTGTAGTAGTCGGGCTTAAAAGACAGGCTGGCGACCATCGACTGGAATGCATGAAAGCCCGCATGCTCATGAATGTCGCCAAACGCCTGTAGGTGATCAGCCAACATGGGATCTGCCCAAGTCCAGCAACCCATGTTGACCATACAGCGCACGAGATCGGGCCGCTTCACCGCAACCCACTGACCAATGCAGGCCCCGATCCCAACCAATCCAACGAAGTACACCGACTTCATGTTCAGGTGGTCCAAGAGACCGATAATGTCATCGGCAAACAGCTGGGTTGACGCGGGGACCGAGTAATCGTCGGTCGATTCACCCAGGCCACGGTAATCGATGATGACTGTCGAATATTGATCAGTCATACCGCGGGCGAGGTAATGGCTGCGACCGTGGCAGAACGTATCCCAGCCACCGATGTACACCGCGGGCGGCCCTTCTCCGTGAACCTCGTAGTACATGTCGTGGCCGTTAATGTGGGCAATAGGCATTGGGATTCTCCTGCCGAGTCAGTCGGACTGGTAGTGAAACAATTTAAAGAGTGTTGATATGTGCGAGAACGCTCTGCAGATCAGTGACGTCTGCGTAACGGCGCCCCACGTCACGCAGATTACTCGCGTGCGCCTCTTCATCCTGATCGCCGCAACAGTCCTCTGGCACGATCGTCCGGTATCCGGCTGAGAAACTGTCTACCACGGAGGCACGCACACAACCCGAGGTCGTACAACCCGTTATGATGGTCGTGTCAATACAGTGCGTCACCAACCATGGCTTCAGCGGCGTCTCGTAAAATATGGACGGGGCCGTTTTGATGAATTGGAAAATGTAATCGTCGTCCCGGATGCGCGGATCCAATTCAGTGCAGGGGTGGCCGTGATAAAAGCTGCCGTCGTAGAGCGAGTCGATTTTCCAATACGTCATCTCGTCCGGACCGCCCCAGGACACGGCACATGACGCCACGGGAATCTGCTTCTCCTTGCAGGCCGCCAAGAGTTGCGACGTGTTATCTACGGCGCGCTGCACGTGCTTACTGCGACCAAGCGGATTGCTCGCGTCAGTAAAGCCTTTCTGGAAATCGACGATGATCAGCGCAGGACGCGCACCAAAACCAATGTCGCGCTGTCCGTACCCTGCCTGTGCAAACTTGTCCATTGGCGGCATCGCTCCGTTGTGCGTTTCGCTTCGGGACCGCAATATGACTTAGAATGTACGAACATTTCAAGGATGCCGAGCACGACATGGCCCAACCCAGCTTCATCGACAACTTCAGCCAGCAATTTACGCTAGTCCCAGAACGCACTGCCCTTCTCATCATCGACATGCAAAACGCGACTGGCAACAGGGAAATGGGCTTGGGAAAGCTCCTCGCGGAGCAAGGTAACAGCGCATCAGCTGAATACCGATTCGATCGCATTGAAAATCTACTGATTCCCAACATTCAAAAATTAATGGCAGGCTTCAGGGAAGCAGGCGCCCACCTCATTTGGATAACCTATGGCGCGAACGCGGCCGATGCCAGTGATGCGCCGCATCACATTGCACCGATTATCAAAGCGACCAATAACATTGCGGGGCAACCCGAACACGAGATTGTGGAAGCGCTCAAACCGGGCCCCGGGGATCTGGTGCTGAATAAAACGACACAGGGTGCGTTCCGCTCTACCGCATTGGACAGCTCACTGCGGGCGCTCGGTGTCGATACCGTCGTTTCGACAGGCGTATCAACCAACAACTGCGTGGCCATGACGTCGATGGAGGCCTGTGACCTGCAGTACCGCGTGGTCGTCACCAGCGATGCGACGGGAACGGACAGTGATGAAATGCAAGAAGCCACGCTCACTATGCTGAAGAGGCTGTGGTCGCGCGTACTTACTACCGAAGAGGTTCTCGCTGAGCTCAAAGCGGGGGGACGCGACTCCTGACGACGGCTCAAATGAGCTCGAACCAGAAACCTTTGGTAATTGGCGGCCTGCTGGTGGCCGCGGGCGCGGTGCTTTTGGCCGCGAAGGGACTGTTTGCCAAGCACCTCTATGCTTTAGGGCTGAGTTTCAACGATGTCGCCGCGATTCGCTCGGTGATGGCCGTACCCGGGTTTGCGCTACTCGCCTGGCTGTATCGGGGACCTGCCACTGCTGTTCTCGCTTTGAGCCGCAACGATCTCCTGTTGGCGATCTTTGCGGGGCTACTCTGTTATTACCTTGGGGCTCTGGCCAATTTTTATGCTCTGACCATCATCGACGCCAGCATAGAGCGCCCATTGCTGTTCGCTTACCCCATTTTCGTCGTGCTCATCACGACCATCATGACGCGCAAACCACCCTCACCTCAGGTGATTCTGGCACTAATGCTGACCACGCTAGGGATGATTTTGGTCACGGGCGCCTTGCAAACAGAACTGAGCGCTGCTGAATGGTCGGGGATGGCATGGATCCTCTTTTGCTCTCTAAGCATTGCTATATATTTTTTAATCAGCGGCGAATTGACCCAACGACTGGGTAGCGGGCTCTTCACCCTGATCGCCATGACTGCCGCAGCGATCGGTATGGCAGTCCATTATCAGTTTGCAGAGGGCTGGGGAAATATCAATTTGACGGAGGCGGCGTGGTGGACGCTAATCGCATTGGTCGTATTCTCAACCGTGCTTCCCCTCTTCTTAATGGCGGAGGGTGTCCGCAGAGTAGGCGCAGCGAAGGCCTCGTTAATCAGCACACTTGGGCCTCCCGCTACTGCTTTGATGGCATATCAACTCTCAGGTGAGATCTTGAGTATCAGCCAGCTGGCGGGCATTGGGCTCGTTGTCATTGGGGTGTTGGCACTGGAACTGAGGCGCTAAAGAACGCAAGAGCGCTTCCGACCCGGGCATTGTTGGTATTTCGCTCAAATGTCCGTACAATTAAATTATATTGAACGGAGCCCCCTGATATGTACGCAACTCGCTCACTCAGCACCACGTTTGGCGCCGAAGTTCTGGATTTCCAGCTCACTGAAAACCCTTCTGATGAAGATACCAGTGCGATCAAAGCGCTTTGGGCAGAACACAAGCTACTGTTATTTCGCAACCAGTCCTTCAACGAGGCGGGACTCGTCGGGTTCAGTCAACGGTTTGGTGACCTCGAGATCCACGTTCGCGAGGAGTACCTGTCGCCAGAGCATCCCGAGATTCTCTACGTCTCCAACATCGAGCGCGACGGTAGGCGGATCGGCATCCTCTCTGACAACGAAGTTGGCTGGCACTACGATCAAATCTACCTGCCGAAGCCGGCGGTGGGCTCTTTGTTGATGGCTGACACCTTGCCACCAGAGGGAGGCAATACCGAATTCGCAGATATGTGTGCGGCCTGGGATGCCCTGCCGGAGGGGACACGCAACCGGTTGGACGGGGCCCTCGCCAACCAATCCTATGAGGCTTTCAATCAAGCCTACAGTGTTCCCACCAATACTAAGCAGAAGGCGCGGTCGCCTGACATTCATCACCCCATTGCGCGGACACACCCCGTCACAGGCCGGAAGGCACTCTACCTCTGCCCAGGCATGACGACCGAGATTGTGGGATGGGATCCTGCGGAAAGCGAGGAGATGCTGAGCTTTCTGTTCGATTGGACGACCAAACCGGAGTTTGTTTACTCACACGCTTGGCAGCCGGGTGACGCCCTGATGTGGGATAACGCCTGCACCATGCACCGGCGCGATCCTTTTGATCCTCAACATGCCCGTCTGATGAAGCGGACGACGATTCTGCCGCCTGCGGAGCTCGCGGTACCGTTCTAAAGCGCTGGCGCCGCCTCCTTTTGGGCCGGCGGCGCAATCAATTCATTCTTCGGCGCTAGGCTCGGATGCTTCGGGCGGCTGGCATCCAGTAGCACAGCATTGCCCAGGTTGCTTTTGGCGATTGGGCGCTCCCGAAGACCCCGTTTCGGCCACGCCTCGATCCAGCAACCTCTCGACAAGCGCCCGACGCTCTTCAATCGGATAACGGCGATAAATTTCGCGTTTCATTGCCTGGGGAGACCCACCGCCATGCAAACTGATGACCGAGTACCAGCCGCCTGTTGAGGACGCCGTAATGTCGCCCAAGAAGCGTGCCACCTGCTTGCGTTGGTCGTATGGGATGTCCGCGCGGCCGGTAAGTACCGAAGCAAGATCGCCCGAAGTCGCAGGATTGTGGTCTTCATCAGGCCCGGGTAGCGCAACGATCAAGCCGCCTGAGACCTCATGCGCGATCCGGTGCATATCGTAGATTTGAGTGGCCAATAACAACTTGCCGACATTTGAGAAGACGGGCTCAGGCATCCACGACCCACAGGGGTCCTCAACACCGTATACCGAGGCTGCCACACCGCAGGCGAAGAAACCCTCTACCAACTTGATAAGCTCCGCCATGCTGTCGCGCAAGTGCGGCACTGTATCCATGTCGAGCCCGTTGGCCTCGGTCATCATGGCACCCGCCCCGATGAGCAAATCACCGAAACCTGCTCGCGCACCAATACAACTGTGCCGATGATGGTTCGCATAAGAGGTAACAAGATGCTCGGTGTATTCGGACTCGCCCGCCAAGAACACGTGATCCCAGGGCACCAACACCTGATCGAAGTGGCACACGGCGACACTTTGGCCGTATTTTGAGCTGAATTCAGCGTCTGCCTCGCCGGGCCGGCCTGCGGGACGAGAGATAATCGTTAGGCCCTTGGCATCGATCGGCACGGCGCAACAGACAGCAAAGTCAGAGTCCTCCTTGCGCATCGTACGGCAGGGCATCACCAACAACTCATGCATGTAAGGACCGCCCGTCACGATTGCTTTGGCACCCGAAATCACAATGCCGTCGGCACGGCGCTCGGTAATGTGCACGTAGCTGTCGATGTTTTGCTGATCGCCGGGGCGCTTACTGCGGTCGCCTTTGCCGTCAGTCATCGCCACGCCCAGCGTCAAATCCTCGTCCTGAATACGGTGCAGATAGGCGAGGAAACGCTCGTGCTGCTCTCCACCGTTATCCTCGGCCATCTGCCAAGTGGCTTGGTAAATCGCATTCAGCGCATCGTGCGTGAGGTACCGCTGCGCACAACCACTCTCCCGGCAGAGCAGTCGAACGGCCTCGAGTTTGGAGAGCAGATCCTCACTGTGCCGGTTGATGTGTAGCATGCGGTTGACGGTTTTCCCCGACGTGCTCTGGTCAGCCAGCATGAGACCACCGTACTCGGGCTTTTGTGCAAAATCGTAGGTCACACCGATGGCCCGGATGCCGGGCTGGAGCCGTGGCTCATCCACGACACACTCAACGAGGTCGCCGTCAACGTAAACTGTCGGGCTGTACTGGCGTAAGCTTTCTTCGTACTCGGCCGCACTCATGATCCGGCCGCCTGCTTTCATCAACATAATTTGCTCCCCGGCTGCCTAAGCTGCCCTATTCGCCTCTTCACGCAATAACGCGGTCAGCGCTGATACGTCTTTCAATTCGTCTAGTGTCATCATGGTGTGCCACAGCCGCTCGGCTGCTTCGGCTGTAATCGTCAATGCACAGTTATCAAGAAATTTGTCTCGCACTTGATCGTGAGACAAGAGCTGCCCCTCGGCACCCCGATTGACCGGCTCAAAATGCTCCAACTCGCGGCCGTCTCGTAACCTGATCTTCACCCCGCCCGAGAACGCCTCGGGATAGCGAGATCGATCGTCGTGGACACACTCGATGCGCTGAGCCAGGGCGAGCACGTCGGCATCTAAACGCGCAGCATCCTCTAAATCAGCGAGACTAAAGCGGCCTTTGCACAGCGCAGTCGCAACAGCGTACGGCACACTGAATTTGGCGTCATACTCGCTCTGGGGCACCCTCTTGGCGTCGAGCGGATTCACCACCACGCCGAACTGTCTCTCATCGAGCAGGATGGTCACCGAATCAATACTGTCTGGCGTCAACGCATTATCCGCCCGCAGTGCGAGCGCCGAATCAACCGGTGCGTGATTAAAGTGGCAAATCGGGTAAGGCTTGATCGCGACGGTGCGCAGCGCCCAATCGTGGAACAGAGCAGCCGAGATCGTCTCGGTTTCGACCGAAGTGCCCGGCGCATACAAAGCGTAAAACCCGAAGCGACCGCCATACGCCTCTCGCGGCCCCTCGAATCCCGTCACACCCAGCGCCGCAGCCTGCAGGGCTGCCGATGCCGCCCAGCCCGGGTGAAGGCGCTTGGTCCAGCTGCCGTCATCCAAGAAGGCCATGCTGCCGCTACTCAAACTCAAGGCAACGCCCTGCGCTCTCACTAAGGCGTCACTGTCCCCGCCAAGTAACTTTGCAGCAGCTACCGTCGCACCGAACACGCCAACCACCCCGGTGGGATGAAACCCTACCTGTTGGAAGACCCCTCCGGCTTGAATACCTAGCATGGCGTCAATCTCAATGGCTATCAGGGTTGCCAGCATGAGATCAGCGCCACTCAGCGCTCTCTGCTCAGTCAGTGCGAGGGCTGCGGGAAATGCGCTGGCCGAGCAATGCACTACGGAGGCTAGATGCGTATCGTCATAGTCTAGGCCGTGTATCAAGAGCCCATTCATCATCGCGGCGTCGCGGAGTGCCGCGGGCTCGTCCTGTCCAATAATGCTCGACTGCCCAGCGCTGCCCAGAAGCGCTAGTGAGTCCAAGGATTTCTGCGCGAACTCGTAATGTCTCGATGCAAAGGCAATCCCCACGGCATCTGCGAGACATAATTTTAGGTACTCCCATACGTCGTCGGGCACAGCGCTCCGATCTAACTCGATCGTTTGCTCCGCAATAGCCCGGCTTAGCGGCGCGGTCTGTTGGGTAAGGTGGGATGCCTGCATGGGTGACTCCGCAAATGTCCGGACATAATACACGATGCCACGCCGGATGCCGACTGAACCGGCTCAGCCGGCTGCCGCGGTTGCGCTACCAGTGGCGGGTTTTACACGAAGCCGTTGGACCTAACCGACACAGGGACTCAGGCGAGCAGACTGTCCGCCAGAGCCAGAATGCGTTGGCTCTTGTACACGATGGGGTAGTCGATGAAATAGCCATCCAATTGGATTGAAGCAGAGCCCTCCGCCTCAGCCGCTTCAAACGCCGCTACAACCGCCCGTGCATGCGCGATTTCCGCCTCGGACGGTGTAAACACCTCGTGAGTCAGCGGAATTTGATCAGGATGGATACAGAGCTTTCCTCCGAATCCAAACTGCTTGCCGCGTCGCGCCGACTGCAAAAATCGCTCGTTATCCTTTATCTGAAGCACCACCGTGTCGATAGGCGGCTCCAGATCACCCAACCGTGAGGCATGGGATAGCTTGGCACGCGCATAGCTCAGAACAGCCTCATCGGCCTCCCATTCATAGTTCAGGTCGAGCGTGTAATCACCGCCGCCAAATGCCATCCGTTTGATCCGGCTGTCAGCGGTGGCAATCTTCTTGGCGGATTCCACACCGCGCGCCGTCTCAATAATCGGCATCACGTCGAGGCTGCCGACCGCCAAGCCCTGCTTCGCCTCGGCGGCGGCCAGCATCCGCTCCAATTCATTGAGGCATGCACGCGATTCGACCTTGGGTAGTACCACGCCATCCAGCCACGGCCCTACAGTCGCTTTAATGTCCTCTTCGCAATAAGGGGTATCGATACTGTTGACTCGAACGTAATGCCGGGGGCCGCTGTCAGGCCGGCTGCTGAAGGCGTTGACCACATCCTGACGCGCGGCCGGCTTCTTACTGACTGCTACCGCGTCCTCCAAATCGAGGATGACCGCGTCTGCACCTACCTGAAAAACCTTCTCGACCCTGCGCGGGTGGTTTGCTGGCGTGAATAGGAAACTGCGGATGGGGGCGCTCTGCGTATCGGTCATTTCAGTTGCTCCAGGACCAGTGATCGGCCGTCTGCCAGCCGCGGGTAAATTCGAAGGTATAGCTAAAATTACTGGCCGGGTGTTCTGATATCGAGACTTCAAAGACCCTCCCGCCCCGGCCCTGATAAAAACGACTCACGCTGAGTGAGGGCGTGCCCTCCTCTACGCCCAGTGTTTCAGCCTTTTGCGCAGACAATACGCCGGCGGTCAGCCGAACGGTGATGTTCTCAATCGATTCTTTAAACGTCTCGGCAATCATCTCGTACACAGGCCGCGAACTCCCGCCCAGGCGCTGGGCAATCGAGCCGTATTCGGGGATGACATAGACGTTAGCCCAGCAAATGGGCATCCCTTCCGCACCCAACGTGCGCAGTCCTGATATCTGCACCCATTCGTCTCCGACCTGGCAACCCAACTCACGCGCCAACGATTTATCCGCCTTGATGCGATCGTCCGTGAGGAGCCTGAATTGGCTACTGTCGGGATAACTGAACAGTTCGGAAGGCGAGCGCACCATTTGTACATAGGCAGGCGCAGCCTCGGTCGATAACACCAGAGTCCCTCTACCGCGCTGTCGCTTAACCAGCCCCATATCCTCAAGCACTCGCAGCGCTTCCCGGATCGTGTGCCGGCTCGCATCGAAGCGATCGATGAGCTCAAGCTCTCCCGGCAGAAAGCTGCCCACGGGAAACTTACCTTCCCTGATTCCAGCAAGCAGGCTGTCGGAAATCTGTCGGTACAGGGGCGTCCGGACATCAGCAGCCATAGTTGATTTCCTTGTCTTTTTTGTTGCTTCAGCTTGCATAGGCTCTTGCAACCCCCCAGACTTTAATTGTCCAGACATTCTAGATGTATCTCGACACGCCACAACCCGTTTCAACCCGTCATATAGGGACCTGAACATGGCCAAGACGCCTGCAAGCGAACGCTACGCGCACCAAAAGGGGCGCCATTTTGAGGACTTCACCGTTGGCGATGTCTACCATCACCTGCCAGGGCGAACCATTTCACAGCACGATAACGCGTGGTTCACACTCCTCACTATGAACACGCACCCACTCCATTTTGATGAGGAGTACGCGGCTGAAACTGAATTCGGACGCCCGCTCGTGGCGAGCCCGCTCACCGTCGCAATCATCGTGGGTATGAGCGTGTCAGATGTCAGTGAGGCAGCCATAGCGAACCTTGGCTGGAAAGAAATCAAACTCCCCGCCCCCGTTTTTCCGGGTGACACGCTGTATGCGAACACAGAGGTGCTCGATAAGCGCGAGTCACGCTCACGACCCAATGCGGGGATCGTCAGCGTGCTGACGCGGGGGATCAATCAGGACGATACCGAGGTGTGCGTTTTTGAGCGACAGATCCTCGTCCCGAAGCGCGCCGCGTCCTAAAACCCATATTCTGGAGACATGTCATGAGTCACGATAGTTCTGTTGAGCAGCAAATACTGGCGACGATCGATAAGTGGGTCGAGCAGGAACTGCGGCCCATCGCGCGCGACCATGATCAGGCAGACGAATACCCCACTGATCTTGTCGAGCAGATGAAAGAACTGGGGCTCTTCGGTGCCACGATCTCTGAGGAGTTCGGTGGTCTGGGGCTGAGCGCCTCAACATACGCGAGAATCGTATCGCGCATCTGCGAAGTGTGGATGGCCCCTTCAGGCATATTCAACTCGCACCTCATCATGGCGAGTTGCGTTGAGCGGGCAGGTACCCAAGCGCAAAAAGAGCATTTCCTACCGAAGTTTGCCACCGGCGAGCTTCGCGGCGGCATCGGCCTAACCGAGCCCGACGCGGGATCAGACCTACAGGGAATTCGGCTGGTCGCGAAAAAAGACGGCGACGATTACATTCTGAACGGCACCAAGACCTGGATTTCCAATGGCATCAAAGGCAACTGCCTCGCCGTGTTAACCAAAACTGACCCGAACGCCTCGCCCCGTCACAAGGGCATGAGTTTGTTTATCTGTGAGAAGGGTGAGGGCTTCAGTGTTGGGAAAAAACTCAAAAAATTGGGCTATCGTTCGATCGATAGTGCCGAACTGATTTTTGATGACTTCCGGGTCTCAAAAGACAACCTGGTAGGTAGAGAAGAAGGGAAAGGCTTCCAGCAGGTGGCAGGCGGTTTGGAACTCGGCCGCATTAATATCGCCGCGCGGGGCGCAGGGATGGCGAAAGGCGCCACCAATATGGCGCTGCATTACGCGATGGACCGCAAAACCTTTGGCAAACCCATCGCAGAACATCAAGCCATTCAGTTGAAACTTGCCGAGATGTCGACCCGTGCGGCAGCGGCTGAGCTGTTGGTTCATCAGGCTGCCGACAAGTTTGACCGGGAGGAGCGATGCGACCTGGAGGCAGGGCAGGCAAAGTTCTTTGCATCGGAAGCCGCTGTGCAAAACAGCCTGGACGCTATGCGGGTATTTGGTGGCTATAGCTACTCACCTGAGTACGAAATTGAGCGCTTCTACCGAGACGCGCCGCTCCTGTGTATTGGTGAAGGCACGAATGAAATTCAGCGGATGATTATTGCGAAACAGATGGTCGCACGAGCGAGCTAGCCCCTAATCCAGCACCGTCATGTACTCGCGCGCCTCGAGGCGTCCAGTGCGGTAGGTATTCACCAGTGCATCGGCGTCCGCGTACCCCAAGGACATACCGCACACCAACATCTGTTCCTCGGGCGCTTCCAGAATCGGCATCACACTATCGTGGTACGGACAGAAAGCTGCCTGAGCGCAGCTTTCCAGACCCGCCTCGCGAGCCGCGAGCATAAACGACTGCAGGAACATGCCGTAATCGAGCCAACTTCCCTGTTCCATATCGCGATCAATCGTGAAAAACAGCCCGACCGGCGCGCCAAAGAACTGATAGTTCTGCACCCTGTAGTTTTGTACTGACGCCGTGTCCTTACGATCCACACCCAGAAGCCCGTACAAGCCAAAACCCGTTTGACGCCGGCGCCCAATGTACGGCTCGCGCCAGTGCTTCGGGTAATAGTGATATTCGTAGGCGCCTTCGTCACCGGACAGAAACCGGTTGGAGCAGACCTCAGTGATACGAGCCTTGCGCTCACCTCGCACCACATAAACCTGCCAAGGCTGTATGTTCGATCCAGACGGTGCCCTGCCCGCAACATTCAGCAGCGATTCGATTTGTTCATCACTAACGGGGCGGTCAGATAAAAAAGCCCGAATACTTTGGCGGCCCGTGATGGCCTCGCTGACGCGCACGGTTTAACTCAAGCGCACTGCTTGGAGAGCCAGGTGTGTGCCCTGCCGCCCTGCGGCGCACCAATCATCTCGCTGAGCAAGGCCACCGCGTCGAGTAATGCCGGCATCTGCACGCCCGTGTCGTAGCCCATCGCCTGACACATCATCACCACATCCTCGGTCGCCACATTGCCCTTCGCACCTGGCGCGAAGGGGCAGCCGCCCAGACCTCCCGCGGAGGCGTCAAATTGACGAACACCAGCCTGCAGCGCCGCATAGACATTTGCCAAACCCATGGCGCGCGTGTCATGAAAATGGCATCCGAGATGGTCAGGGCCATAACGCTCAATGAGCTTCTGCATCATTGATTGCACTGCCGCCGGGTGAGCTGCGCCAATGGTGTCCGCAATCATCAGTCGAGCAGGTTTGTGCGCCATGAGTCGATCCACGAGCTGGAGTACCAGCGACTCCTCGACGGGACCTTCGTAAGGGCATTCAAAAGCCACCGCCAGATAAGCGTGAATCGCGACGCCGTCCGCGGCGGCACGGTCCAGAATTTCCTCGCCCATCACAAAAGTCTCCTCAAGACTCTTGCGAATATTGTTCTGATTCATCTCCTCGGTGGCGGCCAAAGCAATCGCGTGACTGCGCACCCCGGCCCTGACCGCAAGCTCGTAACCTTTCATGTTCGGCACTAGGGCACTGTATGCGAGATCGGCAGCCGGCAAACTCGCCGCAATCTCGTCAGTACCGGCCATCTGGGGGACAGCTTTGGGAGAGACGAAGGAACCGATCTCAAGCTCTGGTACACCGGTCTTGGCCAGTGCGGCAACTAAGGCGATGCGCTGCTCGACAGTGAGATGTTTCGGCTGCGCTTGGAGTCCGTCGCGTGCCGCAACCTCTTTGATGATTACCGTTTCTGCCATAGCCCACTCCTCTGCGGCCGGACTTCAAAAGATTTTGGGGACTGCCGACGCCTGCGAAGTTTAGCCTCGCACTGCTTACGCCATCAAATTATTCTGATTCGGCAGCTGTGTGAGCACACAGATGTCTCGCCGCGCCGGCGATAGTGCTCGCATCCACACCAAAATGCGCGCGCAAAACCTCTCGGCGTTCACTCAAGCCAAAACCATCCGTACCCAACACGGTGTAAGGCCCTGGGATCCACGTTGCGATCATCCGAGGCAGGGCGCGCACATAGTCGGTAGCAGCGACTGTTGGCACATCCGCCTGATAGAACAGTTGCCTTACCCACGCTTCGCCGGGTTGTTGACCATCAGCGTCTACCGTCTCGGACCGCTCTGCATCCCGCGCGAGCTCCACGTAGCTGGTGATGCTATACACCGCCACTGCAAACCCCTCGCCGCGCAACTGCTCAGCCGCCTGAAGCACCTCGAATAGTATGGTGCCAGAGCCCAGAAGGTTCACTCTGGGACCATCCCCACAGGCGGGCTCCAACAGATATCCACCTCTGACAATGCCTTCCTCCAGATCCGCACCTTGCGGGCGAGGGGGCATCAGTCGCGCCTCGTTGTACATCATGAGGTAGAAGAGTTCATCGTGATCTTCTACAAACATGCGTTGGATACCGTAACGCACCAGCACCGCAAGCTCCCACGCGAAAGCGGGGTCATAGGTCCGCACCGACGGCACCGTGCTCGCCAACACAGGTGAGTGACCATCCTGATGCTGCAGCCCTTCGCCATTCAGAGTCGTCCGGCCGGCGGTACCACCGAGCAAAAAGCCTTTGGCCATCATGTCAGCTGCCGCCCAGATCAAGTCACCAACCCGCTGAAAACCAAACATCGAATAGAAGATATAAAACGGAATAGTGCGGACACCAAAGGTAGCGTAGGCCGTGCCCGCAGCGATAAACGAGGCAATGGCCCCAGCCTCGCAGATGCCTTCCTGCAGAATCTGCCCGTCAATCGCCTCGCGATAGCTGTTCAGAGCCTCTGCATCAACAGGTGTGTAACGTTGTCCGTCAGGGGAATAAATGCCCGCCACTTTAAACAGCGCATCCATACCAAAGGTTCTCGCCTCGTCAGGTACGATTGGCACGATCAGAGGCCCCACTTCGGGGTCTTTCAATAGCTTGGTCAGCAGTCGCACCATGGCGGTGGTCGTCGACAGCGCCCGCGTATCAGAGCCGCCATCGAAGGTCTCGAAGATGGCTGCGTCAGGCGGGTTAAGGTTCGACGGGAGAATCTCCCTCGATGGCAAATAACCACCCAGTGCCTCGCGTCGCTGTCTCAGATACCTCAGCTCTTCGCTGTCTTCCGCTGGACGATAAAACTCGGCCGCCGCCACCGCATCGTCATCAAGCGGAATGCCCCACCCCCTCGCACAGGCAATACGCTCCTCTCGTGACAGGTCCTTTTTCTGGTGCGCAGTATTTCTCCCCTGCAGCGCCGAACCCATCCCGTCGCCCTTGACTGTCTTGACCAAGATGACCGTGGGACGGTCTTCGCTATCGCAGGCTTTACGGTAAGCCGCGTAAAGCTTCTTCGGGTCTTGTCCGCCACGCTTAATCTGCGCAACCTCGGCATCGGTCAGGGTATTCATCAACTGTTCAAGCCGAGGGTCACCGTGTACCCAGTGTTCACGCTGCTCATCGCCAGGCAAAATCGAATAGCGCTGATAGTCTCCATCCAGGCACTCTTCCATACGATGCCGCAGGACGCCCTCGTGGTCAGAAGCGAGTAGCGCATCCCAACCACTGCCCCAGATCACCTTTAGCACCTGCCAATCAGCACCGCGGAAGGCACGCTCCAACTCTTGGATGATTTTCCCGTTGCCCCTGACCGGACCGTCCAACCGCTGCAGGTTGCAGTTCACAACCAGCACGAGATTATCCAAACGTTCGCGAGCCGCTATGTTGATGGTGCCCAGCACTTCGGGCTCATCGGCCTCACCATCGCCTATGAAGCACCAGATACGAGAGTCATCGGGCGCCAGTAGGCCACGATGCTGCAGATACTTGGCGAATCGGGCGATGTAGATGGACATCGGAACCGATAACCCCATAGAGGCGTTGGGTACCTGCCAGAATTTCGGCATGGAGCGCGGGTGTGGGTAAGACGACAGTCCACCGCCCGCGCCGAGCTCCCGCCGATAATTCCGCAGTTGCTCCTCGCTGAGACGCCCCTCCAAAAATGCGCGGGCGTAGATACCGGGCGCCGCATGCGGCTGTGGTAAGACAAGGTCTCCCCGACCCTGCGCGCTAAAAATATGATTAAAAGCGGTTTCTAGCGCCGTGGCGCAAGATGCATAGGTTGCGATATGCCCGCCCAGACCGGCACCCTCGGCCTGCGCTCGCAAGATCATTGCCGCCGCGTTCCAACGAATGATGTTCTCGATCCGTTTTTCAATATCGAGGTCACCCGGATAATGCGGCTGCTCACTGGGCAACAGGGTATTGATATAAGGTGTGTTCAATAGCGCGTCAGATAGCGTGACGCCCTGATCGACGCTGTAATCCTGAAGTCGCCTCAATAGCGCGCGAACACCCTCATCGCCATATTCGCGTCGGATGTCCTCAAGAGCAGCACGCCACTCCGGCCAATCGCCGTCAACTAATACCGCGACATCACCGGGTGTTAATGGGGAATCGCGCACAGCGCCCTCAGTGCAGGAACCCGAAACGATTTAGCATCTGGCACTTCCCCCTTCGATCACTCATGATTCGGATAGTAACGATACATGGGTGAAGGGCGCCAGCTGTAGCAATGAGAAAAGCACTGGATAGGGTCAGTGGTGGTTTGGGCTCCAAGCCTGCGCTGATCGTCGTTGATGTTGTGAGGGGATTTACGGACCCCTCATGTCCTTTGGGTTCCGAGGCAGATGAGGTTGTTGACGCGAATGTGAGGCTCATGAACGCCTTCCATGACGCCAATTTACCGGTCGTCCTGACCACAGTCATTTATCGTGATGACCAGCAGGCCTCCGTTTTCCGGGCACGCATTCCTGCCCTGAACTTACTGACGCCAGAATCGGAATGGGTTCTCTTCGACTCAAGACTACCTGTCGCGCCGGGTGACCTGCAGCTCGAGAAGCGCCATGCCAGCAGCTTTCACGGTACCGAGCTGGACGAATGGTTGAGGGGCCAGAATGTCGACTCAGTCGTCGTGACAGGTCTGACTACGAGTGGATGCGTGCGCGCTACGGCAGTGGATGGCTTACAGAACAACTATCGCGTGGTGGTGCCAAGAGAGGCCTGTGGCGACCGAGACGAGCAGGCGCACGAGGCTAATCTGTACGACCTTAACGCGAAGTACGCAGACGTCCTGTCTTTGGACGATACCTTAGCCCTACTCCCCCGCTGAAGGGTCTTGCTGGGCTGCGAATTGTGCGGCCTGCTCAGGCGTAGCTTCGGTCTGGTACTGCGCCTTCCACTCCGCGTAGGGCATCCCGTAGACGATTTCGCGCGCAGCCTCTTTATCGATAGAACGGCCTTCTTCCGCAGCCGCCTCGGCGTACCATTTTGATAAGCAGTTCCGACAAAAACCGGCCAGATTCATCAGGTCGATATTCTGAACATCTTTACGGTTGTCCAGATGCGACAGTAATCGGCGAAATACCGCCGCCTCAATCTGTTGGTCACTCATACCGGCACACTCCTCGGTCAGTCTTTAGTTGAATACTCAGCATCGACAAGGAGTTCACTAATCAGCAGACCCTGCCCGGGATAGCGCCATTCCTCGTCTCCTAAAACGTCGGGGCGCTGCCACGCCACCTCCCTCACTTCGAGCGGGCGATGAATACGCGGTGACGCATTGGCCGCTGCATCACACCAATACAGATGAAATCCGTTGTCAAAAACGGTCGCGAGCTGCGTCGCCGTCACGGCAATCCCCGTCTCTTCAAAAACCTCTCTCTCGGCACCACAGGAGGCACTTTCGCCCGGTTTCACGCTACCACCCGGCAGCGCCCACTCTCCTAGCCAGCTCCGGACCAGCAACGCGGCATCGCCCTCCCGCACAAGACAACCAGCACTGGGAGCCGTTCGACCATCCCCCTCACTGGAGCAGGGAGGCGGCGTATCGCCACACCCCGTCACCAGCGCGCAAAAAATCAAGACACTAAGCCTCATACACCCAATCCGCCGCATCGTTACCGACCGCGATACGAAGCTCATCGAGCAACGCATCGCTTGGATGCACTTGCCATGCTCCTCCCAAACGCACTGCAACAGAACCCTTCGGCTGTACGTACTCCATTACCACCGGGCACTGCCCACCAACGGCCGTGCGCAGCGTATTCGCCAGCATCGTATTAAAGCGCTCGTCCACGCGGTGGCTGGCCACGCGCAGCCGCAACTGCGATACCTTCGCTTTTCTCGCCTGCTCAAGCGACCGAGCTGTTTTGGTACGCATCGCCAATCCACCGTTGAAGTCGTCCGTCTGCAAGCGCCCATCGAGCAGAACAATGCGATCCTTTTGTAGTAGATCCCGATGCTCGGTAAACACATCGTTGTAAACGGTCGCCTCGATCTGACCCGACCCGTCGTCAAGGGTTAACACCGCCATCGGCCCTCTCTGGGTTTTGATCGTCCGAATATCGAGGATGAGCCCCGCTACCACCGCCTGATTGGTGGCCTGTAGCTCGCGAATACGCCGCGGTGCAAATTTGCGGACCTCTGCCTCGTAGGCCTCCATCGGGTGACCACTCAAAAAACTCCCCAGACTCTCTTTTTCTGCGTTGAGTAGTTCCGTCAGCGTCCAGGGACGCGCACCGCGGTGCTCCTGATACAGGTCGTCCGTCTCATCGCTGGCCGCGATCACTTCGCCGAACAGGTCATCGATACCCGCCGCTGAATTACTGGCAACCTGTTCCGCACCCTTGATCGCGTCGTCCAAAGCGGCCAACAGCACCCACCGCTCGACGCCTAGCTCATCCAGAGCGCCGCTCTTGATTACGGCTTCCAAAGCTCTGCGATTGACCTTTCGTGGATCTGTGCGCGCACACAAGTCGAACAGACTCGTAAACGGCCCTTCCTCCCGCGCGGCCAGCAAGCTGTCGATCGGACCTTCACCTAACCCTTTGATGGCGCCAAGGCCGTATCGAATCTGACCGTCGTCGTCGACTGAGAAGGCGTACTGGCCGGACTGAATTGAGGGTGGCTGTAGCACCAGCCCCATGCGCTTCGCTTCATCGCGGAAGGTCAGTAGCTTATCCGTGTTATCGATCTCGGAGCTCATGACTGCCGCCATGAACTCGGCAGGATGGTGGGTCTTCAACCAGGCGGTATGGTACGACACCAGTGCGTAGGCGGCGGAGTGGGACTTGTTGAAGCCATAGCCCGCGAACTTCTCGACCAGATCGAATATTTTGATCGCCAGCGTGGGATCAATCCCCTGTGCCGCTGCACCCTCTTCGAAGACGCTTCGCTGCTTCGCCATTTCTTCGGGCTTTTTCTTGCCCATCGCGCGGCGTAGAAGATCCGCGCCACCCAGCGTGTAACCTGCCAATACCTGCGCGATCTGCATCACCTGCTCCTGATACAGAATGATGCCGTAGGTCGGCTCGAGGATCGGCTTCAACCACTCATGCTGATACTGGGCGTCGGGATATGCCAGAGGCTCCCGTCCGTGCTTGCGATTGATGAAATTTTCAACCATGCCCGATTGCAAGGGGCCGGGACGGAATAGCGCCACCAGAGCGATGATGTCTTCGAAGCAGTCGGGGCGCAAATTCTTGATCAGCTCTTTCATGCCGCGGCTTTCCAACTGGAAAACGGCCGTGGTATCCCCCGCCTGCAACAACTCAAAGACCTGGGGGTCATCTAGCGCAATGCCTTCGATATCCAAAGGCGCCTGTGCCCGCGCATCGATCATCTGGATCGCCCATTGGATGATCGTGAGGGTGCGCAGGCCAAGAAAGTCGAACTTAACGAGGCCGGCTTCCTCAACGTCATTCTTGTCATATTGCGTGACGACGCCTGAGCCATCCTCATCGCAGTAAATCGGGGAGAAATCCGTCAACTCACTGGGCGCAATCACGACGCCGCCCGCGTGTTTGCCAGCGTTACGCGTCACGCCTTCCAACTGCACTGCCATGTCCCAGATTTCCTGCGCGGAGCTGTCCTCCTCGAGTAGCCTGACGAGCTGCTCCTCTTGCTCAAGGGCCTTGGAGAGCGTCATGCCCACCTCAAACGGAATCAACTTCGACATGCGATCTGCCAATCCGTATGGCTTACCTTGAACACGCGCCACGTCCCGCACAACCGCCTTGGCAGCCATGGTGCCAAAAGTGATGATTTGGGATACCGCCTGCCGACCGTAGGTCTGCGCGACGTATTCGATCACTTCATCACGCCGTTCCATACAGAAGTCGACGTCAAAGTCCGGCATCGAGACCCGCTCGGGGTTGAGAAAGCGCTCGAAGAGCAGGTCATACGCAATCGGGTCCAAGTCGGTAATACCCAGCGCATACGCGACCAGGGAGCCCGCGCCCGATCCACGTCCCGGACCTACAGGGATATCCTGCTCTTTGGCCCATCGGATGAAGTCCATGACCACCAGGAAGTAGCCGGGGAATCCCATCTGGTTAATCGTATTGAGCTCAAAGTCGAGCCGTTCACGGTAGGGCGCCAACTGCTCATATGTCCAATCGGGGAAACGCTGTTGTAGCCCCTCGAAAGACAGCCGGCTCAAAAACGCCTCGATGGTCTCCCCATCAGGAACAGGGTAGTCAGGTAAAAAAGGCTGCCCCAGATTGATTGATACCGAACAGCGTCGCGCAATCTCGACGGTGTTCTCCAACGCCTCAGGGATGTCGGCAAACAGCTCGGCCATCTCCTCCGCGCTGCGCAGATACTGCTGGTCGGAGTACATCCTTAGCCTGCGAGGATCATCGAGTGTCCGCCCATCTCCGATGCAAACGCGAGCCTCATGCGCCTCAAATTCTTCGGCCTCCAGAAACCGCACGTCATTGGTCGCCACGACCGGGCATGCTCGTTCGGCCGCCAGCGCCACAGCGGCATGTACGTAATCCTCCTCGTCCGCTCGGCCTGTACGCTGAAGTTCAATATAGAAGCGGTCGGAAAACGTCGATTGCCAGAACTCAAGTGCCGCACGTGCATCGGCATCGCGCCCATTGAGTAGGGCCTGTCCGATATCGCCCTGCTTGCCTCCAGACAGCGCAATCACCCCCTCTGCATACTCAGCGACCCATTCCTGCTGTACTCGAGGGCGACCGAGATACTGTCCCTGCTGATAAGAGCGAGACAGCAACAGCATCAAGTTTTGGTACCCGGTTTCGTTTTGCGCCAAGAGACATAACTCGAAATGCCGCTCATGATCATGGGGGTCCAGAACGTGCACGTCAGCGCCAACAATCAGCTTGATACCCAGATCCGCGGCCGCCTTGTAGGCCTTCACCAAGCCAAAAAAATTGTGGTGATCCGTAATGGCTACCGCAGGCATGCCCAATTCCGCCACCCGGCCTAGAGCGGGGCGTATGCGGAGCAAACCATCAATCAGAGAGTATTCGGTGTGAAGACGGAGGTGAACAAACGAGGTCATGGGAGAACGCTATCCCACCTCGGGGTGTGCCAGCAAGCGTTTCACCGGCGCAAAGCTTCGGCGATGGATCGGCGTGACGCCTAACCGCTCTAAAGCTGCCAAATGTGCCTTGGTCGGGTAACCCTTGTGTTGATCAAATCCGTACCCGGGATACTGATCATGCAGCGCCTGCATTTCCCCGTCCCGCTGCACCTTAGCCAGTATTGATGCCGCGCCGATTGCCGGTTCGCGGAGATCGCCTTTCACAATAGCGCGTGACTCAAAAGACCATCGAGGCAGTCGATTACCGTCAACCAGTACTAGCGTTGGCGTAACACTCAGCCCTTCGACCGCCCGTCGCATAGCCAATAACGACGCCTCAAGAATATTGAGCTCATCGATCTCGGCAACAGTCGCTCTACCCAAAGCCCAGCTGATAGCCTCTTTGCGAATCACGTCCGCCAAGCACTCGCGATGCTTTGCCGTCAGCGCTTTTGAGTCGGTGACCCCCGCCGGAGCGGGATCTGACAAAATCACCGCCGCCGCCACCACATCCCCGGCCAGAGGGCCCCGCCCTACCTCGTCGACACCGGCAATGATGTGTGAAGACGTATCGTGAAAAAGATCATCCTCACGCACCATCAAGCGACCAACGGAGCGAGGGCATTCATACTTCGCTCGGCGAAGTTTCCACCAATCTGATCCGCCAACTCATTGAAACACGTCACTTGCTGAGCACCGCCGCCCTCAAGCAACACGGATACTTCATGCACCATTCGCTCGACAGTCGCCTCTGTCTGTAATAGCTCTGGCGCCACCGCCCGGCCCGCCAAAATATTCGGCAATCCGACATGCGGCGTCTTGACCATTCTCGACAGCACCGCCCATGAGGCCGCTGCCATGCGATACGCAATGACCATTGGCTTGCGGAGAAACATCGCTTCCAAGGTCGCAGTTCCCGAAGCAATCAGCAGTGCATCACTGGCACGCATGGCTTCTCTGCCTCGACCCAGTGCCACAGTGACCGGCAGTTCGCGCCCATCCAACAACGCGTTTATCTGTGCGCATCTGTCTTCATTCGCGGCCGGCACCACAAAGTGGAGTTCGGGGTAACGTCGGTGTAATTCCGCCATTGTCTCGACAAACCGAGGCATCAGATGGCGTACTTCGCTCTCACGACTACCAGGCAAGATACCGAGAATGGTGCGGTCAGTTGGCAGGTCCAGCTGCTGCCGGATCTCGCTGACCGAGGCCAACTGCGTGAGCTCATCTACCAAAGGGTGACCAACACATACTGCGTCGACGCCCGCTTGCCGGTATAGGTCGACCTCAAAGGGCAGTAAACACAGCATTCGATCGACTGAAGCGCGAATACTCCGGACGCGACCGCTTCGCCACGCCCATACGGAGGGGCTCACCAGATGAGCAGTCGGCACACCAGATGCTTTTAACCGTCTTTCAATGGGGAGATTGAAGTCAGGGCTATCAACCCCCAAAAACAGCTGAGGCCGCAGATTCAGTTGCTGCGCAATCAGCCGCCGGCGAATTCTCAGCAACTCGGGGAGGCGTTTGAGGGGCTCTACCAGACCCATTACTGCTAACCGCTCCATCGGGGCAAGCGATCGCAGACCCAGCGCTGTCATTTCTGGCCCGCCAATGCCACTGAGTTTCAGGGTCGTGCCGGCTTGCTGCCAGGTTTTCAGTACCGAGCCGGCCAACATATCGCCTGAGGTCTCTCCAGCGCAGATACCCAATCTCAGCGAGGGCGCCGACACTAACGAACTATGCCCCTCTGTGACTGTTTGAGCGAGTCGATGAGTATCTGAATACTCGGCGTCTCAGCTACCATGCCCTGCAGTCGCTCGAGCGCGGCGTCCAATGTGAGGCCTTGGCGGTAAATAATTTTAAAGGCTCGCCTCAGCTCACCGATTTCGGCTGTGTCAAAACCCCGCCGCCGCAATCCCTCGGAGTTGATCGTCTTGGCCTCCGCTGGACTGCCTGCCACCGTGACGAAAGCCGGCACATCCTTCCCAACCGACGTACCCATTCCGCTGAAACTGTGAGGACCAATTTTGCAAAACTGATGCACCAGGGTGTAACCCGACAGAATCGCCCAATCACCCACAACAACGTGGCCTGCCAGTGCCGTGTTGTTGACCAGAATGGTGTCATTGCCAATCACGCTGTCATGGCCAACGTGCACATAGGCCATCAATAAATTGCGATCACCAATTGCCGTGAGCGACCGATCCTGCACCGTCCCACGATGAATCGTCACATTCTCGCGAATCACATTGTCGTCACCGATATGAAGCTCGGTCGGTTCGTCTCGGTACTTCAGGTCTGGGGTTGCCTCACCGACCGTCGAGAACTGGTAAATGTGATTACGAGCCCCGATGCGGGTTGGCCCCTTGATCACCACGTGGGATTCAATCTTGGTGTCTTCACCAATCTCAACATCGGGGCCGACCAGCGTCCAAGGTCCGACCTCTACCGAGTCGTGTAGACGCGCAGAGGGGTCAATGATGGCGGTCTCGTGGATCACGACTCAGCGGTCTGCACACAGGATGGTGGCGGACGCCGCAAGCTCGTCATCGACTCGGGCCTCGACCTCGAACTTCCAGATTCCGCGGCGCTCACTGACAATACTTGCGAACAACATGACCTGATCACCGGGCACGCAGGGGCGCTTAAAGCGCAGGTTGTCGGCACCAACGAAGTAGTAAATTGATCCGTCAGCAGGCGTCTTATCCATGGTGACAAAGCCCAGAATACCCGCGGCCTGCGCCATGGCCTCAACCAACAACACGCCGGGGAATACCGGTTTATCCGGAAAATGCCCGTCAAAGAAAGGTTCGTTAATCGTCAGGTTTTTGTAAGCTTGGATACGCTTTCCCGGCTCAACTGACACCACACGGTCCACCAGCAAGAAGGGATATCGGTGAGGGAGTCGATTGCGAATTTCTTCAATGTCGAGTGTCACGCCTTGCCATCCTCCTGCTGATCGAGACCGGTCGCTTTCTCTAGCTCCGCGATGCGTTTTGCCATCTGGTCTAACTGGGTAAATCGTGAGGCACTTCTCAGCCACGCTCTGAGAGGTTGTACGGGCGTCCCCGACGAATAGTGCCCCGCCTCAGTCACTGAGCTCGCCACTCTACCCTGACCGCCAATATGCACATCGTCGGCAATAACAAGATGGCCTGCCATACCAGCCTGCCCAGCAATCACACACCGGTCTCCAATTTGTGTACTGCCGGAGATGCCGGCTTGTGAAGCAATCGCCGTCTGACGGCCGACGCGCACACCATGCGCGATCTGGACAAGGTTATCGATGATCGCGCCATCGTCCACGACAGTGTCTTCTAGAGCCCCGCGATCGACGGTCGAGTTCGCACCGATTTCAACGTCATCACCGATCACAACCGTTGCGAGTTGCTCGATTTTTACCCAGCCCGCGTCGCTCGGTGCGTAGCCAAATCCATCAGCGCCAATCGTTGCGTTGGGATGAATCGTGCAGCGCTGTCCAATTTTCACCGCGTGACAGATCACCGCCCCCGGTTTGATCACGGTATCGTTGCCAATTGTCGCGCCATGACCGATGTATACACCCGCACCAATCCAGACCCGATCGCCCAGCACTGCGTCCGCCTCGACGCAGGCCCCGGCATCGATCGTTACTGCGTCGCCCAAGAGAACGCTTTCCGCCACAGTCGCTGCAGTGTGAATATCGCCCGAGGGCGCCGGATGGTTGTCGAAAACCCGGGTCGCATGGGCATAGCTAACGTAAGGAGTTGGACTTAGTAGCGCGGAACCAGACCACGCCTCAAGCCAATCTGGATGCAAAATTACAGCACCCGCCTCCGTTTTCTCCAAACGGTGCAGGTGCTTTTTTTCCGAGACGAAGCTGAGGTGCTCGGGCTTAGCAACATCAATCGCTGCCAAACCGTCGAGAGGGGTATCAGGATCCCCGTGAAGCTCGAGCTCCAGGTGTGTCGCGAGCTCCCCGAGGGTCGGCATGGGCTTTACTCAGCGCCCAGTTGATTCATCTTATCCGAGACTTTAGCCGTGATGTTATAGCCCAGATCGGCATGGATCACGGCCTGCTGCTGAAGCAACAAACCAATCTGATCGGTCTCAATGATCTCTCGGAGCACTTCTTGCGCCTGCGGTGCCAGTTCCTGCATCACGCGCTGGGCGTTCTGTGTTTGCAGCGTTTGCAACTTCTTCGCGACATATTCGAGGTCGGACTGCTTACTCGCCATTTTCTGGCGCGCGGCGACCTGATCTTCTTCGCTCATAGCGGCCTGATCTCGCTGAAAATCCTTCACCAACTGGTCAAGCTCGGCGCGCAAGGCATCAAACTGCGACTTGTCTGAGGCAAAATCCTCGTTGCTCTCGAATTCCTGCAATCGCTGCTGCGCAACGTCTGTTTGCAGAATCGCTTGCTCGAGATTCACCACGGCAATACGGCCCTGAGCCAATACCGTTGAGGGCAGCACAACCATGAGCAGGGCAAGCAGCCAAGCACGTGCATTCATTGGACGATCTCCATCTCTCTCTACAATCAGAAGCCTCTACCCAGCGTGAACTGGAAGACTTCTCGTTCATCAATTGGGCTGGCATTCAGTGGCTTAGCCAGGCTGAAGGTCAGAGGACCAAAGCCTGATAACCAGGTCACACCAATCCCAACAGAGTACCGTAATTCCCCGGCATCAATACCAAAACAATTCACCTGATTTTCACGGCAATTGGTGTTGAAAACATTACCAACATCGAAGAACAACGCCGATCGGAGCGAACTGCGATCCTTGATGAATGGCATGGGGAAAAGAATCTCAGCGCTGCCCTCGATTAACACGTTGCCACCGAACGGGTCAGGCTCGTTATAAAACTGCTGCACGGGAATTTTGCCTGTGACGGGATCAACGGCGTAGCCATAACCCCGGCCATCCGGCCCGCCAAACTCTGTGGGCCGACCGTTCTCATCGATACCGGTTACCGCCGTGTTGGCGGAGTAGACGGAAGGAGGCGTAGAGCGAGGACCAAGAGTATTCGCCTCGTAGCCTCTGACGGAGCCAAAACCCCCTGCAAAGAAGTGCTCGTAGAACGGTAGTTCAGACGTATCCGCGTAGCCGTCCCCGTAACCGACCTCCCCCCGCAGGTGCAGCGTAAACTCGCCAAACAGCGGGAAATATATTTCACCCCGGTAGTTCAACTTGTAGAACTCAAGGTCCGATAACGGCACCGCCACCTCGAGTGAGAGCGATTGTGAGGCGCCCCGCGTGGCCAACTGCCCTCGGTTGAGAGTCGACTGCAACCAGCTCGCTGTCAGGGTCCAGTTGAGATACTGGTCACCATTGAGATCAAGAAAGCCCTCATTGCTGGGAGGTGAGAGCACAGACAGCGGAATGGTATCGATCGGCTGCAACACCTCTGCCGCCGAGTAGGTGCCGTCGGCCTGCAATGTCGAGTAGTACCAGTACTCGATTTCAGGTGCCAGGCGGGGACTGGCAGCAATTTCCTGCACCGCGTACTGGCCAGACGTAATTTTGGTGTCAGTAACGCCCACCGAGAAGCCCAGCCTTTGGGTCTCGCTGATGGGATAACCGAAGTTGACGCTACCGCCCCAGGTATCAGTGGTATAGCTCGCCACGTTGATCTTGGACAAGTCGGTTTTTCTGTAGAAAACGCCGAAGCCGCGGCTCACGCCATCCTCGGTGAAGTACGGATTCGTGTAATTGAAACTGATGACGTCCTGATAACGCGAGGAGTTGAGTGACACACCGACCCGGCGCCCGGTACCGAGGAAATTATTCTGCTGCAGGTTCAGGCCCAGAATCAGGCCGGCATCCTGCGCGTAACCCAGGCTGCCGCCAATCGAGCCAAAGGATTGCTCTTCCACCGCGAAATTCACGTCAATCAGATCGTCGGTGCCTGGTACTTCTGCCGTCTCGACCTGCGCCGTTTTGAAGAAGCCCAGCCGCTCGAGGCGAACTCGCGACTGCTCAATCGCTGCTGAGGAGGCAGGCGCCGATTCCATCTGGCGCATCTCTCGGCGGAGCACATCGTCGATCGTCGTCATGTTGCCCGCGAAGTTAATCCGCCGGACATAGGTTCTTTTACCGGGGTCGATGAAGAACTTCATGACCACGGTGCTGTTGTCCTCGTCGATCTCCGGCATGCCCGTCACTTTGGCGAAGTTGTATCCCTCATTGCCGAGTCGCCGGGTGAGGTAGTCCTCCGTGGCGGTAACCAGCTGCTGCGAATACACCTGATCGGGCTGAACGATCAGAAAACGATTAAGGTCCTCTTCAGGAAGCACAAGATCACCACTCAAGCCCACCTCACTGATGGTGAACTTCTCGCCCTCAGTCACATTAGCGGTGATGTACACCTCTTCCTTGTCTGGCGAGACTGCTACCTGAGTCGAGTCAATGTTGAACTGCAGGTAACCGCGATCCAAATAGTAGGAGGAAAGTGTCTCCAGGTCGGATGTCAGCTTTTCTTTGGAATACTTGTTGTCGCTGGTGAAGAATGAAAACCAGCCGCCCGTTTTCAACTCAAAGAGGTCGAGCAAATCTTCGTCAGAGAAAATATCGTTCCCTACCACGTTGATGTGCTGGATAGTCGCCACCGTACCCTCGTTTACATCGATAGCGATCGACACACGATTGCGGGGCTCAGCAATCACCTCGGAATCAATGGTCGCGTCGTAGCGACCTTGCAGTACATACTGGCGCTGCAACTCGAGCTGCATGCCCTCTAGCGTAGAGCGCTGAAAGACTTGGCCAACCGCCAATCCGGCGCCCTTCAATCCATCGAGTAGCGCCTCGGTCTCGATCGCCTTGTTACCGTCGATAGTGATCTCGCTAATGCTCGGCCGCTCTGCTACTACCACCACCAACACGCCATCGTCCCGGGCGATTGAGATATCGTCGAAATTGCCCGACGCAAACAAGCTTTTCGCGGCGGCGCGTACGACCAATGTATCGACTGTGTCGCCGACTCCAACAGGCAGCGCGGCAAAGACACTCCCCGGTGTAATCCTCTGCAATCCCTCTACCCGAATATCCTGAATCACGAACGGCTCTATCTGTGCCAAAACGGGCCGACAGATCCCGAGACATGCCGCCAGAATAAGCATGGCCCCGAGGCGGACACCTCGCCGTGTGTGATGAGTATTCAAGCGCATACCGTCTTCGTATTTAGGGAAGAGACCCTGCCGCTGCCACCCACCCCATACGCTATCTCCGACAGCGATTCACCGTATTCAGCGATTGCAGGTTGGTTGGTCATCCAGCGTTATCACAAATTCGAGAAATCATTATACAGGGCAAACACCATGATGCTCAGCACCAAAACAACGCCCACCTGGTAGCCCGCCATCTGAATCCGCTCGGGAAGCGGCTTGCCCAGCAACGCCTCAAAACCAAAGAAAACCAGCTGCCCGCCATCCAGCACGGGAATTGGGAGCAGATTCAGCACGCCGAGTGACACACTCAGCAAAGCCAAGAATCCGAACCAAGACACCCACCCCGCTTCAGCAGTCGATGCAGCGACCTGTGCGATCGTAATCGGACCGGAGAGATTGCTGGGAGAAATCAGCCCCTGAAGCATTCTGCCAATCGATTTAAAGGTGAACGTCACCAAACCAAAGGTGCGATCTAGTGAGGCCACCATAGCTTCAACCGGGCCCCGATCAAAATGCCGCTGCTGAGACTCAGGAATCACTGGCAATGAGACTGACATCCCGACCGAGCCGATGCGTTCGCCCTCAGACATCACGCTGGCAGGGGTCACCTCGAGGGTCTCCCGGGCACCATCTCGCTCGATTACCACACCGATGACCTGACCCGGACGAGCGCGCACATAGGTGACCCAATCCATCCACAGTGGCATGGATTGGCCATCCGCCTCTACAATGACATCACCGACAATAAAGCCCGCAGCACGGGCAGATCCGGACTCGGTGAGGCCACCCACCCGAGGAACCACCGGGGGCCTTCTGATGGTAATCCCCAGCGCATTCAATAGGTTGGGTTGCTCGGCGCCCTTCAGCCATTCCTCAATCGAGACTTCGTAACGGTTTTGCACGTCTGATCCAGGCTGACCGACAGCGAAGCTCAGAACCCCCGAGTCGCCCAGACGCTCCAGCAAGGCAAAGTTCACGGCCGCTACGGTGGGCGTCTCTCGCCCATCAATGGCCCTAATTTCCTGTCCTATTTGTAAGCCTGCCTGCTCTGCCAGCGAATCGGGCAAAACAGTCGCGATCTCCGGAATCACGCCCATCTCACCGCGCAAAAATAATACCCACAGCACCACGATTGCCAACAAAAAATTGGCGGCCGGGCCTGCAGCGGCGATCGCCATGCGGGCTCCCACCGGTTGCCGGTTAAAGGCCCGGGGCAAATCGGCTGCGGGGAGATCGTCCTCCCGCTCATCTGCCATCCGGACGTAACCACCGAGCGGAATCGCTGACAACACGAACTCTGTTTCACCCGCGCCCTGCCAACGGAACAGCGGCTTGCCAAATCCGATAGAGAAGCGCAGCACTTTGACGCCCGCACGTCGAGCGACCCAAAAGTGCCCGTATTCGTGAACCGCGACCACTGTCGCAAAAGTCACCAGTGCTACCGCCAGCGTTTCAAGTGTGTCGATCAATGCCCTACCCCTGAGTTACAGACCGGAAGACAACGCCGCGACTCGCGATGACGCGACCTCGCGCGCTACTTGGTCGAGTGCTTGGACCGCGTCCAGGCTTTGAGGTTCCGACAGATTGACGTCGGCAAGGGTCGATTCGATCACGCGGTCAATATCAGTAAATCGAACAGTGCCTGCAAGAAACGCCGCTACCGCGATCTCATTTGCCGCGCTGAAAACGCACATGCCACCGGGACGAGTAATGGCCTGCTGAGCCAGCGCCAGGCACGGAAAAGCGTCCAGATCAGGCGCCTCGAAGTCGAGCCGTCCGGCAGTCACCAGGTCAAGGGGCTCGACGCCCGCATCCACTCGATCAGGCCACGCGAGGCAATACGCGATCGGGGTACGCATGTCGGGTTGCCCCAACTGCGCGAGGACCGAACCGTCTCGATATCGAATCATCGAATGCACAATACTCTGCGGGTGCACCACGATGTCGATTTCATCTGGCTTGCGGTCAAAGAGCCAGCACGCTTCCGCCAGCTCAAGACCCTTGTTGGCGAGGGTCGCCGAGTCAACAGAGATTTTTTGCCCCATAGACCAATTGGGGTGCGCGCACGCTTCTTCGGGAGTCACCTTATCCAACGACTGCCGTGACCTTCCACGGAAAGGTCCGCCAGAAGCCGTCAGAACAATTTTTTCAACGTTGCTCATCTCCGGCCTTCCGGACGGATCGATCGGTAAACACTGGTGCATGGCGTTATGCTCACTGTCCACCGGCAGCAGGGTGGCACTACCTTGCTTCACCGCCTCCATAAAGAGGCCGCCCGCGCTCACCAGCGCCTCCTTATTGGCCAGCAAGATGGTCTTTCCCGACCTGGCGGCACTCAGCGTCGGCCGCAATCCGGCAAATCCGACGATCCCCGCAACGACCGTGTCAATGTCAGGTGCCGACACCAATTCGTCCAACACGGCCGCGCCCGCCGCGACGGTGACCTCGGGTACATTCTCGAGTGCAGCCTTTAACGCGTCTGCGGCCGCCTCATCACCCATGACGGCATACTGAGGACGATGACTGCGACACAGCGTCGCCATGTCCTCAACCGATTTATTCGCGGAGAGCACTGCGGCCTGATAACGATCAGGATGACGCGCAATCACGTCCAGCGTGGACTCTCCGATCGAGCCTGTCGCGCCCAGCACTGCAATGCGCCGCATAGTCAGTAACCCACCAGCAAAAGGCCTAGCGCAAAGACGGGCGCGGCACCGCAGATACTGTCCAGACGATCCAGTACCCCACCATGGCCCGGCAGCAATGACCCGGAGTCCTTCAAACCCACTTCGCGTTTGAGCAGACTGACGGTCAAATCACCTACTACCGATGCTCCGGCCGTAGCGAGGCCCAGCGCCAGCAAGGACCCGAACCCCAGATGCAAATAGGCAGGTGGCAGGGCTTGCCAGATCACCGTGGTTAGCATTGCTACAGACAGCAATCCACCCCAGAAACCTTCCCACGTTTTGCCGGGGCTGATGTCTTTCGCGAGTGCATGGCGCCCGAAACGCCGTCCCACGAAGTAAGCGCCGATATCCGCAGCTGCCACGGTCATAATCATCACGAACATCACAAAGGAACCATTGCTCATCGTCAGGCATACCGTCACTGCCAGCCAGGTAACTGACAAGATTGCCCAACCCAGTGCAGCGCGCACGGAGGCGTGTCGCCACACGCCCTTGCCGGCGGAGTAATACTTGAGCCCCAACAACATGACAGACCAAAGTAAAGCGCTGGCCGCAAGCAACGGTTGCGCGCTGACGGCGCTGCCGGCTTCAGGCAAGTCAATTCCACGCCACATCGCGAAACACAGTAGCGGTACACCGGCGGCGAATACACAGCGCTGCCACACGGTACGGGCGCCGACCAGCGCCGCCCACTCCCAGGCGCCCGCGGTGGCGACCAGAGCAAACAAAGCGGCCTGCATGGCGTAAGGCGCATAGGCCAGCGTGCCAATGAGAGCGCCTGCAAGGATCAGTGCGGTAATGATTCTTTGCCGAAGCATTGCGCTCGCGTCCGCCTCACTCAGTATTGATGCAACAGGGGGCGCACGCCAAATCGACGCTCCCTCACCGCGTAATCAGCAAGGGCAAGGTCCAGCACCGTTTCGTCGAAATCTGGCCACAGCACCTCGGTAAACCAGAACTCGGCATAAGCGAACTGCCACAGCAAAAAGTTGGAGATACGGGCCTCACCCGCAGTGCGAATACAGAGATCAGGGTCAGGTAACTCTGCGGTGGCAAGGCGCCGCGATACGGTCTCTTCATCAATGTCAGCGGGATTCAACTTCCCCGCCGCCACATCCTGAGCGATCGAGCGAGTGACTTCCGCAACATCCCAACGACCACCGTAATCGAGCGCGAGTGTCAGCGTCGCGCGGTCGCCCGCCTCTGTAGCGGCTTCGGCCTTGGCAATTAACTTTTGCAGACGGGGGCTAAATCGGTCGCGACGACCAATCACTCTCAATCGCACACCGTCTCTTGCCAATTTCTCGACTTCATTGCGCAGGTAACGGGACAACAGGGCCAGCAAAGCTCGCACCTCGGCTTTAGAGCGGCCCCAGTTCTCACTCGAAAAGGCAAATAACGTCAGGTAACGGATGCCGCGCGCCTCACAGGCTGAGACAATCTCTCTCACTACCTCGGCGCCAGCCCTGTGCCCGGCAACGCCAGGGTAGCCCTCGCGGCGCGCCCACCGGTTATTACCATCCATAATGATGGCAAGGTGACGAGGGACACTGCGGTGCTGGATGTCAGAGGCTTGCATAAATTAAAGGAAACCTGAGCCCTTCAGATCGCCATCAGATCGGCTTCTTTCTCACCTAAGGCAGACTCCACCTTGGCAACGTATTCGTCTGTCAGCTTCTGGATGACGTCCTGAGCCCGGCGTTCTTCGTCTTCGGAGATTTCCTTCTCCTTGAGAAGTTCTTTGAGCATGCCCAAGCCATCCCGTCTGGCGTTGCGCACCGACACCCGCGCTGATTCGGCCTCGCCGCGGGCTTGCTTGATATAACCCTTACGCGTCTCCTCAGTCAGAACCGGCATCGGTATACGAATCACGTCGCCCGCTGTGGCAGGATTCAGGCCGAGATCAGATTTCATAATGGCCCGCTCGATATCGGGCGTGATGGCCTTATCAAACGCCACGACGCTCAAGGTTCTCGCGTCCTCGATATTGATGTTGGCAAGCTGATTGAGCGGCGTTTCAGCGCCGTAATACTCAATCCGAATGCTGTCTAGCAGGCTGGGGTGGGCCCGCCCGGTGCGAATCTTGTTGAAGTTATGTGCGAGGGCTTCCAGCGCCTTGCCCATTCGTTCTTCTGTGTCCTGTTTGATGTCATCAATCATGTCACCGATCCTAATGTCTGTTCACTTCAGGGTCTCAAGCCTGAATCAAGGTCCCCTCATCGCCGCCGCGAACGATGCTCAGTAGGGCACCGCGCTGCGACATGTTGAAGACTCGTACCGGCATATCATGGTCTCGAACGAGACAGATCGCCGTGAGATCCATCACGCCCAATTTTTTGTCGAGCACTTCGTCGTAAGTCAGCACGTCATACTTCACAGCATCCGGGTCGGTGACCGGGTCTGCACTGTAAACGCCGTCGACCTTGGTCGCCTTCAGCACAACATCCGCCTTGACCTCGATACCGCGGAGGCAAGCCGAGGAGTCAGTCGTGAAAAAGGGATTACCTGTCCCCGCGGCAAAAATCACCACATCACCGTTTGATAACGCACGGATAGCCTTGCGCCGGTCGTAGTGCTCAACCACGCCGCTCATAGGAATCGAAGACATCGCTTGAGTGGCGATATTGGAGCGCTCGAGGGCGTCTCGGAGCGCAAGCGCGTTCATCACCGTGGCCAGCATACCCATGTGGTCACCTGTGACGCGGTCCAGTCCGGCGGCGTTCAAGGCGGCCCCTCTGAACAGGTTGCCGCCTCCGACCACCAGCCCGACCTGAACACCGATGCCCACCAGTTGACCAATCTCGAGCGCCAGCTGATCGAGTACTTTGGGGTCTATGCCGAAGGCTTCCTGGCCCGTGAGTGCCTCACCGCTGAGCTTCAGGAGAATGCGCTTATAAACTTTGTCTGCCGCCATCTTTGTCTCTCCCGCACAGCACCTCAATGAGGCACCATGCTACCGGACCGCAAGGCTCCCGTTCATACAGAAACCTTGGTGATTCTTCTTATCTCGATGTGGCGCCGCCGCGAGCCCCCGCAGCGGCATGCCTGCGGCTCAGTTACCCAGCTGTGCCGCCACCTCAGCCGCAAAATCGACCTTCTCGACCTCGATGCCTTCCCCCACCTCGAAGCGCGTGAAGCCCAGCACCTCAGCGCCCGCCGCCGAGACCAGCTTACCCACCGTCATGTCGGGGTCTTTAACAAACGCCTGCTCTGTCAGGCTGTTCTCTGACAGGAATTTCCGGATGCGCCCATCGATCATCTTTTCGACAATTTCCGGGGGCTTGCCAGAGTCCTGTGCTTGAGCTGCATAGATTTCGCGCTCTTTGGCGACTTGTTCAGCGGGCATATCATCAGGAGACACAACCTGCGGGTTGACTGCAGCAACGTGCATCGCCACGTCACGGGCCAGCTCGTCAGAGCCACCCTTCAAAGACACCAGTACTGCGATACGGTTGTTGCCGTGCACATAACCACCCACAACACCGTCGCTGGCCTCATGCGTCACGACTCTCCGTACGCTGATGTTTTCACCGATTTTCTGCACGAGTGCCTGGCGGGCGTCTTCCGTCTCCCCTGCTGCCAGCGCCTCAACGTCCGCAATGCGCTCGCCAAAGGCCTTGCCGACTACCGACTGGACAAAGCCGAGGAAGTTTTCGTCACGCGCGACGAAATCGGTTTCACTGTTCACTTCAACCATCGCAGCGAAGCTACCGTCATCGGCGGTCTGTATTGCAACGACCCCGTCAGCCGCGGTGCGGCCAGCTTTCTTAGCGGCCTTCATACCGCTGGACTTCCGCAGCGCCTCAATGGCGGCATCAATATCGCCATCCGCTTCAGAGAGCGCTTTCTTGCACTCCAGAAGACCCAGGCCGGTCCGTTCACGCAGTTCTTTTACCAGTGCAGCAGACATGATTTTCCTCGCAATCCCGCATTTCAGCGGCAACACAATGATGAATAGAGGAACCGGTTAAGGTTCATGTTGAACGATCACCGGGCACCCCAGTGCCCGGAATCGGATCAGGAGGCAGGCGCCTCTGCGTCGTCGCCAGCGGCAGTCTCAGCTTCAGCGGCCGGCGCCTCTGCAGGCTCTACGGCTGGAGTCGCCTCTTCTGCAGGCGCTTCCGCTTCAGCAGCAGGCGCAGGCTCTGCCTCTGACTCAGTCACCTCAACAAATTCGTCGGCAGTCACGACTTCGCCCGCTGCCGCCTTACCTGCAATCACGGCATCTGCCACGGCAGTAACGTACAACTTGATTGCGCGAATGGCGTCGTCGTTCCCTGGAATGACGTAATCGACGCCATCGGGATCGCTGTTGGTATCGACGATACCAATGACGGGGATGCCGAGCTTGTTTGCTTCCGTGACGGCAATACGCTCGTGGTCAACATCCACGACGAATAGCACGTCGGGCAAGCCTGACATTTCTTTGATGCCGCCGATGGAGCGCTCGAGCTTCTCCTTCATGCGAGAGCGCATCAGCGCCTCTTTCTTGGTCAGCTTGGCAAAGGTGCCGTCCCGCTCCTGCTCTTCCAGCTCGCGCAGACGCTTGATGGAGGACCGAATCGTCTTGTAGTTTGTGAGCATGCCCCCCAACCACCGGTGGCTCACAAAGGGCATGCCGCAACGACGCGCATGCTCTTCAACGATCTTGCCCGCAGCACGCTTGGTGCCGACGAACATCACCTGATTCTTGTTCTCAGCCAGGCGCTTCACCGTCGCCAGCGCTTCATTAAACGCGGGTACCGTGTGCTCAAGGTTGATGATGTGGATTTTGTTGCGAGCCCCGAAGATGTACTGATCCATCTTGGGATTCCAGAAACGGGTCTGATGCCCGAAGTGCGCACCTGCTTGCAGCAAGTCACGCATGCTTACTTGCGTCATAATCGAACTCTCTATTTGGGTTCACCTTCCGTTTTCTCTGCGACTCCAACCGTAACCGGCACCCGGGACCGCACATGCGAGAAAACGTGCTATTTACCTAAAATGGCGTCGCCAGCCACTGCCAGCGGCGCGCTTTATACCACAGCAGCCGAAACAGTAAAAGCGCGACCCAAAAGCACCGCCGAGTCGGTTACACTCTCGCGTCGTCCAAATTCTGAAGTACCGACAGGTTTTCATGAGCAATGTGACCCCCAAAACCGACTCCGAAATCGAGGGTATGCGCGAGGCAGGCCGACTCGCCGCCGAGGTATTGGACATGATTGGCCCGCAGGTTGAAGTCGGCATGACGACGGGAGAACTTGATCGCATCTGTCACGATCACATCGTTAACGTGCAGAGAGCCATCCCGGCACCCCTAAATTACAAGGGATTCCCAAAGTCGATCTGCACCTCCGTCAACGAGGTGATCTGCCACGGCATACCCTCGGACAATAAAAAGCTCCGCAACGGTGACATCATTAATATTGATGTCACCGTGATCAAAGATGGCTGGCATGGCGATACCAGCATCATGGTGGGTGTCGGCGAGGTCGCACCACACGCCGAGCGGCTGATTCGCATCACCCAGGAATGCCTCTACCAAGCCCTGGCACTCGTCAAGCCGGGCGCCACGCTGGGAGATCTTGGCCATGTGATTCAACAGCATGCAGAGGCCAACTACTATTCAGTCGTGAGAGAGTACTGCGGTCACGGTATTGGCAAGGTCTTCCACGAAGAGCCCCAGGTCCTCCACTACGGCAAAGCGGGCACGGGTTTACGCCTCGAGCCGGGCATGACCTTCACAGTAGAGCCCATGATCAACGCGGGCAAACGATACACGAAGCTCAACGCACGAGACGGATGGACCGTCACAACCCGCGACGGCCGACTGTCGGCCCAGTGGGAGCACACCATCGCCGTCACGGAATCGGGTTGCGAGGTACTCACCCGGAGGCAGGATGAAGCCCTCCCCTTCTGAGGCACCGCTGGACACCAGCCCAACCGTTTCTCTGCCACATTTTGGTGATTACGTCGCGGAGCACAGCGCTGCCTCGGCCGCTGCGCGACATTACTTGCAAGACGCCCGAGAGGCGCTCGCCTCCGCGTTCGCACCGGGCAACGCGATCAAGCCCTTGTTGCGGCAGACCAGTGAATGCGTGGACCAGGCCCTCTCGTTACTTTGGACCGAGCACCTGGGAGAAACCCCGCAAGCGGCTCTCATTGCGGTAGGCGGCTACGGGCGTGGAGAGCTCTTCCCACAGTCGGATATCGATATCCTGATCCTGATTGAACGCACGCCAGACGATTTGAGTGCCAGCCAACTCGAGCGCTTCGTCACCAGCCTATGGGATATCGGCCTACAGATTGGCCACAGCGTCCGCACACTAGACGAGTGCAAAACGCTGGCAGCCGAGGACCTGACCATCATTACCACCATGATGGAGGCCCGCCACCTGAACGGTAATCAATCGCTTCTCGCTGCGTTGGAAGCGCTGATTGCACCATCCCGAATGTGGGGACCAAATGATTTTATACGGGGCAAGCTGACCGAGCAGCAAAAACGGCACGATCGATACAGCAACACCGAGTACGCGCTCGAACCCAATATCAAGAGTTCACCCGGTGGTCTGCGTGACCTACAAGTGATCGAGTGGATCACGCTGAGGTGCTTTGGTACCAGTCTGGCTGCCTCTGGGCAGCCGGATTTCCTCAGCGAACACGAGCGTGAGCAACTTCGCAACGGCCAAGAGTTTCTCAGTCAAGTGCGCTTCGCATTGCACGTCATGACCGGGCGCGCAGATGACAGAATTTTGTTTGATCATCAGAAAAAGCTCGCAGCGCTGTGGGGTATGAATGACGGAGATCGACTGGCAGTCGAACAGTTCATGCAGGTTTACTATCGGTGGATGCAAACCCTCAGCCAGTTGAACGAGCTGTTGATTGAGGTGTTTGAGCATCGCTTGGCCGACGCGGAGGCCTCCGATATTCGGGTGATCGATGACGACTTTGAGGTGAGCGACAGTCGGATTCGCGCGCGCCATGACGACGTCTTTCGCAACCAACCCAGCAACCTGCTTCGACTCTTCATGCTGATTGGCAACGACCCCCTTGTGGATCGAATAGAACCCAACACTCAACGCTTGCTGCGACGCGATGCCCCGCTGATTGACGAGGCATTTCGCGCAGACCCAACGAATCGAAAGCTGTTCATGGATGTGATGGGCGTGCCGCATAACATGACCAAGCAGCTGAGACGCATGTCTCGACATGGCGTTCTTGGCCGATACCTACCTGCCTTTGGCGCCATTATCGGGCAAATGCAGTTCGACCTGTTCCATGCCTACACTGTGGATGCGCACACGACTGAAGTCATCGCCAATACTCGGCGCTTCATGCGCGCTGATTACACCGATCGCTTTCCTGTCTCTACGCGGATTGCCAGGCGCCTGCGCGACCCCAAGCTACTCTATATTGCCGCGCTCTTTCACGATATCGGTAAAGGCCGTGGTGGCGATCACTCGGAGTTGGGCGCGGTCGACGCAGAGCAGTTCTGCACGGACCACGGCTTATCTACCACTGATACCGCGCTGATCGTCTGGTTGGTACAAAACCACTTGTTGATGAGCCAAATCGCACAACGGCGCGATATTTCTGACCCGGAAGAAATTCAGCGATTCGCCGAGATCGTTACCACTCAGGAGCGCTTGGATTACCTTTACACGCTCACTGTTGCCGATATAGCGGGCACTAACCCCGAGTTATGGAATGCGTGGCGCTCCTCGCTCATGCGTCAGCTATACACCGAGACACGGCGCGCCCTCAGTCGGGGCCTTGAGAACCCGTTGGACCGAGAGGACGTCATCAAGTCGACCAAGCACGCTGCAGCAGAGACACTGGAGTATCGCGGGTTCTTGAGCGAGGAACTTGATGACCTATGGGCCACTCTGGGCGACGACTACTTTCTCCGCGAGCGCGCCGATGACATCGCCTGGCACACGGAGGCGATCGCTGACCACGACCACAGCAACGGTGCACTGGTCCTCGTCAGACAGGCCAGCGAATCTCCTATCAGCAACGCAACGCAAATATTCGTCCACACTCAGGACGAGCCCAATACCTTCGCCCGTATCTGTGCCGCAATCGAGACACTGGACCTCAGCATTCACGATGCACGGATTTATAGCGATACCAAGGGCGGCACACTGGACACCTTCTTCGTGCTGAAGAGCGATGGCAGTTCTCTTTCATCACATCCCGATACCTTTGCCGAGATCGAAGAAAAAATTCGCCACAGTCTGGCGCTGGAGAGCCTCAAAACCGTTTCCCGGCACACGCCAAGAACCGTTCGGGCATTTACTATCCCGACCTCCGTGGCGTTTTCCGAAGACGAAGCAGGTGTACACACCACCCTGGAGATTGCCACCGCTGACCGGCCCGGCCTGCTGGCGAGGCTGGGCTCGGTTTTATCGGAGCATCAGGTCTCTATTCAAGGCGCAAAAATTCAGACACTGGGAGAGCGCGTTGAAGATGTGTTCTTCCTGACCGACGCTGCGGGCGGACCATTGCGTGACACAGATTCGTTGGCGCGCATAGAAGCTCAACTGGTTTCCCTCCTGGAGGCATCGCGAACTGAGGACGACTCACCCTCGGAGATCGCGATTTGAATGCTGGTCTCGAGGCGCTGCAGCCTTACCCGTTCGAGAAGTTGGCTCGATTGTTCGAGGATATTTCTCCAGAAAACAGCGCTGTCATCCCACTGACCATCGGCGAGCCCCAGCACCCACCTCCCGAGACGGTGCTATCGCTGCTGCAAGAACACGCGGGCTTGATTGCCTCCTACCCCGCCACAGCGGGACGACAGGAGCTACGTGCAGCGATTGCAAAGTGGCTCGAGCAACGATTCTCACTGTCTGCTGTCGATCCGGATCGCCAGGTCCTGCCTCTGAATGGCACCCGAGAGGGGCTATTTGCGCTCGCTCAGGCCGCAGTGACCTATGGCAAACCCGGTGCGGTGATCTCGCCCAACCCGTTCTACCAAATTTATGAGGGCGCGGCGCTTCTCGCTGGAACGGAGCCGCGGTGGGTGAATTGCAACGAGAGCAATGGCTTTCTTCCAGATTTTGATGCCGTCACGCCTGAACAGTGGCAGGCCTGTGAGCTTTTGTATATCTGCACGCCAGGCAACCCGGCCGGCGCCGTCATGCCCAGCGGAATGCTGCAAAAACTTATCCGACTGGCTGACGAGCACGATTTCCTGATTGCCAGTGATGAGTGCTACAGCGAGATCTACCCAGACGAACGCACACCACCGCCCGGGTTACTCCAGGCCGCTGCTGAGCTGGGAAGGCACGACTACCGACGGTGTCTTTGCTTTCATAGCCTCTCTAAGCGCTCTAACTTACCGGGGCTACGCTCCGGTTTCGTCGCCGGCGATACGGCGTGGATAGAACGCTTCAAACGCTACCGGACCTATCACGGTTGCGCGATGCCGCTACACCACCAAATTGCCAGCGAGTGGGCATGGGGGGATGAACATCACGTCTTAGATAACCGGGCGCGGTATCGAGAAAAGTTTGCTGCCGTGACGCCGATACTCGCTGACCTGATGACCGTGACCTCGCCGGAAGCGGGCTTCTATCTATGGCCCGAGACACCTATCAACGACGAGACGTTCGCACAGCAACTGCTGGAACGTGCGGCAGTTAAAGTGCTACCGGGTCGCTACCTCGCCAGAGACACTGAACAAGGTAATCCCGGCGAGAATCGCGTCAGACTGGCGCTGGTCGCCGAGCTTAAGAACTGCGTTGAAGCAGCAGAGCGAATCGCCGATGCCATCAAACAGGGCTGGTGAGATGGCTACAGCGAGCAACCTCAACAAGGCGGAGCGCATCGCCTATATCGATGACAGACTGCAGGCGCTCTACCCCGAGACGCCAGTCCCCCTCGACCATACCGACCCGTACACGTTGCTTATCGCCGTTTTACTCAGCGCTCAATGCACCGATGAGCGCGTCAATCAGGTGACACCGGGACTCTTCGCCAAAGCAGATTGCCCTGAGGACATGGTCCAACTGAGCGTCGAGGAAATCCGGTCGATCATCCGCCCCTGCGGTTTATCTCCACAAAAATCGAAAGCAATTCATCGCTTGAGCGAACTGCTTCTGGAACACCACAACGGTGAGGTTCCCGCAGATCTCGAAGCATTGGAGAAATTACCCGGCGTCGGCCACAAAACGGCCAGCGTCGTCATGGCGCAAGCGTTTGGACTGCCGACCTTTCCTGTCGATACGCATATTCATCGCCTTGCACAGCGCTGGGGACTGACCAGAGGACGCAACGTCGTCGAGACGGAGCGAGATTTGAAAAAAGCCTTCCCCAAGGCGCGCTGGAACGCGCTCCACCTGCAGATCATTTATTACGGACGCGAGTACTGCACCGCTCGCGGCTGCGATGGCCGAGTCTGCGAAATCTGCACGACATGCTACCCCGCACGAAAGCATCCCAAGCGCTGCAACAAAGCCTGATAACGAGGCAGCCACATAGCAATTCTGCTACCCTGCGCGGCCGGTTCGGGATGCCGCACGATCCGTAACTCAGCGACACACCGTAAAAGCATCATCACCAGTATGGGCACCGTCATGAGTCTGCCGACCTTATTTGGAATTCCCAATTGCGACACCGTCCGCAAGGCGCGTAAATGGCTGGACAGTCAGGGCATTGCGCACGACTTTGTCGATCTTCGCGAAAATACGCCGCCTGTCAGCCGCATTGCGTCTTGGCTTGAGTCAGTGGGTGCAGAGCGACTGATTAACCGTCGCAGCACAACGTATAAACAGCTGGATGAGGCGCAACGCGACGCGTTGAGTGGCGATGCTGCGGCTGAATTGCTCCGCGAGCATCCAACACTGATCAAGCGACCGGTGTTGGTATGGCAGGACACGATTTCGGTAGGCTTCTCCGAGCAGGATTTTGCGGCACGGTTTAATGTTTGAATGCACGGTTGAGGGTAAGACGGAATGAGCTCGCTACATGGTTTTGGTCTGGGCATCGTATCGGAGAACGCCGAGAGGGCTCCCCTGGATGCGTTTTATCCTCGTCCTCTCGCACAGGTAACAGGGGCGGTTGCCGACACCTTGCAGGGTGTCACGGGGCACCTCGACGCCGCTCAGTTGAAAGAACTGGCCAGCGCGTTCGAACAAACCGGCGAGACGGGGCTTGCTGCTATTGCTAGGCAGCTCGTGGACACCGATCAGCGGGTAGTCGCCACCCCCCTGGCCGACAATGCTGCCCCGGATTCCGTTGAGGCGGCGTACCTTAAGCTACACCTGATCTCCCACCGGCTAGTCAAACCCCATGAGACGGACCTTACCGGTCTATTCGGCCTGCTACCCAACGTGGCATGGACCGATCAGGGACCGATCGACCTCACTGAATTACCCCAGCGGCAACTCGACGCCAGATTGAAGGGCGCCATGTTGGAGGTCTCCAGCGTCGACAAATTTCCCAAGATGACGAACTACGTGGTGCCGGATGGTGTACGCATTGCGCACACTGCCCGGGTCCGACTGGGGGCTTACCTCGGTGAAGGCACGACGGTCATGCATGAAGGCTTTATCAACTTCAACGCAGGAACCGAAGGCCCAGGCATGATTGAAGGCCGCATCTCTGCGGGCGTATGGGTAGGCGAGGGTTCTGATTTAGGTGGCGGCTGCTCCACCATGGGGACGCTCTCAGGCGGGGGCAATATCGTGATTTCGGTGGGCAAAGAATGTCTGATCGGCGCCAATGCCGGCCTCGGTATTCCGCTGGGTGATCGGTGCACGATCGAGGCAGGATTATTCGTCACCGCAGGCACCAAAGTCAGCGTGCTGGATGACCGCGGCGAAACCATCGAAACCGTATCTGCCAGAACGCTGGCAGGGCGCTCCGACCTGCTATTCAGACGCCACTCAACCACGGGCGCGGTGCAGTGCCTCACCAACAAAAGCGCCATCGAACTGAACGAGATGTTGCATGCCAACAATTGATGACCAGGACGCCACGCTGGCGCTGACGCGGGAGCTGATCGCGCGCCGCTCCGTGACCCCCGATGATGCCGAGTGTCAGGACAGAATGATGGCTCGCCTTGAGCAGGTGGGCTTTTCAGTTGAGCCCATGCGCTTTGGCGAGGTGGATAACTTCTGGGCGACCCGAGGCACGTCGGGCCCCTTGTTGGTCTTTGCCGGACACACTGATGTGGTCCCCCCCGGTGACGACACCCGCTGGGATTCCGACCCTTTTACCGCCACCGTCGATGGGGATGCTGTCGTCGGACGTGGTGCGGCAGATATGAAAGCAGCCCTCGCTGCTATGGTGGTGGCCTGCGAGCAGTTCGTGAGCCAGCACCCTGACCACGCGGGGCGAATCGGCTTTCTCATCACCTCAGATGAAGAGGGTCCCGCCAAGCAGGGCACCGTCAAGGTGATGGAGACACTCATCTCCCGAGGCGAACAAATAGACTGGTGCGTTGTGGGTGAACCCTCCAGCACTGAGGAGTTGGGCGATCTCGTCAAGAACGGTCGCCGTGGCTCGCTCAATGCGCAACTCACTGTGCATGGCAAACAAGGGCACATTGCCTATCCCCACCTTGCTGATAACCCGATTCACCGGGCCATGCCTGCCCTCGACGCGCTCGCTAAAGAGGCTTGGGATAACGGCAACGATTTCTTCGACCCGACCTCCCTGCAGATCTCTACCGTTCGATCGGGTCAGGGCGTCACCAATGTCATCCCGGGCACGGTAGAGGTGCTCTTTAACCTGCGCTTCAGTACCGAACTGACCGCCGAGGCGATTCAGTCACGTTGCGAGGCTATATTGGATGCGCATGATCTGACATACGAGATCGAGTGGTCTCTGAGCGGTGAACCGTTTCTGACTGAACCGGGCGCGCTGCTCGATGCCGTGACTCAGAGCATCGAGGCGGTCACAGGGCACCAGCCCGTGGTGTCTACCGGAGGCGGCACATCAGATGGCCGGTTCATTGCGCCCAGTGGCGCACAGGTGGTCGAGGTGGGGCACGTCAACGCCACGATCCATCAGTGTAACGAGCGTGTGAGGATCGCCGATGTTCCCAAGCTGACCCGGATTTACGAGGGTATTCTGGAGCGCCTACTCGGCTGAGTCAGTGCGTTCAATGCGGAGTAAACGCCCGCCTTCAGACCATCGCGCGGCTTCAGCAGAAACAAAATGCGCCACGAACGCGGCCAACCCCTCCGCCAGCGAGGAGGACGCCTGGCGCCGCCCGCACAGCATCACGGTGAGCGCGCCGCTCCCGGGCGGCATCACGGTCTCGGCAGCCCGCGTCACGATCAGTAAGCCCTCTGTAATGCGTCGCGCGTGCGCCAAAGCCTGATCCACCGGCGCAACAAGCCCATCCCTCAGAACAACATCTGTCGAGACATCTAATGCCAGTATCACGCTGGCAACGGGGAGACGTTGACGTAACAGATCCATGAGATAGCCCTGGCCAATTGCCGTATCCAGGGCCACGTCGTGCCACTCTGCGCGTTCGTATAGATCACCCAGTTCAGCCCGCAACCCCTCATCCAGTGACAGCCGGCCACGGAAGACGGGCCGCTCATGCTGTGCGGCGGCGCGTAGCACCGATACGGGCATGGCTTCTACGCCGATCCAGAATCCACTCGCTGTCACACTACACCTCGGCTTGGCCGATCGAATCGAGCTGCTTTTTGCGCACATACACGTCAAACCGCACTGATTTGCCTGACAAACTGTGTGACGGCCGCTGCGCGCCCAAAACAGGCGCGCGGAGCGGACGCTTCACCACTATCCGCTCGACGGGCTGTGCCCAAGCCCATGCCCATAACTGTTCAGCGTCATCATCACCACCCGTTAACCGCTGAAGCATCGCCGCCTCTTTTTTCACGGCGGCGGCTTTTTTTCGCTCGGGGAACATGGGGTCCAAGTAGAGCACAGTGTCAGAGGGCACCGCTGATTGGCAACTATCCCCCGCGACAACCAGCATGCGCTCAGCGGCATCGCGCACCTGCTCGTGGGTGCTGACGCTGGCGGCAGCAATCGCTTCATTGAGTAACCAGGCAAGCACCGGCACCCGCTCATTCAGTGTGACCTCACAACCGAGGTCAGCCAGCACAAAGGCATCGCGCCCCATACCGCCAGTCGCATCCCAGACGCGCGGTTTACGATCCGCCTTGACCCCCACCGCACGCCCCAGCAGCTCATTCTGTCCACCCTTGCGTCGATGATGCATCGTCGCGGAGTCAAAGCTCACTCGCACTTCGGTGCCATCCGCCTCCAGCCAGGCATCAGTTTCGCCCACGACCAGCAGGAGCTCTGTCCCCTTCTTTTGGCCGCACAGCTCGGTACTCAAAGCGGCGGCCGCAGCGCGGGCGCGCGCCGGTGATTCCCCTGAAACAGCCAGCACCGCCGGGGGAGCGGGTACCGCGACACCCGCGCCAGTCATGATGGTTTGCATTGCACAATAGCCCGTGATTGACTGAGTCGAACCTGACTCCCAGCATACTATGAAGCCATTCCGCACAGGGCCACGCGCCACATTAGCGCTGATCAGCATCGCCCTGATGACAGCATGTTCCACATTGGGCGAGTACGACATCACGGTCAACGATGTCACCGTCTATGAGCCCGGGTCGCCGTTACGCGTCGATGGCATTGAGGACACGGCTCTGCGGAACTGCCTGCAGCAAACCGCCGACGACATCGTGGCCACAGAGCCACGCGATATCATGAGCCTGAACTGCAGTGACGAGGGCATTACCTCGCTGGCAGGGCTCTCGCAATTTGACCAAATCCGGCTGCTCAAATTGGATGACAACGCCATACGGAATCTACTCGAACTCGGGCGCCTCGAAGCGCTGGAGCAACTGTGGCTCAATGACAATGACATTATCGATGCGATCCCAGTGCTGGGAATGAGCGGCCTACGCACGCTGCACCTGCAGGGTAATCCGCGCTTACAATGTCCACCACCGGATAGGATTCCGCCGATCCTGCAACTCACGCTGCCCGAGCACTGCACCGCACCATGATTTATTGGCTTTACAAGGTATTGGCCCTTTTACCGCTCCCCATCAAATACGGGTTGGCCTGGGTGGCCGCCGTCCTCCTACAACGGGTATTCCGGTACCGGGCCAAGGTCATCGATACGAATCTAAAAAATGCCTTCCCCGATCGGGATGCGGCATGGCGAGCCGACATCGCCACACGGTTTTACCGGCAGTTCACCGATGTCACCATGGAAATCCTCCATGCGTCCCGCATGCCGCTCAGCGAATTCAAGCAACGTGTGACGATCGAGGGACTGGATGAGTTCGAGCGACTGACTGAGAATCGCTCGAAGTCCGCCATCGTGCTGACCATTCATCTGGGGAACTGGGAATGGATGATGCACGCCGCCAACGCCCATGGCGATATCCCCATCGATCCGGTCTATAAACGACTCCGTAATGAAGGCGCCGAGCGCTTTGTCTATGAGGTGAGGAGCCGATTTGGCGGTGAGCCGATCCTGATGGAGAAGGTCGCGCGCAATGTGCTCAAGAACCGTCGTCGATTCCGGGCTCTGGTCCTGCTGGCTGACCAGTCACCGGGCGGCCGCGATAACGTCTATTGGAGCGATTGGCTCAACCAACCCACGGGCTTTTTCTTGGGCCCCGCCACGATCGCGCAATTGACTGGCTTCCCAGTGATGTTTGCCCGCTGTCGGCGAAAAGCCCGTGGCCGCTACCACCTGAGCCTGATACCCATTGTCGAAACGCCTGGGCAGCTCACCGAAGAACAAATTATCGAGGCGTATATTCGCACTGCGGAGCAAACCATTCTGGAGGAGCCCGAGAGTTATCTCTGGTCCAATCGTCGTTGGAAGCATCAGCCGCCTCAGGTCACAACACAAGCGCCTGAAGCCTGAAGCCTGAAGCTTGAGGCTTGAGGCTTGAGGAGGAGCTCAGGGTTTCTGCGAAGACATGGTCAGCGCAAGATCCTCGATCATATCCTCCTGCCCGCCGACCGTGCCCCTACGACCTAGCTCTACCAGTAAATCTCTGGCCGGGACGCCGTATTTTTCTCCCGCGCGTTTCGCAAACAGTAGGAACGAACTGTAAACGCCGGCATATCCCAAGGTCAGTGAATCTCGATCTACCCGAATGGGTTGATCCATCATGGGCACGACCAAGTCTTCTGCCACATCCATAATCTTGTAGAGATCGATACCGTCCTCGGCCCCCATTCTATGCAGCACCGCAGACAATACCTCGAGAGGAGTATTACCGGCGCCCGCACCCAGCCCTGCCACCGAGCCATCGATTCGATCAGCGCCAGCCTCGATAGCGGCCAGCGAATTCGCAACACCCATTGCTAAATTGTGGTGTCCATGAAAACCAATCTCAGTCTCGTCTTTAAGATGCTGTCGGAGGGTAGAAATCTTTTTCGTCACTTCATCCGGCAACATATAGCCAGCCGAGTCGGTACAGTAAATGCAGTTGGCGCCATAAGACTCCATCAGCAATGCCTGTTGGAGAAAATCCTGCTCATTCACCATATGAGCCATCATTAGAAAACCGACCGTATCCATACCCAAGTTGCGCCCCATACCGATGTGCTGCTCGGATATGTCGGCCTCAGTGCAGTGCGTCGCAATACGAATGGTTGAGGCGCCAAGGTCGCTGGCCATGCGAATGTGATCCAAGGTCCCAATACCTGGCACATGGAGTACCGAAACGCGTGCCTGCTTCATTTTTGGCACAACAGCGCCGAGGTATTCTTCATCGCTATGCGCTGGAAAACCGTAGTTCACAGACGCGCCGCCCAAACCATCGCCATGGGTGACCTCAATCAGCGGCATACCCGCCTCATCCAATCCACACGCTACGGCTACCATCTCGTCGATAGAAATCTGGTGACGTTTGGCGTGCATCCCATCCCGCAGGCTCATGTCATGCAGCGTGACTTTTTTGCCGTTCAAATCCACTTTGATACCCCCTCTACGCTCTTGCAGGCAGTGCGAATCGATCACTTGCGATCTCTTCGGCAAGCATCTCAGCAGTTCGCAATCCTGCTGCCGTCATAATGTCGAGATTGCCCGCGTACTTGGGTAAAAAATCCCCGAGACCTTCTACTTCCAGATAAGTCGACACGCGGTTGCCGTCGAACACAGGACCATTGACCAGGCGATAGCCCGGCACATACTTCTGGACTTCTGCGATCATCTCCATGACAGACTCAGTGATCGCCTTCTGGTCGGGCTCCTCATCCACCAAGCAATGCACCGTATCGCGCATGATCAGTGGGGGCTCCGCCGGATTAATAATGATGATGGCCTTACCTTCTCTCGCACCACCGATCTCGGCGACTGCCGCCGATGTCGTGCGAGTGAATTCATCGATATTTTTTCGCGTGCCTGGTCCCACAGACTTCGAGCCCACCGTCGCCACAATTTCTCCGTAGGCCACCGATTGCACACGCGATACCGCATGCACCATGGGAATGGTCGCCTGCCCACCACAGGTCACCATATTGACGTTCATGGCCAGCGATGCCGAATGCTCCGCGAGGTTAACCGGAGGAACACAGAAGGGCCCGATAGCGGCGGGCGTCAAATCGACCATGATCACGCCGAGTGCGTTCAGCTTTCGTGCGTGCTCTGCATGGGCGTATGCCGATGTGGCATCAAAGGCGATGCGAATATCATCTGCCACCACGTGCTCCAAGACCCCATCAATACCCGTGGTGCAGGTTTTGACGCCCATCTTCTGGGCTCGATGTATCCCTTCAGATTCCTCTACACCCACCATCCAGACCGGTTCGATCCAATCGCTTCGCTGCGCTTTCATCAGCAGATCGGTACCGATATTTCCGGGGCCAATGATCAGCGCTTTCAGCTTGTTTGCCACGCTATGTTCTCCTCACGTGAAGACGACCCGACAATCGCCTATCCCACTAATCTGCAAGCTCATCTCATCACCGGCCGTCACCGGCTCCAATGGGACCAGACTCCCCGACAACACGACATCGCCCTTTTCGAGCGTTATGCCGAACGTGCCCAGAGTATTGGCAAGCCAGGTGATGCAATTAACAGGGTTGCCCATCGCCGCAGCGCCCGTGCCCGTGGAGATCACTTCTCCATTTTTACAAACCGTCATTTCACAGTTGATCAGATCGACAGCAGTAGGACTGATCGCAGCCGCCTCGTTCAGTGCAAACCAGCCGCAAGACGCGTTGTCTGCGACCGTATCCTGTATTTTGATTTGCCAATCCTTGATGCGGGAGTCGACGACCTCGAAACAGGGCATCACAGCATCCGTTGCCGCCAGCACATCGGCGTTGGTCAGACCCGGACCTTGAAGATCCTTCTTCAGCAAAAAGGCAATTTCGCCCTCAGCGCGAGGCTGGATGAGCGAGCCGGAAATCGCCATCACATCGTCGTGGCGCATAGCGTCTGTAATGAAGCCGAAATCTGGCTGTCGGACACCCAGCATGTCCATTACCGCCGCACTGGTCACGCCGATTTTCTTGCCGATGATTTTCTCTCCTGCGTTTAAGCGATTAGCTAAAAAACGGAGTGAGATCTCGTAGGCTTGCTCAATCGTCAGGTTTGGATGGCTATCGGTCAGCGGCGCTACCATACGCCGATCACACATAGCCAAGTAAAGTGCGTCACCCAGGCGCTCTATTTCAGCTCGTTCCATGCTCTCCTCGCGGGGTAGATTTGATCCTCTCTTCGAGAGCGAAGGTTATCCCAATCCGGCTCGGATCTCAGGTGTTTGATCTAATCCATCAAGGGTATGCCAATCAAAACCGGTCTCTTGCGTCGCGTGTATCACCGCACATGATGATAAGCCCGGCCAGCCCTCGAGCGCCGCATCTGCGAGCTCAGGGGCATTGTTTTGCTGGCTGATGTGCGCCACGAAAAGCATCTTCAACTTGTCGGTGTCGGCATGGTCCAGAAACTGCCGGGCCTGCTGGTTGGTCAAGTGACCAAAGGCACCGCCCACTCGAGTCTTGACCGAATGCGGATAGGGACCCTCGGCCAGCATCGCCGGGTCATGGTTGAACTCGAGCACCAGGGCGTCGCAGTCGGAAAACGCCTGCACCACATGGGGCGTAATACTGCCCAGGTCAGTCAGGATGCCCAGCTTGCAGTCACCGGCCTCAAGGCAAAATTGCACAGGCTCGCGGGCGTCATGGGGCACTGGTTCGGCGGAAATCTGGCAATCGCCGATGGCGAAGTGATCACCGGGACGAATCACCACGCTATGCCGCAGCCCCTCCAGCTTGCGGCTGCTCGCGGTACCCGCAGTGAGAAAGACGGGGAGTGAATACGCCTTGGCGAGAGGCACCACGCCTCGGCAATGATCGCCGTGCTCATGGGTCACCAGAATGGCATCCAGATCTGCGGCAGCAACCCCCCGCGAGGCCAGTCGTTCTTCGGCCTCCTTGCGTGGCAATCCACAGTCTATGAGTAGGAGGGTCTCTCCCGTGTCGACCAGCGTCGCGTTCCCCTTGCTACCACTTCCGAGGGACGCGATGCGCATTAGGTGATATTACCCCGGAGAATCGTCAGAAGCGCCTGCTGCTCGCGTCGCTCAATCACCTCGCCATCAACCCCTCGCAGAGTAATGAGCATCGTGTCATCGCTCTCGGCATCGAGATGGATCTGGTAGCGATGCCCCGCCAGTGGATGGTCGTCCTCCCCACCCCACAGCCAGTCAAACCAACCGCTGTCTTCCTCTTCCTGGGGACCGACGAAGGTCGCATACAAGACGCCTTCGCTCCGGTTGCGATCGTCGATCACAAAGTCGGCCTGCTCGGTGCCTTTAACCAATGACGCCCAAGCACGGTCAAACGGCAGCGCAAGACGAATGCGCGTTTCCTGCTCCGTGTCCTCCAGGGTGATTCGTCCTGAGTCGCTCATGGAGCGGTCGGCCATCATTGAGATAGGCACTGATTCCGCACTGTTCGCCAAGTACTGCGCCACGTCTTGGAGCATCTTACGTTCCAGATCACCATCGTCTGACTCACGAGGCCAGTCGACATCTTCGACACCGCGGGTCTGCTGTAACACATGCAGCTCCGCGGTATTGCGCTGCACGCCGGTGTCGACCCGGAAACGGAAGCGCGTTGCCAGCTCACGGTCTTCAAGTTTGAACCACTGCGTATCAATGAGGCCCGCTTCGGCATCGACCGCCGCCACACCAATGCCGCTGGTCGTGAGAAAGCCTCGAACCTGTGGCCAGAGCTGTCCGGGGGCCACATTAACCAGCGCCCAGCGCTCGCCAGAGAGGCTTTGAATGCGCACTGCGTCAGCCTGGTTGTTGGCGGTCAGCGGTGTGGGTCTGGGCGTTTCAAATTGCGTCGCGAGTTGGGCGCTCTCCGCCACGGGGGGCACGGGGTAGTCAGGCTGAATGGCGTCCGTCGATAGATGAGGCGGCACATCGATTGGTGCCAGCTCAGGGGCCGTTTGGTATCGACTGGCGTTATCCGGGAATAAACCGTCCTCGCCGAACAACCAACTGCAGCCCGAAAGTGGCAATGAAATCGCCAATAACAGTCCTAACCGCTTCACGCGAAATATGTCTCCATCGCCTGTTTTAACGGTGCACGGCAACCCTCAGAAAGAGGGGTCAACGGCAAGCGAATGCCCTCTTCGATCATGCCCCGGTGCGCCATGCCCCACTTTACCGGAATCGGATTCGCTTCGCTGAACAACAAATGATTGAGGTCGGATAGCCGGGCATCAATCTCCGCCGCGGCTTCCCACTCCTGCGCCAGAGCGAGGTTGCACATGGCCGCCATATCACCCGCGGCGATATTGGCCGTGACCGACACATTACCTTTGCCGCCGCGGCGCATGAGTTCCAATGCCGTTGCATCATCTCCAGAGAAGACCGAAAAGCCATCGGGCACGGCTTCAATGAGCGCGGCTCCTCGCTCAACATCGCCGGTCGCGTCCTTGATCGCCACGATGTTATCGATCTGGCTAAGTCTCACGACCGTGTCATTGAACAAGTCGCAGCCTGTGCGGCCCGGCACGTTGTAGAGAATAATGGGCAAGTTCACAGCGCGAGCCACGGCCTGAAAATGTTCAAACAGCCCCTGCTGAGTGGGCTTGTTGTAGTAGGGCGTCACCGACAATGAGTAATCCGCGCCCGCCTCGGCAGCGGAGACAGTGAGCTCGATGGCCTCGTGGGTTGAGTTACCGCCTGTGCCCGCCACAACAGGGATACGCCCCCCCGCTTGCTCAACCGCGAATTGAATGACCTCGCAGTGCTCCGGCACGGTCAGCGTCGGGCTCTCACCCGTGGTGCCCACAACGCCCAGTCCAGCGGTGCCAGATTCAATGTGGTACTCAATCAAGCGCCCCAAGGCCGGCCAATCGATGGCGCCATCTGGGTGCATGGGCGTTACCAACGCAACGATGCTTCCGGTTATCATCGATTTACTCCGGGAGGGACCTCAGGGGGTCGAGACAGAACTTCATGGTGTCGCAATTATCCATTTCAGCGCGGGTTTCACAACTGCAGAAGGCACGGTTTTTCGGGTTTGCCAAGCGATTAGGGCCGACCATCGTCATGCTCGCCGTCTCCTTCGGAGGCGCGGCGCTGTGTCACGCGCAGGGCGCCGATTTTGAGGTGCTGGTTGAACCGCTGACCGCTATTGATCGCCAGTTTATGACAGAGCAACGTGGTCGCGTGGAAGTACTCGCCAATCGCTTGGGGCGCGGCCTCACCGGTAACGTGGATCGGGACCTCGACACACTCCAGCGCATACTTGATGAGCGCATGGTACCGGCCAGCGATACTCTGACGTTGCAGGCGATGGGTCTGGTTTTCGGTGATTTACTGAGTGACCGCTTGAGTATGCAGTGGGTGGTTTACCGTGACCGCCAAGGGCGGTCACGGGCATTACGCTACCGCGAACTGGATGTATTCCTGTTTCCCATGACGATGATTTCGAGAAGGCAGGAAGCGGGCAGTGATCGCCGGCTTCGCCCCCTGTTTGACGAAACAGTAGCCGAGACGCGTCCCTTGTTACCCGGTGGCAAGTGGTTTCAGTAGCCAGATTGCGCGGACAACAGTTGACCCCACCGGACCATCGGTTACGTCCCGTCTCCCGGGTGACTCCGTATTTCGCCGAGCTACGCTCCCTCTGAGAGAGGCTCGTAGTAAAAGCGCCCTTCCTTGCCCACCGTCCGATGAGCAGGGCCCTGCAGAGTGAGATCACCGCTCTCGTAACACGCGTCACCCTCGTAAAGAAAGATCATCGCCTCAGCCTCGCGCACAACGTTGGGAAAGAAGTGGACGGGTGGCCGCGATGCCAAAGCTGCCCATGAGTCCCGGGATGCCTCCAGGCACTGCAGGGCGTGCAATGAGACCAGTGTTGGCGGCGTCAGCGGCAAATCACCGTTGTGATGCGCGGCGAGCGCTTCTGAAGGACACCACCACTGATGCGCCGTGATCTCACTGCCATCAACCGTCACCGGCGTATCGTCATCAACCTCAGCCAGAAAGAACCAGGTGCTGAAACGCCTTTTCACAACGACAGGTGTCAGCCAATGTGAAAACGGGGTTAATGCGGCGGGCGACAATGACACCCCCGCCTCTTCCTGTAACTCGCGCGCCGCACCATGTCGGGCTTGCTCCAGCGCATCCTCACCCGGGTCGTCTGGTTCCACTTTGCCCCCCGGGAAAACCCACAGGCCTGGCATGTGTTTGAGCGCTTCATTGCGCTTCAGCAGCAGGACTTCCGGCGACTGATCGGTAAAACGCACCAGAATGGCCGTCGCGGCCGGCCGGGCCTCACTTACGGTATCAGACAGCTCGAGCACCACCGCCTCGATACCCTCAGAGAATCGGTGCGCAGGACAGGCACTGCACGTAAACGTGCATGGGGTCACGAAGCGTCGACAGCCCTTTCACGACCGGCTTGAAACTCTCCGCCAGAGAGTCGAACCACCCCCCGGCAGGCAGGACGCTCGCATTGAAAGACCGACTCAATTCCTCGAGCAGGATGTTTTCGAATGAAGGCGGCAACTGCGTTCTACCGGTTCGCCATTCCTCCACACCCGCTAATGCTGCGGCAGAAGCGACTGCCTCATTTAAGCCGCCCAGCTGGTCGACCAGGCCAATCTCATTGGCATCGGCGCCTGTCCACACAATGCCCTCGGCAATCTCTCTCACGTCCGCATCACTCATCTCACGACCCGTCGCGACCAACTCAATGAAGTCCTCGTAGGCCCCATAAGAGAGCGCTTGCACGATGCTCGACATCTCAGGGCTCAAACCCCGGTTGAGACTCGCCTCGCCCGCCAGCGGGGTGGTGCCCACACCATCTACTGTCACGCCGATATAGTCGATGATGCCTTCGATCGTCGGGAATGCAGAGAAAGCGCCGATACTGCCAGTGATCGTGGTGGGTAACGCCCAGATTTCATCCGCCTCTGCGGAGATCCAGTACCCGCCAGAAGCCGCGACGCTCCCCATCGATACCACCAGTGGGATATCTGCTGCCTGCACCTCAGCCAATTTACGGCGAATCAGATCAGAGGCGAAAACACTCCCGCCCGGAGAGTTCACCCGCAGCACCACGGCTGCGAGATCCTCTGCTTCCAGGGCGGTGTCGATATAGCCCACGATAGTGTCGCTCCCCGCCATGCCCTCTTCACTGTCACCAGGAACAATCGTGCCCTCTACGGGGATAATAGCGATCAACGGCAGCGTCTCTTGGCTCATCGCCAGCTGAGATTTTTGGTCTTCAACGTAGCGACCCAGCCCGATTAGTTCAGCGTCGCCGTCTTCGTCCGTCACACCAACCCACTCGGCCAGCGCCGCTTCCATCTCGGCGTGGTCAGCCAGCGCATCGACCCAACCGCCGGCCAGCATGGTCTCAGCCAGGTTGTTATTCGATGCTGCGAGTCGCTCGCCAAAGCCGGCGATAAAGCGATCCATGTCACCCTCGGGCAACTCGCGGCCCGCCTCGGCAAGCTCGGTATAGGCTGACCAGAGCTCGCCTAACCAACGTGTCACGATCTCACGCTCGTTTTCTGACATGTCGTCACGGAGATAGGGCTCGACCGCTGATTTACTCTCTCCTGCTCGGAACACATGCATCGTCACACGAATTTTTTCGAGGAAGGTACGCAGGTAAGAGCGGTACACCGAGAATCCTTCGAGGAACATACCGCCCTCGGGATGGAGCACAATGTGGTCGGCCTGCGAAGCCAGCAGGTAATGCGCCTGGGAGTAAAAATCACCGAACGCAATCACCGGTTTGCCCGCGCCTTTGAACTCCGCAATCGCTTCACTGATCTCCAGGGTCTGGCTAGTGGAGGGCCCAGCAAGATTTTCGAGATCCAGCACCAAAGAAGTGATCCTGTCATCGATCGCGGCCCAGCGGATCGCCCTCACCACATCGTTTAGCAGTATCGGCTGGTCGTAATCCTGATTGAGGAAGGCCGCCACCGGCTCAACGGGCGGTGCGTCCTCCACGAGCGGGCCGTTTGGCGCGATAAACAAGCCGGCTTTCCCCGGCAGCGGTTCGGGCGCCGAGTCATTCAGACCCGAACTCACCGCCACAACAAAAATCCCCACAAACACCAGCGGGACCAACACCGTGATGACCCGGCTAATTCCGCTGAGGACGCGCCAAATTCCCTTTAATAATCGCATCATGCTTTTTCCCTGCTCTCCCTATTCCCCCGCTTTTTGCGGATTTCATGTTCCATGTCAAACCAAATCGTCATGGCGTCGCTTATGGCCTGAATCGGTGACCCCGGCCTATCGCCCTCAACACCAGTGCAACCGCGCCCATCCCCTGCGCCGACTATTTAGCGTGTAATTGCGTTACGACACTTTTTTGCAGCGCGATTTTCAGCTGATCTAACTGTCAGGTGGTCGCAGCTCGCACCTCGCGGCCACGGTATCGGATATACAGCATACAGACTGTGAACTGCACTACGACCAAGCCTAGGCCCGCCATCGACAGCACATCCGCCTGATAGGCAAACGCGGCCTCAACAGCCGAAATAAAATAAAACAGCAGCACGAGCTCGTGCCAGATCAGCAGACGCAAGCTGTCGCGAACTGCAAACCAGATAAACAGCATGAGCGGCAAACAACGCAAACCCACGAGCGCCAACGTGCCGGAGAATCTCTCTACGTCTGCAGCCTGCTGCCCCAAAAATGCCAGCCACGTGGCCCACATCATCCACCACATCGATCCCGTCAGGGCGCCGCGCTGCACAAACTCTTTCATAAGCTCGTTACACGCCCGGGGCGCGCAAGGCCCACTCCGCAACCCGTCGTCCCAACGCACGACAGATCGCGGCCTCGTTATCATCCAATGGGCGGTCACCGGTCTCGGTTGACCAATGGCTCGCACCGTAAGGCGTGCCGCCAGCCTGGGTCGCTCGCAACTCGGGCACGGCATAGGGCACCCCCACCATCACCATGCCGTGGTGCATTAACGGCAGCATCATGCTCAACAGGGTTGACTCCTGCCCGCCGTGCAATGAGCTGGTGGATGTAAATACGGCAGCAGGTCGGTCGATCAATGCGCCCTGTAACCACAGGGCACTGCTGTCATCGAGGAATTGCTTCATGGGGGCCGCCATGTTGCCAAAGCGAGTCGGACTACCCAGCACCAACCCGGCACAACCACGCAGATCATCCTGCGTTGCATGGAGTGCCATAGTGTCTTTGTCATCATCCTGTGCAGATAGCGCCGGAACAGTCCGCAATCGGGCTTCGATGCCGGCGACACACTCCACGCCCCGTGTGACCTGTTTTGCCATGGCGGCAGTCGCGCCCTCGCGGCTGTAGTAAAGCACCAGAATATAGGGTTGATAGCTCACAAATTGGATTCCTGCAGGCGTCTCGACGCGGGCTCAGACACCGCGTTACAGTGAGCGGCATTCGCAACGAATACCGGGTGACTGAAACCGCATGGTAACGCATCCCTCACTGCAAAATGCAGGCCCGCGCCTGCGATACCTCATCAACCGGTTTATTGAAGATCGGCTTAACGCGAACGCCGCTGCACTGACCTTTGTCAGTCTCTTCGCCCTCGTGCCGCTCCTAACCGTGACGCTCTCCATCGCCTCGGCACTGCCGGCGGCCGGTGATATCGAAGCCAAGCTGAGCGAATTCCTCCTTCAGTTTTTGCTCCCGGAGAGTTCCACTCAGGTCGTTCAATATCTTTCTACCTTCATTGACCAAGCACGCTCACTCACCGTGTTTGGTGTCGGTATTTTGCTGGTCACCGCGGTGCTCATGCTGCGCAACATTGAGAAAGCGCTGAATGATATCTGGCGTAATCGCGCTAACCGCAGGCCACTTCAAAGCTTTCTCCTGTACTGGGCGGTACTCAGCTTTGGCCCCGCCGCGATCGGTCTGGGACTGGGTGTGAGGGCGTATCTTTTCGCTGCGACCAATGACTGGGGTGGGATTCAGTTATTTGGACTGGGGTCGATACTGGTTGGCTTGATGCCGTTTGCGATCAGCACCATTGGCCTAACCGCCCTTTACGCTGTCGTGCCCAATTGTCAGGTGCCTTTCCGTCATGCATTGATCGGTGGCGTCTTCGCTGCCAGCACTTTCACTTTGGCGCGCATGGTGTTCACTGGGGTGATGGCCGAATCGAGCTACGCACTGGTATATGGCGCCTTTGCAGCAGTGCCGCTCTTCCTTCTGTGGATTTACGTTACCTGGATCATCGTGCTGGCTGGTGCTGTTCTAGCGCACAGCCTGTCGGCCTTTCAAACCACCGAGCAGGCGCAGACACCCCCTCTCATGAAAGCGCTTGATATTTTGTATCTGTTCTGGCGTGCGCAGCAGCAGGGCCGGGGTATCGCCGAGCTTGAAATCATCCGTCCAAATGAGGTCTTGAAGGATGGTATCGACGCAGACAGCTGGCGGCGTATTCGCGATGCACTCATTAATGCACAGTGGCTAAAACGCCTCGACCGCGGCCACTATTTACTCAGCAGGGACCTACATGAAGTGACGCTGGCCATGCTGGCTCACATGATGCGCGCTGAACCCGACTACCGCCTGACCCCCCAGCACCTCGGCTGGCAGAGGGAGGCTTCCAGCTTGCTGCACGACATGAGAGATAAAGAGGCCACCGCGCTGGACCTCTCGTTAGCAGCCCTGTTTGGCGAGGGCGAATCAAACTGAAAATCCGGCGGACAGTCCCGCGCTTTCTCCTGATGAGTATCATCTGGGCGTCTCTCACCACCCTGACGGGTTGCGGCAATAAAAGCTCTGCATTGCCAGGTGCGGGCACATGGCGAGTGGTGAATTACTGGGCAATCTGGTGCGCACCTTGCCGGGAGGAAATACCTGAGCTCAACGCGCTACATCAGGATTCACCGCTCACGGTTTTCGCCGTAAATTACGATGGGCAAACGGGGGAGACGCTGACCCAGCAAGCAGCCGAGCTGGGCATTCGCTTTGAGCTTCTTGAGCAGGACCCCGGCCCCGATTTCGGTATTGAACGACCCCGCGTACTCCCGACCACGCTTCTGATTGACCCCGAGGGTGTCGTCACTGACATATTGGTGGGGCCGCAGACCAAGGAGAATTTAGCCGCCCTCTGGGAATCGCGCCAATCTTAAGCTTCCGCTTTATCGAGCCATGCTCAACGTACGATCCCTCTATCAATAAGATGACTGAGTAAAAATCGGAGACGCCAGGTTCGGCCAAACCGCGAGGCGAGTAAGCGAGCAGCAACAAGAACACAAGGTGGGGGGAAATTCCCGGGCAAAAAAAAGCCGGCTGTCACACAGCCGGCAATGAAGGAGCCACTCAAAACGGGGAGGGTCTCGACTACGAGTCCCCCGCTGCTCAGACGTTTCCCTTGCGAGGTCCCCGTAGACAACGCCATCTCAACAACTGACCTTATGACAAGGCCTTCAGAGAAAAGTTCCCAGAAAGTGGCAGTTTTTTTAGTTGGCTCGCCAGCAGGCCGAACTCATTTGCCCGTCCCCTGACGTGACAAAGAGTTCAAGCTCAATCAGCTCACCCAGTGAGGCTTCAGCCAGCACTCGCTCCAGTAAGTAATGCGCGAGTGCTTCGACCGTTACATTGACGATCGGTAGCAGCAGTGTCTCATCGACCGGAAATCGCAGCGTTCTCCCCGCAAAGGTCGCGTGGTACTCGCCCTGTTCTTCGACCACAGCTAGCCAAGGCGATTTACCCGGCAACAGCATGTACTCGTCGTGGGCATCACAAAGCTTCTGTAAGCACCGCTTATAGACGTTGTAATCCGCTGAAAAGCCGTTTTCGCCCATCTCCGCCACGATACGTGCTGACACGCCATAGTTGTGACCGTGAAGGCGTTCCCGCTCCGTTTCAGAAAAGATGGTGAAATGAGCGGCCGAAAATTTGTGCGCCTGCTTATCGATGTGCAAGGTAGCGAGCTGCGTCATGGGCAAAACCTGCGGGCATTGGCCTTTAATGGTGTGGGAAGCGGTGAGGTACGACAAGTCCCGCGCCCCGGATCAGCTACATGTTTCCGCGATGGCACCGTGACCGCAGTCCGCGGCTGCAGTACCCTGTCGCCCCCAATGCAGCTTTCGGACACAACATGAGCTCAATCGCGATTCTGACAGGTGCCAGCTCAGGCATCGGCGCCGCCGCTGCCAGCCGATTTGTGGAGAACGGCGACACTGTCATCAATATCTCACGGAGAACCTGCCCCGTGGCCGGCGTGGAGTCACTCCCCACCGATTTCGCCGATGAATCTTCGGTAACCAGCACCTGTGGCCAGCTCATCGAGCGCCTAGCAAGCCACGAGGGCTCGTCAATCTGCCTCGTCCATAATGCGGCGCTGATGCTGAAGGATCGCTGCGATACGACTGAAGATGACGACCTCCGGCAGGTTTTGGCCGTCAACGTAGTGGGCATCAACACGCTTAATCGCGCATTGCTACCCAAGATGCCAGCACAATCCAGCGTTCTTTACGTCGGCTCTACGCTTTCTGAAAAAGCCGTCGCGGGTGCGTTCAGTTACATCGTGAGCAAGCACGCGCAGCTGGGTATGATGCGAGCGACCTGTCAGGACCTCATGGGGAGGGGAATCCACACTGCGCTCATCTGTCCCGGATTCACCGACACCTCCATGCTGCGCCAGCACGTTGGCCACGACGAGGGCGTTCTCGATCACCTCGGCACCATGAATAGTTTCGGTCGACTCGTTACCCCAGATGAAATCGCTGACATGATTTTTTGGGCGCACCACAACCCCGTCATCAATGGCTCGGTCATGCATGGCAATCTCGGACAGGTCGAGCATTGATATGACGCTGTCGTCGGAGCTAATCACCGAACGCCGAGAACGCACTTTTTTGGTGTTAGCGGGCATCTTTTTGTCTGCGATGACGCTTCTGAATGTTGTCGGTATCACGCGCTTTATTCAGCTCGGCCCTCTCGCGTTGGCGGTCGGCGTGTTACCTTACCCCCTGACGTTCCTCTGCACCGACCTCATCAGTGAGCTCTATGGCCGAGCTCGGGCGAATTTCCTCGTCAGTGTCGGCCTGGGAATCAATTTTTTGATCTTGGGCGTGTTGACGCTGGGAGCGACCGCCCCCGCTGTGCCAGAGAGCATGATGCCGCCCTGGCAAACGCTGCAGCTGGCAGCACCGGTGACGCTCCCTAATGGGAGTGTTGCGGACTCTGAGATCGGCCTGTTCCAGCTGATTTATGCCACGACCTCGGGCGCCGTTTTCGCCTCTATGCTGGCCTACGTCGCGGCACAGTATTGTGACGTGCAGCTATATCACTTCTGGAAACGGGTTACAAAAGGGAAACACCTGTGGCTGCGGAACAACTTCAGTACCTTACTGAGCCAGCTGGTCGACTCCATCATGGTGGTCACCGTAACCTTTGGCGCCGCATTCCTAGCCGGAGATATCGCTGTGGCGGCGCTTGCAACACTGGTGGGGAGCAACTACGCCTTTAAAGCGCTTTGTGCTCTCATCGATACACTCCCTCTCTACCTCGCTGTGCATTGGCTGAGAAAATACCTTCAGCTGGCACCCGGCGAGTATGCGGTCAGTCAACTGACGGGTGAAGCAACCCAGACTCCCTGACAAACGGCACCGTGACGGCACGCCGCTGCGCCAAGCTGAGCTTGTCTAATTCATCAACGAAGCTGACCACTAGCCGCGGATTACGCCGGAGTCGGACTGCGCAGTAGCGCACAACGTCTTCAGCCAATCGAAGCCCCGCCAGATCGCCACGTAATGTGAGCAACTGTGCTACCTGTTCCTCATCGAATCGCGGTATCTGAAAAACCGGCAAGCTGCTGAGCCGAGAACGCAAATCAGGTAAGACTTCCGCCAGTTGTTGGGGCGCCTTGCTCGCCGTCACGAGCAAACGGCTTCCGGACTCCTGGCACAGGTTGAAGAGACCAAACAGCGCCTCCTGCCAATGAGGATGACCGTCCATCGCATCAACATCGTCAAGCGCAATGACCCGTGCCGACTCCGCGCCTGCCAACACCTGCTCTGGCGGGTACAACACAAAATCTCGCAGAGGGAAGTATCGTGCTCGCTCCCCTTGAAGGTCACAACAGGCCTGCAGGATATGACTCTTCCCCATACCCGCACTGCCCCAGATATAGGCCGCGTGACCCGGGGTATTGCCGCCATTCAGCAGGGACTCCAGCGTCGAAGTCTCCTGACGAGACAACCAGTTGTCCCAGGTGGCGAGATCTTCCTGCCGTATCAATAGCGGCATTTGACCAGAGGGCGTTGTCATCGACTTCGGTCCTTCAGCAACACGCTGTACCTCACCGCGATTCCCATCGCAGCACCGCACCCTGATCGCTGTCGGGATCGTCCTGTATCCACGTGAGCCGATCCAGCGGGGCCATCAGACGTGACAAAGTCTCTGCGTCACTCGCGCCCGTCAATTCAAGCGTGAGCGTGTCGCCCTCGACCGCAACGGGCCTGACACGCTCCAATGTCGGCAATGAGTTCATCGCCTCAGTCACCGCACGATAATCATCTCGACTCACAACGTTGCGGATGCGGACTCTGAGTACTTGTTGTGCGCTCTGTTGCGTGAGCGCCACGGCGTACTGCCGGCGCATTTCGGTCATCGCCAACGTAATCGCAGGCTCGATAACGGCTTCCTCAGACACTGCCTGGACCGCGACAGATTGCTCGATCGTCGTGTCCCGATAAAGCCACTCGGCGATCGTTCTGCCACTACTCAGCCGAATCAATTTGCCAATGAGGAGATGCGTCATGCCATAACGTTCGGAAGCCTCAAGAATGGGGCCCAACTCTGCATCCCACAGCGTTTGCGGCGACAACAACAGGGTGTCAGACAGATCGTAAAGCGGCCTGCGCAGATCGACACCCAAGCTATCGAACGTCTCGCTCATTGCAGCCCACAAAGGCTGCTCACTATCGGTGTTGCCAAAGCGACGGCCCCCGATATCGTCCACCACCAGCCACATGAGCACTGGTGGCCGCGACGCAGTCCACATCGTGCCGTCGGCTTTTCTGATCAAGTTATCAATCGCCTCTGGATCAATCTGCGCGACGAAGCGCGTGCGCCCCTCAATTTGCTCGAACTGGTATAGCGATAGCTGGGATCGCGCGTCGTCGAGGGCGGCACTGATAGTCGGATGCGCCAGCAGATCGCGGTCACCCGAGCGCAACAGCAGCGTCTGCTGCAAAGCCTCGCGAGCGGCCGCAGCAATGGTCTCTTCACTGCGATCAGTCACCTGGATGCGCACCACCACCTCGGCGGGCTGCGCGGTCGCTGCGAAGCTTGCGATCGCAACGCTGAGCGCCAGAAATAGCGAGGTGCTCAACTGACGTAAGCCTCGGCTGCCTGCTTCCCTAAGATTCTGTCTCGTCATACCTGTCTGCTGTCACACCTCGGAGCGCACGACGGCGCGCTTGCCGCTGGCTGTAAGTCAGTCATTTACCTGCGTGCACTCCCCTGAAGTGCCATATTATCAGCCAATCTCGTCAGCATTGCTTTCCAGCACGATGCCGGCGCATTACTATCATGCTTTGACCGCCAGAGAGCACGGCATGACGGACTCATCCTCCCCGCAACCCCCCCTGACCTATCGCGATGCGGGCGTCGACATCGATGCGGGAAATGCGTTGGTAGAGCGCATTAAAGCCGTGAGCAAAGCGACTTTCAGGCCCGAGGTTTTGACCGGATTGGGCGGCTTCGGGGCCCTGTGCGCTATCCCTCCAGGCTATACGGAACCCGTGCTGGTATCGGGGACCGATGGCGTGGGCACCAAACTGAAGCTCGCGATGGATCTGGGGATTCACGATACGATTGGTATTGATCTCGTTGCCATGTGCAGTAATGACATCGCGGTCGTCGGCGCAGAACCTCTCTTTTTTCTCGATTACTACGCAACCGGAAAATTGAACGTCGACGTGGCCGCTGCGGTAGTAACCGGTATCGGCAAGGGATGTGAACTGGCGGGTGCCGCACTGGTTGGCGGTGAAACTGCCGAGATGCCCGGTATGTACGAGGGTGAAGATTACGATCTCGCAGGTTTCTGTGTGGGTGTCGTAGAGCGCGCCAAAATTATTGATGGCAGCCGGGTTAAGCCGGGTGACGCCTTGATCGCGCTCCCCTCAAGTGGCCCTCACTCCAACGGCTACTCGCTCATCCGCAAGGTGCTCGACGTCACAGGCGCAGACACAAAACAGAGCTGCGGCGAGGTCAGCCTTGGCGAAGCGCTTCTCGCGCCCACCACCATTTACAACCGTCCGCTGTTGGCACTGCAAAACACGGTTGATGTTAAAGCCATGGCACACATTACGGGCGGCGGCATTCTCGAGAACTTACCGCGCGTGCTTCCCGCTGACCTGGGCGCTGAAATCCAGCGCGACAGCTGGCAATTGCCAGCCGTTTTCCAGTGGCTACAGGCGGGCGGCAATATTGAGGACACTGAAATGATGCGGACCTTCAACTGCGGGATCGGCATGATTCTGGTTGTCGATCAGGCCGCCGCCGCATCGACCTTGGAGGCACTGGCCGCGCAGGGCGTCAACGGCTGGGAGCTGGGCCACGTCACTGAAGAAGCCACCGAAGTCCAGTTCAACTGAGACGCGCCCATGACCGGCTTCATAGCCCTGATCCCCCGGCTCGTTCGACTGCAGCCCCAGTGGAAGGTCTAGTGAAAGGTTCAATGAGGAGGAATTTGTGAGCAAGCGGATCGCAGTGCTGTTATCCGGCAGGGGCTCCAACTTTCAATCCATTTTATCGGCCAGCCAGTCGGGGACGCTGGGCGGCGATATCGCTTTGGTCGTCAGTAACCGACCCGGTGCTGGGGGACTGGATATTGCACGCGATGCGGGCATCGAAACTGCACTGATTGACCATCAAGCGTATTCAACCCGGGAGGCCTTTGATGCCGATCTCGCCGGCGCACTGGAAAGTCAGTCGCTGGATCTGATTGTGCTGGCTGGTTTTATGCGCATTCTCACGCCAGAGTTTGTCTCGCGCTTCGCGGGCCGGTTGATGAACATCCATCCGTCATTGCTCCCGCTTTACCCCGGCCTGCACACCCACCAGCGCGCGCTGGATGCGGGGGATGTACACGCCGGCGCGACGGTGCACTATGTGACAGGGGAACTTGATGGTGGCCCACCTGTCTTACAGGCAAGGGTGACGGTGGAACCAGATGACGACGTAGATTCACTGGCGGCGCGGGTTTTGCAGCTAGAGCATCAGATCTATCCGCAGGCGATTGCATGGCACCTTAGCGACCGGTTGCAGTTCACCGCCGGCAGGCTCACCCTCGATGGCATAGCGCTGCCATCGACAGGTCAGCAATGGGAGTCAGAATGAAAAGCATCGTGAAGTGGCTTACCGCCTCAGCATTGACCGGCCAGATCTTGGGCGCCCCCATCACGGTGCTGGCAGCAGGGGATCTCTCGCTGTACGAAGCGACCTACACGACCAAGGTGATCGGCCTGTCAGTCACGCTCAACCGAAGTCTCACCCGCGATGGCGATCGCTATCACCTGAGCCAGGCGGGCAAAACGTTCATGCTGAAATTGAATGAGGACTCTCACTTCAGGTTAGAGAGCGGGCAAATCATTGGCGAGGACTTCGTCTACCAGTTAGGCGGAGTGAGTAAACGGCGGCGCGAGGTCCACTTCGACCCCGACAACGACATCATCCGCAGCCTAAAGAAAAAAGAGTGGACCGAGCACCCGTGGTCGCCAGACGTTCTGGACCGGCTCAGCCAGCAAGAACAGATGCGCCTGCAGCTACTGCGCGCTGACTCACCGCCCGAGCGTATTTCGCTCTCGATCGTCGACGGACCGCGCATTAAATTAAAGCACTTCGATTTGGTCGAGGCGGGCCCGCTGGAAACCGAGGTCGGCACACTGAATACGGTGCACTACACCCTGCGCCACGACGATCCGTCGGAACGCAGCTCAGACGCTTGGTTAGCGACTGATCATGATTTTCTGATGGTGCTTACAGAGCACACCGAGGATAGTTCGAAGACTGTCATTCGCCTTCAGAGCGCTTCAATTGAGGGCAAAGCCGTTACCGGACAGTAAGCGGCATGCTGATGGCGCGCGAAACCCGCTCCTTGCGTCAAAGAGTCGAATCTAACGTACCCGATCCGCCGCGGCGATATCGCACGAGAAACAGATCTCTTGTTTGCTATGCAAAGTCGCTGAGGCGTTAGCCACAAACTGCTCCGGACTCACCACCAATCGCCACACTGCTCTACTGCGAGCGATCACGCTCGGGGCAACGTGACCCCGCGCTGCCCCTGGTACTTACCGCCGCGGTCCGCATAGCTGGTCTCACAGACCTCGTCAGATTCGAAGAACAACATCTGTGCCACGCCCTCATTGGCATAGATCTTTGCCGGCAAGGTCGTGGTATTGGAGAATTCTAGGGTCACATGCCCTTCCCACTCTGGCTCCAACGGTGTGACATTGACGATGATGCCGCATCGCGCGTAAGTCGATTTTCCGAGGCAAATAGTCAACACGTTGCGGGGAATACGAAAGTACTCAACCGTACAGGCCAGCGCGAACGAATTGGGCGGAATCACACACACGTCGCCTTCAACGTGAACAAAGCTGTCTTCATCAAAATGCTTGGGATCAACGGTCGCCGAGTGGATATTGGTGAACACCTTGAATTCGCGGGAGCACCGTACGTCGTAGCCATAGCTTGACGTGCCATAAGAAATCAGACGCCGGTCGCCATCCATCCGCACCTGGTCTGGCGCGAAGGGCTCAATCATGCCCTCTTGCTCAGCCATGCGGCGTATCCATTTATCTGACTTAATGCTCACTGCCGTTCTCCTACTTGTATCCCACGCGGTTCGCGCGCTCAGTCGCCCATACTGATCACCGGGGCGGATGCCGGTTGTTGTTGACCCAGGGTTGCCATCAGCTCTCTGGCCGCCGCTTGATAGACGCCTGCGATCGCGCCTTCCGGGTCTGCGCAGACGATGGGGTGCCCCGTATCTGCATGCTCTCGGATCGCTCGGTCCAACGGTATTTGCCCCAGCAGCGGCACACCGTATTGCTCAGCGAGGTTGTGCCCTCCGGCCTCTCCGAACAGCGGTTCGACGTGGCCGCAGGACGAACACACATACGCCGCCATATTCTCAATCAAGCCCAATACGGGCACTTCGACCTTCTGGAACATCTCGATGCCCTTGCGCGCATCGAGTAGCGCAATGTCCTGAGGCGTCGTGACAATCACCGCACCAGAGAGCGTTGCGCGCTGCGCCAGCGTCAATTGAATATCACCCGTGCCAGGTGGCATATCGACCAGTAGTACGTCGATGTCGCCCCATAGCGTTTTTTCGAGTAGCTGGCTCATCGCTGAGCTGGCCATGGGCCCTCGCCACACCATCGGCGTCTTGGCAGAACTCAGATATCCCATCGACATGGTCTTCAGTCCATGCGCTTCGACGGGTAGTAAAAACTCACCGTCTTGCTGATCGGGAGTTGTACTCTCGGGCACACCCAGCATGAGCTGCTGACTGGGGCCATAAATATCGGCGTCTAACAGGCCAACGGACAGGCCTTGCTGCTTCAGTGCAGCAGCCAGGTTAGTGGTGACGGTGGACTTGCCAACGCCGCCTTTTCCGGAGGCCACAGCCACCACGTGGTGAGAAGCTGACACCACTGTTTTCCTTTGGTCAAACGAGACGCTAAGTATACCGCGACAGCCACCTGATCCGATCACTGTTAGACAGCGAAATCATCGAAAATCCGGTAGACTGCGCGCCTTTCCTACTCTGGACCCCGCCTTCGATGAGCGCCGCTCCGAGAAAAATTCTGGTGACCTCGGCATTACCCTATGCCAATGCGCCGCTGCATATCGGGCACATGCTCGAGCAAGCACAGACCGATATCTGGGTAAGATTTCAGCGCTCTCGGGGGCATGAATGCCGGTATGTCTGTGCAGACGACGCCCACGGCACTGCCATCATGCTCTCAGCAGAGGCATCGAACCGTACCCCGGAAGAACATATCGCGGCGATTCAGGCAAAACACGAGCAGGACTCCGCAGGGTTTCTGATTCAGTTTGATCATTATCACTCGACCCACTCACCGGAAAATCAGCGCTGGTCTGAAACCATTTTCAAGCGCCTGGAGCAGGGTGGGCACATTGCGGTAAGAGAGATCACGCAGGCTTTCGACCCCGAGAAAGGCTTGTTCCTCGCAGATCGTTTCATCAAGGGCACCTGCCCAAAGTGCAAGGCGCCCGATCAATACGGCGACAATTGCGAGGCCTGTGGCGCCACCTACTCTCCGACCGATCTCATTGACCCGGTCTCGGCGCTTTCGGGCGCCACACCGATCGACAAAGCGTCGAGTCACCTGTTCTTTCAGCTCAGTCACTTCGAGGACTTGCTGACCAACTGGATTGGCAGCGAGCAACTGCAGCCACCGATTGCCAACAAGCTGCGGGAGTGGCTGGATGCCGGGCTCCAGGACTGGGACATTAGCCGTGATGCACCCTATTTCGGCTTTGAGATTCCCGGTTATCCCGGCAAGTATTTCTATGTGTGGCTGGATGCGCCGATTGGTTACATCGCCAGCCACGAGGCCCTGTGCCGCGAAAACGGCGATGACTTTGACGCCTACTGGCTACCGGGTGGCGACACTGAGCTCTATCACTTCATCGGCAAGGACATCGTGAACTTCCATGGCCTGTTCTGGCCTGCCATGCTCGACAGTGCTGGTCTGCGGCAACCCACGGCCGTGTACGCCCACGGGTTCCTGACCGTCAACGGCGTGAAGATGTCGAAAAGCCGCGGCACGTTTATCCTCGCCGAAACTTATCTGGAGCACCTCGACCCCGAGTACCTGCGGTACTACTTTGCCGCCAAACTCTCGGCGGGCGTCGATGACATAGACCTCAATCTCGATGATTTCGTGCAGCGCGTGAACTCGGATCTCATCGGCAAAGTGGTCAATATCGCCAGCCGTTGTGCAGGCTTTTTGCGCAAGAAGTTTGATAACCGCATGAGTACCGCGTGCGCTGAACCCGAGCTGGTGCAGTCTTTCATCGACGCGGGCGAGCATATTGCGGCGCTCTACGAGGCGCGCGAGTTCAATCGGGCGATGCGCGAGATCATCACACTCGCGGATCGCGCCAACCAGTACATAGACGAGAAAAAACCCTGGGTGATGGCGAAGGACGAGACGCTTGCCGATGAAGTCCAGAACGTCTGCTCGGTGGGGGTCAATTTATTCCGCGTATTGGCCACCTACCTCAAGCCAGTGCTGCCCGCCATGGCCGAAAAATCCGAAGCGTTTTTGCAGTACTCGCTCGACTGGACCGCACTGCAGGCGCCGCTCGTCGATCACGAATTGGCACCGTTTCAGCCGCTTTTGCAGCGGGTTGATGCCGAGGTTGTCACCGCCATGGTCGACGCCAGTAAAAACAGCACCTGAACCGACAAATACTTCCTGTCAGACACCTGATATATTCCCTACTATTGCGGCTTTGAGTCGATATCAAGTCGCCGCAGGGGGATGACATGCTGGGTGATATCGCGCTCCTGTTGGTGGGTGCGGTCTTGGTCAACAATTTCGTATTGGTACAGTTTTTAGGGCTGTGCCCGTTTATGGGTGTGTCCAATAAACTCGAGACCGCCATGGGCATGTCGGTGGCGACCACGTTTGTTCTGACGCTCGCCTCCGTCTGCAGCTATTTGACCTACAACTACCTGCTCATCCCACTCGATCTGGCTTACCTGCGCACCATCAGCTTTATTTTGGTGATCGCGGTTGTCGTGCAGTTCACCGAGATGGTGGTTCGGAAAACCAGCCCGTTGCTGCACCGGGTGCTGGGCGTGTTCCTGCCGCTCATCACGACCAATTGCGCCGTATTGGGCGTTGCCCTACTGAACATCAATCAGGCACACAACTTTGTAGAGTCGCTGTTCTATGGTTTAGGGGCAGCGCTAGGCTTTTCTCTGGTGCTCGTCCTGTTTGCAGCAATGCGGGAGCGTCTTGCAGTCGCCGACGTGCCCGAGCCGTTTCAGGGCGCCGCCATTGGCATGATTACCGCGGGCCTCGCGTCGCTGGCCTTCATGGGCTTTGCGGGACTGATTTGATGGTCGCGCTGCTGACAGAACAGCCACTGTTGGCCGCACTCAGCGCTCTGCTCGGTTTGGGTGCGATTTTCGGCGCGCTTTTAGGTTTTGCGGCGATTCGCTTTCGCGTCGAAGGAAACCCGATCAGCGAGCAAATTAACGCCCTGCTGCCACAAACCCAATGCGGTCAATGTGGCTATCCCGGCTGTCGCCCCTACTCCGAGGCGATTGCTGACGGGGACGCCATCAACAAATGCCCCCCAGGTGGCGAGGAAACCATTCAGGCCCTGGCTGACCTGCTTGACGTCGAGCCCCAGCCTCTAGATGCCGAGCACGGCACCGAAAAAGAACCGGTCGTGGCCTGGATTCGCGAAGCCGAATGCATTGGCTGCACCAAGTGTATTCAAGCGTGTCCGGTCGATGCCATCTTAGGCGCGGCCAAGGTGATGCATACCGTGATTGCGGACGAGTGCACAGGGTGCGATCTGTGTATTGAGCCCTGCCCGGTCGACTGCATCGATCTGATCCCAAGAAAATCAGGCATTGGCTTCTGGCATTGGCCGCTCCCCGAAGATCGAGCCCCGCGCTTCGATGTGATCGCTACGGACGGGGTAGCGCGAGACGCAGCATGAGAGCGATCCACGACATTCACGGTGGCGTGCACCCACCGGAGCGCAAGGAGTTGTCGCAGCCCGGGCAACTGACCGATGCCCCCTTACCCACTCACCTCGTACTGCCGCTGCGCCAGCATCTGGGCGTCCCGGCAGCTCCTTGCGTAGCCGTGGGCGACACCGTACTCGGTGGGCAGCAGATCGCTGAGGCGCAGGGGCCGATGAGCGTCCCCGTCCATGCGCCCACATCGGGCAGCATTGTGGCAATCGAATCGCGACCTATTGCGCACGCATCAGGCCTCGAGGATCACTGCATTGTCCTAGAAACCGACGGACGGAATCAGTGGGTCACCTGTGCGGGGACAGCCGATTGGCACGCGGAGGATCCCGTTACCCTAGTGGAACGGATAAAAGACGCGGGTATCGCGGGAATGGGCGGCGCAGGGTTTCCGACAGCAGTGAAACTCACGCCCGGGCCCACGCGAAATATCGAGACGGTGTTGATCAACGGCACCGAATGCGAGCCCTACATCACGGCTGACGATACGCTCATGCAGTGCCACGCTGATGAACTGGTTGAGGGCGCACAAATTCTGGCTCATGTTGTGTCGGCCGATGCGATTCTCATCGGTATTGAGGACAATAAACCCGCTGCCATTGCACGCGTCGCCGCAGCGATCGAGCGCTCCGGGGCTGATATCGAACTGGCCACTTTCCCCACTAAATACCCGTCCGGCGGCGAAAAGCAAATCATCGAAATTCTGACCGGGCAGCAGGTGCCGTCGGGGGGCATTCCCGCCGATATTGGCTTAGTCTGTGTTAACCCAGGTACCGCGGTGGCAGCGAAACGCGCCATTGTCGACGGCAAACCCCTCACCCACCGCATCGTAACGCTGACCGGCGAATCCCTCAGCACGCCGCAAAACGTAACGGCTTGCTTGGGCACGCCAATCACATGGTTAATGGCCCATGCGGGACTCTCCGCTGCGCCGCAGCAACGCATCATTCATGGTGGGCCGATGATGGGGTTTGCGGTGTCGAACCTCGAGGCACCCATCACCAAGATCACCAACTGCCTGCTGGCACCAACAGTGGCCGAGCTGCCATTACCTGAGCCCGCCAAACCGTGCATTCGCTGCGGACACTGCGCGGAGGCTTGCCCCGCATCACTCCTGCCGCAGCAGCTTTATTGGTATGCGCGCGCCAAGGATCAAGAACAGCTGGCTGAACACCGGCTCTTTGACTGCATCGAGTGTGGCGCCTGCGCCTATGTTTGCCCAAGCCAGATTCCACTGGTCCAATACTACCGGGCAGCGAAGGGACAGATCCGCGACAGCGAGCAGGAAAAGCGCCGCTCTGATAACTCGCGGGAGCGCTTTGAGGCCCGGCAGGCGCGACTTGAGGCGGAAGCCGCGGCTCGTGAGGCGAAACGCGCAGCACGCAAAGCCGCCGCAGCCGATAAAGCTGCAGAAGGCGGCGTTGACCCTATTCAGGCGGCCATTGAGCGCGCCAAAGCCCGGAAAGCCGAGCAAGACCAGGGCGCGGATAAAGAGCCTGCACATTGAGCTTGCTTAGAGTGACATCGCCCCATGCGGCGGGCCAGAGCAAAGTCTCGTCAGTGATGCGGGACGTACTGCTGGCCACCCTACCCGGCGTGGTGGTGCTCACCGCTTATTTCGGTCCAGGAACGCTGGTAAACATTGTGTTGGGTGGTCTGATCGCGGTGGCCTGCGAATATGCGGTGACCGCGTGGCGCGGCCGTGACCCCAGGGTCGCGATCAGCGATCTCAGCATTCTGGTGACATCGACACTTCTCTGCATCGCCCTCCCGCCCTATGCGCCATGGTGGCTCATCGTGATCGGCGTGCTCACTGCGGTCCTGCTTGGCAAGCAGGTGTTTGGCGGACTCGGATATAACCCGTTCAATCCCGCGATGGTGGGCTACGTCGTATTGTTGATTTCGTTCCCCGTGCAGATGAGCGCCTGGGCACCACCCCGCGGCCTGACGGACGTCCCGGGGCTGGGTGAGACACTTCGCCATTTGTTCGCACCGGGTACGATCGATGCCGTGACCGCAGCAACGCCCCTCGATCTGCTTCGCCAAAACACCGGCCTGTTATTTGATGATTTGATGAGCAGTCGGCCTGAACTCGTTGGCTGGGGCGGTGTCGGTTGGCTACAAGCCAACATCGCTTTCCTAGTCGGAGGCATCTGGCTCCTCTATCGAAAAACGTTCACCTGGCACGCACCACTGGCCATGCTGGCGGCACTGAGTTTTTGCGCATTGATCGGCTATGACGGCGGCAGTTCTGAGAGCGGCGGCAGCGCGCTCTTTCATTTATTCAGTGGCGCCACGATGTTCGCTGCATTTTTCATCATTACCGACCCGGTGAGTTCAGCGGTATCCAACCGCGGACGACTCATTTTTGGGGCACTGATTGGTGCACTGGTGTACCTGATCCGGGTGCTCGGCAACTATCCGGATGCCGTCGCTTTCGCCGTGCTCATCCTGAATTTCTGTGCGCCCTTTATCGACCACTACACCCAGCCGAAGGTGTACGGCACGCGGAATAAAGACGTATGAAGTGGCTTGCTTCCATTGGCCTCAGTGGCACTGTGCTGGCGCTCTTCGCTGCCGTGACATCGATCGCGATTGGCTGGACGTATCTCAGCACGAAAAGCCAGATCGACTTTGAGGTGCGGCGAGCAGAGGCACGACAACTGCTCGAAATTTTCCCGGCAGATACCCACGATAATGAACTGGTAGATGACACCTTCACAATCGACGCCGAAACACCGCTTCTGGGTATCCGTGAGGCGCGGCAAGGGTACCGCGTTCGTCTTAACGGTGACGTCATTGGCGTGATCCTGCCGACGACGGCTCGCGATGGCTACAGCGGCGACATTCGTGCGCTGGTGGGAATCCGGCGGGATGGCACCGTGGCCGGTATCCGGGTCGTTGCGCACCGCGAGACGCCCGGTCTCGGCGACAAGGTCGACATCCGCAAATCGGATTGGGTCACAGATTTCAATCAGCGCAGTCTGGCGGATCCCACCCTGCCTGGCTGGAACGTCAAGAAAGACGGCGGGGTGTTTGATCAATTTACCGGAGCGACCGTTACTCCGCGCGCAGTGATTCTCGCCACGCGACGGGCACTGGAATACGCTAACCTCCATACGGCAACGCTATTTGAAACGGAGGCAGAGTCAGCATGAGCAGCGCGTCCTACAGTCAGCTCACGCTCAACGGCCTGTGGAAGAACAACCCCGCACTGGTGCAGCTATTAGGGCTTTGCCCGCTGCTTGCGGTCACGGCCTCCACCGTCAACGCGCTCGGCCTTGCCGCAGCCACACTGTTTGTTCTGGTGGTCTCCAACACCACGGTGTCACTGATTCGCAGCGTCGTGTCAGACACTATTCGCTTGCCCGTCTTTGTGATGATCATTGCTGCGGCCGTGACCGTCACCGAATTGCTCATGCAGGCCTACAGCTACGAGCTCTATCAGATACTGGGTATTTTTCTGCCGCTTATCACCACCAACTGCATCATTTTGGGCCGCGCCGACGCCTTTGCCCGCAAGAACCCGGTTCCTGCGGCGCTCTATGACGGGTTCATCATGGGCGTGGGCTTCGGCGCGGTGCTAGTGCTACTCGGCGCCATCCGCGAACTTCTCGGCACCGGGGCACTCTTTGCCGATATGCAGCTACTGTTCGGTGAAGGCGCAGAGCACTGGCGCTGGGACATTTTCAATGTGGACTATCCCTTCCTGGTGGCCATCCTGCCTCCGGGGGCCTTTCTCGTCACGGGTTGCCTCATAGCGGTCAAAAATGCGATCGATACCACTCTGGAGCGGCGCGCCAAGGCTCAGGCCGAGGCGCCAGTGACCGGCAGCAAGCGGGTACGCGTTACGGGTACGGTTTCCTGAGGCCGAGTTGTCACTCAGGTAGCCAAGGCGTCTCCTCTCACCAAGGTTGACAGGATCTCATCCACCGCGGCGGCATCCAGACCGTCGTCCTCCTCATCGCAGGCGTAGGTGATGTACAGCAACGCATCACCGTAGGTCAGGTACCACTCCGTTATCACCGACCCGCTCTCCTCGAATTGGCCGGTGAATCCCGTAAAACCGCCATAGTCCGCCGCATGCCAGGCCGAGATTTCCGGCGATTCCTCTCTGGCGATATCCATCGCCGCTATCTCCTCGCCTGCCCCGGAGGCGCGCACGAGCGTCGTTACCGCCAATTCACCGATACCGTCCTGATCGGTGATCAACACCACATCCTCACTCTGCTCGGCAGACCATTCATCAGGCAGCATCAAACACCAGTAATCGGTTTCGATGATATTCATGGATGAGTTCTTCTCCTTTTTCGAGGGCTTTAGCGGCCTCTCATGTGCAAACACCGGGGCGCAATGCTGATGCTTAACACCGTTTTGGACGTCGCGTCACACAGGGACGCGGCACCACACCAGGCCACCCGGCCTCCGAGGCATGTATGAGCCCCCTGCGGTTAAGCACAGCTACTCAAGGCCAGGGTCATTAACACTGCATCCTCACGCCCATCTCCGAGCGCATAATAATCACGCCGGCGGCCCGTCTCCTGAAAAGACAACGAACGATATAACGCGCGCGCGGCGATGTTGCTGTCACGCACCTCCAGATCAACCTGCGTCACACTCGGTAAGGCACCCAGAGATGCCCAAAGTAGCTGTTTACCCAGACCCTGGCGGCGGCACGACGCCGTCACCCGAAGGTCAATCAGTTCAGCTCGCTCCGCCACACATTGGTACCAGATGGCAGCCACTGGCGCGTCCTCTCGAGCTAACACCCAAGCGTGGCAGGAAGGTTGAATGAGCAAGCTGGATAAAAAGGACAGGCTGGCCCCATCAGACGTGGAGTAAAGCGGTGCCATCGAACGCGTATCGCAATCAGTCGTCAGCGCCTTTAATGCGGGAATCGCCTCAGTCACTGTGACAAAGCGGCCTGAGCGTCGCCCAAGCCGTTTGCTTCAACGCGCTGTCCCGCAGCATTTCCAGACTGGACGGGATGTGATGCACCGGCAAACCTGTATCAGGCAGGCTTTCGCAGGGGCCCATGCAGATGATTAATTGAGTTCGGTGGTCTGTCGTCAGCCGCTGGAGGAAACCGGATAGCATATCTCCCAAGCCTCCCGGAGCTTTAGCCAGGGCGCTCTGCTGCGCGGGCGGCCAATCGAATTGCTGGTGCCCACATCGCACTGACGCGCCTCGAATCGCGCGAGCCATCGCTGCAATCAACTGCAACTGCTCCTGCCGGAGCAACTGATCTTCGAGTACTTCTACCCAGAGCACATCACCACTGGTCACCATCACAAGAGAGAGTGGCGGCTGTTTATCTGGCGCTGCTTGTGAGCCGGTAGGAGTATCGGTGCTCGGGTGTACCGCTTCAGACTGCGCTTTCTGCGCCTCTGCTCGAGGCACCTCGCTAGGGCCTTCAAGCATGGCACGGACCTGTGCGCCTTGTGCCTCAACTTTGCGGGGCGCCGCTGCTGCACTCATCTGCGACTCGACCTGCTGCGGCGCAGCGTAGCGCGCTGCCGGCCTTGCACCCGCCGGATCGGTACGGCTGACCAAAGGCGTGATGCCCAGCGCCGCCAGCGAGGCACGTCGTGCACATTCCAGTGCCCACAACGCCTCAGGCGCAACCGGTAACGAGGTATCTGTATCCGTCATAAGGGCATTATCTCATGCCCGCGTGGTGCTGCGGCAGCGATTACCCGAACCACTTCCACCCCCAACGGTTGAAGAAGCGCATCGCACCGCTTATAAACCAGCGGATATGGCGGGCGCCTTTGCGTGCTGCGTCGCCACCGTGATGAACGATCCGTATCTGGCTGTGTTCTAGCACTTGGCCGAGCTGGGCCATTTTCAGCGACAGGTCGTAGTCCTCGAAATACAGAAAAAAGCGCTCGTCAAAGCCACCCACGGCATCAAAAATCTCCCGCCGAACCCACATGCAACAGCCGGAAGCCAACGTAACAGGCCGCACTTCCCCGTGGTTGGGCTGATCTCTCATCTCGTAACGCGCCAGCGCACGCCCACTCAGGCGCTTGAGCCAAGTAGGTCCAAACGCGCGCAGTCCCAGCACCCAGACCGAGGGGTACGCCTTGGCGAAATATTCCCGCTCCCCACTGTCGCGTCGCCCCGTGGGCGCCAAGAGTGCTGCTGAAGGCGCCGACGTCAGTACCTCCATCGCGAGGCGGATCGCCTCTTCGGCAAGCTGCACATCAGGATTCAAGATCAGATGGAATGGCCCCTCGCAGGACGACATCGCGTGATTGTGGCCAGCGCCATATCCGCCGTTGTGATCCGCTATCACGTAATTCAGCGTCAGAGAGTCTTGTGACGCGAAATCGGCCAGCAACTGTTGGCACTTTGCGCTGTAAGCGGTGTCGCAACTGTTATCCCAACACACCATCTTGACGCCGGAGAGGTGCGCTGCCCGCAGTGATGTAATCACCGATTCCACCAATGCGCGCAACTGCTCCAAGGGGCTGTGAAACAGCACTACACTAAGAGTCAACTGCGGGATCGGATCGCTACTCTGGCCATTCTGCATGTCGCCAGAATAACAGTGTGGTCAGCGGGTGAATACGCGAGGTTCGCTGGTCCTTGTGAATTCCTTCTCGGACGCGAGCAACTTCGACATCATGGTCATTAATAGCGCAGAGCGCGAGCCCTCGTCGTTTTTGGGCGATCAATTCTACACCGTCTATGTCTCAGACATTTTCAATAACCCGCCACCAGCTGGCTCAACAATCAGCTTTGAGGGAAGTGGAGAATGTGAAGCTCTGACGGAGGTCCCACCGATTTCAGATTCCAATAAGGCTGGCGCCTATGCTACGGCCCTGGCGGTACAGACCAATGACTTTGCGCAATCGCTTGAAGAGGCCGCCAACTCAGCACCCGATAAGCTAACCGTCAAACTGACTCTGCCAAACGGGTCGTTTATTACCGAGACCTATGCGTGTCGGGTAGACCGCTGCGCGGACGACCCCGCCCAGTTCCCGGATTTTTCTCCTTCGCCCCCAGCATGCGGCCAGTGAGCAAAACTGGTCCCACTCACCGCAACATTCTCCCATTTCAGCGTCTCGGAGGCGCCCTCGCGGTCTGTCGCGACGACTCCGGCAGTATTATGATGTTGACGACACAACGCGAGGGAGCATAAATACAATGGGACTCAAAGGTACTTCAAGAGTGCGACGTGGGCTTGCCGGTCTATCCGCTGGATTTCTGGCAGCTTGTCTTAGCGTCGCCAGCTCGGCGACAAACCTATCCAGCGGTTACACCAACGTGTTCGCCCTCAATAGTGATTTTTCCAAAGGAGCCTACCAATTTGGGTTCGGTTGGGACCCGGCAAATGCTGGCTCGGGTATCACGCAAGCAGGGAACACGGTTTATCTCACGGCTCAAAATATTACTTGCAACGGCAATGCCAACGACAAAGACACGGTGTGGGGTTGCGACGGCAGCGGTCCGATCGCTGGCTATGGCAAGTTGATCCAGGACCTGCTGTTTTTTAACGAAGTCACATATGCCAACGGAGATGATCCGGCTTCAGGCGTGTGGCAGGGATGCTTCGCTGCTAACGACCTCGCTGAGGGTTACTCTCGCCAGGCGTTCGTAAAGGTCCTGCAAAATGGTGGCAACTACGACACGTACTACGAGGAGTATGACGGAAGTGGCTCGTGCTACTCGATCCCGTGGTCCATAGCAGGTGACGCCGACGTCATACTGCAACGAGGGGTCATGATCTCCGGTCCTAACGGTCTAGCCGACGCTGACTACGGCTCCGCTACGGTATACCTGAACACTAATGCCGTTCCGGGTGCGCCAGAACCTGGTGATCCCAACGCCATCCCTGTGCTGCCACTGGGCGGTCTGTTTGGCATGATTGCGCTACTGGGCTTGTTCGGCATCCGCCGGCTGAAATAAGGCAGTAGGCGTAGTAAGACAAAGAGGGGCTAACGCCCCTTTTTTTATGCTCAATAGAAGTGAGATCGAGTGACAATTCTGCTGGGCGCTACAACCTGGGTGTGGAAACTGATAGCAAGAATAAGCAGGTAACAATCCCCTCGACGCTACGCGCTTGATACGGTTTGATTGCCGTGCGTCCGCCGCAACATCTGTGCAAACAAGTCGAGGCACCAACGCTGGCAGTAACGTTCGTCAGAGCACCGCGACCTCTTCACAGTAAGCAGCCCTCAGTACACCCGCGTGGACGTCGTGTTCATGGCAGTAAGAAAAAAACCAATCCCCTCACACAGCGCCTTCTTGACCGAGTCGCCGCAGAGCGTGGCAAGCAACCCTCTCGCTCATCCGTAAGGCTCCGACACGCTTTTAGGTTAGGTACGGTACCCAGAGTTCGGCTAAGGAGCACCTCTACCAGCAGATTTTGGCGCAGCATTCGACTGCCGCGAGCGCAAGCAGAGAAATCGATCTCAGGAGTGTGGTAAAACTAGACTCAGCTCTGGAATCTTTTAAAAAAAAGCCCAACGCTTACGCTATCGGGGGTTTTCTTTTTTTAGAAGCCCAGCAATGACCTCGCTTGGTCCCAAGCACTGCATGCGATCTCTCGGCGACGCCTGCTGTGCATTCACCGCCGCAACTGTGGGGCTGGCGTGATCCCATTAACCGAGCCCTACTTGGCCGTAGCCGGCAAAATTAGCGGGTAAAATTAGGTCACGCATCCAAAAAAAACCCCGACCGCTAACGCGATCGGGGTTCTCTTTTTTAGAAGCCTGGCGATGACCTACTCTCACATGGGGAAGCCCCACACTACCATCGGCGATGCACCGTTTCACTGCTGAGTTCGGAATGGATCAGGTGGTTCCAGTACTCTATTGTCGCCAGGCAAACTGGTGTGAATGGCAAATAGCATGCTAAGAACCATTCAAATAGGGCGGTAAATCGAAACTGAGCCTGTCGGATGATTAGTCCGACGCACACTATGACTTGATCACAACATGCTCTCGTCGCCTGCCTAGGTGTTGCCACCCAGTTAGGGACTCAAACCATCACGCTTTCGCATGATGCCGAAGTCTTCTGAGCTTTTCTCTTTACGCACCGGCCTACAACGACTGATCGCGCAACTGCGCTTTACCGCAGCGAGATCCGCTACAAATAACTTGGATTATATGGTCAAGCCGCACGAGCAATTAGTACTGGTTAGCTCAACGCCTTACAACGCTTCCACACCCAGCCTATCAACGTCCTAGTCTTGGACGGCTCTTTAGGACCCTCAAGGGGTCAGGGAGAACTAGTCTTGGGAGGGGCTTCCCGCTTAGATGCTTTCAGCGGTTATCCCGTCCGAACGTAGCTACCCGGCAATGCGACTGGCGTCACAACCGGAACACCAGAGGTTCGTCCACTCCGGTCCTCTCGTACTAGGAGC
>PBLO01000040.1 GCA_002721785.1 Halieaceae bacterium
ATCAATAATTGCCGCAATTGCTGGCTCAACTTGATCATCATCGAGAGCGACTTCAATTTTTACTTTTGGTAAAAAATCCACCACATATTCCGCTCCACGATAAAGTTCAGTATGACCTTTTTGACGACCAAATCCCTTTACTTCGATTACCGATAGTCCCTGAATACCAATTTCCTGCAGCGCTTCTTTTACTTCATCCAGTTTGAATGGCTTGATGATAGCTTCGATCTTTTTCATGGCTGTCTCTCCTTACCATCACGCATCTCGTGATAATCGTTTGATTATGATAATTTACAGTGTCATCAGGGTAATTATAAGCAATCGAGAGCCAAGCCAATGCTTATAAATCTAATTTTTAACCAATTTGCTTAAAAAATAAGCATTTTGCAAAGATTTTATAAATACTTTTCCCAGAAATTTTTTTTAAAAAATTCGTTTTTGCTCTCGAATCCTCAATATCCTTTTGATAAGGACACTCCAGATACTTTTGTATTTTTACAAGCGGGTGTGGCGAAATTGGTAGACGCACCAGATTTAGGTTCTGGCGCCGCAAGGCGTGGGGGTTCAAGTCCCTCCACCCGCACCATATAATTAAATAAAACGTGTAATATCAATACATTACCTGAAAATATAGTTTCAATCCACCTTTCAATCCACCTTTTTGTTACGGCTCTTTACTCATGTTGTTAATTCTTCGCGCGCGCCCGCGACTGTGATCGTTACTGTGATCCGCCTCGCGCGCCCGCGCGCGACCTTGTCGCTTAATGTGATTCCTAAGGTTCCCGCGCGTGCGTACGCGACTTGCGCTTTTATTGCCCCTTTATCAGGCGTAGGGGGGAGGTGTCGCATATATCGATAGGACGGTGGATAAGATGAGTTTTGTCATTTCTGTCATGAAGTCAGTCGCATCTTTATCCGTAGATCGTCAAAACCGCGTGAGTAACTCGGCAGGCTCATAACCTGAAGGTCGCAGGTTCAAATCCTGCTCCCACAACCAATATAAATTAAAAAAATTGATTGACAATGGAACGTTCCAAAAGCAGGATAATGGAACGTTCCAAAAGATTCGATCGATAAAGGCTGCTCATGAACAATCACGAAACCCGTTGGGGCTTAATTGGTGCAAGTACGATAGCGTCGCAGTGGATGATCGGGGCGATACGCGCGCAAGAAGGTCATAGCATTACATCAGTATTGAGCACTGATGCATCTCGTGGAGCTGATTTCGCAGCTTCTCATGAGGTCGGTAGCTCAACTACTTCACTTTCGGAAATGCTCAATGATCAACCAGTTGATGCTGTGTACATTTCAACGACGAACGAAAAACATTATGATCAGGCAATGGCTGCGATTTCCGCTGGTAAGCACGTCATGTGTGAAAAGCCCTTAGCAATGAACAGCCGTGATGCTTCTGAAATGGTTAAAGCAGCCGAAAAGGCGGGCGTTGTTTTTGCGACAAACCATCATTTGCGGAATGCAGGGAGCCACCTTGCCATAAAAGAGCTGATCCGGTCTGGACGATTGGGTTCGGTGCGCAGCATACGTATTTTTCATGCGGTTATGCTGCCCCCACAATTGCAGGGATGGAGAATAAATAATGCAAGCGCCGGCGGCGGTGTCATTCCAGATATCGTAGTGCATGATGCGGACACTGTTCGGTTCCACCTGGACGAAGATCCAAAAGAAGTTGTTGCAATGGAGTCCTCTGGGGTGATGGGGCGCGGAGTAGAAGACAGCGCCATGTCTGTATGGACAATGCCCTCAGGGATCATGGTGCAAACACACGAAAGCTTCACGCATCCTTTTGCAACCACTGGATTTGAGGTGCATGGTGATAAAGGCTCTGTCATTGCAAGGAACGTAATGACGCAACAGCCGATAGGAGAGATTATCCTAAGAAATGCAGATGGCGAGCGTCTAGTGCAATTTAGCGATCACAACTTATACGAACGCTCAATGGGTATGTTTGCGGCCGCGATCAATGGTGAGGGTACGCCATCGGCCAGTGGCATTGATGGTGTGAAATCTTTGGCGGTTGCAGAAGCTGTCAAACAGGCTGCGACGTCTGGTCGTCGGATCACAGTTGATTACGGTGGAGTTTAGGCGTGAGCAAAGTTGTTTCAGCAGCGCATGCGGTATCGTTCGTAAATGATGATGACGTGGTTTCTGTATCCTCTTCCTCTGGTTTGGGCTGTCCAGACCTTGTGTTGCAAGCGTTAGGGGAACGCTTTGATGAAGAGGGACATCCTCGGAATTTAACGACGCTAAACCCCATCGCGGCGGGTGATATGTATGGTATCAAAGGCATTGATCACATTGCCAAGGATGGCATGTTGTCGTGCGTCATCGCTGGGTCTTACCCATCTGGTCCATCATCCAAGCCCATGCCAGAAATTTGGAAAATGATCGTTGAGGATCGTGTTCGTGCCTACAACGTACCATCGGGGATAATGTTTGATATGCATCGCGATGTCGCCGCGCGCAGACCGGGCGTGTTGACAAAAGTTGGGTTGGAAACCTTTGTTGATCCAATTCGAGAAGGATGCGCGATGAATGACGTCGCAGCGTCACATCCCATCGTATCTCGTCACGAAATGGCTGGTGAAACGTGGCTTCATTTTCCGAACATTGTGCCAAACGTGGCTATCATTCGTGCAACAACTGCAGACACAAACGGAAATCTGACCTACGAACACGAAGGAGCCTATCTAGGCGGTTTGGATCAGGCGATCGCGGTTCGTAATCATGGCGGGGGGGGGATTGCCCAAGTCAAATGCGTAACCGATGCCAATTCCCTTAGGCCGCATGACGTGCGTGTGCCAGGGCATTTGGTTGACTATATCGTGTTAGATCCTGAACAAAAGCAAACAACCGAGACCCAATATGATCCCGCAATTTCGGGTGAAATCATGCGCACTTGGGATAGCTTTGCGCTGGCTGAATATAACATTGAAAAGATCATCGCGCGGCGCGCAGCGATGGAATTGCAGAGTGGTCAGACTGCAAATCTGGGATTTGGTATTTCTGCGCTCGTTCCGCGGATATTATTGGAAGAGGGGCACGCACAAAAGGTGACTTGGGCGATTGAACAGGGCGCTGTTGGTGGTATGCCATTGACCGGCTTTGCCTTTGGTTGCGCGTCAAATGCCAATGGATACGTTCCATCGCCAAATCAGTTCACTTATTTCCAAGGTGGTGGATTTGACGTGACCTTCTTATCATTCCTTGAGGTCGATGTGGATGGTAATGTGAATGTCTCTAAACTCGGGAAAAAACCTTATCTAACGGCTGGGTGCGGTGGGTTTGTAGATATCACTGCACATGCGAAAAAAATTGTCTTTTCTGGTTTCTTTGAGGCAGGTGCACAGCTTGCCTTGGCTGAAGATGGCTTGCGCGTTTCTGCGCCAGGTAAATTCACTAAAATGGTCGATATGGTTGAGCATGTGACATTTGCGGGAAAACGCGCGAAACAGATGGGACAAGATGTTTTGTATATTACTGAACGTTGTGTCATGCGCTTGGGTGATCAGGGTTTAGTAGCGATCGAGATCATGCCAGGGATCGACCCCGAGCGTGACATTGTCGCGGCCTCAGATGGCCGTGTTCAAATCTCTCCTGATGCAGTTGAAATGCCTCTATCGCTTTTGAAAATGGACCCGATGGGGTTGCAGATATGAGCGCAGTTTCATTGACCATAACAAATGCTATTGCGGAACTCCATTTGGATAATCCAAGCAAGCTGAATGCACTCACAATTCAAATGTTGGATAACCTTAGTTCGCATTTGGATGAAATCGAACGTAATCCGACAGTTCGTGTGGTCTTGCTGACGGCTGCACCTTGTAAAGCATATTGTGCAGGAGCGGATATTATAGCCTGGGGGCAACTCAGCCCTGCTGAATTTGCGCGACATTGGGTGCGCCATGGACATCGAATCTTTGATCGACTTGCAAGACTAAGCAAACCAACAATTGCAGTTATTAATGCACACGCATTTGGCGGTGGTTTGGAATTGGCGGCATGCTGTGATATCCGTATTATGGCGCCGCGGGCGACATTGGCATTGCCAGAGGCGAAGGTTGGTATTGTCCCTGGTTGGTCAGGAACACAGCGCCTTACGCGACTTATCGGTGAACCTGCTGTAAAAGAGATGGCCTTATTCGGTCAGCGTATCGTTGCAAACCGTGCGGTGACCTTGGGGTTTGCGTGTGAGGTTGCTGATGATCCGCATGCCCGTGCACTGGAATTGGCGCACGACGCATGCACTCTGTCGCCTAGGGCGACAGAAATTGCCAAAAACATGATCCATGCTGGTGCCGGAGAAGATCACGCCGCGTTGATCGAGGCATTAGGCTCGGCCGCGATATCAGCCACCGATGATCGGCAAGAAGGCGTCGGAGCATTTGAACAAAAGCGCGCAGCAAAGTTTTCGGGAGCGTAAGATGTTGGATTTGAATTTACGCGTTCATTCGGATTTGCATTTGCCAAGTGACATTGTAACACACAAACACTTCATTGACGGGCAATATTTGGAAAGTGCGTCGGGCGACGTAACTGAACGTGTTGCGCCGTCGCATGGCGTCGTTGTTAGCCGTGCTGCGAAAGGTACAGAGGCAGAGGTAAATTTGGCTGTCGCAGCAGCGCGTCGCGCTTTTGACAATGGGCGTTGGTGTCGTATTGCAGCAAAAGAACGGGCCATTGTGTTAACGAAAGTTGCAGACCTGATTGAGCAAAATGTTGAACGCTTTGCACTGATTGAGTCGCTTGAGTCAGGAAAGCCGATTTCACAAGCGCGTTGCGAAGTTGGCGGTGCCGCAGAGCTGTGGCGTTTTGCGGCTTCGCTGGCACGTACCTCGACTGGTGAAACGCATAATAATCTGGGTGATGATATTTTAGCGATGACGGTCAAAGAACCGATTGGGGTTGTTTCCATCATCACGCCGTGGAATTTCCCTTTTTGGATCCTAAGCCAAAAACTACCATTTGCTTTGGCTGCTGGGTGTACATGTGTCATTAAACCATCAGAATTTACACCTTCAACCACTGCAATGCTTGCGGATTTGTTGGTGCAGGCGGGTATGCCGGAAGGGGGGTGTAATATCGTTTTAGGTCATGGCGATCCTGTTGGTGCGCTGATGACCAGTCATTCAGACGTCGATATGGTCAGTTTTACTGGGTCGACCGCTGTTGGAAAAAAGGTGGCCGAAGTCGCTTCTGATACCTTGAAAAAGGTGACTTCAGAGCTTGGCGGAAAAAATCCACAAGTGATTATGCCTGATGCGGATTTAGACGCCGCTGCGGATGCCGTGGTGTTCGGTGTCTATTTTAACGTGGGTCAATGCTGCAATTCATCGAGCCGCATCATAGTGCACCAAGATATCGCGAACGCCTTTATCGAAAAGGTTGTTGCTCTGTCTAAAAAAGTTGTTTTCGGCAATCCACTGCACGCTGATACGCAAGTCGGAGCAATTGTAACGACCGAACATCAGCAGAAAATTGATACTTATGTTCAAGATGCGATAAATCAGGGCGCGACTGTACACTTGGGTGGCGCAGGGATGCATGTTGAGGGGCTGAGCAACCAATTCTATCAGCCGACTGTGATTTCTAATGTCAGGCCTGATATGGCAATTTCGCGTGAAGAAGTATTCGGACCAGTGTTAACGGTGCTGACATTTCAAACTTTGGATGAAGCAATTCAAATCACCAATGACACCGAATATGGACTGTCTGCAGGGATATGGAGCGAAAATATCAACAATTGTCTTGAGTTTTCTCGTCGTGCAAATGCTGGAACAATTTGGACGAATACATGGATGGATGGTTTCCCCGAGGTGACATTCGGCGGCATGAAACAGTCCGGTCAGGGCCGTGAAATTGGTCAATATGGGTTTGACGAATTTTTGGAAATCAAATCCATGGTTATGCGAATTGGCAAGACGCGCGCACCATGGGTTGGCGACACATGATGTTTGATGAATTAATGAATGATGATGCAACGAAAAATGCCACAAAGGGATTGTTTAAACTGACGTTGCATCAGACTACCGAATTTCGAACCGCGTGTTCGGATACTAAGACTAAATAAATCGCAATAATAAGGAGGAACCAAAATGCGTTTATTTTCTAAGAAGTCTGTAGCCGTTGCTGCCTTTTTGGCGTCAACAAGCATGGTATCAGCAGCAGACGTGGAAGTTTTGCACTGGTGGACATCAGGTGGTGAAGCGGCTGCGTTGAATGTGCTAAAGGATGACCTATCAAGTCAAGGTATCGGTTGGCAGGACATGCCAGTTGCTGGTGGTGGCGGCGAAAGCGCTATGACAGTTCTTCGCGCACGTGTCACAGCTGGTGATGCGCCAACAGCGGTTCAAATGTTGGGTTTTGACATTTTGGATTGGGCCGCTGAAGGTGCACTTGCAAACCTAAATGATGTTGCTGCTGCAGAAGGGTGGGACGCAGTTGTTCCAGCAGCGCTTCAAGCATTCGCAAAGCATGACGGCAACTGGATTTCAGCGCCAGTAAACGTACACTCAACCAACTGGGTTTGGGCGAACAAAGCCGTTCTTGATGAACTAGGCATTGCGCAGCCAGAGTCTTGGGATGATTTTGTTGCAGCGATGGCAGCCGTAAAAGCAAGCGGTCGCACAGCATTGGCGCACGGTGGTCAAGCATGGCAAGAAGCAACAATGTTTGACGGTGTTGCACTGTCAGTTGGCGGCGTTGATTTCTACACCAAAGCGTTCATCGATATGGACCCAGCCGCGCTAGGTTCTGACATGATGAAGGAAACATTCGATCGCATGGCAACACTACGCAGCTATGTTGATGACAACTTCTCAGGTCGTGACTGGAACTTGGCATCTGCAATGGTCATCAATGGCGATGCAACATTCCAAATCATGGGTGACTGGGCCAAAGGTGAATTCTTGAACGCAGGTAAAGTACCGAACGAAGATTTCCTATGTTTCCGTGTTCCTGGTTCAGCTGGATCTGTCAGCTTTAACTCAGACCAATTTGCAATGTTTGCAGTGTCTGACGCAGGTGCCCAAGCAGCACAAGGCGCGATGGCAGCATCAATCATGTCACCATCATTCCAATCAGCGTTCAACGTTGTTAAAGGATCAGTCCCCGCACGTACCGACGTACCAAATGATGCATTTGATGCATGCGGTAAAAAAGGTATGGCGGAACTTGCAGCGGCAGCAGATAGCGGTTCACTTGTGGGTTCAATGGCCCATGGTCACGCAAACCGTGCAGCAGTGAAAAACGCGATCTATGACGTTGTAACAGCACATTTCAATGGTGAATATGACTCTGCAACAGCAGTTGAAGAGTTGGTAACAGCTGTTGAGCTAGCTCAATAATAACACGACTATTGATGAGTTTCAGGGGTGCAATATGCGCCCTTGATTCCCTATCCAAATGACAGGGATTATGATGTATCACGTCTCTAAATCAGACTTCAAAACGCGACTGCAAACGTGGTTGCCTAAATTGGTGCTAAGTCCGTCGCTCGCAATGGTTCTGATTTTCGTTTACGGATTCATTTTATTTACTGTCTATCTGTCATTTACTGACAGCCGTATTTTGCCAAGTTACGGATGGGTTGGATGGGAAAATTATAATAAACTATGGCGGTTAAGTCATTGGGAAATATCGTTAAAAAACCTTGGGATATATGCAAGCTTGTATATCGCGATATGTACAGCAATTGGTTTAACACTGGCGATTTTTCTGGATCAGAAAATCCGCGGTGAGGGCATCTTGCGCCCGATATATCTCTACCCCATGGCACTTAGCTTCATTGTAACGGGCACTGCATGGAAATGGTTCTTGGACCCGGGCATTGGCCTTGAACACACAATGCATTTGTGGGGTTGGGAAAGTTTTGAGTTTGGTTGGATCAAAGATCGTAATTTGGCGATCTATACCTTAGTTCTGGCGGCGGTTTGGCAATCCAGCGGTTTCGTTATGGCGATGTTCCTGGCGGGGTTGCGCGGAATTGATAGTGAAATCATGAAAGCGGCGCAGATCGATGGGGCCTCAAATTGGAACCTCTATCGTCGCATTGTCATTCCACTTCTGCGCCCTGCATTTCTCTCCGCTTTCGTGATCTTAGCGCATCTTGCAATCAAGAGTTATGATTTGGTCATAGCTCTGACAGGAGGCGGACCTGGACGGGCCACGGAACTGCCTGCGACGTTTATGTATTCATACACGTTTACCCGAAATCAAATGGGGATTGGCGCATCTTCTGCAGTGATCATGTTGATGACGATTGCTGCGATCATGGTGCCCTATCTTTATGCTGAGTTGCGGGAGAAAAAGTAATGTCATCTGTGCAAACTCAATCCGTACAAACAGGGCGCATTACGCGCAAATTTATTTACTTATTCCTCCTGCTGATGGCACTGTTTTACCTATTGCCGTTTTTCATCATGGTGGTGAATTCAGTAAAACCGCTGTCTGAAATCACAGGCGGGAATATGATGGCCCTGCCAGAGGTATTTACCATTGAACCGTGGCTTGCGGCGTGGTCAACAGCGCAGGTGGGTGTGGAACCCACAGGGCTGCGTCCATATTTTTGGAACTCGATCAAAATGGTTGTGCCTGCAGTCGCGATTTCGACTGTTTTGGGTGCGATAAACGGCTATATCCTGACAAAGTGGCGTTTCAAATACGACACCATTCTTTTTGGACTGATGTTGTTTTCTTGTTTCATCCCGTTCCAGATTGTTTTGATCCCCATGGCACGCATATTGGGGATCTTGGGCCTGTCTGGGTCAACCTATGGGCTGATCTTGGTGCATGTGGTGTATGGAATCGGATTTTCTACGTTGTATTTCCGAAATTATTATGCGGCTTTTCCAACAGAACTTGTGCGCGCGGCACAGATTGATGGCGCTGGATTTTTCCAAATCTTCTATCGCATTTTAATGCCATCGTCTGGTCCAATTACTGTAGTGTGCGTGATTTGGCAATTTACCAACATCTGGAACGATTTCTTATTTGGCGCCTCATTCGCATCGGGTTCTGGTGCCCCAATGACTGTCGCATTGAATAACTTGGTTCAGTCCTCGACAGGTGTGAAAGAATACAATGTTCACTTTGCCGGTGCAATCTTGGCCGCGCTTCCAACTCTTCTCGTTTATATCGTCGCTGGTCGCTATTTTGTGCGTGGCCTGATGGCAGGCTCTGTAAAAGGATAATCTGATGGGTTTTCTTGATATCAAAAACGCAACAAAATCTTATGGCAATGTTGAGGTGTTACACAATGTAGACATCGCCGTAGAAGAGGGCGAGTTCCTCGTTTTGGTGGGGCCATCAGGTTGTGGCAAATCAACTTTGTTAAACATGATTGCTGGTCTTGAAGATATCACGTCTGGTGAAATCGCGATCAATGATCGCGTGATGAATGGTGTGCACCCGTCCAACAGAAATATCGCCATGGTGTTTCAAAGTTATGCGCTTTACCCAAATATGACGGTGGCAAAAAATATTACGTTCGGTCTTGAGATGCACAAAGTGCCAAAGCCCGAGCGGGATGAGGCCCTGCAGTCGGTTTCTAAATTGCTTCAAATTGAACAATTATTAGATCGAAAACCAGGTCAGTTGTCGGGTGGTCAACGTCAGCGTGTCGCAATGGGACGCGCATTGGTGCGCAATCCCGATGTCTTTTTGTTTGATGAACCGCTTTCAAACTTAGACGCAAAATTGCGCGTGGATATGCGGACAGAAATAAAGAAGCTGCACGAAAAGTTAAAGACTACAATCGTCTATGTGACCCATGATCAGATCGAGGCGATGACTTTATCCACCCGCATTGCAGTCATGTACAACGGGTACGTGCAACAATTGGGAACACCAAAAGAGATTTATGACACACCAGAAAATCTGTTTGTTGCAACTTTTATGGGCTCACCAGCGATGAATATCCTGCCAGCTTCTGTTGTGGTGAAAGACGGTCTACCGCACGCGGAAATTACAACATCCGAAGGCCAAAGTGCTTTGTTACCATTCAATCAAGAAAATATGTCCGATTGGGCAGGTAAGGATATCTTGCTTGGCATTCGACCAGAGGCGATCACAGATCCAGATGGCGTCGATCGTAAATCGAAAACTGTCGTACCCATTTCAAATCGCGTAGGCGTTACAGAACCTGCGGGCGCGGACACCTTCGCGACCATGGAACTGGCAGGGAAAGATTGCATTTCGCGCATGCGTGCAGATGCCGACATAACAACGGGTGAAATATTTGATTTTGTCATCAATATGGACAAGGCCGTTGCGTTTGATCCGCAAAGCGAGATGAGAATTAAATAAGTGCAGGATGCAGACGTCATAATCATTGGTTCTGGGATGGGGGGTGCAACAATGGCTGCGCAACTCGCCCCAAGTGGACGTAAGATTTTGATCATTGAGCGGGGGGATCATCTTCGTCCCTCTGCAAATGATCGGGATGACGCCGCGATATTTGCCAACGGACATTTTCGCCCAGATGAAACATGGGTAGACGGGGATGGCCAACCATTCAATCCTGGGAATTACTACAATGTGGGCGGTAATTCCAAATTTTATGGGGCGGTCCTAATCCGTTATCGAAAAGAAGATTTTTCTGAGCTCGCGCATTTACAGGGATCGTCACCTGCATGGCCAATTTCCTATGATGAGATCGAGCCATGGTACGCGCGCGCAGAAAGCATGTTTCAGGTGCGCGGTGAAAATCAGGGTGATCGAACGGAACCCGTGCACTCAAACACATATGATTTTCCACCCGTTCCTGACGAAGCTGATATCGCTGATTTGCGCCATAGATTGGCGCGGGTTGGTTTGACGCCTGTATCACTTCCGCTTGGTGTTGATGTCGAACGGTGGTTGGCACATGGTGCGACCCCGTGGGATGCATTTCCTGATACTTGCTCTGGCAAGATGGATGCAGAATCCATCGCATTACAATCTGCGATGAATGCTGCAAACGTTTCACTGATGACAAACACCAAAGTTGAACGGCTTGAGGTTGATGACGTTGGAACGGTTTCGGGTGTTGTCGTAAAACTTAAAGACCGCATAGAAACCCTTCGTGCGCCCATCGTTGTTTTGGCGGCAGGCGCTGTGAATTCTGCCGCCTTGTTGCTCTCATCGCGAACGGAAACCTATCCGACGGGATTGGCAAATAGGTCAGATCAGGTCGGTCGTAACTTTATGAATCACAACGCATCGGCCGTATTGGCGATGCATCCGTTTCGAAAAAATAACGCGATCTATCAGAAAACATTGATGTGTAACGATTATTATCTAACGGACGGGGACAAGGGGCCACCCTTGGGTAATATCCAATTGTTGGGCAAGATATCTGGTACCATTTTATTGGCGAATACTCCTTTGCCAAAAATTGTGGCCAATTGGATCGCCGCACGTTCGTTTGATTTTTATGCTATGTCGGAGGATTTGCCAGACCCGGAAAGCCGCGTCACCGTAAAGAACGAACAAATACATCTGTCTTGGAAGCGCACGAACTGGGACGCGCATCAAATGCTAGTTCAAAAATTGAAACGCGTGCTGAAAAAAGCTGGATTTCCAATCGTTTTAACCCAGAGTTTCGATAAAAGAACCCCGTCTCACCAATGTGGAACGGCGCGTATGGGCGTTGATCCAACGACATCTGTGGTTGATACCTATTGTCGGTCTCATGATCATAAAAATTTATTCATCGCAGATGCATCAGTTTTGCCAACCTCTGCGGCTGTGAACCCCGCATTGACCATCGCCGCGCTGAGTATGCGCGCCGCTGACCACATCTTACGTGAGGAGTTTGCGGCATGAACAAGGTTGCGTTTGTAACAGGTGGGCAGCAGGGGATCGGCCTTGGAATTGTTGAAGCGCTGATCAGTGATGGATATCGCGTCGCGATCGCATCAGAACTGTCAAAGTCTGATCCGCGGGTTGCAGAAATTTTGTCACGATTTGACGGTCAGGTTCGTTATTATCAGCATGATCTTTGCAACGTTGAAGACACCGAAAACCTAGTGTCTTCGATCGTTTCAGATCTTGGCCCAATTACAACTTATGTCAGTAATGCAGGCATCGCGTCACCTGTTCGCGGCGATATGCTGGATATATCTATCGCACACTTTGACCGTGTCTTAGACATAAACTTGCGTGGTTCATTTTTCTTAGCACAAAACGTTGCGCGTCACATGCTCGATACGCCTTCAGATGCTTATCGTTCGTTGTCATTTGTAACGTCTGTGAGTGCGGAAATGGTGTCTATTGAGCGTGCAGATTACTGTATGTCCAAAGCAGCAGCGTCTATGATGGCGCAAAATTTCGCAGTGCGCCTTGCCCCCAATAACATTGGCGTTTTTGAATTGCGTCCAGGCATCATCGAAACACCTATGACGTTGGGTGTCCGCGATAAATACACTCCACGCATTGAAAATGGCCTGGTGCCTGCGAAGCGGTGGGGCGAACCAACAGATATTGGATCTGTTATTCTGCCTTTGGCACGCGGTCAATTGGCGTTCGCGACAGGAAATGTCATCGCAATCGATGGCGGTCTATCAATTCCACGACTTTAGAGATGTGTTATGAAAACAGGCTATGATTACATTGTGATTGGTGGCGGATCTGCTGGGTCGGTTGTGGCGTCACGTCTGTCTGAAAACCCTGATGTGACGGTCCTATTGTTAGAGGCTGGCGGTAGAGACCGTCATCCTTTGTATCATTTACCCGCTGGTTTCGCGAAAATGACAAAAGGTATTGGTAGTTGGGGTTGGGATACGGTGCCCCAACGGCACATGCAAAACAAGGTGTTCCGCTACACACAGGCCAAGGTTATCGGGGGCGGTTCGGCGATTAATGCGCAGATTTATACGCGTGGCAATGCCCAAGATTATGACGATTGGCGCCAAATGGGATGCGAAGGCTGGGGATATGACGATGTGTTGCCGTATTTTAAAAAGGCTGAGGATAATGACACATATGATAATGACTTTCACGGGGTGGGCGGTCCACTGGGGGTAAGCCAGCCCATTTCACCTTTGCCGGTGTGCGAAGCGTATTTTGAAGCAGCTGCAGAATTGGGTATCCCACGCAATTTCGATGTGAATGGCGAAAAGCAGGATGGGGTTGCTTATTATCAATTGACACAACGCAATGCCCGCAGATCATCTGCTGCAATGGCATATATCGCGCCCAACATTGGGCGCAAAAACCTTGATGTTATTACAGGTGCAGAAGTTAAGCGATTGGTTGTAGAGGGCGCGCGTGCCACGGGAGTGGAAATGAAAGATGGGACAAAAATTCATGCCTCATCCGAAGTGGTCCTTTCCTCAGGTGCCGTTGGCTCGCCCAGATTGCTACAACTCTCGGGTATTGGAGCCGCCTCACATTTAGAAACATTGGGCATAGATGTGGTCTATGATCAGCCACAGGTTGGTGAAAATATACAAGATCACTTAGATTTGTATTGTATCTGCGAACTTTCGGGCCCTTATAGTTATGATTTATACGCCAAGCCTGCGCGAGCTGCGATGGCAGGGATCCAGTACCTGCTTACCAAGAAAGGTCCAGTTGCGTCGTCGCTGTTTGAAACAGGGGGTTTTTGGTATGCTGATCCAGATGCGCGTTCCCCTGATTTGCAATTTCATTTAGGTCTTGGAACTGGGATTGAACATGGTGTTGTAGCGATGCCTCAGGGCGGGATTACCCTGAATTCGTGTTATTTACGTCCCAGATCGCGGGGGTCGGTAAAAATACAAAGTGACAATCCCGCAGATGCCCCGTTGATTGATCCAAACTATCTGCAAGATCCACTAGATCGTAGAAATTCGATTGCAGGTTTGAAATTGACGCAAGAAATTTTATCGCAAGGGCCGCTGAAACCCTTTATCAAAGCTGAACGTCTGCCAGGCCCAGATTTGAAAACGGATGAGGATTATTTCGATTTCATCTGTGAACATTCTAAAACATCGCATCATTGTGCAGGTACATGTCGTATGGGGCCAGACGATAACGCTGTTGTGGATAAGCGTTTGCGTTTCAACGGAATTGCTGGTCTGCGCATCGTTGATAATTCGATTATGCCCACGGTTATTTCATCAAACACCAACGCAGCTGCGATCATGATCGGAGAAAAAGCATCCGACATGATCAAGGCTGATCAGGGATAGGAAAATGATCCGACACATCGTTTTGATAAAATTTAAGTCAGAGTTGGGCGAAGATAAAATTGCCGACATTTGGCGTGAATTGCATGAAATAGAGGGCAAAGTGCCAGGGTTACTTCAGATCACGTCTGGGAAAAGTGAAAGTCCTGAACAGATCGAAAGAGGGTATATGCATGGCTTTATAGCCGATTTTGATAGTTGGGAATCCTTGGCTCA
>PBLO01000045.1 GCA_002721785.1 Halieaceae bacterium
CGTTGAAATGGGGCGTGTAGCTCAGCGGGAGAGCACTACGTTGACATCGTAGGGGTCACAGGTTCAATCCCTGTCACGCCCACCATTTCACCCTCCAGAAAATTGCAAGAAAACAGAGGGATATGGCGCATTCCGGCGTCATGCTTGTGCATTTTAATTCCACCTAATATCCTCAAAATGTCTGCAGAGTGCAGACATAGTGCAGACATGAAACGGCTGGTTCAGGCCGGCGAATACCCCATCCCCTTTATTTTGAGACGGGGTGTAGATGCGCAAAAAAACTGACCAACACAGTCATCGCCAAGCTGGCGGTTCCTGAAGACAAGCAATCGGCCAACCTGTTCGACACGGATGTTGGCGGGCTTGGCGTGCGGAAAATGGCGTCGGGCGTCGCGACCTTCATTTTCGAGATGCGGCCGAAAGGTGCGGGCGCGATGAAACAGGTCAAGATCGGTCGTTCTAGCGACATGTCGATAGATCAGGTACGGGCGCGGGCGCGCGAGTTGGCGCTGGACTACACCTCTCCCGATTTCCTGCAGACAGAGGCGGCACGCGGCCAGACGCCGACATTTAGCGAAGCCGCCCACCTTTATGATCAGTTGGCCCTGTCAAACAAATCTGCGACCTACCGCGAAAAGACGATGGGAACGCTGCGACACTATGCCGAACGGCCGCTCGGCGCTGATCTATAAGAAGACGAAAAGCGTTCACAAGGACGTGTGGAATGCCTATCACAATGCCAAAGCACCCGACGAAACAGGCGGGAAGCGACGTGACGCAAGAAATGCGCTTCAGAAGAAGCGTGTGATTGCGATTGAGAAAAACATGTATTGGGTTATCAATGGGTTAGATGAAAATTTGTGACTGGATCACACCATTGTGTGATGTGTATGATCACCTCTAGGGGATCACATCATACACATAAGCAAACAGTGTGGGCCAGTCGGAGAAGATTCGAAACGGGAACGCCCTTTTGCATGCCGCACGTCTAAGCTGATTGACCCAAACAGATTAGCGTATGAAAACAAACGCAAATATCGGTAGCTGAATTTCAATAAACGAAACCTCCGGCGCTGCTTCGAAGACCGGAGGTTCGCTTTACTATTATCAAAGTTTGGAGGCTTTGTTTTTGATTAGCAACCTTTTGTGTCTGTTCCTAAACCAGTAGTGCAACCCAAATTGAAAATAGAGAATTGAAAGCTGGCTCTCACTACAATCCTGATTTATCCCTTAGCACTACATTAAGGGTGGTTGTTCAAGGTAGCCTCTAACTGTCTTAGCTGCGAAGTTGCTTACACGGTGCCGGTACGCAGGCCGGATTGCGGCCACCACATTCGCGTTGCCTGCAAGGTCTGATCTGAAGATGGCTTCAATCAACAGCAGCGCTGTCACCGGGTCGGCCGATCTGGCAGCCGCTTTGAGTTAATCTGCCATCGGGTCACGCACATCGATCGCCTGCCCTGCCTCGTCGTTGCCGGCGACGTAGCGCATCCAGCCGGCAATAACCAGACAAAGACCCTTCGGCATGCGTCCCGCTGCAAGATTGTCGCGCAGCGTGCTAAGAATGCGCTGCGGCAGTTTCTGACTGCCATCCATGGAATATGCCTAGTATGGTTTGAATGAAAAGGGGAAGGACATCATGAAGCAAATTAAAGGCCCCGCGCTGTTTCTGGCGCAGTTCGCCGGCGATGAAGCGCCGTTCAATTCATGGGACGCCATTACCAAATGGGCAGCTGATTGTGGTTATGTCGGTGTGCAGGTGCCTAGCTGGGATGCGCGGCTGATTGATCTCGACAAGGCGGCTGAGAGCAAGGACTATTGCGACGAATTCAAGGGTGTGGCAGCGGCCAATGGCGTTGCCGTCACCGAGCTTTCGACCCACCTCCAGGGTCAACTTGTCGCTGTTCATCCAGCCTATGACGAGGCGTTTGACGGCTTCGCCGCACCGGAAGTGCGCGGCAATCCTGCCGCACGGCAGGCCTGGGCCGTAGATCAGGTCAAAAAGGGAATCTTGGCTTCGAAGAATTTTGGGATCGGCGCCCATGCGACCTTTTCCGGTGCGTTGGCCTGGCCCTATGTCTATCCATGGCCGCAACGCCCTGCCGGGTTGATCGAAACCGCCTTTGACGAACTCGCCGCGCGCTGGCGGCCAATTCTTGATCATGCGGAGGATTGTGGCGTCGATGTTTGCTACGAGATCCATCCGGGTGAGGATCTTCATGATGGCGTTACCTACGAGATGTTTCTTGAGCGCACCGGCAATCATGCGCGGGCCTGCATGCTCTATGATCCGTCGCATTATGTGCTGCAGTGCCTGGACTATATCGACCATATCGACATCTATGCCGACCGCATCCGGATGTTCCATGTGAAGGATGCGGAATTCAATCCAACCGGTCGCCAGGGGGTATATTCCGGTTATCAGCCCTGGGTTGACCGGGCGGGCCGTTTCCGCAGCCTGGGTGACGGTCAGGTCGATTTCAGTGCGATTTTCTCTAAACTGACCGCCATCGGCTTTGATGGCTGGGCTGTTGTCGAATGGGAATGCGCGATCAAACATCCAGAGGACGGCGCGCGTGAAGGGGCGGCTTTTGTGCGCGATCATATCATCCGGCCGACCGAGGTGGCGTTCGACGATTTTGCCGATGGCGGCACGGATAAGGCTGCCAACCGCAAGATGCTGGGGATATAGGAATGGCAGACCGGATCAGGCTTGGCATGGTCGGTGGCGGCAACGACGCCTTCATCGGAGCTGTCCACCGCATCGCCTCGCGCATTGACGACAAGTTCGAACTGGTAGCCGGCGCGCTGTCCTCCACACCGGAAAAATCGCGTGCCAGCGGTGAGGCTCTTGGGCTACCGCGAGTCTATGACGACTTCAAATCCATGGCGATCAGGGAAGCGCGCCTGAAGACCGGAATCGAAGCTGTCAGCATCGTGACGCCAAACCATGTTCACTTCGCTGCCGCACGGGAATTTCTGAAGCGCGGCATCCATGTGATCTGTGACAAGCCTCTGACCAGCAACCTGCCGGATGCCAAGAAGCTGGTGAAAATGGCCGAGGCGTCGGGTGCGATCTTCGTGCTGACGCACAATTACACGGGCTATCCCATGGTGCGTCAGGCGCGGCAAATGGTGGCCAATGGGGACATTGGCAAAATCCGTGTTGTGCAGGTGGAATATCCGCAGGACTGGCTGAGTGTCGAACAAGACTTCAAGCAGGCCGAGTGGCGCACCGATCCGGCGCGGTCCGGTGCTGGCGGGTCGACCGGTGATATCGGCACGCATGCTTTCAATCTCGCCTGTTTCGTCACCGGGCTTGAGGTCGAAAGCCTGGCCGCTGATATCCAGGCTTTCGTCCCCGGGCGGCAGGTTGATGACAACGCTCATGTGATGTTGCGTTTTCAAGGTGGCGCGCGCGGCATGCTCTGGTCGAGCCAGGTGGCACCAGGCAATGAAAATGCGCTGCGCATCCGGGTCTATGGGGAAACTGGCGGGCTGGAATGGGCGCAGGAAGATCCGAACTATCTCTGGCACACGCCCTTTGGCGAGCCAAAGCGGCTGATCACCCGCAATGGCGCCGGATCAGGCGACGCAAGCGCCAGAATGAGCCGGATCCCGGCGGGCCATCCGGAAGGCTATCTTGAAGGGTTTGCGAATATCTATTCCGAAGCGGCAGCGGCCATTGTCGCGTCCCGCAGCGGTGAAACGCTACCTGAAGATGTGATCTATCCCACAGTCCAAGACGGGCTGAAAGGTGTGCAGTTCGTCTCCGCCTGCGTGAATTCGTCAAAGCGCAACGCCGCCTGGGTGAAGCTGGATCACTGAGCGGCAGCCTTTTGTCACAGGAGCAGTGTGGCGGCTTCGTCTGCACCAAGATAGGCGGGCCGATTACAACTGGTCCGCATCTCGATCCAGCTTCGTGTCTCTCCCGCTGCCAGAATGCCTGTCATCACTTCGATGGCATGTCGTGCTATTTCTGCGTTGCACCGATGTTGCCTGTTTTCCTGAATGGCGACCGCCATGTCGGATAGCCCGGCACAGCGATAGTTCGCCTGCTCGCGTCCACCACCATCTTTCATGTTGGGGGATCCAAAGGGGTGCTGGTCAGCGCTGTGCGCCTGTTCTGTGCCATCCTGCCTCGCAATGACCACCTCGCCACCAAAGAAGTTTGGATCGGGCACATAGATCGAGCCGTTTTGTCCATAAAGCTCCATTTCACGATGTCGGTGTGCCTTCACATCCCAGCTAGCGCCAAGGGTAACAAGCGCCCCGCTGGCAAATTCCAGCACGGCATGGATGGTCGTCGGGGTCAGGACCGGGATCTGCTCGCCATTGCGCGGACCGTTTGCAATGGTGCGGGTTTTGGACGCTGCACCGCTCATCGCTGTAACCGTCCGCACCGGCCCGATCAAATGCACCAGATTGGTGATGTAATAAGGTCCAAGGTCGAGAATCGGGCCGCCACCCGGTCGGAAAAAGAAATCTGGATTTGGGTGCCAGTGTTCCATGCCGAACGACATGACATGGCATGTGCCGCCGGTGATGCTGCCAACAGCGTCTGAGTCGATCAGATGACGGGCTGTCTGGTGCGCGCCGCCAAGGAAGGTGTCTGGCGCCGATCCAATCCGCAGCCCGTTGCGGACTGCCAGTTCGGAGAGGGTGTCGGCCTCATCGACGCTCAGAACATAGGGTTTCTCTGAATAGACGTGCTTTCCGGCTTCAAGAGCCTTTCGCGAGACATCGAAATGCGCGTCCGGAATGGTAAGGTTGACGATCAGGTCGATGTCATCTGCCGCCAGCAGGCTCTCCACACTGTCTGCGCGCACGTCGAACTCGGCAGCGCGGGCCTGTGCCGCCTCTATGCTGATGTCTGCGACCGCCACCAGCCGCAACCCCCTGAACATGGGGGCGAGGCGAAGATAGGCAGCCGAGATATTGCCGCAACCGATCAATCCGATACCAAGGTCGTTCATTGCAGGGAACTCCGATCTAGAATTTCACTGTGGTGGCGTAGGACCGGGTAATGAAGCGCAGCGCATCGGCAGGCTTGTCATGCTCCATCACCATCAGATCAACGCCGGCGTCATGCATGGCAGGAACGATACGATCCCAGTCCATGATCCCGTGCCCGACATCGGCCCAGCCATCTTCATCTGAACATTCACCATCTGGCGCACGGTCCTTGACATGCGCGGCAATGAGCCGACCCTGGTATCGTTGCAGCCAGTGCACCGGTTCCTCGCCGGCGACATGAACCCAGGCCAGATCAAGCTCAAGGCCGATATCAGGCGAGCCATCCATAATGGCTTCGATCGGAAACGCGCCATTGTCGCAGGCGATGAACTCGAATTCGTGATTATGCCAGCCATAGGCAAGACCGGCATCACGGATCGGTTTGCCGGCCTCGGCAAGCGCGGCCGCAAAGTCCTGCCATCCGGCAAAGGAGGTGGGCCGCTCATCTGGTTTGAGATGGGGGATGATGACGCTGTCCATGCCAAGCGTGTGGGCGATATCGATTGCCCTTGCCGGATCGTCCCGGACCAGGGCGAAATCAAAATGCCCGGTGGACATGCAAAGCCCGTTGGCATCAAGTCTTGCGCGCATGGCATGTGGATCGTCATAGAGACCGCCAAACCCCTCAACCTCTGTAATACCAAGCTCGCCGGTATGGGCAAGGACGGAGGTCATGTCAAAGTCGCGGGCGGAATAAAGCTGAACGGAAATACGGGGCATTTGGCACTCTGTTACAAGTCAATCAACGCGATGCTACATTAGGCAACAAGTGACGGCGCGTCATGAAAAAAGCATAAAATTCAGTCTCTACGTGACGGATCAGGTTCGTGTGGCCAGAGCCCGGCTGAACACCAGTACCCCGGTACCAAGGAAGATCATGATACCAAAAGCACTGCTAATCCCGAAAAGGCTGGCAAGTCCGCCAATAATCACCGGTCCAACCAGAAAACCGCCATATCCCATGATGGCAACAGACGCCAGCCCCGCACCCGGTGGTAGATCCTTGTCATTGGCCGCGCGGCTGTAGACGATCGGTGCGATCAACGCAAAACCTGCCCCGAGGAAGACAAATCCGCACAGCTTTGCCAATACATCTTGAGCGAACATCGTGATCAAACCACCAAGGAGGGCGGCAAGGCCGGAGTAGCGCACGATCCGTTCTGGTCCAAGCAGCGCAATCAGCCTGTCACCAGCGAAGCGGGCCGTCACCATGGCAAGGGAAAAGACCGTATAGGCAAGGGCGCCACCAGCCTCGTCCACGTCTGTCGTTGCCATTAGAAACAATCCGCCCCAATCGGCATTGCCACCTTCACCAATGGCCGAGCATGCTGCGATCAGTGCGATGGCGAGGAGCTGACCGCGGGGAAAGATGAACAGTGGTGCTTTTTGTTTTGAGGACGGTGTCAGATCGCATCCTTCTGGTTGCCGCCATCCCCATCCAAGGACCACAGCCGAGAGTATGGATGCCACAACCATATGCGGCAACAGTCCGATACCAAGAGTTGCGGCAATGAACGTGCTGGCCGCACCAAGACCTGTCCCGACCGAGAAGAGGGCGTGAAATGACGACATGATGGGCCGTTCACAGGCTTTCTCAAGTTTGGCCCCCCAGCCATTCATCGCCACATCCATTGCTCCGTGGACGGCGCCGAAGAGCCAGAGCGCTATTGCCAGCGTCAGGATCGATGGTGCCAGCGGGATCAGCACCATGCTGCCGATATAGGCAAGAGTTGTGACCCGGGTGATATGGCCGGATCCCATCCGATCCATGAAATAGCCGGATATCGGAAAGGCGATGACCGCGCCGGATGCGAGGACAAGCAGCAATGTGCCAAGCATGCCCGGGGTCAGATCATACTGAACCGTGATGGCAGGAATGCGTGATGCCCACACACCGATCAGGAATCCGTTGATCAGGAATAGCGCACTGACAACGCGTCGCCCGGCCCGCCGGACCACCCAGTTCTCAGATCCGCCTGACAGCCTTTCCGGATAGTCTGAAAATGTCATCAGCCGGCTGCCGCTTTGTCATTCTGTGCGACAGTGTCATAGGTCGCCCTGTGAAGATGGTTTAGGGAAAAAGCCGGGTTCTGTCCGTCGCTCGTCGCAGAGAATGTGACTGTGCGTGGCTGTCCGGGGCGTAGCAGAAATCCGTTATCGCTGAATCTGCCGCCGCAATCAGCCTCGATGCTGACAAAGAAAGCGGGCCGCTCCGCCGCAAGTGTAAGGTGCCATTCCCTGTCGGCGCTGGTGCAAGGCGGCTGCACCGTCATGCTGACGCCGGGGTCAAGAAGAGGGAGCTGTTTATAGGGGCGTGGGGCCAGATGGTCCTCACCAATATGGGACACGCCGTCGGCCTCGCCATCCCATGAAAAGAGGAGCACTTCGTCATCCGCCAGCCGGTCTGTCATCAGTGCGGGCTGTGCTGCGGCCGTGCCAAGCTCGATCTCTGTGTGCCCAAGGTCGCGCCGCACACCAGCACAGGACAGGGCCTCAGCCCAAACGGTCAGACGCAAGGGGGTTGCGCTGTCATTGATCGCTGTCAGGGTGAAACCGGACGCTGTTGGAACGGCCGAGACGGTCACCGGTGCGTAAAACCGCCGTGCCAGATAATGCAACAATTTCCATCCGCCCCCATGGTCCAGTGAGGCCCATGAACAGACTGGCCAGGTGTCATTCAACTGCCAGAACAGGGATCCCATGCAATGAGGTTTCAGACTGCGCCAATAGGTGACTGCGGTATGGATGGCCAGAGCCTGCTGCACCTGGCTGACATAGACAAAATCGGAAAACCCGTTCGGAAAACGGAAATAGCGAAACATGGTTTCAGCAATGCGGGCATTGCCACCCTTGTTCTTCTGGTGGCTTTCCATGACCGGCGAAGCGATGTTGAAATCATCCTTATCGGCGAATCTGCGGATCACCGCCATCGACGGATAGGACTGGAATCCGAATTCCGAACAGAAGCGCGGTTTCACATCACGGTAATGCTCAAAGTCGCGGCCTTCATGCCAGACAGACCAGAAATGCATGTCACCGGAACTGTCATCATGCCATGCATCGCCGAATGACAAGGGGCCTGGCGAGGGTGAGGAGGGCCACCAGTTCGCCGCTGGGTCGGTCGATTTGATCGCCGTTTCCACTGTGCGGTTCAGACGGTCATAGGCGACCAGATACCGGTCGCGGTCCCTGACCGATTCCTCATACCAGGTCAGCGCTCCGATCAGTTCATTGTCGCCGCACCATAATGCAAGACTGGCATGATGCTGGAGACGCGCCACATTATCCCGCAGTTCTGCATCGACCTCAGCCAAAAACTCGTCATCGGCGGGGTAGAGCGAGCATGAGAACATCGCGTCCTGCCAGACAAGGATGCCCAGCTCGTCACAGATGTCATAGAAGGTATCGCTTTCGTACCAGCCCCCGCCCCAGACACGGATCATGTTCATATTGGCATCGACAGCGGATTGCAGCAGATCGCGTAACGCCTCCGGGTCGGCCTGGCCCGGCAAGGCGTCCTGCGGAATCCAGTTGGCACCCATGGCAAAGAGTGGCCGCTCATTGATCCGCAGCATAAAGCTGCGCCCTACCTCGTCCGGGACCGAGACCAGGTCTATGTTGCGAAGCCCGATGCGCTTCGTCAGTGACTGTCCGTCGATTGTTATCACCAAGTCATGAAGCGTCTGCGGTCCCTGATGAACCGGCCACCACAGATCGGGTGAGGTGACTTCGAAAGTGAAGGTGAGCGCGTTTTCATCAGTCTGCCCATCGGCGGTCTGGCCACACAGGCTGGCCTGAGCCGATGTCGGACGTCCGGTGGCGATCTGCTGGATAACGGTGACGGTGACGCTATCGTCTTGATGTGCCTGATGTACCAGAACATCGCCAAGGACCAGATCCGTGTCAAAATCCAGATACAGGTCGCCATAGATGCCCATCGGCATTAGCGCGGCGTTCCAGTCCCAGCCGAAATCGCATTGCGGCTTGCGCAGCATGTTGCCGCTGATGCCCGGGTAATGCTCGATGAAAGGTACGAAATAGGGTTGGCGTGCCTGCCGTTCCTCGGCGGCACGGGATGGTGAATGAAAAGTGATCGCGATGTCATTCTGGCCTTCCCGCACTATCCCTGATAATGGCAGGCGATAACGCCGGAACGCATTCTGCGGCGTTGCAACCACAGTGTCATTGACGGTGATGGTGGCGACTGTATCGAGGCGTGAGAGAACCAGATCAGCCTCAAGCTGATCGGCCGTCAGCGCGAAGCTGCGCCGCGCCGTCCAATCATGGTCCGCAACCCAGCGCACGTCATATTCGTTCACCCCCCAATAGGGGTCGGGGATGATGCCGGCGGCATTCAGCGCGCTCAGAATGTCGCCCGGCAAGGCAATGCTGGAAGCGTGGGTTACAGTCTCGTTCCTCAGCTGCCATTCGCCCGCAAGTGACAGACGCGTCACAGACGCTCTTCCGTTTTGTGGTCGAAGAAGTGCATGCTCTCGGCGTTCAGTCCGATTTCGATTTCCTGCCCTTCCTCGATCTTGTTCTGGCCGTCCATGCGAAGGCGAAGCTCATGCCCTGCAAACTGCGCCCATACTAGCGTGTCCGCGCCCATCGGCTCAAGAAGGTCCGCAACAACCTTTGTCTTGTAGGCCGCATCACGAACGTCATTGCCTGTGGCCACATGCTCTGGTCGGATGCCGACAATCACGTTGCCCTTGGCGAGCTTGCCTGCGGCTTTATAGCCGTCAACCGGCAGGGTGACATCTCCGATGGTAAGACCCTTCGCGCCAATCTTGCCATTCATGAAGTTCATCGACGGTGAGCCGATGAAGTCGGCAACATATTTGTTCACCGGGCGGTTATAGATCTCGTTGGGCGAGTCGAGCTGTTGGATCTTGCCGGCGCGCATGATGGCGATCCGGTCGGCAAGTGTCATCGCCTCGACCTGGTCATGTGTTACATAGATCATCGTGTTTTCCAGCTGCCGGTGAAGCTGCTTCAGCTCCACTCGAAGATCGGCCCTGAGCTTGGCATCAAGGTTTGACAGCGGCTCATCAAACAGGAAAACATCGACATCACGCACCAGTGCACGGCCAATCGCGACGCGCTGGCGCTGCCCCCCCGACAATGCCGCAGGCTTACGCTTGAGCAAGGGTTCGATCTGCAGTATCTCGGCGGCGCGGGCCACACGTGTGGCAATCTCCGCGGCAGGCAGCTTGGCATTCTTAAGACCAAAGCTCAGATTGCCTTCAACGCTCATCTGCGGGTACAGCGCGTAGGACTGGAAGACCATGCCGATGCCGCGCTGCGACGGCTCTTCCCAGGTCACATTGCGGCCCTTGATGTAGATCTGGCCATCGGTGATGTCCAGCAAGCCGGCGATGCAGTTCAGAAGGGTCGACTTGCCGCAGCCGGACGAGCCGAGCAGTACAAGGAACTCTCCATCATTGATGTCGATGTTCAGGTCCTGAAGCACCTCCACAGAACCGAAGTTCAGTTTGAGATCTTTAACACTGACGGAATGCATGTTCTAACCTTTCACCGCGCCGGCGGCGATGCCCCGCACAAAAAGTTTGCCTGACACGAAATATACAACAAGCGGCACCAGACCGGTGATGATGGTGGCGGCCATATTGACGTTGTATTCCTTTTCGCCAAAGGTCGAATTGACGATGTTGTTCAACTGCACCGTCATCGGATAGGAATCCGGCCTGGTGTAGACAACACCAAAGAGGAAGTCGTTCCAGATGCCGGTGACCTGGAGAATGATGGCCACCACAACGATAGGGGCAGACATCGGCAACAGGACCCGGATCAAAATGCCCCAGAATCCGGCTCCATCGACCCGAGCCGCCTTGATAAGCTCAAGCGGCAGCGAGCTGAAATAGTTGCGGAACAGCAGGGTCAGGATCGGCATGCCAAATATTGAATGTACAATCACAAGGCCCCACACATCCCCGTAGAGTCCGATGTCCCGCAGGATCATCACGATCGGATACAGCATCACCTGATAGGGGATGAAGGCCCCGAACAGCAGGATCGTGAACAGGATGTTGGCGCCCTTGAAGCGCCAGAAGGCCAGGGCGTAGCCGTTCACCGACGCGACCGCGATAGAGAGCACCACCGACGGCACCAGAATCTGCACCGAATTCCAGAAACCCCGGCTCAGGCCATCACAGTTCAATCCGGTACAAGCGGTGGCCCAGGCTTTGATCCAGGGCTCGATGGTGATTTCGCGCGGCAGCGAAAACACATTGCCTAGCCGGACCTCGGGCATTGTTTTCAGTGACGTCACGATCATCACATAGAGCGGTGCCAGATAATACATCGCCAGCAGCGTCAGCGTGCTGTAGATGACAAAATTGGGAAGGCTGAAAGCCTTTTTCGGACGCGGGCCGCGCGCCATGTCAGCACTGATATCAGCCACGGCGTCTCTCCCTGAATTCATAAAGTGTCCAGGGCACCAAGATGATCATGACAAAGAGCAGCATCATTGTTGATGCGGCGAAGCCTTGACCGAGATTCTGGTTCCGGAACATCATGTCCATGACATATTTGGCCGGCACTTCGGTGGCGAGACCGGGGCCACCTTGAGTCTGCGCGACAATCAGATCGAACACCTTGATAATGCTGGTGGCGACAAGCACCAGCGCCGTGATGATCGCGCCGCGCATCATCGGCAGCACAATCACAAGATAGGTCTTCCATTTCGGAATACCGTCGACCCGGGCGGCCTTCCAAATGTCCTCATCGATGCCCCGCAGACCGGCAAGCATGATTACCATGACAAGACCTGTGCCCTGCCAAAGGCCGGCAAGCAGAACACCATAGATCGCGAAGTCACCGTCTGTCAGCGGCGCAAAGGTGAAGTCGACATAGCCCATGTCACGGACGACCTTTTGCAACCCGAAGGTCGGGTTCAGCATCCACTGCCAGGTCAGGCCGGTCACAACGAAGGACAGGGCGTACGGATAGAGAAAGATCGTTCGGAAGGTGTTCTCAAATCGGATGCGCTGGTCGAGTAGCGCCGCCATGGTAAAGCCAAGAGCCAGCGACAGAACAAGCATGCAGCCACCATAGATGGCGAGATTCTCGATTGATACGATCCACCGGGTTGTGTCCCAGAGGCGATCATACTGGTCAAAACCAACCCAGCGCGTCTTTGGCAAAAGACGCGAGCCGGTGAAGGAATATACTACGGTCCAGGCTGAACATCCGATGAAGATCACCAGAGCGGTCACTGCCATCGGGATGGAGGCCACCTTCGATGACAGATTCCGGAACAGCATGTTTGGTCTCTGACTGCCAGACATCTGTCTCCCCACGTCAGGCAAAAGTGAACAAGCTGAGTTTAATTAATCGAGAAGACGGGGCCAGCTTCAGGCTGGCCCCGCCACAAGTCTGTTCAGCGCTTAGTCGGCCGAAGCGATGATCGAGGCATAGGCCTTCTGGGCCGAGGCAGCGGACATCGAGCTGTCGTTCCAGAACTGGACCATCAGGTCTTCGATCTGGCCGATGGTGTCGCGGGACAGGGCCATGTTGCCACCTGGCAGGATTTGGCCGTCTGCAAGCAGGCCAAGGCCTTTTTTCATGCAGTCGTTGGCAGCAGACAGGTCAACGTCACCACGGATCGGCAGCGAGCCCTTCTTCAGGTTGAAGTTCACCTGCACCTCTTTCGAGATCATCAGCGAAGCCAGCTCAAGCTGGGCAGCGGTGACATCGGCGTCCTTGTTCTTCGGGAAATAGAAGGCGTCACCACCAAGCGACAGAACCGGGTTCACACCCAGGCCGGGCAGGCAGGAGTAATCCTTGCCAGCGGTCTGTTCGGCTACAGCGAACTCACCCTGTGCCCAGTCCCCCATGATCTGACCAGCGGCCTTGCCGGTGATTACCGCGGCTGTGGCCAGGTTCCAGTCGGTGACAGCAATATCGGCCGCCAGTTCGCGTGCGTTTGCCGCAGCTTCGAAAACCTTGGCATAGGCCGGGCCAGCAGCAACGCTTGCGTCCTTATCCACATTCACCTTACTCCAGTTGTCCGGACCAGCAATGGCGACGGCCAGAACTTCGGTGATCATGCCGGTCGACTGCCATGCCTGCGAGCCAACGGCCAGCGGGGCAACACCAGCTGCGCGAAGCTTCGGTGCGGAGGCGACGAACTCGTCCCAGTTGGACGGCACAGGAATGCCGGCCTTGGCGAATGCCGGGTTCGAGAGCCAAATCCACTGCCAGGAGTGGATGTTGACAGGCACGCAATACAGCTTGCCGTCATAGGTGCAGGCATCAAGCAGCGAGCTTGGGAATACAAAATCGCGCCAGCCTTCCTTTTCCGAAAGCTCGGTGAGGTCAAGGAACAGACCTTCCTTGATCAGGTCTTCGGTCTGACGGCCGTGGTTGAACTGAGTGGCGCCCATCGGGTCGCCGCCAAGAAGGCGCGATACAACGGCCGGGATGGCGTTGGTACCGCCACCGCCGGCGATCGCACCATCAACCCATTTATGGCCGGCAGCGTCAAAGGCTTTGGCGAACTCATTTACAGCAGCGGCTTCACCACCGGATGTCCACCAGTGGACGACCTCAAGCTCGGCTGCCTTGGCTGCACCGCTTGCAAGCATTGCGGATGCGATAAGCACCCCAAGAATTCTTCTCATTGTTACTCCCCTCTAATAATATTGTGAGGGTTGGAGTAAACCCAGAGTCTCGCGCCGTTTCAACAGTCCATTGTTGAAAAGTCCCAAAAATGAGCGGTTTTCTTGTCGCAGCTGGCCATCCGTCACCCCAATGGCGGTCTGGGCGGGTGATATGGCGCTTTTGGTGCATTTGTTTCTCTGTCGCTACAGATGCGGGCACGGCCGAATCACCGCGGAGGCAGGTTTGTTGTTACTTGGCTTCATGGGCGCGCCGGGCAGTGTCAAACAGCAAAGCTGACGAAAGGTTCCTGCGGGGCAATGTGGTGGTCATGTTTCTCCCGGCAGACAAAAAATCGCGACGACAACGCATCTGGGGGTTGCCGATGACACGCATGTTGCGTCAACATAATGTGTGGCTTGAACGGCGCTCAGGCTCACCTGCAAAGGTGACGTTAAGTTTGTTGTAGAGACATTTGGGGGAATTCATGTCTGAGACGATGACAGACGACATCCGTCGCGAGATTAGTGATTTCAAGACACACCTGAAAGAATCGGGAGCGGATGTGGCCGCGACCTTCGCGGCGGTAGACGCCGCTGTGGAGACGCAGATCCAGACCATAGAGGCAGAGGTTGCGGCTGGTGAGTCACCTATTCCGGTGCATGATTACACCGAGGTTGCGTCGGGACGGATTGATGACGCTGCCACCGCGCGGATCAAGGAGCGCGGCGTAGTCATCCTCCGCAAGACATTCGACGCCGACCGGGTCACTGGCTGGAACGAATGGCTGATGGATTATGTGGCGCGGAACAACTATTTCGAACGCCAGAAGGAAAAGGACGGGATGGACAAGTATTTCGCCAACCTGTCCTCATCACGGCCACAGATTTTTGGTCTTTACTGGTCGAAGCCGCAGATGGAGGCCCGCACCTCCGAAGAGTTGGCCACCGCGCGCCGCTGGCTGAACCGGCTGTGGCAGTTCGATTCGAAGAACGGCATAGAATTCGATCCGGACCGTGAATGCCTGTATGCGGATCGCCTCCGCCAGCGCGAACCGGGTGACAATACCCTTGGTCTTAGTCCGCATGTCGATGGGGGCTCGGTAGAACGCTGGATCGACCCGGGTTATCAGCAGGTCTATCGGCATCTGCTGTCGGGTGACGTCTCTTCCTATGACCCGTTCGATGCGGCCTTCCGTACATCGACCAAGGAAATCCCGTCTCCAGCTGTGTGCTCGATGTTCCGCACTTATCAGGGGTGGACGGCATTGAGCAGACAGGGGCCGGGAGACGGCACGCTGAATATCGTTCCCATTGCGAATGCCATGGCTTGGGTGATCCTGCGCGCGCTTCAGGATGATGTTGCCAAGGATGATCTGTGTGGGGCGGCCCCGTCGCGCGCCCTGACCATCAGCGAGACCTATCATGCCAAGCTTTTGCGGGCCTATGTGCCTATCCCGGTGGTTGAGCCGGGCGACACGGTCTGGTGGCATCCGGATGTGATCCACGGGGTCGAGGACAAGCATACCGGCACAAGCTACAGCAATGTGATGTATATCGGCGCGGCGCCGGCATGTGACAAGAATGACCGGTTCCTTGCCAAGCAACTCAAGGCCTTCGAGGCTGGAGAAAGCTCGCCTGATTTCGCCGCTGAAAATTATGAGGTGGATTTTGACGGGCGCTTCACGCCTGACATGTTGTCACCGCTTGGCCGGGTCCAGATGGGTTACGGAGACTAGGCCGGCATGAACGTCTATCTCGACGCCGGACACGATGTCAGTTTCGGCACCTTTCCGCTGCGCGGCGACACACTAGCGTCAGCTATGCGCCTCGCAGCTGAGATTGGGTATCGAAGCTTTGATACGGCGCAGATGTACGGGAACGAGCGCGAAGTCGGGGCCTGCCTTGCCTCCCTTGGTCTGCCGCGTGAAGAGCTGCTGATCACCACCAAGGTCAGTCCGAACAACTTTGCCTCAGAGGACTTCCTGCCATCCGTGGAGCAGTCGCTCCGTGACCTGCAGCTTGATCAGGTCGATGTGCTGCTGCTCCACTGGCCGGACCAGCATGGGCAGAATGCCGTGGCGCTGGAACAACTCCAGAAGGCCCACGATCTTGGCTATGCGGTGAATATCGGCCTGTCGAACTACACCATTGCCATGATGGAAGATGCGATGGCGCGACTGTCGGTCCGGCCAGTTGCCAATCAGGTGGAATTTCATCCGTTTCTCAATACCGAAAAACTGCTGGCAGGCGCACAGAGGCTGGGTCTGCCGCTGACAGCCTATTGCGCAGTGGCGCGCGGCAAAATGGCGACATCGGCTCTGCTTGACGATATTGGCAGGCCGCATGGCAAGTCGGGAACGCAGGTTGGTCTTCGTTGGACATTGCAAAAGGGCGTCGCGATCAATGCAATGTCCACAAAGGCTGAAAATATACGGCTGAATTTCGAGCTGCAGGGCTTCCAGCTTGATGATGACGAAATGCGCCGGATCGACGGGCTGATGGCTGAGGATTTTCGGATCGTCAACAGCGATCTGGTACCGAGCGCACCCGACTGGGACTGACCCAACGGAAAGTGATCCGGTCTGCTGTGGGATTGCTACGCCCCCGGGTTTTCGTCAGTGGCGATATCCTCAAATTCCGCTGTCAGCGTCCTGAAATCGAAGGAACAGCGCAGCCGCTGGCTGTCACTGATCCGGTCAAAGACAATCTGGCCAGGGCCGCCAGAAATCTCCGACATCTGGTTGGCCTCCATCATTGCCGGTTGCGATCTGCGCCAGGCCAGAAATGCAGCGAACGCGTTATAAAGCGAGCCTGGCCGCGCCGCCTCATCAAGCCCGGCCCGTTCCAGATGCTGGTCACTGATTGGCAGCCAGGTGCTGTTGGCGACCGAAAACCCGCCATTGGGAAGAGCGGCATCCCATACCATCGGCGTGCGGCAAGTGTCGCGTCCAAGGAAGGCGGGGGCAAATTCGATGCCCCATGGGTCGCGCATCCTTTCATGTGGAATGTCTCTCACATCTTCAAATGCCAGCTCTTCACCCTGAAAGACACAGCAGGATCCGATCAATGATGCCTCCAGCTTGAGAAGCAACAATTGCAACGCATCCTGGCGGTCGGCGGCGAGTCCCAGTGGTGCCAGCTGGCGTGTTGCCGAGCGCGGCACATCATGGTTCGAAAAGGCAAAAGAAAGGCGGCCTGATCCGTTGAACCGGCTGGTGGCCTTTGAAAGAACCGACTTCATCTCGTCAACGCTCAACCCTTCCCATGCCAGCAGGTCAAAATTGTAGGTGGCGTGAAGCCGTCCCGGGGCGGTGAAGGTCTCGCTGACGGCGGTGCCATTGTCATTGTCGCCATCGACCTCGCCGACAAGGAAGCGATCCTCATATTGATCTGTGAGTGCACGCAATGCGGCGGACAGTTGCTGTATGGCAGGCTGGTTCAACTGCGCCGCATCGTGCAACTGCCGGAAAAAGGGCTGTTGGTCCTTTGGAAGCGGCCCCGGCTGGAACTCTGGATTGACCGGATTATCGAGATAGGGGGGCAAGTTGGCGTTGACGGTGTGCATCGCGTCGAGGCGGAACCCGTCAACACCACGATCAAGCCAGAAGCGCACAACATCCAGAATCGCCGCGCGCACATCCGGGTTCGCATGATTCAGGTTCGGCTGACCTGGCAGGAAGTTATGCAGATAATATTGCTGGCGCCGCGGCTCCCAGCTCCAGGCACGCCCCCCGAAAAATGACAGCCAGTTCGTCGGTGCCGACCCGTCGGGTTTCGGATCCTGCCAATGGAACCAGTCGGCTTTGTCATTGTTGCGTGACCGGCGGCTTGCCTTGAACCAGTCATGCTGGTCTGAACAATGCGCCGGCACGATGTCGATAATCACTTTCAGACCCAGTGCGTGCGACCGTTCCATCAGCCTGTCAAAGTCGGCCAGCGTTCCATATTCCGGATTCACGTCGCAATAGTCGGACACATCATATCCAAAGTCCCGCTGCGGTGACATAAAGAACGGGCTGATCCAGATGGCGTCAACGCCAAGACCGGCTACATAGTCCAGACGCGAGGTTATACCAGCCAGGTCGCCGATCCCGTCGCCGTTCGTGTCCTGAAATGAGCGTGGATAGATCTGATAGATAACGGCAGTTTCCCACCATTTCAGTTGTGCCATGATCGCTTCAATCCTTTCATGCAGAGGCGTGCCGGCCGGGTCCCGCGTCTGGAATGGCTGCCAACTTCGCTTGGCCCAGCAAAGACGCCACCACCTATGGCCGAGAAATCCGCCATGCGGGTTTGCGGCTTTCGATGCCTAAGACTGGTTAGGCCACTACCATCACAATGTAGTCTGGCTGAGCACAATGCCCCTGAATGCCTGCCTTATGACAGGAGTTCCGTCTTCGACGTCTATGGCTTGCTCAATCTCTCTCCATAGAGTCTGGCATGCTTGGTATGCTTCAGCGTTTTCATACTCAAACACCCATCCAACCATCGCCTTGCCTTCCTTGTTCCAGATCCTGGTGGAAGTGATCTTCTTCAAGCCTGCCTCTTTGAACCTTGGCATGAAGACTTCGAAGCGTTTCGAGGCCTGAGCCATGTGAAACTCCATATCGCGCTCATTTGTGAAGGTTTCGACCGTGAAGTTGACTAATGCGGGCTTTGTCTCAGTCATCTAGCGACGTCCTTCCATACAACATGAACTTAACCTGCGAGATGGGCACTTGTTAGGACCGGGAAGCTTGCAAAGCCAAAACGCCCTTGCTTTTCGGCTATAGCCAATTGTGATCGCCAGCTTGTAACGTCTTTCTCAGACATCCCATTGTTGATGGCAAAGTTTGCCATGACGTTTTCTGTGTATAACGCAGGAGAGTTGTGATCTCTGCGCGTGATCACAAAGGCTAGGGATTTATCTTTGATGTCACGAAAGCCAAGCTTCTGCAGCTTGCCAGAAAGTTCCATCGGAAGCATTTGATGGCTGCAGTGGGCTCTAAAGACTTCATGTATCTCATCATTGAGCCTTGTGTCCGCTCCATGGAACCTGAAGTGGTCCCAAAGAATCGAGACATTCACCAGACTGCCTCCCGGCTTCAACACACGAGTGATCTCGGTGAGAGCAGCGTCAACATCAGGAATGTATTCCAGAGCCTGCGTCGACTTGGCCGCATCACAGCTATTATCTGGCAGGCCCGTTTCGTCAGCGCCTTTTTCTAAGAAGGTAATGTTGGAAAAGTCGCTGCAGCTCGATTTGGCTTGTGCCAACTGATCGACACTTGGGTCTAGACCTATGACCTCTCCATTCTCTCCAACCGCTTTAGCAAGGTGCCCGAGTAGTTGGCCTGCTCCGCAACCAACATCGATAATCCTGTCACCAGAGTTTATGGAAAGCGTCTCCAATATGGCTTGCCTGCGGTTTATGCCAGCAATGCTGGCAGCCATTAGCCTTTGAAGGCGCCCAACGTCCTTATCAAACTCCATGATTCATCAAAGCCCTTGCCATTGAGGTCGACGACGACATCGCCTCAGCTTTACGAGAAGCCTTGTAAATCAAGTATGCATCTGACATGGGAGAAGCCAAGAGCGAAGGTCATGGTCGAAGAGCCTATCGACCACTGCACGCTATGCGCAAAGCAAGCCTGACGCGCTACTTGATATCGCTAGTCGCAGATAAGATATGCGCATCGCGATTACGCAATGTCGCCTTCGGGCGGCCCCTTTTCGAAGGCGCTGCATTTTTTGCATCTGTATACTGAATCTTTAGCCCTGTTTTGCAGAGGGGATTGGGTCTAGCTTGCGCGATTAGTTTAATAGCGAAAAGAGACCGGGCATGTTCATTGCGAAACTTATGATATGTGGGATGCTGCAGGGCGACTGCACGGTCTTGGTGGACACCAAGGGTCTGCTTAAATCCGAGGAGCAGTGCCGGGCGCGCATTGAGGAGATGGTAACGGATCTCCAGCCTATGGTGCCCCATATGCAGATGTTCACCAAATGCGAGAAGCCGGGTATTCTCGTTTGAGGCTGCTTGATTTTGCAAGCCGCATGTAATATCTCACAGCCGCTAGCACACAGCAGGGTCGCCTTTGGGCGGCCCTTTTTCGTTCACAGCCAATACTGTGGGCCTTTTCTTGGTGTTGCTGTAGCCTAATGAAATAGACAAGTGAAGGATTGAGGAGGAAGAGATGAAGTATGTCGTTACGTCAGTCTGGAAGCACCCTGCTGCACTTGACTGGCAGCAAATGCGTCAGAACATGTCGCAGTTCAAAGGCAACCCACATATTGCCGAAATCCATTGGTACGAAATCGACGAAACGACCCACGGTTCAGTTGCTATCTACCATTCGAAAGAGGCTTATGAGGCCAACCTCGCCGCCCAAGAGCAAAACCGTGCAAAGTCGACAAGTGAATACAGTATCCAGATGCTCCACGAAGCGCATGGTGAGAGCCATGTTGATTTTACAAGCCTGTAGCCAGCTGATCAGTGATTAGAAATTAGTCAGCGACTTCATATCGTCGGTTCCATCGAACCAAGCACGATATACATAGGCCTCCTTGATATCGACCTTAGCCCCCGCTTTGCGAGTGGCTTCGACGAACTTACCGGCATATTCGTTCTTGGCTCTCTCGAAGGTGTCGTAGTCTGGCAAGTAATAGGTGTCCACGACAGACAGGTCATTGATCCGTGCGCAGGTCATGGCTATCAGGCCATATGCTTCGCCTTGCTCCTTAATGCCCGGCTGCAAGTAATTTGTGATC
>PBLO01000041.1 GCA_002721785.1 Halieaceae bacterium
CTGGTCATCCAATTTCGCGGGTTGTCGGTACGTCAACGCCAAGCTGGACACGACGAACATCCAGCCCTCGTCAGAGATTGCAGCCCGATCTGTACCCAATGCACGCATAAATTCGGTCCGACACCGCTCAAGATATTTAAGGTAGTTCACGTAGTAGACAATACCGCCAGCGTCCGTGTCCTCAATATAGACCCTGATCGGAAGCGAAAATTCCGCACTCACTCTGTGTCATCCAAATCCAGACTCAGCGTTTCTGCCGCTGACCCCTGGAAAGCAATGCCGAAGTGTCGGTAGGCATGTCGTGTTGCGATCCGTCCGCGAGGTGTTCGCAGAATGAAGCCTTGCTGAATCAGAAAAGGCTCTAGCACATCCTCGATCGTGCCACGTTCTTCCGACAACGCCGCCGCGAGGCTGTCGACTCCCACCGGTCCACCGTCGAACTTCTCAATCATTGTCAGCAGTAGTCGTCTGTCGAGATGATCGAAGCCCTGCGCATCAACATTTAACAAGTCCAACGCCGCCTCCGCCGTGGGGCCTGCTACCGCACCATCGGCTTTGACCTCTGCGTAATCTCGCACCCTTCTCAGCAGGCGGTTGGCAATGCGCGGCGTGCCGCGGGACCGTCGTGCGATGGCGCTCGCTCCGGCGTCGTCAGTCGGAATACCCAGAATCCCAGCAGAGCGCCGGACGATTTCAGTGAGTTCAGCGGCATCGTAGAACTCCAATCGCTGCACAATGCCAAAACGATCCCGGAGCGGTGAGGTCAGGAGCCCGGCGCGGGTCGTGGCACCCACCAGGGTAAAAGGCGGCAAGTCGAGCTTGATGGACCGGGCCGCGGGCCCCTCGCCAATCATGATGTCGAGCTGGTAGTCCTCCATCGCGGGGTAAAGCACTTCCTCAACGTAAGGGCTTAGCCGATGAATTTCATCAATAAATAGGACATCACCGGGCTCGAGATTGGTCATCAACGCAGCAATGTCACCGGCTTTTTCCAGCACAGGGCCACTCGTGGTCTTGAGTTGCACACCCATTTCTTCCGCAATAATGCTTGCCAGTGTCGTTTTGCCAAGCCCAGGCGGCCCGAAGATCAGCGTATGGTCGAGTGGTTCGCCGCGCTTGCGGGCGGCCGACAGAAAGATCTCCATCTGCTCGCGCACCGCACGCTGCCCGATGTATTCGTCCAGTCGGCGCGGCCGAATCGCACGGTCCACGGCGTCATCGCGTTGATCGCCGATGTCTGCTGCAACCAAACGGTCGGTTTCAATCACGCACAGGCTCCTTTATCCGCAGGTGTCATCGCTGTCCCCCACCCGCAATTTTTAATGCCCGGCGAATCAGCTCCTCACTGCTGGCATCGGCAGGCGCATCGGCACTGGCAATCAGCTTGGCGGCTTCCGTCAGCTTGTAACCCAGTGCCACCAGCGCCTGCTCCGCCTCGGCACGCTGATCCGGCTCCGTCTCCACTGTACGACGCTTGTCCTCGCCGCCGCTGTTGCCGGGCGACAATTCATCCAACCAGTCACCCGCCTTGTCGCGCATCTCGACCAACAACCGCTCAGCGGTTTTTCGACCAACACCCGGTAGCGCCACTAGAGCCGCCACGTCGTCTCGCTGCAGACATCGCGCAAAATCGGCCGCATCCATTCCGGAGAGCAAGGTCAATGCCAGCCGCGGTCCAACACCGCTTACCTTAATCAGCTCACGGAATAGCCGCCGGTCTGCCGCATCAGCAAATCCGAATAACTGCTGAGCGTCCTCTCGCACCACGAAATGGGTCAGCAACGTGACGGTCTCGCCCAGCTCCGGTAACTGATACAGCGTGGTCATCGGCACCTGAACTTCGTAGCCAATGCCGCTGACCTCCACCAAGATCTCGGGTGCCTGACGTGCGAGCAACGTGCCGCGAATGTGACCAATCATGCCCGCACTTTACCTCAAACGACCCGCTCGGAATCCGCTCGCCGCTACCGTGCCGGCCAAGCCTTCCGTATGACAATGGCACAGTGCCGCAGCCAAACCATCTGCGGCATCCTCAGCAGGCTCCGCTGATAAGCCCAATAACACGGTGACCATATGTTGCACCTGCTGTTTACTCGCCGCCCCAGTCCCCACGACTGACTGCTTGATCTTTCTCGCGGCATATTCGTGCACGCTCAGGTCGTGCGTGACGCAGGCGACCATTGCGGCGCCCCGGGCATGGCCCAACTTCAGCGCCGAATCCGCGGATTTGGCCATAAACACGCTCTCGATTGCGGCAACCGTTGGCTGATGGGTGGCGATAATTTCAGACAATGATTCAAAGAGGACCTTCAATCGGATGCTAAGAGGCTCCTTAACGGGCAACCGGATCGTGCCGCTGGATACGTAGCGCGGGGTTTTCCGGTCGACGCGAATGACGCCAAAGCCGGTCTTTATGGATCCCGGATCTATACCGAGTATGACTGCCATGGTGGGTGCCCACACAAACCAATGGCTAGTGTGACCGATTGCGGCAAAAAGATCATGATGTCAGGCGGTCATGGTGAACGGTGAAAGTGCCACGATCGCGCGATAACAGGCCAAACGTGGACAGCCGTAGTGCCAATAAAAAGGGCCGTAAAGGCGTGGAGAACAGCAATGCTTAGGTGTGCGAGCCAGCAGTCAGGGCGCGTCCGCCTCGCAGGCCCCCAGTCGTTACAGGGTAGCGAGCACCGCGTCGGGGATATCGGCATTGGAGTAGACGTTCTGCACGTCATCGAGATCCTCGAGCATATCGATCAAACCCATGACGCTCGGTGCGGTATCCGCATCCAACGCGACCTCTGTGCTGGGGAGCATTGTGACTTCCGCCTGAACAGGCTCCAGCCCCACAGCAACCAGCGCGTCGCGCACCTCAGTCACCTCTTCCCAGGCTGTCATGACATCAATACTGCCGTCGTCCCGCGTCACAATATCTTCGGCACCCGCGTCCAGCGCCGCTTCCATCACCGCCTCTTCATCAACACCGGATTCAAACTGAATCAACCCCGTGCGAGAGAACAAATAGGCTACCGAACCGTCAGTACCGAGATTGCCACCTCGTTTGGTAAATGCGTGACGGACCTCAGCGACTGTGCGGTTACGGTTGTCGGTCATCACCTCTACCAGCACTGCGACACCGCCTGGCGCGTAGCCTTCGTAGGTGAGCTCCTCCATGTTGTCGGCTTCACCCGTACCAGCACCGCGAGCGATCGCATTATCGATCGTGTCGCGCTTCATGTTGGCACCCAGGGCTTTGTCGACGGCAGCTCGCAGCCGCGGATTATCCTCTACCGCAGCGCCACCAGCGCGCGCTGCCACCACAAGCTCGCGGATCAATTTGGTAAACAGCTTGCCGCGCTTGGCGTCCTGTGCCGCCTTGCGGTGTTTGATGTTCGCCCATTTACTGTGGCCCGCCATCTCGAATCAATCCGTCCCGGGACTGTCAGTTCGTCGTGGCCGTAGCGACAACTCCCGGAGCTGTTGCTCTGACACTTCTCCCGGCGCCTCGGTCATCACGCATTGGGCACTCTGGGTCTTGGGGAACGCGATCACGTCACGGATCGATTGCCCACCGACCATCAGCATCACCAAGCGGTCCAAGCCAAAGGCCAATCCAGCATGCGGCGGCGCACCATGACGCAGCGCACCTAGCAAAAAGCCAAACTTGGATTCTGCTTCGGCCTCATCAATACCGAGCAGATCGAATACGGCCTGCTGCATCGCCTGATCGTGGATACGCACTGAACCACCGCCAATCTCGCTGCCGTTTAACACCATGTCATAGGCTTGCGACAGTGCCGCGTCGGGATCGGCTTGTAGCGAATCAACTGAGCAGGAAGGCGCGGTAAAGGGGTGATGCAATGCGGTCATGCCACCCCGATCGTCACGCTCAAACATGGGGAAATCGACCACCCATAGTGGCGCCCAACCTTCCGCTACCCGGTCGAGATCAGCCGCAACTTTCAGTCGCAACGCCCCGAGCGACTCGTTCACAACGTTGCGCTTGTCCGCCCCAAAGAACAAGATGTCACCGTCGGCCGCGTCAAGCCGATCCAGCATCGCCAGCACGGTGTCATCGGGCATAAATTTGATGATGGGCGATTGCAGACCCTCAATACCCGCGGCGCGATCGTTGACTTTGATCCACGCCAGACCCTTCGCACCATAAACGCCCACATAGTTGGTGTAATCGTCGATTTCTTTGCGTGACAGCGAAGCACCACCCGGCACCTTGAGCGCCGCCACACGACTTCCGGGATCCTGGGCAGGACCGCTAAAGACCTTAAAGTCGACCTCTGACATCAGATCGTCAATCGAGACGAGTTCCCAATCGATCCGCAGATCGGGCTTATCAGAGCCGTATCGCTCCATCGCGTCGGCCCAGGTCATACGCGAGAAATCCCCCAAGTCGACATCGAGCTGCTCTTTAAAGAGGCTGCGCACCATGCCCTCGGTAATGGACATGACTTCTTCGCCGGTCAGAAAGGCGGTCTCGATGTCGATCTGCGTGAATTCGGGCTGGCGATCTGCTCGGAGATCTTCGTCGCGAAAACAGCGTGCGATCTGATAGTAACGATCAAAGCCCGACACCATGAGCAGCTGCTTGAACAATTGAGGTGACTGCGGCAAGGCAAAAAACGCACCGGGCTGTGTTCGTGACGGGACCAGATAGTCGCGGGCCCCTTCCGGCGTCGCTCTGGTCAGAATCGGCGTTTCGATATCGAGGAAGCCATGTTGATCCAGATATCGTCGGATGCTGGAGGTAATGCGAGCCCGCGCTATGAGGTTCTGCTGCATCTCCGGTCGCCGCAAGTCCATATAGCGATAACGCAGGCGCACATCCTCACCGACAGAGTGATGGGCATCGAGGGGGAACGGCGGGGTCTGTGCCGCGTTGAGGATCTCCAGAGTTTTACCCAGCACCTCAATGTGTCCCGACGCCATGTTGGCGTTCACGGTTTCAGCGCTCCGCGCACGCACACGTCCCGTTATCTGCAGTACGTACTCGCTGCGAACGCTGTCGGCACGCTGGAAGTGCTCCTCGGTGTCCGGGTCAAAAACGACTTGAACTACGCCTTCACGATCACGCATATCGAGGAAAATCACGCCACCGTGGTCTCGGCGGCGATCCACCCAGCCACACAGCGTGACCGTCTGATCGATCAAACTGTCGTCGATCAGGCCGCAGTAGTGGCTTCGCATCGTTGTTTCCATGGTGTGCTTTCCCGTCCTCAACTCGCTTTAGAGGATTCGCTCTTTGATGAGCCCGAAGGTTTAGTGTCCGCTTTCTTGGTGCTGTCCGCTTTCGCTGCCGAGCCGCTTGAATCAGCGCTCGATTTGCCAGCACCGTCACTCCGCTCCCCTGCGATATTCTTCTTGTCGCCGGTCTTGAAGTCGGTCTCGTACCAACCACCGCCTGACAGGCGGAATGACGGCGCGCTCACCTGCTTTTTCAGCGCAGGCTTGCCGCACGCGGGACAATCAGTCAGTGGCGCATCGGCCAGTTTCTGAATCGCCTCAAGGCTGTGGCCGCACTCCTGGCAGCTGTACTCATAGATTGGCATGGCATTCTCCTCATCCAAGCACTGCGCCTAACCCGAGCACCGTATGAGGCCGTTGGAACGTTTTACAAGGGCGCGGAGGGTACCGTAAACGCAGAATCAGGGAAAGGTACGCAGAGCGTCAGAATTTAGCTCGCCAGCCGAAAATCACCTCGGCTGGCTACAAATGCCGCACGCTGACTGGCCTTCACACGTCACCATTGGCGAGGCGCTTGAGCTTCTTGAGCGGCCGTATCTTGACCCCGATGGAGGGTGGCTTCGCCTTGAACCAGGTCTCCTCTTTGGTAAATGGGTTAATACCCCTGCGCGCCTTAACCGCGGGCCGGCGCACCGCCGTCATCTTTAATAATCCCGGCATCGTGAACTGTCCTCCGCCCTCAGGCCCCAAGCTGGCCTCAATCACGCTATCCAGCGCACCCAGAACCCGCTTGATCTCCGCTTTGCGAAGGCCGCTTTCCGCCGCGAGCAACTCAAGCAGCTGGGCCTTCGACAGCTTCGCGGAGATGGGCGGTAGCGGTTGATTCGCCTTTTTCGCTTTACCGGCCACTTTATTGCGTGACGCTTTCGCCATGGATCCTGCTCCCAAAAGAGTGTGTTGATCTCACAAACTGGTCGCGCACCCCACGAATGACACGCCACCGGCACTATCGTGCAAAAAGAGGGTTACCACAATGCGCTCTGCCGGTTGCAGCGCGCCATGCTTGGCGAACACCGGTGCAAGGTCCTGATCGGCTGTGCGCGGATTCGGCGGGCGCGGCGCGCGGTGAGCAGAACTGTACGGGTCAGGCTTTGCGCCAGTAGAATGGCGACCCCCGATTGGAGTTTGTTATGCGCGCCAGTGAGTTTTTGCTCTCTACCCTGAAGGAGACACCGTCAGATGCCGAGGTCGTCAGCCATCAATTGATGCTGCGCGCGGGCCTGATTCGCCGTGTTGCCGCGGGAATCTATAATTGGATGCCGTTGGGACTGCGCGTCTTGCGCAAAGTGGAAAACGTGGTGCGCGAGGAAATGGAGCGCGCCGGGGCACTTGAGCTCACGATGCCAGTCGTCCAACCGGGAGAGCTGTGGGAGGAGTCAGGGCGTTGGGAGCAATACGGCCCCGAGCTCTGTCGACTCGAGGATCGCCACCAGCGGCCTTTTTGCCTGGGCCCCACCCACGAAGAGGTCATCACGCAAATCGCCCGCAGTGAGATCAAGAGCTATAAACAACTGCCGGTGAATCTGTTTCAGATACAGACCAAGTTCCGGGATGAAATCCGTCCACGGTTTGGCGTGATGCGATCTAGAGAGTTCATCATGAAGGACGCCTATTCGTTCCATATCGATCAGGCCTCTCAAGAATCGACCTATTGGCGGATGCACGAAGCCTACTCAACCATCTTCACCCGACTGGGCCTCGACTTCCGCGCTGTCGAGGCGGACACCGGCTCGATCGGCGGCGCCCACTCCCACGAATTTCACGTACTCGCTGAATCAGGCGAAGACGCGATCGCCTTCTCAACGAGCAGCGATTACGCAGCCAACGTCGAACTGGCACCAGCCGTGGCGCCGGCAAGCGCAGCACCCAGTGATGAACCTCCGGCGCTCGAAAAATTTGCGACGCCCGGTCTGACCACCATCGAAGCGCTGGCGGAGCAAATGAATATTCCAGCAGACCAATCCATTAAAACGCTGCTGGCCCAAGATGCCGCAGGCGATCTGGTCGCGCTGGTCGTCAGAGGCGATCATCGCCTGAATGCGATCAAGGCGAGTAAGTTGCCCGGTATGTCGTCGCCACTCGTCCTCGCTGAGCCGGATGAGGTGAAACGGTGCCTCGGTGCCGGTTTTGGCTCGCTTGGGCCTGTAGGCGTATCCATCAGAGTGATTGTCGACCACACCGCTGCGGCAGTGCCGAGCTTTGTCTGCGGCGCCAACGAGGACGGTTACCACGTCAAAGGCGCAACCTGGTCGCGCGATGTGCCAAACGCCGAGCTCGCCGACATCCGGGAGATTGTCAGCGGCGACGCTAGCCCCTGCGGGGAAGGCACGCTGGAGATTCGCCGTGGCATCGAAGTGGGCCATATTTTCCAGCTCGGCACCAAGTACTCGGAAGCGATGAACGCCACCGTGCTCGACGAGCAGGGCCATAGCCAACCCATGGTCATGGGGTGCTATGGCATTGGGATTACGCGCATCGTTGCCGCTGCGATCGAACAGAACCACGACGAGAACGGGATTATCTGGCCCGCTGCCATGGCGCCTTTTGATGTCGCTATCGTGCCGCTCGGGCTAGACAAATCAGAGGGCGTCCGTGAAGCGACCGAACAGCTCTACTCGGCATGCGAGACAGCGGGGCTGTCCGTTTTCATGGATGACCGTGCTGAACGCCCTGGTGTCAAATTCGCCGAAATGGAACTCCTCGGCATGCCACTGCGCGTCACGGTGGGTGAGCGGTCACTGGCCGAGGGCAAGCTCGAGCTCACAGTCAGGCGCACCGGTGAAACCGAGATGATCGCACCGGATCAGATCCTGGGTCGGATACAACAGCTCCTCACCGACGGATGAAAAACGTACTGGGTATCGTGACGCTTGTGCTGAGCATGGGGTCACTGCCCGGCATTTCCCTCGCCGCCTCGGACGACGACCGCGCTGCGCTAACCACTGACCTCAGCAAGGCACTGACCGAAGACAACGAATTTCAAGATCGTTTTGACGCGGAAGTCTGGCTAGTCGACATGCAGCAGCGTCTGGCACCGTTGGTCCCGGATGCGCAGGAACGTCTCGATCTGCTGACGCAAGTTCATCAGCAGGCGAGCCGAGTGGTTCTGCACCCCGAGTTAGTCCTGGCAGTGATCGAGATCGAAAGCCACTTTGATCGCTACGCAGTGTCGCGAGCCGGGGCACAAGGCCTGATGCAGGTCATGCCGTTTTGGAAAAACGAGTTGGGCCGACCGGAAGATAATCTCACTGATACCGCCACCAATTTGCAGTACGGGTGCCATATCCTGAGGTTCTATCTGGATCGTGAAGACCAGCATCTGTCGCGGGCTTTGGCCGCTTACAACGGCTCCAGCGGCAGCGAGCGCTACCCCAACAAGGTTCGCGACGCATGGCAGACACGGTGGCGCACCCAACCGATTGACTGGTGAGTGTCAGGGCGCAGGAGTAAACTTCCCCACTTAGGAGAGAGCCCTGAAATGTACTCAGACACCGATTCGCTTTTAGCTCAGCACCCCGCTGTCGAGACGGTCGAGGCATTGATCACCGACTGTAACGGTGCGGCCCGGGGGAAATGGCTACCGATTGGAAAATTGCCTGCTCTGTTTCGAGAGGGGGTTAAGCTGCCCAAGTCCGCCGTTGCGCAGGACATCTGGGGGCGCGACGTTCCTCGCATTGCTCTGGATAATGGGGATATCGATGGCTGGTGCAGGGCCGTTCCGGGCTCCCTCGTCCCGCTCTCGGGAACAGACGGTGTAGACAAAGCCCAAGTGATCCTGACCATGTTCAAGGACGATGGTGGACCGCTGCTTTCGGACCCCAGACAAGTACTGGCGCGCGTGGTCCAGCGGCTGGCCGATCGTCAATTACGCCCGCGCGTCGCTATCGAACTCGAGTTCAACTTATTCAAAAAACCCGCTGAGGGGGAATCACTTCGCGAGGCACTCCCCGCCGAGAGTGAGACAGGCGGCAATTTATACGGTTTGAGCGCGCTGGATGAGCACGAGGCGTTACTCAATGCACTCAAAGACAGCTTTACCCTGCAAGGCCTGCCTTTTGAGGGCGTATTGAAAGAAGCGGCACCGGCACAATATGAGATCAACGTCGCGTACTCGGATGATCCGCTCGCTTACTGTGATCAGATCATTCGTATGCAACGCAGTATCCGCGCGGTGGCGGAACGCTTCGGCGTTACCGCCAGCTTCATGCCGAAACCGATGGAAAACCAGGCGGGAAACGGTATGCATGTGCATTGCTGCCTCATGACTGAAGACAACGACAATGCCTTCGATAGTGGTGACACAGAGGGCATGCCAGTGCTCAAGCAAGCCGTCGCCGGGTGCCTGGCGCTCATGCGTGATAGCCACCTGATTTTCGCGCCCAGTTACAACGCCTATCGACGATTTCAAGCGGGCAATCACGCGCCCACCCAGCCTAATTGGGGCTACGACAATCGAACCACTGCAGTACGGATTCCGGCCAGTCCGAGCCATGCCACCCGCATTGAGCACCGCGTGGCAGGCGCCGACAGCAATCCCTATCTCGCGGTTGCCGCCTTGCTAGGGGGTATTACCATCGGGATAGAAGGGCAACTCAAACCGGCTGACCCGATTAGCGGCAACGCCTGGGTCGAAGACGAAGGCAACCCATGCCTGCCGACCACTATGGCGGAAGCCATTCACCGCTTCTCGCAGTCGGATGCGATCAGTGACACGCTCTCCCCCGAATTTCAATTTGCTTACGGCGAACTCAAGAAGCAGGAACTGCTGGAATTTGAGCGTCGTGTGACGGACTTTGAGTTGGAAACGTATCTGGCAATGTAAAAGCGCGCGCTGATCATTCGACCCTCTGCTTCATTCACACATCATCGACCGTCACGTATAGTGCCCACCTCAACGATTTGATCTCAATAACGCGAACCGACCGTTGCGGCAGCTACCAATGGGCCGGCCGTGCGCGGACGATGCGCACCGTAAAAGGAAGGAACGATGACAACTGTGATGGATTTTTCCGCGGTTCTGGCGAGCGGCGAGCCTCAGGACCTCAACCACTATCAGGGCAAAGTGCTGTTAATCGTGAACACCGCGTCCAAGTGTGGCTTTACTCCCCAGTACACCGGGCTGGAGTCACTGCATCAAACCTATGGCGAGCGGGGCTTCTCCGTGCTGGCCTTCCCCTGCAATCAATTTGGCGGACAAGAACCGGGTAGCGAGGAGGAAATCCAGTCTTTCTGCGACCTCAACTACCAAACCAGCTTCCCATTGTTCAGCAAGATTGAGGTCAATGGTGCTGCCAGCCATCCGCTCTATGCTCATCTTAAAGAACAGGCCCCTGGCGTGTTGGGCAGTAAGCGAATCAAGTGGAACTTCACGAAGTTCCTGGTGAATCAAGAAGGTGAGGTGGTGAAGCGCTACGCGCCGTCGACCAAGCCAGAAGCCATTGCCAGCGACATTGAAGCCTTACTCTAGCGCGCCTTAGTGTTCGCGAGTCTCTCTAAAACGGATATCCGGCCAGCGCTCTTCCATAAGCGATAAATTGACCCGCGTCGGCGCCAAATAAGTGAGGTGGCCGCCGCCATCCTCTGAAAGGTGCTCGGCTGCCTTTTTGCGGAACTCGTCGAGTTTTCGCTCGTCCTCTGCTTCAATCCATCGCGCGGTATAAATATTGACCGGCTCATAGATCGCCTCGACTTTATATTCGTCGGCCAGTCGGTATGCGACGACATCAAATTGCAGTTGCCCAACCGCCCCCACAATCAGATCGCTGTTGTTAAGTGGCGAGAAAACCTGCGTCGACCCTTCCTCCGATAGCTGCTGCAGACCTTTTTGCAGCGCTTTGGTTTTCATGGGATCGGTGAGGCGGATGCGCCTGAACAACTCCGGCGCAAAGTGAGGGATACCGGTAAAGCGGATCGCCTCGCCCGTAGTGAATGTATCGCCAATCTGAATGGTGCCGTGGTTATGCAAACCAATAATGTCTCCCGCCACCGCCGACTCGACGAGCGTGCGGTCCCCCGCTGTGAAGGTGACGGCATCGGCAATCCGCACGTCCTTATCGATGCGCACATGTCGCATCTTCATGCCCTTGTCATAACGGCCTGAACAAATCCGCATAAAAGCAATTCGGTCACGGTGCTTGGGATCCATGTTCGCCTGAATTTTGAACACGAAGCCAGTGAAGTCGGGTTGTGACGCCTCAATCGTGCGATCCGACGCGTCCCGGGGCTGTGGCGCCGGCGCCCACTCAACAAAGTCATTGAGCATTTCCCGCACACCAAAGTTACCTAGCGCGGTGCCGAAGAAAACGGGGGTCATCTGGCCCTTGAGAAACGCGTCCAGAGAAAATTCATGGGACGCACCCCGGACCAATTCAATTTCCTCCACGAACTGTTCGTACTCTTCGCCAAGCAACGCGCGGGCCTCGTCAGTGGCTAATCCTAGAATCGCGTCATCATCTGCCAATACGGCACCCTGGCCGGCGTGGTAGCGGTGAATCGTGTCGGTGTACAAGTTGTACACCCCGTGAAAGTCGCGGCCCATACCAATGGGCCAGTTAATGGGTGCACCGGCAATACCCAGTACTTCTTCCACCTCATCGACCAACTCGATGGGGTCGCGAATATCGCGGTCGAGCTTGTTCACGAAGGTCATGATGGGCGTGTCGCGAAGTCGGCACACGTTCATTAACTTGATCGTTCGGTCTTCCACCCCTTTGGCGCCATCGATCACCATCAGCGCTGAATCAACGGCAGTGAGGGTTCGGTAAGTGTCTTCGGAGAAGTCCTCGTGCCCGGGGGTGTCGAGCAGATTGACCCAGCGATCGCGGTACGGAAACTGCATCACCGAGGACGTTACGGAGATACCCCGCTCCTGCTCCAGCGCCATCCAGTCAGAGGTGGCGTGGGGCCCTTTTTTACCCTTCACCGATCCCGCCACCTGAATAGCTTGGCCAAGCAGTAACAACTTTTCCGTCATCGTCGTTTTACCCGCGTCGGGGTGCGAGATGATGGCAAAGGTGCGACGCGCATCGATGTCGCGCTGTAATTCAGACATAAGGGATCCTCAAGGAGGCGCGATTATGCCAGCCAATAGCAGCCGCGTCAGGCAGGCGTCGGTAGCGCCGACACCAACTGCGTCAAAAGCGACTCCGCCACTGACTCCATATCGGGGCAACTTTCGCCCAACAATGCCGCCATCGAGGTCACTTCAAGTCCTTCATAGCCGCAGGGGTTGATGCCCTTAAACGGTGCGAGATCCATATCCACGTTCAGAGACAGGCCGTGATAAGCGCAACCACGACTCACCTTGAGACCCAGCGCCGCAATCTTGCGGCCATCGACATACACCCCGCGCGCTGAAGGATCGCCGGAAGCAGACAATTCCCACTCACCCAATAGCGCGACCACTGCGTTTTCCAATAACGTGACGAGTTCGCGAATATTCACATTCGCACGGCGCAGGTCATAGAGAATATAGGCGACCCACTGCCCCGGACCGTGGTAGGTCACCTGACCACCGCGATCAATTTGAATCACCGGGATAGCGCCGGCATCGAGCACATGCTCGGTACGACCGGTCAGCCCCTGCGTGTAGACCGGTGGATGCTGCAACAACCAGATTTCGTCCTCGGTCTCTGCGGTGCGTTCGGCGGTGAAGCGTTTCATCGCATCGAACGTGGGCTGATAGTCCACCACACCCAGACGGCGGCATTGCATGGATTCAGATCACCATCGACACCAAGCCGGTGCCCATCAAGTCTTCATGTATTTGCCGAAGCTGTGTCTCACTCTGCGCTTCGATCGTCACCGTAATCGAGTGGAAGGTGCCGTTACGGGACGGCTTTACCACGACCCGCTCCTCGGCGAAGCCCGGTGCTCTCTGACGAAAGATCGTCATGACTGTGGGTTCAAAAGCATCTACTGCGCGCCCTAATACCTTGATCGGGTACTCACAGGGAAAGGTGATCTTGGGTGGGTCCTGATCCATCGAGTGTCACGCCAGTAGCTGCTGGAACCACAGCACAATGCTGTCCCAAAGTCGCGCGAGGAAACCGGCGGGTTCAACCGCTTCCAGCACCTGAAGCGGCACCTCGGTAACCGGCTCACCCGCGCGCGATAGCTGAACGCGACCGACGATGTCGCCCACCGCCAGCGGTGCGATCAAGGGATCGTCGATGACAATTTCGGTGGTCACGTCAGCTGTGCTGCGCGGGAGTGTCAGCACCACATCTTGCAATACGCCGAGCGATGCCTGCTGAGTTTGACCTTTCCACACCCGCCCATCGCTGAGGGCGCTCCCTGCATCCAAAGGTCTCAGCGTCTCGAAAAAACGAAAACCGTAATTCAACAGGCTCCGGGTTTCAGCTTTCCGACTCGATGTCGAGCTGCTGCCCATCACAACGGATACCAGCCGCATGCCATCGCGTTTGGCCGAAGCCACCAACCCGTAACCCGCAACACTGGTGTAGCCAGTTTTCAAACCATCGACGGAATCATCCTCACGCAATAAATGATTACGGTTGTATTGGGTGATGTCGTTGTAGGTATAGCTCTGCTCTTTATAGACCGCGTAGCGCTCGGGGTGATCTCGAATGGCCGCCACGGCCGTGCGGGCAAGATCCCGCGCCGTGGCCAAATGATCCGGGTGCGGCAGGCCATGGCTGTTCTCAAAGTGGGTGCCCGTCAAACCCATCTTCTCCGCATACTGATTCATCAAGTCGACAAAGGCCGCCTCACTCCCCGCGATATGCTCTGCGATGGCAACGGTCGCGTCGTTACCCGATGAAACCACAATGCCTCGTTCGAGCTCCGCCACCGTGACGGGCTTTCCGGGCTCGATCCACATCAACGAGGAACCCTGAAAAACGGGATTCTGCGACCACGCGTTGCGGCTCACACGCACGACGTCGTCTAGCGCCAGGCGTCCCAGCGCGACCTCCTCCGCCAGAATGTAAGCCGTCATTAACTTCGTCAGGCTGGCTGGCGGTAGCTGCAGATCGGCATTGTGCTCGACGAGCACCGCGCCAGTATCAAAATCGATCAGCAAGTAGGAATCAGCGTTGATCGTCGGAGCAGGGGGGACCAGCGCCGCATTAGCGGCCGCGATGAATGGAAACGCGAGGCCGGCCAACAGGCACCATACTGGACTCCGCCGTCTCTCTCTCATTCCTCGCATGTCTGGAGTCTCCCCAAAGCACCGTTTATCAAAAGATCGAAGTGTACGCGCGCGGGCTGCTGGATCACAATCTGGTTGTTAAGGAAGACGTTGCGGTGAGGGAAAGCCAGCTTCAATCAGTGCATCCCACGCACGTTCCAGTGATACAGGGTCCGCAAATGGTCCGACCCTGACACGATGAAACTGTTGCCCGCCGACCTCCGCTTCGCTAATCACCACAGGAAAGTGCCACTCCGGTTGCCGACTGGCTTCATATGAAACCATTTGGGCATTCGCCAGGGAGAGATAGGCTCCTAACTGCAGATATCGATATCGGGGCGAGGCCCCCATCCAGTCGGTAGTTGAATCTGACTGGGCAACTGTCTCAACTAAAACGGGCGCTACCCCTTGCTCGGCAAAACCGAGTGTGAGGGCAGCTCCGTAGGACAGGTCAATAATACGATCGTCGCGAAAGGGGCCTCGGTCGTTGACGCGCAATAAAACACTCCGCTCGTTGGTCAAATTAGTGACACGAACGTAGCTAGGCAGGGGTAGTGAGCGATGAGCTGCGGTTGCTCCAAATAGATTGTAGATCTCACCGTTTGCTGTGTGCTTTCCATGAAATTTAGTGCCGTACCAAGAGGCGATGCCAGATGCGCGATAGTGGCTAGAGGAATCCAGAACCTCATAACTCCGTCCCTTTACCGTGTAGGGACTTTTATTCCCATGACGGGAAATTGAGCCTGACATGGGTGTCGCATCCCGCCAAACAGGCTTTTGGGGGTGCAACGGTGGTCCATCAGAAATTTGCTGCGGGGCGGCGGCGACGCATATAGAAATACATAGCATCGCCGCGCAGCAAGCGGCGGCAAGGTTACTCCACGACTCTTTCATGATCTGGCGCGCGCCAGGGCCACAGCTTGACTCAACTCCCAGACGGCCATGGCATACATAGCGCTGTGGTTGTAGCGGGTGATGACATAAAAATTTTGCAAGCCTAACCAATAGCGGGGGCCATCTGCCTCGTCTAGCTTTATTGGTGTTGCCACGATGTCTGACGCAAGAGTCTCAATTGGGCGTATGCCTTCTGAAGCCAATTGAGCGATCGTTTTGCTCGGTTTAAGCCTCGATGAATTTACGGACGACCAGTCAGCAGTCGTGACAGCATCGACTACCACCCCCTCACCACCCCGCCATCCGTGTGCGCGCAAATAATTTCCGACACTGCTGATCGCATCCTCGGGGTTGTCCCAGATATCAGGGGCACCACTGCCATTGATACTTCTCGCGTAGGCTCTATAACTTGAGGGCATAAACTGCCCATATCCCATAGCGCCCGCGTAGGAACCTTTCAGTTGATAGGGGTCTTTGCCCGATTCCCAAGCCAAGATGAGGAACTGCTCGAGCTCCTTTACGAAAAAGGCTGAACGCCTTGGGTAATCAAAAGCCAACGTCGACAACGCATCAATTACTCTGTAGCTCCCCATGATGCGGCCGTAAAACGTCTCTACGCCGATGATTGCGACGATAACCTGTTCAGGCACTCCTGTGCGTTCTGCCACGTTAGACAAAGCCACGGCATGCTCATTCCAAAAAACGGCGCCCTCACGAATACGGCGATCCGTCAGGAAAATATTTCGATACTCGTGCCAGGGTTTGGTTTTCTCTGCGGGTCGCGCAATCGCGTCGAGGATGCTTTGTTGCCTTTCTGCATCACCGATCAGCGTTTCAGCCCAAACGGGATCCACCCCCGCTTGCTCAGCTGCCTCCACAACAGGGTGCACAGCCTCGTAGCCACTGTAATCGCCTGCGATTACCTCCGAAACTATGGTCATACAAAGAATCGAAAACAGCGACACATCGCGCCGGAGAAGAAAAAAGCGTAAGCAACCGAGCAGATTCAAACCAACCGTCATTGCGCCATAATCCTTCGCTCGGTGCTAATTGCCGAGAGAATCCCAAAGCCAAGCAGGAGTGTCACGATAGAAGTGCCACCAAAACTCACCAGAGGCAGCGGTACGCCCACTACCGGTAAAATGCCCGCTACCATACCCATATTGACCACCACATACACGCAGAAAGTCAACGTAACGGCACTCGCCAACAAGCGTCCGTAACTCGTCTGCGCCGTGAAACTAATCCACAGCCCACGCGCCGCAATCAATCCGTAGAGAATCAACAGGCACAGCACCCCCCTCAACCCCCATTCTTCGGCCAACACGGCAATGATGAAATCCGTCTGACTTTCGGGCAGGAAGTCCAACTGCGACTGCGTGCCTTGCAGCCATCCCTTACCGGACCACCCGCCTGAGCCAATTGCAGTCTTGGACTGAATGATATTCCACCCGGCTCCCAGCTTATCTGCCTCAGGGTCGAATAATGTCAAGATCCGCTGTTTTTGATAGTCGCGGAGTAAAAACAGCCAAGCAGGCCAGACACACGCGATTGCAGCTACTGCCCCACTCACTATCTGCCACCAACTCACGCCAGACATAAACAGAACAAACATGCCGCTGGCCGCCACCAAGATTGCCGTACCGAGATCGGGTTGAGAGGCAATCACAGCAGCGGGAAATCCGATAAGCAACAAAGCGGTGAGAGTGACACCCGGACGGGGTGGCAGTCCGTGCCTGACGATCCAAGCCGCCACTGCAAGGGGCATCATCACTTTCATAATTTCCGAAGGCTGGAAACGAATAAACCCTAAACTCAGCCAACGTTGCGCTCCTTTACTCCCAACTCCAAGGAGGGGTACTAGTAAAAGAAGAAGTAGCGCGGCGATATACAGGAATGGCGCCAAGCGCTCCAAAGTCTCCAGCCGCACCTGTGCAATCACTAGAAATACGCCAAAGCCAACTACAAAATTGCGGCCCTGCCTCGCGATAGTATTCCAATCACCGTCTGCTGCGCTAAAAAGGACAAACATCCCCATAACCACCAGAGTGATGATAGGTGCCAGCAGCGCCAGATCGATATGCAAACGGTCCGCAATTGTGGGTGGTCGGGAAAAGTCCCTGGTTGAACCCGCCATAAAACGGACGTACTCAGACATCCCTGCCGCCTGTGAGCCACGAGTCAATGATCTGGCGCGCAATGGGGTACGCGGCGCTACTACCCCCGCCATTTTCAGCAATCACCGCCACCACAATATTCGGATTCTCGGCGGGCGCAAAGGCAACAAAAAGCCCGTGGTTCCGGTTACGCTCACTTATCGCGTTCTCGTCATAGATTGCATCCTGAGCAATACTGATGACTTGTGAGGTGCCCGTCTTTCCTGCAATCTGATAGTTAAGACCTCTAGAGATCGACTCAGCTGTGCCGCGAGGCGAGTGCACAACGTCTATCATCCCGGTCAATATTGCCCGCCAATGCTCGTCGGCAACCGATACAGACTGCCTCCTGGCACCCCCCACTATTAACCCGCCGGCACGATGTGCCAGCGACGGCGCAAAGCTATCTCCTCTATTGGCAATTACCATTGTCGCTTGCGCGAGCTGCAAGGGCGTCGCCAACATGTAACCCTGGCCAATACCGGCGCTAATCGTCTCGCCGGGAAACCAGGCCTCTCCCAATGCATTTCGTTTCCACTCGGTGTTGGGCAAGATTCCTTGCTGCTCTCCGGTCGTATCAATCCCGGTGACCTGACCCAGGCCAAAGGGGGCCAGAACCTCTGCCATCTTATCAATGCCCATGCGATTAGCGAGGTCGTAATAATAGGTATCGCAGGACTCAGCGATGGCCATTCTCAGATCAACTTTCTCTGCGTGACCGGAGCCTCGGACTCTCAACGTCCAATCGCGATACCGCCGATCGTCACCGGGTAATTGATACCATCCGGGGTCAGCCACGGTCGTCTCCGGGGTAACGTAACCCTCAGCCAATGCACCCAGGGCTAACATCGGCTTGATAGTGGACCCAGGGGGGTACTGACCCTGCAGCGCGCGATTGAGGAGCGGCGTATCAATTGAATCTCTCAGCTGTGCGTAGTCAGCGTAACTGATCCCATTAACGAATAAGTTTGGATCGTAACTGGGGTTGGATACCATCGCCAGAACCCCGCCCGTCGAAGGGTCTAATACAACCACTGCACCTCGCTGTTCCCCCAGGGCCGCCACCGCCTCGCGCTGCAGATCCAAGTCCAGATAAAGCGCGAGGTCTTGCCCCGGCTCAGGGGATTGCCGCTCCAGCACGCGCAGCACTCGACCGTGAGCATTGGTTTCGACGTGTCGAAAACCAGGCTTACCGTGCAAGAGCGCTTCGTAGCGTTTCTCTAGCCCTACCTTTCCCGTGTGCAAAGTCCCTTGATACCGCGACTGATCAAGCTCCTTCAAGTCATCAGCACTGAGACGCCCCACGTACCCTAAAACGTGACCCAACTCATGTCCGTATGGGTAATGGCGAGTCAACTGGGCGTCCACCACCACTCCCGGTAGCCTATGCAGATCCACCGCTACTGACGCGAGTGCCGTGTCGTCGAGGCCCAACTTTAGTGGCACAGCTTCGAAAGGGCGCCGCCGGGAAGATCGCTCGCGAAATGCCTCCAGCTCAGACTGCGTCAATGACAAACGCTGCGCTAAAGTCTCAATGAGTTCACCTGGATCCTCGCTGCGTTCGAGAATCACTCCAACGACAAAAGTAGGTTTGTTTCCAGCTAGGACCCGGCCCTTCCGGTCAACAATTTGCCCGCGCGGAGGGGGAATCACCTCGACACGAATCCGATTGCGGTCAGACTGGGTCAGAAACTCGTCATGCTGGGTAATTTGGAGTGAGTAGTAACGGTAGATCAGCACCGTGAGCAGCAGGGATATGCCCATTAAGGCAGCAATCAGGCGGGAGCGGTTGATCATCCATTCCCGGCGCGTGTCCCTGAGTGCATCGAGTGGGCGCAGCATCAGTTACCTCGGTGATATGGGTGGCCCGCTTGCACTGACCAGGCGCGATAAAGCTGTTCTGCGAGAATGATGCGCACCAGTGGGTGCGGCAGCGTGATGCGTCCAAAGGACCACTGCTCTGTAGCGCGTTGTAGCACGGCGGCATCCAGTCCATCCGGACCGCCGATCACAATGCTGACGTGCTGGCCCTGCATTTGCCATTGATCGAATCGATCAGAAATTTTCTCAGTGCTGATGGTGCTGCCCGAGACGTCGAGCGCGACAAGATGGTCGGTTTTGGCGAGCCGTGACAGAATCACCTCGCCTTCCTTTTCACGATATCGCTGCGGTGAGCCGTTACCGCGTTTGGCAGGGGCGATATCAACCCACTCAACCGCATATTCTTTCGGCATACGTCGGGAGTATTCTGCGACACCGTCCTCTACCCATGCTGGCATTCTTTGCCCGACTGCCAGCACACGTAATCGCATCAGCTCTCTTGCGGCTGCTCCGCTTGCACCGACCACAGACGCTCAAGATCGTAAAAACTTCTGGCGGCGGGTTGCATCACGTGCACCACCACGTCACCAAAATCGACTAACACCCACTCACCTGCGCGCTCGCCCTCGACACCCAAAGGCCTGACGCCCTGCTCTTTCGCTTTCATCAGTACGTTGTCGGCTAAAGATTTGACATGCCTGCTCGAGTTGCCGCTGGCGACAATCAAGTAGTCCATGACCGAGCTCAAAGAACGGACATCGAGCACCACGGGTTCGACCGCTTTGAGGTCATCCAAGGCGTTCTGTGCAACGCTGAGCAGTGCATCGCCTTGCACAGGAGTGTTAACGGGTTGTTCTACTGACATGCGTCGCCGCGACTAAAGAGATTGTGTTCATCAATATACTCCATTACCGCATCGGGCATCAGAAAACGGGGGTCACCGCCCGAAGCGATCAACGATCTAATCTGTGATGAGGCGATATCGAGCAGGGGTTGCTTGACCAGCACCACACCACCAGCCGGTTGGATGACCGCCTGCGCGCCCTCTATGCGATGTGCCGCAATCCATTCTGTGACCAAGTCATCAGGCGTGTTTGCGCCAGGCCTTGCCATGACAACCAGGTGCGCGTAATCCAGAAGCTCCTGCCAACGAGACCACTGCGGCAGGGTGGCCAGAATGTCGGAGCCGACGATCCACAAAAGGGGTCGCGCTTCTCCATACTCGGCCCGCGCTGCGGTCAGTGTATCGACCGTATAGGAAGGGCCAGACCGCTCCAGCTCTCGGGTGTCCACCCCAAGACCCGGGACGTCGTTCACCGCGAGTCGTAGCATCGCCAATCGGTGTTCGCTCGGGAGTGCCGCGTCAGTCTTTAGCGGCGATTGCGCAGCCGGTATCAAATCGACGTGCTTCAGCGCCAGCTCCTCACGGACTGCCATCGCACCACGCAGGTGTCCGATGTGCACCGGATCGAAGGCGCCGCCAAACATACCTAACGGATCAAGGTAAGAACCAGCCACTGTCACCTTACCTTTGTCCGCGGGGTGCAGGCGTGAGCGCCGCACTCACTGACGAATGTGGCCATCACCCCTCACGATATATTTGCGCGAGGTTAAGCCCTCCAGTCCGACCGGCCCTCGGGCATGGAGCTTACCCGTCGAAATGCCGATCTCGGCACCCAAGCCGTACTCGAAACCGTCTGCGAACCGAGTCGAAGCGTTATGCATGACCGAGCCGGAATCGACCTCTCGCAGGAACCGTGCAGCAGTCGCCTGATTCTCCGTCACAATGCTCTCGGTATGGTCAGAGCTGTAGCGGGCAATATGCGCCATCGCCTCATCGACCCCATCGACGACCTTGATTGATAGGACTGGCGCGAGATACTCGGTTGCCCAATCAGCCTCCGTTGCAGCGATCGTGATAGCTGGCGCCGCGACACGCGCAACGTCGCATCCTCGGACCTCGACTCCTTCTTCCTGAAGTGCAGTCACCAGCGCCGGCAACATTCCGGTTTGCGCCTTGGCAACAAGAAGTGTCTCCATCGTGTTACAGGTGCCGTAACGCTGGGTCTTGGCATTAAAGGCAATACGATGCGCTTTACCGGCGTCAGCCTCCGAGTCGATATACACATGGCAAATCCCATCGAGGTGCTTCAGGATCGCCACCTGACTCTCGGCCATGACGCGCTCTATCAAGCCCTTGCCGCCGCGCGGCACCACCAGATCAATGAAATCCGGCATGGTGAGCAGCGCACCAACTGCCGCGCGATCGACAACGGGCACCACTTGCGCCGCCTCTACGGGCAAATCGGCCGCTGATAATCCGCTAGCCAGCGACGCACCGAGCGCAGTATTGGAATGAATAGCCTCGGATCCACCGCGCAGGATGACCGCATTACCCGCTTTCAAACACAGTGAGGCAGCTTCAATCGTCACGTTGGGCCTTGACTCATAGATCATGCCAATGACGCCCAGAGGAACCCGCATCGTGCCCACAGAAATCCCCGAGGGCATGACACGCTCATCGCTGATTTCACCAATTGGATCCGGTAAGGCAGCTACCTGTGACAGCCCCTCCTCCAACACATCAAGTCGTGCTGGCGTGACAGCAAGACGATCCAGTAAAGCGGCATCCAGGCCGTTCTGGCGGCCGGCCTCGAGGTCCTGCGCGTTGGCTGCGAGTATCCGATCGCGATCAGAGGCCAGCGCCTGTTGGATCTCTACCAGTGCTTGATTGCGCTGCTCGACGCTGGCGGCGGCGACCACACGCGCCGCATCACGGGCAGCGCGTCCCATCTCCGCCATCGCGACTCTGATATCCATGGTGCTGTCCTGCTTCAGCGTCAGGCGTCGTCTGACGTCTCAGCGTCGCCCGAAGCGACCAACTCCTTCAGTTCGCCGGAGGTCTCCATGTCACAAACGATGTCGCACCCGCCAACCAATTCTCCATCGACCCAGAGCTGGGGGAAGGTGGGCCAATTAGCGTAGGTAGGGAGATTCGCGCGAATCTCGGGGTTACTGAGCACGTCCACATAGGCGAAGCGCTCGCCGCACGCCATGAGTGCCTGAACGGTGCGCGCGGAGAAACCACACTGCGGCTGGTTGGGTGACCCCTTCATATAAAGAATGACCCGGTTGCCCTCTATCTGCTCGCGAATCGTATCCATAATGTCCATGTTTGACTCCGTGCGGGCGGCGGACCGCCCCGAATAGTGTGTTTGAAAGCTGACTATTGTAATACGTGCGCCAGTTTGAGGCAGGGTTTCCAGCGGCAAAATGCGGCAGAAGCCGATTTGACTCAGCCACCGGCTCCGCTAATCTTGCACCCCAGCCCGCGCTAGCACTGCGAACCATGCCTGAAGCACCTACCGCTATCATGCCGACCTATGGTCGTTTGCCCGTGACGTTCACTCACGGCGAAGGCGCTGTGCTGTACGACACCGACGGGCGCCCCTACCTGGATGGCGTATCCGGGATCGCCGTCACCAACCTGGGACATCAACATCCGCGAGTGACAGAGGCCATCACGGCGCAGGCGAGTCGTCTTGTTCATACCTCTAATCTCTTTCATATCGGCTTGCAGGAAGCGGTTGCAGATCAACTGCGCTCTCTTACCGGCATGGAAAAAATGTTTTTCTGTAACTCGGGGGCAGAAGCCAACGAAGCGGCTATCAAGCTGGCTCGGCGCTTCGGGCACTCCAAAGGCGTTGCTTCACCTCAGATGATCGTGCTGGAGGGTGCCTTTCATGGGCGCACGCTGGGCGCTCTGTCAGCCACAGGCAACCAGAAAATACGCAAGGGATTTGGGCCACTTCTGGAGGGCTTCCTCCACGTCCCGCCCAACGACTTGGCAAGCATTGATGCCCTCGCTGCCGACCGTGAGGACGTTGCAGCGGTCATGGTTGAACCCATTATGGGCGAAGGCGGGATCCGGCCACTGGACGCCGACTACCTGGCGAGGCTGCGCGAGCGCTGCACGCAAAACGGGTGGCTATTGATCTTCGACGAAGTGCAAACCGGGAATGGTCGCTGCGGCTCGACGTATGTTTTCGAACAGTTGGGCGTGACACCCGATGTTTTGTTGACAGCGAAAGGTCTTGGCAATGGTTTGCCCATCGGCGTGTGTATGGCCAAAGGCGAGGCAGCAGAACAGCTCGGCCCAGGAGACCACGGCTCTACTTACGGCGGCAATCCATTGTGCTGCGCCGCAGCTCAAGCCGTGCTGAGCACACTGACCGAGGAACCGATCATGCAACAGGCGGAGCGCATCCGAGACGCGTTGCTCGCGGCACTGCACAGCCATATTGCTGACCCCGCGCTGATCGCGGAAGTCAGGGGCCGTGGACTGATGATCGGCATTCAGCCCGACACCGCCACCGATCACATCGTCGCGCAGGGTCTTGCGAAAGGCCTGCTCTTAAATATCGCAGGCGGCGACACCATTCGCGTTCTGCCACCGCTGGTCATGAGCACGGAACAGGCGGGTGAGCTGGGCCAGGGCATTGCGGGCATACTCAATCACGTTGCACAGCAGGAAGACCGCGCATGACAGCGCCAAGACATTTTCTGACCCTCATGGACCTGACAGCGGATGAAATTCGCAGCCTGATCACGCGCGCCATGGAGTTGAAGTCACTGCGAAACCAAGGACTGCCGCACAAGACACTGGAAGGCAAAGTGCTGGCGATGATCTTTACCAAGGCCTCAACCCGCACGCGCGTATCTTTCGAGGCAGGCATGACCCAGCTCGGCGGCAGCGCGCTCTTCCTTTCGGGACAGGACACGCAGCTCGGTCGCGGTGAGCCCATTGCGGACACCGCCAGAGTGATTTCCTCGATGGTCGACATGGTCATGATCAGAACCTTTGCTCACGCAGATGTCGAAACCTTTGCGTCGCATTCGAAAGTGCCGGTCATCAACGGGTTAACTGACGACTATCATCCCTGCCAAATTCTTGCCGACCTGCAAACCTATGTCGAAGCGCGTGGAGAGATCAGTGGCCGCACAGTCTGCTGGTTGGGTGATGGCAATAATGTTTGCCACTCCTGGATGAACGCGGCACGACTCCTCGACTTTGAGCTGGTGGTCGCCTGTCCGGAAGGCTACGAGCCCGACGCTGAACTGCTATCGGCCTGCGGTCACCACGTCCGCATAGAGCGTGATCCAGCGCAAGCCGCACAGGGAACAGACCTGTTAATCACCGATGTGTGGGCGTCTATGGGGCAAGAAGATGAGCAGACAGCGCGCGCTAATACGCTGGCGCCCTATCAACTCAACCGACAGCTGCTGGACAAGGCCGCGCCCGGTGCCTTGTACATGCACTGCTTGCCGGCCCACCGCGATGAGGAAATCAGCACAGAGCTCATGGACGCATCTGGCACTGTCATCTGGCAGGAGGCGGAAAACCGGTTGCACGCGCAAAAAGCACTCATGGAATTATTGCTGTCGGATTAAGCCCATCCCACTATTCTCCCGGCCGTCCTCTGCCACGAAGCACCGAAATGTGCATAACACCCCAGCCCACCCGTTTCCCGTAAAAAATCTGCCGCAAGGCTCATTGCGGGGATAAGTCAAAATTCAATAGATAACTCAGTAGCTTAGAGTCTAGCGACGCCCCTAGGGCTACGATTACCCACAGAATGCCCACAAAAAAGACCCAGCATCCTCTGCTTGCATTGTCGGTCAGACCCGCCTATCTTGGGGTTTCCGGTCGGGTAAACCCCCAGATATAGGTATTGAGCGCCAAAAACTACACAAAGCTCAATCACAGCCTGTTCCCGGAAAAAAAACAGGATTTCGACAAGAAAGGCGTTTCAGAGGCAGCCCAAGATATGCAAACAGGCAGTGAGTCAGTAGAACAAGAAAACGTCGCCACTACTCCAGCAGCGACTCGCGAAAACCCGAACCCCACCCGACTGTCCGCAACGGCACCCGGTCAATTGCGCGTGATCAAACGAAACGGAACAGTCGTGCAGTTTGAAGACAGCAAAATCACCGTGGCGATCACCAAGGCTTTCCTAGCAGTTGAAGGGGGAACCGCGGCGGCGAGCAGTCGGATCCACGAAACCGTAGCCAATTTGACGGCGCAGGTCGTTGCGACCTTCAAGCGACGTATGCCCTCGGGCGGTACGTTGCACATTGAAGACATTCAGGACCAGGTAGAGCTGGAACTGATGCGTGGTGGCGAGCATAAAATTGCACGGGACTACGTGATTTACCGAGAAGCGCGTCGACAAGAGCGTGACGCCAAGGTGGAGCTTTCACCTGAATCTCAGGCCGCTGCCAAAGGTATCAACATCGTTCACCCTGATGGCACCAAAGCACCACTAGACATTGACCGCATTAGCACGATTGTCTCTGAGGCGTGCGCAGGTCTCGCGGACGTGAGCGAGTCGGCCATTATCGATGAAGCCCTTCGCAATCTTTACGACGGCGTGTCGGCAAAAGAGTGCAGCACCTCACTGGTGATCACTGCGAGAACATTGATTGAGCAAGAGCCCAACTACAGCTACGCCGCGGCGCGGCTGCTGTTGGATGACCTGCGTGCAGAGGGCTTGTCGTTCATGGGCGTGGCCGAGTCAGCGACACAGGCGGACATGGACACGTATTACCCGCAAGCGCTGAAAGCCTACATCCAGCGAGGGATTGAACTGGAATTACTGGCTCCCAATCTGGCTGACTTTGACCTCGACATGCTCGGTCAGGCATTGCAAGCAGAGCGTGACCTCCAGTTTACCTACCTCGGCCTGCAGACCCTGTACGACCGCTACTTTATTCACAGTGACGAAGTGCGCTTCGAGCTGCCGCAGATCTTCTTTATGCGCGTCGCGATGGGTCTCGCCACCCGCGAAGACGACCCGAACGCCCGGGCCATCGAGTTTTACCGATTGCTGTCGAGCTTCGACTACATGAGCTCAACGCCCACGCTGTTTAACTCAGGCACGCTGCGACCGCAGCTCAGTTCGTGTTACCTGACGACAGTGCCGGATGATCTCTTTGGCATCTACGGCGCGATTCAGGACAACGCCATGCTGTCTAAGTTCGCCGGCGGCTTGGGTAACGACTGGACACCCGTGCGCTCATTGGGCGCCTACATCAAGGGCACCAATGGCAAGAGCCAGGGCATCGTGCCTTTCCTGAAGGTCGTCAACGACACTGCTGTGGCGGTTAATCAGGGCGGCAAACGCAAAGGCGCCGTCTGTGCCTACCTCGAAACATGGCACATGGACATTGAAGAGTTTTTGGATCTGCGCAAGAACACGGGCGACGACCGCCGCAGAACGCACGATATGAACACCGCCAACTGGATTCCGGACCTCTTTATGAAGCGGGTGTTCGAAGACGGTGACTGGACGCTGTTCTCACCCAACGACGTGCCCGATCTGCACGACCTGTATGGCAAAGCGTTCGAAGAGCGTTATGAGCAGTACGAGGAAATGGCGCGCACCGGCGAGCTGAAGCTGTACAAGACGCTCAAAGCTCAAAATCTTTGGCGAAAGATGCTGGGCATGATTTTTGAAACCGGCCATCCCTGGATGACCTTTAAGGATCCATGCAATCTGCGCTCGCCCCAGCAGCATTGCGGCGTGGTGCACTCATCCAACCTTTGTACGGAAATCACGCTCAACACGAATGCGGAAGAAATTGCCGTATGCAACCTGGGTTCAGTCAACCTGCCCCAGCACATAGAGAATGGTGAGCTGAATCTGGACAAGCTACGCGGCACAGTGCGCACAGCGATCCGCATGTTGGATAACGTCATAGATATCAATTACTACTCCGTGCCTCAGGCCGAGACATCAAACTTCCGCCATCGTCCAATCGGTCTGGGCTTGATGGGCTTCCAGGACGCGCTATACAAAATCGATGCGCCCTATGGCTCAGACAACGCCGTGACGTTTGCCGATCGTTCGATGGAAGCCATCAGCTACTTTGCGATTGAGGCCTCTAGCGAGTTGGCTAGCGAGCGCGGCAGCTACTCTTCCTACGACGGTTCGCTGTGGAGTCGCGGCATCTTCCCGCTCGACTCACTCGACATGCTGATCGAACAGCGTGGTGAAAAGTACATCGAGGTCAATAAGGACAAGACGCTCGATTGGGACGCACTGAAAGCGAAGGTGGCCGCAGCGGGTATGCGCAACTCCAACGTGATGGCCATCGCGCCCACGGCGACGATTGCGAATATCACCGGGGTCTCGCAATCCATTGAGCCCACCTACCAAAACCTATACGTGAAATCGAACCTCTCGGGAGAGTTCACGGTGGTGAACCCCTATCTGGTCAACGACCTTAAGAGTCGAGACTTGTGGGACAAGGTGATGGTCAATGACCTGAAATATTTCGACGGCAGCGTGCAGACCATTGACCGTATACCAGCGGATCTTAAAGCGAAGTACGCAACTGCCTTCGAGGTTGAGCCGCGCTGGTTGGTCGATAGCGCAAGCCGGCGCCAGAAGTGGATTGATCAGGCGCAGTCACTCAATCTGTATATCAACAACGCCAGCGGTAAGAAGCTCGACGTGACATACCGCATGGCATGGTACAGCGGACTCAAGACCACCTATTACCTGAGATCGCTGGCCGCAACAGGAACCGAAAAATCGACGGTGGACACCGGCAATTTGAACGCCGTATCAAGTGCCGCTGAAACCCCTCAGCCAGCTCCCGTGCCTCAGGCATGTTCGCTGGATGATCCGGACTGTGAAGCCTGTCAGTAAGGGCGAGCAGTCAGCTGTAAAGGAGAAAACGTATGTTGACTTGGGACGACTACAATCAGGAAGAAGGTGTTACATCAGCGGCGACAGCCCCGGAACCGGCAGTTGTAGCCGCCGCGGCGGCCGCGCAACAGGTGGCTGAGGCGCCAGCGGCACCCGCTGCCGCTCCAGCTGAAACCGCTGAACCAGAGGGCGCAACGGTTGCCATGCAGGCGGCGGAAGCAGCCATCGCCGACATGGATACCTCTGCAGGTGAAGAAGAGCTCGAGATGGGCGCAGCGCGTATATCGGTCGACGAAAAGGCCATGATTAATTGCCGAGCTGATCTGAATCAGCTTGTGCCATTCAAGTACGACTGGGCCTGGCAAAAATATCTTGATGGCTGTGCCAACCACTGGATGCCTCAGGAAATTAACATGACCGCTGACGTCGCGACGTGGAAAAGCAGCGATGGCCTAACGGACGACGAGCGGCGAATCGTCATGCGCTCACTGGGATATTTCTCGACAGCCGACTCACTGGTAGCCAATAACCTAGTGCTGGGTATCTACCGCTTGGTCACGAATCCGGAGTGCCGTCAGTACCTGCTCCGCCAGGCTTTTGAAGAAGCGATTCATACTCATGCCTACCAGTACTGCATCGAATCACTCGGCATGGATGAGGGCGAAGTCTTCAACATGTATCGTGAAGTGCCCTCCGTAGCGAAGAAGGCAGCCTGGTCAATCAGCCACACGCATGAGCTGTCTGACCCCAACTTCTCAACCGGTACGACCGAGGCGGATCAGCAGTTGCTTCGCAACCTGATTGGCTTCTACGGTGTGACAGAAGGTATCTTCTTCTACTGTGGCTTCACCCAGATTCTGTCTATGGGGCGTCGCAACAAGATGACTGGCGTGGCGGAACAGTTCCAATACATCTTGCGCGATGAGTCGATGCACCTGAACTTCGGCATCGACGTCATCAATCAGATCAAGTTGGAAAACCCGCATCTCTGGACCGAAGAGTTCAAGGAAGAAGTCACGCAGATGATTCTTGAGGGTACCGCGCTCGAGATCGAGTACGCGCGAGACACCATGCCCCGTGGCGTATTGGGTATGAATGCAGCAATGATGGAAGAGTATCTGCACTTCATTGCAAACCGCCGCCTAACTCAGCTGGGTCTGGCAGAGCAGTTCCCAGGGGCGACAAACCCCTTCCCATGGATGTCTGAAATCATGGATCTGCGCAAGGAAAAGAACTTCTTTGAAACGCGCGTGATTGAGTATCAGACGGGCGGTGCTTTAAGCTGGGATTGATCTCAGGTAAATAAAAAAGGGCGCACTGTGTGCGCCCTTTTTTGTGGGAGGGTATAAACGCTAGTCATTCCACCCCCCTATCCGTTTAAACTCCCCGATCTATTCACAGGGAGCGGGCAAACATGTCACTTTGGGATCGAATCGACGAAGAGAGCAAAGGGCCACTCGAAGCATTATGGGAAGCGCTGCCTGGCGGGCTCAACGGCATACCCGATATTGTCGCGCGCCGCGCCGCCATGTCGGCATCACGCGCCGCCGCGCCAAAGGGCGACTTTCCCGATCTCACCGTCACCACGCATACCTATCCGGGCCCGGGTGGTGAGTTGTCGCTAAGGCTTTATCGCCCCAATGAGGCACCTGCTGCAGGTCCTGGTCTGATTTATATCCACGGCGGCGGCATGATCATGGGTGATCTGGATAGCCAGGACGAGAACATGCGCGAGGCGGCGACGGCGCTCGGTATGCCCATCGCGTCTATCGACTACCGCAAAGCCCCCGAACACCCCTACCCCGCCGCGCCGGAGGATTGCTACGCCGGTGTGTGCTGGGTATTCGAACATGCCGCGGATCTGGGCATGGATACCCGCAACATCGGACTGATGGGCGCCTCGGCGGGCGGCGGCCTGGCTCTGGCTGTCGCCTTGATGTTGCGCGACCGCGAAGGCCCGGCCCTGAAATACCTGCTACCCATCTACCCCATGATCGATGACCGTCACGAGACAACCTCTTCCCATGAGGTGGTTGATATCGGCATCTGGGATCGCGCGGGCTCTGTCGAGGCCTGGGGATGGTATTTGGGCGGTGCTGAGGCCGATGCCTATGCGGCACCCGCTCGGGCTGAAGATCTGTCAGGGCTGCCCCCCACCTATATCGATGTCGGAGATTTAGATCTGTTTCGGGATGAGGATATTGCCCTCACGCAGCGCCTTTCAGCGGCGGGGGTACCCGTGGAGTTTCACCTGTGGACCGGCGCATATCATGCCTCTGAACTTTTCGCACCGAATGCCCGGCTGAGTCAGCGAATTTGGCAAACACGCTATACCGCCATTCGCCGTTTGGCCGGCCTGCCTGATCACTGATCGGAAGCATCACCACTCGGTATCACGAGACGCCGTCCCGACCATTCCCCACCCTCCGGCTGACTGATAGAGTCGGAGGATGATTCACTGTGATAGGACTGGAACAATGCAGAAAGGCCACTGTTTGTGTGAGCAGGTACAGTACGAATTTGACGAAACCCAAGTGGGTTTTGGCTTGCATTGTCACTGCAAGGATTGCCAGCGCGTGACGGGCTCCGGAAAAGCGACTGTCATCTTGTTCCCTCTTGATGCCGTGAACATCAAGGGCGAATATAAAACCTATGCGTCGAGAGGTTTCGAAGGGTCCCACGTCAACCGGGGGTTCTGCCCCAATTGCGGCAGCCAGATGTTTACTTTTGTCGACGAAATCCCTGGAATGGTGTTCATCAAAGCAGGCGGGATGGAAGACACCAGCTGGCTGTCAGTCGAAACCACTTGCTGGACCGATACCGCTCGAGATTGGTCACCTGCTGATACCGACACAATGTGTTTTGAATTGAATCCACCGAGGTAATTCACTCGCCGCCTCACGCCGGCTTGATCCATCCTGTCCCCCTGTTGGCTGAGCGATCGCCGGCGATCTTGGTTCGATACCGGACCAAGACTCACCAAAAGCTCAGTTCCCAAGCCCATCACACCGGCTCTAAACGGTATACGGGAGAGCCATGTCTAGCCGGTTAAGCAGATCCGACATTCGGCCATCGCGCCTTAACTGTGCGACACCATAAATCGGCTTACCGCCGGCTATTTATGCTTATGCGCTATCAGGGGCTTTCCAGACGAAGTGTGTAAAAAAACAATCTTCCCTGTTTGCATCTGTTTCGGGGGTATGCGAGGCTCGAATCAGAGCTGCCGGGAATAGAGCAGCACGCATTCACAATCCTTTTAAAACAATCAGAATCGGAGCATTCATGAGAGATTTTATATCCCGTAAATCGCCCCTCGCACTAGCGATCAGCATCGCGGCAGCCAGCACTGTGAGCGCTGTCTCCATGGTGCCTTTCGCCCAAGCGCAGGACGCCATGATCGAAGAAGTCGTTGTTACTGCCCGAAAGCGACAGGAGTCGCTCCAGGACGTACCGGTCGCCGTCACCGCTTTGACGCCGAATCAGCTTGAGCGCGGCTCTATTCAGCGCACGACTGACATCGACAAGATGGTGCCCAACGTTGAGTTGCACCAAACCTACATCGGCTCCGAGTCGCTGAGCGCGAGCATACGGGGTATCGGCTTTGACGATATCGAGAAGTCATTGGAGCCAACGGTAGGTGTCGCTGTAGACGGTGTCTTTATGGCCAGTAACTCGGGCGCGGTATTCGATATGTTTGATGTCGAATCCGTCGAAGTGCTGCGCGGCCCGCAGGGCACGCTGTTTGGTCGTAACACAATCGGCGGTGTCATCAACGTCACGCGAACAAAGCCTACGGGTGAATGGGGAGTCAAGCTGCAGGCAACCTTTGGCGACCAGGACATGACGGACGTCAAGGGCGTCGTCAACATGCCCCTCGGTGAGAACGGTGGCATCAAGCTGGCATTCAAAAACATCCAGTCTGATTCGCACGTTTACAACACAACGCTGAATGGCCGCCGCGACTTCCGTGACTCGACCACGGTATCAGCGAGTATTCGGTACGACTTCAGTGATGACACGTCGGTAGTGTTCACCTACGACGATTACGACCACGACACCATTGCCCCGGACAACCTGATGGTCGGCCCCTTCCCGGAGCCTCTCACCGGTTACCTCGCCTCTCAGGCAGACGATTACAAGACCTCACCGCAGTTGAATCCGCTTGAGGCTTATATGTGGGGTGAAAACATGACCCTGCAGGTCACCCATAACATCCCGGGTCACCAGATCAAGTACACCATGGGCATCATGGACTACGAGGAAGAAGTGCACGAATCTTCGTGGGGCTCCAGCACGGTCTTCTTCCCGGTAAACCGTGACCAGGACTTTAAACAGACCTCACACGAGATCCAGATCAGCTCGGACTCTGACGGACCGCTCAATTACGTCGCAGGTCTCTACTATCTGGATGCTGATTCCTTTATCACGTCTGGACCCATTCAGCCCTTTACCGTCACGCACCAAGCCGAAGCGCAGGCGCTTTATGGTGAGATGACCTACGACTTCAATGACAACTGGTCATTTACTTTGGGTGCGCGTTACACCGAAGAAGACAAGGAGATGGAGTCCTACTCCTGGCCACCTGTTGTCGGTGACGCTGATCGTTTGGCGAACAACATTGACCCCAGCGTGCTGCAAATGGCTGCCTCACCGGAGTTCTCTGATGACAACCTGACCTATCGCGCGGTCATTCAGCGCAACTTCTCCAAGGGTATGGCCTATGTCTCCTACTCCACGGGCTTCCGCAGTGGCGGCTTCTTTAACCGCGGTACGACCCCAGCAGAAGTGGCTCCCTACGACTCGGAGGAAGTCGACAGCATCGAGATCGGTTTGAGAAGTAACCCAACCGAAAATACTCAGCTCAATCTGACTTACTACACCGCTGAGTACACGGACATGCAGTTGCCCGTCATTACGCCAGCAAGCTTCCCGGAGTGTGGCAAAGGCGGCGCTGCTGAAGACGCGGCCGGTATCACCTGCTCGTTCATCAAAAACGTGGGTGAAACCAGCATGGACGGCATCGAAGTTGAGGGTATCTGGATGCCCACAAGCGCTCTGTCACTGCGTGCCTCTCTCGGCACGCTGGACGGCAGCTATGACAGCTACGACTACAACGGTGTCGACATCTCCGGTCGTGCGCAGCTGCTCTACGCGCCCGAGCTCACTTGGAGCCTCGGCGCAGAGCACGTCTCGCAGATCATGGGTGGCGAGCTGATTCTGACTGCTAACTACAGCTATCAGGATGAGGTCTACACTCAGACACCGTGGGCTATCTACGATCCGGCGACGTTCCCCAAGATCACCATTGATGATTGGGAGAGCCTTGACGTGTCCGCGACGTACCTGCGCGACACGGACAACGGGACTTTCAAAGTGATCCTTTACGGTACTGATGTACTGGAAGATGGCAACAGAGTCCAGCGACGTTACACCACGGGTTCGTTTACCTGGGCAGAAATCGCACCCCGCCAGCAATTCGGCATCACCATTGGTTACGAGTTCTGATCCGTTGTCATGAGTACAAAAGCCACCTTCGGGTGGCTTTTTTTTGGCCCATCGGCCACTCTCTGTAGCCATCAATTACGATAACAAGGACCCCCAACATGATGCGCTCCGTCGTTTTGGCACGCAGGCCTCAGGGCAATCCCGTTGAGGCGGATTTTGCGCTCAGCGAAGCACCGCTTCCTACGGTAACAGAAGGCACCTTCCTCACCCGCAATGATTTCATTTCATTAGACGCAGGTTTTCGTAACTGGATGAACGAGGACTCTGGCGATGAGGTGCTTCCCGCCATGGCCCTGAACGAGCCGGTCATGGGGCTGGTCCTTGCAGAGGTTATTGAGTCGCAGCACGTCGACTATCAGGTTGGCGACAAACTGATGGCGCGATTTAGCTGGCAAACTCACACGCTCAGTGACGGCACTGACTTTATCGCCCGGCTGCCCGATACCCTCGAATTCAACCCCAGCGCTTATATGGGTGTGCTGGGCGACACCGGCATGTCGGCCTACTTTGGCATGACCGATATCGCCAAACCCACCGAGCAAGATTGCGTGCTCATCAGCGGCGCGGGTGGTGCGGTTGGCACGATCGCAGGTCAGATTGCCAAGCTATGTGGTGCACGGGTGGTGGGCATCGTCGGCTCCCAGGCGAAGGCGGACTGGCTATGCAATACGCTAGGTTATGACGCTGCCGTATTGCGCACCGGTGATGCGTCTTTATCAGACGCTATCCAAGCAGCCTGTCCCGATGGGGTCGATGTGTTTTTTGACAACGTGGGAGGGCAAACGCTCGAGGCAGCGATTACTAATATGAATCATCGCGGCCGTCTGGTGTTATGCGGCGCCATCTCGGGATACGGGGTCACACCCCATGGTCCAGGAAACCTATTTGAGCTGATTACCAAAGAACTGTCGGTTGAGGGCTTTATGACGCACTTTCGTCACGAGCGCTACGATGAGGCACGCGATCAACTCTCAACTTGGCTCCGTGAAGGCGCCCTTCAGTCCCCCGAGCACCGCCTAGTGGGGATCGAGAACGTCGGCAAAGCCTTTGCGGATCTATTTGCCGGAGAGAACTTCGGCAAAACCATCGTCGAGTTATAAAGCACTGACCTTTAGAAACTCGCTGGAAAGCTTCATGTGCGCACGCAGCATTCTGCTTACGGCGCTTTCTATGAGGTACCTAGCTGTCTAGCGTCACCTTGATAGGCAGCGTGTCGAGACCCATGGTCGTTCCGCCGTGCCCGGTGACGGCCTCTTCTGACACGAGCTCAAGCGATGCGACGCGCTCGAAAAAGGCCTCCATCACGACCCGCACTTCCATCTTGGCGACGTGCAAGCCAATACATTTATGCGCGCCAGCACCAAAAGCGTGATGCTGATTGCGCTCTTTCTTACTGCGATCAGCATTAAATGTATCGGGGTCGGCAAACGTCCGGGCGTCACGGTCGGTCACAAAGCTGGGGATGACGATATTGTCGCCGGCACGAAACTGTACGCCGTGAAATTCGGTATCCCGCTCACAGATACGATTCAGATTGATAAACGCATGCATGCGCAAAAATTCGTCGACGGAATCGGCGATTTTGCTGCGATCTGCTTTGAGGCTGGCAAACAACGCCGGATCTCGCGCAAGGTGGCGCATGATAAAGCTGAGCATCGTCGCCACCGTATCGATACTGGCGAGGAATAAGAGGTAGCAGATGGCGTGCACCTCCTCGACGGAGAGTTTTTCTCCCTCGACATCGACATCAAGCAACATACCGACGATATCGTCCTTCGGCTGTTCCACATGCTGTTGCACCACCTCAAACAGGGAGCCGCCAATCTTCTCACCGCAGGCAACGCGCTCTTCCATGGTCGGTGCGCGATAAAAGCCCGTCTCCCACGCGTAAAACTCATCGAGACGCTCGGGCTCCAAACCCAGCTGGCGAACAAAGAGGCCCATTGAGATAGGTTTGGCCGCCTTCCATAAGAAGTCGAATTCTCCAGTGGGCAATACTGCATCGAGCACTTCAGCGGCGAGGGCCTCAGCCCCCGTCTGTAAGCGTGCGACGGCGGAGGGTTCAAAAATAGGGAGCAACAGGCGCCGATAACGCCGGTGTTCGTGCGCTTCGCTCTCCAACGGAATTAGTCGAGGACGCTGCTCCATATTGGCGGGAATGCCGATCGGAAAAGAACCAAACGCCTCGGCGTTACTCAGTATTTCCCGAGCGAGCTCATGGGAAGTCACCAGCCAATGGCCGCCATTATGCGGCGTATAAACGATGTCTCGCGGGTCTTTGACCAGTGAGTCGAGAAACAGTTGTTGCGGGTCCGCAAAGAACCCGCTGTCTCCGACGATGTCAAAATCACTTTGTAACGCGTCAGGCACCTGGCTCAGTTGTGTCGGCATCAGTTACTCCAGTCCAACTAGGCACTTGCCTCTGGATACCCCATGCATCATGTCGCAGAACGCGCGAGGGGTCTCAGATAAGCCGCTATAAATCTGCTCGTAGCTTTCGAGAGTGCCCTCAGCCAAACGATTCTGAAGGTCTTTTAAAATCGCAGGAAACTCCTCCACGTGATCAGTCACCATGAACCCCTCCATACGAACGCGTTTGGTCACGAGCTCATAACTATTAAAGAGAGGCTCAACCGGCCCTTCGTACTCCGAAATCGCCCCCGAAAGGGCTATACGAGCACCC
>PBLO01000042.1 GCA_002721785.1 Halieaceae bacterium
ACGGGCGCCACGGGCCCGACCGGCTACACTGGCCCGACCGGCGCCACGGGTGCGACCGGCGCCACGGGCCCGACGGGGTACACTGGTCCGACCGGCTACACTGGCCCGACCGGCGCCACGGGTGCCACCGGCGCCACGGGCCCGACGGGCGCGACGGGTGCCACGGGTGCCACCGGCGCCACGGGCGCGACGGGTGCCACGGGTACGACGGGCGCCACGGGCCCGACAGGGTGCACGGGCCCGACGGGAGCAACCGGCGCCACGGGTGCCACTGGTGCCACGGGCGCTACTGGACGCACAGGAAATACCGGCCGAACCGGTGCCACGGGCGCAACAGGTGTCACGGGCCCGACGGGCACCACGGGCCCAACCGGGTACACGGGCCCCACAGGCGCGACGGGCGCAACGGGCGTCACGGGTGCCACCGGCGCCACGGGCCCGACGGGGTACACCGGTCCGACAGGCGCCACGGGCGCGGCGGGTGCGACCGGCGCCACGGGCACCACGGGCCCAACCGGATACACGGGCCCGACCGGAGCAACGGGCACCACGGGTGCCACGGGTGCCGCGGGCCCAACCGGCTTCACGGGCCCGACGGGCGCCACGGGTGCCACGGGTACTACGGGTGCCACAGGGCTAACCGGGTACACCGGCCCGACAGGTGCGACGGGTGCGACGGGTGCGACGGGAGCGACGGGTGCGACGGGTCCAACCGGCGATACGGGCGCGACAGGTGCCACGGGTGCAACGGGCGCGACCGGGGCTACGGGTGCCACGGGCCCAACCGGGTTCACAGGCCCGACAGGTGCGACGGGCGCCACGGGTGCGACGGGCCCAACAGGCAATACGGGCCCAACAGGCCCGACAGGTGCGACGGGTGCGACAGGTACCACGGGTGCGACGGGCCCAACCGGGTACACAGGCCAGACAGGTGCGACAGGTGCCACGGGTGTGACGGGTCCAACAGGCAATACGGGCCCGACAGGTGGGACGGGCCCGACAGGTGCGACGGGCCCGACAGGTGCCACGGGTGCCACGGGTGCCACGGGTGCCACGGGTGCCACGGGGGCGACGGGCGTCACGGGTGCCACGGGTCCGACGGGCGCGAAGGGCGCGACGGGCGCCACGGGGGCGACGGGCGTCACGGGCGCAACCGGCTACACCGGCCCGACGGGTGCCACAGGCGCCACGGGGGCGACAGGCTACACAGGCGCAACCGGTCCCACGGGCAACACAGGCATCACCGGCCCTGCAGGGTCCACGGGTCAAGCGTATACGGGTCCCACCGGCTACACAGGCCCGCAAGGCGTAACGGGACCGGCGGGAGCCACGGGTCCCACCGGCTACACCGGACCGCAAGGCTCCACGGGCCCCACCGGCCCGACAGGCTACACTAGGCCGACCGGGCCGACCGGGCCGACGGGACCGACAGGGATTAGCAGGGATACGTTTGCGAGTGCGTTCAGTTGCTTCTCGGAGAACAGCGCGAAAGATTACTGGTACTGCCAAACTAGTGGAGGGAGTTTCTTGAGACCTGGGCACAGCTTCTTGTGGCCAGGGACATCCGTGGATTCGGAAGAAGCAGTAGCGACGCCAGTGTATGCAGCAGATAACTTGTCCTATCTTCCAAAAGTAGTCATACCGTTCAATTCCAAGTTATCCACCGTATCGTGGAATTTTGACCCTCCTATTACAGCACAGTTCACTATTCAAGTTACGGTGTACTTGTTCAACAGCACTACAACGGTGTCTGGTCACAGCATTCCCAATAACTGCTACGCATTGGCGTTTGAAATACCGAAGAGTGCTAATGTACCCATAAGTGCTGGCTACATACAAACCAGCACCTACTCCTCAGGAAGCACTGGCACCGACAATTTACATGCCATTTTAACATCAAATGGGACATCCATCATCGCATGGAATGGCACAAAGGCCTTTGATGGCAGTGCAGCATTGGATACCAGCGTCACGGTGCACCCCTCGCTATCCACCGATTTGAATTCATCCACAGTCACAAACAGGCGCAACAATGTAGCCGTGAGTATCGCTCAAGTAGGTGAGCTCACCGTTCTGCCTGAATATGAAGGTAACATTGCCATCGGCCTGGGCTGGGAGCGCATCGATTAAGCTGCGTGCTGCCACTTCTGTAGCCAGTCGTTCCCTCGGAGCCGTACCGCGACCGTATCGCGATATGCAGAAGTACTTTGCCGGCGTGAACGGCTTTGGGGCCCTGTACTTGATTGTGGACGGCGTGTTGCAGCCGCTGCGTGTTCCACAATGTCAGGAGTGGTTGCCGGACGTGGCGTTGGCAGCCGCCGGCTCGACGGGCGAGCACGTGCGCATCCTGTCGCCGCTCCCGGCGCGTCCGTCGAGCGGGATGCTGCTGCTGCGCATCACCAATGGCCCGGGCGGCCCGGGTTCCTCAGAACTGCGTGGGTTCGGCAGCGCCGACGGCGCGGGCTGCGCCATGGCCAAATTGAGGGACTGGGTAACAGCGTAGGCGTTATTTTTTTCATCTTGGCCGAGAAGCATGCAGCACCCGTACCTGCGTAGCTCATCCCCCTTCCAAAAAAAAGACTTATTCGGCAACAAACACTCCGTATGCCAGCCACACTCGTCTCGGCGTTCATTCCGCTGCAGCGCCGCGGTCCAGACGTGGCCGAGTACATGGCGCGCGCCCGCGCGCTGCTGGCTCTGGACCTGCCCAAGATCCTGTTCATGCCCGCGGCCTGCATTGCAGCCTGTCGCCCGAATGCGCATGCGGAGAGCACCACCTTGGTGCCGTTCGAGACCTCCGAGATGGCAGCGGAGATCCCTATGGACACGAGCTGGGAGCTACCGCCGCAGCGGGGCGAGGGGCACGACACGCACGAGTACATGCAGGTCATGCTGCACAAGACGGCATGGATGGTGCAGGCCGCCGAGCGGCAGTCGACCGCGGCGCACTTGCTGTGGGTGGACTTGGGGCTGATCCACGTCTTTCCGGGGCGCAATCCAGCCGCCTTCGAGGCGGCCGTGCGCCACGCCGTACAGAGCGAGGCGCCACCGGAGACTGTGGTCCGGATCGCCGGTATCTGGCCGCATGCCGGGCTCACCCCGGAGGCCGTGCAGGGCCCGGCGCGCCAGCATGTGCTATGGTACCTGGCCGGCGGCGTGTTCGGCGGGCACCCGTCGGCTTTGCGTCGGTTTCACGCCGAAGTGCGCGCCGAGCTGGCGGCGCTGGCGCGCGAGCGGCGCTGCACCTGGGAGGTGAACGTGTGGGCTCTGGTGCTGGCGCGCTGCCCGGCGCTGTTTGCGGTCTACGCCGCCGACCACAACCCGTCCATCCTGACGGGCTACGCGTCAGCTTGCCAGCTTGGCGCGCCAGCATGACCGGCGTCATAGTACATGCAGGGCTGCGACACGAAGACGCTATCCGTATGCTGCAATGCCCGCTGCCAGTACTCGTAGTCTTCCGAGTGTCGCGCCACGATAAAGTCGCCCGTGGCACGCACGACGTCGCGCGCAATGACCACGCTGGAGCAGATCATGCTATTGAGCGGGGCCAGGAACGCTCGCGTCCAAATGCGCGGCAGCTGGCCATCCGCCACGAGGCCCTGGTGCTGCAGATGCGGCATGGTTTGCTCCGCCACAAATCGGGTGTAGTTCTGCGTAGGCTGATGCGGACCGTGCCCCACCCAGCTCTCCGTCGACGACATGCGGCAGCCCGTCTCCTGCATGGCCTGCAGCTGCACGCTCAGCTTGTGCGGGAGCCACACGTCGTCGTCGTCGCAAAAGGCCACGTACGCGCCAGTGGCCAGGCGCAAGCCGAAGTTGCGCTGGTAGCCTCCCGGACACGGAAAGCCAAAGGTGGCCTTGCTGCCTTGCGGCAGCCGCACGTACAGCACGCCTTGCGCGCCCCAGTCGTGGTGGCGATACGCATCCTCCGTGGACGCATCGTCCACCACGATGATTTCCAGGCAGCTGTGCGTCTGCCGCTGCACGCTTTGAAGGGTCCGTTGCAGAGCGGCGAAGCGATTGAAGGTCGGGATGATGACGCTCACTTTGGGCGCCACGTCCACAGTGGTCCACGCGGCAGGCACAATGGCCTCCGCCACCGGCTGGCCGTGCACCCACTGCCGCGGGCAGACCACCACGGCATCGTCGTGGCGGTTGAGCCGCGCGGCCCACCAGCTGAAGGTGCTGTTGGCCGTCACCACGTGGCGGCAGCAGGACAGGTGCAGGAACTGCTGCCAGTCGGCGAGCTCGGCCGCAATGCGCTGAAAGGTCATGCGCGGAAAGTGCTCGCGCAAGCCCTGCAGCAGCGCGGCCACGCGGCTGTCGTCGGCTTCCTGCAGGGCATAGTGCACGGCCCAGTCGTCGCGCTGCGTGACGGTGGCCACGTGCTCCAGGGCCGCCGTGTAGTAGGTCAGCGTCATGGCCGGGTACAGGTGGCGCAGCAGCTGGTAGTCGCCGAGGCGAAAGTGCAGCCCAATGGCTGCGTGGCGCGTCTCGCCCTGCAGGGCCGCTAGACCCAGCTGCGCCTTGACGGCCGGCCACTGGCGTTCCGTGTAGCGCAGGTGCTGGAAGTAGCCGGTCAGGTGCATGCGTTCCGCTTGGGGTGGCGGCAAGGGGGCAAAGCCGAAGCAGGCCGGCTCCGCCAGGCGCTGCAGGCCCTGCTCGTGCTCGGGGTACGACTGCAGGTGCGGCTGCAGCGCGCGCAGCAGCGTGTCCCAGTAGACGGGCCGCGCGCTGCCGTCGGCGCCAGCCATGCCGGCATAGTCGGCCGGCAAGGCGCAGGGCAGCTGGTGCTCCTGCGCATAAGCCAGGGCCGCGGCGATAATAAAGAGCTGGTTGCCGAGGCCGCCCATGAGCTGGCAGGTGACATGGCGTGGGGGCATGCGGGGGCACGGCCTTCTTGTCTGGGGCAGCCCGATTTCTTTGTGGCCGGTTTAGACGCCATGGTCCGCGAACTGCTGGGAGCAATCGCTAAACGAGGCGCGCTGGAAGCCGATGCGCGGCACGGCTCGGAACCAGCGCGCTTCCGGCTGCAGGCGCTTCCAGTACTGGTCCAGAGCAAAGTCCCAGTGGCGCCACGGTTCGCGCTGGAGCAGCGCCACGCCTTCTTCCCACGTGGCAATGAGGCGGTCATAGAAGTCGCGGTGCACCAGGTAGGCCGAGGTGGTCTGGGCATTGCGCGTCGGTACCACGCCGTGGGCGGGGGAGGCTGCCGAGCCCTCGTCCAGAACGTTGTACGCCAGCATGAACACGTCAAAGCCGGGCAACGCAAAGACGTCAGCCAGCTGCTGCTGCAGCTGAGCTTGATCGGCATGGGCGCAGAAATCGTCCTCCAGCACCAGCACGTTGGGCCACTGCTCCTCACGAGCGCGGCGGAGCACGGCAAGATGCGAGAGGCCGCACCCAATGAGGCCTTCGGCGTGCGCAATGGCGGCAAAGCGCTCGACCTTGGCCGCCGGCACGGCGAGGCGCTGCAGCTCATCCTCGAGCTGCTGCCGGCGGTCGGTCCGGCGGTCCAAGTTGATGTAGACGATGCGGTGCACGAGCTCCATGGCGGCGCGCTGTGGCTGTTGCCAGGACGGCGCACAATTTTTACGGACTGCTGGCCATGCTGGGGCGCCGTCCGCTCGGGGGGTGAGCTGGCCGCTTTTATGTACCATCCGTACTTGTCCGCTGCAGGCGCTGCACCCCCTCTCGACGAACGCGGCCAGGATCGAGCAGTAGTAGTGCCTCCCCCCTGCCCCCCTGTGCAGCTCTTCTGTCGCCATGTCCGCAGGCCACTATTTATTTTGACTGTGCCAGAGCAATACAGACGCATGTGCTCCTCCTCTACGCTGGTGACGGCCTACTACGACATCCCGGCCAAGCACAGCAGCGAGCAGTACCGCTCGTGGATGGCGCAGGTGCTGGCCACGGGGTCGCCCATGGTGATTTACTGCGACGCTGCGTCCCAGCCGCTCGTGCAGCACCTGCGTCCCGACTCGCTGCCCACCCGATACGAGGTGGTGCCGCTCGACACCTTTTCCTGGATGCAGCCGTACGACGCAGCCTTCTGGGCGCAGCAGCAGCAGTGCGATCCCGAGCGCCACAGCAGCCACCGGCACGTGTCGCACGAGCTGTACCAGATCTGGGACAGCAAGCTCGAGATGGTGCACCGGGCTGCGCAGCACAATTCCTTTCAATCCAGGCACTTTTGGTGGGTGGACATTGGCTCGCTGCGCCAGGGTGAGCGCTTCCCCGGCGCGTGGCCCGGGCATCTGCCGTCCGACCTGGGGCCGGACCAAGTGGTGGTGGCCAATCCCTGGGAAGATGTCATTCAAGGCGGATTCTTTGGCGGCTCGGCCGCGGCGCTGCGCTGGTACCACGATCACTTTTACGCCGAGCTGGCCAGCTGGGCGCAGCAGGGGCGCTTCATCGGCAAGGATCAGCTCCTCATGACCACGTTGGTCCGGCGGCATCCGGAGCACTTCCATGTGCTGGACGTGCAGTCGCAAGACGGACCCGGCCACCACTGGGATCCATGGTTTCGGTTCTGGCCCGTCCTGGCAAGCAGCACCAGCCTCGAGCCATGCAGCACACAGGCAGTGCCGACGGGCATTTCGCTCGTCATCCCCTGCGTGCCGGCCCACGTGCAGTACTTGCCGGAATGCGTGGCTTCCGCGCTGGCGCAGACGCGCCCACCACAAGAGGTGGTGATAGCGCTGTCAGCGTGCACACCGTCCGAAGCGCACGAGGCGGAGGCAGCTGTTCGCGCCATTGCCGGCGCCAACCCGATGGCCATCCGCATGCTGGCGCAGGGCGAACCGGCAGCTGCTGCGACGAACCGCAACCGCGGCGCGCGCGCCAGCTCGCAGCCCATCGTGTCCTTTATCGATGCGGACGACACCATGCACCCGCAGCGCCTCGAACGGGTGCTGGGGCTGCTGCACGAGCACCGTGCCGATGCCGTGCTGCACGGCTTTGCACCCAACAGCCCATGCGAGGCCTGGCCGGTGGGCTCCGGGCACGTGATAGCGCCCGAGGAGGCTGCCATGCGAGAAGCAGCGGATAGAGAATCTGTGCACTTGACGTTCTTGCTCGTGACGCACGGGCACATCACAGTGCGACGCAGCGTCCTCGAGGCCGTCCAGCAGGATCCGAGTGCCGCCGGGAGAGAGGATTCCTTGTTCGTCCGGCAAGTGTTCGCGGCCGGCTTTCGGGTGGCCATGACCGACGACCGACTGAGCACCTACTGGCAGGAACGCTCGACAGCCGCCGGGACGCCCTCATGACATGCGTGCTGCAGGCTTTCGATGGCAACCAAAAAAATGCATGGCCCAAGGTATACTTCTGCGGTGTTCCGTGCATGTGGTCGGATACGGCATTTCTCATCCCCAGCACCAGCCACGCCAGGTCGTGGACGGACGTGACCCACACCTACCTCCATACCCACGCATGCACGTCTCTGCGCGCCCTGGGCAGTGGCGGCGCGACGGTCTATGTGGGCTACGACGATGATGATCGCATCTTTGCGTCACCGGAGGCCCGCGCCGCACTCGCAGAGCTGCACCCCCACCTGGCCTTTCGGTGGACTGCCTTCTCACCCGACAAGGGGAACGTGGTGCGCATCTGGAACGCCCTGGCGGAGCAAGCCCTGCAAGACGGCAAGGCGTACCTCATGGTGGCTGGCGACGACATCGTGTACCCGCAAGAAGAGAGCACGACGTGGCTGCAGACCTTGCGGGGCAGCCTGCGCGCGCAGCACCACGTAGGATGGGCGTCGGGATTTTCGGGAAACGACCGCATCGCGACACAGTTTCTCGTGCACAAGACGCACGTGCAGCTGCTGGGCTGGGTCTTTCCGCCAGCAATGCGGAATTGGTACTGCGACGACTTCCTGAATGAAGTGTACCCTTCCACGTACCGCGCGTGGCACAAGGACGTGCAGATTCCCAACGCCGGCGGGACAGAGCGGTACACCCCCAACGTGGAGCACCGCGCCCTGTGCGACCAGCTCGTGGCGCAGCACCGCGCGCCACTGGCCCGCGCCATCGAGGCGCGCGTGGCAGCCGAGGCGCAAGAGCGCGAGCTCCTGATCCTGCACCACCACGTGCACGTGCAGCGGGAAATGACGAAGCTTCGCTCTCCCGTGTGGGATCAGTTTGTGGACAAGCTGCGCATGAAGGCATTCTGTGCCGCCCGTGGCGTGCGCACGCCGCTGACCAAGCAGATCTTCCAGAGCCCCTACGACGACATCGACCTGCTCGCACTGCAGCAGCCCTTCATCCTGAAGTCCAACAAGGGCTGCGGCCGGAACCTCATCGTCCGCGACGGCATCATGCTCTCCAGCGGCTGGGCCCACCACCACAAGCGACTGGCGGACCACCTGGCCGACGTGCCGGGCTTGCTGCGGAGCTGGTCTCTTCCGTACTGCAACAAAGAACATGAGCCGCAGTACGAGTACACGACGCCCCAAGTCTACGAGGAAGAGTTCATGGATCCCATCCCGGACGATATGGAGGTGTGGGTGCACCAGGGCACGGCACGCTTTGTTTGGGTGGCCACTGATCGATTCGGACAAAACACGCGCACGGTGTGCGATGCACACTTTCGGCCTATGCCCTTCCAGATGCACGGTCGGAAGCCCACCGCATGCTTCACGCCCCCACCGGTGCACCTGCGCGACGCCATCATCCGCACCGCAGAGATCGTGGCAGCGGATGTTCCGATGGACTTTTTGCGGATCGACTTGTACGTCAAAGACGATGTGGTACATTGCGGAGAAATCACGCTGAGCTCGCAAGGTGGTACGGGCCGCTGCACGCGCGTCTGACTCGCCGCCTGCGTTGCTTTCCGGGTCTGCGAGCAGCAAGGAACGCGGGGGGAACGATCGATCCACCCGAATACCGGCCATACTATTTCGTGCTCGTAGGACATAATATATCCATCCATGACCACACCCAGCAGTTTCTGCTTCATCTGCACCCAGAGCACTGCGCATGAGCTGATGGGGATGCTCTTGTCCCTGTCCCTCCACCACCCCGGCGCGCGCGTGTATGGCTTCACGGACACCAGCACGCAGCGCCGCATCGAGAACGAGGACGCGCCCATCCTGCTCGATTTGCGCGTGCAGGTCAAGCTCGACAGCTACACAGACAAGACCCGGGCCATCATGGATCGCGAGAAATCATTTGGCACCTTCCTGGACCACAAGGCTGACGTCATGTCGCACGCGCTGGAGACCGAATCGGACACCATGTTCCTGGATGCCGACATTGTGTTCTTGCAACCCGTGACCCTGCCGCCCGGCGATGCCGAGCTCGTGCTGTCCCCGCATTTCATCCGCAAACAAAATACGGACGAGGTGGGATTCTACAACGCAGGGTGCCTCTGGACGCGCTCCCGGGCCGTCCCTGACCAGTGGAAGGTATTCTCCAAGACGAGCCGCTGGGATGACCAGGCCTCTCTGGAAGACCTCGCCCGCACGTTCGCCACGGCCGAATGGGGGCGCGAGGTGAACGTCATGCCGTGGCGGCTTCTCCTGGCAGACGAGCCGGACCGCGTGCGCGCCAGCATCCGCGTGCACGACCACCGCGTCTGCTACGATACCACGCCCCTGGTCTTTGTGCACACGCACTTTCGGGATCCGCGATTTACCGAATTCAACAACCGGATCCTGGACTGCCTGTGCGCCACGCATTGCGCTCGGGAGCTCCTTATTGCCGACTACGTGACGCATGACGCGTGGCGGCTGGCCATCCCTCGACAGCCGCGCTCCGGGCTCTACCGCCACGCCAACGACAGCTTCCGCGAGCTGCCGGACCTGATCGCAACGCATGCCCGTGCGCGCCGTCACGAGAGCGAGAGCAACCACTGCTGGCTGGGCGGACGTGCGGTGCTGCTCTACGACCGCCCTACGCTGGAGTGGCACGACGATGCCGTGCGCGCCGCCCCGCTGGTCCTGCTGGGCAACGGAGATGTGGCGGTGGAGGGGCGCGAGCTGGTGCGTCGCGGGTGCCACCAGGTGCAACCGTGGACGTTCTGGGCGCGCCGGCCGCGCCTGCTAGAGGCGTTCCTGGAGCGCTCGCCGCCGCGCGCCTTTCACGCCCGGCCGGTGGAATCCGTGTTCGTGGGCAACATCGAGAACACCGTCCAAGAGCAATACCGTAATGGCGGGCACGGATGGCAGTCGGCGATCGAGGAGTACCACTGCACCGCGGGCACGACCCACAAGTTCAGCCCGGACGAGTACTACGCCAAGCTGGCCAGCGCCAAGTACGGCCTTGCGCTGCGCGGGTACGGCTCCAAGTGTCACCGCGAAGTTGAGCTCCTGGCGCTGGGCACCGTGCCGCTGGTGACGCCGGGTGTCACCGTGTCCTCGTACATGGAGCCCCTGGAAGAGGGCGTGCACTTCCTCCGGGTGGACAAGCCCCAAGATCTCAGGGGAGCGCTGGATGCCGTGGACCCGGAGCAGTGGGAGGTTCTGAGTCGCCAGGGGCGGGCGTGGTTCCTGCGCAACTGCCACTCGTCCGCGCTGCTGCGGCGCACGCTTCGCGGCATCCTGGCAAATGGGGCGGGTCAGCAGCGCTGACGCGCGCTGGTCCCACGAACGTGCAGCGGCAGAGCACGCCCGCATGCACGTTTGCATGAAGCTCAAGTGTGCTGTCTTTTGATTTTATTGCCGTCGCACCATCAGCCGCGGCGCCACGTTCATGGCCATGAGCTCCTGGCACATGAGCTTGAACGCATAGGGAATGCCCACCTTGGCGACGTCGCGCGTGTTGCAGCTCTTGCAGTAGCCGCCCTCGTCCCCCACGGAGCGCGCAAAGATGCCGCACTTGCGGCACACCATGCACTCAAACTTGTCGGACTGCTCGAAGAGCCGGTCGCGCAGCACGTGCGAGGTGCCGTGCGCAATGATGGCATCGCGCTCCATCTCCCCAAAGCGCAGGCCGCCGCCGCGCGCTCGCCCCTCCATGGGCTGCCGCGTCAAGATCTGGACCGGGCCGCGCGCGCGCGAGTGGATCTTGTCCGCCACCATGTGGCGCAGCTTCTGGTAGTACGTCGGCCCCATGAACACGGTGGCGTGCATCATGCGCCCCGTCATGCCGTTGATGAGGCGCTCGTTGCCGTGGCGCTCGTGGCCCAGCGCGTGCAGCAAGTCGAACATGTGCTCCACCGAGGTGTTGCGGAACGCCGTCCCGTCGCCGTACATGCCCTTGAACACGCACACCTTGCCCAGGATGCACTCCGTCAGCTGCCCAATGGTCATGCGCGAGGGGATGGCGTTGGGGTTGACGATAATGTCGGGCACGATGCCGTCCTCGTTGAAGGGCATGTCGGTGGGGTCGAGGATGCGCCCGATGGTGCCCTTCTGCCCGTGGCGCGACGAGAACTTGTCGCCCACCTTGGGCGTCCGCACGGTGCGCGTGCGGATGCGCACGGAGCGCATGCCCTCCATCGTTGGCGACAGCAGCACGCGGTCCACCATGCCGTGCTCGTTGTTCTTGAGCAGCAGGCTGCGGTCGCGGCCCTCCGCATGCTGCTTGCCGTCCTGCCCCAGCTCGGACGTGGTCATGACCTTGCCCACGAGCGCGTCGTTGGGGTAGACATACTCGCCGACGCGCACAATGCCGTCGCTCGCATCGATCTTGCTGTAGTTGGCCTTGCGCACCTTGAGGCACGTCTCGGTATCGATCGTGGAGAACGTCTCCGAGTCCGTGCCCTTGCCCTTCTCGTCGTCCTTGTACGTGCGGTACAGCATGGAGCGAAAGAGGCCGCGCTCAATGGCGGCGCGGTTCACGAGCACGGAGTCCTCTTGGTTGTAGCCGCTGTAGCAGCAGATGGCCACCACCACCTCCTGGCCCGTGGGCAGCTCGGTCGTGTTCATGATGTTCTCCGTCCACGTCTGCACCATCGGACGCTGCGCGTAGTACAGGATGTGGTTGTACAGGTCGGTGCGCTCGCGGTAGTTCGTCATGGGGATGCCGATCGCCTGCTTGCCCATGGACGCCTGGTACATGTTGCGCGGCGCCTGGTTGCGCTCGGGGAAGGGGATGAGCGAGGTGCACAGCCCCAAGATGGCCGACGGGTGGATCTCGAGGTGCGTGTACTCGTCGCTCTTCTGCAGGTCGCGCACGTGCGTAGCCACGCAGCGCTCCTCCTCCTCCTCCTTGTCCAGGAACTCGACCACGCCCTCGGCCACGAGGCGCGGCCACAGGTTGGCGCGGCGCCAGGGCATGCCTGCCAGGATGCCGGGCACGAGGTGCAGGCGCGCCCGGACGAAGACGGGGCGGATGCTGCAGCCGCCGTCCGTGTAGACGAAGATGGAGCCGAAGCGCTCCACGATGGACGTGTCCACGGGCAGGTCCTGGTGCTGGCGCATGCGCCGCAGCTTGGCGGCGAGCGCTGCGCCGTCGGCGCAGTGCCCGATGATGTCGCCGTTGATCAGCACCGGCACGCGCCCGTAGCCGGGCGCGGCCAGCGAGAAGGGCGTCATCTCGCTCAGCAGCAGCAGGATGCGCGTGATCGGGTAGGCGCTGCACCCCACGCGAATGTGCGCCAGCAACGCCAGGTTCTTCACCAGGCCGCACGACTGCCCCTCGGGCGTCTCTGACGGGCAGTTCAGCCCCCAGTGCGTCCAGTGCAGCTGCCGCGGCGCCGCGCACTTGCCGTCGCGGTTGATGGGCGTGTTCAGGCGCATGATCTGCGAGCGCGCCGCCACGTGCGACATGCGGTTCAGGATCTGCACGACGCCATTGGCATTGTGCGACTTGGAGATCGACCAGTTGCCCGTGGCGAAGTGGTAGCGCAGCGCCGACGTCATGCGCTTCGAGTTGATGGCGTCCACCACGTTCGTGTACTTGCCCATCTCGATGGACTTGAAGATGCAGAGCTTGAAGGTGCGCAGAAAGTTGCGGAAGAGCTGCCGGAAGAGCACGGCAATGAGCGAGCCCACCGTATCCAGGCGCTTGTTGGCGTAGTGGTCCCGGTCGTTGGGCGGCTCCATCTCGTGGTAGACGCGGAGCAGGCGGCGCACGATGAAGCCCAGGAAGAGCGCCTTCTTGAGCAGCGTCTCTTCGGACATGTCCATGCCCAGGTGCGGCAAGAACTCGTTGCGAAAGATGTGGTCCACGTACCGCGCGCGCTTGTCCGTGGTGGGCTCCTTGGTGCCCTCGCGCCCGATCCACTGCACGATCTCGTCCGCGCTCATCTGGCAGATGGGGTTGTCCAGCATGGGGCGCAGCGTATCGGCCAGCGTGGGGTCCACGTCGTTGGGGAAGACGCACTTCATAATAGCGTCGGGGCTGCGAAAGCCGAGCATGATGAAGATGGCCACGAGCGGGATCTCGAGCTGCACAAAGGGCGCCAGCACCTGAATGTCCGCCAGGCTGACGCCCTTGGCGCCGGTAATGAAGACGTTGATGGTGGAGGTGCTGCGCATCTTCTTCTCGTGCAGCGAGCGCACCTCGCACACGTACTGGTGCCGCGACAGGCCCTTGGCCTTGAACACGAACGGGTAGTTGGTGCGCAGCTTCTCCTGCGCCTGCACGGTTTTCTCGCTGCCGTTGATGATGAAGTAGCCGCCCTGGTCCATGGGGCACTCGTGCACGTTGTCGGGGTCGGCGTACAAGTTGCAGAACTTGGAGCGCACCATGACCGGAATGTGCATGAGCGGCACCTCGCAGTACATGCGCTCGTCGTGCGTGTCGTACACGGGCTCGCCCTGCCGGCGCTTCTTGCCCTCCTTCCAGATCTCGTGCTTGACGTCCACCACCACGGGCGCCATGTACGTCAGCCCGCGGCTGCGCGCCTCCGACGGAAAGATGGGGCGCACCTGGCCGTCCGCCTCCTTGATGTTGGGCTTGAAGACGGTCACGTGCCCAAAGGAGATGACGTGCTTCTGGCGCTGCGTGGGCGACACGATGGTCAGCACCGAATTCTCCTGGATAATGTGCGGCAGCATGTGGTTCATGAACTGCTCGTACGGCTCCATCTGCGTGCGCACCTGGCCATGGTGGTGGAAGTACGATTGCAGCGTGTGCCGCACGAACTCTTCGTTCATAAAGTCCATGGCAACCAGGAGCTCGGGCGGAGCGCTCTGCCCCCCCCAGCCGGCGTGCGCACCCCCAAAAAAAACGACTCGTGCTCAGGGATGCCGCAAGGGAGAGCGTACCCCGCCCGGCAGGGCACGCTCTTTGCGGGACTCCACCAAGCAGGCAAGCTTGCTCGCGCCGTGTACCGGCGTCATCGACGCCAGCGCATCACGTAGCTCCCCAGGCCGGGACTGCGAACCTTA